>CAVUHS010000001.1:0-825000 GCA_963741345.1 uncultured Bacteroidota bacterium
GCACTTATTATTCGCAAGCAATAACTCAGATGCAATACCGCGGGTCACCTTCAAGGATTTCCTGTTCAAGCTTAGGTGCCTCACCTGCCTTCCATAAATGTGTGCGATGCACAACACGGTAAACCAAAGGACCGCCATCAGGACGGTCACTGCGTTCAAGCGGCCGCGGTATACATACGAATTCGGTCGAAAGCTGATCGGAAGTGGCGGTTACTAAACCATAGCCGTG
This sequence comes from uncultured Bacteroidota bacterium, assembly GCA_963741345.1. GTDB lineage: Bacteria > Bacteroidota > Bacteroidia > Chitinophagales > Chitinophagaceae > Puia. The sequence continues at coordinate 230 of CAVUHS010000001.1, forward strand.
GCCACCAAAATCGAGAAATGACAAATGCGGCGCCACGTCCGGATTGCGCACTGCACGGGCCTGCTTCATATCTCCGGTCTCTTTCAACTTTAAAGTCGAAAGCACTCCATGCATAGCGGTAACATTCATAGAAGGGATCACTTTGCCATCGGGCTGATCGATCAGGTGCAGCACACGTTTCGGATGGTCTTTCGTCATGGTTACTTCCAATACTTCGAAAAGCGTCTGCTGCGATATGGAACCGGTAATGAATTCCACGCCCAGTGGTTCGTATTTCTTCGGCGGCAGCGCCTTGGAGGCTAAGCCGGCATGAAACGCATGACGGTCGCCTCCAACAACACAAAAACCTGTGATTTTCTGATCGCGTATGAAATCAAATATGATGTCTTTATCACGAAGGAATCGATTGTCTATTACCGCATACCCGACATCTTTGGGCCACTTACTGCCTAATTCGCCAGGTAGATTTTGATAATCGCTTCGCACTTCCATGGTGCCAAAACCATGTCCCCATATTTTCCAGCGTGCAGTAGAAGCTCCGAGCTGTTCTAAGAACCAGCGTCTTTGCTCGCTGCCCAGGTAAGTCTGGGCATGAACATCTTTTGTCGGATTCGGAATGTCCTTGCCGTTGAAACGAATGGTATCCGGTGGATTGTCGTTATTATAATGACGACCATAATTCATAATTTCAAAAGGCATTTGTGGTGACGACCCTGGGATATTCCGGAACATCAAAATCATCAGTCGACATATCAGGAGAACGGAATGACCAATTATCGGTTAGCAGCAAATCGACATTCTTGCCCCAACGCAGTACACGCTGGATCTTCAGGCTGTTGATCGCCATCAGGTTATTAGGCTCTTCTGAAAGTCCGTCTTCGTTGAACTTCTCCATGGGTGTATCCACCACTACCGGAGCCTTGAAATGTTCGAGCTGTAGGGTTACCGGGTTGTTGAACCATGGCAGGAATGAACTCCCACCAGGCCTGGTTGGCAAAGACTTTCTGGTTTTGTGCAGGAGCATTGTAGCCGCCTCCTGCCACATACTGACTTTGGTATCCTGCCCAGGCAAATTCGTGATTATCCCAAATACAGACAAATGGCCAACGGGCACGGGCATCCTGCAAATCGGGATCCTCAAGATATGCACGGTAGAGTGTACGATAATCCTCCAGTGTAACGGGCAGATGAAAATTGCTAACCTTTCGGCCTTGCGGGAACTTATACAGATTTCTGATGCGACGGCCACGGTTTCCGTTCGGATTATCTTCTGCATACCAGGTGACTTCGTAAATAAAATCGCCCAGGTGCAACACAAAATTAAGTTGTTGATCCTTCGGAACGTGCCTCATCTTCAAAGATCATCCTCCGGTAAGCATTCAGGGCACCTTCGTTAGGGCATTGGCAACTTACAAAGGTAAAACGAACGGGTGCATCCGAATCGTCGCCGGGTGCTGTGATAGTACGACCGATCCGGCTGGCGAAACCATGCTCATCAACGAAACGGTACCAATACTCACGGTTGGGTTCGAGATCTGTAGCCAAAAAACGACATGTCCAATCTGAATCAGCACTGATATGCGCAGTACCGCCTGCCAGGATTTTTTTGAATTCAGGGGTCGTTGAAATTTCAACGATCAACTTTTTAGCTAGCACTATCTTTTACAGGCGGACGTCTCGTCCACAAGATTACACTGTTGGCTGTCGGGTCACCCGATGCTACACCCTGTGGAAAGAGGTCACGGCGCTCAATGGCCAGTGTGGGAAGCTTGTTTGCCCAACCTTTTTTTGTCGCTATGGCGAAGCCAATGAAGAAGGAGGATTGTAAGAACTTACGGCGGGTTACATTCATAAGATTTCGTTGATCATTAAGATAGGCCTTTTTTATTTTGGAAAAGCAGGTACTGTCTGCCGCTTATGTAAAAAAGGGGCAATTTTTCTCAGATCCTTTCTGCTTTGTATCCACCGGGAACGGGGGTACAGGGTTACAGTAGCGGTATCCTTCTTTGTCTTCACCCAGCGAATTTTTTGCCAACAGATAAGCCTGATAAGGAAGCGTTTTGTTTAAGTCGGCAACTCAACCACAGACTCCGTAAACACTCCTTCTTTGGTTTCCACTTTAATGTCTCCTCCGTAGGCTTTGATGATATCGTAACTGAGTGAGAGTCCCAGTCCGGTGCCCTGGCCTGTGGGTTTTGTGGTAAAGAAGGGCTGGAATATTTTGTACAGTACTTTTTCGGGAATTCCTGATCCGTTGTCACGCACTTTTATGGACAAATGTCCGGCAGTTCTTTTTGTCGATACAAAAACCAATGGATCATAGTTTTCATTTTGAAGTTTCTTCCGCTCGTACACAGCATAAAATGCATTGTTGAACAGATTCAACAATACCCTTCCGATATCCTGTGGCACTATGTCTATTTTCCCAACCCCGGGGTCAAAGTCAGTCTGCGTATTGCACTGGAAGGATTTTTCCTTTGCCCGCATACCGTTATAACTGAGGCGGAGCCATTCGTCAACCAGCACATTTAGATCTGTAGCGGTTTTCTGCCCGGTGCTGGTTCTTGAATGCGCCAACATGGACTTCACGATGGAGTCGGCTCTTTTTCCGTGATGAACAATTTTTTCCTGGTTTCCCAGAATCGTGTCGATCAGTGGCTCCAGATTTGATTTTACTTCCGATGGGAGATCAGCTTTATTGAATTCGTCTTTCAATTCCTCCGAAAGCTCCACGTTCACTTCTGAAAAATTATTTACGAAATTCAACGGGTTCTGTATTTCATGGGCAATTCCTGCTGTCATCTCTCCCAGTGAAGCCATTTTCTCTGCATGGATAAGCTGTGACTGCGTAGACTTCAACTGTTCGTAGGCCGTTTCAATTTTTCTTTTTGCCTTTGTACTCTGTCTCATGTTTCTCAGGAGAATAAGTGCAACCAACACCAAGGCTGACAAGCCCGCGATAAGGATATACATTCTGGCATTGTTCCTGACCTCGATCACCTGTGCCTTTATTTCCTCCTGTTTCAGCTGTTCGTTGAATGCAAAATTTTGCACCTGCCGTATTTTTTCCAGGTTGAGCAGGCTGTCCTTCGCTTCTCCCATGATCTGCTGGTAAACAAATGCGCTGTCGAATGATTTCTTGTCCTTGAAATAGTCTTTTAAATAACTGCTGGAAATTTCAATAACTGAAGGATTCTTCACTTCCCTTGCAAGCGCAAATGCTTTTTTTGCATAGTAAAATCCGGAATCGATTTGATGCATGGTCCGGAAAAGAATGGCAGTTGCTATATAGTTGTCCGCTACTCCCTGCCAGTTAAAATTATCCGAGGCCACAGTGGCGGCCTGGCGATACATTTCCAGTGCGGAATCGTAATGACCCGAATGCTGATAAATACTACCCATGATATTTAGCGCGATCGGGAGATATTTTCTCGCGTACGGACTTATTACCTCCATGCCTATATTGTAGGAACGGCGGGAATAGTCAAGTGCAGAATCCGGCTTATTTTCCGTCATCAGAAGGTCGCCCATATCCATGAGCGCCCAGCTGGAAAAAAGCGAATCATTTGCCGCCTTGGGAGTAATTTTTAAAGCATGCGAATAATACTCTCTTGCCCTGGTAAAATCATGCTGGCTTTTATATACGCCACCGATATTCCTGTTGCATACAATGAGGAAAGTCGAGTCTCCCTGTTCCTCAAATATTTTCAGAGCCTTTAGGAGATATTCGAGTGACTGGTCAAAATTTCCCCTGTGCAATGCAACAGCGCCCAGGAAATCGTTACACTGGCCTTCGTAGTCTTTTGAATTTATCTTCACAGAAAGGAGGTAGGCCTTCTGCGCAAAATACATGGCACTGTCATTGTTTATATCTATGAGATACTTGCCCAGGGTAAGAAACCCAACCATTTTGAGTGAGTCGTCCGGGTTGGCCGTCATCGCTCTGAATTGCTCTAACTGTTTGCGGGGTAATTCCTGGCCTTCTACACAAAAAAGCCTGCAAAGCAGGATGCCAGTGATAAGAAGTCTCTTGGTAGATATCATCTGTTTACGGCTGTTTTGTGTGTGGACTATGAATTTATTCAAAATTTCGCTCACTTCCCTAAACAGGACCTTGATTACAATTATTCCAGCTGATATTCTTTTTGAATAAAAAGCAGAACGGAACCCCGTCTAAGTGTAATGTGATGTTTACAGAAAAAAGACGGTTCTATTCTATTGACTCTCAGGATAGAAATTAAATTTTCTATACCCATTTGAAAATACTTCTCTCAGCGCGTTGCTATTTTAATTAGAATGGCTTGCGAGGAGTATTACGCATTCTTTCATCTATTCGTTCAGCCAGCCATTGAAAATACTCACACAAAAAAGGGTCGGGTCGTTTCTTACGCGAATCCTGAATCATTACTTTAAATTTTTCCCATGCAGTTGAAACCAATGAACCAATTGTTTTATCTACGAGGTCAATATTTATAAGCCGTTCAGCTACAAGAATGCCAAGCGATTCCATTTCCTGTGCAAACTGAGTAATAATAATCCCTTCATGGGCAGGAAGTTTTTGCCAATCTTCGTGGGTAGGTGGTATATCGTGCGCACTAACATAATTCATGAGTTTAGAAAATTCACGAGTATTGAAATTACGCAGCGCCTCGAGTGTAAGTCTTTCCTCGCGATCGCGCGTTGCAATCTTAACTTGTAAAATGCCAAATACCAAAGCAATGATAGCGATAAGGCGTTATGGTTGGGCCCAGTAATCGAACACCGTAACTTTTTTCATTATACCCGGTAACAACTGGGTAAATGCTTTGTGATCCGGGTTTACGAGATAATCGTTTCGGTCTTTTTCACTGGTGAAGGTCACCAGGAAGCAGTAGGTTAAGTCCTGATTCAGATTTTCAGGACTGTTGTTTACGCCCCATTCAAAGCGTTTTATCGTTTTAATTTTTCCGGGTAATGCCCTGAATGCCGTCACGATACGGTTGATAGCAACCGAATCAGCACCGGACTCCCAGCCAAACAGAACAACATGCCGCAATTCTTTTTTTTCCTGCTGCGCCTGCACGAAAATGGATGCAAGTAAAATAAGGGGCAATATCGAAATCTTTCTCATGATGTTATTGTTGATTTTGACTACAGGGATATTAGTTAAAGGTACGTGAGCCGGCTAATAATTTTCGTAAATTGACCATCGCTTTTTAAGCTAACCCTAAGGTCATATCACAAGGATAATTTTTTAAGCGAAAAAAGGACATGAAGAAAATAGGATTTTTATCGTTTGGGCATTGGGCCAACCATCCCGCTTACAGAACCCGTACAGCAGGTGAAACCCTGCTTCAGTCGATCGATTTGGCGATTGCTGCCGAGGCGATGGGCCTCGATGGAGCGTATTTCCGGGTACATCATTTTGCAGCCCAGCTGGCATCCCCTTTCCCTTTGCTTGCCGCCGTTGGTGCCCGAACAAATAAAATAGAGATTGGAACAGCGGTTATTGATATGCGTTATGAAAATCCGTTGTATATGGTCGAAGATGCCGGAGCGGCTGATTTAATTTCAGGGGGACGGTTGCAATTGGGAATCAGCAGAGGTTCACCGGAACAGGTAATTGACGGATGGCGTTATTTTGGATATGAACCGGCCGCAGGCGAAACCGATGCCGATATGGGCCGACGTAAAGGATTGGAATTCCTGGATAAGTTAAAAGGGGTCGGATTTGCCCAACCTAGTCCAAACCCGATGTTTCCGAATCCACCGGGTCTGCTGCGATTGGAACCCCATTCCGAAGGACTGCGGGAGCGAATTTGGTGGGGCGCCGCTTCTAATGCCACGGCGGTCTGGGCCGCCGAAAAGGGCATGAACCTTCAAAGTTCCACCTTGAAAATCGATGAAAGCGGCAGGCCTTTTCATATACAGCAGGCTGAGCAGATCAGGCTGTACAAAGAAGCCTGGAAAAAAGCAGGCCACAAGCGTACACCGAGAATTTCCGTAAGCAGATCCATTTTCGCACTGGTAAATGATCAGGACCGTCAATTATTTGGGCAGGAATCCAAACGGGGGGATCAGATTGGTATGATTGAGCCCGATAAACGCGCCATTTTCGGAAGAAGTTATGCTGCGAAACCAGACCAGCTCATCAAAGAATTGTCGGAAGACGAAGCCATTCGGGAAGCAGATACGATCCTGTTGACCATTCCCAATACATTAGGCGTTGACTACAACGTCCATGTACTTTCTTCTATTTTAAAACTTGTTGCACCTGGATTAGGCTGGCGCAGCTGATTTGTTTAGCCAATTGTTATTGGTAGTCTAATCATAAACTCACTGCCTTCCCCTTCTTTTGTCGAGACCTTTATATCACCGCCATGTGCTTTGATAATATCATATGCCAGACTCAAACCTAATCCGGTTCCACTGCCGGTGGGCTTAGTAGTGAAGAAGGGCTGAAAGATTTTGTCGACGATGTCTTTTGGGATGCCATTGCCATTGTCACTCACCGTAATGGAAACCTGATTGTCAGACTGCCTGGTAGCAACTTTTACCGCAGCTTCGTAGCCTGTCTCTTCCACCTTACGTTTCTCATACACCGCATAAAAAGCATTGTTGATGAGATTCAGCAACACTCGTCCGATATCCTGGGAAACAATATTTATTTTTTCAATGCTTTTATCGAAATCGGTTTCAAACTTTGCGTTGAAAAATTTTTCTTTGGCGCGGTACCCGTGATAAGACAGGCGGAGATATTCATCGGCAAGCGCATTAATATCTGTCAGTTCCTTTTGTCCGGAGCTGGAACGTGAATGTTGCAGCATGCCTTTCACGATGCCGTCGGCGCGTTTACCGTGATTGTTTATCTTCTCCAGATTTTGTCTGATGTTATCTAATAATTCATTCTCCAGCATTTCGTCCCGCTCGGTTTTTGGTTTTGCCCGTTCAGCAGTCAGCTCTTCTATTAATTCATTATTTACTTCTGAAAAATTGTTTACGAAGTTGAGCGGGTTTTGTATTTCGTGTGCAATGCCTGCCGTAAGCTCACCAAGCGAAGCCATTTTTTCAGATTGCACCAGTTGTTTTTGTGTTGCCCTTAATTCACTCAGTGCGCTGTCTGCCAGTTTTTTTGCCGCTTCCAGTTTATTAAAGTCTTCATAACGTGCGTAGGCGGTTGAAAATGCATCTGCAAAGGACTGTAGCGTGTTTATATCTTCTTTATTCAAATCGCTGATATTGCCAACATACAACATCCCCTGATAAAAAGGAATGAAATGCAGGTAAATCCCTTCGGCCGGTACACTGCTTAGATATTCTTCACGTGTTTGAACAGCGCTTTGTTGTATCAGCATGTCGGCAAGGCTGGAAAAATCTTTCACGTGCCAATGATTCACATAAATTTTCTTCTGACGCCAATGCTGCACAATGTCAGAAAAATTGCCGGGTGTATCATACGACAGGTGGAAAGCTGCCACGGCATGTCCCTCGGGAGTGGAAAGAAATGTATGGATTTGTTGTTGCTCATCATCCATAATAAAAACACCACATCGTATAAATGGTATACCCAGTATGGTTAGTTCATTCCAGATGAGTGGTGTAATACGGTCAAGATCGCCGATCGTGCGCATAGAGGCGATGTCCCCACGTATACGGTCAATGGAGGCTCTTTTGATGGCTTCTTTTGCACTTGCTTCCGATTTTAGCAAGTCAAGAAACCGGGTATATGTTTGCTGGAAAACTTTTCCAAAGCGAATAAGTATTTTATTCTCCTCATCTGTATAAGGAATTCCTGAGAAGTTTTCGATATAAAGAGAAACATTTTCTGACAATGCCGTTGAAGCAGCAAGACCGGGACAATTCAGATAAAAGTTTTTTGATTCTTCAGGCAGGTCCGGAACAAACGACAGAAGTTTCTGATAAAATTTATTTTTGTCTTCGAAATTCAGTTGGGTAGGAAAGAAATCTAATCCTTTTTCTTTTGCTTCATTAAAAGCATTTCCCCACACAGAATCGAAATAAGGGGTTGATATTTTAGCGGGAATATCCTGTTTGTCGGCAATCCAGAAATGCCAGTCACCCATGGGTGTGTAATCCACCACAAACCCGGCATGATCAATATGGATGTTTAAATAAATAAACTGATCATAAACAATTTTGATGACTTCTTTCAGCTCTTCGCTTTTTCGCATGCCTATGCTTCGGCTTCTCACTCTTTCCAGCGCCGCTTCTATCTGCGCTTCTCTCGTCTGCTCCTCCGCTTTTTGCAGGTCAAGAAAGCGGGTATATGTCTGCTGAAATACTTTGGTAAACCGGAGCATGATTTCAATCTCTCTGTCATTCAGACGGTTTCCTCCAACAATCATCAGGTAACCCTCATTGAAATTGAAATTCTGAAGGGATAATCTTTTTGGCGAAAGAGCAATCAGTTGTTCTGCCGTTATCCAGTTTGAGTTCATGCCGTTCTTTTGCAGACCATTCTCAGCGACAAACGTTTGATGTGCGATCGTTTCCTCTTCATTCATTTCAATGATGCTCATCGGTTCCTTATTTTTCCAGCTTTCAAGAACCTTACGCATTTCTTTGGTTTCGGTATGTACAAGCCCCAGTGGTTCATGAATCTTACCGGTTGCAGGGTTTGGGGCGTATGTCCAGCCAATTTTTTCATCCCTGTCCATGACTACATAGCCGCTGGAGAGACTTTCGATACCGAGCTTGCGCAATTCATGCCATAGCAATTCACCTGCTTGTATCAATTCATCGCTTTTGAGCATCGCCAGAGAACCTGCGCGTACTCTTTCCAGTGATGCCTGGATCAGTGCTTCCCTTGCCTGCGTATCGGCGTTTTCAATATCAAGATATTTTCGGTAAGCGAGCTCGAATACATTCACAAAACGATGGAATAACCCCTGCTCATTTTTCGCCAGCGGATGATATGTTGAGATGCCGAGTGCAACCGGACCGAGCGAATACCAGTAGTAGTTGAGCGAAGAAGCGGATTCCAGAAATTTGTCTATGAATACATTTGTCGTTTTCTGATAGTTCAGCCATTCTTTAACTTTTTTCTCTTTGAGATGTGTAAAAAAAAATTCGCCCTTACCCTTCAGCATTTTTTTTGCGAAGTCCCTTTCGAGTTTGTTAGTTCGATAGCTTGTCTCCGTTATCAAAGTTTTCCTGTGCTTTGTATAGTATTCATAGTTCATATAAATACCTTTCTCTTTGTAAAAAATCGCCGTTTGCACATTCCGGATTTCTTTTACACCGAATAATTTCAATTGAGTGGAAATGGCCTTGCATATCGTAAGCATGTCATCACGATTTGTCATCGCCATTGCCATGATACGTACCTTTTCGAGTGACGATTCAATTTTAAGTTCCCGCTCTTTTTGGAGCAGCTCCTTTGCAAGCCTTGCATTCGTTTTTTCGAGCTGAATTATTTTCTTTTTAGACATAATATATTAAAGCGAACAGGGATCGTCAATAACAGGGCGTTATTAAAAAATGTTTTACGTCTTCTTTGGGAAAGGGAATTCTAAAAATTACGATAAGGTAGGATTAATTCTTATTAAGTTGCCCCGGCCGCACATTGAACTGTCCGGTTTGAGAGGAAACAGACATATACCCGCTAATTAGAAAAGCCACGCAAATTATTCGTTTACGTGGCTTTACATTTTATACTGAACTCCTTAGCTATAGCGAAGGAGTTCGAAGTGGTGTGGGGCGGGATTGAACCGCCGACACAAGGATTTTCAGTCCTTTGCTCTACCAACTGAGCTACCGCACCATCATCGCCCTTCGTCGAAACATCAGGACAATCTTGAATCTGCAGGAGGGATCTTTTCGATCTTTTAGGCAGAATGAAGAAATCACCCGGGCCAACCCCTTGCAGGGCAGCAAAAATAGGGGAATTTTGCAATTTACCCAAAGGAAAAGGACCCTATAATAAATTGAAAATCCGCTGAATGGTTGTGATTTCAGCGGATCTCATATTCACAGGGGAAACTAAGTTTTACTTGCCTAAGGAGGAATCTGTATTATTTCCGGCCTTCATCTGCCGCGCAAATACAGCATGACAAACATCAGGAAGTTATTGCGCGAGCAGATGTGTATTTGCCGGAAATAAGACAGGTTCCGACGACCCCTACATCCCGTAAGTATTCAAAAACTTAATACGCATCAGCTTGAGCTGTTCCCAGCTATAGTTGCCGTCGGCGAGTTCCTGCTGGGCAAGCTGAAGACTGGAAGTCTCACATCCCTTGAAATAATCCAGGATCTCATCCTGTTCGCTTTCATCCAGCATCTCATCGATCACATAGTCAAGATGCAATTTGGTGCCGCTGGCGGCGATGGTTTCCATATTTTCCAATAGGGCATCGAGGCGCATGTCCTTGTTCTTTGCAATAGTTTCCAGCGGGATCTTTTTGTCCATCTGCTGGATGATATAAACTTTATTGAGGCTTTTATTCGCGACGGTTTTCATCACGAAATCATCGGGCCTTTCAATATCATTTTCTTCTACATATTTTCCAATCAGTTCAATAAAGGGCTTGCCATAGCGGATGGCTTTGCCCTTACTGACGCCCTGGCATTTTTCGAGTTCTTCCATGCTGGTCGGATACATCGTCGCCATATCCTGGATTGAATTTTCCAGGAAGAGCACGAAGGGTGGTAATCCTTTTTTCTTGGATTCCTTCTGCCGCAATTCCATCAGCATATTAAACAGTCTCTCATCGCTGGATGCCGGAGCAGGCGCGGCTTCTGCAGTTTCTTCGTCATCCTCTGCATTCGCGTCCTCAAAAGTATTGTTGACCACCATCTGAAAGGACTTAGGCTTCTTCAGGAAATCCTGACCCTGTTTGGTGATCTTCAACACCCCATATTCTTCAATATCTTTTACAAGCAGGTCGGCAAGGAGCATCTGGCGAAGCAGAGAATGCCAGTAATATTCGGTTTCATCGTTGCCAATGCCAAATTCAGTGAGACCTTCATGGCGGAACATCATGAGTTGCGGAGTGAGTTTACCCACGATCATATTTACAGTATAATCGCTGGCAAATCGTTCATCCAGTGCCTTGATGGCTTTCAGGGCTTTTACCACGTTTTCCTTCGCCTCTATTCTTTCTTTCGGATTGCGGCAGTTATCACATTCACCACAATTCGGGGCATCGTATTCTTCCCCGAAATAACTCATCAGCACTTTGCGGCGGCAGACACCGGTCTCGGCATATCCCACCGTTTCATTGATCAGCTGGGCACCCACTTCGCGCTCGCTCAGTGGCTTGTCTTTCATGAAATGCTCCAGTTTCTGTACGTCCTTGTGTGAATAATATAAAACACAAATACCTTCCAGTCCGTCGCGTCCTGCACGACCGGTTTCCTGGTAATAATTTTCGATCGACTTCGGAATATTATAGTGGATCACGAAGCGGATATCAGGTTTGTCGATGCCCATGCCAAAAGCGATGGTGGCAACGATCACCTGCACTTCTTCATTCATGAATAAATCCTGGCGTTCCGCGCGCAGCTTGGAATCCAGTCCTGCGTGATAAGCCACGGATTTAATCCCGTTGGCTGCCAGCATGTCTGAAAGCTCTTCGGTTGTTTTACGGTTCAGTGTATAGATGATGCCGCTCTTGCCTTTATGGCCTACAATAAATTTTACAATGCTCCGGATGGTCTGGTCCTTTTTCACCTTCGGCTGGATCTCATAATAGAGATTCGGGCGGTTGAAGGAAGAGATAAATATTTCCGGATCGCGCAGCGAAAGATTCTTGATAATATCGCTCTGCACTTTTGGGGTAGCCGTGGCCGTTAGCGCAATCACGGGAACATTGGGATTCACCAGGTCCATGATTTCACGGAGGCGACGGTATTCAGGTCGGAAGTCATGCCCCCATTCTGAAATACAATGTGCCTCATCCACTGCGAAAAAAGATATTTTCAGGTCGTTGAAGAAATCGAGGTTTTCCTGCTTGGTGAGGGTTTCCGGTGCCACATAGAGCATCTTGGTATGACCGCTCAGCAGATCTGCGTGAACTGCCTTGATTTGTTTTTTATTCAGTGTGGAATTCAGGAAATGGGCTACATTATCTTTATCGCTGTATCCGCGTACCAGGTCGACCTGGTTTTTCATAAGCGCGATCAGCGGGCTCACGATGATAGCCACTCCTTCACTCATCATCGCGGGTAGCTGGTAACAGAGGGATTTGCCTCCGCCTGTCGGCATGATCACAAAAGTATCTTTGCCGCTCAAAACGGAATTTATAATTGCGCCCTGATTCTGTTTGAATCCGTCAAAACCAAAATGTTCCTGAAGATGTTTCAGCAATTTCGGGTCTACGATACCAGGAGGGGCGTCTTTGTCAAATAAGGTTGTCTTTTTAGTTACGATCCTTTTCTTAGCGGTTGTTGCCATACTCATTTATTTTCCTTCACACTGGGTAAAGACTTAAGTTAATCAAAATCCGGGGAATGGTAAGCAAGCGTTTTAGAGAAACGGGCTTCCGGGGATTTTTCCGGGGTTGGCGAAGTTACAAAATATAAGGGGCCGATTATTGCCCAATTTGTTAAAAATTCCGTTGTACGCAACTCCTGAACCTCTTGAATTCCATAATTTTGCGTTCATCCATGGAGAAAGCCAACATCCGGGCATCCGGCCTGAACATCATACGAAAGGAATCCGCGGCCATCTCGGCAATGGAAGCATTTATCAATGAAGAATTCGTGCGTGCCGTAGAACTGATCGCTGCCTGCAAAGGTCGTGTGGTTGTCAGCGGTGTGGGAAAGAGTGCCATCATCGCACAGAAAATCGTCGCCACTTTCAATTCAACAGGTACAGCGGCTGCCTTTATGCATGCCGCTGACGCCATTCATGGCGATCTTGGTATGGTGGGTGAAGCCGATATCCTGATGATCATCAGTAAGAGTGGGGAATCCCCTGAGATCAAAGTGCTGCTTCCGCTACTCATGCGGGATAAAAACAAATTGATTGGCATGGCCGGCAATGAAAGCTCCATGCTGGCCAAAAAAGCAGATATATTTTTAAATACAACAGTCTCCGAAGAAGCCTGCCTGTATAATCTCGCACCTACCAGCAGCACGACGGCCCAGCTGGTTATGGGAGATGCGCTCGCGATCACGCTGATGGAAATGAAAGGATTCGGTACGGATGATTTTGCACGCTTTCATCCCGGAGGAACGCTCGGGAAAAAACTCTACTTACGTGTAAACGATATTTTTATACATAATGCCAAACCGGCCGTCGGTCCGGATGCTTCCCTTAAAGAAGTGATTATGGAAATGACTTCCAAAAGACTGGGTGCTACAGCCGTGGTGGGAGCGGCGCAGGAATTGCTTGGGATTATCACCGACGGGGACCTGAGAAGAATGCTTGAAAAGAATTCAAATCTGGCCACCGTACATGCCAGGGATATCATGAGCTCAAAACCTACTACGATTCAGAAAGACGCATTGGCAGTAGAAGCGCTGGAAGTTTTACGATCGAAGGACATCAGTCAGCTACCTGTCATGGAAGGGAAAACTTATTCCGGGTTTATTCATATCCACGATTTGATTAAGGAAGGGATTATTTAGAGTGTGGTAGTTTGGTAGTGTGGTAGTGTGGTAGATGGAATTTTTAAAATTTATTTATGAACGAACATCAGTATGCAGTCATCATGGCCGGAGGAATTGGAAGTCGCTTCTGGCCGATGAGCAGGCAAAACTATCCCAAGCAATTCCTCGATATACTGAACACCGGCCAGACACTTGTCCAGGGCACGTTTAAACGATTGACAGATTTTATACTTCCGGAAAATATATTTGTTGTTACATCCAACGAGTATATGCATATTGTAAAAGAACAGCTGCCACATATCCGCAAGGAAAATATACTTGGTGAGCCTTCGCGCAAAAATACCGCCCCCTGCATCGCCTATATTTCTTTTAAGCTCATGCAGATGGATCCGAAAGCTTCGCTGATTGTTGCTCCTGCCGATCACCTGGTGCTGGACCGGATCGCCTTCAAGAAAGTTTGTCTCGAGGCCTTTAGTTTTGTAAACAAACACAATGCGCTGATCACACTGGGAATCACACCACTGAAACCGAACACGGGGTATGGTTATATTCAACGGGAGCTACAGTCGGTTACGGACAACGTGTATAAAGTAAAAACATTTACCGAAAAACCAAACCTGGAGCTGGCGAAAACCTTCCTGGCCAGTGGTGACTTCCTATGGAATGCCGGCATATTTGTTTGGCAGGTGAAGAATATTATTAAGGCATTTGAACAATTCCTGCCAGAGATGTATGATGTATTCGTTGCCGAGAAAGAGGCTTTTAATACACACGAAGAGAAAAAAGCACTGGAGCATATTTACCCGCTCTGTACAAATATTTCGATCGACTTCGGCATCATGGAAAAAGCCAATAATGTGTATGTGATCCCTGCGTCTTTCGGGTGGAGTGATCTGGGAACCTGGAATTCCGCCTATGAAAACCTGGAGAAAGATTACCTGGGAAATGCGATTGCCGGGAAAAAGGTATTGGTCATCGATGCCGCCAAATGCATCGTGCATTCCAACAATAAGAAACTGATGGTGCTCCAGGGTCTCGAGGATTTTATCGTAGTCGATACACGCGATGTTCTACTGGTGTGCAAGCGCGATAAGGAGCAGGAAATTAAAGACTATGTGGCGGAAGTAAGAAGGAATGTGGGAGACGAATACCTTTAATAGTTGTTAGTTCTTAGTTGTTAGTTGTTATTACATGGATTCAAACTTTACAACTAACAGCTAACAACTAACAACTAACAATATATATGAATTTTAAGTCAAAGCTGCCAAATACAGGCACCACCATCTTCACCGTGATGAGCGGGTTAGCAACGAAGGCCCGGGCGATCAACCTGGGACAGGGATTCCCGGATTTTCCGATGGATGCGGAACTGGTGGAACTGGTAGCCAAGGCCATGCGTGATGGTTTCAATCAGTACGCACCGATGCCCGGCCATCCGCCGTTTCTTCAAACGATCGCAGAAAAAATCGAAACGCTCTATGGGCACGCTGTTCATCCGGAAACAGAAATTACCGTTACGCCCGGCGGTACTTATGCGATTTATACCGCGCTCAGCACGATCCTGCAACCCGGTGATGAAGTGATTGTTTTCGAACCGGCATATGACAGCTATATTCCCAATATTGAAATGAACGGTGCTGTGCCTGTACGGGTTTCGCTTGAATACCCTTCTTACCGGATCGACTGGGAAAAAGTGCGCGCTGCAAAAACAGAAAAAACAAAGGCGATCGTTTTGAATTCACCGCATAATCCTACCGGGGCTGTGCTGTCGCCGGAAGACATTGAACAACTACGCCGCCTGGTGCACGATACAAATATTTTTATTGTTTCGGATGAAGTGTATGAACATATTATCCTCGACGGTCTGCCACATTGTTCGATTCTTCGCTACCCGGATTTATTTGAAAGAAGCTTTGTGTGTTTTTCGATCGGCAAAGTTTTTCATTGCACAGGATGGAAGCTGGGTTATTGCGTCGCGCCGGACTGGCTGACGAAAGAATTCCGGAAATTTCACCAGTTTAACGCGTTCAGTTGTTTTACGCCGACCCAGGTAGCCCTGGCGACTTTCTTAAAAGATCCCTCTCACTATCTTTCATTGCCGGGTTTCATGGAAAGAAAGAGAGATTATTTTCAGGAGCGGATGTCCGAAACCCGTTTCAGGGCGCTACCCACGCACGGCAGTTATTTCCAGATCTATTCGTATAAAGATATCTCGGACGAGCCCGATACGGAATTTGCGAAAAATCTCGTCGCCCATCACGGTGTTGCCGCCATTCCCGTCTCCGCTTTTTATCAATCCGGAAAGGACGACCGTGTGGTCCGTTTTTGTTTTGCCAAAAAGAAAGAAACGATTGATGTAGCGGTTGAAAAGCTGAAGAAAGTTTGAGAGGTTAATTATGGGTTATGAGTAATTATGGGTTATGAGATATGATCTATGAGTTAGTATTTGGATAGTTTAATTTATTTCAGAATTATTATCTGATCAAAAGTTCAAACCCATAATCCATAACCCATAATCCATAACCTGTAATCCATAACTCATAGCCCATAATCCATAACCTGTAACCCATAACCCATAATCCATAATCCATAACTCAGAACTTCAATTACTCAGTCTTTAGACTCTTCGTTGGGTTCGCGACGGCAGCCTTAATTGCCTGGAAACTTACCGTTATGATGGCGATACAAATGGCGATGATCCCGGCCAGGGCAAACATCCACCAGGTGATGCTGACCCGGTAGTTGAATCCCTGCAGCCATTTGTTCATGGCCCACCAGGCGATGGGAATTGCTATCAGGATGGAGATGCCGACTAATTTCAGAAAATCTTTCGATAACAGTTGTACGATTCCCGAAACGCTTGCACCCAATACTTTGCGGATACCGATTTCCTTACTTCTTTGTTCAGCGCTGAAGGAAGCCAGTCCGAAAAGTCCGAGGGAGGAAATCAGGATTGCCATCAGCGTAAATGAATTGATAATATTACCCAGCGTTTCTTCGGATTCATATTGTTTTTGGACCACATCATCGAGGAATCGGTATTCGAAGGGGACCGTTGGCAGGTTTTTACGCCAAACCGATTCCAGTTTCATGAGTACGGATTTATAATTATCGCTGCTAACCGAAATTGTCATCCTGGTGAAACGGTCTTTCCGGTTGCCATAATCCAGTTCGAGCGGTTTGATTTCATTATGCAGTGAGCTATAATTGAAATCTTTCATCACCCCAATCACCTGTATGCTGAACAAGGGATCGGGTTTATATTCTGTATATAACATAGTGCCCGGTGCAGTTTCCGGCTTTAATCCTAGACGCCGGCAAAGGGTTTCATTGATAAGCGTTTTACCTGAGTCGTACAAGTGAAAATCCCTTCCGGAGATAATCTGTATACCATTTGCTTTTACAAAATGCTCGTCGATCTGAATATTCTGGGCATCTATGGAAGTGGTCATATTGCCGCCTGGTGCATAAACGCCATGATCCTGTTCTACAAATTGCCCAAGATAGTAATTCGACATGGCTACATCCTTCACTTCTGATAGTGAATGTAAGTCGTTGGTGAGGGCGTCCATTTTCTTTTGCGCCGCATCGGTGTAGAAACTGAATATCAGTTTTTGTTTTTTATCAAAACCGAGGTCTTTATTCTTTATGTAACTCAGCTGACTGTAAATAATAATAATACTTGCAATGAGGACGATTGAAAGCACGAACTGAAAAATCACCAGCGAACGACGAATGCCGGCAGCGGAAATCTGGTTTGAGAAATTTCCTTTAATTACTTTGATTGCCTGGAAGGCAGAAAGATAGAAAGCCGGATAACTGCCGGCAACAAATCCGGTAACCAAAACCAGGAAGAGCAGAAATATCCAAAGGCGCCAGTCCCTGAACAGGGTAAGGTGTATATCAGCCTGAGTGATCTGGTTTAGAAATGGCATAGCCAGGATCAGAAGTGGGAGAGCAATCAGTATCCCGATCAGCGACAGAAATAATGATTCCGACAGGAACTGTCTTATCAGGGTATATCTGCCTGCACCAATCACTTTCCGTACACCTACTTCCTTGGCTCTTTTTGATGCTCTTGCGGTAGAAAGATTCATGAAATTGATACAGGCTATTACCTGTATAAGTACAGCTATCAGGATCATGATATTCAAAAAAGTGGAGCTGACTGGCTTAATCATATCAAACTCGGTTCCACTGGTCGTATGCACCGAAAGCAGGGGCTGCAGTTCCAGAGATTTTTTCATCCCCATCTGTCTCATCTGGTCCCCGGCATATTTATTCAAAAATGCCGGAAATTTCTTTTCGAGGGCAACAGCATTTGCGCCCGGCCTGAGTTTCACAAAGGAGTAACAAAAATTATTTCCGGCCCAGGCCTGGCTGGTGGCGACGTAGCTGCCCATTCCACCGCTGTTCAGGTTGAGGAACATGCTGGCTTTGATCTGGGTTTTGCCCAGACTCTCATCGATGACGCCCATGACCTTAAAATTGTCCTTCCCATAACCGTTTTCAATGCTAATCGTTTTTCCCAAAGGGTCTTCATTGCTGAATAACTTATCGGAAATCTGTTTCATCAAAACAATTGAATAGGGGTCCTTCAAGGCAGTAGCCGGATTTCCATATATAAAATGGTAGCTGAACATGTCAAACAGGGTTGAATCCGCATAAAAAGCATCTTCTGCATAAATGAATTTTTCTTTATAATTCAGTAGATGTTTACTGACTTGCAGTGTAGGAACAACTCGTGTATACTGGATGACTTCCCCAAAATCCCTTTTCATAGCCGGCGCGATGGGTGGAGATGCAGTAGCATTATAGTGTTTGTCACCTGCCAGCTCAAGTCTGGTAGCAATGCGGTAAATATCTTTCGCATCGTGCTGGTGTTTATCATAGCTATACTGGTCCGCCACATAAAGAATAATATAAACGCAGCAAAGTGTTCCAAGCGCCAGCCCGAATATGTTGATGAAGCTGTAGGTTTTGTTCTTCAGCAGGAAGCGGAAGGAGGTTTTGAGATAATTTTTAAACATGGTTTTATTTAGTTATGATTTATTTAGTTATGATTTATGGGTTATGGGTTATGAGCTATGAAAGCGAACTAAAGTATTATCCCGGCAGGAGGTTATTCAAATTCAGTATTCGCAACAAAATCCTAATTCATAACCCATAACCCATAACCCATAATTCATAACACTGACCATATTAAAAGGGCTCAATTAAAATGCCGTCTTATAATTACTTTATTGAGAATGGATTATGAAGCAGATAGGTAGGCGGTATGTTCGGAATCGGACAGGAAGTGACCGTCTTCGTCGAGGCGTTGGTGGTTTGGGAAGGGTGACGGTTGACGCCTGCCCTGCCTGCGGTAGGCAGGCTGCCGCAGGCAGGGTTGACGGTTGGCGGATGGCGCCTGCCTGCCGCAGGCAGGGTTGACGGGTTGATGCCTGACGGGAGGTTCTTTTAATTCAGACGGAACAGATCGGTAATTTCTTTACTGAATAATAAGGATTCTAATAATTCCTTTGTCAGGTCTTTATTTTCGTAAGGATGTTGCCTGAAAAATGTGAGGTATTTTCCTTCCATCAGATTATCTAATTTGGAATTATTCTCGGATGCAATCTCCTTTATTTCCTTTACCAGCCCAGTTTTAAACTTCAGTTTGGAGGGATCAAGCAGGCCATCCCTTATAAACCCTTTGGTTTTTTTGGCGCAGCGGCAGGGATTGTTTGGATTCATTAGCCCGCACTTATTCTCCATGAACTGAAACAAATCTGCTTTTGCTCTCGATAGTTGCTGCCTGAAATTTTCTGCAGTGATATTCAGAAGTTGGGCGGCGATATTGGATCTGATATTAAAAATGGCCCCTAAAATAAATACGATTCTTTGTTGCCTGTTGAGACAAAGCAACATGCTTGTCATGCAATTATTCCGGATGTAAATAATTTCATCCTGATGATTTTGGTGTTCTTCAGCCGTCATTTCCTCTGTTGTATAGACCGTATCCAGGAAACTGCCGTATTTTTCAAATGAGCCTATTTCTGTTTCAGATTTTCGCTTTTTTGATTTTATGAAATGGTTGACCACGATCTTGTATAACCAGGTCCTGAAACTGCTTTTACCCTTAAACTGGTTTAGTTTTGTGATCATTTTGATAATTGCTTCCTGGCTTAAGTCTGCAGCGTCTTCCGGGTCACGTACCAATTTAAGGGCAACATTATATATAAAGCCCTGGTGAAGGTTTACGAGTTTCTCCAGGGCATTTTTTGAACCTCCCTGTGCTTGGTGTACAAGTAATATTTCGTCTTTCAGATCATATGTCACCGAAAAGGGGTTCATAAAAAAGGGATTAACGCGGTGGTTTAATGCAAACTTCATTCGCCATGAATTGGCACCTTCGGGCACACAAATTTAAAATTAATTTCTGCCTGCCATGACTCCGCCATCGACGTCCCAGATGGCGCCGGTTACCCAGGACGATTCGTCAGACAAAAGGAAACAAATCACATTGGCAACATCTTCCGCCTTTCCATTTCTCGCAATCGGATGAAATGCATCAAAATTTTTTAAGGCTTCAATTGCCTGCGCTTTTCCACCAAAAACCTTGTCGTACACAGGCGTTGCAACAACAGATGGGGAAACTGCATTCACCCGTATTTTAGCATCTGCCAGTTCCATGGCCAGGTGTTGTGTCAGGGAATGCAAACCGGCTTTTTGCATTGAGTATGCAGAGGAAGGAGTTGCTTTGATAGCTTGCTGCGCCCACATAGAGCCTACATTTACAATGACTCCGCCTCCGTTTTCTTTCATATTATTTGCTATGAATTGTGTGATGAAAAAGAAGCCGCGATTCAGATCCATATAACTATTGTAGTCATCCGTTGTCAGATCTAAAAAGGGTTTTGGCCCAAATATTCCTGAAGAGTTCACCAGGAAATCAATCCTGCCAAATTCCCTGCTAATTTTTAACCCCAGGTTTTCTACATCCTTTGAGTCGGTAATATCAGCTTTTACTCCGAAGACTTTGCCAAATGCCTTTAGTTCATCCTTTGCGGTATCAATGCTGTTATGATCTTTACTAACAATATAAACTGTGGCGCCATTTTCCAGCAAAAGTCTGGCCGTGGCTTTGCCGATGCCGCTTGTTCCGCCGATAATTACGGCTTTTTTCCCCTCGAATGAATCGGTAGTCATGGTATATTTTTTTATGGTTTAATATACTTTAGACCCTTTTTTGAAGGACTGTGACAAACCTTGTTGACGGTTGGGATAACCGGGGGTCGTGGATCGGTTTGCGATCCACGAAATACGATAATCGGTGAGTACTAAGTGGTAAGCGTCATGCTTTCTGCCTTTACTTTACGTTTCTTGCGTAACAGATACTTGGCGTGAATGATTTCGCTCATGGTTTTTTCCTGAAGTTTACTTTCCAGCCAGGAGATGATATCGAGATAGGCAAAGGAGCGTGTTTCGATATGGTTATATTCCAGATGCTTAATCTTGCTAAGCAGTTTTTCGAGTTCGGGTTTGATTTCTCTTCTTGAAATCTGCAGACTTTTTCTCAGGAATTTAAACATTTCCTCTTCCACTACAGTCAGATTCTTCATCTTGGCCATGAAACGGTATACCGATTTGGTCAGCGATTCCATGAGTTCGTAATTCCCCAGTTCATAATGAGCAAGTAAATGCACGAGCCGTGCATAACACTGGAGATCGTAACGCAGATCCACATGATCATTGATGATCATATGCAGGTAGTCGATGGATGTATTGTAATCCCCACTGCCAAAATAAAGGGTGGCGATTTTGTAATTGAAGACCAATATCCGGTGATGGTCAATATAAGTTGTGTATTCTTTCAGCTTTTCTGTGATCTCAGGGACTAAGATGAGGCCCTCTTTGAAAGTGCCGGTCATCAGATGCCAGTTTATTTTCGCCAGATGAATATAAACCCAGGTGTGGATCCGGAAATTATCGTGATGCTGTCCCTGTGGTGTTTTATAATAGGCTTCAAATTTTTTCAGGATCACTTCAAATTTGCTGAAATGCCGAAGGTCGAATAATGCATTCAGCATATTATGCATGCCTTTCACATAGTGGCCTGTTTCAACCGTGATCATCAGTGGTTCCTGATCGAACAGGTCGATCCATTTCTGGCCGTAACGGTAATACATCAGGAAGTCCTGGCGAATAAATGCAAACCAGCTATAGCTCTGGTAGAGGTATAACTTCTCGTAAAAGTCATCGAGGTGAGAGGTGTCAGCCAGCGTATTCTGTTTGAAAAATTCCCGCAGTCTTTTCACGTCAGTTTCATTACGGGCATGTCCATTTTCAACATACCAGCGATAGAGCAGGAGGGCGAGATTGGAAAGCCGGGTAACACGGTCAATATGATCGCTGATTTCACGGGCCTCCCGGGTTAGCAATTCAGTTTTATCGAGCGTGGTCCGCGTGATATGCAGGGTTTCAATTTTTTTCTCGAGGGAAATCAGTTGTGCCAGGAAATTCAATTTGTTATTTGCCTTGGCAATTTCCTTGGCTCTTTCGAGGATCTTCAGGCTCTGATGCTTTAGTCCTTTATTATAAAGCAGGCGGGCATTATCCATATGCTCACTCAATTGCAAATCGGTATTTTCGGTTGTTTTAAGCAACCGAAGACTTGCCAGCAATTGCTTGTACAGATGAGTTTTCAGGTTTGAAAGCTGGGATTTTGTGAAAGGCAGCTTTTTCAGCAGCTGTTTTTCATCATAATCCTGCATTTTATCCAGCGCATCAAAGAGTTGAACGATTTTCAGGTCCTCATTCCCGGAGCTTCGCTTTATATAGAGCTTGAAATGCCGTTTTTCCGACTTCTCGAGCGATCGGATCAATTGAAATAATATATCTGCAGAACGGTTGGCCATCATTAATAAATTTTGCTGAAACTGCGTCCAGGCAACACTTCCACGAAAAGATAAGCAGTTTTGGCATGATTAAAATCAGAATAAGATGGTTTGAAATGAACCATTTACCCCCTTAATTTTGTTTTAGCAAGAGAGAAAAAATACAGCAGGCAATCGTTAGTGGTAAGTTCGTTAGAGGTCTTGGAGAATTAAACTGCAGTATTTCAATAAATTAGAATACTACCTTTTTTCATATGGCAAGCAATCGTTAGAGGTCAGCTGTTTCTACAGCCGACCTTATTTTTTTTCGGCTGGTCGCAAAGCTAAATCAAATCTTTTTATCTTCAAACAGCCGGGTTATATTTCTTAAAATAATAGTAACCAGCCTGTTATATTATGGCGATTCATAATATAAAATCCGGATTCCGAATAAATAATGCCCAGGCACAGAGCCGGACACTTTCAGCTTTAAGCTTATTTTTGCGCCTCTTCCCTTTAAGAACCGGGGACCCTGCATGAAGCTGAAAATCATCAAATTCTTTAAAGACTTCCTTTTATGGAGCGGAATATTGCGTCTGTTTTCCATATTCAATCATTTATTCTTTTTTCTCCGGAATTTTAACCTGCTCAGGTCCTGGATCAGCAAGGCGAATCGTAATGATCTGTTAATCAATGACTTTTACTCCTGGAAGCGGGATTATCCCAAGCGCTACCGGCTCTATGATGCGGTCGCAGCTCACTATGGGCTGGATGAAAAGGAGCTTCTTTACATGGAATTCGGCGTGGCTTCCGGCAGTTCGTTTTTCTGGTGGATGAAGAAAAACAGCCATCCCGACTCTATTTTTCGTGGTTTCGACACATTTGAGGGGCTACCGGAGGACTGGGGTGGGTATAAAAAAGGCGCCATGGCCTTTGATGCAGCGCAGGTGAATGACGGAAGAGCAGCATTTATCAAAGGAATTTTCCAGGATTCACTTCACTCCTTCATTGAATCAAACAAAGATCTTCTGCAGCGCAAGCCGAAAATCATCCATATGGATGCCGATCTTTTTTCTTCCACGATTTTTGTTCTCTCACAACTGTATCCTTATCTGCGAAAAGGAGATATCATTTTCTTTGATGAATTCAATGTGGCCAATCACGAATTTCTCGCATTCAAAATTTTTACTGAATCCTTTTATGTGAAGATGCGACCCATTGGTGCCGTGAATAATTTTTATCAGACGGCATTTATAGTTGATGGTTGATTGTTGACCGATGACCGTTGACGGATGACCGTTGACCGTTGACCGTTGATGGTTGGCGGTTGACGGTTGGCGGTTGACAGATCGTCGATCGTCGATCGTGGATCGTATCAGATTTATTAAGATTATCGGATTACTTCAACAGTTGATAAGCAATTAAGCTGGCCACATAGGCCAGTCCCGTCATATAAAGTACCTGGATAAGTGGCCATTTCCATCCGCGTGTTTCACGTTTAACGACTGCCAGGGTGCTCATGCATTGCATGGCGAATGCATAAAAAATCATGAGTGATACGCCTGTTGCAAGGGTGTATACTTTTACACCGTCATCTGTTTTTGCGGACGCCATCCTTTCCCTCAGCGTTTGTGGGTTTGCATCTTTTCCTCCTTCCACACTATACAATGTTGCCATCGTACCGATAAATACTTCGCGGGCAGCGAAGGAGGTGATCAGTGCGATGCCGATTTTCCAATCATAACCAAGCGGCTTGATGGCGGGTTCAATGGTTCTCCCCAGGATTCCGGCATAAGAATTTTCAAGCAGTTCTGCATTTTTTGCCTTCATGTCAGCGGCAGGAGCGTGCGCATATTTTTCGGCCACAGCATGCATTCGTGCTTTGGGGCCGTAACTGCTCAGTCCCCAGAGTATCATGCTAATCACAATGATCACCTTCCCTGCATCCCGTACAAATATTCTGGCCTTGCTCACCATGGTGATCGCTACATTTTTCCATCGCGGCGCGCGATACGTTGGCAGTTCGAGAATGAAATAACTTTTTTCCGTTGACCGGATAAATTTCTTAGCGACATAGGAAACGATCAGCGCGGCAAAAACGCCCAGCAGGTACAATCCCATCATGACCAGCCCCTGACTGTTGAAAAATCCCCAGACTTTTTTGTTGGGGATCACCAGGGCGATCAGCATAGTGTAAACCGGCAGTCGTGCGCTGCAACTCATCAGCGGTGTGACTAAAATCGTCAGGAGTCGTTCCTTTTTATTCTCAATATTCCGGCTGCTCATAATAGCAGGCACAGCACAGGCGAATCCGCTGATCATCGGCATCACAGATTTTCCGTTCAAACCCACTTTGCGCATAAGCTTGTCCGTTAAAAAGCTGATGCGTGCCATATAGCCCGTGTCTTCCAACACAGTAATGAGGCCGAAAAGAATCATAATCTGTGGAATGAACACCAGGATACCACTAAGTCCCGCGAGCAATCCATTCACCATTAAGTCCCGGAACCATCCGTCGGGCAGTTGTGCAGAAACCCAGCTGATCATTTTTGTAAATGCCCAGTCCAGTCCATCCATCGGGAACTGGGCAAGCCAGAATACACTCTGGAATAGCAGGAACAGTACAGTGAGCAGGATAACATAGCCCCAGACCCGGTTGAGGAGGATATTGTCCAGCCGTTCTGTGAATAAAGTTTTTTGTAAAGGATCAGGTTCTGAGATCGTTTGCTGCATAACCTGCCGTATGCGGGTGTATCGTTGCAGAATTTCCTCCGCCTGTACACGCGTATGGTTGAACTGATTCACTTCCTCAATATTCTCGATGCGCTGGTGCATGTCCGGCATGAATTGGAAGGATTCGTGATTGATCAGGTAGTGTAGTGCCGTGTAGTCACTGATCTCCGGCATAATCTGACGGAGTTGGGAAACGGAGTCTTCTGCGAGCGCACGGTTGGGAATAAAGTCACGAACGGGAGCCTGGTGAAGATGATGGGCGCGTTGGGCGAGAATTCTTTTGAGTTGAGGCATACCCTTGTTCTTCCGTGGATTTACCGGAACAACGGGCACACCCAATTCTCTTTCCAGACCTGGCACGTCTATTTCTATTCCTTTTTTTGCAGCCAGATCCATCATCGTTAGTGCGACCACCACCGGTATTTTCAAATCAATGATCTGAGAACAGAAGAGCAGGTTCCTGCGCAAATTGCTGGCATCCACCAGCAACACAACCATATCGACTTTTATCTCTCTATCCTGATTGAGAAGAACTTTATAAGTTACCCATTCATCGGAACGTTTGGGGTAAAGACTATAAGTTCCGGGCAGATCAACGATGAGGGCCTGGTTACCGACGCCCAGGTCACTGACCCCGGTTTTTTTATCGATGGTGACTCCCGGGAAATTCCCGACTTTCTGATGCAGACCGGTCAGGGCGTTAAAAAGTGAACTCTTCCCACTATTCGGATTTCCTACGAGGCCAATATGTATTTGACGTTTATTCAATAATTCCCGGAAAATGAGGAAACAAAATTAAAGCTAAGGTTTTGGATCCATTTACGATTTACGGTAAACCCAGATATAATAATGTGGTAAAACCGGAACTGTGAAAATGTGGAGATGTGGAAATGGAATTGGGGAATGATAATTTGTAAATACAAATGCCGGTATGCCAACCCTGCCTGCCGGCAGCCTGCCTACCGCAGGCAGGGCAGGCGTCAACCGTCAACTATCACAAGATCCATCCCAGGATCAAACAGATCATTACAATCACCGGTGAAGGCAATTTACTATACAGAAGAAGCACATAAGTTAAAATTCCAACACCGATATTCTCCCATAAATTTAGCGTATTGGTAAAAGTAAAATCCTTCATCATATAAAAACTACTGGCGACCATAATACCGACCACCACGGCGTTGATACCTTCGAGAGCGCGGTAAACTGTTGCATATTTTTTAAGATTATTCCAGATGGGGAAAAAGAAAAGCACGAGCAGAGCGCTGGGCAAAAAAATCGCAACAGATCCAATGACGCAGCCCATCACTTGCATGGACACACCCAGGTCCTTCATGGCAATACCACCCATATAGGAAGAGACAGAAAAAACGGGCCCCGGAATTGCGCGTACGAATCCGGCGCCGGTAAAAAAATCTTCCTTATTGATCTTAACAATATTTGGATTTCGCTGGATGAGCTTTTGAGATTCCGGTCGTGCAACAAATTGTTCGTACATGAAGGGAATCAATACCTGGCCACCTCCAAAAACCAGGCTGCCGAAACGGTATGTATTTTCAAAAAGGTTGATGGGCCGGCGGTGGGGCCAGTTATTTTTCCTGGCCAGTTCACTGGAGGCACCTGCAATAATGAAAATAGAAGCAAAGAGCCAGATATTGGCCCATTTTATTTTCCGTGTGATTAGCTCGGTTTGCGGGATACGCCTGCTGCTGATATTGGTAATCAGACCGCCGAGTACGATCACGATCGGGAAAATCCAGGGCGTTTTAAAAAGCAAAAACGTTGAAATTGCCGACACCACCATTATAATATGTGTGATGGTATTGTGGATGGAAATGCGAAAGGCTTTCCAGGCGGCATAGGCCAGAAATCCGACAGTCATGGGGGCGATAAAACGAAACAGGTCTGCACTTCCGTTTTTATGATTCACATATTCCACGAAGAAGGAAAAAACACCCATAATAATGCAGGCTGGCAGTATCCAGATAATCAATGTCAGTACGGCCAAAGGAATACCACCACGTTTATAGCCAATCAGGGTAAGGGTTTGGGTGGACGAGGCTCCCGGAAGCAACTGGCAGAATGCATTGTAGTCCATCAGCTCTTCCTGGGTAATATCACGGCGCCGGTGCACAAAAGTTTTCATCATCATTCCAAGATGGCCCTGTGGTCCGCCGAAAGCAGAGATGCTATGAAGGAAAACAGCTTTTAAAAAGGGTATATGACGCAACAATTGCATGGGGTTACAATTTAGAGATTGTTACCGATATACAAGTATGGAAGTATGGTAGTGTGGTAGTGTGGGGGAAAATTGGTCAGCTGTTATCTAAACGATTTAACTGGGCATATCAGTGTCCGGTGTGCGTTGAATCGTCGATGGGGAAAGCCTGCCTGAAATAATATCGCTGACCCAGGTAATCCTGGTAAGCGAGTTTGATATAATCATAGAATTCATAATCAGTGGCAATTTTCGTGAATTCGTAGGAAGGCCGGAAACGTAACATAAAATTTTCAAGAGAATCTCCACTCAGGCCCGTAATTTTTTTCACAGTATAACGTGTGAACCGGTGCATGACGAATTTTTCGCGCTCGTCTTCAATCAGTCTTTCCTGAAATGCCTGGAGCCGGCGATTGCGTTTGAACCGGAACATATTGATAAGCTGGTCGAGGTCAAGTCCCACACCAGAGCCGCTCGAGCCATCCGAGAGTGCGATACCTGGCTTGGTGTAATTGAAGATTTTTTCATAGTCTTTCCTGTTCTGCAGCGAATCGAAATAGTAATTTTTGGGAGCAACCCGAACTTCAGCCAATTCCGTTGGCTTAACATGTAATGCGATATCAAATCCTGTCGTGGGGTTCATCATTTCTACCGGAAACATCTGGGTTGCCCGTCCGAGATAGGAAAAGCGGAGGGAATCGGAATAGTCAACGGTTATCATATAATTACCGTTGGAATCGGTGGTTGTTCCGCGGCCACAATTGCATATTACACTCACCCCGTCCAACGGTCTTGTCCTATACATATTAAATACAGTTCCGTGTATAGTTACCTGCTGGGCGGAGGCCTGTATTGAAAAGAAGGCCAGTAAAACAAGGAAAACCGTTTTTCTGAAATATGCGTAGAAACAAGACAATCAGCAGATTTTATTGAGAAATTTATTTAAATGTAATGTTGCTTAAAGCCTAAAGCCTAAAGCCTAAAGCTTAAAGCTTAACGCTGAACGCTTAATGCTTAACGCGTAGAGGTATTTATAGTTAATACCTTACCGGTCCTGCTTTTGACTTTATTCAGACAGTTGATCCTTTTACCTGGTCTTTTACTTTGCATTCCGGCACTAAATAATATTGCGCGTTTAGATTCCAACATTAAAAATCAATTATCACACTTTGTGCTAAACGCATTAGCTGTTTAGCATTAAACACCCAATGTATTGCGTTAAGCTTTAGGCTTTAGGCTTTAGGCTTTAGGCTTTAGGCTTTAGGCTTTAGGCTTTAAGCTTAAAAGGGGCAAAATAGGACGAAGGAAACAAAAAATTATGGGTTTAACGATAATTTGGATTCCAGCCAGCGGGCGATCTGTTCCGGAAAATGCTTGTATTCCAACGCGTGAATTTTTTCCGCCAGGGTTTCAGCTGTCTCATCAGGCGAGAGATTGAAACTGGCCTGGAAGAAAATCCTGCCATGATCATATTGTTCGTCCACATAATGAATGGTAATACCACTTTGACGTTCACGGGCAGCTACAACCGCTTCATGCACCGCAGATCCATACATCCCCTTACCACCATATAAAGGAAGAAGGGCCGGATGAATGTTCAGGATCCGGTCAGGAAAGGTCCGGATAAGCTCTGAAGGGATCTTCCATAAAAATCCTGCCAGTACGATAAAGTTGATTCCTCTGCTCTTGAATTCTTCCAGGTAATGGGATCCACGAAAAAATTTTTCCTTTTCAATAAGAAGGGTAGGTACACCGGCTGATTCGGCTATATTTAATACACCCGCGCCCGGTTTATTGCAGACGACCAGTCCGATCTTTACGTGATGCCCCAAAACTAAATGTCCTGCTTCATGAAAGTAACGGATGATCTCCCGGGTGTTGCTGCCCTTGCCTGAAGCAAATATGGCGAGACGGATGGGCAGGAATTCATCATTCATAGAAAAAAAACTTGAGGTCTTTTGTTTAAAACTTTGTAAAGATGTGGTAAAAAACTGGTTTGAAATCAGCCGTTTTTCACCTTAAATTAAACATGGAAATCGGATGACAAAGCGATGACATTCATTTTTAATATAGTTGCATAATCGGCTGAAATGCAGGCCAGATAAGGGAAAAAAAAATTTCAGCATGTTGGTATATTGTTAATTTCATGACTTACTTTTGTGGCCAACCGAGATGATTTTTCACATTTATACACTGATTGTATATATGCATCATTACAGACTAAGTGCTTTCCGAATATCCTTCATTTCTCTCCTCACTGCCTTTTTCCTGTTTTGCGGAAATTTTTCGATGGCCCAGGATGGAAAAGCATTGTTTCAAAGTGATTGTGCATCCTGCCACAACCCCATTAAACAGGTTACCGGTCCCGCATTAAAGGGTATCACAGCCCGGGTCCCGGATCAGAAACTCCTCCATGCATGGATCCGCAACAATTCAGCGGTACTTGCTTCCGGAAATAAATATTTTAATGATCTGTATATTCAGTTCGGTAAGACCCCGATGAATACTTTTCCACAGTTAACGGATGCGGAAATTGATGCGATCCTGAAATATGTTGAAACCTACCCGGAACCCGGTGCCGGAGGGGCGAAGAATCCTAATGAAGGTCCGGCAACTCAAACCCTGGAATCAGATAACAGTCTGCTTTACGGCATACTTACGCTAATCCTGGCTGTAATCATGCTGGTGCTCCTGCAGGTTAACAGCAATCTGAAAAAACTCACAGACGATAAATCGGGTATTCCTTCGCATGAGCCCATACCATTCTATCGCAATAAAGTATATCTCACTTTCCTGGGACTCGTACTTTTCGTAGTGGGAGGATATTATGTGGTACAGGGTGCGATCGGACTGGGCAGGCAGCAGAATTATCAGCCTGAACAACCCATTTACTTTTCTCATAAAGTGCATCCTGGTACCAACCAGATCAGTTGCCTGTATTGTCATGGCGGCGCCTGGGATTCGAAAATGGCCGGTGTGCCTTCGCTGAATATCTGTATGAATTGTCATGCGGCTATCAATGAATATAAGGGTGAACCGCTGTACCGGGCTAACGGGACGCTGGTAGATGCCAACGCAGAAATTCAAAAATTATATACCTATACAGGGTATGAACCCAAATCAGGTACGTATACAGAACCTGGAAAACAGATTGAATGGGTTAAGATCCATAATCTTCCCGACCATGTTTATTTCAACCATTCCCAGCATATCCGCGCGGGCAAAGTACAATGCCAGACCTGCCATGGTGAGATCACCAAAATGAACGAGGTGAAACAGTTCGCCGAACTCAGCATGGGCTGGTGCGTAAACTGCCACCGTACAACCAAGGTAAACTTCCCGGATTCATCCGGCAATGGAAATAAATTCTATAGCATTTACGAGAAATTCAACCATAACCTGGCAACCGGCGCGATGGACAGTGTGACCGTTGAAAACATCGGGGGAACGGAATGTCAGAAGTGTCATTACTAAAGTGTGGTAGTGTGGTAGTGTGGTAGTGTGGTAGTGTGGGGCTACTGGCGGTTGATATCATTCACTTTCTTAAAATTTCATCCCGCGGGCGGGAAAAATTTAATTTTCAATGAGCGAAAAAAAGTACTGGAAAAGTTTTGGGGAACTAAATCTGTCTGAATCTTATCTGAAGGATCAGGAGAATGAATTCCGGGAAGATCTTCCAATGGAACTTAATGATGGCAAGGGTTTGCTTGATGCAAAGACACCCCGGCGCGACTTCCTGAAGTATCTTGGTTTCAGTACGGCCGCTGCTACCCTGGCTGCGAGCTGCGAAATGCCCGTTAGGCATGTCATCCCATATGTGAACAAGCCGGAAAATATGGTTCCCGGAGTAGCCGATTATTATGCTACCACTTTTGTTTCAGGCGGAGATGCGGTTTCCATCGTTGCCAAAGTAAGGGATGGCCGTCCGATCAAACTGGAAGGGAATGAGTTATCTGGCGTGACCCGGGGTGGAACTTCTGCCCGTGTGCAGGCTTCCATTCTGGATTTATATGATACGGCCCGCCTTCGTTATCCTGTGCAAATGGTAAGCGGTGTTCCGCAGCAGGTGACTAGTTTTGAAGCTTTTGACAAGCTGGTAATGGATTCTATGGCCGGCCAAAAAGGAATTGTCGTCCTGCTCACGCCTACCATTACTTCTGTAACAACCAAAAAGCTGATCGCGGAGGCCCTTTCGAAATATCAGGGTAGTCGTCACGTGCAATATGATGCCGATTCCTTTAGTGGTATGTTGCTGGCGAATGAAGCATCTTATGGGAACAGGGCCATTCCCTCCTATCATTTTGATAATGCAAAAGTAATCGTGAGCCTGGGTGCTGATTTTCTTGGAACCTGGCTCTCTCCGATTGAATTCGCCCGTCAATATGCGAAAGGGAGAAAGATAGATGAGAAGGCACCTGCCATGAACCGGCATTACCAGTTCGAGTCATTTCTTAGCATGACGGGGGCAAATTCCGATGAACGGTTCACACATATGCCTTCCGAAAGTCCAGCTGTGGCGCTGGCATTGCTGGCAGCCGTCGGTGGCGCTGTTACAGCGCCCGCTCTTCCGGAAAAATTAAAGGCAGGTATAAATGCAGCAGCCAAAGATCTCCTCGCGAATAAAGGAAAATCACTGGTTGTTTCCGGTTCTAATAATGTGCAGGTTCAGACCATCGTAAACGCAATCAATGAGGCCATTGGTTCCAATGGATCGACGATCACATGGGATGCGACAAACCTCACCCGTCAGGGAATTGATGGTGATTTTACCAATCTGGTCGCAGATATGAATGCGGGAAGAATCAGTACCCTGCTGATATATGACGTAAACCCGGTCTATGACAGTCCGGATGCAAAGAACTTTAAAGCCGGCCTGACAAAAGTTGCTACCACCGTATCTTTCAGCGGACGTCTGGATGAGACGACCGAATTATGCAAATTCATCCTGCCTTCACCGCATTTCCTTGAGCGCTGGGGCGATGCCGAATCCAGATCCGGCTATATTTCCATGATGCAGCCTGTCATCGCACCTTTGTTCATGACAAGACCCTTCGAGGATTCTTTGCTGATCTGGTCCGGAAACAAAAACACGTACGACGATCTATATAAACAATTCTGGACCTCCAAACTCGGAGGCCATGACGCTTACGAAAAGGCTTTACAGGATGGTGTTGCAGAACACTTGCCCGGAACGACTCCGATCAGCAGTATCACCGCTCCTTATAATAATTCAAGCCTGGCAGCTGCGGCGGCCGCCATTTCTTCCATGAAAAAAGGCGGTAAGAATGAACTGGTACTTTACCAGCAGGTAAGTATGGGAACCGGTGCACAGAGCAACAACCCATGGCTCCTGGAATTGCCCGATCCGATAACAAGGGCTACCTGGGATAACTACGCCATGGTTTCGCCCAATTTCATTAAAGAACAATACGGTATTGATCTGAGCGATCATAACCAGTCAGATAAATTTGAATCTCACCCTGAACGACAAGTGGTCCGTATAAAGGCTGGCGGATCTGAAATTACGATTCCTGTTGTGGCTGTACCAGGTATGCCGGATGGTGTATTTGCCATAGCATTCGGATATGGCCGTCAGAGTGCGGATCCTAAAAATACAGGCAGTTATATTGGCCGGGCCGCTGTAGATGCCGGCAAGAATGTTTTCCCGTTTGCAGTGAATAACGGAACTACGGTCGAATGGTTCCAGCCTGATGTGAGTTTTGAAAAAACTTCAGACGAATATAAAGTAGCACAGGTTCAGATTCATGGTTCCTACGAGGGCCGTACCTCAGTCATCAAGGAAATGACCCTGGGTGAATATGTGAAAGACCCGGAAGAGATTCTAAACGACCGGAAAAAAGAAGAGGCAAAATTCGGTGGCATCGAAGGTTACGATAAGGAAGGAACACTTTATCCTCATTATGATAAACCCGGTCTCCACTGGGGAATGTCTATCGACCTGAATTCATGTGTGGGCTGTGGTGCCTGCGTGATCGCCTGCCACGCTGAAAATAATGTGACGATTGTCGGTAAAAATGAAGTGCTTCGGTATCACGATATGCACTGGTTACGCATTGACCGGTATTTTACCGGAAACCTGTCTGACCCCAACAGCATTGAAACGATATTCCAGCCCATGCTCTGCCAGCATTGTGATAATGCTCCCTGTGAGAATGTTTGTCCGGTATCTGCAACCAACCACAGCAGTGAAGGCATGAACCAGATGGCCTATAACCGTTGTATCGGTACAAGATATTGTGCGAATAATTGTCCTTTTAAAGTTCGCCGTTTCAACTGGGAAGATTATACAGGCGCTGACAGCTTCCCCAACAATCAGGATCAGAATGGAGTTGGAAAGCTGAACGATTCGGTATTAATGATGAACGATGACCTGACGCGTATGGTACTGAATCCCGATGTGGTCGTGCGGTCCAGGGGTGTTATGGAAAAATGCAGTTTCTGTGTGCAGCGTTTACAGGATGGTAAGCTGAAAGCAAAAAAAGAAAACCGGGTATTGACTGACGGAGATGTGGTTACTGCCTGCCAGCAGGCTTGTCCAACGGAAGCCATCGTTTTCGGAAACATCAATGATTCAAAGAGTGGGATCGCGAAAATAAGACAGGAGAATGAAAACCGGTTATACCATGTGCTGGAAGAATTACATGTATTGCCGAATATTACATATCTCGCCAAGGTCCGTAACCAGGAATCTGAAGCGAAGGAGAAAGCATAATGATTTTTAATGTTCCCGTTACCGCCCGGGCGGCACGGAACGAAAAAGTGATAAACCAGTATGTCTTCATTAAAGTACGAATCACAGGTTAGGCCCCCGCTGGTGGTTGGTGACAAGAACTATCACCAGATCTCAGAAGATATTATCCGGCCAATCGAAAACCGTCCTTCCAGACTTTGGTGGACGGGATTCCTGATTGCCGTTCTTTTACTTTGTTTTGGGATTTTCTCCGTAACCCGGGAAGTGATTTATGGAACAGGAATGTGGAACCTGAATAAGACGATTGGCTGGGCCTGGGATATTACCAACTTCGTATGGTGGATCGGTATTGGTCATGCCGGAACGCTTGATCTCAGCCATCCTCTTACTTTTCAGACAGCAGTGGCGCACCGGCGTAAACCGCGCGGCTGAAGCGATGACCATTTTTGCGGTTATGTGCGCGGGACAGTTCCCGATCTGGCATATGGGTCGTGTGTGGGTGGCATTCTTTACGCTTCCTTATCCAAATACCCGCGGGCGTGCTCTGGCCGAATTTTAACTCACCACTTCTCTGGGATGTATTTGCGATCTCAACTTATTTTACCGTTTCCTTATTATTCTGGTATTGCGGATTGCTGCCCGATCTGGCTACCATCCGGGACCGTGCCAAACTGAAATGGAGAAAATGGTTTTATGGTGTGGCTTCTTTCGGCTGGTCCGGTTCAACCAAACACTGGCAAAGGCATGAAGCACTCTCGCTGGTACTCGCAGGTCTGAGTACACCGTTGGTACTTTCAGTTCACACCATTGTATCCTTTGACTTCGCCACGTCCGTTGTACCGGGCTGGCATACAACCATCTTCCCGCCTTATTTTGTCGCCGGTGCCGTGTTCTCGGGATTTGCCATGGTGCAATCTCTCTTAATTATCACGCGTAAAGTGCTTAAGCTGGAAGAATATATCACCATCGAACATATCGATGTGATGAATAAAATCATTGTGCTGACCGGATCTATCGTGGGAGTAGCCTACCTGACTGAACTTTTCATCGCCTGGTATGGCCAGAATCCATATGAGAATTTTGCCTTTATGCAGAATCGCGTGAATTTATTATCTCCCTATGGATGGGCCTACTATATTATGATGGGCTGTAACGTGATGTCTCCGCAGATATTCTGGTTCCGGAAAATGCGCAGAAATCTGACAGTTACCTTCTTTATGTCGGTGATCGTAAATATCGGGATGTGGTTTGAGCGTTTTGTGATCATTGTAACTTCTGTTTACCGGGAATATATCCCCAGCGGCTGGAGTACTTATTATACACCTACTATCTGGGAAGTTGGATTTTACCTGGGAACCTTTGGTCTGTTCTTCACAATGTATTTCCTGTTCTCGAAATTCTTCCCGGTTATTGCGGTGGCGGAAATCAAACATATCCTGAAGAAAGCCGGGGAAAATTATAAATCGAAAATGGGACCCGAGGAAAGTGAATCGATTGAGAAATTTGCCCATGAATATGAACATGCCCATTAAAAATCTTCTAAAGCGATTATATGTCAATCAAGAGATTTGTTGTTGGAAGTTTTGATGATGAAGCGGTCCTGTTTCCTGCCGTAAAAAAAGTGCGTGTGGCGGGATACAAGATTCATGATGTGTATACACCGATGCCGATTCATGGACTGGATCATGCAATGGGTTTGCGGGATACAAGTCTTCATACTGCCGGGTTCATTTATGGAATTACCGGAACGGCCACGGCCCTGAGCGGTATCAGCTATGCGTTGATTTACGACTGGCCGCTGAATTTTGGAGGCAAGCCACATTTTGCATTACCTGCCTGGATCCCGATCACGTTTGAACTGACAGTGTTATTTGCTTCCGTTGGGATGGTACTGACTTTCTGTTATCTCTGCCAGATGGCGCCCTTTGTAAGAAAACATCATTTCAGCTTAAGGGCGACTGACGATTTATTTGTGATGGTGATAGAATGCACGGCAAAGACCAATGAAACAGAATTGCATGCCTTCTTAAAATCAATTGGCGCGCTGGATGTCCATACACAGAATGCTGAGACCGGCTGGTGGCTTGGAACTTATAACAGGAACATCCCTTCCGTTGACAACGCAAAAACTATTCTGGCATAACGAAATGAATGATGCAATGCAGATCAAAAAAAAATTAATTCTTTTCTGTTTATCCGGGATTTTACTCGCATCCTGCGGCAGCGATGTGAGAAGGGATCCGGGAAGAATTTATATGCCGGACATGACTTATAGCCGGGCTTATGAAACTTATGCAATCACGCCCGGAAC
Source organism: uncultured Bacteroidota bacterium (assembly GCA_963741345.1). GTDB lineage: Bacteria > Bacteroidota > Bacteroidia > Chitinophagales > Chitinophagaceae > Puia. The sequence goes on from CAVUHS010000001.1 coordinate 36,616, forward strand.
AAAGAGAGGCATTATTGAAAAAGGGCATTCATTATAGTAATGTTCCGGTTCCGGGTACGATGAAGCGTGGTGCAATTTTCCCTTTTGATATTCCGAAAGATAAGGCGGGTGATACGACCAATTATGTCGCTTCCAAAGCGGTCATCAATCCATTGACCGGGCTGGATGCAGCTACCATGGTGGAAGCAGAACGGTTATACCTGGTGAACTGCGGTATCTGCCATGGTACGAAGCTGGATGGTAACGGGCCTCTTTACAAAGGCGGCGATGGACCGTTCCCGGCCAAACCGGCCACCCTGGTAGGGGATGCGAAATATGACGGGATGCCGGAAGGTCAGATGTATTATTCTGTCACCTACGGAAAAAATAAAATGGGAAGTTATGCTTCCCAGCTGAATACAAGGCAACGGTGGATGGTGATCGCCTATATCAAGGCGAAACAGGCAGCAGCCAAACCAGCTCCCGCAGCGGCAAAAGATTCAACGGTAAAAAAATAGGCAGAGCAGTATAAAAATTATTAAGAATGTCAATGAAAGAACGTTTTGAAATTCCTTCCGGTTTCAGGATGTGGTCACTGGGGCTAATGGGCGCAGGGATTCTTTCCCTGATCGTCGGATATTTTATGTATGGCACCGGTGATGAAGCACATCAGATGCGGTTCTGGGCAGCGCTCCTGCAGAACAGCGTCTATTTTTTATTGGTTGTGAACGCCGCCATGTTCTTTTTCACCGCCGTAACCCTTGCCTGGGGCGGCTTCCAGATGGCTTTCCGCCGTGTGACTGAAGCGATCTCGGCCTGTGTCCCGGTCATTGGCGGGATTACATTTGTAATCCTGATGTGCCTGGTTCTGGGTCATAAAGTATTTATTTACGAATGGCTTGATAAAGCAGTCGTTGCCAAAGATCCTATCCTGAATGGTAAAAAAGGATTTCTTAACCCGACATTCTTTATAATCTGGACAACGCTGACCATTGGACTCTGGACAATACTTGGATACAAGATGCGCCAGATGAGCCGCGAAATTGATGATCATCCCCTGACGGTTGAAGAAGGCAAGAAATATATCTGGAAGAATACTGTCTGGGCTGCTATATATATAGTTTGGTTTGCCCTGACGGTGGCATCTACCGTGCCATGGCTTTGGCTGATGAGTATCAATGCGCACTGGTTCAGTACCATGTACAGCTGGTATACCTTCGCCAGTACATTCGTGGCGGGCGTTGCGCTGATTTCCCTTTTTGTTATCTACCTGAAAAACAAGGGTTATCTCGAATATGTTAACAAGGAACACCTGCACGACCTGGGTAAGTTCCAGTTCGCATTTTCTGTGTTCTGGACCTATCTGTGGTTTTCCCAGTTCATGCTGATCTGGTATGCGAATATTCCCGAAGAAACCACTTACTTCAAGCCCCGTTTTGAGGGTGCATATACGGGCGTATTTTACCTGAATCTCATCATTAATTTCCTTGCCCCCCTGTTGATATATATGCGGGCAAGTTCGAAACGCAGCTATACCACAGTAACCTTTATGTCTGTAGCTTTGCTGATTGGTCACTGGCTGGATTTTTACCAGATGGTTTTTGCAAGCCTGATTCCGGATCATGTGCCCATGAATCTTTTTGATTTTGGTATTGCCGCGGGCTTCGTGGGACTGATTATCTACCAGACCGGCAATGTGCTTGCGAAGTATCCGTTGGAAGCAAGAAATCATCCGTTCTTTAAAGAAAGTATTATTCATTATACTTAGTCGTTCCTGTTATCGGAAAGATTTAAAACGATTAAATTTTTTTAAGCATCATGTCAACCTATTTTCTGCTTGCGATTTTATTGTTGGGATTTGTGATCACGTTTCAGATTGCGAAAGCCAGTGAGTATGTGGGCATCCTGAAAGGCGAAAAGAAAAATAATGAATCGAATAACCGGGTTAACGGTTTTCTGATGATCACCTTTCTCGTGCTGGGTTTGATTGGTGTGTATTGGTGTAACGAATTATTCAAAGGCAAAATTCTGGGAAAAGCGGCTTCGGATCATGGCGAGAAAATTGACTCCATGCTCTACATCACCATTGCCATCACGGGTGTGGTATTTTTCATTACCCAGATCCTCCTGTTCTGGTTTTCATTCAAATACCAGTATTCCGAAAAGAGGAAAGGGTTTTATTTTCCGCACAACAATAAACTGGAAGTTATCTGGACCGTAGTGCCTGCCATAGCCCTTACCGTATTGGTGGGTTTCGGTCTGATGTACTGGTTTCAGATTACCGGGGAAGCGCCAAAAAATGCTTTGCAGGTGGAAGTGACGGGCAAACAATTTGGCTGGATATTTCGCTATCCCGGTAAGGACGGGGTATTCGGGAATAAATATTACCGCAATATCAGTGATGCAGAAAATAATTCCCTGGGTATATTATGGGACGATCAGAAATCGCACGATGATCTCGTTGTAAATCAAACGATGTATGCGGTAGTGAAACAACCCCTGAAGCTGATCATCAATTCACGCGACGTGATTCACGATGTGGGTATTGCCGCCTTCAGAATGAAAATGGACGCTGTTCCCGGAACACCCACTACGATGTGGTTTACGCCGTTGTATACCACGGAAGAAATGAAGAAAATGACCGGCAATCCGGATTTTGAATATGAAATTTCCTGCGATCAGATGTGTGGCCGCGGCCATTATACAATGAAGGGCGTTGTGAAAGTGGTGTCCCAGGAAGAATTTGTATTATGGCGTGCCAAACAGATTCCGAATTATACGCTGGTAATGAAGGATAAAATGCCTGCAGCGCCTGCAGATTCGGCTAAAACAACTGCAGTGAGTACGCCTGTGAAACTAGTTGCATCAAAATAAGCGTTTAGCGTTGAGCGTTAGGCTTTGAGCGGTAAGTGTTAAAAGATTTAAACAAAGATTAAAAATTTACTGATGAGTACTGATTTGTCGATACATGGAGCCGGTGATGTAATCATTTCACACGATACTCACAACGGAGATCATGAAGTTCATCATCATAAGGAGACCTTCATTACAAAATATGTATTCAGCCAGGATCACAAAATGATCTGCAAACAATTCCTGATTACCGGTATGATCTGGGCCATACTTGGTGGTCTGATGTCGGTACTTTTCAGACTTCAACTTGGATATCCTGATTCAACATTTCCTTTTCTGGAAGATATTTTAGGCAAATGGGCCAAAGGCGGGAAAATCCAGCCGGAGGCTTATTATGCGTTAGTTACGATGCACGGTACCGTACTCGTATTTTTCGTGTTAACAGGCGGACTCAGCGGTACATTTGCGAATTTCCTGATACCACTGCAGATCGGAGCCCGCGACATGGCATCTCCTTTTTTAAATATGCTTTCCTACTGGTTCTTCTGGATGGCCAGCGTGGTAATGATTACATCCTTATTCATTGAAACCGGTCCGGCCAGCGGGGGATGGACATCTTATCCACCGCTGAGTGCATTGGGAGATGCTTCCATCGGATCGAAATCGGGCATGGATTTCTGGATTACTTCAATGGCATTATTCGTCGTTTCTTCCCTGCTGGGAGGGTTGAACTATATTACAACCATCCTGAATATGCGCACCAAGGGAATGAGTATGACCAGGTTGCCCCTTACTATCTGGGCGCTTTTCTTTACAGCCATCCTGGGCGTTCTTTCCTTCCCGGTTCTGCTTTCCGGATTTATATTATTATTGTTCGACCGTCATGCCGGCACGAGCTTTTACCTCTCCGATATTTTTATTGCATCAACGCAGAAGGCACTTCCCAACGAGGGCGGAAGTCCCGATTCTGTTCCAGCATCTGTTCTGGTTCCTGGGTCATCCGGAAGTATATATCATTATCCTGCCCGCCATGGGACTGGTTTCTGAGGTTATGGCCATCAATTCACGCAAGCCGATTTTCGGATACATGGCGATGATAGGTTCCCTTTTCGCGATTACTGTGCTGGCGTTCCTGGTTTGGGCGCATCATATGTTTGTTACCGGACTGAATCCTTTCCTCGGATCTGTGTTTGTGTTACTCACACTGCTGATCGCGGTGCCTTCAGCAATCAAAGTATTTAACTGGCTCACCACACTCTGGAAAGGAAATATACGACTTACGCCTGCCATGTTATTTGCAATAGGATTTGTGAGTATGTTTATTTCCGGCGGACTAACCGGCATTTTCCTGGGGAATTCAACTCTTGATATTCATTTACACGATACCATGTTCGTGGTAGCACACTTTCACATTGTAATGGGTGTTTCAGCCTTCATGGGAATGTTCTGCGGCGTATATCACTGGTTCCCTAAAATGTACGGCCGCTACCTCAACAATACCATGGCCTATATCCATTTCTGGGTCACATTTATCGGGGCTTACCTGATTTTCTGGCCCATGCATTATGAGGGATTGGCGGGTATGCCACGCCGTTATGTGGAGTACCAGGGCTGGTCTTCCTTCAACCAGTTTGGAGATCTGAACAGATTTATATCTACCGTTGCCATGGTCGTATTCGCCGTGCAACTGATGTTTGTATTCAACTTTTTTTATTCCATTTTTAAAGGACGAAAAGTAATCACACAAAATCCATGGCAGGCTAATACGCTGGAATGGACTACGCCGATCCGCCCGGGTCATGGAAACTGGCCGGGGGAAATACCTGAAGTCCACAGATGGGCTTATGACTATGGTAAAGACGGAAAGGACTTCATCCTGCAAACAGAACCACTTGGAGCCGATGAACAGCACCATTAGTTCCGGGGACAAACCGATGTTATTGAAGTCGCCCGACACTATAAGACAATCCGGTTCATTTAAGATTGCGGAAAAGCTGAAGGACTATATGCTGCTGGTTAAATTCAACCTCAGCTTTATGGTTGTCTTTTCAGCTGTGATCAGCTACCTGCTGGCACCCCTCGTAAAAACATATGACTGGAAGGCCATCATTCTTTTATCTGTTGGCGGCATGCTGGTGACTGGCAGCGCAAATGCACTCAACCAGGCCATGGAAAAGCAAACGGACGCGATGATGAAACGCACCGCGGGTCGTCCGGTCGCATCGGGTAGAATGTCGGTTTCGGAAGCAACATCTTTTGCGGTGATTTGCGGACTGACGGGAACGATGCTGCTATGGCATTTTAATTTCCTGACGGCCTTGTTGTCTGTTTTCAGTTTATTTTTCTATGCATTCATTTATACCCCTTTAAAAAAAGTCAGTTCTGTTTCTGTGCTTGCGGGCGCAGTTCCTGGTGCGATGCCCTGCCTGATTGGATGGGCAGCGGGGAATGACGGCCTGAGTGCGGGGGGCTGGATACTTTTTGCATTGCAGTTTTTCTGGCAGTTCCCGCATTTCTGGGCGATTGCCTGGATTGCTCATAAGGACTACAGTGCGGCCGGATTCAAATTATTGCCTTCCGGGGAAGGTCAGACAAAATATTCGGCCATCCAGGCTGTTATCTATTCACTCATTCTTTTACCGGTGGGCATTTTGCCTTATTTTAACGGGATGAGTGGAATGATCAGCCTGGTAATCGTGTTGGTGGCCAATTTATTCATGATTGGACAGTGTGTTCGTTTGTACAGGGAAATGACAGTGCAGGCGGCGCGGCGGGTGATGTTCAGCAGCTATATTTACCTGCCGGTGGTTTTATTGGCTCTATTGATTGATAAAGTGGCTATCTGAAATTCATAAAATGATTCCGAGCGCAGAACTTAAAATGGTGGTTGATCAAAACAAAAAAATACATCCCCATAAATTTATTTTATGGGTCGGCATCGGCAGTATCATTATGATGTTCGCCGGATTGACCAGCGCATATATCGTAAAAAGAGAGCAGCCAGGCTGGACAAGTTTTACCGCACCGGTCGCTTTTTATTATTCGACTGCTGTGATGCTGATCAGTAGCCTCACGATTTTTTTGGCTGCGAAATCATTTTCAGAAAGACGTATGATACGTTACCGCAAGATGGTAGGCGCAACAGCCATCCTGGGACTGGTTTTCATCCTTTTACAAGGTGTCGGATTCAGCCATCTCTGGGAAACCGGCACTCGTTTACACGGATCTGGTGCGGGACAGTTTCTGTATATTATTGCGGGCCTGCACGCCCTGCATGTGTTCGGCGGTGTTATAGCGGTATTCGTATTGTGGATAAGGGCCGGCAATGCAAGAATCAGGAGTTATAATGCGGTACCGGTCGATGTGACAAGTACCTACTGGCACTTCGTAGATCTGTTATGGATCTACCTGTTCATTTTCTTTTTAATGGCACAATAAAGTATGCTTTTTCTTAGATAAATTTGTGAACCTGTTCAAAACAATCTCATGGCACATTCAGTTCCCGTAGGTCAAAAATGGTGGAGTGGCGGTAAGAGCCCCTTCAATGTTGAATATGGAAAACTCATGATGTGGTATTTCCTGATGAGTGATGCTTTCACTTTCGGGGCGTTTTTGATTTCTTATGGAAGCATTCGATTTTCTTCCAATTCCTGGCCCAATCCGAATGAAGTGTTCCGCAGCTTTCCTGTTATCGGTGAGATGTCGGTACCACTTGCTTTCGTGAGTCTGATGACTTTTATTCTGATTATGAGTTCGGTTACCATGGTAATGGCCGTGGGTGCCGGGCAGATACACGACCGTAAGGCAGTGATGAAATGGATGTTCCTGACGATTCTTGGCGGGCTGGCTTTCCTGGGTTGCCAGGCATGGGAGTGGACACATTTATATCATGAAGGGGCCTGGTGGGGCAGGAATCCGTTTCTGAATATTGACGGCACTCAGTCAACTACAAATTTCACCAACTACTTTTTTACAATTACCGGGTTTCATGGATTTCATGTATTCTCCGGAGTAATTATTAATATCATCATGTTAATTAAAACCTGGCGGGGAGATTTTGAAAGGAGGGGCCATTACCTGATGATTGAAAAAGCCGGCCTTTACTGGCATTTTGTGGACCTGGTTTGGGTATTCGTATTCACCTGTTTTTATCTGTTATAATATAAACTGATTAATATATGGATTCTTCGCACACTACGGCAGGCGGTTTACCACAGGAGAAAAACTCTTTTGATACGAAGGCGATCTGGAGAACATTCTGGATTCTCCTGGCTATCACTGTTTTTGAATTGGTCATTGCGATCATTTATTATGAAACCCAGTTTTTTCCTAAGCATCTTCTGAATGGTGTGTTCGTCATCATGACACTGGCGAAGGCATTTTTTATTATCGCGGAATTCATGCATCTGGGTCACGAGATTAAAAATCTCGTTATGACGATTGCTATTCCAGCCTGCCTTTTTATCTGGTTCCTGATTGCTTTCTTATGGGATGGCAGTTCATATCACACGCTGCGCATGCGTTATGACGGCTACTACGAACAGCAAAGCAAAACCAAGGTTCAGAAAACAGAACATAAGGAAGAAGGAAAGAAGCCGGGGAAAGAGTAGCAGAGAAGTGTGGTAGTGTGGTAGTGTGGTAGTGTGGTAGTGTGGATGAGGATAATAATTATTAATTAACAATTAAAAAAATGACCATTGCCAACGGGCGGTGGTTTTTTTATCTTAAATCAAATATGTGAGTAAGAAAGCATTAACCGCTATCCTGCTGGCCATCATGCTGCCTGTGATCAGTTACCTGTTGGTAAAGCGCGCCAGTGATCATGCCATCGGTATGCCCGGCCGGTTTTATTATGACAGCGTCACCACAGTAATCCGGGACGGCAAGACACTGACGGATACAACCTGGCATTCTGTAGAAGATTTCAAATTTCAAAACCAGCTGGGAAGGACAGTTTCACTGGCTGATTTGCCCGGAAAAGTGATTGTCGCTGATTTTTTCTTTACCCGTTGTCCTTCTATTTGTCCTAAACTGACCGTCAATATCAGGAAGTTGCAGGATGCCCTGGCATCCAAGGATCAGAACAAACAATTGAATCCGGCCTTCATTCAATTTCTTTCTTTCAGTGTGGATCCCGAAAGGGACTCTGTTCCCGTATTGAAATCCTATGGGAATAAATTTGGCATCAACCCGGATCTCTGGTGGCTTCTGACGGGCCCTAAAAAAGAGATTTATGATTTTTCCATGAACGAATTGAAATTGGGACTTGCCGACGGGGAAGGAGTCGATTCAAATTTTATTCATACCCAAAAAATTGTTCTGCTGGATAAGGAGCATGTCGTGAGAGGTTATTATAACGGACTGGACAGTGTCGAGATGGCGAAGTTGGCGAATGATATGGTTTTTGTAATGCTTGAGAAGGATAAGAATTATGTTTCGCCCGTGAAAGAAATAAGACCCATTCTTCCCCTCATTATTTTTATCCTGCTTGCTACGGCAGGCGTAGTGGTCTATCTTTCAAGAAAACAGAAGCCCCCGGCAACAGTGGAACTGTGAGAATATATAAATATCCGACCAGAGCACAAGGCATAGGATCGTCAACCGGTCCCGCAATATTATATGAAATGAAAGAGAAGAATCTGACCGTACCCATTGTCATCGTTTCCATCGCCATCCCACTGGCCGTGGCCTTTTTAATTATGGGGTCTGCTAAAATGCATTTGGGATTTAATACAAGCAATCTCCCTTTATTCCATGCTATACTGAATTCAACAACCGCGATCTTACTGCTGGCAAGTTTATATTTTATCAAAAACAAATGGAAACGGGCACACAGGGCGGCGAATCTGACTGCAGTAGCGCTGAGTGGCATTTTTTTAATTTCTTATATTATTTATCATAGTACAAATCCGTCTGTAAAATATGGAGACCGGAATCATGACGGAATACTGGATGCCGCCGAACAATTGCAGGCGGGGAACCTCCGATATGTTTATTATTTCATTCTCAGCAGCCATATCATTTTGTCGGGAATTATTATTCCATTTGTATTATTCACCCTGCAGCGTGCTTTCCAGGAGCGTTTCGATAAACATAAGAAGCTGGCGCGCATTACATGGCCGCTTTGGTTTTATGTGGCGGTAACCGGCGTGGTGGTGTATGTGATGATAAGTCCGTTTTACGCCTGACGCTATTCGCTCCCGATCAAAAAGCCCAAAGCTTAAAGCTTAAAGCCCAAGGCTCAAAGCCTAAAACTTAAAACCAGGCAGAAGTGGTTTGTTCCAATTGTTCTTTCCTGAATATTGAATATAAATTTAAAAGGTTTCTTTTGACGGATCCCAGAATTTTTCGTGAAAGTTTACAACAACATCATCCTTTACAAGTACGCCTTCCTGTTTCAGCAGTTTTTCCATCCGGCCCTGGGGCTTAAAATGATGTTTCCCCGAGAGTAGTCCCACGCGGTTTACAACACGATGTGCAGGAACTGTGGGATTAATTTTATCTGCTCCATTCATGGCCCATCCAACCATACGGGCTGAAAGTTTGGTCCCAAGGCAGGCTGCTATCGCTCCGTAAGAAGTTACCCTTCCATACGGAATTTGCCTGGCTACTTCATATACCAGTTCAAAAAAAGACTCTTCTCTTTTCCCCGATGGATGGACTTTATGTAGTTCCGGTTTTTTAGTTGGAGAAGATTTCTTTGCCCTGATTTTTTGATTTTTTTTAGGGGCTTTGCTTTTTTTTGCAGGAGCGGACTTCCTGATTCCCATATCATATTATTTAGATTGCAAATAATTATAGCCGCGGTGGTAATTTTTCCATCCCGGCTAAAACCAATTCCTTTTTTTCAATCCCTTTCAGCAATTCCTGTAACCTGATGTCCGGTGCAGGAATTGGGGTTTCAGGCAGACCGAACTTCAGGTAGTAGACCTGTTTGCTTTCTGCGATATCCAACTGTTCATAATGTGTCCTGATATGGATCTCCGCAGGATTTTCAGATCGTGCATAAACATTTTCAGATTCATCACGGATTTCGAGTCCATACAGATCCGCTATGAGTTTGGTAAAATTAAATAAGGATGGCGAATCCGTTTTCAGGTGTACGGATCCTGTCGGCTTGAGAATATTTTGATAGAGCCGGAGAAAACGTGGATGTGTAAGTCTCTTTTTTGCGCGGGAAGTGCGCAGATGCGGATCGGGGAACGTGATCCATATTTCACTTACTTCACCCGAAAGAAAATAGGAGTCGATTTTGTCAATCTGGCTGCGCAGAAATGCAGCATTCCGGAGATTTTTTTTTTGACATTCCAGTGCACCTGCGTATATGCGATTTCCTTTCAGGTCAACACCGATCACATTCCTGTCTGGGTAGAGAGTCGATAACCCAACAGTATATTCTCCCTTTCCACATGCAAGTTCCAGAATGATCGGATTTTCGTTTTTGAAAAATTCCTTCCATTTACCCGGCATGTTTTCGGGATACTGCAACACGTTAGTAAATCTGCCGATCGCTTCGAAGCGCTGAAGTTTTTTCTGGCCCATGGCCCGGCAAAAATAGGCAAAGCGGTATTATTTTTCAGAAGATGCAGGTGAAAACTGACTCCCCACGGGTAAACTTCCGCCTCTTAAAGGACTCCGCATTTGGATCGGATTCTTCCGGATATCCATGTTGTGGATTTTAATATCGCCTCTTAGCGTGTTTGTATTCCCGGCGCGAATAACAGAACGGATCAGGTTCCTGTCTACGAGACCTTCAATCAATAAAATGGCTCCCATAAGCCCTGAGGTATTCTGCGACATGGAAGTCATTACACCGGTCTTATCCACAATAGTATGAAAGGAATAACTGCCAATCATTCCTTGTGTTGCAATTTCCCAATACTTGTACAGAACGCCGATAAAAAGCGTAGCTGTTATAAGTGCTGTATAAGTAAATGCTTTTGATAAACGCATTCTGACTGTGCAAATCATATAAAAACAAAGAGCCAGCAAAAAACTCATTCCGAAATGAGCTGAGAAATGAACCAGCTTATTATGGTCAGAAAAAGAATCAGGTAGAATGATACCAAAGCAAATCACACCGGCAGCCAGCAGAAACAAGATTAGCTTGTCTTTAAAAGTATACTCATTATTCATGTTCACCTATTTATACCGTATGGCATAGTCGAAATCCATGCCAGATAATCTTCTTTTAAAGAATATTAACTTAGCATGCAGGTTGACCAGGATCAATAGGTTACGGAAAGACGGAGGCTCTTACAGGGCCATGGCCACATGATGAATTGATAAGGTGGATTATTATATATGATTTTTAGTCGTAATTCATTTTACCGGAAACGTTAACATTTCATTTAATGGATTTTGAGCTGATATTTAAAAATGTCGCGCGGCACATAAAACTCAATGATGAAGAGCATGAATATTTCTTGTCTTTACTGCAACCCAGGCATATCAAACGGAAAGACTATTTGTTGAGACAGGGTGAGATTTGCAGGAACGAGCACTTTATCCTGAAAGGATGTGTACGCGTATACACCATTGATGAAGACGGACAGGAGCATATCGTCATGTTTGGAATTGAAGACTGGTGGGTAGGTGATCTTTACAGCTTTCTGACACAGACGCCTGCGACCTTTTTCATAGATGCACTGGAAGACACGGATATCCTGCAAATCTCTAAACCGAACCTCGATAATTTATATGAGAAGGTTCCAAAATTTGAACGTTTTTTCAGAATTATTCTTCAAAATGCTTTCGTTGCCCAGCAGCAACGCATCAATAAAAACCTGGCATACACTGCGGAAGAGAGATATCTGGACTTCGTTAAAAGCTATCCTCAGCTGGAGCAACGCCTTCCGCAAAAACAGGTCTCCTCTTATCTTGGCATTACACCGGTTTTCCTGAGTATGTTGCGTAGAAAACTGGCCAGTAAGTAATTTATTAAACTACTTTAATTTTTGCCGACTCCTTTCGTTGTTGTTTTGTGTCGACAAAATAATAGTAAACATGTAAGCCTGTATTCAGGCAGAAAATAAATCTGTATGAAAAATAAAATCTTCAAAACAAACAACGACTGGACGGGACTTGTTCTCAGGCTGACACTGGCAATTATCATGATACCGCATACCATTCAGCATACTACTGGCGGTTTAGGCGGGTATGGTTACACCGGTATGATGGGATACTTTACAGGGAGCCTCCATATTCCCTTTCTGCTGGCTTTCATGGTTATCCTGACTGAAGTGGTAACACCGGTATTTTTAATCATTGGACTGGGAAGCAGGATCGCCTCCTCCCTGCTGATTTTATTGATGTTAGGCATCATTTATACTACCCACTTTCAATTTGGATTTTTTATGAACTGGCTGGGCAACCAGAAGGGAGAGGGTTATGAATATCACTTGTTATATATCGGACTGGCGATAGCCGTTGTTTTAAATGGTAGCGGAAAATATTCCCTTGACGGGATTTTAGGGGGGAAAGCGACCGGGAGTCAGGTTGCAGCAGGAAATATAATACCGGGCTGATTATGAATTATTCATTGTTTTCATTCCAGTGAATGAAACAACCGGGCAGCCGTAATAAGAGTATGTGACAATAAAAAATGCCCCATCAGGGGCAGTTTTATTTTTGTAGCTGTAGAGGGAGGATTCGAACCTCCACGGGGCAGTTAGCCAAGGCACAATGTTAGTGGTGGTCAACCCCAGTCGCCCACGCTTTGCAGCGAGAGCGGCATTATGCGATGTTTATCCTGTGATCCCCACCCCCGAGACAAGAGGGCATGTCTGCCAAATTTCATCACTCCACAGTATTATCAAGGTTTATCTACCGTTGACATTGCAATATTAATGCAAATTGGCCAAACCATTGCATATCTACTAATAAATATTTTGAAATATTTGATAATATTTAAATAATTAGTATATTTATTAAATATTATTAAAACTAATCATTCAAAATGAGCGGTAAATTTAATTTAGATAAGCTGGATTTGCAAATAATTCATGAAATGATGGAAAATGCTGAGATTTCATATGCTGATCTCGGCAAAAAATTATTTGTTTCCGGCGGTACCATCCATGTCCGTATAAAAAAACTCCAGGAGTTCGGAATCGTTAAAGGTACCAAACTCAATGTGAACCTGAAACATCTGGGTTTCGATGTGATTGCTTTCATCGGAATTTACCTCGAAAAAAGTTCCTTGTATGATTCCGTTGCCAAAGGACCTTCGCAAGATTCCGGAAATCGTCCGGCTGAATTATACAACCGGCAATTACAGCATGTTTGCGGAAATTGTATGCAAGGATATTAATCAGCTCCGGTTTGTATTGCATGACGAGCTTCAAAAAATAAAAGGAATTGAAAGAACTGAAACATTTATTTCTCTGGATGAAAGTTTCAACCGGAATGTGCCGGTTTATAAGGAACGCTTAAGCCTAAAGCTAAACCAGAGTAAAATATTCAACGTTCAGACCTTTACATTCAATGCATCCCTCAATCCGTTTCCAAGTAAATTAAAAGCCAAGAACAAGCAGCATGATGGCGATACCCGGAGCCAGTGCCAGCATGGGATTATGGGTGATGATGAAATTATAATTCTCTTTGATCATCAGTCCCCAGCTGGGTTGTGGTGGTTGAACACCAATTCCTAAAAAACTCAGATCCTGCTTCAATTACAATGGCAGAAGCAAAATTTGATGCAGCAATCACCATTACCGGTCCCATAATATTCGGCAGAATATGCCGGATAATAATTCGGCTATCTCGATAACCCAATGCCCTGGCAGCTTCCACATATTCCAATTCTTTTACAGCAAGTACCTGTCCGCGTACAATCCGTGCCACATTCACCCACATCGTTAAACCAATGGCAATAAATACCTGCCAGAATCCTTTTCCAAGTAGCAGGGTGAGTGCAAAAACAAGTAATAAAGTCGGAATACTCCAGATTACATTGAGCAGCCACATAATCATCTGATCGGTTCTTCCACCGATAATATCCGGCCAGTGCGCCCAGAAAAATTCCGATACTCAGAGATAAAACAACGGTTATCAGTCCTACAGCCAGGCTAACCCTTACACCAATGATGAGTCTGCTAAGAATATCCCGTGCCATAACGGTCTGTTCCAAGCCAGAATGTTTTGCTACGTGACTTCCATATCCGGATTATGCGGGTGTATGATAAAAAGCTTGCCGTTCACTGATGCCTTCGTCAATAAATTTGACAACGATCAGGCTGTCGCCCTTTTGTTGCCAGCCGGTTATCGGGTATCCAGTCATAACGGTCATCTGTACCGGAAATCAGGCGTGTGCAATAATGAGCTATGGACAACGGTGTTGCTGTTTCTTAATCAGCAGAAAAGTTTGATGAAAGCCAGGTTTTTGTCCACCGATTTCCAAAACCATCCGGTTGGCATAAGGACTGTGATCCGGGGCCAGCAGGTATGCAAATGCTGCCATAAGAAGCGCCAGCGCAATGATGAACATTCCGAATACAGCACCCCGGTTTTTTTTTAACCGCCGCCAGGTATCCGATTGTATGGAATTATTTTCTTTCAATTATTTCACTTTACGGTTTTTCCATTCATATTTACCAAAACTACCGAAAACTACCGGCAATCACCGTATAGAGAATATGAAAGGGCTGGCAGACCGGAAAATATTTCATCAGGGATTGCTGCTGAAAAAAGTCGGCAACTTTGGAAACAAAAAAATATTCTGAAATGGTTTTGAAAGCAAGCAGGATCATCAACCAGCGCCAGTGTCCATAAAAAAAACAGGTGAAAAATAAGATCAGGAGACCTGCATTCACCAGATAAACCAGGGCCAGTGTTATAAAAGTGGACGGATGTTTATAGTGTGAAATCTTACTGGCCCAACGGATTCGCTGATTTAAAAAAGCTCTGATATTTTCTGCAGGGGAAGTACTGACAATTGCCGTTGGATCTTTGATATAACCGATTTTACCCGGATATCGCTTTAGTATTTTTTTCATCAGTAACATATCGTCACCCGAAGCAATATGATCAATGCCTGAAAAACCACCAACAGCTTCATAGGCTTTCTGCGTGTAAGCCAGGTTAGCGCCGTTGCACATCGGGTAAAGATTTTTATAAACGGCGGCACCGGTAATTCCCTGTAGCGAAATAAAATCAAGTGTCTGAAAAATGGAAAGCCAGGAGCCGTTGGGGATAATTTTTACCGGTGCTGCAATAAATTGAAAATTTTCCTTCTGATATGTTTCAACCATGATCCGGATCCAGTCTGGTCCCATGGTGCAATCCGCATCTGTACTGATGATCAGTTCGCCATTCCCATAGTTTATGCCTGTTTCAATGGCTTTCTTTTTATAAGAATTCAGAACTTCCGGAAATAAAATCAGCCAGATGCAGGAGTGTACAATCTAAAGGGTGCTCGCGTATGATAGCGGCGGTTTCGTCTGTTGAAAAATCATCTACAAAAATGATTTCAGTCAGTGCCTTTGGATAGGACTGGTCATACAGGCAGTCCAGGCATGCACCGATACGCAACGCCTCATTGCGGGCTGGTATAATGACAGTTACTTTGGTGGCTGAAATATTTTCATCCGGCCTGCCGGGCCTCATTTGATCTGAAGCGGCCGCACCCGGTATCCTATCCCATATCCTGTGATAATAGAATATCAGCAGGGCATAAATTACCAGCAGAATACCCGTAAAAACAATGAGGAAATGAATCACGCCAATCACATTCAACCGGAAATATACGTTGACGACGTTCATCTTCAGAGACGGAATTGAAAAGGGCATGAAAATTTGCCGTTTCCGGAGGAAATGACTAGATTTATATAGTTGTTTAACTAACTATATGCCAAACAACCAATTTAAAAAGGGAGAGTTATACAGTTTTGTAACCGGGAAGGCATCCATTGCCATTGCCCGGCGGCTCCAAAAAAAATTTAACAGCGCAAGTCTGCGAATAACAATTGAACAATGGAGTGTTCTCTATCATTTATGGAAACAGGACGGGCAAAGCCAGCAGGAACTCTGTAATGCTACTTTCCGTGATAAGCCAAGTATTACAAGACTGGTTGACAATCTCGAGAAATTGCAATTGGTAAAACGGGTAGCTTCGGCGGACGACAGGAGAATCAACCGGATCTGTCTTACGAAAACAGGTCTCAAACTGCAGGAGCAGTCCATGATGCTTGCAGAAAATACCTTGAATGAAGCACTTGGAAGGAGTCGCACCGGAACAGATTGATATTTGCAAAGGTGTTTTACAACTGGTGTATGATAATTTAAAATAACAGCATAAAACAAAAGCAATGAGTACGATTACCGGTAAACAAACAGAAATTAAAGGCGGTGAATGGCTGATTCGCGAATCGGAAGCAGCCGATTGCTTTATTCCGGAAAATTTCCAGGAAGAGCAGGTAATGGTAAAAGATATGTGTGCTTCTTTTCTGGATACGGAAGTGCTGCCGGTTATTGACCGGATCGACAAACTGGAACCCGGACTTATGCCGTCATTGATTGACAAAGCGGGTGAACAGGGACTGCTGGGTGCTTCCATTCCTGAAAACCTGGGCGGACTGGGAAAAGATTTTATCACGTCGACGCTCGTGAATGAAGGCCTGGGTGGTGGTTTTTCTTTTTCCGTGGCACTTGCTGCCCATACAGGGATCGGCACATTACCTATTTTATACTTCGGAACGGAAGCTCAAAAGGCAAAATATATTCCCAAACTGGCCAGTGGAGAATGGAAGGGATCTTATGGATTGACCGAACCGAATAGCGGCAGTGATGCGCTGAGCGCGAAAACAACCGCAACACTGAGTAAAGACGGCAAATATTATTTGCTCAACGGACAGAAATGTTGGATCACCAACGGAGGCTTTGCGGATATCTTCACGGTTTTCGCTAAAGTGGATGGAGAAAAATTTACCGCATTTATTGTAGAAAAAAACTTTGAAGGCTTTACGCGTGGGCCGGAGGAACACAAGATGGGAATTAAGGGTTCTTCAACTGTTCAACTTTATTTCCAGGATTGTAAAGTACCGGTTGAAAATGTTCTGGGGGAAATCGGAAAGGGTCATATCATCGCTTTCAATATCCTGAATATCGGCCGGCTGAAACTTTGTGCTGCGGCACTTGGCGGGGCAAAACGCACGGCAGGTGTTGCGATTGAATATGCGAATACCCGTGAGCAGTTTAAAACCATGATTTCACATTTCGGTGCTATCAAAAATAAGATCGCTGAAATGGGGATCTATATCTGGGTCGCCGAAACAGCACTTTATCGTGTTTCCAAATGGATTGAGGATAAGGAACAGGAATTATTGTCGGAAGGGAAACCATTCAGCGAAGCTGTTCTGGGTGCAGCAGAAGAATATGCAATCGAATGCGCCATGCTGAAAGTTTTTGGAAGTGAAATGCTGGATTTTGTAGTGGACGAAGCCGTACAGATCCATGGAGGCAATGGATTCAGTGATGAGTATTCGGTTTCCAGGGCATATCGCGACAGCCGTATTAACCGGATCTTTGAAGGAACCAATGAGATCAATCGTCTACTTAGTGTAGATATGGTGTTAAAAAGAGCGATGAAAGGGAGACTGGACATTCTTACACCGGCAAAAAATGTAGCAAAGGAGCTTAGTGAGCATATCCGGATTTCGGTGCAACAGATGATGCGCCGTTTGCAGCGGAGAAGAAGCTCATCATGCAGTTTAAAAAAGCCATCCTGCTTACCGCGGGTGCAGCGGTTCAAAAGCTGATGATGAAACTGGAATCCGAGCAGGAAATACTCATGCATATTGCAGATATGGCGATGATCACATTTCATGCGGAATCTGCCCTGCTGCGGGTTATGAAACTGAGTGCTTCTGATAATGAGGCCGACCATTGCCTATGAAACAGATATTATGCATACTTTTTTATACGATTCAGCGGACAAAATAGATAAACATGGCAAGGATGCCATCAATGCATTTGCTGATGGAGACGAACAGAGAATGCTTTTAATGGGATTGAAACGGTTCACTAAAGCAAATCCATTCAACAGTAAGGAAGCGAAAAGAAGAATTGCTGATAAGCTGATCGCTACAGGAAAATACCCGTTATAGGAACATTTAATAGCCATGAGCTTTTGTCATTGAGCCAGCCAGGCCGATTTGAATTATATTTGAAACAAAAATAAGATGTCAGAAGAAATTAAGGGGATATTCATTCACCATGTATATTTTTGGCTTGCAGAACCACGCAATGCCGAACATAAAAAATCGTTGATCGAAGGGTTGAAAAAACTTTCAAAAGTGTCCAAACCATTCAACGGTTTCATATTGGCGAACCAGCCAATACTTCGAGGGACGTGATTGATTCGTCCTATTCTGTTTCCTGGATTTTAATTTTTAACAATGCTGCAGACCAGGACAGTTACCAGGTAGATCCCATACACCTGCGTTTTGTTGATGAATGTAAACATTTGTGGAAGAAAGTAACGGTGTATGATTCAATAGATGCCAGGTAATCAAATCTGTTAAATGATCTGGCAGCAACAACAAGTGAATATCAGGTAGTCAGCATGGATGAAGCTGCTTCGTCAACAAAAAAATGCAATTCTCCCCGGGTTGGAATGATAACCTGGGCGGGATAAAGATCCGGATTTCTTTCTCCTTCCAGTACTTCATGCAATGCTGGTGCTTTATCTTTCCCGCTAATCATGAATACTATATGAATTGCCCTGATTGACGATTTTTTTTGTCAGCGAAATCCGATACATATCCTGGGCCTTGAGAAAAAAACTGGACGACCCAGGATTTTTCTTCATGTATCAGCGGTGTGCCCGGGAAAAGAGAAAGGGTATGGCCGTCGTCACCCATGCCGAGTAAAACCAGGTCAAATGTCTGATCTGGTAAGACGTCTGTTCCAAAATATTCAAACAGTTCCTCTTCATATTCCATGGCAGCTGCTTCGGGAGACAAATCCGTATCCATGACATGAATTTGTCCGGGCGGGATATCCACTTTGTTCAGCAGGGTATCAAATGCCATGCGGGCATTATTTCTTTCATCCTCCAGCGGAACAGCATCGCTCATCACCCCAGAATACATGGATTTTTTTCCAGTCAATCCGTTCTTTATATGGAGAAGAGGCCAGTAAGAGATTCAATTTTTTGGGTGTATTACCACCGGAGAGTACCAGTGAGAATTGTTCCTTTCGGGTAAGGGTTTCTTCAATAAGGCTGGTAATCCATTCTGCCAGCGCGTGACTCAGTTGATTTGCATCCTTGAAAACTTCGAGGTTCATACGGTTGATTTGTTCAGGCCCAAAATTGACTGATCGCATAACGATCATCGATCCACGATAAATGATACAGATATCAGCTTACATCACAATCCACTGATGCCCGTCTTTTGCAATCAGCGCTTCCGCATCTTCAGGTCCCCAGGATCCGGGAGCATAGTTTGGAAAAGTTATTGGCGGTCTGTTTTGCCAGGCTTCCAGAATGGGCATAATAATTTTCCAGGCAGCTTCCACCTGGTCCTTCCGCATAAATAAGGTGGCATTGCCTTCCATCACATCGAGCAATAGAGTTTCATATGCTTCGGGTTCGTTACCGTCATATTCATCTTTGTATCTGAAAATCATATCAACCGGATTCAGCGACATGTATTGTCCGGGCCGTTTGGACTGAAAACGGAGCCGGATATCCATTTCCGGTGCAATGCTGATCGTGAGCCGGTTCGGCCGCCAGGTTTCTGCAGCCTCGGGGGGAAATGCATAATTGGGAGCAGGACGAAACTGGATATTGATGACGGTGGTTTTTTCATGCAGCCTTTTTCCTGTGCGGATATAAAAAGGAACATCCTGCCAGCGCCAGTTATCAATATAAAATTTAACGGCTGCAAACGTATCCACCGTTGATTTAGGATCCACATTTTTCTCCTCCCGGTATGCAGGTACTTTTTCGCCTTCCATCCATCCGCTCTCATATTGTCCGCGGACTGCAAATTTCCCAACTTCTTCACGACTGATCTTTCGGATTGCATTAAGCACATCCACTTTTTTATTCCGGATTTCATCGGCATCAAAAGAAACCGGTGCTTCCATTGCAATCATACAAAGAAGCTGCAGGATATGATTCTGCACCATGTCGCGCAGGGTTCCGGCTCCTTCATAATAAGCACCGCGGCCTTCGGATCCCACAGTTTCCGCGGCAGTTATTTGTACATGGTCAATATAATTCCGGTTCCATAACGGTTCAAATAATGCATTGGCAAAACGCAGGGCAAGAATATTCTGAACGGTTTCTTTTCCGAGGTAATGATCGATGCGGTAAATCTGTTTTTCATCGAACATGCTCATCAGGAGTTCATTCAGTTCATGTGCACTCGCCAGGTCATGCCCGAATGGTTTTTCAATGACGATCCGGGTACAGGCCTTATCCCTGCAAATATTCTCCCTGTCCCAGTTTCCTGGAAATATCCGGAACCAGCTGCGGAGCAACGGCCATATAAAAAATTACATTCGGATGTTCTCCATATTCTTTCTCCTTATTCCTTGATCAGTTCAGAAATACCCGAATATTTTTCATCTTTCTCTGCATCCATTTTCAGATAAAAAACATATTTGGAAAACGATTGCCATTGTTCGTCGGAAATATCCTTTCTTCTGCTAAATTGTTTTATGCCTTCCAGCAGGCGTACCCTGTATTCTTCATCGGTATATGGAGTTCTGCCGATGCCAATGATGCTGAATTTTTCAGGCATCCAGTTATCAATAAAGAGATTATAAAGTGCCGGTGAAAGTTTTCTGAAATTAAGATCGCCACTTCCCCCAAAAATGAAGAGAACCGTAGCAGGGGGTCTTTTATGATTTTCCATACAAATTTTAGTTTTCAAACGATCCCCACTCGGTATGAAATGTACCGGGGATGTCCACGCGTTGGTAAGTGTGTGCTCCGAAATAATCTCTTTGTGCCTGAATGAGAT
Source organism: uncultured Bacteroidota bacterium (assembly GCA_963741345.1). Lineage (GTDB taxonomy): Bacteria > Bacteroidota > Bacteroidia > Chitinophagales > Chitinophagaceae > Puia. The sequence continues at coordinate 57,420 of CAVUHS010000001.1, forward strand.
TGGTTGGAAGAAATTCACTGCGATAGGCTTCGAGGTAGCATAGAGATGTCATCAGTGCTGCAACCGGGAAGCCGGTTTGCGTTGCATGGATGATCACCGAAACCATGTTGTGTTTTTTAGTCTGCAATATGCCGGCAATCTGTTTATCAAGAAGGAGGTTGGGGAGTTTTGGATTTTCTGTAAATGCTTTGTAAAAAATTTCCAGCATGGCAGAACGAATGATACAACCACCCCGCCATATGCGTACAACTTCCGGTAACGGTATATCCATTTTAAGTTCCGAGGAAGCTTTATACAACAGGGCCATCCCCTGTGCATAACAGATGATCATCGAAAAATAGAGTGCATCAGCCAGCTGGCTGATAAGCACTTCCTGGGGAACCGCTATTTCATGGGGGCCGGACTTATAAATTGCCGAAGCCTGTACGCGTTCGTCTTTAGCCGCTGAAAGATCCCGCAGGGAAACGGCAATATCTATCACCGGTACCGGAATACCAAGATCCATGGAATCCTGTGAAGTCCATTTTCCTGTTCCCTTAGCACCGGCTTTATCCAGGATCATATCGACCAGCCGGTTAGCGGTTTTATCGTCTGGCTGAAGAAAGATATCGCGGGTAATTTCAACCAGAAAAGATTGCAGTTCCCCCTCGTTCCAACTCTTGTAATACCTTGTGCAATTCGTCGTTGGAAAGACCCTTGCCCATATGCAGCAGCTGGTAAGTTTCGCTGATCAGCTGCATAATCGCATATTCGATACCGTTATGAACCATTTTTACATAGTGACCGGCGGCCCCGTTTCCAAGATGTGCCACACAGGCAGCTACCATTCACTTTGGCAGATACTGCTTCCAGGATGGGTTTTACCTGTGCGTATGCTTCCCTGTCTCCTCCCGGCATGATGCTCGGTCCTGTACGCGCACCGTGTTCTCCACCGGAAATGCCGATACCCATAAAATGAAATCCTTTTTCACGGACAGAATTTACCCTTCGAATGGTATCTGTATAATGAGAATTTCCGCCATCAATGATGATGTCTCCGGGAGAAACCAGCGGAAGAAGGGATTGGATGACATCGTCCACAGGTTTCCCTGCCGGCACCAACATCATTATTTTTCGGGGGGTTTTCAGCTGGTTCACCAATTCAGCAAGGGTATTCACTCCCTTCACCGTGGTTCCAGCTGTAGCTGAAGTTTCCAGCAGTTTCCCTTTTTCAGGATCAAGATCAAATCCAATGGCCTTAAATCCATGATCAGCCATGTTCAGCAGGAGATTTCTGCCCATTGTTCCGAGGCCGATCATACCAAAATCAAATAAATTGTTTTCCATGTGGTCAAAATGAGCCTAAAATTAGGCATTTTGAAGAAGGAATCTGGGAATTGCGAAATTTGAGAACGCTGAAAATTCTTTTTCCGGATTCTCTGATTTCGTATTCCGAAAATGCCCTTAGGAGGTAAGCAAAATTTTCGGGGAGACTTATTTGGATTCTACAATTCCGCCTTCCGGATGTTCTTTTCCATGATGACAGGTCATGCATTCAACTGCAGGAACAGTTACTCCCTGTTCATTCTTATTGTAGCTGAAAAATTTCTTGTTAATCTTGGCGGTCATCTTCATCATATGTCTCGCGATATCCTTTTTCGGGTTTTTCATCGCTGGCAAAATCAGGCCATTTCTGAGCAGTGTCTTTAGAAGGTGCGTGGCAGAAACTGCATTTTACACCCAGCGCCGCTTTAAAACCATCCATTACTTTATCAAGATCCTTTTTGCTGATATTTTTCGGTAAGTATTTTCAGGTTTTTATATTTCGGCTCTTCGGGTGGTTTGGTTGCAGCAATTCCAGCCACAATAAAAAGACATACTAATGAAACTACGAGGGTCTTTTTGCTGAATATCATAATCCTGATTTTCCTGCCAAACTAGTAAAAATCTGTGAAACCCTGATTGTTTTTCCCTTATTTTGCCCGCACAAAATGAAAAGACAGGCAGCCATCGGATTTATATTTATTACGCTGCTGATTGATGTAATCGGCTGGGGGCTGATCATTCCCGTTATGCCTGAACTGATTGCCGGCATGAAACATATTTCGGTTAGTGAAGCGAGTAAGGACGGGGGATTGTTATTGTTTGTGTATGCTTTTATGCAATTTATTTGTGCTCCGATCCTGGGCAATCTGAGTGATCAGTACGGCCGGAGGCCGGTATTGCTTTTTTCACTTTTCGGATTTGGGGTGGATTATATTTTTCTGGGATTTGCACCCAGTTTCGGGTGGCTTTTTTTGGGAAGAACGATTTCAGGAATTACGGGTGCCAGTTTTACGACGGCTTCTGCCTATATCGCGGATATCAGCAATGCAGAAACACGGGCAAAAAATTTTGGACTGATCGGTGCTGCTTTTGGACTTGGTTTTATTATCGGCCCTGCTATCGGCGGCTTACTTACGGGATGGGGTATACGAGCACCTTTTTATGCGGCAGCCATTCTTACGCTCCTGAACTGGTTGTATGGATATTTTGTTTTGCCCGAATCGCTTTCAAAAGAAAACAGGAGAAAATTTGAATGGAAAAATGCCAACCCCCTGGGTTCCCTGAAGAATCTGAAAAAATACCCCGCCGTGACGGGACTGATCATGGCATTAACCCTTGTGTATCTCGGAGCTCATGCGGTTCAGAGCAACTGGAGCTATTTTACTGCATACCGCTTTAACTGGACGCCCAAAACAATCGGCATTTCCCTGGCGGTGGTGGGTGCCCTGGTAGCATTTGTGCAGGCAGGACTGATCCGGATTATTACACCGAGGATCGGCAATGAGCGTTGCATTTATATCGGCCTTCTTTTATATGCCATCGGTATGTTTCTTTTTGCCATGGCAAGCCAAAGCTGGATGATGTTTGTTTTTCTGATTCCGTATTGCCTCGGAGGAATTGCGGGTCCGGCCCTGCAGGCAACGATTTCCGGTCATGTTCCCGCCAATACACAGGGTGAATTGCAGGGGTCACTTACCAGTCTGATGAGTTTAACATCTATCATCGGACCCTTGCTGATGACAAACTTGTTTTCGTATTTCACTTCAGTGCAGGCGCCTGTGCACTTTCCGGGTGCACCATTTGTATTGGGCGGCCTACTCATGTTGTGCCAGTAGTATTGTTGCTTATAAATCTTTAAGACAAGGTTGATAATTGGATTTTTTGATGTATCTTTGCGAAGTCTTAAGTTGATCAGCATTTAGTAAGTGAACAAACATTCTGCTACGCAATCTTCAGTACGGTTAGTTAGTCGCCTTTACTTCAGCTTTCAGTCAGCTTGTATTTTTATCATTTAATCTTTTAATTAAGTATGAACATTTATGTTTCAAATTTAAGCTTCAACGTAACTGACGAAGACTTAAACGAGTATTTTGCAGAGTACGGTGAAGTTTCATCTGCTAAAGTAATTCTTGACAAATTCACTCAGAAATCACGTGGATTTGCATTTGTTGAAATGGCAGACGATGAAGCTGCTAAGAAAGCAATCCAGGAACTGGATGGCGCTTCAGTTGATGGCAGGACCATCAATGTATCAGTTGCTAAACCCCGCGAAGAACGCACTGGTGGTACCGGTGGTGGAAACAGAAGCGGTGGCGGTGGTGGTAATTTCCAGAAAAGAAATAACTACAGTAATAGCAGATATTAATCGCTTTTAATTGTAACAGCCCCGCCTCAGGCGGGGCTGTTCTGTTTTAGCCAATTGTTAATGACCGGTTATTGCCAGTAACCCTGTATGCCATTTATAGCCTTTAGGTGATTCTTCCCAATATCCTGATTTCCAGGTGCGGCCCGGCCTGGCAGCATGCCAGTATCCTTCTTTCCAATGATATTGACCGCCCTTCCATTGCCATTCACCGCTCACCCAGACATAGCCCGGACCGGGAGATACCGGACGAGCATAGCGGACGTCGGCTGGCCGCCTGGCGACATACCCGGCTGAACATCCGCCGGATAAACAGGCAAACAGGACCAGTGACAACAGATATTTTTTCATTTTTTAACTGTTTATATACTCAAGCGGGCAAAAGCCGTTCCATCAAACGGTTAGATATTTGTAAATTGCATGGAATTTAATTCTCAATGATTACGACAGCCCCCGAATCCGCTCCCCTGACATGCAAAAGATTTTGTAACAGACCAGGAAGTTCGCTGGTGCCCCGGATGCGGAGATTATTCCATTCTGGCCCAGGTACAGAAAGTAATGCCGCAAATTGGTGTTCCCAGGGAAAATATTGTGATTATTTCTGGAATCGGCTGCAGCAGCCGGTTTCCTTATTATATGAATACTTATGGCATGCATTCCATCCATGGAAGGGCAACGGCCATCGCATCCGGCTTAAAAGCAACCCGCCCGGAACTTAGTGTGTGGATCGTGACCGGTGACGGAGATTCACTCAGCATTGGCGGCAATCATACCATTCATTTACTGCGTCGCAATTTCGACGTGAATATTCTGTTGTTCAATAACCAGATTTACGGATTGACCAAGGGACAGTATTCTCCTACTTCGGAAACGGATAAAGTGACCAAGTCAACGCCCATGGGAAGTATTGATCATCCTTTTAATCCACTGGCACTGGCCATGGGAGCAGATGCAAGTTTTATTGCGAGAAGTATGGACAGGGATCCAAAACATCTTCAGCAAATGCTGATGCGCAGTCATCAGCATCAGAGGTTCATCCTTTCTTGAAATCTATCAGAACTGCAACATTTTTAATGATGGTGCTTTTGAAATATTTACTGAAAAAGGTTCGAAAGCTGCCGAAACTCTTTTCCTGGAACAGGGCAAAGCCCCTGATTTTCGGTGCCACAGCAAAATAAAGGAATCACGCCTGGACGGTCTCAAACCGGTTGTGGTTGAAATCGGAAATGGATATTCAGCAGAAGATTTATGGATACATGATGAAAAAGATATCTATAAAGCACAATCGCTGATCCGTATGTTTGATGATCCCAGCCTGGAAACACATTTTCCGCGGCCATTTGGTGTTTTTTATGAAAACGATCGCGCCTGCTATGAGGACATGCTCAAAAACCAGATTGAAGAAACGATCAAAGCCAAAGGGAAAGGCAATTTAAACAAGTTGCTGAGCGGTCGAGAAACATGGACCATCAACGCATGAGATCTGTAAAAATAAAGTAAGCCCTATTTGTCAATTTTCAATCAACTGCAATTCCCTGCCGGCTTCTGCAAATGTTTTTTCCTTCTTATAATTATACCACCATACCGGTGCGGTCTTTTTCATAAGTGTATCCAGATGGCGCATGCCGAAAAGATTCCAGGCACCTTTTATTTTTCCATGTATACCGGGTTGAAGAGCTCTCAGGCTTAGAGCGAATCCACTTTCCATGTATTCCATATGGTGCCAGTAACCCGCGGGCATGAATAAGTGTTTCGCCATGATCCAGAATCAGTTCATATCCTTTTGCCAGGTGCAGTGCGGGGAAACGATCATAATCCAGTTTATTTTTTTCTTTGTCGTAATATTTTTCAAAATTTACCATAGTCAGTACTTCCCAGGGTTTCCTGTATATTTTGTGTTGTTCCTCATGCGGGAAAAGCAGAATGCGTTTTTTACCCATGAACTGGGTGTGAAAAATATGGGATAGATCTATATCGAAATGCATGTGGGTAACCGAGCCCTGGCCACCGGTAAACAACATCGGAAATTTTTTTACAAAACCCCTGCTGTATTGTTCCGGCCAGCTGAAATCCCCCAGTATTGAAGGGGCATGGTCAAATAGATTGAAAAGAAATATCCGCCATTCTGCAGGGCCCTCTCCGGATCATATCAATATAGTCGCTCAATTTCATATAATCATCTGCCGTGTTGATCGGCGTATAAGCATCGCTTTTTACGTTATTGTAAATTCCTACTTCCACTTCGCCAACCAGCGCTTTGAAAAAATCCCAGTTCCATTTGGAATATGCCGGCCATGTTTTTGCCATACCGCTGATGACCAGGGGCTTCAGCGGATCATAATAATCCTTTTTAAAAAGCTTCCGGAGAAATTGTCCTCCACACGGTCTACCGACCTTAACTGCATAACGGGATTTTTTATAAAATTACACTAAAGACGTTAATGGATTTAAAGTTGCGAAAAGGCCTCCTTACATTGTGTCATGTTTCTTACAGTTCATCCAGAATAACCCACAGGAACGGAATATCCAGACAATAACTGAATGCCTTTTGTCCGGCGGTATTATTATTTATCCGACGGATACGATTTACGGACTGGGTTGTGATATTTTTCAGCACAAAGCCATTGAAAGAATCTGCCGGATTAAACAAATTGATCCCGCCAAGGCGCAGCTCTCATTCGTTTGTTATGATCTCAGTGATCTAAGTATTTATACTAAAAGTATTTCAACACCCCTTTATCGGATTTTGAAGAATCATCTGCCTGGACCTTACACATTTATTCTGCCGGCGAGTAAAGAGGTTCCCAAAATTCTCAAGAGCCGGAAAAACAGCATCGGGCTCCGGGTTCCGGATAATCTGATTGCCAGAACAATCGTGCAAAGACTGGGCCATCCCGTATTAAGCACCTCCTTACCCGGAGAGCTGGTAGAAGAATATACGGATCCGGAAATCATTTACGAACAATTTAAAAACCTGGTGGATATTGTGATAGACGGAGGACCGGGAAATATGATTCCCTCCACAATCATCGATTATACTTCCGGGGAAGCGGATTGTCATTCGGAAAGGAGCCGGTGAATGGGAGGAGGCTTAAGGTAAGTGTGGAAGTGTGGTAGTGTGGTAGTGTGGTAGTGAAATTTGTCAATCGTTTCAACGTAATCTTTTTTCTGCAAATTCAGTTTTTACAGAATTCAAACCATTCATTTTTCAAAATAGAAAGTACTATGGAATCTCTTCTTCCGCCGCCAGCAAGAGGCATATTGCTGCGTAAGAATCCCTTCAACCGTACAACCTATATTTTTCATTGCCTGAATAGATCTTTCATTTCTTGCATCGGCACGGAATTCCACTCTTTCCATTCCCCATTGCTCAAAAGCATAACTTAACATCAGCAATTTACAATGACGGTTCAATCCGGAACGTTGAAATTTTTTACCATACCAGGTGTATCCCAGTTGAGTAGTGGACAATGGAAGTTGAATATCGTAAAAACGCGAACTTCCGGCATAAGCATTGGATTTTTTATCAAAAATGATAAATGGATATTCCTTTTCTAAATCCCGTTCATGAATGCTCTGTGCAATATAATTTGTCATTCCATCTTTTACCTGCAGCACTGACGGCTGAGTAGGTCCACAGTTCAGGTTCTCCTTCTGCAAAAGTCAGCAAGAAAATCCAGGTCGTCTGATTGTAGCGGTCTTAGTAATACACGTTCATTTTCCAGGATGAGATTTTCAGGAAAAGTGATCATCAGCCTTATTTTTATTCGTCCTCAAAGATCTCGAGTTGGGAGGATAGTTATATGAAAGCTTTTCCGGTGGTAGGGACAAAGACCGTGCAATTCAATACCCCTTCGGTGTTCCGGCGTACCATAGCCCTTGTTGGTATACCAGCCATACTGCGGAAATTCAACATGCAGCCGCTGCATATATTCATCACGGTAGGTTTTTGCGAGAATACTGGCTGCAGCGATGGAAGCATATATGCCATCCCCTTTGATAACACACTGATGGGGAATTTTACGGTACTTGTAAAACATATGGCCATCAATCAGCAGAAATTGCGGTGGCTTTTTCAATTTTTTGATGGCGCCATGCATGGCTTTAAAAGATGCTTTCAGGATATTGATCTCGTCAATTTCTTCATTGCTTACCTGTTCCACCGCAGAATCCAGGGCGTGGGTTTCAATATAGGTTCTGAGCTCAAACCTGATTTCCGCGGGAACCTGTTTTGAGTCGTTGAGCAGCGGGTGATAAAAATCCCTCGGCAAAATAACAGCTGCTGCAAAAACGGGTCCTGCAAAACAGCCTCTTCCTGCTTCATCGCAACCTGCTTCTATCAAATCGGAATGATGATATGCTTTGAGCAACGAAAATTCTTTCATCAAAAATAAACCAATGCGCCATTTAACAAACAAGCGGGGGTAAATAGTTATCTACAGCGGGTGTGGATGAATTATTTTTGTTGCATGGTAATCTGGAAAACAAAGTCTGCCAACCGTGCCGTTGGCTATTGGGTGCTGGCAGGCACCGGGATGTTATTTGTTCAGGTGCTGCTGGGAGGAATAACCCGTCTGACCGGATCCGGACTTTCCATCACGGAATGGAATGTGATTACAGGCGTCGTTCCGCCGTTGAATGCCAGCCAGTGGGCAAATGAATTTGATAAGTATAAACAAACACCACAGTTTCATCTCCTGAATGCGGATTTTACCTTATCAGATTTTAAATTTATTTTTTTCTGGGAATGGTTTCACCGCCTCTGGGCCAGGATGGTTGGGATCGTTTTTATTGTCGGGTTTGTTTTGTTGATTTATAAAAGAAAGCTGAAGAGTGAAATGATTATGCCCCTGCTCATTCTATTTTTTCTCGGCCTGCTCCAGGCAGCCATTGGCTGGATCATGGTCGCCAGCGGTCTGACGGGGGATGCCTTATATGTTAAACCAACCCGGCTGGCCCTGCATTTTATTTTTGCTATCGGACTTATTTCATATGCATTCTGGTTTTCCCTGAAACTTTTATTTCCCGTAGCCCGTATACGAAATGCCCGTGGCATCAGGGCATTTTCCATCGGTCTGCTGGTTTTAGTTTTTCTACAGCTACTATATGGTTCCCTCATGGCCGGTAACAAAGCGGCTGCCGTTGCGCCCGGATGGCCACTGATCAACGGAGACTGGATTCCGGACAGTCTATTCAGGGAATCGCCGTTCATGCTCAATTTTATCGGGAATAAATTGATGATTCATTTCATTCATAGAAACCTTGCTTACCTGATCCTCATCGGTATTGGTGTCTGGACCCTGAGATTGTTTCGCTCAGGAATCATCCGTAGTCAGCGAATGCGGTTATTATATCCATTGGTACTGGTATTGTTGCAGATCCTGTTGGGTATCCTGGCTCTGGTCTCGGCACCTGGCATTGTAGCCAATCGCTGGGTGGCTTTCGATTGGATCGCTTTGTTACATCAGCTGAATGGTATGTTGTTGCTTTTTAGCCTGATTTATGCCATCTATGTGTTAAGACCTGCTATGAAGTAATTTTATCGATGTCTTTCCGTTAGGTTATTGATGCAAATGATGACTGGCCCGTTTTAAACTAAATACCTATAGATCCTGCCGGTATGATGTTATATCTGAAATCAGTTTATTATTCTTTTCCTGTTCAGCTGGTATTACTTTATCTGAAAAAATACCAGTTGCTCCTGCTGTTCTGGGTGATACTTTTTTCTACCATTCACGGCGGGTTCATGCATTCAGTCGGAGCCGATGCCTTATTCCTGGCCCCTGAATATCTGGATAACGTAAATGCACTGAGCGGTGCCATCGTCGGTGCAGCTGCAGGTGCATTCATTATGTGCTGGAATGTAACCACTTTTATTCTCTACAGCCGTCATTTCCGGTTTCTGGCCACCACGACCCGCCCGTTCCTTAAATACTGCACCAATAATTTTATACTACCCGGCACACTTCTCATATATTATTTCATCAAGGCCATTGATTTTGACAGTACAAAGGAACTGATGACCAACACAGAAATTGCGTGGCTGATCGCTGGATTCCTGACTGGATTTTTTTTAGTTATCGGGTTGTCGCTCCTGTATTTTTTTGGTGCCGATCGTACGATCATACGGCAGATGACACCGCTTATTGCAAATCCGAAACTTTTCAAATCGGAATTCAAGTCCAGGGATGTTCAAGCGAATACCAGTCGCCTGATCCGCGTGAACTGGTATATGAACGGACCATTCTCTGTCAAACAGGTGCGGGATGTATCACATTACAGTAAAGAGTTTATTGAAAGAATATTCAGCCGCCATCATTTTGCTGCCATCCTTTCTATTTTCATTGCTTTTTTATTTTTGGTAGTTGTCGGGTTTTTTATGGATGAACCTGCTTTCCAGTTGCCTGCTGCAGCCAGCATTTTCCTGTTTTTTTCCATACTGCTGGCAGTCTCCGGCGCTTTTTCATATTTCCTGGAGAGCTGGAGTCTGCCATTTCTGATCCTTTTGTTTTTTATTCTGAATATCTTGTATCGCTACGAAATCATCGATCCCACTAATAAGGCATATGGATTGAATTATACCAACCGGACAGAAAGACCCGTATATAACCGGGATCATCTGCTGGCTATGTGTTCGGCTGACCAGGTGTCGGCTGATAAAACGAAGATGTTACAGATCCTGGAAAACTGGAAGAAAAAACAGAAGGAAGAAAAGCCTCTGTTGCTGATCATCAATACCAGCGGGGGAGGAAGCCGAAGTGCCGCCTTTACAATGAACGTCCTGCAGAAACTAGATCAGCAAAACGGTGGCGAACTCATGGATAAAACTTTTATGATAACAGGTGCTTCCGGCGGTATGTTCGGCGCTGCTTATTTCCGTGAATTGTGCCGGTTGAAAAAATACAAGGATTCAACCATCAACCCGGATGACCGGAAATACAGTGAAGCGATTTCCGTTGACCTGCTTAACCCGCTTTTTTCTTCTTTTGTGGCGCGTGATCTTTTTTCTCCTGCACAGAAATTTAAAGTGGGGGACTATGAATATATCAAGGACCGTGGGTATGCATTCGAACAAAAATTAAACAGGAATACCGATGGTGTGCTGGACAAGCAACTGAAAGACCTGGCCCCCGAAGAAGCAGCTGCCAGGATACCGCTCATGTTGTTCAGTTCTGTCATTACCCGCGACAGTCGTACGATGCTGATCAGCACACAGCCCATAAGTTTTCTTATGCGGCCTGTTTTCGACAGCAACCGTATCAAGACCATTGATCCCGACGCGGTGGACTTCGGCAGTTTTTTTAATAAACAGGATCCGATGAATGTGCGCATGCTAACGGCTCTTCGTATGAATGCGACTTTCCCGTATGTGCTGCCCAATGTCTGGCTTCCTTCCGATCCGGTAATTGATGTCATGGACGCAGGCTTCCGCGACAATTTCGGTGAACAGGTGGGCATCCGGTTCGTGCATGTCTTTCGCGACTGGATCCTGCAGAACACCCGGGGTGTTTTACTGATACAGATCCGCGACCGTAAAACGGGCGGCTGGGAATTTCCATTTGAATCAACAGATATCACAGAAATTATTACCAAACCACTTTTGCTACTTCAGTATAACTGGTACAAAATGCAGGAATACAATCAGAATGATCTCCTGAGTGTAATTGAAGGATACATGGGAAACAATTTTTATAAAATGACTTTCCAGTATGAGCCAAAAACGGTCAATGAAGGAGCTGCATTAAACTTCCATCTGAGCCGGCAGGAAAAACTTGATTTAGCCAACTCGGTGAACAGCCCGTTAAATCAGCAAATCTATAAGAGCGTTAATGAACTGTTGAATCCGTGATTTAGGCTTAATGCCTTAAGCCTAAGGCCTAACGCTTAACGCTTAACGCCTAACGCTTAACGCCTAACGCTTAACGCTTAACGCCTAACGCCTAACGCTTAACGCTTAACGCCTAACGCTTAACGCCTAACGCTTGACGCCTAACGCTTGACGCTTAACGCTTAACGTTAACGCGTAATAGACATTCACGTAATTCAAAGTTATCTCAACAGTCGGGAATAACATTTGAATTCTTACATGTCAATGACTTTATTCAAGATACTCATTGAACATTGACGTATTAGGCGTTAAGCGTTAGGCGTTAAGCGTTAAGCTTGTTACGGCTGAATCAACCTGAAGAAGTTCCTCACAACGCGGATTTTAAATTCATCACTGGTTTCCGCTGGTTCTCCATCTATATGCAAAGGAGCAAGTGCCGGATTACGGATCCTGATTTTATCCGATTGCACATATATAATATTTGGATCACTTTCAAAATCCATCACCTCCCGGAGCCTGTTATTCCCCGCAACCTGGAGCAGGACGTATAAAGGCAATACAATTTTATTCATTTTTTTTACGATCACAATATCCAGCAAACCGTCGGATAAGCTGGCTCTTGGCGCAATAGTAAATTGATTTCCGAACTGGTTGCTGTTGGCAATACTTATAAAATAGGCATCTGTTTTAATGATCCTTTCATCCAGTTTTATTTCGAAGGGATATGGTTTGGACCGGAAGAACCGGATGGTCGAAAGCCTGAGATACGTTTGCAATCCCCTGGTTTTCTTTTTTGCAAACTGATGGGCGACTTCTGCATCAAACCCGATTCCACATAATGCGCAGGAAAACTTTTCATTGATATAAAAAGCATCGGTAGGATATGCGTTGCCTTTAAATATAATCTCCAATGCCCGTTCAGGCTGTCTTGGAATTTTTGCAGCCAATGCCAGGCTGTTACCGGACCCAATGGGGATGATCCCAAAATTCACCGGCGCGCCCTGCAAAGCGTTCAGCACTGCGTTTACCGTGCCATCTCCCCCGCATATCACAACATCAGTTATTTTATCCCGTTTGATGATTTGCTGCAGGTTGTCGTAGCTGCCATCTGCATTGGATGGAAGAATTTCAAAATCAATTCCTGCCGCACGGGTTTTACGGATGATCAGATCTTTTACCGGTTCCTTACTCCGGGTTCCCGAAACAGGATTGATCAGATAAATGATTTTACGGGTCATGCACGCAAGATCAGATAAATGCTGAATTTCAAAAAAGAAATCAGGATTCTTTCTTTCGCCATTGGCCATTGTTTCCGAACTTGGAGTCCCCAACCGATATTTAAATATTCAACAATGACGATTGCACCAAAACAACGATTCCTGGCACTGGATGTATTCAGAGGGATGACGATCTGTTTTATGATCATCGTAAATACTTCCGGAAGCAAATTCACTTATTCTCCACTCCAACATGCGCATTGGCATGGCTTTACACCAACTGATCTCGTTTTCCCATCCTTTCTGTTCGCCGTCGGAAATGCAATGAGTTTTGCAATGAACAAATGGAATAGTCTAAGCCAGGCAGAAGTGCTGGGTAAAATTTTCAAAAGAACTTTTATTATTTTTCTCTGTGGATTTCTCTTATACTGGTTTCCTTTTTTCTCTTTTGACCATGCGCACAATATGGTTTTATCTCCATTTTCACATACCCGCATATTGGGCGTCTTGCAAAGAATAGCGTTGGCATATTGTATTGCATCGCTGTTGATTTATTATTTCAAACCAGGGACAGTAATCAGTATTTCCATTTCTATTCTGTTACTATACTGGGTAATGATGCGCCTGGGTGGCGATGCTCCCGATCCGCTGGCTATGACCGGCAACCTGGGATATAAAATTGATTTGTGGCTGTTGGGGCCCAACCATCTGTACCATGGTGAAGGAGTTCCTTTCGATCCCGAAGGCTGGCTATCCACCCTGCCCTCGGTAGTAAACGTAACCTTTGGATATATGATCGGAAAGTTTATTCAGGAGAAAGGTAAAAGTTTCGAAGGGCTTGCAAAACTTCTCCTGATCGGATCTGCCATGATCGTGGTTGGCTATTTCTGGGACCTTTCATTTCCTATTAACAAAAAATTATGGACGAGTTCGTTCGTAGTATATACTGTTGGTATTGATTGCGTGATCATCGCAGCAATTATCTATGTGGTGGATTTTTTGGGGCGTACTAAATGGACTCGATTTTTTACTGTATTTGGCAAAAACCCGCTGTTCATTTACCTGGTATCCGAGGTTGGTGTGACCATCATGGACCATATTCATCCTGAACCCGGTGTAAATCTCGTTTCCTGGCTCTACCATCATATATATCAGCACGCAGGACTCTATCTCGGTTCCCTGCTATTTGCCATTTCCTGGATGTTATTCTGCTGGCTTGTTGGATTTTACCTTGATAAGAAGAAAATTTATGTGAGGGTCTAACCAAGAATGAAAGGGACTACGAATACTATGTATTCTTAATCCAGACTCTTTAAACTGTTAAAACAGACCCGGAGGCAAGCATTTGCCTACCTGCACAGCTTCCTGCTTGTACATTTCCCCGCATCCTTCCTTATACCGGAAAAAAAGCATACCTTTGCGCGTCCAAAAACAGGGCAGGGGGACGGCTAAAAGCGAGTAAATTATGAAGATCAGGAACATTGCGATCATTGCACACGTAGACCATGGTAAAACCACACTGGTAGATAAGATATTACATGCCACGAAGGTTTTCCGTGACAACCAGGAAACCGGTGAGCTGATCATGGATAGCAACGATCTTGAAAAAGAAAGAGGTATTACTATTTTCAGTAAAAATGCATCCGTCATGTACGACGGGGTAAAAATAAATGTCATCGATACACCCGGTCACGCCGACTTTGGCGGTGAAGTGGAACGCGTACTCAAAATGGCTGACGGAGTTCTGCTGCTGGTGGATGCATTTGAAGGACCCATGCCACAGACCCGTTTTGTATTGCAGAAGGCTTTGCATTTGAATCTAAAGCCAATTGTCATTATCAATAAAGTGGACAAACCCAATTGCCGTCCGGAAGAAGTGCATGAAGCGATCTTTGAATTATTTTTCAACCTGGATGCAACCGAAGCCCAGCTTGATTTCCCAACCTATTTATGGTTCCGGAAAGAATGGCTGGTTCAACGACTCACTGACACCAACAACCGATATTATTCCTTTGCTGGACGGCATTATCAAATATGTTCCGGCGCCTGTCAAAAATGAAGGTCCACTGCAAATGCAGATCACATCACTGGATTATTCTTCTTTCCTGGGAAGAATTGCGGTTGGGAAAGTGGCCCGCGGTGCAATCCGTGAAGGTCAGAGCATTGCGCTGATGCAGGCGGACGGCGTGATAAAGAAATCGAAGGTGAAGGAATTGTATGTATTCGAATCACTCGGTAAAAAGAAAGCAACTGAAGTGCTTTGTGGTGATATCTGCGCAGTAGTGGGTCTCGAAGATTTTAATATCGGAGATACCATTGCTGATATCGACAATCCGGAAGCGCTACCAATGATCAGTGTGGATGAACCAACTATGAGCATGATGTTTTCCATCAACAACTCTCCTTTCTTCGGAAAGGACGGCAAGTTTGTGACCTCACGGCATTTACGTGACCGGCTTGATGAAAGAAACTGAAAAAAACCTGGCCTTGCGTGTGGAAGATACAGGCAGTGCCGATAGTTTTCTCGTATTTGGTCGTGGCATACTCCACCTGGGCATCCTGATTGAAACTATGAGAAGGGAAGGATATGAAATGACTGTCGGTCAGCCACAGGTAATCGTCAAGGAAATAAACGGAAAAAAATCTGAGCCCTTTGAAGTGCTCGTGGTAGATGTGCCTAATGAATTTAGCGGTAAGGTGATTGATATGGTTACGCAACGGAAAGGAGAAATGCTGTTATGGAAACCAAGGGTGACATGCAGCACCTGGAATTTGAAATACCTTCAAGAGGCTTGATAGGATTGCGTTCCAACATGCTCACCAATACTGCCGGAGAAGCAGTGATGGCGCACCGGTTCCTCGAATACAAACCCTGGAAAGGCCCAATACCCGGAAGAAGTAATGGAGTACTGATCGCAAAAAATCAGGCGGCTACTACCGGTTATTCAATCGATAAGCTACAGGATCGCGGAGCTTTTTTTGTGGATCCGGGAGAAGAAGTATATGTGGGCCAGATCATTGCGGAACATATTAAACCGGGAGACCTGATTGTAAATGCAACGGAAGGCAAGAAACTGACCAATATGCGTGCCAGCGGAAGTGATGACTCTGTCCGGATCATCCCGAAGATCCAGATGACGCTGGAAGAATGCATGGAATATATCCAGCAGGATGAATGTATTGAGGTGACGCCGAAAAATATCCGGCTCCGTAAGACGATTCTGGATGAGGATACCAGGAAGAAGTTCCAAAAGATGCTGAAGACGGAGGAAGTTAGTTAGTGTGGTAGTATGGAAGTGTGATAGTATGGAAATCGAATAAATTTAGATACAAGAGCATCTGTCAACCGACGGATGCTCTTTTTGTTAGGAAGCTCAGCCGGCAGCGTTGGCCACTGGTTGCAGACGGGTCGAAATCACTTTGGGCTTTAGACTTACAAAACGTAGATTTGTATCAAATCAGGGATATGAAAATAAAACTTGGTTTATTATTACTCATCCTTTTCCTGGCTATGTCTTCATTGAAAAGTTATTCTCAATGCTCAATCTGTTCGCGTACCGCGCAGCAGATGGGGGAAAAACCCGGAAAGGCATTTAATGCCGGTATCATTTATCTCGCTTTTACACCACTCGCTATTGGAGGAGTGCTGGGTTACAGGTGGTGGAAACAGAACAGGTAACCATCCATCGCCATACAATGCAAGATCAAGACTTTTTGATCCGGGAATCCAGATCTGTCTTCGTTGATTCTCCGTTTTTTTCGATCTTCATTCCAACCTGGAATAATTTAGCCTACCTCAAATTATGTGTTGAGAGCCTGCGCCGCCACTCCGTGGTTAAGCATCAGATCATTGTACATATTAATGAGGGAAAGGATGGAACACTGGAATGGGTAAATGCCCAACCTGATCTGAGTTATACCTATTCAGATGAAAATATCGGCGTATGCTATGCGCTGAATCAATGCCGGACTCTCGCCACAGCAGATTATTTTTTGTATCTGAATGATGATATGTATGTCTGCCCGGGCTGGGATGAATACCTGGTGACAGAAATTAAAAAAATCGGCCACCCTGCTTTCTTTCTGTCTTCAACGGCTATTGAACCATATTCAAACTTCCAATCCCTGTGTGATCGTCGGGGATTTTGGAACCGAGATCCTCAAATTTTCAGGAGGAGACATTGCTGAAACAATTTTTTGATCAGGAGAAAAGCGACTGGCAGGGATCCACCTGGCCTCCCAATGTAGTGCACAAAAAAACCTGGGACATGGTTGGAGGGTATAGTATTGAATTTACACCCGGCCTTTATTCCGATCCGGATTTTTCCATGAAGCTCTGGAAAGCAGGTGTGCGGTTATACAAAGGGATTGGTGCCAGCCGCGTCTATCACTTTGGCGGAAAATCTACTACCAGGATGGTGCGCAATGCCGGCTATTTTACATTTATTTCAAAATGGGGGATGAGTGCCGGAACTTTCACAAAAAAATTCCTGAGAAGCGGTCAGCTGTTTGACGGCGAGCTTTCGGCACCCCTTCTTTCACTCACACTAAGGATGAAAAACTGGATTAACCGCATACAGGCTTCCTTCAAATCG
Organism: uncultured Bacteroidota bacterium; assembly: GCA_963741345.1. Taxonomy (GTDB): domain Bacteria; phylum Bacteroidota; class Bacteroidia; order Chitinophagales; family Chitinophagaceae; genus Puia. The sequence goes on from CAVUHS010000001.1 coordinate 74,727, forward strand.
GACAGATAATATTCAAAAGATTACTGGTTTTTATCATTTGAATTTTTCTCTGATATAGGATTCAGAGAAGCGGTAAAGCTTAGAATCTTTTTTTATCATTTGAATTTCTCTCTGATATAGGATTCAGAGAATTGGTATAAGTTAAAATCTTTTTTTTCCATGGAATTTTCAACTGCGATGCGCAGATCGTCCGGATTTATTCCGCGCATTCGGTTTTCTGAAATTAACTGCCAGGCTTTTTGAGTAAGCAATTTCAGCAACCGGTCAGGGCTAAGCTTTTTTATATTCTCATTTATTGCCTGGTATAATTCTTCAATTCCTTTTTCTTCCGTGGCGACAGTTTGAATAAATCGTATATCATCCATAGGTTTTGCCGTCTGACAAGTGAATGGAGGATTTTAATGAATGTAAAGAACTGTTCTGCGCCGGGTCTGTCTGATTTATTTACGACGAATATATCACCGATCTCCATGATTCCGGATTTCATGGTTTGAATATCATCTCCTGATTCAGGGACCAGTACCAGGACCACCTGGTCGGCGAGTCGTGTAATATCGACTTCGGTTTGACCGACGCCTACGGTTTCAATCAGGATGCTGTCAAATCCTGCATTTGCCAGCAGGTCGGTAATTTGAAAAATGCGTGGATTCAGTCCGCCTATTACACCACGGCTAGCCAGCGAACGGATAAAGACCCGGGGATTATTATACCACCGGTTCATCCGGATCCTGTCGCCCAATAAAGCGCCTGAATGAAAGGATGAGGACGGATCGACACAAAGGATAGCCAGTTTTTTTCCTTCTGCGGTAAATTGTTTGATGAGTGCATCAACCAGCGTGCTTTTGCCTGCTCCTGGTGGTCCGGTAATTCCGATTACAGGAACATGTTTGTGAGGCAGGGTTTTAAGAAAATCCTCCGCACCTTCGACAGAATTTTCGACCAGCGAAATGGCACGGGCAACCACATGAAATTCACCCTTACTTAGTGCATCGGCCGTTATGGGGAAGTTTTTGGTCTCCGGAATTGGGCATAGGTTCAAAAATAAGTTAAAAAGAAGGGATGCCTGCCAGCGATGGATCAAAAGAAATTTTCAAATAAAGCGGAATCTGCGGTTAAATTTGTCGGCTGATTTAAGGAGGTATCTCATAATCAATCAAATCATGACGAATTTCATTCCGATATTCCCGTTAAATGTTGTTCTCTATCCCGGGAGAAACGCTGAACCTGCATATTTTTGAACCCCGGTATAAGGAATTGGTCAAAGAATGTTTCAGTAGCAGCAAACCATTCGGTGTACCGGCCGTGATCAATGGCCATGTTGCGGAATTCGGCACCCTGGTTTTAATTCAGGAAATTGCCAGGGAATACGATAACGGCGAGATGGATATTATTACGAAAGGCACCATTGTTTTTCGCATTTTGGAGATCATAAAAAAAATCCCTGAGAAACTTTACAGTGGCGCAATCGTAAATTATCCTGAAAACTCGGAAGTATATCACCGGAAAGACCTGATGCAGGTTGTTGTCAAAGCGATTCGCGAACTTCACAGGATTCTGAATATCAGCAAGGATTTCCGGAAGCCGGATGAAGAATTAAATGCATATGACCTGGCCCATCATGCCGGTTTATCGCTGGAAGAAGAATATGAATTACTCGGCTTGTTCCGGGAGGAGCAGAGGCAGGAATATTTAAAGAGACATCTTGGAAAAGTATTACCGGTTGTCGCGGAAATGGAAGTATTAAAGGAAAGGATTATGCTGAATGGTCATTTTAAAAATTTATCTTCCTTCCGGTTTGAATAGGAAGACTTCAAACAACCGCATTGATTAAATATGGAATCCATTACCCTTTGTCTCGATTTAGGAAATACCCGTTTGAAATGGGCTGTTTTTTCAAATGGGATAATTAGCCACACCGGTGTTTTGCAAGGTGATGGGGTGGATGACCTGAAGAAATGTCTGGAGAAGTATAACCCTGCCGTAAGCATTCTTTCCTCGGTCATTGACCATCCGCCGGTCTTCGAAGAAATTTTAAAGAGCCGCACTCAGCTTCACAAACTGGATCATCATTTGCGCGTTCCTGTCACCACACCGGTTGGAAAACCGGAAACGATTGGAGCAGACCGGCTGGCACTGGTCGTGGCGGCAGCACATTATTATCCCACAAAAAATAACCTGGTGATCGGACTGGGCTCTGCAATCACTTATAATTATATAAACCGCTTTCATCAATTTATAGGTGGAAGTATTTCACCTGGCATGGAAATGCGTTTCAAATCACTGCACATGTTTACAGCTAAATTACCCCTGGTTACGCCACACTGGAATTTTCCATTAGCGGGTTATGATACCAAGACGAACATCCAGTCAGGTGTGATCTTTGGAATGGCTAAAGAAATTGATGGAGTTATTGAAGCATATGAAGAACGGTATGAAAATCTCCATGTACTAATGACGGGCGGGGACGCACAATACTTCCTGCCCTTCCTGAAGAAAAAAATTACTGTGGATCCGAACCTTATCTTTAAGGGGCTTTATGTAATCAGTGAATTTAATTTTTCCAATTGAAATTATATCTCAAATACGGGTTCAGGGTAAGTTGTCTTCTTTTTGCTGTTTTATTTACCGGCTGTGAAAACAATGTAAAGGATTTGCCCAACTATCGCCAGAAGCAGATCAGCGTGGATGAAGGGAAGAAAATAACAGCATTCATGAGCGAAAATGCCAGGGTAAAGGCAAAACTAACGGCACCCTATATGCGCAGAAGTGAGATGGACTCCGCGTACGTGGAATTCCCAAACACGCTTCATGTTGATTTTTATAATGATTCCTTACAAATTGAAAGTATGATGGATGCGCGGTATGGTAAGTGGAAGGAGCAGGAAGGAAAAGTCTATCTGCGGGACAGCGTGGTCGTCAAGAATATTCTGAAAGGAGACACCCTTTATTGCAAGGAACTCTGGTGGGATCAGAAGGCAGAAAAATTCTATACGGATAAACCGGTGCAGATCCATAAGTCTGGCGGGACCATTCTCTATGGAACGGGACTGGAAGCACCACAGGATTTCAGCGGGTATACCATTTACCAGATTACAGGCCCGTTTGCCTTCCCGGAAAATGGGATGCCGAAAAATTAGCCATCTTCCCGGGACAATAGTTTCATCTTTCCCAGGCAATAGTCTCCTTCCCCGGGCAATTGTGTTTTTAAAAAAAATAATATCCGGTTTATTCCAAATTGACCTGCCGGGTCAACAATCCTGTAATAAAAAGCCCCGGATTACTCCAGGGCCTTGAATGTGTTTGTACTTAACCTAACCGTTACCAAGTTGGTCATTCAATAGGGTACAAATTTACACTTCGTCGGATTTGGTCTTCTCGTGGAATTTGGATTTTAACTGTCCGTGATCGGGTCCCGTTAAATGTCTGGTTGTTTTCATAGTTAGCTTTTCTAAGGAAATTGGATACTGACATCTAGCGGAACGTCTATCACAATGACGATGTAAACATACAAATCACCTATACCGTTACAAGCGGGATTGCGCTCGATCTCTTATTTACAGATAATACGGAGAAATTTCGTAAAACTACGTTTTAGGCTTAAGGCTTAAAGCTTAAGGCTTAAAGCAATCCCTGATTATTAGTAAGTTAGAAAATGCGGATATGTATAATAAATAATCTGATTATTTATTCCCCGGACAAGTAAGGGAAATTACTTATTCACTAAAATTTGGGCCAAACCGATATGCGGGCTTAAGATCAGATCCGATTCTAAAACTTTAGGCCGCGGGCTTTAAGCTTTAGGCTTTAAGCTTTAAGCCTTAGGCTTTCAGCTTATGCCTTAAGCGCTGGGCTTTAGGCTTTAAGCCTTATGCCTTAAGCTTTAGGCTTTAAGCTTTCCTCCGGCCGCATCTGCGGAAAAAATAATACGTCCTGAATGGAAGGCTGGTTGGTAAGCAGCATACAAAGCCGGTCGATACCGATTCCAATACCAGCGGTCGGAGGCATGCCATATTCAAGGGCCCTGAGAAAGTCGTTATCGATAAACATTGCCTCTTCATCTCCTTTTTCCATGAGTCTTACCTGTTCTTCAAATCTTTCACGCTGATCCACCGGATCATTCAGTTCAGAATAGGCATTTGCTATCTCCTTCCCGTTGATGATGAGTTCAAATCTTTCTACCAGTCCTGTTTTAGAACGGTGTTTTTTGGTCAGTGGACTCATTTCCACCGGGTAGTCTGTAATAAAAGTGGGTTGAATAAACCGGTGTTCACTTGTGGCGCCAAAAAGTTCATCGACGAGTTTTCCTTTTCCCATAGTGTTGTCTGCCGGGATATGCAGTTTCCTGCATAAATCTCTCAGCCCCTCTTCATCCAGAATAGAAATATCAGTACCCGTTGATTCGCTGATCGCTTCGTAAATACTGATTCTCTTGTATGGTGCTTTAAGATCAATTTCTTTTTCTCCGGCCTTTACAATGGTGCTTCCGTTGACTGCCAATGCGGCCGTTTCCAGCATCGTTTCCGTTGTTTCCATCATCCAGAAATAGTCCTTATAAGCCACATAAAATTCCAGAATGGTAAATTCAGGGTTATGCGTCCTGTCCATGCCTTCATTCCTGAAATTCCGGCTGAATTCATATACCCAGTCGAATCCGCCTACGATCAGGCGTTTCAGGTATAATTCATTGGCAATTCGAAGGTAAAATGGTATATCCAGCGCATTGTGATGTGTAACAAAAGGCCTTGCAGCGGCACCCCCCGGGAATGGATTGCAGCACCGGAGTGTCTACCTCCAGCGCGCCTGCTGAATTTAAAAATTCGCGCATGCTGTTGATCAACTTTGTCCGTTTGATGAATACTTCCTTCACCTGGGGATTCACGATCAGGTCTGCATATCGCTGCCGGTAGCGGAATTCAGGATCGGTAACCGCATCGAAGGTTTCGCCCTCTTTTTCCTTGGTGATGGGAATGGGACGCAGGGCTTTTGATAACAGCGTTAACTCCTGTACATGAACGGAGATTTCCCCGGTTTTCGTGATGAAGACATATCCTTTCACACCAATGATATCACCCAGGTCAATGAGGTGTTTCCAGACTTTATCATAAGCAGTTTTGTCCTCTCCGGGAGCAATATCATCCCTTTTAATATATAACTGAATTCGGCCGCTGCTGTCCTGAATAACAGCAAAGGAAGCTTTACCCATATCCCTTATGCTCATAATCCGGCCGGCAAGGCAAACGGATTGGAACTCAGCCTTTTTTTCTTCAGTGTAATTTGATTTTATGAACGCTGCATGAGCATTAACGGGAAAGGCGGCAGCCGGGTAGGCATTGATACCCAATTCCCCAAGGGTGTTTAACTTTTCGCGACGGATAATTTCCTGTTCTGATAATAAGGGATGAGACATGGTGGGCATTTCGAAATTCCCGCAAATGTACGTTTTAAGCTCAAAGCCTGAGATTTTGGTCGGGTATGAACCATAACCCATAACCCATAATTCATAACCCATAACTTCATAACCCGCTAACGGCTAACAGCGACCGAAATAGGGCTGGTTTTTAACCCGTTTTGGCTTACTTTTGCGGCATAAATCCTGTGATATGAAGTTTGAAAAGATTCATAATAAAGGGCAGGCACAACTGTTTCGTAATGCCTACATGGAAATGCTCACCAAAACCCATCCGCTGGTTATTTGGGGTATGTATTTGCCAGTGATCGTTTATTTTATCTATCTCACTCATTTTCAATTAGATTTCAGCTATACAAGGATATTTTTCACCTTTGCAGCGGGGACATTTTTCTGGACCTTTTTCGAATACCTGATGCACCGGTTTGCCTTCCACGCCATTGCAGATAGTGAACGGGCCCAAAAGTTCATTTATGTGATGCATGGTAACCATCATCACTTCCCCCGCGACAAAGAAAGATTGTTCATGCCGCCCGTACCCAGCATCATCATTTCTTCCACGATTTTTGGCATCATGTACCTGATGATGAAAGAATATGCCTTTGTTTTTTTCTCCGGTTTCATCTTAGGTTACCTGATGTATGGCACCATGCACTACGCCATCCATGCCTGGAACCCGCCATTCAAATGGATGAAACCCCTCTGGAGAAATCATCACCTGCATCATTACAAGGATGAACACAAGGGATTTGGAGTAAGTACCACCATCTGGGACAGGGTATTTGGAACGATGTTCGATCTAAAAAAGGAAAAGGAAGACAAGGAAAAAGTGCGTGAGCTGATGTATTAAAAGCTTTTCGTAACACCGAGTCCAAACAAAGCAAAATCATATTTTACGGGATCATTCTTATCCATGGCCCTTAAAGCCAGGGTTAATTCCATGGCTGTTAGCCAGTCTGTCTGTTTGCGGCTGATCAATCCAAACCCCCTGGCAACACGTGCTACATGCAGATCTACGGGACATATCAGATCTGATGGGGAAATTTGTTTCCATACGCCAAAGTCAACGCCTTTTTTATCCTCGCGCACCATCCAGCGCAGGATACATATTCAGGCGCTTGCAGGTGGAATTTTTTTCAGGACTTGCCACATGTTTTTGCGTTCGGTGGGGAGCATCCTTCAGTGAAAAAAATCTTTGATAAAAGACTGAAAGGGAATTTCTCACAAATTCGTTTTCGCCGGGAAAACCTGCATTGTGCGGGATCTTTTTTTCATTGTGGATTTTTATATATGATTCGGCATCCTGCACATTTATTTTTTTTCCCGCCTGAGAGGGAAGAAATGCCGATTCCAGTGTGTCTGATTGTTTATAATGATACTTTAGAAACCGGATAAAATATAAAAGGTCAGTGGTGTTAAATGTCCGGTGTTTGAAATCTATTAGCCGCTTAAGATCTGAAGGCCGGTGGTTCATGATGAAATCATAAGGTTCATCATCCATGGAATGCATCAGTTCGTTGGACTTTTGAATGATGGTAATACGATTGCCCCAGGAAAAAATAGCCGCAAATAGTCCTGCGATCTCGATGTCCTGTTTTTTTTGGAAACGATGGGGCACCGAAACAGGATCCAATGCGATAAAGGAAGGACGGTTATATTCAAGTACTTTCCTTTCGAGAAAATCGCGGAGTTCTCTTTTATCCTGCATTTGCCTTAATTAACCAATCGCCTGGTTTAGGTCTTCTATCAGGTCGCCGGCATCTTCAATACCAACGCTCAGGCGGATGAGTGAATCACTGAGTCCGTTTTTAATTCTTTCTTCCCGTGGGATGGATGCGTGCGTCATGCTGGCCGGATGGCTGATCAGGGATTCGACACCTCCAAGGCTTTCTGCCAGGGAAAATAGTCTGGTGGCGGATAGGACACGCTTCGTTTCTTCTGCAGAATTATTTTTCAATTCAAAACTAATCATACCCCCGAATCCGCGCATTTGTTTCTTCGCGATCGCATAGCCGGGATGATCGCTAAATCCACACCAGTATACCCTGCCTACCTTTGGATTTTTGCGAACCCATTGAGCGATTTTTTCACCGTTCTCACAATGGCGCTGCATACGTAGTTCAAGAGTTTTTATTCCTCTCAGCACGAGGAAACAATCCTGTGGACCGGGAACGGCTCCGCAGGATTTCTGTATGAAATATAATTGTTCACGCAGGGCGGGGTCATTCATCATCAGGCAGCCATGGATCACATCACTGTGACCACCCAGGTATTTGGTTGCCGAATGGAGAACTATATGAGCACCCAGGTCAAGCGGATTTTGCAGATAAGGGGATGCGAAGGTATTATCCACGCAGAGCAAAAGGTTTTTTTCCCTGGCTATAGATGCAACAGCTGAAAGGTCTACAATATTCATCAGCGGATTGGTCGGTGTCTCCGTCCAGATCAGTTTTGTTTTTTCGTTGATGAGTTTGCGGATATTATCAACATGCTGCATATCCACATAATGAAAATGGATACCTGTTTTTTCGAAAATTTTTGAGAACAGACGAAAAGTTCCTCCATACATGTCGTTGGCCGCAATGACTTCATCACCCGGCAGGAGGAGCCGTATCACTGCATCAGAAGCCGCCACACCACTACTGTATGAAAGTGCGAAGCGTGCGTTTTCAATAGAAGCCAGTGCAGTTTCCAATGCTTTTCTTGTGGGGTTTTGGGAACGGGCATATTCATAGCCTTTATTATCACCAGGCGAAGCCTGCACAAAAGTGGATGTCTGGTAGATGGGTGGAATGATGGCACCTGTACTAGGATCGGGTTCCATTCCTGCATGAATTACACGGGTTGCAAATTTCATAATTAATTATTGTGGAGAATAGGCTGATTTACCAGCTGATGGGCATATGTACTTCTTTGTTATCCCATCCGACCATCAGATTGGTTTTATTTTTTTCCTTCCCTTCAAAACACATCGTAAATACATCGATGATATCCGGTCTTGTAATTACTTTGACGTCAGTACGAAGCAGGTCTTTTTTCGTGTCATAACCGAAAGCACCCCAGGTGTCGGTTTCCTTATTTAGTACCATAGTCCATTTCTCCGTCGATGGAATAGCATAGAGGGTATACCTTCCTTTGGGTACTTTCTTACCATCAATTTTTACGTCGCGGTAAAATTCGATTTCTGTGGCTTCATTAGCACCCACCCGCCAAATCATATCATAGGGCACAAGGTCTCCGAATATACTGCGGTCATTTTTCTGGGGCCGGCCATAAATAACCCTCGCAATAAGGGGGGCATCCGCTTTTTTCTGAATCTTCAACACGGGATAGTCCACCGGATAATAACACATGTCCATGGGCGATTTATCAAGAGGCGGAAGCGTGGTTTGTGCAAAACCAAACCCCGAAACAAATAGCGATATGGTAACCAGCAGGATTGTTTTCATTTTCTTCATAGAAGGCAAAATTACAGGGGAAAAACTATTATCTGCCGCGAAGGTAGAGGAGTTCGTGATATGCAAAGGTTTTTACATGTGGAAAGAAGAATTCATAAGCCATTTTTAACTCTTCATAATGGTCCAGGAATGCTTTGAACACCGGGTCCGGGTCATCAATATATTTAGCCCGCCGGCAAAGTCCCCTGAAACTATTATGGATTCCTTCCGTAGAACGATAGTGCAGCAGCCAGTTCTGGGAACGCATATAAAAAAAGAAGCCCTGAAACTTCTCGGGCAGCCAGCTTTCGTAAGATTGCAGTTGGGCATACGTATTTTGAGCGAAAATGGCCAGGGCCCCTTCTTCAAATTCGTATGTATCGTTGGCCAGGAAATGGTCATAGATAATATCCACAAAGCTGCCCGCATATAAACCAGCCGCAGATTTCAGAAATTGTTTAGCCTGGCGGGTGGCAGGATGGGTGTCGGTATATTCATCAATTTTACGGTGGAGCGTAATACCCATCTGGATGCGATCGGGATAATCCAGTTTTTTTTTGCCCTTCACAAAATCACTGATCATATTCCCCGCCAGAATATCGGGATCTCCAAAAGATAGGTATGCGTGCGCCAGATAATTCACTTTATTTGACATTTTTATCAAGCCAATCTCCCATGATCTGTAAAACATCTGGTGCAAAAGTCTCTTCCAGCTCACCGTATTCTTCGATTTTGCAGGTTTTGCAATGCTGGAATAAATGATTCAATCCGGGAATTTTTTGCGTGGAGTAAATTTTCACCTTACTTTTTTTTAAGGCGCTATCGATGGCTGATAGATTTGGATCAGCTACGACCTGTATATCTTTCGAGCCATTGAGAGCAAGTACCTTGCAATGCAATTGAACAATATAATCAGCCGGATCCGTCCGTAGAAAAAACAGGAGCCAGGGATTTTCAAGTAGTCCAAGTTCCGATCGGATGAAATTTTTCGCGATCGAATCGTTATCTAAATTCTTGTCTTTTAATAAAGCTGGATTGGCTGTTTTCCTCCATATCACGAACGATTTCCATGCATGATCCATTTGGATGCTCGTATCTTTCGAAGACATTACGGCCTGGATGAGAAGGTTACTTAATTGGTCTGCATCCTGGGAGCCTTTAGCAGTTGGCCCGTCAGACATTGAAATCGCATTTCTTTGTAATTCCAATAATTTATCTCCTTTCAGTCCGGGGCCTGCGAGCAGAATGATAAAATCAATGGAAGTATTTTCAGCAGCAACCATGCACGCAATGAGCCCGCCTTCGCTATGTCCGATCAAACCTATTTTTTTCTGATCAATGTCATTTCTTTTTTGCAGTTCCAGCAGACTGGTTTCAATGTCTTTTACAAAATCTTGCGTGGTAGCCTTCTGTATGTCGCCTGTACTCTTGCCTTTTTGCCGGTCGTCTACCCTTAGAACGGCAAAACCTCTGCGGGTAAGATAATCTGCAATAACCGCAAACGGTTTATGATCAAATATGGTTTCATCGCGATCCTGGAGTCCGGAGCCGGTGATCAACAAGACCGCCGGAAATGGTCCGCCGGAATTCGGATAGGTAATCGTAGCGCCGTAGTGGATATCGGAAGCGAGATTTGTGTACTCAATATCTTCGCTGTGATATGGAAAAGGAGGCCTCGGTGTCTGGGGTCTTTTTGCAGGGGAACCAAGGGTCAGGTCCAGTGGGAATTGCATTCCATTTTGAAAATAATACCCGTTGATAATATTTTTCCTGTCCCATTTTCCCCGATAACCGCCGTTAATTGTTTTAATTAGCATTTCAATACTATCCCCTTTCTGATTGGTTTCAGTACATGGTATACCAAACGCCCCCTGGTCAGGACTGTCAAAAGCAGCATGAAGTTTTTGAGTAGTATCTGCCATAATATGAAAAACCAATTTGAGTTTTTGCTGACCTGCTACCAACAGGCCTTCCCATTTACCTGATAGGGATTGTGCATTGGTTGAAAAATAAATTAGAACCAGGCAGAAGACCAATGAGAATATTCTCACAAGAAATGCTTTGATTAAAAATAGTTTATTTTGAAGGGCCCCGGATTAATTATTAATGGATAGTTTAAATTGGTCCATTCACCCTGACATACCAGCCTTTCAGACCGCTTTCTGCCTTAGATTCAAAAGGATTATTTTTGCGTTCCATATAGTAAAAACATGAATAAAGGACCGGTTTCCCAGTTTATTGCCCATCATTACAGGCATTTCAATGCCGCAGCGCTGATTGATGCTGCCAAAGGATATGAAACACATTTAACCGAAGGGGGGAAGATGATGGTAACCCTGGCCGGTGCAATGAGTACTGCGGAACTGGGTGTTTCCCTGGCCGAGATGATCCGACAGGATAAAGTGCATATCATTTCCTGCACCGGTGCTAATCTTGAAGAGGATATCATGAACCTTGTGGCCCATTCTCATTATAAGCGTGTACCTAATTACCGGGATCTTACGCCCCAACAGGAATGGGAATTGCTGGAAAAAGGACTGAACCGTGTAACAGACACATGCATCCCGGAAGAAGAAGCATTCCGCAAAATTCAAAAACATATCGTGAAACTGTGGAAGGACGCAGACGCCAAAGGAGAACGATACTTCCCGCACGAATACATGTATAAACTGCTACTGAGTAAGGTGATGCAGGATGGATATGAGATTGATGTCAAGGACAGCTGGATGATTGCTGCCGCAGAAAAAAATCTTCCTATTGTAGTCGGCGGGTGGGAAGACAGCACCATGGGAAATATTTTTGCTTCCTATATCGTGAAAGGTGAATTGAAGGCATCGACTATGAAGAGCGGTATCGAATATATGGTCTGGCTTTCGGACTGGTATCGGAAAAATTCCGGCGGTAAGGGAGTTGGATTTTTTCAGATTGGCGGGGGGATAGCCGGCGATTTTCCCATCTGTGTGGTGCCGATGATGTATCAGGATCTGGAATGGCACGATGTTCCTTTCTGGAGTTATTTTTGCCAGATTTCGGATTCAACAACCTCCTATGGTTCGTATTCGGGAGCTGTACCCAACGAAAAAATAACCTGGGGCAAGCTCGATATCCATACGCCGAAATATATCGTGGAGAGTGATGCTACCATCGTAGTACCGCTCATTTTCGCCTGGTTGTTGGGATGGTAAATAAGCTGATTTGAAAACGGGATTGCAGAGAGCAAAAAAAATTCACGGTGCTAACGATTATGAATTACTTAAACTGTCGGCTCAGGCAGTAAGTTTATAACATGCAGAAGCTTGGAAATTATATAACGGGCCGTTGGATAGCAGGGAAGGGAGATGGTCAGATTTTGGCCGATGCCGTCACGGGTATTCCGCTATATGAGGCAGGAACCAGGGGCTTGGATTTCCAGGAGATCCTGCAGTATGCAAGGCAGGTGGGGAATCCGGCTTTGCGCCGGATGAGTTTTCATGAAAGGGGCAGAATGCTGAAAGCACTGGCACTTCACCTGCAGACCAGGCTTGAAAAATTTTACCAGATCAGTTACCAGACAGGTGCCACCCGGGCTGATTCCTGGATAGATCTCGAAGGCGGTATCGGCAATCTTTTTTCTTATGCTTCCCTGCGCAGGAAATTTCCTGATCTGCCTTATTGCACGGATGGAGATCCGGTAAACCTCAGTAAGAACAACCATTTTATGGCCCAGCATATCCTCACTCCGAAAGAAGGAGCTGCTATTCATATCAATGCTTATAATTTTCCGGTATGGGGTATGCTTGAAAAAATTGCCGTCAATCTGCTGGCCGGTATGCCGGCGATTGTCAAACCTGCTACCTGCACCAGTTTCCTGACTGAAGCGGTGGTAAGGGAAATTCATGCATCCGGTATTCTTCCGGACGGTGCACTTCAACTGATTTGCGGAAGCACGGGTAACCTGCTGGAACTGCTCACATCACAGGATGTGGTCACTTTTACCGGCTCCGCTTCAACGGGTCTGAAATTAAAATCCACTCCTGCAATTTTAAAAGAGAATGTGTCATTTACCATGGAAGCCGACTCACTGAATTGTATTGTTTTGGGTGAAGACGTGGAACCGGGCATGCCTGAATGGGAAATTTTTGTCAGGGAAGTAAGAAAAGAAATGACAGTGAAAGCCGGGCAAAAATGCACGGCTATCCGGCGGATATTTGTACCGGAAAATAAGATCAGCGAAATGCAAAAATCTATATCCGGCGCGCTGGCGCAAACACTGATCGGAAACCCGGTGAATGAAAAAGTCAGGATGGGTTCACTGGCAGGTCAGGATCAGCGAAAAGATGTAAAACTCCAGGTGCAAAAATTACTTGCCACTTCCCAAATTATTTACGGCTCACTCGATAGTGTTGAGCTCGTGGACGCAGATATAAATAAGGGAGCATTCATGAGCCCCCTTTTATTGCAAAATGAAAGGCCCTTTGAATGGAGTGGCGCACATGAAATTGAAGCATTCGGTCCCGTCAGCACTCTGATGCCCTATAGGAGTTTGGAAGAGGCTGTTTCACTTTCAAAAAAAGGGAAGGGTTCTCTTTGTTCAACCATTGTAACCTCGAAGGATTCACTTGCAAAGGAGTATATCCTCGGCGCTGCTACCCACCATGGAAGGATACTGGTATTGAACGTTTACAATGCCAAAGAAAGTACAGGTCACGGCTCTCCGCTGCCCATGCTCGTTCACGGAGGTCCGGGCCGGGCTGGTGGAGGAGAAGAAATGGGCGGTGCACGAGGTGTAAAACACTATATGCAGAGAACGGCCATCCAGGGCTCACCCGACACTATCACAAACATCACTTCTGTTTACCAGGCGCACGCTGCACAGAAGCTGGAGGAAAAACATCCGTTCAGAAAATATTTCGAAGAACTACAGATTGGCGACAGCGTTCATACCCGTCTTCGCAAAATCACGGATGCGGACATCAACCGGTTTGCAGATCTCAGCGGCGATCATTTCTATGCTCATGATGAACATGGAACTTTTGAAGATACCATGTTTGAAAAGCGGGTTGCTCACGGCTATTTTATCCTGAGTGCGGCAGCCGGATTATTTGTAGACGGGAAAGACAAGGGACCCGTTCTCCTGAACTATGGAATCGACGAATGCCGGTTCTTAAAACCGGTTTATGCAGGTACTGAAATCGGTGTAAGATTTACCTGCAGGGAAAAAACGGCGCAGGATCTTAAGGATGAAAACGATATTCCCAAAGGCATTGTAAAATGGTATGTGGATGTATACGATGAAACAGGTGAATCGGTCATGATTGCCACGATACTCACTATGGTCAGAAAAAAAATATAAATATGGAACAAACGCCAGGATATGTAAAATCTGAAAGACACGGACACACGTTGGCCATTGAATTCTTTCACCCGCAAAGTAATTCCATGCCGCGGGCTCTGATGAATGAGCTTGCCCTTCACATTCATGGAGCCGGACTGGATGATGACATCCATGTGATCGTTTTAAGGTCTGCCGGAGAAAAGGCTTTTTGTTCAGGCGCCTCATTTACGGAACTGGCGCAAATAAAAAACAGTCGTGAAGGAGAAGAATTTTTCAGCGGGTTTGCACATATAATCAACTGTATGCGCAAATGCCCCAAATTCATCATTGTTCGGATTCAGGGCAAATGTGTTGGGGGCGGAGTAGGGATTGCTGCGGCAGCAGATTATGCAATGGCAGTTACAGGGGCCGAAATCAAACTCAGTGAACTGGAAATCGGGATTGGTCCTTTTGTAATCGGTCCGGCTGTTGAACGAAAGCTGGGTCTTTCTGCCTTTTCGCAGCTTGCAATAGATGCAGCCTCCTGGCGAACGGCCGAATGGGCAAAGACACGCGGACTCTATTCTGAAGTACATGCTAACCTGCAGGACCTCGATGATTCCCTGGACATACTTGTGAAACATATCAGCCTGTTGAGCGTGCCGGCGATGAAGGAAATAAAAAAAATATTATGGCATGATACTGCTCACTGGGATCAGCTCCTGGCCGATCGCGCAAAAATTAGCGGCAGTCTGATCGTTACCGAATTCGCACAACAGGCGATACGTAAAATTATACCGAAGGCATAGCCCCGGCATTTTTAGATTTTCCACTAAAATATTTACTCCGCTCCCAAATCGTTATAGCTATACAAGGGATCCAGCGAACTCTCTGCTGTCATGGTAAATACCGTGTTTAGCAATCCGTCTTTTAATCCATAAACCAATCCATGAAGATCAGGACCATTCCTGTATTTCCAGGCACGCTGGATAATGGAAGTTTTTGCCAGATGTAAAACCTGCTCCTGCACGTTGAGTTCGGTCAGCCGGTCCTCTCTTTTTTCAGGATCCGGTATCGCCTCCAGTTCTTCGCGGTGCAGACGATAAACATCTTTGATATTCCGGAGCCACATATTCAGTACCTGTTTAAAATCGTGGTTGGTCAGTGCCGCTTTAATACCACCGCACCCGTAGTGCCCGCAGATAATTACATGTTTCACTTTCAGATGCACCACGGCATATTCCAGCACGCTGAGCAGATTCACATCTGTATGTATTACCAGGTTGGCGATATTCCGGTGAACAAAAATCTCGCCGGGCTGGGTGCCTGTTATTTCGTTGGCAGGTACACGGCTGTCACTGCATCCTATCCATAAAAACTCTGGTGTCTGAATCAGTGAAAGGCGCTTGAAATATTCCGGATCATCCGCTTTTTTCTCTGCAGCCCAGGCTTTATTCTCGAGCAATAATTTATTGATGGAAGTCATGTTATGGTTTTATATCAGGTCAATATTATTTTTTCAGGCAGCCAGTTCAGCAGCTGGTGTCTGTTCATTCACGAGCTGGTGAACGGATTTAAAACGGCTCTTTTTAATTTCCACACGGATATTTTTTAAATGCGCGTGATGCAAAAATTCATTTATTACATCAATAATATCCTTGTCAATAAAGTCCGACCGGGTCATATCAATCAACACATAGGCATTATTCGGAACAGCTTCCAGTTTTTCTTTAACAATCGGTTTATTTAAGAATGAAATATCCTTGCGGAAACGGACGAGCCATTTATTTTCATCATGCACCACCATCACGGCGGATTTAAAATTACTCCTGATCAAAGAGAATAAAGCTACAATAGTTCCGATAAGAATCCCGGTTAACAAATCAGAAAGCAGAATCGCAATCAGGGTTACCGTAAAAGGGATGAACTGATCCAGGCCCTTCCTGAAGATTTCCTTCAGCATAGAGGGTTTCACAAGTTTGTATCCCGTCACAATCAGAATGGCTGCCAGAGCGCTGAGTGGAATTTTATTCAACAGACCTGGAATAAATAATACACTTAATAGTATGAGCATTCCATGCATGATGGCTGAAAATTTACTTTTAGCACCGGCCTCTACATT
Organism: uncultured Bacteroidota bacterium; assembly: GCA_963741345.1. GTDB lineage: Bacteria > Bacteroidota > Bacteroidia > Chitinophagales > Chitinophagaceae > Puia. The sequence goes on from CAVUHS010000001.1 coordinate 90,986, forward strand.
GGCTGAGCTTCTTACAATCACGGAAGTCAGTGGCAAACCGCCCAATAATCCGGAAACCATATTGCCTACGCCCTGCGCTTTCAGTTCCCGGTTAGCGGGGGTTCTCCGGTTGAATGGATCCAGCTTGTCAACAGCTTCAATACCCAACAGCGTTTCCACACTGGCGATCAAAGCAATGGTCAGACCCATCGTCCAAACATAAGGATTACCCAGGTATTCCCATTTGGGAAAAATGAAAAAGCTGGTAAAAGAAGCAAAATCATTTGCCACGGGCAAACTTACCAACTGGTTTGCATTTAATGAAAACCGGGATCCCGGTGATTGAAAAGCTGCCTGGATTAACATACCGGTAATTACTACCATCAGCGGACCGGGTAAAAATTTAAAAATCTTTTTCTTTTTAAACGCCGGCCTGTCCCAGATTATCAGGATCGCAACCGAGACAACACCAATCAACAATGCAAGGGGAGCAATATAATTGAGTGAATTGATTATTTCAGAGAATGTATTGCTGCTGTCTATTTGGATGAATGTTTCATCGCCTGAAAAATCTTTGTCGTATCCGACAAGGTGTGGAAGCTGTTTAAGGATGAGAATGATACCAATTGCGGATAACATACCCCGTATGACACTGTTTGGAATATAGTCTCCGATGATTCCCGCACGCAGAAATCCAAATATCACCTGGATGATGCCTGCTATAACCACAGATAAAAGGAAAGCTTCATAGGCAGGCATTTTGCCAATGGCCACTGCAACAACGGCTGTTAGTCCGGCGGCAGGACCACTGATGCTCAGCGAGGAACCGCTGAGTAAACCAATCACAATGCCTCCGGCCATACCTGCGATAATACCGGAAAACAAAGGAGCACCGGAACCCAGGGCAATGCCCAGGCATAAGGGAAGCGCAACCAAAAAAACAACCACCGCAGCCGGAATATCTGAAGCGGCATATTGAAATAATTTTCTCATAAAATTTCTATTAGGACGCAAACAGGTTTACCGGAAGACTGATCTTTCAATAAAGAGCATGCTCCAAACCGGATTGCACAGTTTAAATGATTCAGATTAAATAAGGGCCACACCGGTAAGACTTTACCAGCGGACTATTTGATTGAGTGGAGACTTAACAGTTGGGTGGGGGCGAGAGAATATCATCGGCGTGCCTGACATAAAGAGCTTCTGCACGATGATGTTTTACCTGGGAAGACGCGAGTATGGAATGTATGGCCGAATTACCGCCATGGAGGCCAAAAGGCGGATGCACTTCATCAGCGCCGGTATTTGATTTTACCGGATTCACACTGTGGGCGATCTCTTCCGTAACAGAATTAGATGAAAGCCATGCAGCGATTTGTTGCATGGGTAGTACCTGGATACTCAGGACAAGGATTAGAAAAAACGATATGAGTTTTCCTGTTTTCATCGAGGGCCGTAAAATTAATCATCCATTCGAAAAATCAAAATTCCTTTTCGAATTTTAACAAGGTTATACCGGATTATTAATTTCTGTTATATATTCAGTCCGCCACATACACTGATCACCTGGCCGGTTATATAACTGCTCATATCAGACGCAAGGAATAATGTGGTATCAGCAATTTCGGCTGCACTTCCAAATCGGTTAAGTGGTATTTTGGCCAGGAAGGATTTGGCTCCTTCTTCATCTTTCAAATAATGTGTCATATCTGTTTCCACGAATCCGGGAGCAATGGCATTGCAGCGGATATTACGGCTGCCCAGTTCGTGCGCAATGGATTTTGTAAACCCGATGATCCCGGCCTTGGACGCTGCGTAACTGGACTGGCCGGCATTTCCGCGGATTCCGATGATGGAACTCATATTTACAATGGATCCTTTTCTGGCTTTCATCATCGGCTTGATCACCTGCTTGGTCATATTGAAAACACTCTTCAGATTTGTTTCCATCACTTCATCCCATTGTGCCGGACTAAGCCGCATGAGCAAACTATCCCGTGATATGCCTGCATTATTGATACAAACATCCACAGTGCCATGTTCTGCTACTACTTCGTTGACAAATTTTTCGCAATCTTCGTAAGAACCTGCATTGCTTTTGTACCCCTTCGCTTTTACGCCGAGGGACTGCAATTTTTGTTCGAGGTTTCTGGCCTTTTCTTCACTGGATAGAAAACTGAAAGCGATATGGGCACCCTGTCCTGCAATCCTCAGCGCAATGGCTTCGCCAATACCGCGTGCAGCACCGGTTATGATTACTATTTTACCCTCTAAAAGTTTCATGACATTGCATTAAGAAGGCTCAAATATATAAACTCAGAAGTTTGCAGCTAAATATAAATGTCAATTTAAGCCTTTCCTGCCGGTTGCAGACCATTCGCGGAGTGGTAGTCACCGTCTTTTCATCTTAATCGTAAAATAGGGTATGCATACTCCATAAATAGGGAAGATTGCTGAAATCAATTCGGTACAACCCATGTAATTTCAAAATACATTATTCAACAAAAAAAATTGCCGTATGAAGAAGTTTGTTATTGAAAGAAATCTCCCGGGCGCCGGAAATTTATCTGCTGATGAACTGCGCTCTATTTCACAGATTTCATGTGAAAGTATCAGTAAACTGGGCAAACCTTATCACTGGATACAGTCCTTTGTGACGGATGATAAGATCTATTGCGTTCACATTGCCGAGAGTGAGGAGGTAATCCGCGAGCATGCGAAACGAGGTAAGTTGCCAATTAATACCGTGAGGGAAGTGAAGGCTTTGATGGATCCAACCACCAGCATGCCAGGGGAATTGAGCCAGGGCTCAATACTGGCCTGATTCGAGCATCCGGAGCAATTCATCCATATATTTCCGGTCGTTGGAGAGACGCGGAACCTTATGCTGGCCACCGAGTTTTCCTTTTTTTCGAAGCCAGCTGATGAAGAGTGCTTTTGGAACTGATTTCACAATGGGAGGCCGGAGTGCGATGTCTTTGTGTCGTTTGGCTTCGTAGTCGCTGTTTAATTGCTTCAGGGCTTTATCGAGCTCTTCGGCGAATTGCGCGATGCTCTCCGGTTCTTTTTCAAATTCTATCAGCCATTCATGCGCGCCGTTGGTATGGTCGCCGAAATATACCGGGGCGGCAGTATAATCATTTACTGCTGCCCCGGTTTTATTCGCGGCAGCAACGATGGCTTTATCAGCATTATCTACAATGATTTCTTCCCCGAATGCATTAATGAAATGTTTTAGGCGGCCACTCACCCTTATGCGGTAAGGCCTTAAACGGGTGAACTGAATTGTATCCCCCAACAGGTAGCGCCAGAGCCCGCCATTCGTACTGATTACGAGTGCATAATTTTTCCCCGGTTCAACATCCCTTAATCCCACGGTTTGCGGTTCCGGTTTGCCATATTCCTCCACGGGCATGAATTCCATAAATATTCCATGGTTCGTAAAAAGCAACATGCCATCTTCTTCCGGGTGGTCCTGGGCTGCAAAAAAACCCTCGCTGGCATTGTACATTTCGAGGTAATTGATTTTTCCGCCGATGATTTTTTCGAATTGCTCACGGTAGGGAGTAAAGGAAACTCCCCCGTGGATATATAATTCCAGGGAGGGCCATACTTCCAGTATATTTTTTTTGCCGGTGTTTTCCAGTATTTTCTTCAAGAGAACCAGGGTCCAGGTCGGCACGCCGGAAATGGATGTAACGTTTTCCCGTACGGTACTTTCCGCCAGCTGGTCTATCTTATTTTCCCATTCGTCGAGCAGCGCGATATTGAGTTCGGGTGTGCGGATCCAATGACTCCAGGCCGGTGAATTCTGCAGTAACACAGCGCTCAGATCACCGTATTGTACATCTGCATTCACCTGGTTTATCGTATGACTTCCCCCAATCACCAGCCCCTTACCTGTCAGCAGATCTGATTCCGGGTGGAAATGATAATACATGGTCAGCACATCTTTCGCCCCGAGAAAATGATTATCCTGCAGGCTCTCTTCACTGACGGGGATAAATTTACTTTTATCGCTGGTCGTACCGCTGCTTTTGGCAAACCAGTTTATGGGTGTGTTCCAGAGCAGGTTTTCTTCTCCCTGCATAATTCGGTTTATATAAGGCTTGATGTCGTCATATTCATGAATGGGAACAGCCTTTTTAAATTCCTTTATGGAGAATAATTTTGAAAAATCATACTTGCGACCGAATTCAGTGTACTGGGCGGAGGTGACCAGGTCCTGCAAAACTTCACGCTGAACAGCCACGGGGTCGAGCACCCATTGTTCAATTTGCCAGCGTCTCATCCTGGCCAGGCGCGATATGGCAGGACTCAATAATTTCAAATTACGATGGTATAATTCATAGAAAATAGCCCCTTACGCCCGCAAAAACCTTTTAAATAACGGGCCTGGATGCTTCTTCGTGAAGATAGTCTTTTCGTTTCAATTCGAAATTCCGACCGAGGTATAGACGACGGACCTGCTCATCGTCGGCAAGTTCTTCAGCCGTGCCGTGTTTAAAGATCTTTCCTTCGATCAGCAGGTAGGCCCTGTCACAAATGGAAAGGGTTTCATTTACATTGTGATCGGTAATGAGGATGCCGATATTTTTATGTTTCAGACGGGCCACTACTGACTGGATATCTTCTACCGCGATGGGGTCTACCCCCGCGAAGGGCTCATCCAGCAAAATGAATTTTGGATCCACGGCAAGGGCACGTGCAATTTCAGTACGCCTTCTCTCACCACCACTCAGGGAGTCGCCATTGTTTTTTCGCACATGGTGTAACCGGAATTCATCCAGCAGTGCTTCCAGTTTTTCCCTCTGTTCCTTTTTTGGCAGATTGGTCATTTCGAGAATGGCCTTGATATTATCTTCCACCGAAAGTTTACGAAAGACAGAAGCTTCCTGGGGAAGGTAACCGAGACCCAGCTGAGCCCTTTTATACATTGGCAGTCGGGTAATATCCTGATCATCGAGAAAAACCCGACCGTCGTCAGGTTTTATCAGCCCCACCACCATGTAGAATGTGGTCGTCTTACCGGCTCCGTTTGGTCCGAGCAAACCGACGATTTCACCCTGCTTCACATCTACGGAAACATGGTCAACCACTGTGCGGTTACGATAGCTTTTGATGAGGTCTTTAGTATGAATGGTCAGATTCAATGCCTGTAAAATTTTAGCAAAAATACCAGAAGAAAGCATAACCGGTTCATTTTAAAATAGTTTAACAGGTGCTTGTGTTATAATGCGATTGAATTAAGTTTGCGTCCACAATAAACGTTGGGAGACCCACTGATGAAGGTTATTGATCACATCCACCAGGCTAAAGACACAGTTGTTTCCTTTGAGATCCTACCGCCGCTGAAAGGGAAGACGATCAGTTCAATTTATGACCATCTGGACCCCCTCATGGAGTTCAATCCGGCATTTATTAATGTGACTTACCACCGCAGTGAGACCATGTTCAAAAAGAAAAGTGATGGCACGTTTGAGAAAGTCGAAGTGAGGAAAAGACCCGGTACAGTTGGTATCTGTGCCGCCATTATGAACCATTACCAGATAGATGCCGTTCCACATCTGATCTGCGGCGGATTTGGAAAAAGAGAAACAGAGGACGCGCTGATCGACCTGCATTTCCTGGGAGTAGACAATGTGCTGGTCTTACGGGGTGATGCCCCCAAAAATGAAGCGGCTTTTACACCTGAACCCGGGGGAAACCAATATGCCCTGGAACTCTTGAAACAGGTGGTTAATCTGAACCAGGGTCTTTATCTGGAAGAAGATATTAAAAACGGCAGCAAGACAAACTTCTGTATTGGAGTGGCGGGCTATCCTGAAAAACATTTTGAGTCACCCAATCTGGCGACGGACCTGATGTACCTGAAAGCAAAAGTGGATGCCGGTGCGGAATATATTACTACGCAGATGTTTTTTGATAATGAGAAATACTTTGAATTTGTAAAGACCTGCAGGGAAAATGGAATTGAAGTCCCGATTATCCCCGGACTGAAACCCATCACGAACAGAAAACAACTCAGCCTGTTGCCAAAAGTATTTCATGTTGATATTCCGGCCGATCTTTCCAATGCCGTTATGAAATGCAAGACAGACGAAGACGTGGAACTAATTGGCACAGAGTGGTTGCTGCAACAAAGCCGCGAATTAAAAAAAGCCGGTGTTCCTGTTCTGCACTATTATACATTGGGTAAACCAAAAGTTATCTGGAATGTTGTGAAAGAACTGGTCTAATCCCGGAACTATGGCATATACAGATTATTATAAAATTCTTGGCGTTCCTAAAACAGCATCCGAAGAGGATATAAAAAAGGCATATCGTAAGCTGGCCAGGAAATTACATCCGGATCTAAATCCCAATGATAAGGAAGCCCATAAAAAATTTCAGCAGATCAATGAAGCCAACGAAGTGCTGAGCGATCCGGAGAAAAGAAAAAAATACGACCAGTACGGCGAGAATTGGCAGCATGCAGAGGAATTTGAAAAAGCAAGACAATCCGGTGCCGGGGCGGGCAGGCAGCATCGCAGAACACAGGAAGATCCATTTTCTGATTTCGGGGAAGGACAATATTCTGATTTTTTTGAACAGATGTTTGGATCCGGTGCACGCAGCACAAAGTTCCGCGGTCAGGACTACCAGGCGGAATTACACCTTTCCCTCCGCGACGCAGCAAAAACCCATAGCCAGACTTTAACAGTAAATGAAAAGAATATCCGAATCACCATACCGGCGGGTGTGGAAGACGGACAAGTGATCCGGTTAAAGAACCACGGTGCACCCGGTGCCAACGGCGGACCCAACGGCGATCTCTATATTACTTTCCGGATTGCGCCCGATCCTGTCTTTAAGCGGGTAGGGAATGATTTATTTATCACCCTGAACCTGGATTTGTATACGGCGTTATTGGGCGGTGAAGTGATGGTGGACACGATGGACGGGAAGATTAAACTCAAAGTGAATCCCGAAACCCAGAATGGAACAAAGACCCGTTTAAAGGGAAAAGGATTTCCGGTGTACAAACATGATGGCCATTTCGGCGACCTTTTTGTTACTTATAATATTTTGATACCGCAAAATCTAACCCCGCGGCAAAAGGAACTTTTTACCGAACTTTCAAAACTGAAATAATAGGAATGGCCGAAGAGGAAATCATATCACTCGAAATGTTTTGTTCCTATTACCAGGTGGAACAAACCTTTGTTGAAGCCCTCGAATCTCACGGTTTAATTTCCATCTCTTACCGGGAAAACCAGCGGTATATTCCAATCGGGGAAGTGGTGGATCTGGAGAAATATACACGACTGTACTACGATTTAAATATCAATGTTCCGGGAATCGATGCTCTTAAAAATTTGTTGGAGAAAATAAAAGATCTTCAGCAGGAAACAGAAACACTAAGAGCCCGCCTCAGGATTTATGAATAATCTTCTCCAATAATTTTTTATGAAGAAATATTTGCTGCTGCTCGTTTTAGCAGGCTCCTGTTTTTTTTCTTTCGCACAGTCATCAGATTCCCCGCCATACCAGGTATCGCATTATATGATTCCCATGCGGGACGGAATTTTATTGAATACGATTGTACTGACGCCGGTTAGTCAGCAAAATTCATATCCTTTCCTCATTAACCGGACTCCCTATGGTATTGATGATAGTTTCTTCGAAGGGAACCGGGTCGTTTCTTTGCCCGATAAATTTTCATACTACACGATGGCCAGGGAAGGATATATTTTTGTTTATCAGGATATCCGCGGAAGGTATAAAAGTCAGGGCCGGTTTGAAATTCATCAGCCACTGACAAGCCATACTCAAAAGGGTTCTGTGGATGAAAGTACGGATACCTGGGATACGATCGACTGGCTGCTGAAGAACGTTAAAAATAATAATGGCAAAGCAGGTATTACCGGTATTTCTTATCCGGGATGGCTCGCACTGGTTGGATCCGTGAATCCGCATCCGGCACTGAAAGCCTCGTCAGAACAGGCCTGTATGTCAGATTTATTTTTGGGCGATGACTTTCACCACAATGGCGCATTCAGATTGAGTTATGGATTTGAATACACTTATGAACTGGAAAACAACAACACGGACAGTGATTTTCCTTTTCCTGCATTTGATTTGTTCAATTGGTATCTGAAACTCGGGAGTCTGAAAAATGTAAACCCAACCTACTTTCACAACAGGATCCCTACATGGAACAATTTTGTAAAGCATCCCGATTATGATAGCTTCTGGCAAAAAAATTCACCGCTTTCCTATGTTGCAAAAGCTGAAATTCCTCAGTTGCATGTGGGAGGTTACTATGATCAGGAGGACTTGAACGGTCCGCAGCTGATGTACGGTCATATGGAAAAAACAGATGATAAAAATATAAACCACCTGGTGCTGGGACCCTGGTACCATGGCCAGTGGGGAAGAGGAAAGGGAGACAGTATCAGCCTCATAAGTTTTGGAAGTAAAACCGGTGAAGAATTCCGGTTACTACAAAAAAAATGGTTTGACTACTATCTGAAAGGAATCGGTGATGGAAAATTTGATGAAGCCTATATCTTTCAAACGGGATCCAATGTTTGGCAGACATATAATTCCTGGCCACCCAAAGAGGCTCAGATTAAATCATTGTATGCAGAAGCGGATCATAAAGCGGGGTTTTCGAAACCTTCAGCCAGCGGATCTGTTTCTTATATCAGTGATCCGCAGAAACCCGTTCCATACAGAGCCCTGCCCATAGAAGCCACATATGGATCCGGAAGCAGATGGCGACCCTGGCAGGTGGAGGATCAACGGTTTGTTTATACCCGGCCCGATGTAATTAGTTTTACGACCGATACACTGACAGAAGACCTCATAATTACCGGTGCAGTGAAAGCGCATATTTTTGCGTCCACCACCGGAACCGATGCTGACTGGATCGTGAAACTGATAGATGTGTACCCGGATTGGGATTCTGCAAATTTTAAACTCAGCGGCTATCAGTTCCCGGTAACGATGGAAGTATTCCGGGGTAGATTCCGGAAAAGTTTTTCCAAACCCGAAGCACTTGTTCCGGGCAAACCCGAAGAATTTATCATTGGTCTGCATGAGGTAAACCACCAGTTTAAAAAAGGTCACAGGCTGATGATACAGGTGCAAAGCAGCTGGTTCCCGATGATCGATCGTAACCCGCAAAAATTTATTCCGAATATTTTTGAAGCGAAGGAATCGGACTTTATAAAAGCTACGCAGACCCTTTATTTTTCTCCCCAATTTCCTACAAGAATTGATTTGCCGGTCACAAACCGCTAAAAGATGGCATCCGGGCGGCCACCCTGCCTGAATCAACCAGTCAAGACGGGTATTCAAAGGGCATGCAGGTTAATTACGGAACTATTCTAACCCTCTCTTAGGTTATAGCAAGACGAAGGAATAACGAAGGATTACGAAAAATTGATTAATTTAAAGGTATAAAAGCCAACACATGGCCAAGGTCGACAACCTGCTCCTTAAGGGGATGTCAGGTTCTATAGGAAAGAGCATCGTCCTCAGAAAGAGAAAGGACGAAACATTTTCCGGAAAGTATCCGGATATGTCCTCTGTAAAACCGTCCAAAAATCAAACCAAAAAAAGGAAATTTTTTGCCGGGGCAGTAATATTTGCCCAGGAGGTTCTTAAGGATCCAGGAAAAAAAGCCAGGTATGAAACTATGGGTGAATTTTCTGCGTATCATGCTGCTATTAAGCAATATATGAGCTCTTCGCAACCGGAAAAACAGGTCCCCGATACAATACCGGACCAAGCCAAAACGGCGGTCGGGGACCATACTTTATCAGAATCCCAGCTGCGCGCAGTATACTACGTCCTGGAACATAAGCGACTCACCAATAGACTTTATTGCAAATTGAATGGAGTTTCCAAACCCACCGCGACACGGCATCTGCGTGAACTGGCAGATTTGCAATTCATACTGTTTAATGGCAAAACAGGAGCCGGAGGATATTATATGATCGGCCCGGGGCTCGAATAAATGGGCTCCGGGTTATTAATAATGGGCTCACGACCCAAAATAATAGGCTCACACTTTAAAATAATGGGCTCACGAGTCCAAATAATGGGCTCATAACCCCGAAACAATATGTTTTTATTTGGAAAGCAGTTCTTTTACCAGCGTGCTGATGGATTTTCCATCGGCCTTTCCGGCAAGTTGCTTGCTGGCTACTCCCATCACTTTTCCCATATCCGCTGGAGAAACAGCGCCTGTTTCAGCGATGATTTTTTGCAGTGTAGCCCTGAGATCATCGGCACTCATTTGTCTGGGCAGAAATTTTTCGATGATGGCAATTTCCTCTTCTTCTTTTTTGGAAAGGTCGGTGCGCCCTTGCGCTATATAAATTTCCAGTGAATCTTTTCTCTGTTTAATCAGTTTTTGCAGGAGCTTTATTTCATCTTCCTCTTTGATATTGCCGCCGGCACCTTCCGAAGTTTTAGCCAGGATAATGGATGCCTTGATTGCGCGAAGTGACCGGAGGGCTGCTTCGTCCTTGGCCAGCATGGCTGTTTTCAGCTCGGCCATCACTTTTTGTTCGAGACTCATAGTTGAGAAATTATAGTTTATTTTCCTTAAGCTGTTTTGCTCTGGATTTTTGATAGAACGTTTTTGCAAAATTCTTCATTTCCACTGACAGGTCATCGTGCCGGGTGGCTTTCTGGTAAGTGTCTGCCATGGTCATCAGTGTCTGATAAAAAAAATCTTCCATTTCATCCACCATCATATCCTTGGTCCATAGATCGATCCGTAGGGCTGCCTTATCGGCGCCGTCCCAAAGGGAAAGCAGGAAGGCCTTTGCTTTCCGCGTATTTTCAGGCTTGTTATCCGGTGCACTCCAGCTTATTTCCGCCGGCATTTTATTTTCGTCGAGATGCACATCCAGGTGGATGGAAGATGTAGGCATTTTTTAGTTTCAGTTTGTGTCTATGAGGAAATCTTAAGTTTATATAATATTAATTGTCAATTAGTTATCGTTGTCTGTCCAACAGGTTCGGCCTCAAAACTTCGGCGTAAAAAAAGCAAAGTTAGGATGAAAAAAGTTTGCGGCACCGTGCGAATACAGTGGGTGCTAAATTCATAGCGTCCCAAAGCTTCAACAATCAAGAAAAATGCTGACCCATTATTCTTTTCAGGGGAAAGGACTGCGGAAATTACGGTGCAGCCCTTTGCGTATTTATGCGCTGTGAATCCTGTTTGTTATTAGATAAATTTACATAGTTCGTTTTCGTTATCCGTCATCCGTCATTAAAATCCGTACTATGAAAAATCTTTACTTCAGGGGTTTCGTGCTTCTTGCATGTTTCCAATTTCTCCACCATACATACCTCCAGGCACAGTGTTTATGCACTGGCGGCATACCCGCAACAGCCATTAACCAGACCATTTCCATTTCACCGACGACCACCAGTACGTTGAATTTTTCGTTCCAGCAATTCAATCCGGCTGTCGGTACGCTGAGTTGTGTGACCCTGCATGATACCATCACGGGGATTTCGACGACGGGTGCAGGAAATACAGGGCCGGACAGCACCGCCTTTCTTTTCCAGCTGACGCTGACCAATAAAGTTTCCGGACCGGGTATTACGATGACCCGGGTTTTCAACAAAACCTATGGGTACGATACCCTCGCGCCTTTTGGTATTCCGGGAGACACCATTACGTACGGACCTGACAATATCATTACTATTCCGACGGGTATTGCGTCAACCGGTGGGAACGCAGCCTATATCGGGGTTGGTACTGTCAATATCACTTATACCATCAACGGAGGTATGATAACACTCGACGGAGGTTCCAATTATAATTCTTCGGTTACCACGGTGATCGGTGGTATTATGAGACTTACTTATTATTGGTGCCCGTCCATTCCGCTGGGAACGGCGATCAGTAATTTTTCCGTTTACAAAAAAAATGGAACTGTTTCATTACAATGGCTTGGCACGAACGATCAAAAGGACATCGCATATGAAATTGAATACAGCAAAGACAACCAACACTGGCAGACAGCGGGAACAGTCCCGGCTGGATCTGCTCCGGCAGGTACTGTCGCACAATACCAGTATCAATACAACCCTTCTCAAATTGATGTGGGAGAGATATACTTCCGCATCAAACGCGTCGACGGGGAAGGCAACATCGTCTTCTCGGTGATCAAAGTGGTAAATCTGCAACAACAGGATCAGCGCCCGGGCATACAGATATATCCGAACCCGGTTGCCAGGAAAATACTGATCCAGTTTGATGAACAGCAGACAGGGAATTACAGCCTGGAACTGGTCAGCACGACGGGCCAGGTGGTAGAAAGAAAACAGGTTCAGCTTTCGGGTGTAAGCATCACAAATATGGACCTTTCAACCAAGCCTGCCAGCGGTGTTTACTTCCTGCGGGCGGTAAATACGGCCAATAACAAGTTGTTCCTGACCAAGGTGATCGTGAACTGATTTTTTTCCGTAGGTTTGTCCGGTATAAAAACTACATAATGGAATACAATACGACGCGTAATCACCTGATTATGCGTGAATACGGCCGCCACATCCAGCGGATGATCGAGTACCTGCTTACAATTGAAGATCCTGAAGTACGTGAAAGAAATGCAGCGGTCGTTATAGAGCTGATGGGATTTCTGAATCCACACCTGAAAAACGTGGAGGACTTCCGTCATAAACTATGGGATCATCTTTTCCTGATATCCGATTTCAAGCTCGATGTTTCTTCGCCTTATCCGATCCCGACAGCTGAAACGCTGAAACAAAAATCTGATCCGCTTCCTTACCCGAAACGATATCCGAAACATGCACATCTCGGAAAAAATCTGGAGCTGATCATTGATAAAGCTTTACAGGAAGAAAATCCTGAGAAGAAAAACGGATTTGCAAATGCGATAGCATACTACATGAAACTCACCTATAATAACTGGCATAAAGAAACGGTTCATGATGATGCGATCCAGGGAGAATTGAATGCTATCACTAACGGACAACTGGAATTCACCAATACACCTTTTGTAAGAAGTTTCCGTCCAAATGAAAACCGCGAAAGAAGCGGCGGATACGGCTATGATCGTAATAAACGCAATCAGAAATTTCAGCGGAACAACAACAATAACAATCGCAACAACGATCGCGGGGGCAAATTCAAAAAGAAAAGATATTAAGTGAATTCCTTTGAAGTAACCGGAGGTAAACGGTTGAAAGGAGAGATCGTTCCCCAGGGAGCAAAAAATGAAGCGCTCCAGGTAATCAGTGCCGTACTATTATCCAAAGGCAAAATCACCATTTCAAATATTCCGGATATTCTTGATGTCAATCTGCTGATCGAAGTATTGCAGGAGATGGGCGTCAAAACCAATCGTTCATCTCGTCATGAATGCAGTTTTCAGGCGGATGATGTGAATGTGGATTACCTGAACAGCGAAACCTTCCGGAAAAAAAGCGGAAAGCTTCGTGGTTCGGTGATGCTGGCAGGACCGCTACTCGCACGGTTTAAAACGGCTTTTGTTCCCAAGCCCGGAGGAGATAAAATTGGAAGAAGAAGACTGGACACTCACATGTCTGGTTTTGAAAAACTCGGCGCCCGGTTTTCCTACCATCAGGGTGACGATTATTTTCGTCTCGAAGCCCCTGAACTTAAGGGCACATACCTGCTTCTCGAAGAGCCCTCTGTTACGGGCACAGCCAATATTGTAATGGCCGCCAGTCTTGCTACCGGGAAAACAACGATTTACAATGCAGCTTGCGAACCTTATATTCAGCAGTTATGTTCGATGCTCAACCGCATGGGAGCAAAGATCAGCGGTATAGGAAGTAATCTCCTGGTAGTTGACGGCGTAAAGGAACTTGGCGGAACGGATCACCGCATGCTTCCGGACATGATTGAGATCGGTTCATTTATCGGAATGGCCGCCATGACACAGAGCGAAATCCTGATCAGAAATGCCCACGTGAATGAACTGGGCCAGATCCCTGACAAATTCCGTCAGCTGGGTATTCAGCTTGAAATAAAAGGCGACGATATCTTTGTGCCGGAGCAGGATGTATATGAGATACAAACATATCTCGACGGATCAGTTCTCACCCTGTACGATCATCCGTGGCCGGGACTTACTCCTGATTTGCTGAGTGTGTTGCTTGTCGTGGCTACACAGGCAAAAGGAAGTGTCCTCATTCACCAGAAAATGTTTGAGAGCCGGCTTTTTTTTGTAGACAAACTGCTCGACATGGGTGCACAAATCATCCTTTGCGATCCGCACCGTGCAGCGGTGATTGGGCTGGGTAGAATGCACCGTCTTCGCGGCATTACTATGAGCAGCCCCGATATACGCGCCGGGGTTTCCCTGCTGATTGCCGCCATGAGTGCAGAAGGGAAAAGCATTATTCAGAATATAGATCAGATCGACCGGGGTTATCAGTATATTGATGAGCGACTCAACCGGCTTGGGGCTTCGATTAAAAGAATATAAATATTTCCGATGCTGATCATCATCACTGCACCTTCGGGCGCCGGGAAAACTTCTATCACCCGATACCTGTTACAGCATTTCCCCCAACTGGCATTTTCCGTTTCAGCAGCTACCCGCGCGCAGCGACCGGATGAAGTGAACGGCGTAGATTACTACTTTATGACGTTGGAGGAATTTCAGCATAAAATACAAAACCAGGAATTTGTGGAATGGGAAATGGTTTACGAAGGCCGGTATTATGGCACGCTTAAATCAGAACTGCACCGTCTTCACGCAAAAAATAAAATCCCGATCCTGGATATTGATGTAAAAGGGGCCATTCATGTGCAGGAGCAATTTCCGGAACAAACCCTCTCCATATTCGTACAGCCGCCTTCTATAGAAGAATTAAAGCGCAGGTTGGAATACCGGGCAACCGAATCTGCAGAGGCCCTGCAGGACAGGCTCAATAAGGCCGCCTATGAAATTTCGTTCAGTCACCACTTCAACACCATCATCATCAATGATAACCTGCAAAGGGCCTGTGAAGAAGCCCGGCATGTTATTGCAGACTTTCTGTTCCGGAATTTGAGGGTTAACGGATAAGGGTTGGTGGTTAACGGCCGTTCGCCTTCGGTCCGCGTCAACAAAAAGCTTTGGGCTTTAAGCTTTCAGCTTTCAGCGTTTCAAGCTATATTCGTATTTGCATGCATATCAATACCAATACCCTTATCTGGATTATCATTGCCTGGCTGATGATCATTTTTTTTGCCGGCATCGAAATCGCTTTTGCCAATGCAAACCGGCTCACTATTGAGATCAAAAAAAAACAGGGACTCCAGCGCAGTATTCTGCTTTCCGGCTTTCTGGATACGCCAAGTCGTTTTATAAGTGCACTCCTGATTGGATTTAATCTTTTCCTCGTCATATTTGGTTTGCTGGTTGGTGAAACCCTTTCGCCATTCTGGGAATGGATAATTCACAAAACAGTAATACCCCAGGCATGGGTTGATATTTTAAGACTGATGTTTGAAACTTTTACTTCGGCAATTTTTATTCTTTTTTTCGGAGAGCTGGTACCCAAGGCTTTTTTCCGGGCGAAAAGCGACAGCCTGCTGGATTTCTTTGCGCCGGTCAGCAATTTCTTTTACAATCTCTTATATCCGGTGTCTGTTTTTTTTACGCGTATTTCGGAATGGATCCTGAAATATGTTTTCAATGTGCGGATCGATGAGCACAAGGATCTTTTTGCAAAGGCCGAACTGGGTAATTTTTTTCAGCAAACCGGTGAATCAGATGAGCCTCAACCGGAATTGAACACAGAACTTTTCGAAGCGGCACTTTCACTGCCAAAGGTGAAAGTCAGGGAATGCCTGATTCCAAGAAAAGAGATAGAAGGACTGGATATCCGATTGGGAATAGAAGAGGCAAGAAAAAAATTTATGAGCAGTAAACTCAGTAAACTGGTCGTATATGATGGAAATATTGATCATGTGCTGGGTTATATACATCAACTCGATCTTTTTAGAGCACCTGTTTCCACCAGGGAGATTTTGCTCCCTATACCGGCCGTTCCGGAAAGTATGAGTGCCACGGATCTGATCAGTAAATTCAGCCGGGAAAGAAAAAGTATTGCCTGGGTGGTGGATGAATTTGGCGGCACGGCGGGTATTGTAACGATGGAAGATCTGCTGGAAGAGATTTTTGGAGACATCCGGGACGAATATGATACCGAAGAATTTGAAGAGAAGAAACTCACAAATGACGAGTTTATTTTTGCAGGCAGACTGGAACTGGATTATCTAAATGAGAAATATGACCTGGATTTTCCCGAAAATGAGTCAGAAACCCTTTCCGGGTTCATTATTAACCGCCATGAAGCCATTCCGCGCCTGAAAGAGCATATTATTATTGATGATTATGAATTTGAAATCCTGAGCGTAAGCGATACACGCATTGAGATGGTTAAAATGAAGCTTTTAATGAAGTGATTCCCGCCTGTATAATACTTCAAAAGCGGTTTCGGAGTAAGTTCATTTCAAATTACCTTTGCGACTCCTTTATAAAGGGTAACCCAGTGAAATATGGCTTTTAGTTTTTTTAAAAGGACTCCCGGACAGGCAGAAATGTCATTTATTGAGCATCTGGAAGCGCTGCGCTGGCATATCGTACGGTCCGTGCTCGCGATCATCATTATTGCTATTTTGGCCTTTTTAAAGATCGACTGGCTCTTCGAGAATGTCATTATGGGGCCACTGAAACAGGATTTTATTTCTGTGACTGGTCTTTGTAAGCTGAGTCATTTTTTGCATATCGGCAACACGCTTTGTTTGCCCGCCGCCAATGTACAGTTGCAGACAACGGCATTCGGATCCCAGTTTATTTCGAGTATCACCATTGCCTTTGTTTGCGGGTTCATCATCGCATTCCCGTATGTATTCTGGGAGTTCTGGCGTTTTGTAAAGCCGGCCCTTTCCCCAAAAGAAATCAAAAGCACCCGTGGATCGATTTTCTTTGTGACCTTTTTTTTCCTGCTGGGTATTTCTTTCGGATATTTTCTGCTGGCACCATTTACATTCAGCTTTCTTTCGAATTATAAACTGGGGTTGAGCAATATGCTCATTACAAGGCCAACCCTTGACGATTATCTGGATAATTTACTCGATATTTTGATCGGTTCGGGGATTGCCTTTCAACTGCCACTGATCAGTTACGTACTCACTCATATCGGCCTGATCACTCCTAACTTTCTGCGCACCTACAGAAAATATGCCTATGTTGCCATCCTCTTTGTAGCGGCTGTTATTACACCTTCACCTGATTGGATGAGCCAGACGATTGTTGCACTTCCGCTGATCATTTTATATGAAATAAGTATCCGGATTTCGGTGCGAGTGGAAAAAGCGATTAAGAAGAGAGATGCAGAATTTTAGGAAAGTATGAGATATGAAAGTATGGGAGTATGGGGGTATGAGAGTGTGGGAGAATAGCTATTTTATAAATTTAAGAGAATGGGTAAGGATATCTTTTTGAATCTTTCTATATAAATATAGTAAATAAGTTAGCACACTCTCATACCCCCATAGTCTCATACTCTCATACTTTCATTCTTGCCTGGAGTTAATTTCTTTCGAAAGTGCGGTAAAAATTTCGTCGACTGTACCTTCTCCGGGAATATAAACCACTTTCTTCAGCTTGATATAATGATCGGCAACGGCAGCAGTCTTCCGCTCATATTCATCAATACGGGAGTCGATAACGGCTTCATTCGCATCGTCCGAGCGCCGTGAGGTTAATCCCCGGTTCAGCAGTCTCTTAATAAGTTCAGATTTGGACACCTGCAGAGCCAGTAATACCCGGATGGGAGATTTTATTTCTTCCAATAGTGCATCCAGTGCCTCGGCCTGGGCATTGGTACGGGGAAATCCGTCAAAAAGAAATCCTTTTGCATTCGGGTTTTGTTCCAGGGCTGATCGTATCATGCTGATTACCACAGCGTCTGGTACTAATTTCCCCTGGTCCATGAGGCTTTTTGCTTCCAGTCCCAGAGCAGTACCATTATTGAATTCGCTGCGTAAAAGATCCCCCGTGCTCAGGTGCTTGAATCCATAGCGGGCAATCAGTTTCTCAGACTGCGTGCCTTTCCCGCTTCCGGGTGGACCGAAAAGAATTAAATTAAACATGGTAACTAGCCTTAGGTATGGACAAATATAGTGTACCGTTCTTATAATTCCTTTAACAAAACCCCTGATTGATTACACAATATCTGGGAGAACAAAGTATTATCGTTATAAAAATATGCAAATACATGTTTTAGTCATGGAAATGACAAACCAAACGAACACCGGCCTCGTAGATTTGTTATATGATACAAGCAATGAACAAAATATTCAAATATTCGGGGATCATCATGCTGGCATTTCTGTTTCAGCAATGTTATTCCCAATCTACTAAAACCAAATTCCAAGCCATGGATAAAGACCAGGTGCATCCCGATTCTTCAGGTGTAAATAAAACTGAAGAGGAATGGAAAAAGATCCTTCCTGCCGATGTATTTTATGTAGCCAGGCAAAAAGGCACCGAAAGACCGTTTACCAGCAAGTTTGAACATTCAAAAGAAATCGGAACTTACTATTGTGCCGTTTGCGGAAATCCTTTGTTTCGTAGTGATACCAAATTTGAAAGCGGTTGCGGCTGGCCCAGTTTTTATGAACCGATCAGTAAAACGAGTATCATTTATTTAAGTGATAATTCCTTCGGCATGGAAAGAACCGAAGTGGAATGCGGGAAATGCAAATCCCATCTGGGACATGTTTTCAACGACGGACCTCCGCCTACAGGCCTCCGCTACTGTATCAATGGTGTCGTACTGGATTTCAAAAAAGCACAGGAAGCTCAGAAAAAATACGATAGCAGCAAATAACTGGAGTCAGAACCCGGTGGTTAATAAAAAACCCTTCAGGAGATATCCGGAAGGGTTTTCTTCTTTGAAATTGATTTATGATTTCTTGAAGTCTACATTGATTGTGATGTCTACGTCTTTGCCTGCCACCAGTCCGCCGGCTTCTGTTGCCTTACTCCATTTCAGATTGTAATCAAAACGATCGATTTTGGTTGTTGCTTTAAATCCTGCATGTGTGCCACCCATTGCTGTAACAGTGCCACCATATTTCACATCGAAAGTGACCGGTTTTGTCACATCACGAATGGTCAGGTTACCCGACAGTTTGTATTTATTGTCCCCCTGTGGTGTAAAGGAACTGCTGACAAATTTCATCTGCGGATACTTCGCTGCGTTCAGAAAGTCATCAGATTTCAGATGATTATCACGCGTATCATTGTCGGTATTGATAGATGCAACCTCGATTGTAAAATTGATCTTTGCGTCGGAAAAATCGGGTTTGGATGCCTCCATGGTGCCATCAAATGTCTTGAAAGTCCCCTCCACATCGGAAATGACCAGATGGGATACAGAAAATTTCACATTTGTGTGGGGTTTGTCCAGGGTCCAGGTGGCAGACTGATCCGGACTGATCCGGGAGCCTGGATTTGAAGATTTTGTTGTAAATGCTGACAAAAGGGTCGCAAAACCAACTACGCTTACTAAAAGAATCTTTTTCATTTTCATTACTTTAAAGTTTAAACATCGAATGTAAAAGTAATACTTAGTTTTCAGGCGGCAAATTATTATTTGGCCCAGGGGAATGGGGAAAGTTGCTTAAGGGGGCTTTTGTCGGTCTGGCTGCGTAAAGCAGTCAGCAGGGGGTTTTCAGCCTAATGAATTTAATTCGCAAGTACTTGTTGCACCTGCTCATAGGGCATGGCTTTCAATTCCTGAATCGTATATCCTTTGATTTTTTGGTCCACCGAATTGGTACCCGTTTTCAGGGAACCGGGGATCGTAACATAACGATATGGCAGGGTTGAAAAATCACTACTCGAAAGAAGATTTATTTTTCCGACGGAATAGTCTTCTATGATATAGGGTGTCATTGCTGAAACGGACACGACATGATAGGTTCCATTAGTTTCCTTGAAATTTACATAAGTAAGTATTATTCCGCTGTCGAGAATTTTTTTTGTAATGGAAGGAGCGATAATTGTATCCTCGTAGGCACTGTCGTTCGGGTTGTATTGAAAATTCAAATTAATCCATGCAGAATATACCACACTATCCGGTCCCGCGGGGCCAGCGGGACCTGCCGGGCCGGTATCTCCCTTACTACAACTAATCATTCCAACTATCATTATCGTTGCGGCTGCCAGGAGAGCTCTAGTGCTTTTCATCTTATAATATTTAATATATGAATATATGGGTTGGAAATAATGCAATATAATTGAATTCTTTCAACGTATACCCGCTGGCTATACCTTTTCATTGAATACGGCATACTGGTATTCAGGTTGCTTTTACGTTGATTTTATGGCCACCGGGACATTGTCTTTATGACGCCATAAATGGAGACATGCAAAACTCCGGTACGGCGACCACTTTGCAGAAATCCGGAGTATATCCTCTCTTAATTTTTTTTTATCCGATTTATCGAGTTTATAAATATGGATCATCGCCTGCTGAATTCCGAGATCATCAGCCGCGAAAACATCTTCTCTGCCGAGTGTGAACATGAGTAGCATTTCTGCGGTCCACCTCCCAACCCCTTTAATCTTCGTGAGGTATTCGATAATTTCATCATTATTCATTTTACTCAACACTTTGTGATCCATACCAAATTCGATGGTGAACCTTGCCACATTATGCACATAATTTGCTTTCGCGCCGGAGAGCCCGATGGATCGCAGCGTTTCATGAGGGGTCGCCAGGATCTGATCCGGCCGGGGTTTACCCGTATACAAATTGAGAAAACGTTTACGGATCACATCAGCCACTTTCGTTGAAAGCTGCTGGCTCATGATGGAAAAACACAAATAGAGATAAACGTCTTTACGTTTTGTGATTTCGAGTGGATCCTGTGAGGCAAGAATCTTAGCAAATTTTTTGTCCCTGGAAAGATGCAGGAAGTAAGAGGAAGATTGTATTGTCATAAACGCAAATTAATGCGTTTACTGTTCCAGTAATTTATCCAATTTGAACAACACACCGTTTAGGGCCATCGCGTTACCTGAAATAACATTTGATGTATTTGGGTTACCCAGAATCTGGATTGTTGGCTGAATGCCTGTGAGCGTAAATAAAAGTGTGCTGTCTCCGGCTGTAACATATGTGCTACTGTCCACTACATCGTAGCTGAAAATCCTTTGAGGAATCATACTCAGTAAAACCAGGGAACGAAGACTGTCCGGACTTAGGGTATCTAAATCGGAGGGCGAGTTATATCCCTGGAGCCTGAAAGCATCGTTGACAGGAGCAAGAAGCGTGAAGGGTCCGCCGGTGGAAAGTAATTTGGATAGAGTATCCGGAACAGGGTTTGCCAGCAGGATAGCTTCATTGAAAAAACTTAAACTGGTATCACTGCTCACCATGGTTGCAGGTTTTGTGGTAGGAGGTACCAACACGTTACCTAAAGCAAGCATGGTCCCATTGGTTGCTGTGAGTTCTGAATTCAGTAAACTGAAAACCATTTACATAGGTCCGGTTTGAGTCTCCGGTAACAAAAACGGAATCACCATTGGCCATGATCAGTTTCTGTTCCGTTTTTCCAATAAAAGATTCGAATGTCAGCACAGTGCCTGCATAGGTTTGATACAGTACCCATTGCCTGGCCTGATCCGCGGTGAATCCATTGATTACCGCCTGGCTGAATCCCGACTGGTTGCAGACCTGATCGTTCGGAACCATCAGGGTAAAAAGGGAGGGTCCGCTAAAAGTGGAATCCAATCCGGCTTTTACAACGGCAGAATTAAAAATCGTGGTATTCGTTCCGTTGGCAAGTACATATCCGAGAGATGATGTCTGCGAGCTTATTCCGGTTGGATTCGGTTTTGGTACAGGCCAGGAAAGTCAGTAGAGCAGCAGATAGCCAGCGAAGTGCAGGTGACTGGTTTTGTGATCAATTTATTCATCTCCTTTGATAATGGGAAACTCTTTCCCATTGGTTTCCTGCAATACGTTTAAAAAGAAATTCTGGTATGCAGAACGGAAATATTTATTCCATGCTAAAGCTGACTCGTCCGTCCTTTTCGTCCTTGAGTGATATGCCGATTTCCAGCAGTTGTTTTCGAATCCGGTCAGAAGTCTGGTAATCTTTTTTTGCCTTGGCTTCCCGGCGGATTTCAATGAGCAGGTTCATGATTCCATTGATTTTGTCGGATCCGGAATCAGACTTCATCACGCAAGTCCCAGCACATCTTCCAAATAAGTTTTGAACTGAGCTCTGCGTATAAGACAGTGTTTCTGCTGAAAGGGTTGTTTTTTCCAGGTCGCCGCTTCGGAAGGAATTAATGTGGTTTACAAGTTGGAACATATTTGCTAACACTTTAGCCGTATTCAAATCATCATTCATGAAATCGTCCATTTCCCGGCAAAGCGTATTGAACTGATGTTTCAATCTGGGCATTTACTGTTTTTACAGGATCTGTTTTCATTTTCATCAGCTCCCGGTAGGCGTCCCAAAGTCGTTTCAATCCTTTCTCTGCTGCCTGCAGGGCTTCATTTCCGAAATCCAGCGTGCTTCTGTAATGTGTCTGCAGAATAAAAAACCGAATCGTCATGGGGTGATAGGCCTGTTCCAGCAGCGGATTATCTCCGGAAAACATTTCCGTAAGACGAATTACATTATTGTAACTCTTTCCCATTTTTCTGCCATTGATGGTAATCATGTTATTGTGAATCCAGTAGCGGGCAGCCAGTTTATGATTACAGATCATACTTTGCGCAATTTCACTTTCATGGTGGGGAAACATGAGATCCATACCGCCACCGTGAATATCAAACTGGTTACCGAGGTACTTGGTGCTCATCACGGAACATTCGATATGCCAGCCGGGAAAGCCTTCTCCCCAGGGACTGGTCCATCGCATGATATGTCCGGGAGGAGCAGATTTCCATAGTGCAAAATCCTGCCGGTTTCTTTTTTCTTCCTGGTTTTCCAGGTCACGGGTGGTTTCCAGAAGCTCGTCCAGTTTTCGTCCGCTGAGTTTTCCGTAAGGATATTTTTCAGCATATTTTTTTACATCAAAATATACAGATCCGTTTACCTCATATGCATAACCTGCTTTAATAATTTCCTGGATCATATTGATCTGTTCCACGATATGACCGGTGGCCGTCGGTTCAATACTTGGATCCAGGATATTGAACTGGTGCATCGCCCAATGGAAAAGATTGGTGTATTTCTGTACCAGTTCCATGGGTTCGAGTTTTTCTATCACTGCTTTTTTGGAAATCTTATCTTCCGCTTCGCGGCCCTCTTCTTCAAAATGACCGGCATCAGTAATATTTCGCACATATCGTACTTTATAACCCAGGTGCAGCAGGTAACGGTAAAGAACATCAAATGTAATATAAGGCCGGGCATGTCCGAGATGGCTCTCGCCACTTACGGTAGGTCCGCATACATACATACCCACATGATGGGGCGTTATTGGAATAAATTCTTCCTTCTGTCTGGTATATGAATTATAAACTTTTAAGTTGCTCATGCCTTCGCCCAAATATAAACATTTATCGCTTTCAGTCCTGTATCTGAAGATCGGTGAGCATCGGCATGATGATCGGAATACGGCGGATGCTAATTTCATTGTCTGCATCACTTTGAAATTCTCAGACGGAAGTATATAATCAATTCGAAGAGTGGGTGAAATATGAATATAAGTTCTTCCGATGCCAAAACATTTTTCAATAAATGCGTCCTGCAGGTTTCCCCGGATATGAAAATAAGTATATGAGTTGGGAACATCGTTGAAATCGCCGCAGATGATCAGCGGGTAAGGACATCGTCAAGTTCCTTTCGGACGGTGTCGGCCTGGTATCCACGAAGGCTCAAGTGCATATTTTAATTTTTTCACCAGGGAACGGGAAGCCTCCAGCATACTGTCTTCGGCATTGCGGATTATTTCAACATTACTGAAAATCTTTTGGTTTGAATAATACCGATTGAAGATGAGTGGTATAAATCCGGATGATCTTTCCATTTATATTTATATCAGCATAGATCAGGCTTCCGGTTTTGCGAAGGGTGTCTTTATTATATCGAACCTGGTTCGTCGCAACAATGGGGATATTTAGAAAATATGATCGGAGCCGGATTCATATTTATTCAGATGATTATGATAGTCTCTTGAAAAAAAAACATAGGGGAAATCCAGTTGCCTTCTGATATACCGGATATTTGATTTTGTGGTATCCGAGGGCTCATAAAATTCCTGGAAACATAGAATATCTGCATTTTGTTTTCCCACCAGTTCCAGCATGGGCAGCCTGTGACCGGAAGCGCTTTGTTTTTTTGTACTAAACTCATCCCAGCTTCGCACGTTCCAGGTCATGATCCGGATGCTGCCCGAATCTTTTTTGGAAAAATGCTGTGTCGCCACACTAAATCCAAAAAATGCGTGGATATTTTGCCAGCCGATCAGGAGGCAAATGAAAGAAATCAATGCGTAGCGGGGATGTGCAATCAGCCAGAATAATAAGAAAATTAATAAAAGGACAAGTAGTATCGGAAAAATAAAAGCAAGCATGGAAATAAACCACCATTTTTCCGGATGGAGAAAGGCATTGCAACAGGCTAGGAGGAAGAGAACACAAGCCGCAATATTCAGGAAAATAAAAAGACGTATGGTAAATTTCCGCAGTGAGCCCATGGGAGAGGAAAAATCTGAAGTTACAAATCTTCTTCCTCAGCGGCCCGCTTCAGGATTTCTTTTTCTTCACTTGTAAGAAAGCGGTATCCCTGCTGGTTGATCTTATCGAGTATTTCATCGATTCTTTTCTGAGTGATATTGGGTATTTTTTTATATGGCTGCGTGCCGGCTACATTATAGTAGAATTCGTCCTTTTTATTCTTTGGTTTTTTCTTTTTTTCCGGGTTAAACAGATTTCCGAACCAGTCGAAAAACTGATTGATCCAGTCGCTGCCATCCCATCCCCGGCGCAACAGGTAAATAAAAAAATATCCAATGCCCGCAGCGCCCGCATATGCCAGATAAGTGGACAGATCGCCATTTCCAACACCCGAGAAATTGAGTAGTATAAAAATTAGAGTGAGTATCCAGATAGGTATGCCCCCGCTGATCATAGGGAAAATCCGGTAATCCGGTGAAACCACCGTAGTTGCTACAGCAATAGCTGCGATAGAACAATTTGCCCCGGCAAGACTGTCTATTTGAATCAGCGCTCTTGCATTGGGAACGATCAGGTGAACCAACACGTAAATGACTGCACCACCGATACCCCCATAGAGATAAATCGGAATTAACTTCCGGTTACCCGTCAGATCCTGCAGAATATATCCAAAACTCCATAGCCAGAACATATTTGAAACAAAGCGGAACAATTCCCTGTCGGTAAACATGAAACTGATCAGGGTCCAGGGTCGCCAGGCAATTTTTTCAGGATTGGCCGGTAAAACAAACCAGCTATAAACGTGTGAGACAAAAGAGTCTTTTGATGAACCGGTAGCGAGAAAAAAAACATACACGAACTGGAGGACAACAAAAACTACGGCATTCAGTACCAGTAGGTTGACAAGTGAATTGCCATCCTGCCCCAGGTACATCTTTTTGCGGTAATTTTCTTCTTTCACATCCATTTCGTCAGTTTGTTTGATTCTTCGGAGGTGCGAGCCAAATAATTAACACCTGGAATCAATCCTGGTTCAATAGAATTTACGACGATCAGTTTTTCTCCAATAAAATACCAGCAGCAATCCTACCAGTCCTCCACCCAAATGAGCCCAGTGAGCCACATTGTCGCCAGCATTGTTTTGAACGCCCAAAAATAATTCATAAACGACATAGGCAAGAACGGCCCATTTCGCTTTCACCGGGATGAGTGCGTAGATATATATCAGGCTGTTCGGGAAAAGCAGCCCGAAAGCAACCATACAACCAAATATCGCCCCAGACGCTCCCAGTGTGGCATTATTAATAGGGGCACCAAAAGCTGCCCGGTAGCTTAGCTGTTCGTGAATGGAATAAGTGCTCAGCTCCTGCCAGTATGGGGTAAGTTCCTGATATAATACGATCAGGTGTAGTATGGCCGCACCAATTCCACATACGATATAAAATGTTAGAAAGCGCTTGGGTCCCCAGTAGTTTTCCAGGATGGATCCGAACATCCAAAGTATCAGCATATTCCAGAATATATGCCAGAACCCGCCGTGCAAAAACATATAGGTGACTATCTGATGGGGTTTGAAAAAATCTGAGCGGATATCATGTAGCGCGAAGTAGTTCTCCATAATATGGGTTCCACTGCGCTCCATAGTAAACTGTAATAAAAAAACAATGACATTGATGATAATCAGGTTTTTAATTACGGGAGGTATTACCTGTGAACGCCCCAGTCGGAAATCGGTCATATATCAACAAAAATTACTGGCTGCAAGTTAATGTTTTAAGAAAAGCGCGGTTACATTTTCAATATGAAGCGTATGAGGAAACATATCTACCGGCTGTACCGCTGAAATCTGATATTTTTCTGAAAGCAGGTTCAGGTCACGGGCCTGGGTCGCCGGATTACAGCTCACGTAAATTATTTTTTCTGCTGAAATTTCCAGCAGTTTGGCAACCAGTTTATCAGACATGCCGGCGCGGGGAGGATCGGATACGATCAGGTCTGGTCTGCCGTGGGTTTCAAAAAAAGCATCATCGCAAATGGTTGTAACATCGCCGGTAAAAAACGCTGCATGATGAACTTCATTTAACAAAGCATTCTCTTTTGCATCCGCAATTGCTTCAGGAATCAGTTCAATACCCACCACCTTCTTTGCCTGGTCACTCAGGAAAATGCCGATACTTCCTGTGCCGCAATAGAGGTCATAGACGGTTTCCGTTACCTGTTAATGCCGCAAAGGATCGAACGGTCTGGTATAAGCGCTCAGCCTGTGCAGTATTCGTTTGAAAAAAGGATTTTGGCCCGATTTTAAATGAAAAGTTTTCCAGTTTTTCAACCACATATCCGTTACCAGAAAAAGCTACCGGCTGCAGGTCATTCAAACTATCATTCCATTTGGGATTGATGGTATAGAGCAGGGTCGTGATGTCCGGAAATTGATCCCTGACATGACTTAAAAGGGTATTTTGCAACGATTCATCTGCATAACCTAAAACGATATTGACCATGATTTCGCCGGTACGGCAGATTCTTACCTGCACATTCCTCAGAATATCCTTCATGCCGCTGAATATCATAAAAAGAAATGCCGTATTCAATGGCCCAGCGCTTAATTTCCAGCCGGATTGCATTCGAAGGCTCGTCCTGCAAATAACAGGTTTCAACGTCTACAATCTTATCAAATATTCCCCGTGCATGAAATCCGGCTGCGTTTTGTAAAGTGGAAATTTGCGGATCTGACAGTTCTTCCTTCAGGAGATAACGGCGGTTTGAGAATGTATATTCCAGTTTATTCCTGTAATGAATTGTTTTTTCAGACCCAATGATGGGCATGATTTCGGGCAAATCAAGTTTCCCGATACGTTTCAGACTTTGCAAAACCTGGTCCTGCTTGTATTCCAGCTGTTTCTCATATGGGAGCATCTGCCACTGGCATCCCCCGCATATGCCAAAATGCCTGCAAAAAGGCTGGATCCTTTCGGGAGAAAAGCCGGTAATGCGGATTACCTGAGCTTCAGCCCAGTCTTTTTTATTTTTTATGAGTCTTACCGTAACAATATCACCGGGAACGGCGTTCTCCATAAAAATTACTTTGCCCTCATGCCTGGCCAGACTCTTTC
This sequence comes from uncultured Bacteroidota bacterium, assembly GCA_963741345.1. Classification (GTDB taxonomy): domain Bacteria; phylum Bacteroidota; class Bacteroidia; order Chitinophagales; family Chitinophagaceae; genus Puia. The sequence continues at coordinate 118,783 of CAVUHS010000001.1, forward strand.
CTTCTGCTGCATATCCGGTGACGAGCAGGTTTTCCAAAACGATATTTTTCTTTTTTCCCACGGCGGCAAATGTAGGATTATCCTAATTTAGCATTCCTATGATCAACCTATTATTGAAAAAGACTTTTACGGCCTTTGGGTTCTTATTGATCACCCTATATGGTTTTTCCCAGGGTTACGATATCCGGCTCACTTTAAAGCCTTTTACCAATGCCAAGGTATATCTGGGTTATCACTACGGAAAAGTAAAGGCCGTAGCGGATTCAGTGATACTTGATGCGAATTCATCCGGAATATTTAAAGGGGTCACCAAACTGCCGGGCGGAATCTATTTTATCGTTTCGCCAAAAAAGGAAATTCTGTTCGAATTGCTGATTGATGAACAACAGCAGTTCTCTATTTCAGCCGATACATTACGACTTCCTGCGAGCATCGTATTTACCAATTCGCCCGAAAACAAGACATTCCTGGAATATACGTCGTTCATGAATAGTCATGGCAGGGAACTTTCATCCCTGCAGTCACAGCTGGCGCAGGCCAAAACAAAAAATGATTCCGCAAAGATCAGGCAAAGAACAGACGTCCTGAATGAAGAGGTAAAAACCGAGAGGGAATCGATTCAGAATAAGGATCCCAATTCATTGCTGGCAACATTGCTGCGGGCCCTTCGGGATCCTATCATTCCGCCCGTACCCGATCTCCCAAATGGCCGGCCTGACAGCACATTTGCATATCGTTATTATAAAGCGCATTACTGGGATAATATATCCTTTACTGATGACCGGCTGATCCGGACGCCGATTTTTGAACCGAAACTGGACCGGTATTACAAAGACCTGGTTTCTCCCGAGCCGGATTCCATCGATCGGGAAATTGACCACATGCTCCTGTATTCACGTACTAATAAAGATATGTTCAAATTTCTGCTTGTCTATTTCACGCAGAAATATATCAACCCTGAATTCATGGGTCAGGATGCGGTATTCATTCACATATTTGAAAAATATATCAATACCGGACAGGCGGATTTTTTTACGGAGAAATACAGAAAATTTGTGGATGACCGGGCTTACAGTATCATGGCAAACCTGATCGGGCAGCCTGCGGCCAATCTTGAAATGACGGATACATCGGGCAAACCACGGTCCCTTTATGAGATACCGGCTAATTTTGTCGTGGTCTGTTTCTGGGACCCGACTTGCAGTCATTGTAAGGAAACCATACCCAAACTGGATTCGATGTACCAGGCCAAGTGGAAATACCAGGGAGTGCAGGTGTTTGCGGTAATGGTGGATGGAGGGCAGGACAACTGGCGTAATTTTATACGGAGCCACAATTTGGGCGATTGGATAAACGTTTATCAGACCACGGCTCAGCATGATGCGGTCGTTGCAGCAGGCAGACCGGATTATCGCCAGTTATATGATGTTTACCAGACACCGATACTTTACCTGCTTGACAAAGAAAAAAGAATTGTTGCGAAGAAACTTACTTATCAGCAGGTGGATGAAGTCATCAGCCTCAAACTGAAAAAGGTTAATGCTCCCTGATATGAAGAATACAGTGCTGATCTTTGTTTTGATTTTTTGTTCCAATTTATTTTACGGTCAGACGCTGGTTCGTTACGGAAAACAAACCATCACGAAAGAGGAATTCATCAAGGCGTTTCGTAAAAATAATGCCCATATACATCCATCTGAAAAGGCTTATCGCGATTACCTGAATCTCTATATCCGTTACCGGCTGAAGGTACAGGCAGCCCTGGATATACGGCTGGATACAATCCCCGGCCAGGTCACTGAATTGCAAAATTTCAGAAGTCAGATCGTTGACCAGTATATTAACGATGAAGTCAGTCTCAACCAGATGGCTAAGGAAGCTTATATCCGCAGTCGCCGGGATTTACGCATTTCATACATATTCGTAGCCGCTCCCAAAAATGCACCACCCGCTGATACAGTCAGGGCCTGGCAGAAAATCCATGAAGCCTACACAGCGATCAGAAACGGTAAAGACTTTGGTGAAACGGCATTGCAGTATTCGGAAGATCCGAATGTAAAAAATAATAAGGGAGACCTGAATTTCGTAACTGTGTTTGACCTGCCGTACACAATGGAAACGGTCGCATATAATACTCCCCCGGGAAAATACAGCCCTGTTTTCAGAACAGAAGGCGGATATATTATTTTGAAAAATAATGCAGAACGACCAGCATGGGGCCGCATCCGGATTGCCCAAATACTCCTTATTTATCCTTACCAGGCCAATGACAACATGAAGGTGGAAACCAGGCAGAGGGCAGATTCTATTTACAGGGCACTCCAGGGTGGCGCTGACTTTGCTGAAATGGCCAGGAAATTCAGTGGGGACAATTTATCTTATCAGTTGGGCGGTGTATTGCCGGAATTTGGAATTGGGAAATATGAACCAGGTTTTGAAAACACAGCATTTAGTTTAAAAAAAGACGGTGATATCAGCACACCTTATGCATCTTCGTTCGGATACCATATCATAAGGAGAATAAAGAGAGTCCCGGTACCTCCAACATCCGACCAAAAAGCGCTGGATGAAATGAAAGACAGGATCAAATCGGATCCGCGCGCCGCTATTTCAAAAAAGCAAATGCTTCAAACGATCATAAAGCAGACAAATCTTAAAGAAACTATTCCGGCCGGTAATGTTTTATGGAATTACACTGACAGTCTGCTGCAAAATAAAAAGCCGGCTTCCAATTCCAATATCTCTGATCAGACGGTTCTGTTTCAGTTCCCGGATAAGAAATATTCAGTTGGTGACTGGATCTTATTCCGGAAAAGTCTCAAATCATCACCCAATCTTACAAACGGGAAAACCAACATTGAAATATTGGATTTGTATCGACAGAACATTGCATTTGAATATTACAAAGATCATCTGGAAAGATATAATCCGGCTTTTGCCGCGCAGTTAGATGAATTTCGCGATGGCAATCTGTTATTTGAAATGATGCAACGCCAGATATGGAACCGGGCCGCAGCAGATTCTGCCGGGTTGAGAAAATATTTTGAAGACCACAAAACAAATTACTGGTGGAAACCGGGTGCAGAATCTATTTTGTTTAATGCAGCCGATATATCATCGGCTAAAAAGCTGGAGACTGATCTGGAAAAAAATATCAGGGGATGGAGACAAACGATGGAGAGGTTTACCGGACAAATCCAGGCTGATTCAGGACGTTTTGAATTCAAACAAATTCCCGGCAACGCACGTACTGAAGCAGGTAGGTTTACTGAGTTTGTTTCGAATGCAGATAAGTCTGTTAAGTTTGCTTATATCATCCGGTTATATCCGACAACCTCCCCCAGGACCTTTGAAGAAGCACGCGGGCTGGTAATCAATGATTATCAGAATGAACTGGAAAATCAGTGGATTGATGAACTGAAAAAAAAGTACCCGGTTACTATTGATGAGAGCGTATTCAAAACATTGCCGAAATAAAACCATCGGTCGTTAACAATCGACTTCCTCATCCAGCATATCCAGAATCTCGGGATCCAACTTCAGATCGAATTTTCTGGCGAGGAATTTACCTGAGTCCTTAAGTTTTTTGAAGTCGGATTTGGTAAGAGTTTTGGGACTGGAGCCACCTTCTGTCCAGTCAATATGGTAGAAATTATTGTTCAGTACTGTTTGGTTGAAATTTGAATTCATGATTAAAGTGGGAATCACAAATTCATCCGGGCCCCAGGTAAAGCGTATAAAGCGCCTGAGTTTTTTATTGGATTCAATAAATTCAGTAATATAAGCAACACAATCTCTGGAAAGCGTCATGCACATGGCCCTGGGTCCGCCATAGAGCTTATATGGCAAAGGAAATTTTCTAGGTGGGGAAAAGGCATTTAAAAAGTATTGCAACCGGTACTTGCCCAGGAAGCCGAAATTGGTAAAGTGATATTTATTAATACGGGTAATTGCATGATCCCACCATGAAGGGTCTTCTTCGTAACTGATAAAATTCTTCCCTGGATTATTTTTAAGGAATTCATATAGGAGTGTGACAGGTTTGATAGGATAATCCTGACCACTCATCAGGCTGATAAACTCATATGGAATTCCGGTTTCCAAAATTTCCCTGAAAGACTGTAACTCCGCATTAAGAAAATTATAGGAAGCCCACCTCACCCCAATCCGGCTTTTTATGAATTGAACCCGCGGAATATTTAGCAGGAGCTCAAAGGGTTCCTGCCTGGTTTTTTTATCAAGATGAATATAAAAGTCGAAAGGATACTGTTTGAACTTATTTATTAAACGCTCAATCTGCTGAGGTTCTTTATGGGCCATTATAATACATGCAATGCGCATTATATCCGGGTTTACATGGGACTAAAATATAAAGCACAAAGCCCAAATCCAACAAAGTATTTAAGCTACAGACGTTCATACAGCGCCCTCAACTTTTCCCGGGTCATGATCCGCTCCCAATCAGGTCCCAATGCATTTTCCCATAAGGGTTTCATGCCCATAGAAACATTTATCATGGTATTAAATTGGTCTTCACTGAGGCCCTTGGTTATATGCTGCGGGATTTCAATCTTGTTTTTTTCGACCATTTTTTTAAATTCTTGTACTCCGTCGGGGTAGTATTCCTCCAGTTTGTCAAATACAATGCAGTTACCAACACCATGGCGGGTCCCTAACAAATAGCCCAAACCATAACTTACTGCATGAGCAACCCCGACCTGCGAATAGGCGATGCTCATGCCGCCGGCATAAGACGCCATCATTAGTTTATCATCCTGTAGAGTTCCCCACTCTCCATCACCCAGAAATACTTCCTGACAGAGATTGAGTGCCTTTTCACCATATGATTTACTGAATTCATTTAAGAAAGTGCCGGTCAGACTTTCAATACAATGGATATAGCAATCCATTCCGGTATAAAATCGTTGGTTAACCGGTGCGTTGGCAGTGAGTTCGGGATCCAGGACGATCTGATCAAAAGGTGTAAAATCAGAATTCATTCCCAGTTTGCGGGTTGGTCCTGTCAACACTGTTGTACGGGAAACTTCGGCACCCGTACCGCTCAGAGTAGGTATGCCCGCTTTATAAACCCCGGGATATTTTACGAGATCCCATCCCTGGTAATCCGCGGAGGATCCGGGATTGGAAATCATAAGAGAAACAGCTTTTGCCAGATCCATGACCGAACCACCGCCGATTCCAATTATTCCACTGATGCTGCCGAATTCCGATTTCAGTTCGCCTGCCAGGGCATCCACCTGTTTTGTTTTTGGTTCATGGCTGACATCCGCGAATACAATTTTGTCGTTGGCCCGGACCGGGATACGATTAATCAATGACTTATTTTCAAAAAAATGATCAACCAGGAAAATCATCGGTGCATTTTCCTTTCTTTGTGGCGCGAGGATTTCATCCAGCTGGTTGAAACTTCCCCTGCCAAAAACCACATAACTGACCATTTTGAAATTCCTGAACTTCATAGTAAAAAATAAAATTTTTGAAATTAAAATCTCTAACCTTGCCAACCGTCAGGCATCCTGCGTAAGCGCAGCGGCACCAAATACACCCGCACTATCACCCAGTTCCGGCCGGATCACAGGTACGGTGCAGTAATTATTGAAAATAAAATGTTTCAGGGATTTTACACCTTCCGTGTATATTTCATCGATATTTCCCACTCCGCCGCCAACAACAATAATGTCCGGATCCAGCATATTCGTGATGGAAGAAACTGCTTTGCCGAAAAAATGATTCAGCCTGTCGAGTGTATGTCGGGCATAAGGATCCGTTTCCCTTTGCATTACGATTTCCTTCAGTGATTTTTTTGTCCCCGCGATAGACTCGTAAAATTTCTGAAGTGAAGGGCCGGATATTAATTTCTCAACACATCCGACTTTTCCGCAATAACATGGACCCCCTGATTCATCCAGGAAATTATGCCCCCATTCCCCTGCGATTCCATGATGACCCTCCCAGATTTTTCCATCGATCACCAATCCGCCACCAACACCCGTACCCATAATGATACCAAACACCATGCGGGCACGCGGGGCTGCTTTTTTTACGCCTCCCCAGGTTGCTTCGGCGAGTGCAAAACAATTTGCATCATTGGCCAGATGAACAGGAAGTTGCAAACGCTCTTCCAGGTCTTTTTTTAAAGGCTGGTGATTCAATACAGTTGAATTGGAGTTTTTCATTGTATGTGAAATAGGATCCAGGATTCCAGGTGTCCCGAAACCGATACTTTTTGGCGTCTGTCCGGATTCGGCCTTCATTTTATTCACCAGTTTTTCTATCTGGCTTATTACGTGATCGTATCCTTTTGAGGCTTCGGTGTCAACCCGTGTGCGAATGATGGTTTCCGGCTCTTTGTCGCCCCGCAGGATGATGCCCTCTACCTTTGTACCTCCCAGGTCAATACCCCACATGGTTTCTTTCATATAAAAATCGGTTTAAGAATTTCCAGTTATTTAATCAAGCCTTTGTTTCGCCAGTTGCAGGTCTTCCGGTGTATCAATTTCAACTCCCATATATTCAGTGAGAACCATTTTTAAAGGTATACCATGCTCGAGATATCTCAGACATTCTATTTTTTCCGCAGCTTCCAGGGTGGTAACCGGCCACCTGGTAAAGTTTAACAGTGCCTGTTTTCTGAACGCATATACGCCAATATGTTCGTAATAAGTGATTGTCATTGTCTCATCCCGCGGGTAGGGAATCACACTGCGACTGAAGAAAAGAGAATTCATCTGCAGATCCACGGCAACTTTTACATAGTTCGGATCTGCAATATTTTTTTGGTCTTTAATTATTTGCATTAGCGAAGCAACCTGCACCTGGCCGGTTTTATCCTGTTTAAATATATCCAGTAGCTTTTCCAATGGCTCTTTCTGAACAAAGGGTTCGTCTCCCTGTACATTGACAACAATATCTGTTTCCAGGTTTTCCACGGCTTCTGCGATCCGGTCACTTCCGCTTTCATGGGTTTTCATGCTCATCATCACTTTGCCGCCGTTATTTTTGATTTCATCAAATATGACCTGGCTGTCCGTGACCACGATCACCTGATCAAATAGTCCGGTTTTTACAGTATTGTCATAAGTATGTCGGATCACAGTTTTATTGCCCAGCAATTGCATCAGCTTGGCGGGGAATCTCGTGGAAGCATACCTTGCGGGAATCATTGCGACGCAATTCATGGATTCTTTTTTCAAAAATAATTTTTTGCGGTTAGATCCGGCGCCGAAGGCTTAAGTAATGCAAAATATAATTTCCAAAAGGGAAGATCCATGGGTAAGCTCCGCCGGGAATCACAGATTCAATCATCGGGACCGGGTTTCGTCTTCGTTCATGATGGACCAAAGAAGGTCCTTCAGGGCCTGGATTCCTTTCTGGGTAACGGATGAAATAAAAATATTCGGGATATCTGACGGTAATTCTTTGCGGATATCCGTTATGAGTTCTTCATCCAGGAGATCAGATTTACTAATCGCAATTACAAAGCGTTTGTCCAACAGTTCGGGATTATACCGTTCCAGTTCATTCCGCAGAATTTCATATTCCTTGCGATGATCGGCACTATCTGCCGGTATCATGAATAAAAGTGCGACATTTCTTTCTATATGCCGTAAAAACCGATGTCCCAGTCCTCTTCCTTCGGCTGCACCCTCGATGATTCCGGGCAGGTCGGCAATACAAAAACTTTTTCCATCGCGATATTCCACCATGCCCAGTTGGGGAACCAGGGTTGTAAATGCATAGTCAGCAATCTTTGGCGTGGCAGCCGTCATAACGGATAAAAGGGTTGACTTTCCGGCATTAGGGAATCCTACCAATCCGACATCGGCTAATACTTTTAGTTCAAGCACTTTCCAGCCTTCCACCCCGGGCTCTCCAGGCTGGGCATGTTCGGGCGCCTGGTTTGTGGGTGTTGCAAATCTCGCATTGCCCAATCCGCCCCGGCCTCCTTTTAACCAGATGATCTCCTGGCCATCTTCCAGGATTTCGGCTTCTTTCAAACCACTCAGTTCATCTCTTGCGATGGTACCCAGGGGAACATCGATATAAATGTCTTTACCAAAACGGCCGGTACAGTTATTTCCACTCCCGCTTTCCCCATTTTCGGCCAGAACATTCTTATAGTATCGCAGTGGAAGCAGGGTCCAGGTATTTTTGTTTCCGCGCAGGATAATGTGACCGCCGCGGCCGCCATCTCCACCATCGGGACCGGCCAGCGCGTTATATTTAGTGCGCATAAAATGTTTACTTCCGGCACCGCCATGTCCGCTTTTGCAGAACACCCGTATCTGATCTACGAAATTGCTTTTTTCCACTTTTTGTTAATCGGGCAGCAAAGATAACTGAATAAACAGCTACATGACTTTCAACATCCTCGCGATGATGCCTGTCCAGCCCGTCTGGTGCGAGGCACCGAGCCCCTTACCATTGTCGCCGTGGAAATATTCAAAAAATTGAATATGATCCCTGAAATGGGGATCATTTTGAAACAGGGGCTGGTCGCCGAAAACGGGACGTATTCCGCTCTCGTTACGTGTAAATAATGAAATCACCCGTTGCGCGATTTTATCGGAAATTTCTTTTAACGTAAACAGGTAGCCTGAACCGGTAGGAAATTCAATCCTGAAATCGTCGCCATAATAATCATGGAATCTCCTTAATGCCTCGACAAGGAGGTAATTTACCGGCATCCAGACCGGCCCCCGCCAGTTCGAATTACCTCCGAACAATGTGGTGTCCGATTCGCCCGGCGTATAATGAATGGAAAACCAGTTTTCATCGATTTCAAGTATATAAGGATGGTCCAGATGATACCTGGATAAGGAACGCAATCCGTGATCACTTAGAAATTCATTTTCATCAAGCATGCGGTATAGGATTCGTTTCATGCGGTGACCCCGTAGCAAGAGACAACAGATGTTTTGCATCTTTTCCTTTCTCTCCCCATTTCGCAACCAGGCTGGATAGCTTGGGTCTCTGGCTGAGGAACCAGTATAGCCGGTCGGTAAATAAGGTCTGGCTCCTGAGCAGGTCGTCTTCGAGTATTTCTACAGCCAGTAACGGAATCAGTCCCACCATAGAACGGACCTTTAACTTCTGGTTGCTGCCATCAGATTTCTGAATTGCATCATAATAAAATTCATCCTCTTCATCCCAGAGTCCTGTGCTCTCTTCGCCATCTGCGAACATGGCATGGGCGATATATAAAAAATGTTCGAAGAACTTGGTTGCCATATCCTGGTAGATGGGGTTTGTTTGTGCCAATTCAAGCGCCATGCGCATCATATTGAGAGAATACATGCACATCCAGCTGGTTGAATCCGATTGTTCGAGAACGGCCCCATCCGGTAAAGGAGTATTCCGGTCGAAAAGTCCAATGTTGTCCATGCCCAGGAAACCGCCTTCAAATATGTTATTCCCCTGTTCATCTTTTCTATTTACCCACCAGGTAAAATTCAGGAGCAGTTTTAGAAAAATGGTTTCCAGGAATTTAAAGTCACCGGTTCCTGCAGCTTCCTTGTCTATACTGTACACTTTCAGCGTGGCCCACGCATGAACAGGAGGATTCACATCAGAGAATGACCATTCATAAGCAGGTAATTGGCCATTCGGATGCATATACCATTCATGAGTGAGCAGGGTAAGCTGATGTTTTGAAAAACGCGGATCGATATCTGCAAAACATATACAATGAAATGCCAGGTCCCAGGCTGCGAACCAGGGGTATTCCCAACTATCCGGCATAGAAATAATATCGGAATTATTCAGGTGACGCCACTCATGATTCCTGCCTTTCTTTCGTTGAAGAGGGGGAACAGGACCTGCGGGGTCGCCGGTTAATCCAGTGTTCAATATTATAATAGTAAAACTGTTTGCACCAGATCATTCCTGCATATGCCTGTCGCTGAATGCTTTTCAATTCATAGTCTGTGAGATTGGTTTGCAGGTCAGCATAAAATTCATCCGCCTCAGCGATCCGTTTTGTAAATACCTGGTCGAAATCATCGAATGGATTTTCCACAGATTCCATTCGCATGCGCAGGCGGAATGATTCTGATTTCCCCGCCTCTATAATTTTATTAAAATGAAATGATGCTTTTGTGCCACTTTCTCCGGGATTGACAGTATTGGCACCGTGAACAATATAATCATTGATCCCGTCTTTAAAATAGCAGTCTTTTTTGACAGGAGTGGAATAACATTTTTCGGTATTGGTTTCATTGTCGCAAAAAAGCAGCTCGTCAGGACCGTCGGCATGCAGGGTCCTCTTACCCAGGATAGGATGATCAATGAAAATACTTTCGTCTGTGAGTCTCTCAAGTGAAGGTTTTTCTACGGGATAGCCCAGACTCCAGTTATTCCGGAACCAGATATTTGGCAGAACGTGCAGGGGTGCGGCTTCCGGGCCACGGTTAAATACTGTGATCTTCATTAAAATATCCTCAGCTGTAGCTTTTGCATATTCTATAATGACATCGAAGTACTTATTATCATTAAAAATTCCAGTGTCCTGGATTTCATATTCCGGATCTTTTTTTCCACGCCTGCTGTTTTCTTCCAGCAACTCTTCATAAGGGTACGCTGATTGTGGATATTTATAAAGCATTTTCAGATAAGAATGGGTGGGAGTTGCATCCAGGAAATAATACAACTCTTTCACATCTTCACCATGATTGCCCTGGTTTCCGGTTAGTCCGAAATATCTTTCTTTCAGAATAGGATCCCTGCCATTCCATAGACTAACGGCGATGCATAGTTGTAATTTATTGTCCGCCAGGCCGCCCAGTCCGTCTTCTCCCCATCGCCAGGCCTTGCTGCGTGCCATTTCATGGGATGTGAATTCCCAGGCTGTACCATTTGGACTATAGTCTTCCCGGACTGTTCCCCATTGCCTTTCACTGAGGTAGGGGCCCCATTTCTTCCAGTCGGGGTCCTGCAACCTTTTATTTTCTTCGTTCATTTCTAAGAATTGAAATGCAGCACGGATCAGGCGTAGATCTTATCAATAAAGGCCTTGTATTTTTCGAGTACTATTTTTCTTTTGATACTCATCTTAGGCGTGAGTTCTCCCGTTTCGATACTCCATTCAGTGGGAAGAAGTTCGAATTTTTTGACCTGCTCTACATGGTTAAACTGCTGATTATACTCTGCCACCAGGTCTCTGTAGAATTTGATAACCGAAGGGTTTTGAATCATATCCTGGTTTGAACCTGAATTATAACCATGTTGGTTACACCACTCCCTGAGCTGGACATAAGCGGGTACGATCAGGGCTCCTACAAATTTCATTTCGGATCCAACCACCACTACCTGCTCAATAAAGCGGGATTCTTTTAGTTTGTTTTCGATGGCTGCAGGAGCAACATATTTTCCACCACTTGTTTTAAATAATTCTTTCTTGCGGTCCGTGATGCGGAGAAAATTTCCGTCTTCGAGCACACCAATATCTCCTGTATGCAGCCAGCCATCAATAATTGTTTCTGCGGTTAGATCGGGCCGTTTGAAATATCCTTTCATCACGCTTGGACCTTTCACGCAGACTTCTCCATCGGATGCCAGGCGTAATTCAATACCATTGATGGGAGGACCGACCGTACCAAGGCGGTTTAGTCCGGGGCCGCGTCTGTTAACACAGATCACCGGAGAATTTTCGGTGGGTCCGTATCCCTCATAAACCGGGATCCGTGCGGCGTTGAAAATACGTAAAAGTCTTTCCTGGCAGGCAGCTCCGCCGGTTATGATATACTTGATGTTATTCCCCAATGCCTCGCGCCATTTATTAAATATTAGTTTATTTGCAAGCGAGAGCTGAAGGTTATACCAGAACCCGAGGTTCCTGTTGTTATCATATTTTTTCCCAAGTTCCACGGCCCAGAAAAACAACTTTCTTTTTATTCCCTTTAAAGCTGCTCCTTTATACATGATCCTTTCGTATACTTTCTCCAGGAGTCTCGGAACTGTAGTAAAAAGGTCCGGCTTCACTTCTACCAGATTAGCTGCAATCGTATCCATGCTCTCGGCATAATAAATGCCATTCCCACTATACAAGTATATATAGCTCACCATTTTTTCGAAGATATGATTCAGTGGCAGAAAGCTGAGTACTTTAAAATCAGGCCGGTCTTCAAACGGAAAACTTTCTTTGGATAACATCACATTGCTTAAGATATTCCCGTGTGTTAGCATGACTCCCTTTGGAGTTCCTGTTGTACCGGAAGTATAGATGATAGTGGCAAGATGCTCCGGCCGAATGTTTTTGCTAATAGATTCCAGTTCCAGTTTCCTTTCTTCAGAAACATCCTTAAATAGGGATGACCATTGTTCAGCCCCATCAATCAGGTCAAACGTATAGACGTTTTGAATGGAGGGTATAAGCGGGCGCACCTGTTGGATCTTACCGTACAATTCCCGGTTGCTGACGAAGACATACTTTACTCCCGCGTCCCGGAAAATAAATTCAATTTCATTGTTACTGGTTGTCGGATAAATGGGAACAAGCACTGCACCCAGTTTTTGCACTGCCATATCTGTAATCAGCCATTCGGCCCGGTTGCCGGAAATGATTGCAATTTTATCCTGCTTTTCTACAGTGAGGTCATTACCCGATACACCGATGGCCGACAAACCACATGCCAGGGCATCGACCGTATCTGAAACTTCCTTCGTGCTGTATTTTCTCCAGACACCGTTTTCTTTTGCAGCCAGCATATCAGGTTTTGGAAATTTTTCCAACTGGTAAGCAATACAATCAAACAATCTTTCCGGCTTGTTCATCTTGATTATTTGGAATTCAGATTGCGGTAGTTCTGTCCTGCGGGCAGTTTGAACACCCGTCCTTTCTGAAAATTTATGAAACGGTTGTAGTCTTCTGCATGTTGAGTTGTCCAGCTTTGAAAAGCGGCCAGTCCCATGGAAGCGCCGAATGCCCATTCATTATACGCATCAAACAATCCTTCTTTTAAAAGTTGACGCTGGTATTCAAAAAGCCTGAATGGATACTTTTCACCATATTTTTCAAACCATTCGAGGATAAATTTGCTTCTCAATATATTTAGTGATTCAGGAGTAACACCCAGATTGACCGACTGGGCCTGGTTTGTCATAACGGAGAGGTAAGCGATGGCGAATGGGTTTTTAGATTGGTATTTCGTTTTCAATTCAGTAAATAATTTTTTATAGCCATCCACGAGCAATGATTTTATTTCCGGCGTTCGCCGGCTATAGCTTTCAAGGTTAATAAATATTTCACCATAAATCAGGCTCCAGGCTTTATCGTAAGTAAAATAGTAATATTTGCAGGCATTGTAATAATTGGATGAATAGTTGGGATCCACTTCAATTCCCTTTTCCCAGAAACGGATGGCTTCTGCGTCATGTTTAACCGAGAGCATTTCACCATATTCATTGTATAGTTCACCACTGCTGGGGAATTTTTTGATGCCCTGCTTATACATTTTGTCCGCTTCCTTTTTTTCATCAATGGCTTTGTACGCCATTCCAAGAATCTGGTAACATTGTTCGTCGGCGTCTTTGCGTTCAATCAGTTTTCTGCCGGATTCTACGGAGGCGCTGTAATTTTTTTGGAGATAATAAGTGAATGTCAGGTCCTTTTGCAATTCGAGGCTTCCGGGGTCCAACTTTAACGCATTGCTTAAAACAATGATGGCATTGGGGTAATCGCCGTTTCGCATAAACTGCCTGGCTACGCGGTGTAGCGAGTCAGCCTGCTGGGAATAGCAGTTAAGGCAGATCAGGAAGAAACTTGTAAGAAACAGAAGTTTTTTCATGTATTGAATATAGGCCAGCTTTATGAAACGACCCACTACCGGAATAATTGTATGACAAAAATACCGGTTATCTGATCAGATGCGTTAAAAGCCCGTCTCGTAGTTTGGGCTCAAACCAGGTGGATTTGGGAGGCATGATCTGACCGCTGTCAGCGATATCAAAGAGTTGATCCATGCTCACCGGATATAGGCTGAAAGCCACTTTCATCTGGCCATTGTCTATTTTTTTCTCAAGTTCTTTCAGGCCCCTGATACCCCCCACAAAATCAATCCTGCTGTCAGTTCTGGGATCCCGGATACCGAGCAGGGGAGTCAGTATATTTTCCTGTAGAATGCTCACATCCAGGATGCCGATTGGATCCTTTGGGAAACTGTTTTCCCTGGCTTCTAATCGATACCAGTTCTTTTCCAGATACATGCCGAAATGATGTAAGTGATCGGGAGAAAAAGCTGCAGTAGTTTTTTCTACCCTGAAATTTTTGGTAAGGTTTTCAAGGAAACTGCTTACAGACAAACCGTTCAAATCTTTTACAACGCGATTATAATCCATAATGCGCAGTTCATCGGAGGGGAAAAGTGTAGTTAGAAACCACGCAGCATCCGGGCTGGCCTGGCTGCCAAGGGCGGTTCTAACTTTAGCTGCAGAGGCTGCCCGGTGATGACCATCTGCGATATAGGTAAAAGGTATCTGCTTTTGAAAGATCAGGGTGATTTCAACGATGGTCTCCGGATCATGAATAACCCAGACCCTGTGTCCCACACCGTCACTTGCAATAAAATCATTGACTGGATCATGGGCATCTTTCCAGCTGTTAATGAGCTGACTGAGGGAAATATTCGATTTATATGCAAGAAATACATTGCCTGTTTGCGCGCGAGTGATTCGCATATGGTTGATCCGGTCCAGTTCTTTCTCAGGACGTGTCAGCTCATGTTTCCTGATGATATTATTTTCATAATCAGATACAGAACTCACACAGACCAGCCCGGTTTGTTTCCTGCCTCCCATCGAAAGTTCATATATATAATAGGCAGGTTTTTCATCCTGTATGAGAATTTTGTTATCCTCGAAAATGAACAGATTGTCAGCTGCCTTGTGGTAAACTTTGTCGCTGTGTATATCTGTTCCTTCGGGAAGATCAATCTCTGCCTTTGTAATATGTAAAAATGAATAAGGGTTCTTATCGGCGACAACCCTGGCCTCAGCACTATTCAGGACATCATAAGGAAGGGATGCAACCCGGGAAGCAAGTTCACTGGCTGGTCTGAGTGCACGGAACGCGGAAATGATTGCCATGGGTTAAATTAAAGTTGATCGATGAGGTTGGTGAGGGCTTTTACACTTGAAAGAGGAAGGGCATTATAAAGTGATACCCGGTAGCCGCCAACGCTTCGGTGTCCTTTTACACCTACCATGTTTTGCTCTTTGCAGGCATCCAGGAATTTTTTTTCAAGAACAGGATCCGGAATAAGGAAAACAACATTCATGCGGCTGCGGTCCACCGGATTTACAGTAGGTTCGAAACCTTTTTTCCCATCCAGCGTTTTATAAAGCAATTCTGCTTTTTCCTTGTTGATTTTTTCAATGGCGGATACACCGCCCTGGTCTTTTAACCAGCGCAGTGTGAGTAGGCAAACAAAAATTGCAAATACCGGGGGAGTATTGAGCATGGAACCTGCTTCAATATGCTTCCGGTAATCCATCATACCCGGGAGGTTACGATTTATTTTTCCGAGAATATCCTTACGCACCACCACCATATTCACGCCGGCGGCGCCAATATTTTTCTGAGCCCCGGCATAAATCAGTGCGAAACGGTTAAAATCCATTTCACGACTGAGGATATCACTGCTCATGTCAGCAACCAGCGGAATATTCGTTTCCGGAATGGAAAACATTTCGGTTCCT
Source organism: uncultured Bacteroidota bacterium (assembly GCA_963741345.1). Lineage (GTDB taxonomy): Bacteria > Bacteroidota > Bacteroidia > Chitinophagales > Chitinophagaceae > Puia. Next base: position 134,497 of record CAVUHS010000001.1, read on the forward strand.
TCAATGGTATTATTGGTAGTATAATGAAAGTAAGCTGCATCAGCAGGTATGCTAAAACCCTTTGGGATATAAGTGTAATTCTTATCCTTAGATGAAGCAACGACTTCCACATTTCCGTAAAGACGGGCTTCCTTGATGGCCTTGGATCCCCAAACTCCGCAATCCAGATAGGCAGCAGTCTGGTTTTCATTCAGCAGATTCATGGGTACCTGGAAGAATTGAGTCGTGGCACCACCATGCAGAAATAATACTTCATGATCTGTATCCAGTTTCATAAGCTCTTTTGCCAACAGTACGGTTTCATCCATAACAGATTGAAAAAGGGGAGTCCGATGCCCAATTTCAAGAATGGATAATCCGGTATCCTTAAAATTTAGAATGGCTTTCGCCGCCTCTTCAAAAACTTCTTTCGGTAAAATACTGGGCCCCGCATTAAAATTGTGTATCATCTTTACTCTATTGGAGACGCAATTTACGACATTTAGCGGTTTATAGCCGATGGTGTATGATGATGATGCACTTAAAAATTCCCCGAACTCAAATGCCGAACCTCTGGCAATAGAAAGAAACCGGGTAGTGTATTTCCTGTAATTTCTTCCAGGATCTTCCGGAAATATTTTTTGAGCTGACATTCTTTATCATAGACCTCAATTGCAGTCTTTTCCTATCACGTGACCAATTTTCCATTCTATGTCCAATCGTTCATATTCTTTTTGTTCAGATATGGATATGCTGTCATGTGCAAGGAGACTGAGCATTGGTTGCCCTGCATTTACCCAGGCCGTATACCAGCAGGAAGCAACGGCAAAAATGGATTGCCGCATGCGCCGTTCAATCATATGGTTCAGTTTATTTTCATAGACTGTAGCATACGCTGTTGAATATTGTTTAGTGATTTTTCCCCGCCGTTCTTCGAATGCATATTTCTGATCGGGACTGAAATGACTACTCATTTCTTTTTCACAGTGCAGCACTGTATCTGCTGCCGCCGCACTCTCAAGAACACGTGCCCAGATAAAAGAAGACAGATCCGGGATATATGCTGCTTTACCAATAAAAAAATCCCAGCCCGATTCCGCAAATAATTCGGGAACCCTACTCTCCCAGAAGGCATGAATGCCTTCCTGGTGGGTCAGCTGTCCGTTATGATTTGAGCAAATGTGAAGGGGTACGTGAGCATCCGCTATATAATGGCCCAGTTCCGCTGCATTTTTAAGGATGGACTGTTTATCTTTTTCGCGAAATGCCCTGGTAAGCCTGCCCATCACGACCTGAATCCACCAGGGAACGATTCCATAAAGTTGAAGAGTATCGGTAGAATATTTTTTTTCTGCCGATTTAAAATCCCTGGGGAGTTCTGGAAAAGGATATTTTCCATAGTGATCAATATCCAGGAAATGATGTGCACCCTCACCGGCTACGATATATCTTCTTTTATCCGGATCCACTGCATGTTCTGTAAGAAATCCGATGTTTGGTTTAAAGAGAATCATCATCATGGGTGGCAGGAGGAATACGGCATGGTAATTTATTTTTTCATGCATATAAAATCCCCAACAGAAAACATGCTCGGAAAGTAGAAGAAAGCAAAGCGAGCAGAAGGTCCTTTTCATATAAAAATGACCGGAAAGCTATAATGGATGACTGTTAACGGATGTGTTTAATCGAAGACCGTTCCGCAAGCGGGTATCATCATTCCCGGTAAGTGCAAATTAGATTTCTTCATCCGAATTGAAATACTACTAACAGACCAAAAAGCTGGTCCGCCCGCCAACTGTAATTGGTCATCTCTGCTCAATCATCAATCTTCGTTACGCCTCCTGAAATGGCGAATTTCATTGCTTCCGTAGACGTGATATCCGTTATAAGTCTGATTCTTTCCTTTTTAACGAAATACAGGTGGCCCGCAAATGCATAGGATTGTGGAACATATACAGAAACGTATTCCTGCAGATTGAATTCGGCGAGTTCTTCATGGGTAATAAACCCAATGCGCCAGATATCTGTTGATTCAATGCAAACCAATACGGCCCGATCGAATTTTCTCCTGTTGCCGGCGAATGCTTCAAAGAAATCTTTAATGGTGCTGTAGATAATTTTTATTCCAGGGGTCTTTTCCAGAATATTATCGAACAGCTCCACCAGTTTACTGACGATAAAAGACGAAGAAGTATATCCAACGATTAACACAATACCTGTTACGAGTATAAATCCCAGGCCCGGGATATGCCGGGGATTCCCATTTTCATCCAGGGCAAGCCGGGGAAACAGCCTGTGAATAAAATCAGGTAGTATGCTGTCCACCCAGCTGAAAAGTGAAAGCACCGCTGAAATGGTGATCGTTATAGGAGCCAGGATGATGAGACCCTGCAGAAAATATTTAAACAGTTTACGGGCAGTGATCCTGAATTTCATAATCAGTGGTTTGATACCAAAAATAGTCAAACATTCTACGGAGGCCATGGTTAAAACTTCGGGTGGTCCCCGAAATAGTTCCCTTTTACCGGTGAAATACATAAAAAAACCGGTGGAAACTTTGGTAACAAAAAAAGTTTCCGTAGTTTTGTGGTCCTTTAGGAGGAAAAAAAATGGAAAACAAAGAAAGGATACTACAAAAGGCGACGGACTTGTTCATGCGGTATGGAATCCGGTCAATAACTATGGATGAAATCGCTGCTCAGCTGGGAATCAGTAAAAAGACAATCTACCAGTTCTTTACTGACAAGGACGCCATGGTGGAAGCCGTCGTAAACGACGAAATGAAGCGAAATGAAGAGGGCTGCCGCATTTACAGCCAGTCAGCAGAGAATGCCGTGCATGAAATTTTTCTTGCGATGGACGGGATGCAGGAAATGCTGAAAACGATGAATCCCCAATTAATGTATGAGATGGAAAAACACCATCCTGCCGCTTTCAAAAGGTTAAAGCAGTACAAATATCAGTTTCTTCTCTCAATGGTTAAGGAAAACCTGCAGCGTGGAGCTAGCGAAGATATTTACCGCCGGGGCTTGAATATTGATCTCATCTCCCGCCACCGGATTGAGTCAGCTTTCATGCCTTTCAATCCCGACGCTTTTCCGCAGAATAAATTCCCCATGAACCAGACCTGTCAGGAACTTGCCATCCTTTTTCTATATAGTATCTGCAACGAAAAAGGTAAAAAACTGATAGAAAAATATTTGAATGAAAGACAAAAAAACATTTTACATGAGCAATAGATTTCTCAGCCGCTTATCTATGACGGTTCTACTGATCAATGGGGCAATTACTTTTGCAGGAGCACAAACCACACATGCAATAACTGTGCAGGATGCACTTGAACTGGCTAAGAAAAATAATATTGCAGTTAAAACCGCCCGCACCAATCTGCAGATCCAGGAGCAGGTTAATAAATCCTTAACTGCAGATGCCCTGCCAACCATATCAGGATCGATCACTTCCAATGCTTATATTCAAACACCGGTTACGATCATTCCGGCAGGTTTTTTTGGAAGTACGGAGCCCCAGGCTGTCAGTTTCACCCCCAAATACAATGCAACTGCCGGTGTTACCTTAAAACAGGCATTGTTTGACGGGCAGGTTTTTGTAGGACTGAAGGCTAGATCAACAGCCCTGGATTATTCCAGGAAAGAAATTGATCTGGCTGTTGAAAATATTTCAGTGAATGTTTATAAAGTGTATTACCAGCTGCTTGTCAGCAGAACACAGATACTGCTTTTGGATGCGGATATTGCCCGGGCGGAAAAATTATTGAATGACAGCCGTGTGATGAATGATAATGGATTCGCTGAGAAACTGGATGTGGACAAAGCACAGGTTCAGCTGGCCAACCTGCAAACCTCACGTCAGAATACGGAGACCACAATCACCAACGGTTATCTTTCATTGAAATACCTGATTGGTGTACCAGCCACGGATTCATTGGTTCTTACAACTGAATTCAAAGAAGAAAACCTTTCCGGAGGCATTCCGATGGATCTTCAGTACCGATATGAAGACAGATACGACTTTCAAAGTCTGCAGATTTCAGGCAAACTTGGAGAATTTGACATCAAGCGTTATAAAGCTGTTTACTTTCCCACGATAGATCTCAATGGTGCCTACTTTAAGAATGCTTACAATAACACCTACGATTTTCTAACAACCGGTGGCAGTTGGTACTCCAATTCTTATGTCGGGATATCCGTCAACGTTCCCATATTCAGTGGATTTTCTAAAAATGCAAATCTGCAGAAAGCACGCCTGAATTATTCACTGATCAATGATCAGATTGCAAATCTGAAAGAAAATATTGACCTGGAAGTCAGGCAGGCAAGAAATAATTTTCTGAACGCAATGAAAACAATGAATAATCAGAAGGAGAATACGCGCCTGGCGGAATCTGTTTACAACCAGACCAAGAAAAAATTTGAATCAGGTCTGGCGTCCAATACCGATGTGACGAATGCCCAGACCGACCTGATCCAGGCTCAAACTAATTATATCAACGCACTTTATACTTCAATCATTGCCAAGGTGGATTACCTGAAGGCAATTGGTAAAATTTAAATCGCCTAACAAACCATTACAAACCATTTTATGAATAGGATTTATTTATCTGCCCTGCTTACCGGAATCGTTCTGATAACATCCTGCGGGCAAGCCGGTGATCCGGTTGCAAAACAAAAAGCTGAATTGCAGAAACTGAAAGATCAGCAGGCCGAACTTGTAACCAAAATACAAAAAGCGGAAGAGGCGCTTTCGAAAGTAGACTCTTCCTTCGTCAAGAAAGAAAAAACAAAATTGGTAGCTTTTCAGGCAGTAACGCCCGGAGGTTTCACCCACTTCATTGAGCTCCAGGGGAAAATCGATGCGTTGAATATTGCATTTGTAACACCACGGAATGGCACTGGTGGTCAGGTAAAGGAGATTTATGTGAAGAAGGGCGATATGGTGAATAAAGGTCAGCTTCTCCTCAAGCTCGATGATGCCCTGCTCCAGCAGCAACTCGCGACTGCCAAACAACAGCTGGCTTTCGCAAAAAACCTGTATGACAGAAGAAAAAATCTCTGGGCGCAGCAAATCGGTTCGGAAGTGGAACTGGTAACTGCAAAAAACCAGGAAGACCAGGCGCAACGGCAGGTAGATTTTGTAAATAAACAGATTGAATTGACATACGTATATGCGGATATAAGCGGGGTAGCGGATGATGTGAATATTCGTTTGGGAGAATTTTTTTCCGGAAATAACCAGATCCGGATTGTGAATACTAAAGAACTGAAGGCTGTGGCCCAGGTACCCGAAAATTATTTGGCACAGGTCAGGGTCGGAAGCAATGTAAAGGTGGTGATACCGGAACTCAATAATAAGACCATCGATACCCGGATTTCCGTTACAGGTAAAACGATCGACCCATCTAACCGTGGATTTTATGTAGAAGCAAAACTTCCTTATGAAAGTGATTTTTATCCTAACGAGGTTGCCCTGATTAAAATCCAGGATTATACGGTGTCCAATGCACTTACCATCCCGGTAAATAGTCTGCAAAATGATGAGAAGGGCAAATACGTAATGGTGGCCGTAAAAGACGGCAACCGGCTGATTGCACGCAAAAAGCCGATTACAATCGGGTTGATGTACGGTGACAAAATCGAAGTGTTATCCGGCATTAAACCGGGTGACAATATCATTACCGAAGGTTATCAGGGTTTATACGATGAACAACCCATTACCACCCAGGCAATGTGATGTTGATTTTTCTCTAACCAACAGAATTTGTTTTTATGACTGCAATAGAAAATATCAAAGAGAAATTCAAGGAATTCAAGCCCACCAGCTGGGCGATTAACAATAAAACATCGGTTTACCTGCTGATTATTTTTGTCACCATACTCGGTGTCAACAAATTTGTTACGACTCCCAAGGAACAGTTTCCCGACATTGTTATTCCTACTATTTACGTGCAAACAACGTATGTAGGTAATTCACCGCAGGATATTGAAAACCTGGTTACCCGTCCGATTGAAAAACAGATTAAAGGGATTACCGGTGCAAAGATCAATAAACTGACCAGCACTTCTGTACAGGATTTCTCTGCAATTGTAGTAGAATTCGAAACCGACGTAAAAACGGATGTGGCATTGCAGAAAGTAAAGGATGCCGTGGATAAATCCAAAACGGATTTGCCAAATGACCTGACCACGCAGCCGAATGTGATGGAAATCAGTTTTTCTGATCAGCCGATTATGTACGTCAACGTAAGCGGCAACTATGACCGGCAGCGTTTGAAAAAATTCGCGGACGATCTGAAGGACAAGCTTGAAGAACTTTCCCAGATCAACCGGGTAGACGAAGTGGGTGCCCCGGAACGTGAGTTTCAGATCAATGTGGACAATTTCAAAATGCAAAGCGCCAATATCACATTCAATGATATTGCCAATGCGGTTGCGAATGAAAACCTGGATATCTCAGGAGGTCTGCTGGAAGTAGGCAATATGAAAAGATCTCTTCAGCTGAAAGGTCAGTTTAAAACAGCATCTGATATAGAAAAAATAGTAGTGCGAAATACGTCTGCAGCGCCTATTTATCTGAAAGATATCGCTACGATCCGGGATACCGTCAAGCAAAGTGAAAGCTATGCCAGGTTAAATGCCAAAAATGTCGTCACCCTCAATATTATCAAGCGGAGCGGGGAAAATATGATCGAAACCTCCGACGATGTGAAGCAGGTAGTGGCAGACATGAAAGCGACACAGTTTCCAAAGGATTTAAGCGTAGTGATTACCGGTGATCAGAGTAAGACGACGAGGACATCTTTCAATGACCTGGTGAACTCGATCGTGATCGGTTTTATTCTTGTGCTGCTCATTCTCATGTTTTTCATGGGTGTAACCAATGCGTTTTTTGTGGCGCTTTCAGTACCACTTAGCATGTTTGTGGCTTTTCAATTTTTGCCGGCAGCCGATCTGATCATTGGTGGTCATGTTACCTTGAACTTTATTGTACTGTTCGCATTGCTCTTTGGACTGGGAATTATTGTTGACGATGCCATTGTTGTGATTGAAAATACCCACCGGATTTTCATGGAGGGAAAAGGGAAAGTAAGCTCTGTAATTGCGGCAAAAATCGCGGCAGGTGAAATATTTATACCCGTGCTTGCCGGTACACTAACTACTTTAGCGCCATTTGTGCCATTGATATTCTGGCCGGGTATTATCGGAAAGTTTATGATATACCTGCCAGTCATGTTGATATTTACTCTTTCGGCATCGTTAATCGTTGCATTCCTGATGAACCCGATTTTCGCTGTTGATTTTATGAATCATGAAGAGGAAGGTCATGAAAAGAAAAAATCCCGGGTATTCAGAAACCCGCTGTTTTGGTCCTTCCTGGCTCTTGGATTAATTCTGGATATGACTCACTTTACTTTCGGGGGAAATTTGCTGATATTTTTCAGTATCCTCATGCTCTTGAATGCTTATGTTTTTACCGGAATGATCCATACTTTCCAAAACCGCAGCCTGCCCTGGATCATGAGTCACTATGAATCGGGGTTAAGATGGGTTCTGAAAGGATGGCGCCCCGTATGGTTGCTGGTAGCCACTTTTTTCCTGCTGATATTTTCGTTCGTATTCCTTGGAATCCGGAAAGTGCCTGTAGTATTTTTCCCGAAGGGAGATCCGAATTTCATATTCGTCTACCTGAAATTGCCGGTAGGTACCAATGTGGATTATACTGACTCCATAACGCGGCAGTTGGAAAACAGGGTATACAGGGTTTTGGATATGCAAAACGGGAATGATAATCCCTTAGTGGAAAGTGTGATTTCAAATGTGGCTATCGGTGCCGGCAATCCCCAGAGTGGCGACCGAAGCACCCGGCCTGAACTGGGCCGCGTGCAGGTATCATTTGTAGAGTATGAAAAAAGGCATGGCAAATCCACGACGCCATACCTGGATTCAATCCGGGCTACACTTAAAGGAATCCCGGGGGCCATAATTTCAGTTGACCAGGAACAGAATGGCCCGCCAACCGATCCTCCCATTAATATAGAGATAAGCAGCGATAATTTCGAAAATCTGACAAGTACCGCCTCTTCACTCAAGAATTATCTCGATTCTATACAGATCCCGGGAGTAGAAGAGTTAAATATGGATGTCGATCTTACCAATCCTGAAATCACTTTGACAATTGACCGTCAGCGTGCACTGATTGAAGGTGTCAGTACCGCTCAGATCGGACAACAAATTCGAACAGCGTTGTTTGGAAGGGAAGTGTCCAAAATAAAAGACAATAAAGACGAGTATAAAATTCAGTTAAGGAATACGGAAGTGCAGCGCAGAAACATTACTGACCTGCTAAATATGAAAGTCTTTTTCAGGGAGCCGACAGGTGCCATTAAGTCAATTCCCATAACCAATCTGGTTAAGATTGATTTTACCAGTACTTACGGCAGTATCAAACGCAAATCTCTCAAAAGAGTCATCACCTTATATTCAAATGTACTTACAGGGTATACACCTACGGCTGTAAATGCCGAAATCAAACAGGCTATTGATAATTTTCAGGGAAGGGCAGAAGACGTGACTATAACCCAGACCGGAGAAGGAAAGCAACAGGCGGAGACCGGTGCGTTTCTTTTACAGGCACTCATATATGCACTCATGCTCATCCTTTTTATCCTGGTGTTGCAGTTTAATTCAATTAGCAAACCGGTGATCATTCTAATGGAAATCATATTTAGCATTATCGGTGTATTGCTGGGTTTTGCCTTTTCGGGAATGACGATTTCAGTCGTCATGACCGGCCTTGGAATCGTCGGACTGGCAGGCATCGTGGTGAAAAATGGAATTCTTGTGATAGAATTTGCTGATGTACTCCGTGAGCGAGGCATGAAAACGAGAGAGGCTTTGATACAAGCAGGAAAAACCAGGATAATACCGGTATTACTTACTGCTCTGGCAGCTATTCTGGCATTGATTCCACTGGCTGTAGGGTTCAATATTAATTTTGTGACACTGTTTGCAGAGCTGAACCCGCATATCTTTTTCGGTGGGGATAGTGCCGTGTTCTGGAAGCCACTTTCCTGGACTATTATTTTTGGACTCGCATTCGCTTTCTTCATGACTCTTTTCATTTTGCCGAGTATGTATCTGATTGCAGAGAGACTGAGAAGACCCATGCGCAGGTATTTCGGAGGCCAGTGGGTTTCTGTAATGGGTATTCCGCCGCTGACATTCATTTTCCTGATTATTATGATTCCGATTACACTGGTTAGACATTTCATGGAAACAGCCCGGAGGAGAAAAAATCTTGCAGGGAAAGGGGTGAATGAAACCTGGATCGGGTCCTGGTTTTAGGAAAACCAAAAGTTCGGATCTGTTCATTTATTGTACAGATTTTATCTTTGTAAAAATTTTTATCATGAGAAATAATCACGAAATCGATTATAAAATTTATGGTGAAGAACTGCAATTTGTAGAGGTCGAACTGGATCCACAGGAAACGGTTATCGGCGAACCAGGGGGATTTATGATGATGGATGACGGGATTGAAATGGAAACCATTTTCGGAGACGGATCCCAGCAACAGGGATCGGGGCTGCTTGGCCGTTTAATGAATGCAGGTAAGAGGGTGTTGGTGGGTGAAAATTTATTTATGACTGCATTCACCAATATCGGACAGGGCAAAAAGAAAATAAGTTTTGCCGCGCCTTATACGGGGAAAATAATTTGTCTGGATCTCCAACAACTCGGCGGCACAATAATGGCACAGAAAGACGCTTTTCTATGTGCAGCAAAAGGAGTGAGTATCGGTATTGCTTTCCAGCGCAGGCTGGGCACGGGTATTTTTGGCGGGGAGGGATTTATCATGGAAAAGCTCGAAGGTGATGGGCTTGCATTTGTTCATGCCGGTGGTTATATTTTGGAAAAGGAATTGAGAGCTGGTGAAATCCTCAAAATTGATACAGGCTGCGTTGTCGCTTATACACCATCCATAGATTTTGATATTGAATTTATCCGCGGAATTCGCAACTGGATGTTCGGAGGTGAGGGTTTATTTTTTGCTGTAATGCGGGGTCCGGGAAAAGTCTGGATCCAATCTCTGCCAATTAGCCGCCTTGCAAGCAGGATTATTCAATATAGCCCCCAATTTGGCCACAGGAGAGAAGAAGGAAGCATATTAGGCGGATTGGGAAACTTGCTGGATGGTGACCGGTTTTAACGGTTGATATGCTAAATTAAAAAAGCCGCGGAAGTTTGAATCCTATTCAGCTTCCGCGGCTTAGTTTCTTCAGGACATTTTATCTTCTGTCCGCCAGTTTACCCAGCAAACGTAGAATTTCAAGGTATAACCAGACGATGGTTACCAGCAATCCAAAAGCGCCGTACCATTCCATAAATTTCGGCGCACCCGCAGCGACTCCTTTCTCGATCATATCAAAATCAAGCAGCAGGTTCATGGCGGCGATTCCGACCACAAATAAAGAAAATCCGATTCCGAGCATCGATCCCTCGTGAATGAAGGCGATATCTACATGGAAAAGTCGTAACACGATAGATAATAAGTAAAAAATGGCGATACCGGCTGTCGCAATAAAAATAACGGATCTTAATTTTTCAGTAACGCGTATAATCCTGAAGCGATACAGCAGGAACATTGCTATTACTGCACCAAAAGTCAAAAGTACTGCCTGTGTTATAATGCCGGGGGCAGTTTTAGCGAATACATTATTATATGTGGCGGAAATAGCACCCAGGAAAACACCTTCAAATAACGCATACACAGGAGTCAGATAAGCAGCCCATTCCTTTTTAAAGATCACAACCATTGCGGTAATAAATCCTAAGATTGCAGATCCCAGCATCCAGGGCATCACATTTACACCGTCATAAAATGCTTTCCAGGTTAAGGAAGCAGATGCCATGACCAGTAAAAATAAAAGGAAAAATTTATTTAGAGTACCCCTTTCAGTCATCACACCTGTACCGGGAAGGGTAATCGTATTCTGGAAAACATTCATCGCAGGATTACCAGATTTGAAAATAGCCATAGTTTTTATTTGTTTAGGACTTGCAATTTACAAAAAAGGAAATTCATAATAAAGAGGGGGATCTCTTTAGTGCCCTTAGTATAACTTTAACAAAATCGCACGTATTTCCGTGAACTTCGACCAGGGAATGAAATGATTGGCATCCGGGATCATGGTTATATTCACCAACGGTGCATTTACCAGAAGTTTTTTCCCATATTCCACGTTACCTGGTGGTACCCATGTGTCAATCATTCCATGAATAAAGAAGACAGGGCAATTTATTTTGGTAAAATCTTTTTTAAGCTCAACAAGGTCTTTTTTTAAATACCATAATTCCTCATTGGATGGCCTCATGGCCCCGGGTACCAGGATAATTTAAAGGAGTCTTAAATAACCAGGGGCGCCATTTTTCAGGCTTTTCTTCCCCAGGATCAATAGATCCGGAAATTACCACGAGACCGGAGAAAGTCCGGGGATTATCTGCTGCGAGTTTGATTACCATTGGTCCGCCCAGTGAGTGTCCAGCCAGGAACATGGGTTTTTGATTGGCGAGCTGGTAAAAAAGCGGGCTAATCCAGGCGGACTGTACATCGAGATGTTGTGCCTGACCATAATCACTATATCCAAATCCGGGACGGTCTACAGAAACCATTCTGAATTTTTTCAGAAGCAAAGAGTCTTTCATATATTCTGAAAAAGCATTCCAACTTCCGGGTGATCCATGGACAAAGAAAATTGTCGGTAAGGAGTCAACGCCGGTCATTGCATAGTGAATATGCCTTCCGTCTACTTTAAAGATTGCGGTATGAAGCTCAACCCTGGATTTCGCAAACTCAGCTTTTTCTTCGGCGTCTGTTTTACGAAAGCTCATACAACTTTGTGCGAAGAGTAGCCAGCTTAACAGGAACAGGCCGGAAAGCAGGAACATTTTCTTCATAAAACCTTTCATGCACTATGGTTTCTTGATGGGCGGCGGTGGCCTTTTGTCCCTTTGCTGGGGTGGTGGTGGCGGTCTGTTATCTCTTGACTGCGAAGGGTTTTGCGGTCGGTTATCTTTTGATTGTTGATTCGGATGTTGCCTGTTATCCTTCCTTTGCTGGGGAGGACCTTTTTTAAAATCTCTTTTTTTACGATCTGCCTTATCCAGTGTCTTTAAACTAAACTGACCGGTGAGATCAACATTAACGAGTTCTTCTTTTGGCTTACCATTCACTTCAACAGCACCCAGATCATCCGGTATCGTATTTTGCTGGTTGAGTTTTTTTATTTGTTTAACTCTTTCAATCAGAAGTGGGTATTGCTTATTACTGTCAGGCAGCACATACCACATCAGGTTTTTGAATATGTCTTTTTTGATTAGCAGGGCTGTTCCTTTGGCCACCTGCAAAGTATCGGCATTGTCTGGAAATTGTTGGAGGGCATCCAGGTACGTATCGAGTTCGTAATTCAGGCAGCATTTTAACCGGCCACACTGACCGCTAAGTTTACTTTGATTGATGGAAAGATTTTGATAACGCGCAGCTGTTGTATTCACAGATTTAAAATCAGTTAGCCAGGTAGAACAACAGAGTTCACGTCCGCAGCTACCGATACCACCTACTTTCCCGGCTTCCTGCCTGGCACCGATCTGTCGCATTTCCACTTTCACGCGAAACTCGGAGGCGAAGATTTTAATGAGTTCACGAAAATCAACCCGGTCATCAGCAATATAATAGAATGTTGCTTTACGTCCATCGGCCTGGATTTCCACCTGGCTCACCTTCATATCAAGTTTTAATTGACGAGAAATCGCACGTGACCGGATTACTGCGTCCTTTTCACGTGCTTTATTTTGTTTGAGCAGGTCAAGGTCACGGTCGGAAGCCCGGCGTAATACTTTTTTCATGTCCGGGTGAAACTCCTCCACCGATTTTTTTTTCATTTGTATCCTGACCAACTCCCCGGTCAAGCTCACTTCCCCCACATCAAACCCACTTACCCCTTCTACACTCACCATTTCTCCCTTTTCAAAGATCTGGGTGGTTGAGTTCCTGAAAAAGTCCTTCCGACTTCCCTGATTAAAACTTATTTCCATCACCCTGCATTCAGTTGCCGGATCGTGAATAGGAAGGTTAGAGAGCCAGTCATATACATTCATCCTATTACAGCTTCCGGTACCACAGCTTCCATGACTCTGGCATCCGCCTGGCTTGCCATCGGCAGTACCACAATTAGAACATCCCATATATATATAAATTAACCAGCAAGTTGACAAATATAGTAGTTTCCTAGGTCATCACCGCTTCTTCCCCGGCTGCCAGGATATGATACAGGCGAATTGTAAGTGCATGAAAAAGCATTTTCGCATGCGCATTCCGTTCAATAAAATAAATCGAATTATTAATCTCGCCGACGATCGCCTGCTGCGCCGCCAGATCGGCTGTTTTATTGAGCCTGATTGCAAAATCCCTTTCCTTTTCCGGTAAATCAGCAAGCGTGCCATCCGACATCCGAAGCCGTATGGCCTGCTCAAGGAGGTGCCCGAAATACTGTAAAAATTGTTTTTGTTTTTCACGGCCGGCCCTGCTAATCTCTTCTACCCACTTGACTTGAGCCACCGGACCTGTTCTTAAAATTGCGTTTAACCATTCCCGTAATAATCCCTGCCAATCGTCCTGCCCATGTTGCAACTGCCTCAGGGCCTCCCTGTAATTCTGCTCACTGACGGCGGCCAGCTGTCTTGCCATCCCGGGCTCTACTCCGGACTTTGATATCAGGGCATCTTGTATTTCAGTGACGGTAGGTCTGGGCAGCCGGATAATTTGCAGACGGCTGAGAATGGTTGGAAGAACCTGTGCCTCATTTTCTGTGACCAGTATGAATAATGTGTCCGGCGGAGGTTCTTCAATCAGCTTTAGTAATTTATTTCCTTCATTGCCAAGGTATTCGGGCATCCACATAATAAGAATCTTGTAACCACTTTCAAAACTTTTTAAACTGAGTTTGCGGTTGATTTCATTGCATTCATGCGCTGAAATATTGCCCTGCTTATTTTCTGCTTCTATGAATTGCAGCCAGTCAAAAATGGTTCCATATGGATTGAGCGAGATGAATTCACGCCACTCGGAAATATAATCTGTGCTGACAGGTTTTTCTCCTGTTTTTTTTGTAACAACTGGGTAAGAAAAGTGAAGATCCGGATGAATCATCCTACTTGCTTTGGCACAGGCGGGGCACACATTACAACTTTCAAATGGAAATTCAAAGTTGGGGCTGACAGTCGTGACCCGGTCACACAGCAGAAATTGTGCAAAAGCCAATGCCAATGGCAATCCTCCCGCACCTTCCGGTGCATTCAGTAGCAATGCATGACTCAGCCTGTTGTGTTTAACCAGGCTCCGAAGCTTTGCTTTGGTTTCGGATTGACCAATCACCTCACTGAATAACATCGGGCTGATTAGTATTAGTTGAAGTGAGAGGTAATCTCTTCGCTCATGGGTTTGATTTTGCTTGGGAAAACACCAATCAGTTTTCCATTTTCATCAATCAGGAATTTGGTAAAATTCCATTGAATAACAGGAGAAGGTGTTCCCATTTTGACTGCCTCCTCAGTAAGATATTTAAATAGAGGTGTCGTGTTTTCTCCGACTACATCCACTTTGGCAGCCATTGGGAAGGTCACTCCGTAATTCTTTTTGCAAAATTCCTGTATTTCAGAATTGGTACCTGGTTCCTGCCCACCGAAATTATTTGCGGGGAAACCAATGATTACGAGTTTGTCCTTGTATTTTTCATAAAGTTTCTGCAGATCTTCATATTGAGGGGTGAAACCACATTTTGAAGCAGTATTTACTATCAGGATTTTCTTTCCCTTGTATGCTGATAAGTCGATGGTTCCGCCACTCAAAGCAGGCACTTTAAAATCATAGACACTCGTGCTAATCATAAATAAAAATGGAATAATGAGTAATCGTAACATAAAATACATTTAGTATAATCGGTGTTTGGCTGTCAAAGTTAAGAGATTATGTGTAAGCTATCACTGCCGTTCGTAACATCCAAGGTCAGGCTGATTAACAGGGCGTGGATTTCCATCCAGGTCAATCAATATACCAAGATTAGTTCCATGATCCACTGCAGGTGAACCAGATAGAAGGTGAAAATCAAAAATATTTCCAGGTAAACCGCTAGCAACAAACTGGGGATTCGTATTGAGCCATAGGGAACTACTGTCAATATTTTCGGGATAATTTTGCTGTTTCAGAATTGTGTGATCAAATAAAACATTGAAAACCGTGTTTCCCTGCCTGATCACCTTGGCTTCATCATCTACTCCTTCACCCCCCCAGAAAATACAATTGATAAAATTCGCATTTAAGTCACCGGTGAATAGCTGGCTTCCGTCGGAACCGGAGTTTGAAATAGTAAGAACGGGTTGCTGATGAAATAAAAGTTCGGTGGAATAAGCCGCAACTGTACAATATTCAAACTGATATACGCCGCCCAGGCCGATTACGACATTCTGACCGCAATTGCTTATCAGACAATTTACAGCATGAATACTGCTTTGGATCCCTAGTATGCCCTCGCCTAATGAATTGTTGATGATGCATTGATTGAGAGATAGTTTTGGACTCAACCCCGAACCCGGACCTTCTGCAATAATTGTGTGATTACTGTTTTGAAAAACGGCGTAATTCAACAAATTGTCTTTGCTGGTTTTTCTGAAATAAATGCCTGGCCATGATCCAGGGTAACCGGCATAAGGCTGATCCAACCGATCGCCGGTAAAATATACACGCTGGCTATCTGATGAATCGCCCATTATTTGAAGGTTACCATCAACAAAGAAGGGTGCGTCGGCGTGTATATATATGTGTGCACCTGCCTGTATTAACAGGGAGGCATTACTGTCGATGGTCAACGAACCATAAATCACATAAGGCATGTCGCTGAGCCAGACTGAATTTCCCCGGATTACCTGATTTTTCAAAAAATGGGCGTTCTGACCCCAGGCACTGAGCTGGATAAATTGTTCATTACTGTTATAACTGATCCGGATGCTGTCCTGAAGCAAAAAGGGTCTGGGTCCTGTACCGGGACGAATAAATACGGTGACAAAAATAATGAGGCTATCATCTGCCGAAATCTTCAGATTGGAAACATCCGGACCAGGATTCCCATCAATGTTAAGGATAAAGAAAGAGTTAGAGCCACCCGCCAGGCTGATGGATGATATATTTACACTTTCGTTATTGTTATTGATAATTTTAACCTGTTGGGTTACAGTAACTGTGGAAGTAAAAACGGTATCAAAACTCACGGTATCGGCTGATAGTAGTAGACGGATATTCTCATTCGGATTTGATAATTTTTGGCAGGAGTTGAGTCCAATCCCAATTAAAATCCCAAAAACAATAGTTTTTAACATCCGGACAAAAATACAGGCTTTTTAATATGGATAACAGATGACAGGCTTTGCTAAAATAATGGGTCAAGTTGACATTCGGGAACTCTTTTTTCATGCTGATACAGTATGGGCCAGGCAAGCGATACTAAGTCGCAGACCGGGGATGTTCAACAGGACCCGGGCGCAGGCTTCAAGGCTGGCTCCAGTAGTTATGACATCGTCTACAAGTAAAACATGTTTCCCGCTAATTCCAGCCGGATCCCGAACCTCAAAGGTCGACTCCATGTTCTTCCACCTTTGTATCCTGCTTTTTTGTGTTTGGGTTTCTGTTTTTTTTACTCGTAAAACCGAATCGCATAAAACAGGAATTTTTAGCTGATCAGAAATTCCTTGTGCGATTATTGTTGCTTGATTGTAACCACGTTTCTTTTCCCGGTCGGGAAATAAAGGCAATGGGATAATGATTTCACAATTAATAAAGCGCCTTGAAATTTTTAGTGCACTTCCCATCTGTTGGCCAAAATAAATTCCTAATTCTCTTTTCCCTTTATATTTAAGCTTATGAAGACTGTGTTGTATGCATGAACCACCGGTGAAAAATAAGTGAGCGGCAGCGGCTTGTATTTCAGAACGTCCCCAAAAATTTTTTTCGATAGGATTTGCTGTATAATATTCAAATCCTGTAAGAGGCATTGAAGCCTGGCACCAAAAACAAAACAACTGATGTTCTGCAATCAGATCGGTCCCACATCCACAACAAGTATACGGGAAAAAAAAGTGTAAGAATGAATGTATTAAAACTCCCTGCGATTTCATATCATAAAACCACCAATCGCAGATCCTTAAAATAAGTGTTTGTATACCTCCTCAACCTTGCCCATCCACTTCACTTCAATCTGATGGGACTGGTTCTTAAATCCTTTCAGATTGTATTTGGAGACAAGGATTTTACTGAATCCAAGTTTCTCTGCTTCCGCAATCCGCTGACCAATCCTGTTTACCGCACGGATCTCACCATTCAACCCAACCTCGCCGGCAAAGCATGTATTTGGTGCGAGCGGAATGTCTTCAAATGAACTTAGAAGAGCACACAATACTGCAAGATCTATGGAAGGGTCTTCCACTTTCAAACCTCCTGCAATATTTAAAAAAACATCCTTCACACCAAAGTGAAAACCCCCTCTTTTTTCAAGTACGGCCAACAGCAGTTGAAGTCGACGCAGGTCAAAACCACTTACTGTTCTTTGCGGTGTTCCATATACAGACGCAGTAACGAGCGCTTGCACCTCAATCAACAGGGGCCTTTGCCCTTCTATACTTGCGGCGATTGCACTGCCGCTGAGTTGTTCTTCCTTTTGTGTAATTAATATCTCACTGGGGTTACTTACTTCCTGCATTCCTTCATCTGTCATTTCATAAATCCCCAGTTCCGCTGTCGACCCAAATCTATTTTTTAATGTGCGTAATATGCGATAGGTATAGTGCCGGTCACCTTCAAATTGTAATACGGTATCTACCATATGTTCGAGTATTTTCGGACCTGCAATATTTCCATCCTTGGTAATATGGCCAATCAGGAAAACAGGCGTTCCGGTTTCTTTTGCGAAGCGCTGAAATTCAGCAGCACATTCTCGGATTTGTGAGATTGTTCCGGGCGTGGATTCTATATAGGAAGATTGCAAAGTCTGAATAGAATCAACGATTACTACTCTCGGTTTTAATTTTTTTATTTCCTGGAAGATGGCTTGAGTGGAAGTCTCCGTAAGGAGGTAAAAATTTTCTGTATTATTCATCAAGCGCTGATTATTCACTTTTAACCGGTCTGCCCTCATGCGAATTTGTTGTTCGCTTTCTTCTCCGCTGATGTACAGTGTAGTAATATTTTTTAACATTAAACCTATCTGCAGAAATAA
This sequence comes from uncultured Bacteroidota bacterium, assembly GCA_963741345.1. Classification (GTDB taxonomy): domain Bacteria; phylum Bacteroidota; class Bacteroidia; order Chitinophagales; family Chitinophagaceae; genus Puia. Next base: position 152,813 of record CAVUHS010000001.1, read on the forward strand.
TGTGCTTTTCCCGATTCCGGGTTCTCCGGCTACCAACACTAAACTGCCGGAAACAATACCGCCACCTAAAACGCGGTTGAGCTCCGCATCGGGAGTAATGATTCTTTTTTCTTCTCCACTAATAACTTCATGAATAGAAATCGTTTTGATTTCTTTTTGATCGGAGTTTTTTTTCCACCCCGATTCCCCCAGCCTGTCATCTTTTGTTATAACTTCTTCAGTGAAAGTATTCCATTGTTCGCAAGAAGGACACTTACCCAGCCACTTTGCACTTTCATAGCCGCAATTATTACAGAAGAAAGCGGTCTTGATTTTACTCATCCTTAAAGTTAAAGGCTATGATACCAGAAAAGTAAAAAGGCCAGCTACGAGAGCCGACCTTTTACTTACTAACCCATTAAATTCTTCCACTAAATTACAAAATCAGGTCACATAACAAAATAAATTTTTCTTCCTGTGAATAACTTTAATAACAAAAAAGAAACTTGTATTTATTTGCCAACTAATCTATAATTAATTGAATTACAACAAATTATATGGCAATTTTTAATTTGTCCTCATGGGTAAACTCTTGAAAATGAACCTCGCAAATCAACGGAAATATTCAATTTTGCACCACATGGCTCAGGTGGGGGAAATTTATTGATATTAATTTTAAATGTAATATATCCGAACCAAATAAGGGGGTAAAATCAGGTAAAAAAACGGACTTAAAGTTTGATCTCTTCTTCCTGTTTGTCGAAAAAGTGGAACTCGGTCATGTGGTAATTGTTGTTTGCTTTGACCCGGATGGCCTGTTTATATTTTCTGCGCCAATTCCACTTTTTGCTGAAGAACCACCCCCCCTTGGTGAGGTAAGCGTACATAATTGGGTGGACCGTAAGGATCAGGTCTTTATGCTGGTGGTTAAGCAGATAACTAAGGTTTTTCTCGATTTCATCTTCCAGGATTAGTGCCGAAGAGATCTTACCGGTTCCGTTACAGGTTGGGCATATTTCCTGGGTATTGATAGTGATTTCGGGTTTCATGCGTTGACGGGTGATCTGCATCAGACCAAATTTGGAAATAGGCAGTACAGCATGTTTTGCCCTGTCAGTCCGCATAAACCCTTCCATAGCCTCAACCAGCTTTCTTTTGTTATCGGGCAGCTTCATATCGATAAAGTCAGCCACGATAATACCGCCCAGATCCCGGAGCCGGAGCTGCCGGGCAATTTCTTCGGCTGCCTCGAGGTTGGTCTCCAGTGCATTTTGCTCCTGGTTATTGCTAACACTTTTATAGCCGCTGTTCACATCAATGACATGGAGGGCCTCAGTATGCTCAACGATAAGATAGGCACCGCTCGGCAGGTTGACAGTTTTGCCGAACGCCGCTTTCACCTGTTTGGTGATTCCAAAGTGATCGAAAATGGGTGAACCGTTGCTATAAAAAGAAACTATATCTATTTTATCTGCAGCAATTCGTTGAATATAGGTTTTGGTATCGTTGAATAGATTACGGTCATTCACCACGATTTTGTTGAAATCTTCATTAAGCAGGTCACGTAGCATGCTGGTTGTCTTGGTCTGTTCGCTCAGGATCTTCGCCGGAGCTGCAGAGCCTATAAGATTATGTTGGATTAGCTTCCAGGTCGCAACCAGGTCAGTCAGATCTTCATGCAATTCGGCGGTGTTTTTCCCCTCGGCAGCTGTACGCACAATTACGCCAAAATTTTTTGGTTTAATAGCTTCTACAATCTTCTGAAGCCTTTTCCTTTCATCTGAAGAATGAATCTTTCGGGAAACGGCTACTATATCATTAAACGGAGTGATGACAACGAAACGGCCGGGTAATGAGATTTCACAACTAAGTCGCGGACCCTTTGCGGCGATCGGTTCCTTCAGAATCTGTACCAGGATATTAGGTTTTCCGCTCAGAACTTCATTGATCTTACCGGTTTTTACAATCTCCGGCTCGACGACGAAATTTCCAAAGTCAAACTCATTATCCGTGGTAGACTGGATGCTTTGTTGTGTAAATTTCAGTAATGAACGCGCATAAGGACTTAAATCGGTGTAATGGAGAAATGCATCTTTTTCAAATCCCACATCAACGAATGCAGCATTTAATCCTGGAATTAATTTTTTTACTTTACCCAGGTACAAATCTCCCACGGCAAAACTGGCGTCAGTTTTTTCATGGTGTAATTCCACCAGCTTTTTATCTTCCAGCAGGGCTATTTCAACTCCCTGGGGGGCCGCATTAATGATCAGTTCCTTATTCAATGTAGAGTAACATTTACTGCCTGGCCGGTACACACAAAAGGAATCGAAATGCTGAAGGAGATTTAGTTAACAGCCCTACGGATGCGAGCAGCAAGGTAAGCGTTAGCATATAAATGATTTCAGCAGAACAGGGCCGGAAAGGGTTCCGGCCGGAGTGCGTTTATTTGTTCTTTTTCTTATGACGATTCTTACGCAATCTTTTCTTTCTTTTATGGGTTGCAATTTTATGTCGCTTCCTTTTTTTACCACAAGGCATCGATAATTTCTTTTTTGTTAACTAATAATTTCTGTCTTTACTCCTTTGAGTGTTTATTTTAAAGAACCTAACCGTTCGTCGATCGCATCGATCAGTGATTGGTTATTCGTCAGTTTTCTTGCTGCTTTGTACCATGTTCTGGCTGAAGCATTATTACCCATTCTCTCATATGCCTCTCCGAGACTTAGCACTGCTTCCAGATTCCCAGGATCAAATTGCACAACTTTTAAAAACCTTTGAATGGCTTTGTCGTACTGCCCTGATTCAATTCCCCCCAGGCCCAACATTAGCTGCGCATACATATTTAATGAATCCCTACGGGTTACTTCCAGAATTTTCTGAATTCCCTTCATCACTTCCTGCGGTTGCGCACCGCTGCTTCCAAAAATATAAGTTGCGCCCAATCCGATTTTTGTAGAATCATTGTCAGGATTTAATTTTTCGGCCCTTTCAAAAAGAGTCCGGCTTTCGATTGCCATCCAGTTTTTAAGTGCCGGATTATCCTGACCCCGTAGGTTGTTCAAAAATAATTGGGCTGCAAAAGTGAGACTTTTTTCAGAATTTTCCAATTTTGCGGCTTCCGCAGTATAATATGCGTAGGGTAAAAAGCCATTTTTCACAGAATCCTTCCAGAAAACACCCAGTTGCCTGTCTGCCTTAATCTGCTGTTCCCGAACATCTCCCCTTATAACAGCATTCTCCAGCCTGTTTACGTACTCCTGCTGGGCAGGACTGAGTTTTGCCTTGTTTGCATTTAGAATCGTTTTGATATCAAGGGATTGGCCAGTTGCTGCCGGATTACTCGGTCCAGCCGTTTTTTTTAATGGAGGAACTGTATTTGCGAAAAAATAAAATAGAATGAGAATTATAATTCCAGATCCGGCTACAATGACTTGCTGTTTCTTCACATCGGTCTTTTATCCGGCAAAATTACATCTCTTCATCAGGGTTTGGCTGATTATCCTGAACCGACTGTAGTTTTTTTACTTCTGCAACAAACTCTTTAGCAGGTTTGAATGATGGAATAAAATGTTCGGGTATATGTACAGCAATATTCTTCTTAATGTTACGTCCTATTTTAGCAGCCCTCTTTTTAGTGATAAAGCTGCCAAATCCACGTATGTAGATATTTTCCCCTTTAGCAAGGGTATCTTTCACTTCTTTAAACATGGTTTCTAACGTAACCAAAACGTCTACTTTAGGTATCCCTGTTTTATCCGAAATTTGATTAACTAGATCTGCCTTTCTCATGGCGGAATTGTTTTATAAGTTTCTGATTTTAAATATATAACAAAAAAATTAATCCACAACAATTTGTATAAAAATGAACCTTGGATTTTTTTGTATATTTTATAATTCCTTGCATCTCAACAGATTATAAGGTGCTGATAATCAGAGAGGTAAATTATTGACCGGTGTGCAGTATTTTGGGTTACTATGCAGATTGACTTCACAAAAAAATTATTACGATGGAACCTGGAGCAAAATAAAAGGTCCATGCCCTGGAAAGGTGAAACTGATCCCTACAGGATCTGGCTGAGTGAAATAATTCTTCAACAAACCCGGGTAGAGCAGGGGCTGGCATATTATAACAAATTTATCGCCGGCTTTCCAACTGTGAAAGATCTGGCAAGTGCGCCTGAAAAAGAAATATTCAAATACTGGGAGGGACTTGGATATTACAGCAGATGCAGAAACCTTATTGCCACCGCAAAAAAAATCGTGCAGGAACACAACGGCAATTTCCCCTCGTCATATACTGAAATGCTTAACCTGCCAGGCATTGGCCCATATACTGCCGCTGCAATTGCTTCTTTCGCGTTTGGATTACCCTACGCAGTGGTAGACGGAAATGTAGAGCGCGTACTAGCAAGGTTTTTTGGAATCAATACCCAGGCAGGATCATCGGCTGGCAAAAAAATATATTCCACCCTGGCTTCTGAATTGTTATATAAAAAAGCCCCTGGTATTTATAACCAGGCTATCATGGATTTTGGTGCAACAGTTTGTAAACCGCAACAACCGCTATGTACTGGATGCGTGCAATCAAAAAATTGTCAGGCATATCAACATGGATGGACAAACAAGCTGCCACTACGAGAAACGGTTTCGCCGCGAAAAACCAGATGGCTTTACTATTTTGTTGTCCGGTCCGGTGAGGATAAGTTATGGATACGGGAAAGAACAGGTAATGATATCTGGCAGAACCTATTCGAATTTGTTTTATACGAAACTGGGAAATTAATACCTCAGCGTATGATCGGCCAGACCCCTTTCTTCCGTAAACATTTTGGAGAAAAGGGTTTTAAGATAAAATATGTTTCACCCTCATTCAATCAAACACTTACTCATCAGTCCATTATAAGTCATTTTGTTCATCTTGATAAACCGGTTTACAGACTCAGCGGTTATCAATCTGTGCAGCTCAAATAAGCTACGGGATTATCCATTTCCAAAACTCATAGTCGACTATATTAAATTTTTGCCAACCCCATGACCTTGGTAAAGGATTTTGATGGTATAATGCCCAGTCTCTGGATCTAACGGGTAAGGGCGTATTCCCGTAATTAAAACTATTTAATCAGTATAATATGAGGGGAGTTAACAGAGTTATGTTAATTGGAAACCTGGGTAAGGATCCGGATGTGCAATATTTGGAAGGAAATATTGGAGTGGCTAAATTTTCATTGGCCACGACGGAAACCTTTAAAGACAGAACGGGGAAACTTATTTCTCAGACTGAGTGGCATACAGTGGTTTTATGGAGGGGACTTGCTGAACTCGCGCAAAAATACCTTCATAAAGGAAGCCTTGTGTATATTGAAGGCCGGCTTCGCACCAGGAGCTGGGAAGACAAAGAGGGCAACAAAAAATTTGCGACTGAAGTGGTGGGAGACAACCTGATCATGCTTGACAAAAAAATGGATGGCGGCAACCATGTTATCCCTCCGCAGGAAGGATTGGAGGGGATAAGCGGTCCGGAATCTGCGGGTGTAGGCGAACCCTCGCCAGATTTACCTTTTTAAAAGAGAAATAGACAAGTTTTATTAAATTTACAATCCTGCGTAAGAAGGCTGGCTGCTTTTCGTGCGGGAATACAGGATTTTTAACGAAACCAGACTATTTTGGATTACCCTTTTAACATGTCAACTGCCCATGGGCATTCAGGTCTTTTCTTAATCATTAATGCGCAGGCGACCACCATCCTGGTTATCCTAATCCTCTTCTTCCTTGTCATGTCATTCATTGTTTCAGGTTCAAGAATAGCCTTTTTCTCACTGAGTGATAAGGAAATCAACATACTGAAAACAAAACAGGATAGTTCCTGGAGAAGAATCGTTAACCTGCTTGAGGAACCAAAAGCGCTGTTAGCATCTTTATTAATTGCCAACATCCTGCTAAACATCGCGATCATTATTCTTTCAAATTTTCTAATCGACCAGGTTATTTCATTTAAACAGGATTATTGGTTTTTTGAATTTCTGATGAAAGTGGTGATGGTTAGTTTTGTATTGATACTTTTTGGTGAAGTAATGCCCAAAGTCTGGGCAAGCCAGAATACACTGCAGTTTGCATTCTACACCTCCGGTGTTACCGAAGTGATCCACCTTCTTTTCAAACGACTGGGTATTCTCCTCGCATACCAGTCTGAAAAACTCGAAAGACTTTTTGGAAGTCAGCGTTCTGCCGCTAATAGCCTGGAAGAACTGGATCATGCCATTGACAATGATACCACAGAAGAAGAAAAAAATATCCTGAAAGGGATTATCAAGTTCGGGAATATTACCGTCAAACAAATTATGAAGACCCGCCTGGATGTGAGTGGGATAGAAGATGACCTGAATTTTGGTCAGTTGAAGCAAAAAATTGAAGAACTTCACTATTCACGCCTGCCGGTATTCAAAAAAAGCCTGGATGAAATTACGGGTATGATCCACACCAAGGACCTGATCCCCTTTCTCAATGAATCCGATGATTTTGATTGGCGTGGACTGTTGCGTCCCCCGCAGTTTGTGCATGAGCATAAAATGATTAAAGATCTTTTACAGGAATTTCAGGCAGACCGGATTCACTTTGCCATCGTGGTTGATGAATTCGGTGGCACCAGCGGAATTGTTACTCTTGAAGATATTATGGAAGAAGTGATCGGGGATATCAAGGATGAATTTGATGAAGATGAGGGATCTGCCACTAAACAGGAGGACGGAACTTTTATCTTTGAAGGCCGTACCATGATCAACGATGTTTGCAAAGCGCTAAATCTTCCGGTTGATACATTTGATTCTGTTAAAGGAGATTCGGATTCTCTTGCAGGACTAATCCTTGAACTGGCCAGAGAAATACCTAAAGTAAACGATACTATAGTATGTGGTGACTTTGAGTTTAATATTCTGGAAGCAGACAGCAGCCGGATAAAAAAGGTGAAAGTTCGCATCAAACAATAAAAATCCCCCATTTTGAATCGCCGTATCCGGAACCTTTCCACTTTTTATTTTTTTCTTTTTGCTTTGACTGCCTGCAACAGTGATTACACACCAAAGCCTCGTGGTTATTTCAGAATTGATTTTCCGGAGCACACATATCAGAATTTCAATCAGACGGGATTTCCATATTCGTTTGAATACCCGGTATACGGAAAAATAATCCGGGATACAGCATTTCTTTGGTGACAAACCGGAAAATCCATACTGGATAAATATAGATTTTCCCCGTTTCCATGCAAGAATTTATATCAGTTACAAACAGGTTGAGAACAATTTTGACAAACTGCGTGAGGACGCATATAAGATGACCTACAAACATACCTATAAAGCCAGCTCGATAGAGGATTCTGTGATCAGCACACCATTGGGCGTTCATGGTATTTTTTTTAATGTTGGCGGAAACGCTGCAACAGCCAAACAGTTTTTTGTAGTCGGATTCAACCAAACATTTTCTTCGCGGGGCCCTGTATTTCGACACTACTCCGAATTCTGATTCCCTGAGTATTGTAAATGCTTTTTTGCAGCAAGATATGAACCATCTGATTAGTACCCTTCAGTGGAAAAACTGATATGGAATACTTTCTGATATCCTATCTTAGCCTGAATTTCAAACCGTCACATTTGATTGCAATAAATAATATACTGGTAAGTGACGAAGTGGTTTCTGAACAATTTGTTTGTGACCTGAACAAATGTAAAGGTGGATGCTGTGAAGACGGCGATTCCGGTGCACCACTCACAAATGAAGAACTCGAACTACTGCGTGATTCAATAGAAGATATTAAACCCTATGTCACTCCCGAAGGTTTAAATGTATTGGAATCGGAAGGACTTTACAGATACGATGCTGAATTTGGATGGGTAACACCAACGATCGGCGGCCGAATGTGTGCCTATGGATTACAGGGATAACCAGGGAATCATCAAATGCGGCATAGAACAAGCCTGGCTGGATAAAAAAATCTCCTGGAAAAAACCCATTAGTTGTCATTTATTTCCAGTTAAAGTAACGAGGAGTAAAAGACAACAACAGGAATATGTGAATTATGAGCCCCGGGAGGATCTTTGCAAGGCCGCTTGCAAACTGGGGAAGGCATTTAAAGGTTCCCGTTTATGTATTTCTGAAAGACGCCCTGATCAGGAAGTATGGCCCCGAATTTTATTCTGCCCTCGAAGCAACTGCACTGCATATCAAAAAAGATAAAGTCTGACGGTATCTATGAAAATTCTACCAGCAGTTGTTTTATTCCTGGCCTGTCTCATTTCCAGCCAGTTATCCTTTTCCCAGGATACTACCAGAATTGCAGTTGAAGATTCTGTGATGCAGGATACTACCATTGCCAGGAACCCTCATTTTAATGTAAGGCCTTACACTATTCCACTTTATGAAATGCAGGATACGACAATTGCCCGGGAGCAGCATTACATTATCCCTGGTAATGTCTATGCGATAAGAGATTCATTGGATCTTATCAGAGATTCCATCAGGGCTTTAAACGTACTTCTTTCAAGGATGCAGGATACTGTTATCCTGCGTGATCCCGGATTTGTTATAAGAGATTTATACGCCTCAAAAGATTCGTTGGACGCTCTTGGAGGTACCAGGCTATCAAGAAGGGATTCAATCATCAACGCTATTAAGGATTCTCTGAATGCGATCGGCACTGCATTAATGCGGTCGGTGGAAATGCAGGATACTACTATATTGCTGGAATCTTCTTTTATTGTCAGGAGCATGTATATGGTCAGAGATTCATTGCAGGCGATCCGTGATACCGCCAGGGCAGCTCTTGCACGCTCTTCAAGGATGCAGGACACTACGATTGCAAAAGATCCCGCTTTTATAGTTACGGACGTATATGCAAAAAAGGACAGGTATGATGCTTTTCGGGATTCGGTCTGGGCGACACTGACCAGGTCCGGTCAAATGCAGGATACAACGATTGAATTGGAGCCCTCTTTTATTGTCGTCAATACATACATATTAAGAGATAGGATGGAGGCAGCCCGTGATTCAATCGACCGGCCGGCGATGATGCAGGATACCACCATTGCGAAAGACTCAACTTTTTTTGTCAGGGACTTGTATTCTTTCAAAGATTCGCTCGATGCAATCAGGGATTCTCTAATGGTGCTTGCGGATTCCCTATATACTGATTCCGTGAACCGACACTGGGCAGGATGGAAAAAATTCGAAGTGGATCCTGGCCATCAATATACCCTTAATTCCCAAAAAGTTTTAAAAGGAAAAAGCAAGACCGCCCTGCAATATAATATTGCGGATTTTTACCTGTATTTGAACGGCGACAGGGTGCGGCCCACAGGTACTGAAAATGAATTTTTCGCGGCCGGTTGCCTGGGGTTTATGTATGATGACACGCTATTGCTTAATAGCGGTCTAGGATTCAAGGTCGGTGTTGGAGTGGGGATAAAAATTATACATGGACGGTTTACGGGTACCCTGCATGCAAACGCAAATAATAAACAGGTTTTTAAATTTTTTAAGGAAGACACAGTTTACTTGAAGAGTGTTACTGCAGAACCGGTTACTCAATCACTAAAACTTCAGAGCCTCCCTTCATTGGGATCCAACGGAATTATTATCGGTGAATACCAGGCAACGTATAAAAGATTTTATCAGAAGAATGATATAGAAGATGATGAACTCAGGAAATACACAGTAAGGATTATTTTCAGATGCCGTGTGAGCGGGGGAATCAATAGTATAATTGCTCCGCCCGATGCCAATGGTAGATAACCGGCGCCTCAGATAATTTATTAACTTCAACCATCACGAACATGGATCAGGCATCCACCTTCATAGATAAAAGCAGTGCCAAAGCATCAGATCTGGACCACCGGCAAAAAATCAATTATAATATTGGTAAGTATAATGCTGTTGTACCACTGGGTAAACAACAATATGAAAATATTCACCTCGCCCGTGAAAGGGCTAAGAATATAAAATGGAGATCTCTTGAATCTCTGGATCAGCAGCTTGAACGATTTGAGCAGGCCTTTAAGAAGCGTGGAGGAAAACTCATTTGGGCGGAAGACAGCGAGGGTGCTCAAAGAGAAATTTTAGCTATTTGTCATGCAAAGCAATGTAAAGCGGTTGTGAAAAGTAAAAGCATGGTCACTGAAGAAATTCACTTGAATAAATTTCTGGAGGATAATGGTATCGAAAGCCTTGAGACTGACTTGGGAGAATACATTCAGCAACTGGACAATGAACCACCTTATCATATTGTTACGCCGGCAATGCACAAAAGCAAGGAGGACATTGCCCGGTTGTTTCATGAAAAATTAAATACTGCACCAGGACTTTCTCCATCTGAAATGACACTGATTGCCAGGCAGAACATGCGTGAGAAATATCCGAAGGCAGAGATTGGCATCACAGGAGCAAACTTTATCATCGCCGATACCGGCAGTATCGCATTGACGGAGAATGAAGGTAATGGCCGGCTCTGTGCCTCTTATCCGAAAACTCATATCGTTATTACCGGAATAGAAAAAGTAATTCCTTCCCTCACGGATCTTGCCTTATTCTGGCCACTGCTTGCTACTTTCGGCACAGGCCAGCGGGTAACCAGTTATAATTCCATTATCTCCGGTCCCCGGCTTCCGGGGGAATATGATGGGCCGGAAGAAATGTATGTAATCCTGCTCGATAATGGTCGTACGAATATGCTCTCCAACATAAAACTCCGGGAGAGTCTGTATTGCATTCGATGCGGAGCCTGCCTGAATGCCTGCCCGGTATATAAGAACATTGGTGGCCATAGTTATGGAACAACCTATAGCGGTCCCATTGGAGCAGTCATTACACCACACCTTAAAGATCTCGGTGAATGGAAGCACCTGAGTTATGCTTCTTCATTGTGCGGAAACTGTACAGAAGTGTGTGCAGTGAAAATAAACCTGCATGAAATTCTGCTGGAAAACAGGCATGAAGCTGTTCAGCAGGGTGTAACGGGCTGGATGGAGAAAATGGCCTGGAAAGGATGGAAGCAGGCCAGTCTTCACAGGAAGTGGATGAATGTGGGCAACGCAAAAATAAAAACCTGGTTTATAAACCGTGTCTTTAGTGGATGGAACCGGCATAGAACCGATCTGCATTTTCCTGAAAAGAGCTTTAATCAACGATGGACAGAAAAGCATAAACCTTAAATATGCTTTTTTATAGTGATCGACACAGCCCCCGTCTGGAATATATACTGAATCTGGTAGGAAATGAAATTTTAAATGAACCATTCCGCTGGACATCCGATAAATTAGCATTTGCCTCATATGCCGGCGCCAAATTAAACTATTCGGCAGACCGGCTGTCCGAAAATGAATTTATTATTCAGCCCCGGGAATTGCTTTTTGAAATCGGTATCAGGATACAACAAATCGACCGGTTTGATCATTCCGGAATGCCGGCATTTTTTAAAACAAAGGGTGATTTTGCTTTCGACATTTTTGCTGCTGTATTCTTTCTGGTAAGCCGTTACGAAGAATATCTACCGTTTGAGCCCGACCAATATGGGCGATTCCCACACCATGCTTCTCTGGCTTTTAAAGAAAGTTTCCTGGATACGCCCTTGGTTAATTACTGGCTTGAAGATTTAAAAAATGCTCTTCGTGAACACTATCCCGGGCTTATTTTCCGGATGAAGGATTTTAAGTTTATTCCCAGTTACGATATTGATATGGCCTATTCCTATAAATATAAAGGGTTAAAGCGCAACCTGGGCGGGATGTTCAAATCTCTTGTCAATGCCCGGTGGACTTACCTTCTGGATCGCTGGGATGTTCTTTTCAATAAAAAGAAAGATCCCTTTGATTCCTATGAATGGCTGGATTCACTTCATCTCTATTGCAGAACGCGGGCTTATTATTTCTTCCTGCTTGCTAAAAAACAGTTCGGAGTCGACAGAAATATTTCACCTGAAAAACCGGAAATGAAATCCCTGATTGAATATCATGCGGGGGGATATACAGTCGGCATTCACCCGTCCTGGCAAAGCGGTGATGAAGAAGCTGTTTTAATGGAAGAAGTGGATAAACTGTCTGAAATTACCGGGACCTCTGTTAAATATAGCAGACAACATTATCTGCGAATGTCAATGCCTTTTACTTACAGGAAACTAATCGATGTTGGAGTCGAAAAAGACTTTTCACTTGGATATGGAACAGCCAACGGTTTCAGGGCATCCTTCGCGTCATCATTTTATTGGTATGACCTGAAAGCCGAAAAGAGTACCAGCCTGATGCTTTTCCCTTTTTGTTTCATGGATGCAACTTCTTATTATAAGAACAAGTCAAATCCCTCTATGGCTCTTACGGAGCTGATGGAATATTACAGAAAGATTAAACACGTAAATGGTTTAATGATAACCATATGGCACAATCAGTTTTTTGGTACAGATCCGTTATTCGCCGGTTGGAAGGAGGTATACGAGGTTTTCCTGAAGGATCAGATCTACTGGGATATGTAATTCCGATTTTATCATTTCATAGATATGAAAAGGCGAAAATGAAACCATTTCTGTATTATGAAATCCAGTGAATGGTTAATGTTTAAAATGCCTCATGCCGGTCAGGACCATGGCCAGGTTTTCTTTTTTACAGAATTCGATGCTGTCCTTGTCGCGGATAGAGCCACCAGGCTGGATAAAACTCGATATTCCTTCAGCTGCTGCAATTTTAACGCAGTCGTCAAAAGGGAAAAAAGCATCTGAAGCCAGGGCAGCTCCCTTTAAATTGAATTTAAATTGATTGGCTTTATCTATTGCCTGTCGCAGGGAATCTATTCGACTGGTTTGTCCACATCCTTTGCCAATCAATTGTTTGTTTTTAATCAGGGCAATTGCATTTGATTTGAGATGTTTGCAAACCAGGTTGGCGAATATTAGATCCTGTTTTTCTGACTCCGAGCAATTTCTTCCACCCACTTCATCCCATTTTTCAAAATTACCTTTATCCACACCCTGTACCAGGATCCCGTTTAGCAGCGTCTTTTTTACCAGATTTTCAGACGGCATGGCTATTAATTGAAGTAATATGCGATTCTTTTTTGTCTTCAGCATGTCCAGCGCCGCCTGGGTAAAGGAAGGTGCAATCAGCACTTCAAAAAATAATTCATGAATTGCTTCTGCAGTGGAGAGATCGATTTCACTATTGCAGACAAGAACTCCCCCGAATGCACTTTCGGGATCTCCGGCCAAAGCATGATCCCATGCACTTCTTGTCGAATTCCTTACGGCAATTCCGCAAACATTGGTGTGTTTGATGATGGCGAAAACAGTTTTCTCTTCAAATTCACTTATCAGTTGAATTGCAGCATCGATATCCACCAGGTTATTGTAGGAAATTTCTTTTCCGTTAAGTTGTTTGAAAATACTTTCCCAGTCGCCCTCAAAATGTGCTTGCTGATGGGGGTTCTCACCGTAACGCAAGTGCCTGGTTGCTTTGGGAACGACCAGTGATTTACCGGGATTGAAATATTCATGTATGGCGAGGTCATATCTGGCTACAATTTCAAATGCTTTTGCTGCAAGCTCCTTACGCTGTTCCTTTGTAAACTCACCACGCTGATTTTCCAAGAGTTGCTCCAGATATGCATAATCTTTTTTGTCTGCGATGACCGCCACATGCGAAAAATTTTTAGCCGCAGCGCGAATCATTGAAGGTCCGCCAATATCTATCTTCTCGATGATCGCCTTTTCATCTTTTGTACTAGCAACAGTTTCCTCAAATGGATACAGGTCAACAATTACGAGATCGATCTCAGGAATTTGATATTCTTTCATTTCTTTCAGATCCTGTGGTTCTTCTCTTCTTCCCAGTATCCCACCAAATATGGATGGATGTAGCGTTTTAACACGTCCTCCCAGGATAGAAGGATAACTGGTAAGTTCCTCAGCCCCTGTACATGACAGGCCAAGACCTTCGATGAAAGATTTGGTTCCACCGGTAGATATCAACCTGACACCCAGATTGTTCAATTGTCTGACAATTGGCTCCAGCCCGTCTTTATAAAAAACTGAAATCAGCGCGGATTGTATTTTTTTTGTCATAAATCAAATTTATACCGGGGAGTGGAGCAAGAGCCGCAAATTTACTGCAATCACCTTACCCGGCAAAGTCATTCGCCCGATATTCAGATTAGTCCAGCCGGAGTTTAATACTTAGTAAAATGTAAAAGCTGGAAAATGCAAATTGTGACCAAGCCCGCAAAAAGCCATCGTTTATCCTGCACAAGCCAGAACCAGTAAAAGCAAAAAAGTACGATATAGATCAGAATGAGCTGGGCAAGAGAGAAATCAAGTTTGCCAATTACTGCACCAGGTAATCGGGAAATAGAACGAATGAATTCATTTAGGATATGGATCAATAAGGCTACTATCGATCCCAGCAGTCTGGCTGCCAGGTGAATTGGTGAAGACAGACATAGTAAGATTCCTCCTGCCAGAATAACACTGGATACCGGCACCGCCACCAGGTTGGCAACAAGGAAATAACTCGGGAATCGATGAAAATAGTATATGCTTAAAGGTGTAGTAAGAATCTGAGCTGATATACTCACAGAAGCCGCATTCCAAATAGCAGCCAGAATTTTGTTCTGGACTAACAGAAGATTTCTCAATGGCATTGCAAAAAGCCCCAGACTAAGGACCGCCGCGTAACTCAGCTGAAATCCGGTATCCCAAATCCAGTAGGGATCGAAGCAGATCAGTAAAAAGGCAGATGCAGCCAGCATATTATTTAAGGTGTTTTCTCTAAAAATATTTTTGGCAAATAGTACCAGGCTAAACATTGCCGCCGCCCGAATGACGGAGGGAGAAGCCCCGGAGAGCATGCTGTAACCCCATAAACAGGTTATGAGGATTGTCAGTTTTATCCATTTTCCCGATTTCTTTCGTCCGGCTCCCTGCAGGAACAATTGCAGAAAATGGCAAATCAATGCAAGGTGCAAGCCAGAGATCGCAATTATATGAATCACGCCCGAATCCGCGTAGGATGCAAGAATCCCCCGATCGAGATCATCTGTATAACCAACCAGTAAAGCTTCCAGTAAACCATATTCGGATTTATTCGGGATATGATATTTTATTGTATTGATCAGTCTTTTACGTAAGGAATCCAGCCCAGAATAAATTCGATTTTCATTTTCAATTGGAATAATTGTAAAGTCATTTTCATTCAAAAAGACCTGGGCATAGATGTGCTTTGAATGACAGTATTTCTTATAGTCGAATTCGGAAAGATTAAAATTTTCTATAGGGTGCACGGGCTTTTGGATCAAAATCCTCGACCCACGGGTTAGTTGAACTGCCTTTGATTTTTTATTGAAGTAAACAAGGATTTTTTCTTTCTCATAGTAGCCCATTTGATTTTCGATCATCATGTTGATGACTGCGGAACATTTATAAGATTCTTTTTTTAATAACAGATCTGTATCTAGTAACAAAAGGTAATAATGGGGATGTTTTTTTACAATAAACGGAGCATCTCCGATTTGTATATCGCGATGTAAGTGCATCAGCATGCATCCTGTTGACATAAGGGTAAACTGGATGACTAATCCCGCAATCCAGACTTTTCTGCAAGGTTTTGCGATACTATGACAAATCGAAATACAGAAAACAAAAAGCGAGACGGATCCTAAATAAACAGGAGTTCCGAAGCCTATGGGGACCTTGAAATAATTCTCAATCAGGATCCCCGTAATAAGAGGAAATAGTAACCTCAAAAATGGCGCTTGTTTCCAGATATGATTCCGTATAGCCGAACGACTCCGCATATTATATGTCACATGCGGTAAAGCAAATAGTTATTGAGTTGAAACTGACAGATAATCGAGATTTTCAGACGGGTTTAAACCCGTTTTTTTCACGGTATTTTATCGCAGTTTTAACGGGTTTTTGACTAGGAATTTAGCGGGACTTGTTGAGAATCTTAATGTTACAAATAATGTTAATTTATAATTCTTTGGACTCCACTTCCTTATAAAAGCGTTGCGGCCAACTACTTAATAGTTTTAGGATCAATTCATTTTTTCATTCCTAAAATTCCAAAACTAATGACCACGCAAGAAAAAAAATCATTAAAAGGTGCGAAATACGTAAGCACCCAGCATGTAGATGCAGTATTAAGAGAATACAAAAAAACCAGATGGGTACAGAATTCAGAACGGATTGGTAAGCCCGATTCTTTAAGCGTATGGTTTAGCATTGAAGCAATGGAAGAATTTTTGGATTCCACAAAATCAAATGGTGGAGATGGAATTAAATTCTATTTTTCTGTTTATCCGAATGACATTGCCCCTGGACCGGAATACGCAGGCCGGCAAACGATCACGATGGTTGCCACCAAGTCCAAACGTACAGAGCAGGGAACAATAGCTGATAAGGATATGTATATCACAAGGAATGGCCAGTCTACCATTTTAGCGGCAAATTTCGGTCGGACATGTCCCCCCAGTTGTAATCCCAGCACGGAAGGTGGAATGGGAGACTTGGGGATAACCATCATAGATAAGGGAGATCAAGGGATGGAAATAGCGTGATTTTCATCTGGACTGAAAAAGACCTCCCCACGGAGGTCTTTTTTGCAGTTAAAGTTTGCCGATATTTGAAGATCATGGAAGTTTCATTACAGGAAGCAATCTTACTCGTAATTTTTTTTATTAGTCTCATATCATTCTTTCAAAAGCCGGTTCCGTTATATTTAGAGTTATTTCCTCTTTACTTTCTTATCATGCTGGCCACAGAGATACGGGGAGAGTATCTTGCAAGTCATGGAAAATACAATACGGGTCTCTATAATATATCATCCATAGTAGAGTTTTGTTTTTACTTTTTTGTTTTACGCGAAATATTACGCAACCTTAAAATAAAGCGTGTTCTGATTAATTTAATTTTCATTTATCCGTTGCTGGCTGGCATTAATCTTTATTTCTTTCAGAAGCAGGCCGGGTTTAATTCGATAAATTTCATGGTAGGATGTGTAACTACGGTATTTTTTTGTATTTATTATTTTATCGAATTATTTCAGGAGGCAGAATCCAGGTCACTGGCCAGACTTCCATCATTCTGGATTATAACAGCCATTTTTTTTGACAATGTCTGCCTGTTCCCCATGTTTGCGTTATTAAGTTATTTAGAACGTCTTCCGGTTTTTATTTCTAACAATCTTGCTGCTATTCTTGCGATCGTAAGTATATTGACTTCAATACTATATTCGATTGGTATATTATGCAGGATCAGAATAAGGAAATCTATTTTGTAATATTTATGGGAACCCTGCTGGCATTTTTGCTGGTTGGTTTTATTCTGGGCATGTTCTTTTTTTACCAGCGTAAGCGGCAAAAACAGGAGCGTGAACTGATCCGTCTCAAAGAGGAATACGAACAGGAAGTGTTACGTTCTCAATTGGAGATTCAGGAATCTACAATGAAATCGATTGCCCAGGAATTGCACGATAATATTGGTCAAACGCTTTCCGTTATTAAACTATGGATGTCCATGGCTCCCATCGACAGGGATCATGAAGCATTTGAAGGGGTACAGAATTCGAAAGAAATGCTTCAGAAAGTGATCCGGGAAATGGCAGATCTGACTAAAAGTCTGCACACCGATCGGATCGCCGATATTGGTCTTTCGGAAGCTATAAATTTTGACCTGGCCTCCATCCGTCGTGCCGGCATCCTGAAAATCCAGTTTGAAACCGAGGGGGAAGAATTTCATTTTCCGGATCAGAAATCTATATTTATTTTCAGGATGTATCAGGAAATGATGAACAATATTATCAAACACTCACAAGCCACTCAGGTAACGGTAAATATTGTTTATTCCGCCAATGATATCTTTGTAATGTCTATCCGGGACAATGGTGTTGGATTTGATGTACAGCAAAAAAAAGACTCTCAGGAAGGCTCCAGCGGGTTGGGTTTAAAAAGCATGCGTAACAGGGCCAAATTGATAGGCGCAGATTTATCTATTGCCAGTGAACCGGGAAAAGGAACGACCGTTTTGGTACGGGTTCCATTAAATTAATTGTAAAAAAAATTTATGTATTCTTCAGATAAGCAGATACAGGTCGCGATCGCGGATGATCATACTCTTTTGAGAAAGGCGCTGGCCAGGCTGGTTGGTTCCTTTGACGAGTATACAGTTCTTTTTGAAGCCGATAACGGTAAGGAAATCAAAAAAAAGATAAATGAACATCTCGTACCCGACCTGATTCTGCTGGATGTAAATATGCCGGAAATGGACGGATTTGAAACAGCCGCCTGGCTAAGCAAGAACTATCCGAAAATTAAAGTGCTTGCGCTTTCCATGTTTAGTGATGAAAGAACCATCATCAGGATGCTTCGCCAGGGAGCCCGTGGTTACATTATGAAAAATATTGACCCCGATGAATTAAAAAGGGCGCTTGACTCTGTGGTGAAAAAAAATTTTTATCTGTCCGAAGAAATTTCCGGCAAAATCATCAGTGGCCTGCATAAAGACGTCGACAGGACTGAAGAGCCAGCTTCCCTCACACAGCGTGAAAAAGACTTTCTCAGGCATATATGTTCCGAAATTACCTATAAGGACATAGCAGCAAAAATGTTTGTAAGTCCTCGCACCGTTGATGAATACAGGAACTCTCTCTTTGAAAAATTGAAAGTTAAGTCACGGGTCGGTCTGGTTATGTATGCAATCCGGAACGGCCTTGTGGAAGCCTAGAATATTCTCAATAGCTGCTTACTTTGACAGGTACATACTCCTGTCCTTATACAGCTGCCTGAAGTAAGGATCCCTGAGGTCCTTGATAAATCGGATCGCCTCACCAGTTGATTTCATTTCAGGCCCCAGTTCCTTGTTGACGCCGGGAAATTTATCGAAACTGAATACTGGTTCTTTGATAGCATACCCCTTTAAATTTTTTTCGAATGTAAAATCCTTCAGTTTATTATGTCCCATCATCACTCTGGTGGCGATATTGAGGTAGGGTATCTGGTATGCTTTTGCAATAAACGGGGTTGTCCTTGAAGCGCGCGGGTTTGCTTCAATTACAAACACTTTTCCGTCTTTTATAGCGAATTGGATGTTAATGAGACCCTTTATATTTAACCGGAAGGCAATTTTTCTGGCATACTCTTCCATCGTTTCTACTACCAACGGGGTGAGATTAAATTGAGGTAAAACTGCATTACTGTCACCGCTATGTATGCCGGCAGGTTCAATATGTTCCATCAGCCCCATCACATGAAATTGGTCTCCATCGCAGATACCGTCTACTTCGGCTTCCTGGCAGCGGTCCAGGAAATGATCGATCAGAATTTTATTATCCGGAAGATGTTTTAACAAACTAACCACGGCACTCTCCAGCTCCTGATCATTAATCACGATCCGCATACGTTGTCCGCCCAGTACATAACTGGGTCTCACCAATACCGGGAAACCAACTGTTTTGGCCACCTCAACTGCTTCATCAACGGTTGTCGCTGTGCCGTAGGAAGGATAAGGAATATCCATTTCTTTCAGCATATCGCTAAACCGGCCCCGGTCTTCAGCAATGTCCATATTGTCATAAGAAGTACCGATGATCGGAATTCCTTTTTTATGCAGCTTTTCTGCCAGCTTAAGGGCTGTCTGGCCACCCAGCTGCACTATTACTCCATCCGGTTTTTCATGATCTATAATATCCCTGAGATGTTCCCAGAATACAGGCTCGAAATAGAGTTTGTCAGCCATATCGAAATCTGTAGAAACAGTTTCGGGATTACAATTCACCATAATGGATTCGAATCCACATTCTTTTACCGCCAGAAGACCATGAACACAACAATAGTCGAACTCTATCCCCTGGCCAATCCGGTTTGGTCCGGAACCCAGGATGATTATTTTCTTTTTCTTCGACACGGCACTCTCATTCACGCTACCACTTTCGAAAGTTGAATAGAAATATGGGGTTTTAGCTTCGAATTCGGCGCTGCAAGTATCCACCATTTTAAATATCCGGTTGATTCCGGCAGCCTTTCTTTTTTCATAGACGGCGTCCTCATTGCCATCCTGCATAATCATGGCAATCTGCGCATCGCTGAATCCGAGGACCTTTGCTTCGCGAAGTAATTCCAGCGGCAGTGTTTCCAGCTTGTATTTCACAATTTCTTTTTCAGCCAGGACAATTTTCTGGATTTCATACAAAAACCACCGGTCGATACCGGTTGCCTGGCTGATCGTCTTTACGCTTACCCCCAGCATAAGTGCGTCCTTAATCCGGAAAATGCGGTCCCATTTTGGAATCTTTATATACTGGATAAGTTCTTCTGCATGCATCTGGCTTTTGCCGTAATAACCAAGACCAACAGCATTGTTTTCCAGGCTTTGACAGGCTTTCTGTACCGCTTCCGTAAAACTTCTTCCTATTGCCATTACCTCTCCCACACTTTTCATTTGCAGACCCAGAGTATCATTGGCACCCTTGAATTTATCAAAATTCCAGCGGGGCATTTTTACGATTACGTAATCCTGGACTGGTTCAAAATAGGCAGAAGTAGTTTGGGTAATCTGGTTTTTTAGTTCATCGAGTGTGTAACCGATGGCGAGTTTAGCTGCAATCTTGGCGATTGGGTAGCCGGTTGCTTTCGAAGCCAGGGCGGATGACCTGGATACCCGGGGATTAATTTCAACCGAGATGATTTGTTCGGTTTCGGGGTTCAGGGCGAACTGCACATTACATCCACCCGCAAAATTACCCAGCGACCTCATCATCAGGATTGCTTTATTGCGCATATCCTGAAACGCCGAGTCGCTTAGGGTCATCGCAGGTGCGACAGTAATAGAATCTCCGGTGTGAACACCCATAGGATCCAGATTTTCTACGGTACATATTATAACCACATTATCATTCTTATCCCTTAACAGTTCCAGTTCATATTCTTTCCAGCCCAGGACGGCCTTTTCAACCAAAACTTCATGCATGGGGGAGGCCTTCAATCCTCTATCGAGGGCTGCATCAAGATCCTCTTTACCATGTACAAATCCGCCGCCTGTACCTCCCAGGGTAAAAGAGGGGCGAATAACCAGTGGAAACCCGATTTCCTGAGCAAATTCCTTTCCTTCCAGCATAGAATTGGCAACCCTTGAAGGTGCCACATCGATACCGATGCGAATCATCAGCTGTTTGAATTTTTCCCTGTCTTCAGCAGTATCGATCGCTTCAACATCCACGCCGATCAATTGTACATTATATTTTTCCCAAACTCCCAGTTCAGCAGCTTCCTTGCAAAGGTTAAGCGCTGTTTGTCCTCCCATGGTTGGCAAAACCGCATCAATCTGATTCTCCTCCAGGATCTGTTCAATACTTTCAACCGTCAGGGGAAGCAGATAAACCCGGTCAGCCATCATCGGATCTGTCATGATGGTGGCTGGATTGCTGTTTATCAGAATCACTTTGATGCCTTCCTCCCGGAGACTTCTCGCAGCTTGGGAGCCTGAATAATCAAATTCGCAGGCCTGACCGATAATTATTGGACCTGAACCTATAATGAGCACTGAACCGATAGCGGGATTTTTTGGCATGGAAAAACAAATTCCGCAAAAGTAAGGGTGTGCAGGTTCTTAGAGAAATTTTATAAAAGGATTGAAAATAAAAAATCCCGGCAGGCCGGGATTATATCATAAAAGAATGATTGATCTAATTATCGTGAAATGAAGCCATTTCAATATCATCCAGTAAAACGCCACCTTTTTTCGCCTGCAGGCGCTTTTCGGCAGTCAGTTTCTTAGTATCAACTTTGGATTTGATCTTGAAGACCCATTTCTGTTTAGCTTCTTCACCTTTCACGATTCCAATAACGGAACCGATGCTGATGACGAAAAACAGTAAAAATTTATTCTTAAATAACATCTTAGCACTTTTTCAAGGAAGGTCCTAATATAAAGACACGTTGTATATGCCAAAAGCTGTACCAATTTTTAAATTTTTATAAAAACCTTCATTATCATTTGCTAACATTTAATTCAGGTTGGGTGAATCTTGTTTTGAATCCTTGTTTGGGACTGCCCACCTTTGTAATTCTAAATTTGGGATTTTCATGAACCGACCCGCCCTGTTGTTAGGCCTCGTTTTGTACAGTGGATTTGTTTCCGGCCAGTTATTTCAGCCTGCCTACTATCCTAAAAACGAATTCAGAAACCCATTGGGCATACCCATCAGCCTGGCTGCAAATTTCGGCGAACTGAGATTGAATCACTATCATATGGGACTGGATATACGAACAGCCCACCGGGAAAACCTGCCGGTTTTCGCGGCTGCTGATGGATTTATTTATCGGGTCAAGGTGGAACCTTTTGGATTTGGACAGGCCGTTTATATCCGGCATAACAATGGTTATGTAAGCCTTTATGCCCACCTCAATTCTTTTTACCCAGCACTTGCCCTTTATGTGAAACAAAAGCAATATGAATCGCAGCAATGGGATATTTCCATAGAGCTTCCGCAGGGATTGCTGGAGGTGAAAAAGGGCGACCTTATTGCATACAGCGGAAATATGGGGGGATCTCAGGGGCCGCATCTGCATTTCGAAATCCGGTCTTACCCGGATGACACCAATCTCAATCCCATGCTTTTTGGACTATCTATTCCAGATAACACTCCTCCCGTGTTGCGCAGCCTGTCTGTCTATGACCGAAATAGAAGTTTTTATGAACAAACGCCCGCGTTTTTTCCCGTAAAAGGGAAAGCCGGCAAATATTACATCGGCCTTCCGTTGTTGATACTTAAAACACCCAATCCAGGATTTGGTATAGTAGGATTTGATACACAGACCGGATCAGGGAATCCGAACGGAATTTACCAGGGTATAATTTATGATAATGGGGACGCGATTTCTGGTTTCCGCATGGACCGGATCAGTTATAACGAAACAAGGGGTATAAATGCGCATGTTGACTACCCAACTTATGAAAAGGGCGGGCCTTATTATCAGCTGTTATTTAAAATGCCCGGGTACAAACATTCGATATACCGTGAAGCTAAACAGGGTGGGTATATACACCTGGAAGACGGAAAATTGCATGAAATCAGGATTGAACTAAGGGATGCATATGGGAACATTTCAAATCTGTCTTTTAATGCGCAGTATCAGCCGGAAAAAATGAAAGCGCCTTGTACACCGGAAAGATGTTTTATCCCGGCGATATGGACGCATTGGAATTGCCGGATGCCGCTTTTTACCTGGGACCGAACTGTTTATACGATTCGCTTCATCTCGACTATCAGCAAACAGCCATCGAAGAAAAAAATTCCGTGTCTGCCATTCATCATTTCGGTTCAACCCAGATTCCGTTGGCCGATTCTCTGCTGGTAAGAATTAAACTTTCCAAATCTGTGGCTTTGAAACAACGGGTGGTTATGCAGTGGACAGATGGCGAGGATTTTGAAATCAGGAAGCCGGAATGGTTGGGAGATTGGGCTACGGCCGGTTTCCGGAGTTTTGGGAATTTTGGATTGATATTGGATACAGTCCCTCCTGTAATCCGTATTCCAGGTGTGGTTGAAAATTCAAACCTGCAAAGAAGCAGCCGAATCGCAATACTTGTTGAGGATAATTATAAAAAAATAAAAAATTTTCGTGCTACGCTGGACGGAAGCTGGCTGATGTTCTCTAATGACAAAGCAAAAGCTTTTATTTATCATTTTGACGAACACTGTAAACCAGGAAAGCATGAACTCAAAATTTATGCTGAAGATGAAGCGGGGAATGCCTCCGGAGCCGTGATCCATTTCACAAGATAGACTGGAGCGCCTGGAAGGCTTACATTAATCCTTTTTTATCTAAAATCGATCTTGCATAAACTCGACCTCACCCAGACCAAACAATCCACTATCTGTATGGAGGATTCCCATCGAATCAACACTGATAATAGTTGCATTTATCAGTTCAGTTCCTTTCTTCAGACGAACGGTTAAATTTTTTTTGTATAGTGACTCATTAAAATCATGGAGTATCCGGTCGGGATCTTTTCTGAGAAGGGAAATTCGTTTTTGGACCGCCGGGACTAATTCCCTTGCTACTTCTTTTGGATTAAAATGGATGCTGGTAATTTGTTTTAGTGAAATAGCATTTCGAATTTCAGCCGGGAAAGAATCCTCATTTAGATTCATACCAATGCCAACGACAGCCCAGGGCCATTTTTCCCCCTGAATGATACTTTCAATAAGAATACCTGCTGCCTTTCTGTCATCCCAATAAATATCATTTGGCCATTTTATAGTCCAGCTTTTTTCCTTAAAATGCTGAACCTGGTCAAGAATACCCAGTGCGACGGCAGCTGAAAACAGAAATTGCTTGGATATTGTAAGGGGAGAAGGCACAACAACCAGGCTCATGGTCAGATTTTGTCCCGGCTCACTTAGCCAGGTCTTACCCCGCTGCCCTTTACCGGCCCACTGGTGACTGGCAAGACATACCATGCCATCAGAAGCCAATCCTTCATGAATCCGGCCCATGGCATAGTTGTTGGTGCTATCCACAGAATCCAACTCAATCAACTGATTGTCAAATGTTGTACCCAACGGGTTCTGCTGACCGGGATGTGGCAAAAGATTAGTATTTTTGGGCTGTGCGAATTTAGGATTACTAAGACATCTGGAATCATCGCCTGTTGTATTTATCATTTAAAATATTCTGATTATTGGAACAATTGTCAATGTTGGTTAACCGGAAACCTAATAAAACAGTCCGGTTAGCAAAGAACTCAAAAATCGTAAAAGTCATTATCCAGGCAATTCAGGAAAAAAAAGGCGAAAAAATCATATCTCTTGATCTCCGGAAAATACAGGAAGCAGTAGCAGATTTTTTTATCGTTTGTGAGGCCGGAAGCACCACGCAAGTAAGGGCTATAGCGGATTTTATAGAAACCGAAGTAAAGCAAAAATGTGGTGAATTACCTTATATGCACGAAGGCAGGCAGGTGTTGCAATGGGTAATTATTGATTATATAAATGTTGTCGTTCATATAATGCTTCCTGATTCCAGGCGTTTTTATAAGCTGGAAGAAATGTGGAGTGATGCCGTTATGGAGGAACATGCAGGCTGATCACTTTAATGTTTAAACCATTTTTCTGAACTTTTTTATTTCCCAACCATTAATTACTAGAAGGAAGACCATCAAATGCCACAGAATAATATAAAACCCAACGATCGGCCAGGATTTTCACGATTCAGACCCCGCCCCGGAGGAGAAGACAATACACCCAAAAAAGGCCCGAAATTCAATATTTACTGGGTTTGGGCGGTCATCGCCATCATACTGCTGGGATATAATTTTTTAGGTTCAGGTTTTACTCCAGACGCCCGTCACCTGGAGTCCGAAATGGAATTCAGGAATAATATGCTTGAAAAGGGTGATGTCGCCCGGCTGGTGCTCGTCACCAATAAAAACCTGGTAAGGGTTTATATTAAAAAAGACAGTCTGGAAAAGTCTTATTACAAGGATCTCCTTGGCAAGAATTTCCAGGTAGTAAAAACAGAAGGACCCCAGTTCGAATTCCAGGTTACCAAGATCGATGAGTTCGAAAAAAGACTTTACGATTTCTTCGCGAAGAATCCTAACCTGGAAGTTCCAACTTCTTCCGTCCAGGAGGGCGACTGGATTCCCGGATTACTGCAGATAGCACTCCCAATCTTGATCATTTTGCTGATCTGGGTAATGCTTATGCGCAAAATGGGTGGCCAGGGTGGCAGCGGAGGACCGGGCGGAATTTTCAATATAGGAAAGTCAAAAGCTACCTTATTTGATAAAGGTACCCGTGTCAATATCACTTTTAATGATGTGGCTGGTTTGGATGAAGCCAAAGTGGAAGTCATGGAAATTGTTGACTTTCTGAAAAACCCGAAAAAATATACTGCTCTAGGTGGTAAAATTCCTAAAGGCGCGTTGCTTGTTGGACCTCCAGGTACCGGTAAAACCCTGTTGGCAAAGGCCATGGCAGGAGAAGCACAGGTGCCCTTTTTCTCCATGAGCGGTTCCGATTTTGTCGAACTTTTTGTGGGTGTTGGTGCCAGCCGTGTACGTGATCTCTTTAAACAAGCCCGTGAAAAAGCACCTTGTATCATTTTCATTGATGAAATAGATGCAATTGGTCGCGCAAGAGGCAAGAATGCTATCATGAGCAATGATGAACGTGAAAGTACACTCAACCAGTTGCTCGTGGAAATGGACGGATTTGGCGGAGACAGTGGTATAATTATTCTGGCTGCTACAAACAGGCCGGACGTTTTAGACACCGCTCTGCTTCGCCCGGGAAGATTTGACCGTCAGATTTCAATTGACAAGCCGGATCTCAAAGGAAGAGAAGCTATTTTCAAAGTCCATCTTAAGCCGATTAAAATTTCTTCCAAACTCGATATTTATAAGCTGGCTGAACAAACACCTGGATTTGCGGGAGCAGATATCGCCAATGTGTGTAATGAAGCTGCCCTGATCGCCGCCCGAAAGGGCAAGGATAGCGTGGAGATGGAAGATTTCCAGGACGCTGTAGACAGGGTAATCGGAGGTCTTGAAAAAAAGAACAAGATTATTTCGCCTGAAGAAAAGAGAATCATTGCCTATCATGAAGCTGGACATGCCATTTGCGGCTGGTATCTTGAACATGCTTATCCATTATTGAAAGTAACGATTGTCCCCCGGGGAGTGGCTGCGCTGGGTTATGCGCAATACACACCTAAAGAACAATACCTTTATAATACCGACCAGCTGTTCGACCAGATTTGTATGACACTGGGCGGCCGTGCTAGTGAATCTCTCAATTTCAACAAGATTTCTACAGGTGCCCAGAATGATCTGCAACAGGTAACCCGGATCGCCTACTCGATGGTTACTGTTTATGGTATGAATGAAAAGATCGGAAATGTGAGTTTCTATGATCCAGCGCAGGAAAACCAGTTTACCAAACCATATTCAGAAGAAACTTCCAAACTGATCGATGAGGAAGTCAGATTGCTGATTGACAAAGCATATACATTCACAAAGGGACTGCTGACAGAAAAATCCAACCAGTTGCACCTGCTTGCAGAAGCGCTATTGGAAAAAGAAGTGCTATTTCAAAGTGATGTGGAAACCTTAATAGGTAAAAGGCCTTATGAAGAAAAAAGAGCCCTGGATGTTTCAGACCATGATATGAATGATGTTCCCGAAATCAAGATAGCAGACAATGGAATACCGGCACCCCCGGTACCTGTTCCGCCCATCGGAGACCTTTAGTTCGAGGCATATGCAAATATCTCCAGCGAAAGAAAATATTCTTAAGAGAATCCGACAGGCGTTGGTCAACCCAACGCCTGTTCCATTTCCGCAAAGTGAAGGAAATTCCGGCGTTTATACAGAACCCTCTCAGGAGAATGATATTGAGTTTGCCGAAAATTTTGGAAGAATTCAGGGCAGGTTCCTGTATTGCAGCAACCAGGAGGAGATGATCGGGCAGTTGATTAGGCTGATATCCCAGCAGGGATGGACACAGGTATTCTGTCGTGAATCCGGGTTGCTTCAAATATTACGGGACCCGCTGAAAGGACTGCTAATTACAGAAGAACTTCCGGAGGCGGATGTGTCCATTACCAGTTGTGAGGCCCTGATCGCCCGCACCGGCAGTATTCTGATGAGTTCTGCACAGGAAAGCGGAAGAACCGTGAGTATATACGCGCCGGTACATATTTGTATCGCTTATTCAAATCAACTGGTTTATGATATCCGGGACGGCCTGGAGCTGCTGAATGAAAAGTATAAAAACAAAATTCCTTCTTTTATAACGCTTGCCACTGGACCCAGCCGGACAGCCGATATTGAAAAAACCCTGGTCGTGGGCGTTCATGGTCCAAAAGAAGTATATGTTTTCCTGATCGAAGCCCAGTGAATTATATTTGCCCATGCAAATCGAAGAGGGTAAAAAGATTTTTTTCATTTCAGACTTCCATCTCGGTTCCCCCGATCGACTCACCAGCTTGCAAAGAGAAAAGTATATCATCCGGTTTCTTGAATCCATCCAGCAGGAAGCAGCCGAAATTTTTATTGTTGGCGACCTGTTCGACTTCTGGTTTGAATATAAAACGGTTGTTCCGAAAGGATATGTTCGGATACTTGGGAAACTGGCCACCATGACAGATTCAGGCATACCCATCCAGTTTTTTGTTGGTAATCACGACATGTGGATGAAAAATTATTTTGAAAAAGAACTGTCCATACCAGTTTATTATGAACCGAAAACTTTTATACTGAACGGAAAGAAATTTTTGATCGGACATGGGGACGGATTAGGTCCGGGGGACGGCGGATACAAATTTCTAAAAAAAATATTCCGTAATAAATTCAGCCAGGGACTATTCGGTATACTTCCACCTGCCTTCGGAGTAGGCATAGCCAATTACTTCAGCCGGAAAAGCAGGATCGCCACCAAGCAATCTGATGAAAAATTCCTGGGTGAGGAAGGGGAATGGCTGATCCAGTATTGCAAAAGAAAATTGACCGAGGAATCTTTTGACTACCTGATATTTGGCCACCGCCATCTTCCGATTGATTTTAAATTTCCCGATGGCAGCCGGTATATAAATCTGGGAGACTGGATAAACTATTTCAGTTATGCTGTTTTTGATGGCGAACAACTCTGTTTGAAAAGCTACGATCCCGCTCTGGACAATAAGATTATAAGAAAATGAAAAAATTTTTCCTCTATATCTTCATCTTTATGTCTCCCGGAACAGTTTTCGCCCAGGAAGTGGATAGTCTCCCTCAAATGTCACGTTTTCTTACGGGAATATATGTTGACTTTCAGGTTGACAACCTCGGTAATATTTTTGTGCTGACACCTGACAACCAGTTGAAAAAATATAGTGCTTCAGGCGATTCTCTGGGCGTCTTTAACGATGTCAGAAGATATGGAAAGATCGCTTATATCGATGTGAGCAACCCACTTAAAATTCTTCTTTTTTACCAGGAATTTGGTACCATTGTTATGTTAGACAGGTTTCTGAATAATGTAAACAGCCTCGACCTGCGGCAACTTGGCTTTTACCAAGTAACCTGTATTGGACTTGCCTATGATAATAATATCTGGGTCTATGATGCGCTTGCAGGAAAGCTGAATAAAATTTCCAGCGATGGAACGCTGATCAATCAGACAAATGATATACGACAGTATATGGATTCAGTGCCCAATCCGGTTTTACTTACAGATCAGGGAGGATTGGTATACCTATTTGACCCGCAGAAAGGGGCTTTTATATTCGACCATTACGGGGGCTATTCAAAATTTATCCCCTTGAAAAACTGGCGGCATTTCTCTGTGATCAACCAAACCATGCTGGGATGGAACGGCCAGGAATTTCTGAAATTCGATGACAAAATGTTTGCGGAAGAAAAAAAGAGGGTTCCCCCTTATTATTTACCTGCACTAAAGATCCTGATAATGCCTGATTTTCTCTATGTATTGAAGGCTGATGGCATACATATTTATAAGAATTGATATACTATGGATGGATTTTGGAATCAACTTGTCTTTGACAATCCCGTAAAAAAGTACCTTTTTGTATTTATAGCAATACTGATTGGCCTTGTTTTCAAACGGATTTTTTCAAAGTTTATCGCGGGTCAGCTTTTTAGGGCTGCCGCTACGCTGGGTAAAGGAATAGATAAGAATGCATTTGTCAAACTCCTGCTGGATCCGCTGGAAATATTCCTGATTGCATTTATTACAATCGTAGGGATCGATAAACTGCGTTTCCCAACGGCTCTGGAATTTGAAATCTTTGAAACACCGTTTAAATCCGTAGTACACGGGATCGCCAAGACGATTCTCATCGTAGTATTTATATGGCTCCTGTTAAGGATTATAGATTTTATCAGCTTGGTAGTGAAGGAAAAAGCGAGATTGACAGGCGGTATCAAAGATCATCAGCTGATTGTTTTTTTCCGGGACTTTCTGAAAGTAATTATAGGTATCATCGGCGCATTGATGGTATTAGGTATGGGCTTTGGATTTGAAGTGAGCAAGCTGTGGACGGGTCTTGGACTGGCTGGTGCGGCTCTCGCATTATCCTTGAGAGAGAGTATTGAAAATCTGATCGCTTCATTCATTATTTTCTTTGATAAACCTTTTATGGCAGGAGATACAGTGAAAGTGAGCAATATTTCCGGAGCAGTCGAAAAAATCGGGCTTCGAAGTACCCGTATACGTACTGACCTGAAAACCTATGTTACAGTTCCGAATAAGCAAATGGTAGATAGCATCGTTGATAACCTCACACTTCGCACCTACCGGAAGGCTGAAATACGACTTCAGCTGGATTCTTCCACACCTGCAGAGACCATTCATGCTTTTATTGAAGATTGCAGGTTATTACTCGGAGATAAATCATTCATCAGTGATGCAACTGTTTTCCTGATGGATATTTCCGGTACTTCTTTCCAGGTAAATATCGATTATCTTTCTGCTCCGATCCCCATCGCGGAATTCAATGAGATTAAACAGAAACTAAATCTGGAAATTCTGCGTCTGATTGAGAAACGGAAGATTGCATTTACGGGTTCAGGCATGACGGTGAAACTGGAAGGCAAGGGAGTATAAGTCGTTACCCCAGACTCGCTTTCATTTCCAGCAGGAATCTCTTCACTTCTTCCAGCTTTTTGATTGTTTCGAATTTTTCTTCCGCCTTAGAATTCTTCTTCAGGAAATCTTTGGCACCTTCAATGGTATATTTTCGCTGGCGAAGCAGATGATAAATCAAGTGAAGGTTTTTGATGTCGACCGGCCGAAAATAGCGGTCTCCTTTTTTATTTTTTTTCGGTTGCAGTATATTAAACTCTGCCTCCCAGAAACGAAGCAGGGATTGGTTCACCCGGAACATATCAGCAACCTCACCCATTGTGTAGTAATGTTTCTGAAAGAGAATATCGTCTTCCGGAATTTGAATGAGATCTGCTTCTTCCGAAATTTGCCGAATGGATTTCCTGCCCCTTCCCGATTTGATCTTTAGTGCTGGGTCAATCTGTAATGCATCGATAGATTCTGTTAAGACAGCGGTTGGCTCGGCAATATTTTCCTCTGAATGTTCAGATACTGTGGGTTCAGCAGTTTTTAATTTTTTTATCCTAATGCCGACATTTACAGGTTGATCTTCTTTCTGCAGTTGGGGATCCTGCGGGAAAGTTGATTCTTCAACAAACTTCATGGCGATTTGGGAAAACGTTGTCATGCTACTCAAAAATAACAAAAACTATTCCGAAACAGTCCAAAGATTTACGAAAAATTAATCAAAGCTCTGATTGCTGGATGAAGCCAGTTTTAATAGGCGGTCGTATTGTTCAGGAGTTATGTCATTATAGAAATAAAATACGGGGTCAACAGGCTCGCCGTTGCGATGTACTTCATAGTGGCAATGCGGACCGGTGCTCTTGCCCGTATTACCTACCCACCCAATGATTTCCCCCCGTTTAACTTTTTGGCCGGGTTTCACTTTCACTTTGAACATATGACCGAATAAGGTGGCATACCCATACCCATTGTGGATCACTACATGATTCCCGTAACCATTACCTGTATTCCCGGCTGTTTCGACCGTACCATTGGCAGTGGCATAAATTGGAGTGCCCTGGGGTGCCGCAAAATCGAGACCTGCGTGAAATTTGGTTGTTTTGTAGACTGGATCAACGCGGTATCCGAAACCGGAGGCAATTCTTTTCAAATCCTTGTTACTAACAGGTTGAATAGCCGGTGTGCAGGCCAGGAGTAGTTCCTTATTCTTAATAAAGTTGTTGATCTCATCATATGACTTTGTCTGCGCATGTATACGAGATCCCAGACTGGTCAGTGAGTTAGCAATCGAAACAGCCAGATTTTCCTGGTCCATTCCCTGAACCAGCTGAAACTCCTGTTCCTTTGCCAGATTTTTAGCCCGCGCACTATCGGGGATGGGGTTGGCTTCAAAAATGGCCCGGTAAACTTCGTTGTCCCGTTTTTCAAGACCGATAATCTGTTCCTGCATTTTTTTCACCTGTCCATTTAATAAATAATAATTGTCCTTCAATGCTTCATTGGTCCGCATAAGCCTTTTTTCATTTACCGAAGGGAAATACCGGTAAGCAAGTGAAACAAGGATCAGCGCAGTAACGATGGAGGCGGAAAGAAAACCCAGAATGCGCAGGAGGGTTACACGTAACGGTGTTTCCAGTTTTTCGTACCGGAGGGTATTGGTATTATAGTAATATTTGATCTTTTTCATGCAGTCGGATGGTACCGGCACTCCGTTTACGAGGCGGACGCTGTACCTTTGCAGCGCCTGATTAATAACGCAAGTGTACTAATTATTATCCTTTTATAAACCCGGATTTAAAGATTGTCTATTAAAATATGATGGGAAGCGCTGAGATAAGGGATAAATTTCTGGATTTTTTCAAATCCAAAGCCCATGTAATTGTTCCATCTGCCCCGATTGTAACAAAGAACGATCCTACACTCCTGTTTACCAATGCCGGAATGAACCAATTCAAGGATTATTTCCTCGGAAATAAACAGGCTCCACATCCTCGGGTAGCTGATACTCAGAAATGTTTGCGGGTAAGCGGCAAACACAATGACCTGGAAGAAGTGGGGGTGGATACCTATCATCATACAATGTTTGAAATGCTTGGTAACTGGAGTTTTGGTGATTATTTTAAGCCTGAGGCCATTAGTTGGAGTTGGGAGTTGTTTACAAAAGTGTATCAGATTCCGGTGGACCGCGTTTATGTGACCATATTTGGTGGAGATATTCCAGAAGATTTGCCGCCGGATGAAGAGTCCCGGGCTGAATGGATGAAATGGATAGCCCCTAGCCGAATTCTCCATGGAATTAAAAAGGATAATTTCTGGGAAATGGGTGATACGGGACCCTGCGGACCATGCACAGAAATTCATATTGATTTTCGGCCAGATAATGAAAGGGAAAATCTCGATGCGCGGTCATTAATAAATAAGGACCATCCCCAGGTAATAGAAATCTGGAATATTGTTTTTATTCAGTTCAACAGAACTAAATCCGGTTCCCTGGAAAGCCTTCCATCCCGTCATGTGGATACCGGAATGGGCCTGGAGAGACTGGTGCGGGTGCTTCAGCAAAAACATAGCAATTATGACACGGATATTTTCAGTGGTTCAATCAGGCTGATTGAAAATATAACCGGCGGAGTCTATAAAGGATCAGATACAGACAAAAAGGATATCGCATTCAGAGTTATAGCCGATCACATTCGGGCAATTTGTTTCACGATTGCAGACGGGCAATTGCCGGCAAATACGGGAGCTGGTTATGTAATCCGAAGAATTCTTCGAAGGGCGGTTCGTTATTATTATTCTTACCTGGATCAAAAAGAGCCCCTATTATTTCAACTGGTTGCTACGTTGGCTGCCCAGTTTCAGAAAGTATTTCCGGAATTGCAGCAACAGCAGGTTTTTGTGGAAAGAGTGATCCATGAAGAGGAAGAAGCGTTTCTGAGGACGCTCGATAAGGGGATCAGGATTTTTAATGAATATATTGAAAACGGCGGAGCTCTGAAACAGGATTCCGTTTCTTATGCGGAAAAACGCATCACCGGGGCATTTGCATTTAAATTGAATGATACATATGGATTTCCAGTAGATCTCACTTCGCTGATGGCCAGGGAAATCGGCTGGACGGTAGATGAGAAAGACTTTGATACCGAATTGCAAAAACAAAAAGACAGGTCCCGGGCAGCCGGTCAGCAGGACACCGGCGACTGGGTACCGGTACATGAAAATGGAAAAATCATTTTTTCGGGGTATACGGAATTGAATTCGAACACAGAAATAAACCGTTGGAGAAAAGCAAAAATCAAGGGCAGGGAACTCTATCAACTCGTTTTGTCGAAAACACCTTTTTATGCGGAGAGTGGCGGACAGGTGGGAGATACAGGAACGCTAACAATTTCGGGGGAAAAAATAGAAGTACTGGATACTAAAAAGGAAAATGATCTGATTATTCATTTTACTGAAAACCTGCCGTCTGATCAGCAGGCACCGGTTCTTGCAAGTGTCGATCCGGTAAAAAGAAAAAATACGGCCGTTCATCACACGGCTACACATCTTCTGCATGCGTCCTTAAGAAAAGTACTTGGCAGCCATGTGACACAAAAAGGTTCTTTGGTGAATGCAGAACATCTGCGCTTCGATTTTTCTCATTTTGCAAAACTGACAGATCATGAACTGGAACAGATTGAACGCATGGTGAACGAAAAAATCAGGGAAAATATTCCGGTAGTGATCCGTGAAATGCCCAGGGAGGAAGCCATGAAAACGGGTGCCATGGCTCTTTTCGGTGAGAAGTATGGAGATACGGTGAGGGTAGTTATTATAGATCCGGCATTTTCCATTGAACTCTGCGGTGGAACACATGTATCTACCACGGGGGAAATAGGTTTTTTTAAAATTAAATCAGAATCGGCCGTAGCAGCCGGTGTCAGGCGAATAGAAGCGGTTGCCGGAATTGCCGCTGAAAATTATATTCAGGATGAATTTGCCATATTGAATACAATTCGTGATCAGTTGAAGAATCCGAAAGAACTGTTGAAATCGCTCCAGGATTTACAATCTGAGACAGGAAGCCTCCGCAGGAGGATTGACTCGATGGAAATGAAGCAGGCGGTACTTTTGAAAAAGGAATTATTGAAAGATGTGGTTCCCTTTGGAAAATATAAATTTATTGGAAAGCTGATTGAAGGGATCAGCCCTGAGGCGATCAGAAAAATAGCAGGTGAACTCCGCCAGGAACTGCCAGAACTTTTGCTGGTATTGGCAACAGTTGCAGAAGGCAAGCCAAATGTTGTAGTTGGTTTGGGAGACCAGTTGGTTACGGAAAAAAAGCTGGATGCCTCTAAAATAATTAAGGAGATCGTTGCACCAATCATTAACGGTGGTGGCGGTGGACAAAAAACCCTCGCAACAGCCGGTGGCCAGGATGCAGGTGCATTGGATTCGATCATTTCTGCTGTCAGGAGGCTTCTCTAGCGGGCCGTTTAAAATTCCTGACCATCGAAATTTTAGTGAAACTGTTATCGTCAGCCATTTCCGTTGGTATTTGGCATTGGTAGGTTTTGCCGTGGCTAAACCATGTCGAAAAAATTTTCCATCGAAAACAAGTTTTATATTCAATTACGGGATTACGGATCGATGTAATCGTAGTCAAGTCAATTTACTCATCATCCAAGGCCCTTCCAGCCAAAGCGTTCCATATTAATCCATATGGCTTTAAGCTTTGGGCTTTAGGCCTTTAAAAGAACTGTTAAATAACCTGGAACTTTTAAATCCGAATATTTTCGTATATCAGAATTATCCCTATATTTGAAATACGAAACTTCACGTAGTTTAATAAACAAAAATTATAAGTGATGAAAAAATTCATTTACCAGGCAGTGTCAGCATGCATATTATGCCTGGCCCTTGGTCAACTGACAATGGCCCAGACTGCAATTCCGCCCAAACCTCCTGTTCCGGGTACCGATATGACCGATAGAGGGGATCAGACAGAAATTGTTATCCGGCAAAAGGGTGGAAAAGATGCAAAAATTACCCTGGAAATCAAGAACGGTGAATATTTTATCAATGGCAAGCCATTGGAAAAATTTGACGACCAGAATATTATTGTTGAAAAAAAGGACAAGGATGATGACCTGATCGTCATTCCTGATATTGCATATACACCTTCCCCGTTCCGTGAAGAGATGTGGAACAAGGGAAGAGCTGAAAGAGCGTTAAGTAACGCAGACAGACAGAGGAGAGTACAGAAATCGATACAAATCAGGATGAATGCCGCATTCCTTGGTGTATCATCCCGCAAGGCCGAAAAAGGTGGTGCGACAGTATTGGAAGTAACCCCCGGCAGTCCGGCAGAAAAAGCGGGTATCAAGAAAGGGGATGTGATCACAAAAGTGAACGATACTAAAATAGAAAGCCCTGAGAGCCTGTTTGAAACCATTCATAATTTCAAACCGGGAGATAAAGTGAAAATCAGCTTTACAAGAAATGGCAAAGAACAGAATGTTACGGCCACCCTGGAGAAGGCTGATAATTCAAAAGATTTCAATTATAACTATAATTTTAGAATGCCGCCCATGCCGGATATGGATGGCATGTACATGGAACCCTGGGGCCCCCACCAGCCTAAGTTGGGAATAAAAGCACAGGATGCAGAAGATGGCAAAGGAGTTAATATTCTGGAAGTGGAAGACAGTTCTGCAGCAGCAAAGGCAGGACTAAAAAAGGGGGATATCATCCTTCAGTTTGACGGAGCGGAAGTGAACAGTACCAACGAACTAATTGAACAGGTACAGGAAGCCCGCCGGAAATCCGCCATCAAGATTAAGATACTGCGCAGCGGGGTAAACCAGGAAATTGAGATTAAAATACCCCGGAAATTGAAAACTGCTGAGCTATAGAAAGTACAAATGAATTCATAAATACTTCCTGCGTTTTTTTACCTTCGTGCACTGGATAAACTGGTTCACGCCAAGCGCAAAGAACCGGCCAAAACTGGCCTTTCTTTGCGCTTTTGCTTGTTTCCTGAATCCCCAACTATTGATATGCCAGAAGTAGTATATGAAACAGTAATAGGCCTGGAAGTTCACGCTCAGTTACTAACGAAAACCAAATTGTTCTGCGCAGACCACACGATGTTTGGAGCGGAACCTAACACGCATATCAGCCCGGTCACCTTGGGTTATCCCGGCACGTTGCCCGTATTGAATAAACAGGCAGTACACCTGGCTGTCAAAATGGGCCTGGCTTGTCATTCTGAAATCGAAACATGGAATTATTTTGCGCGTAAAAATTATTTCTATCCCGATCTTCCAAAAGGCTATCAGATTTCGCAGCATACGACACCCATTTGTAAGGGCGGCTATGTGAAGATTGGGATTTCCGAAGGCAATAAACGAATTCAACTAAACCGCATTCACCTGGAAGAAGACGCCGGGAAAAGCATTCATGACAAAGACGATGATTTTACGCGCCTTGATTTTAACCGAGCCGGTGTTCCCCTGATTGAAATTGTTACAGAACCCTGTCTTAGCAGTGCGGAAGAGGCTGTCGCCTTCCTGACTAATCTGCGACGAATGCTGCGCTACCTTGCAATCTGTGATGGGAATATGGAAGAAGGCAGCCTGCGTTGTGATGCGAATGTCTCCATACGAAGATCGGGAGAAAAAATGCTGGGTACCAAAGTGGAAATAAAAAATCTTAACTCGATTCGGAATGTTAAACGCGCAATCGATTTTGAGGTAAACCGTATGCATGAAATGGTTAGCCGGAATGAAACCATTATCCAGCAGACACGTAGTTTTGATGCAGTGAATGGAACCACTTTTTCATTGCGTTCAAAAGAAGAGGCCAACGATTACCGGTATTTCCCGGATCCCGACCTCCCTCCTTTTGAAATAACACCATCCTATCTGAAAATAATTGAGGAGACAATTCCTGCCCTGCCGGAAGAATTGATCCGGCGATATATGGAATCTTATGATCTGAGTAGATATGATGCTGAAGTAATCACGGACGATAAAGAAACGGCAGACTATTTTGAAATGCTTATTACATTAACACCTTCATATAAGGCAGCTGCAAACTGGTTGCTGGGTCCTGTAAAATCTTATCTCAATGATCAGGGGAAAACTATTTCAGACTTCCCGTTGAAACCAGCTGTGATGGCGTCTCTGATCACGCTGGTTGAAGAAGGAAAGGTTAATTTCTCTACCGCGTCCTCCAGGATATTCCCCAAACTTATCGAAGGCAACAGTACAGATCCTCTTCATATTGCAAACCAGCTGAATCTGATACAAACCGATGATCAGAGCCCAGATCCTCGAATGGGTAAGACTGGCATTGGAAAAAATGCCGGATAAAGTGCTGGAATATAAAAAAGGTAAAAAGGGGTTGCTGGGACTTTTTATAGGGGAAGTCAAAAAGATCTCCAAGGGGAAAGCAGATCCCCAGTTAACTAATCAGTTACTCATACAGAAGCTTGACAAATAATATTTAATTAGATCATGATGAAAAAGATATTCCTTCCGGTTCTGGTTTTTAATCTCATCCTTCTTTCCTGCAAGAATGAAGACAAAAGTCAGTTCCAGGTAAAAGTAACTTACAAGAACAGTGATAAACTGATTTTTCCACAAACTGGTGGGAAGCCTGACAAGTGGGTATTCCTGGAAGAAATTGTTTATGGTAAATCACAACCTCCTGTAATCGTAGACTCACAGAAGCTATCCGGCGTATCGGGGAATTTAAATTTCAGGGGAAAGAGTAAAGAACAGGGAATTTTTGAACTTGTTTTCGGTGAGAATATTTTAGCTATTCCCTTTATCAACGACGTTACCGATATTCAGATTGATGCGGACCTTTCAAAAACAAGGGATTTTTATACTGTGAGCGGCTCGCCCGCAAGCAAAGAGCTGAAGGAATTACTTGCCGAAGTGGGTGCCCGTAATGATGAAATCCAGCTTTCCTTTAACCAACTTGACAGTCTGAAAAAAAACAATGCACCGGATAGCGTGTTGGTTTCTGCTAATCTTTCCAAAAACGAAGCCATTACAAAATTGAATGAATACCTGAAACAATTTATGAAATCTACACCCAGTGCGACATTGGGAGTATTGGCCCTGGGTTGGGCATCCAGGAGCCTGCAGCCTGCGGAAATGGAAGCGGCTCTTAATAATTTGAAAACCCGTTTTCCAGGCAATAATTTTTTGACAGAAATGGAGAAAGCCAGCAAACAACAGCAACAACCTGAGCAGACCAGCGGAGACTCCTGGGTAGGAAAAACTGTTCCTGAGCTGGTTATGCCGGATCCAAGTGGAAAAAGTATTTCAATCAGTTCCTTTCGTGGCAAATTTGTGCTGATTGATTTCTGGGCGAGCTGGTGCGGTCCCTGCCGGATGGAAAATCCAAATGTAGTGAAAGCGTTTAATGAATTCAAAGGGAAAAATTTTACGATCCTGGGGGTTTCACTCGATCAGGACAAAGATTCATGGAAAAAGGCCATTGCACAGGATCATCTCAACTGGACACAAATGAGTGATTTAAAATACTGGAACAGCCAGGCTGTCGAAACCTTCGGTTTCCAGGGAATACCATTTAATATCCTGGTCGATCCTTCCGGCAAGGTGATTGCAGAGTCATTACGTGGCGAAGCACTGGATGCTAAGCTCAAGCAGGTACTGAACTGAATTCATAATAAGATAAAGCAGAATTCATGTTTCGGATTTACCTCATTATTTTTTCTTAGGATTCATGGCAATTAATAATGCAGGAAGGAAAATGAGATTAGTCAGTGTTGCCATCACCAGGGTAAGAGAAGTCAGCCAACCAAGTGCCTGGGTTCCGCCGAATCCGCTAAAGCAGAAAATGACAAAACCTGCAATCAGCACCAGTGAAGTGTACACAATGCTGATACCGGTAGAGTGAATGGTCTTTATAACCGTATTCACAACACTATGCCCGGAATAACTATCCTGTTTAAAATTAACCAGGAAGCGGATAGTAATATCAATCGCAATACCCAGCGCAATACTAAATACCAGTACAGTAGAGGGCTTTAAGGGTACTCCTGCCCATCCCATCACACCGGCTGTTATCACGAGAGGAATCACGTTCGGAATTAAGGAACAGAAAAGAATCCTGATGCTCCGGAACAGGTATAACATACATGCAGCAATCAAAACAAAAGCCCAGAGGATACTTTGCTTCAGCCCGCTGATAATAAATGCACTTCCTTCCAGAAATGTAACCGTTGTGCCTGTGAATTCAATGTGATAATGGGCCGTGTCAAATAGTTCAGTCGAACGCTTTTGGACTTCATCAAGGATTCGAGGCAACTGGATACTACCCACGTCAGCCATATTTACGCTAATACGAAGTGTTTGCTTATTGCTGTCAACAAAACTGTTTGCCAGCTTCATAACTCCACCTGGTTTGTTGTTGCTGTCTGCCTTCATATTTAAATAGGGCGCCAGGAAAGAGATGTCAAACTCATTTGGTAAACCATAATCAGAAGAGTCGTTATTATAATAGGCCTGGCGTACAAATTTTAGTCCTTCCACAATGGAAAGCGGGCGGGCCATCACAGAACTTGAGTCTATATAGGAGGAAAGTTTATCAATTTTGGTGAAGTTGCCTAGCATATTCACTCTTATCCCGTTTTTTCGTTTAGTATCAATCAGGATTTCCAAAGGCATTACGCCTTTGAAATTTTTTTCAAAAAACTTCAAATCGGCATATACCGGATCTGTTTTTGGAAGATCATCGAGTATAAAGGCTTCAGAACGTAATCGGGTTATACCTGCAACGGAAATTAACAGGATGATCGTGGTGGAGATAAAAATTGTTTTTTTGTGGTGAAGCGCCCAGATTTCCAGCCAGTCAAGCACGGTTGTAAGCCAGCGGTTGGTGAGGTATTTCATATGTCTGGGCTTGGGATCAGGTAAAAAGCTCAGCATAGCAGGAATCAGGATAATGGAAATAATAAAAAGCATCATGATGTTGATACCGGCTACGACACCGAACTCCTTTAATATGGCACTCTTGGTCAGAGCAAAAACACCAAACCCGATGGCAGCTGCAATATTGCAAAACAAGGTTACGACCCCCATTTTACTGATCATCTCGTGTAGGGCCTTATTTTTTTCGCGGGTATCACGGAAGGAGCTATGGTATTTATTCAGGAAATAAATACAATTCGGAATACCAATCACGACAATCAGTGGCGGTATTAGGGCGTTGAGCAGAGTAATTTTATAATCGAATAAATGCATGGTCGCAAGACTGAATACAACGCCAATAATTACCACACCCAGCGATAGAATCATAGTACTCAGGCTCCGGAAAAAAGCAAGGAGAATCAAAGCGGAAAGCAAAACAGATCCTAATAGAAACCATTTCATTTCTGAGGCTACTTTGGTGGCCATATTGGTACGGATCAACGGAAGGCCGCTATAGTGCATTTGAATCTGGTGTGCTTTGCCAAAGACGTTTCCGGCGTTCACGATATTGCTCACCACTGCTGTTCTACCGGCTGAATTCATGATCTGCTTGTTCATACTGATTGCTGCGAGGTAGGCATGAGTTTCCGGATTATATAAAAGCCCACGGTAAAACAAAAGATTTTCAAATGTCTTTCTGGCACTGTCAAGCGTGGCCTGTGAATCAAATGGTCCCGGGAAAATAGGATTGGATTCAAGTTTTTCTGAAACAATATTTTTATTCAGGATAATAGCGTCCGGAATACTTAATACCTGTTCAACCCCTTTCACTTTTTTAAGCACCCTGCTCATTTGCAGGTAGTCATTAAAAACATCTTTATTAAATAACTGATCTGTCTCCACTCCAATTACCAGCAGATTCCCATCGTCTCCAAATTTTTTCAGAAACCTTTGGTAAACCTGGTATTTTACATTGTCTGTTGGAATTGCACGGGTATATTCATAGCTTAATTCCACTTTTGAAGCCTGGAACGCAGCATAAATTGAAAGGCCGGCCATCAGTCCGAGAAGTATCAGCCGGTATTTCAATATAAAATCGGCAATTCGTCCCCACATGGTAAATGATTTAAATGAAACTGTTCTGTCGACCGGCAAAGAAACTTATTTTAACCGAATTTTGCAGGAATGCATTTCGGTTATGATTCACAAAACAAGGGGTATCGTACTCCGTACTGTAAAATATGGTGAAACAAGTGTGATTGTTACCGTTATTACCGAGTTATTAGGGCTGCAAACTTACCTGGTGAATGGAGTAAGGTCCGGTTCTGTCAAAGGGGCTTCCAAATCTGGCATGTTTCAACCACCTGCCATGCTGGATCTGGTAATATACCACCAGGAGTCAAAAAACCTGCAAAGGCTTAAAGAATATAGCTGGAACCATTTGTACCAAAATATATTCTCCGATGTGGTTACCCATTCTGTCGCGTTATTCATGATAGAACTATTACAGAAATGCCTGAGGCAGCCGGAACCGAATCCGGAGCTTTATTATTTTATGGAGGATGCGCTCACAACACTCGATCATTCTGATCAGAATGTGCAGGCAAATTTCCCCTTGTTCTTTGCCATTCACCTGGCCGGATTTTTCGGAATGCGAATGGATGATAATTATTCGGAGAAAAGGTGTTTTCTGGATTTACGTGAAGGATATTTTACGGAAGAAAAGCCTGCGCATCCCCACTATCTGGAAACCCCCTTGAGTGGTATCAGCTCGCATTTGCTGAAAATCAGGCAGCCGGCAGAGCTTGCCGACCTTCCTCTTAATAAAGAAAAGAGAAGATTACTTCTCTCTGCCTTTGAGGATTTTTATTCTATACATATTGCAGGATTCACTCCACTTAAAACCCTGCCCGTTTTAAGGACGATACTGGAGGAAAATTAAAAGTATGGGAATATGAGAGTGTGCCTCCATACTCTCATACTATTCTTCTGCTTGTACTTCCATCGCCGATCTCTCCCCCGATGAGATTCTCAATCAA
The DNA here is from genome assembly GCA_963741345.1 of uncultured Bacteroidota bacterium. Lineage (GTDB taxonomy): Bacteria > Bacteroidota > Bacteroidia > Chitinophagales > Chitinophagaceae > Puia. The sequence continues at coordinate 195,359 of CAVUHS010000001.1, forward strand.
AACGACACCTGGTTTTTTGCCCTTATTGAAATCCCCGAGTTGATAATCGAACGACAGAATTTTAGCACCATTCGAAGTTGCCCAAACCAGCATATCCCGGGTAGGTATACCAGGGAAAGTTTTTTTAATCGTCTTCATTTCTTCGAGAATATTAAGTTGATGATTACTTGCCATGCTGTCGGTACCCAAAACTACATTTACCTGGTGTTTGAGGAAAAGCGGTATATCCGGCAGGTGCCCCTCAATATATTGGTTTGCGTTAGGGCACAGACAGAAAAACAGGTTTTTGCAAAAGCCTGCTGCGAGGATTAGGTCTGCTTCATTCATGTAGGTATTATGCACGAGCATAATTTGCGAGGCAGCCTGTAATTTTTTCAAATAATGAGGCAGGCTCCGGGTGCCGGGTACTTTAAAATGACTGTTGTCAATTTTCATTGCCTCATACATGCGGGTAAGTTCGCCATTCCCTGTAACGAAAAACTCATTTTCAGCTTCGGATTCCTGGTTATGGATCGAAATCGTTTTCCCCTTGAAATCTGGTTCCATGAGTTTCCAGAGCGGATCAGAAATAGAGTAGGGTGCATGCGGACTAAGAGAAAGATGGTTACTATCCGCCAAAACTTTACGGAATAATGTAACCAGATTTTTACCCGCCTGGTAACGGACAGCCGCCTGCTCCGGATTCCAGCCGAAAAGCTCTAAAAAATTATAGTAGGACAGTCGTTTGAATGACTTTTCGATCAGCGTGTCTGCTGTATTACAAATATCACCTACGGCTACAATCCCGTTCTGCAGCATGCCGGCTGCCTCCCTTCTGATGGCTTCCAGCTTCAATTCTTCGGATTGATTTCGCTGACTTACAACTGATAACACAAAATTTACCAGACCAAGATTTTCCGGAATCAGCCCTTTGAGATGGCTGAGTTCAAGGTGGCAGTGACAATTAATGAAGCCTGGAACGATCATCCCGGCAAATTTTTCAAGATCTCCATCAACCTGGTCTGCGGATACTATGGATTCAACTACACCATCGTCGGAACAAACTAAAATTGCCCCCGCATCCTGTATATTATAGCCATCAAACAAATAGTCAGCCTGGAATTTCCGATAACTCATGGTTCAGTTAACTTTGCAGCAATATAAATTTTTCGGTGGTTATGATAGACAAATTGGATGCTATCCGGGCAAGATTCGATGAACTGGGCGTTGCACTTACCAATCCGGCAATTGTGAACGATAATAGGAAATTTAGTTCCACGAGCAAAGAATACCGAAGTTTGGAAAAAATAGTAAAATCCTATGATCACTACCGGAATCTTCTTGAAGATCTGGCATTTAACCGGGAAGCCCTAAATGGCGATGATGAAGAATTGAGGGAATTGGCTAAAATGGAAACTTCGGCCCTGGAGGAGAAAAAGTTGGTTATGGAAGCGGAAATCCGGCAACTCCTGATACCCAAAGATCCACAGGATGAAAAAAATGCCATTATTGAAATACGGGCAGGCACAGGAGGGGATGAAGCCAGCCTTTTTGCAGGTGACCTCTACAGGATGTATATGAAATACTGTGAGAGGAAGGGCTTTCGCACTGCTTTATTAAGTGAAAGCGAGGGAACGGTTGGGGGCTACAAAGAAGTGCAACTGGAAGTGACGGGTGAAGATGTTTACGGCACATTGAAATTTGAAAGTGGCGTTCACCGGGTTCAAAGGGTTCCTGATACGGAACAGAGCGGACGGGTACATACGAGTGCAGCTACAGTTGCAGTAATGCCGGAGGCTGAAGAAGTGGATTTTGAATTAAATCCCGCTGATGTAAAAATGGAAACGGCCCGCAGCGGCGGCGCTGGTGGTCAGAACGTTAACAAGGTGGAAACCAAAGTTATGCTGACTCATTTGCCAACCGGGACGGTGGTTGTTTGCCAGACGGAAAGATCACAGCTGGGTAATCGGGAGAAAGCTATGCAGATGCTTAGAACCCGACTCTACGAAGAACAGGTAAGAAAACAGGAAGAGGAAATCTCCAGACACCGCAAAAGCCTGGTGAGCACCGGCGATCGGAGCGCTAAAATAAGAACCTATAATTTTCCTCAGGGGCGAGTAACGGATCACCGTATTGGCCTGACTGTCTATAATCTGAATGACGTGTTAAACGGGAATATCGGTGAATTTATTGATGCGCTCCAGTTTGCTGAAAATGCCGAAAAAATTGCAAAACCAGCCTAGTATGTTGCGATTTCTCTACAATATCCGGAGAATGAAATTACAAGAACTGTGAAGACGATCGAATTATTTAGTAAATTCATAATAGTAATTCCTTAACAATTCACGGTTAAACCTATTTCTATTTTTCAGGTTTAATAACCGGCAGGATTGATTTGACAGATACAGCCAAATATTAATCAAGGAAAGCCAATAATCCCGGTTGAATCTTAAAAAATTGTTATTACGAAAAAAGGGAAGAACTTAGATTCGTTTAGACTTGTAACTTTACAGTAGTTCTTTCAGAAGGCAATGAATGTTCGACGTGAGATTGGCATTTGAATTGCCTTATATCTATAAATGGTCTTTTCTATTTGACTTCACAAAAGCAGTCAATTTTCTCATAAGCAGTTAGTTTTGGTTACGGCCCCTGTTTCCACAGGGGCTTACTTTTTAAAAGAACTTCTTTAAACTTCGCTAGAGTCAGAAGGTTTAATTTTGTTCATTGTTAAACGAACTACCAGATAGGCTACAACAGCACCGGTTACATCTGCCATAATATCAAACAAACTAAAATCCCGGTTTGGAATAAAGTACTTCTGTATTAATTCTGTGGCAATTCCATATAAGCAGGCGATAATCAGTATCAGATTGTATCGGCCTATTGAAACCATATTTTTTTTTACTGTGTAATAGTAAGACCATAAAAAAACAAAACTTCCAAATAGTATTGCGTGAACCAATTTATCAAGATTTGGAATAAATGTCGTGTCTTCCTGCGGAAGCATGTTTCCGGGAATCGTCATTAATATAAAAATGAAAATTGTCCAGAGCCGGGCAGGATAACGTTTTGAAAGAATTTGTTGTAGGCGCCGTTGCATATAAATGGATGCGAAGATAAGATCCTAGCCGGTAACCTTGCCCATCACGTACAAGGCATCCATATCAGGCGTCGGGCTGCCACCTTTTTTCTCCAACGTAATGGCAAATGCTTCTGCCCTGGGGATCGTTTTTAATTTTACAAATGAAAGTCCTTCATGTATATCAAAAACGCCGGCATCTACCGGTTTACCATCTACGATTGCCCAAAGCTGGTATTGTTTGTTTTGAACAGGCATTGGCAGTTTGTTAACGAGCAGGTAAACATCCTTGGATACTGTATTCCAATATACAGTTGCCATACTCGAAGGGGCGGGACTGGTTGGCAGACCAGGCATTTTGATGATCGCCATCAGCGGATTTTTCATCAAACTCATGGCATCCTCAAATGTTTGAAGTTTCGTCGACAATACCTGATTTGCATTGGCAACCTGGGTTTGCACAGTAATGAGTTCGTTATTCCGGGCGATTGATTTTTTGTACTCGCCCAGCAAATAGAAATTCAGTGCCACGCTGCCGGCCAGTAGTAGGAGGGAAGCGGCAGCCACATATTTCGCGAATCCGATACGCGGAATCAGGACAGGTTTAGAAGTCGGAGCCTTGTTTGTTTGTATTTTGCTTGCCTGTGCATCACTCTCCATCCCGATTTTGGAGAAAATTCTTGATTTTAGTTCCCGTGGTGGCTCTAGTTTTTGTTGCTGAAGCCCCGCTTCCACCTGTATTTCAAATGCGTGACGTGCAGTACGTACTTCACTATGAGTGGAGCACATGCGTTCAAATTCAGCGCTTTCTTCCGGAGAAGCAAGGCCTAGCACATAGCTTTCAACTATTCCGCTTAATATATAGTCCTGTACGTTCACTTATTTCAAATATTCTCTTAATTGCAATAACGCATTTCGAATCCTTGTTTTTACTGTTCCCAATGGAATTTCTTCAATTTGGGCGATCTCATCATGCGTATAGCCTTTAAAATAGGCAAGTTCGATTAAAACGCGATGCTCGGGCCGAAGTTTTCCCAGAAATTTGGTGAGACCGATACTGTCAATACTGGTCAGGGTCACCTGGTCACTTCCATATACGTTATCAGTAATTTCCTGGTTTTTCTGGCTGTTTTGGTAATTCCTGGAACGTAGCATGTCGATCGATGCATTTCGGCTGATATTAAGCATCCATGTGAATAAGCGGCCCTTGATAGGATCATAGTATTCAATTTTTCGCCAGATATTTATGAAAACATCCTGCAATATATCACCGGCAAGTTCCGCAGATTTTACAATCTGAAGGATAATACTATAGAGGGAGCCGCTATAGTGATCATACAAATATGAAAAAGCCTGCTCATCCTTTGTTTTTAAAGCAATGATTAGTTCCTGTTCACTGTATGTTCCTGTTGAAGCCAAGGCTGTGATTAGTTAAATTGGTGTACCCGGAATACTTCCGCAGATTCCGCGCTGTATACTAAATAAGCATACCAGCCGGATCATCCGACAAGGGATTCGTAGGCGGTTGCATCCAATAATTTTGCAACCTGTGCAGGATCATTTACCGTAAGTTTGATCATCCAGCCATTACCATAAGGATCTGTATTTACCAGGTCAGGCGCGTTAGCCAGCGCAGGATTTAATTCTGTAATGGTTCCGGCAACCGGAAGAAAAAGATCAGAAACGGTTTTTACTGCTTCCACGGTTCCGAATACCTCACCCGCTTCCATGGACTTTCCAATAGTTTCCACTTCCACATAAACAATATCTCCTAATTCGCGCTGGGCATAGTCGGTTATACCGACCAGATAGGTATTACCCGATTCCTGTTTTACCCATTCGTGTTCTTTTGTGTAACGAAGATTAGCCGGAAAACTCATTGGTATTTTTTTAAATGTTCTGTTGCTGGAAGCTGCAAATATAGAAGGATTTAAATATTCCCTGCTCGGGATTCAGGATTCATCCGGTTCCTGGTTTTCAAAATAAAGTAAAATATGGTCTTTCATGAAATTCTCCTGTTCAATAAAATTAAATACCGGCAGTGGTTTCAATTGCCGGTAATGTGGCCAGCCCTCTTCATCCACCATTTCAAGTTCATAATATCCGCTTGGCGTGAGCAGGGTGCAGACAGCCACGTGCATCAGGTCCTGTTTTTGTTCTTTGGTAAATTTGGTCCGGAAATCTCCTATTTCCTGAATACCAATAAGGAATAGTATGGCCTCCATGTCGGGTTTTTTTCCAAAACGGACCATCAGTTTCTCTTCCAGAACCCACCATCTGCTCTGGATATCATCTTTCACGTTCATCCGGCAAAGATAACTCATGAAGGAATCTATCCCTTCAGGGATTACCTTTGCGCAAATTTTGTTCATGTTACAGCTAGCAGTAATCCGGCAACAGCCGGAATTTGTTAAAGAACGGCTTCACGTAAAAAATTTTGATGCTTCTGCTGCTATCGACTCAATCCTGTTATTGGATGAAAAAAGAAAAAAAATTCAGTTAGAGCTGGAGTCTGCGCAGGCAGGTCTAAATGTCATTTCCAAAGAGATAGGGCAGCTGATGGCAAAGGGAGATAAAGAATTGGCAGAAGACAAAAAACAGGAAGTATCCCTGATAAAATCCGCTTTGAGCCCATTGCAGGATGAACTGAACACAATTGACAATCAATTGCAGCAGATCCTGATCACCCTGCCCAACCTACCTGCGTCGGAGGTGCCACGAGGTAAAACTCCGGAAGACAATATCATTGTACGTGAGGGCGGACAAAAGCCACAACTACCGAAGAGTGCACTCGCTCATTGGGATATTGCAAAAAAATACAATCTCATTGATTTTGAATTGGGAAATAAAATTACAGGCAGCGGATTCCCCGTTTATGTGAGCCGGGGCGCAAGGCTTCAAAGAGGGCTGATTCAGTATTTCCTGGACTTTAATACGAATGCGGGCTTTACAGAGTATCAGCCACCACTCGTAGTAAACGAAGCAAGCGCTTTTGGAACCGGACAACTGCCGGACAAAGAAGGGCAGATGTATTTCGTGAATGAAGATAAATTCTACCTTATCCCCACTTCAGAAGTACCGCTGACCAATATATTTAGGGATACCATTCTGAAAGAAAAGGAACTGCCTGTCAAAGCTGACAGCTTATACACCCTGTTTCAGAAGGGAGGCAGGCAGTTATGGAAAAGATGTTCGTGGTCTGAATCGTTTGCACCAATTTGATAAGGTTGAAATCGTGCAAATCGTACATCCCGGGAAGAGTCAAGCTGTACTTGATGAGATGGTGGTCCATGTCGAGAGACTTATTCAGTCGCTGAATCTGCCTTATCGTATACTGCGTTTATGCGGCGGCGATATGTCCTTTGCTTCAGCTATCACATACGATTTTGAAGTATATAGTGCGGCTCAGGAAAAATGGCTGGAAGTAAGTTCAGTTAGCAATTTCGAAAGTTTTCAAACCAACCGGATGAAGATCCGGTTTAAAGATGAATCCGGTAAAATGCAATTATTGCATTCCCTGAATGGAAGTTCCCTGGCCCTTCCCCGGATTTTGGCCTGCCTTCTCGAAAATAATCAGCATGCGGATTTTATCAGCCTGCCTGAAGTTTTGCATTCTTATTTTGGTGCAGAACGCTTAACGCTTAACGCTGAATGTTGAACGCTGAACGCATCGTATTGTCCATGCACTAAGTATGTTGCTTTTACTTCGGTTCGCCATTTACAAACGACCCTATTAAACTTTCGTTCCGGATTTCTATCATAGGTTCTCTATGAATCCCAATCAGGTTAGAAATCAGCATATATGGTGGCGGGCAGGATTTGGCCCGCCGGCCGATCTGGTATATGCTCTTTCGAAACAAGAACCCGATGAGCTGTTTCATTCCATTCTCAAGGCTTCTGAAAAAAGACCTGCCTTATTTGACCTGGCTGATCCGGAGTTGAAAGAAATGATGAGCCGTAACACAACGGCCATGATGAAAATGCAGGCACTAAAACCGCAGGAAAAACAATTGATTCGTAATCAATCCGTGCAGGATATTGCCAGACTGAATATTCGTTGGCTTCAGGAAATGACTGATAGCCCCGCACAACTGCGGGAAAAAATGGCGCTATTCTGGCATGGGCATTTTGCAACCAAAACGGTCAATATTTTGTACGATCAGGCCCTTTTGAATACAATCCGGGAGCATGCTTTGGGAAATTTCAGGGACCTTCTTTTCCAGGTGAGCAAGTCGGCTTCGATGATTCGGTTTCTGAATAATAACCAGAATAAAAAAGGCCATCCCAATGAAAATTTTGCCCGGGAATTGATGGAATTGTTCACCGTCGGCCGTGGTAATTATTCTGAATCAGATGTGAAGGAATCTGCACGTGCCTTTACTGGCTGGGGTACCACTCTCGAGGGTGATTTTGACTTCCGGGACCGACAACATGATGATGGAGTAAAATCCTTTTTCGGAAAGAGGGGAAATCTTTCGGGGGAAGATATTCTTGAGATACTGCTTTCCCAAAAACAAACAGCCATTTTTATTACCAGGAAAATCTATCGGTTTTTCGTGAACGAGAAAGTGGACGAGGGGAGGGTAAATAAATTGGCTGAAGAATTTTATGGAAACGGATACGATATCCGTTTGTTAATGATCAGCATTTTTACATCTACCTGGTTTTTCGATCCAAAAAATGTTGGCACACAGATCAAATCACCCGTAGTCTGGCTGGCAGGCATGCGCCGCCAGTTGCCAATGGAGATTCAAAATCCACTGGTGCAACTGGTCTTGGAGCGTTTATTGGGTCAAGTTCTATTTGCCCCTCCGAATGTTGCTGGCTGGCCCGGTGGTATTCACTGGATTGACAGTTCAAGTCTGATGTTACGTATGCAAATTCCCGGCATCATTTCCCGGTCGGATGCCATTGTTTCCAATCCTAAGGATGACGACGACCTTATGATGGGTATGCGAGATAAGTCCCTCGCTATGAATATCAGAAAACTCAGGAATCCGGGTATGAAGTTTTTTCAGGCTGATATCTTCTGGTCGGAATACATTAAAAATTTTAATAAAACGCCGGAAAATGCCATATACAGGACTGTTTGCGATTTCCTTTTGCAAAAACCATTGCCTTTAAAAGAAGAAGAGATGACCAAATATATTGATGAATCCTGCCGGGATGCAAAAATTAAGTCTCTTACAGTAAGAGTCATGGGCACGCCCGAATACCAATTGTGCTAATAGTTAAATACCATGCTTATCAATCGAAGAAAATTTTTACAATCCGGATCGCTGGCAACAGGCGCATTCATGCTTCCGAAATTCCTGAAAACGTTTGAAAACAACCACCGGTTCCTGAACGGCAATAAAGTGCTGGTTGTGCTTCAGCTAAGCGGCGGAAATGATGGCCTTAATACGGTGATTCCTGTTCACAATGATATCTATTACCGCGAAAGACCCGGACTTTCCATTGAAAAGGACAAATCGCTTACATTGGATTCAGAAGCCGGACTACATCCAGCATTGAAGAATCTAAAAGCTTTATACGACGAGGGTAATCTCGCAATTTTAAATAATGTTGGATATCCGAATCCTGACCGGTCACATTTCAGGAGTATGGATATATGGCAAACAGCAAGTAACAGCGATGAATATCTAAATTCAGGGTGGCTGGGCCGTTATCTCGATGCTCAGTGTGCAGGATGCTCAAAACCCACTCAGGTTTTGGAGATGGATGATATGCTGAGCCTGGCTTTAAGCGGAGAGCAAATGAAAGGACTTGCCCTGCGTGATCCGAAGCGCTTGTATGAAACCAGCCAGGATCCATTTTATAAGAATATTCTTGGGGCAGGGCTGCATGAACAGGCGGATGATCCCGCATCTTATTTATATAAAGTGATGGCCGAGACTCTTTCTGGTGCCGATTATATTTTTCAGCAAAGTCAACTGCGGCCAAGCGTTACAATTTATCCTGATTCTGAAATCGGCAAAAATCTGAAAACGATTGCATCCCTGATCTCATCCGATATTAACACACGTGTTTATTATGTCTCGTTAGGCAGTTTTGATACACATGTCGGACAGCGGGCTAAGCAGGAAAAATTATTCAGCGATCTTAACGATGCCATCAAACCGTTTACGGATGATCTGAAACTAAATCACAGGTTTGAAAATATGCTGATGATCACTTTTTCAGAATTTGGAAGAAGGGTGAGAGAGAACGGAAGTGGTGGTACGGATCATGGAACTGCAAATAACATGTTTCTTATTAGTGGGGGCTTGAAAATTAAAGGAATATTGAACGGGATGCCCGATCTCGCTAATCTGACAGATGGAGATCTGAACCAGGAAATAGATTTCAAGCGTGTGTATGCCACCGTTTTGAAAAAATGGCTGCAGGCCGATGACTACCAGATTCTCGGCCGGCGTTACGAGTATCTTAATTTTATTTAAAGTGGATAGCCGTTGACTCTTTGACCTTGGAACTCCCATACGCCAATACTCCCATACTTGCCTCCTATCTAATCAGGACAACCGTTCCTTTTTCGGTATGCATGTTCCCGAGATAATCCAGGCCCTTGATAAGCCATACATAAGTGCCTACCGGTTGTGGTTTGCCATTCAGTGTTCCGTCCCAGCCTTGTCCGATAACCGGATTGCTATAGACTTTTTGTCCCAGACGGTTGAATACTTCAAAATAATCGATGGTGCTCATGCCAACAACCACCGGATGAAAATGATCATTGATCCCGTTATTATCCGGCGTAAAGGCATTAGGTACATAAATAGCAGGGCCCCGATACGCCTTTATATTGATGGTGTCATAGGTAGGGCATCCGAAAGTCGTGTAAGCTTTCAAAATATATTGCATGTTGTCAGCCAGGATGGCGACCGGGTCTGCAATCTCCGGATTATTTAAACCTGTTACAGGTGTCCATAGATATAAATCCCCGCCAGTAGCATGTAACTGGAGCGGTTGGCCGATTGCGACGATGGTATCATTACCCAGTTTAGCATTGGTCTGGTAAATAATAAGCTGGGCCGTCGCGGTATCTGAAGAGCATCCGGCAGAATTTAATGCATACACACCGACCGTATAAGTACCTCCTGCAGAATAGTAATGAGAGGGATTTTGTGTACTGTCTGTTTTCCCGTCTCCGGTAATCCAGTACCACTGTTGAACAGGTATGGACGGAGTTGGATTACCAGCCATCATGGGTACCGGTTCTCCAAAGCAGGCATCCTGTACTGAAATAGTTGTTGAAGGTTTCAGGGTTACCTCGCGAATTTTTGAAAAAGGCGCTGAAACACATCCCTCCACTGTATGAGTGGTCAATTCAATCTTCAAAGTTTCTTCGGGAAAAGTTTTTGTAATGCTGGAATCGCCTGACTGAATAAGCTCAGCACCATTGTTAAAATTCCAGTCCCGTTCATTGATAGTTCCATATTGTACATATGAGGCGTCTATAAGTGTAACGGGAAAATTAGCGCAAATCATATTGGGGGAAGTTTTGAAATTCGCTTGTGGAATAGAGCCAATAGTAATAGTCCGGCTAAACGTATCTGAAGTACAGCCGTTATTTGCTTCAATATTTAATTTAACAGGGTAATATCCCGGCTTTGAATAAAAATGCGAAGGCGGATCCTGCCCTGCATAATGGGTACCGTCTCCAAAATCCCACCACCAGTTTATAATAGTACCGAAAGAAGTGGAATGGTCAATAAATTTGATTTCAGCAGGGGCGCAAAAATTTTGCCCGGGAGGAGTTGAAAAATCCGGATTCAGGGAAGTGCAGACTTTCTGAATATTGCTTTGTCCTCCTGTGGCCGAAGTAAATCCCCAATAAACCTGGGCATTTCCGCTAAAAATATCCCTGATCAGATCGATATTGGTTTGCACGCGAGGTACATTATCTATTTCAGCAGATAGACTAAACGTAGTAGCATTCCAAATTATCCTGAAAGTATGCCATTGACAATCTTCTATATTGGGGTTGTCGGCAATTGCCTGCACAGGGGCGACCAAAGTGTTTGGCGTGCCATTCACTAAATCGCCATTCTTGTAAATACCAATATGATCATAGGGCGGATCGTTGAAATCAAAATTCTGCCAGGTATCTATCGGAATTCCGATGGAAGGTTATGACATTCTCGAAGCCGATACCCTGTCCGACAGACCCGAGATTGGTTCCAATGGGTTGCAAAACAAATACAATACCGTCAGCACCATTCCTGTCTTTACAGCCAAGATAAACGTTAAAAATATAATTGAATGACTTGTTCAGGTCGATAAGGTTCTTATTCCAAACGGATCCGGCCTGAAATAAAACATCTGGGGTGAGCTGGTAACAATTACAGGATTCCTGGTATGCGCTGCCATTCAGAATATAAGGGGATTCCTCTTGCGCGTAGAGTGAAAACTGAAATATGCCGGTAAATGCCAGCAGGACTAACGGGAGAAACCTTGTTCTCATAAGTAGAATCATTGACCAAAGGGCAGAAGATCTTTCTTCACAGGAAATTAATTAAATTCTTATGCAGAAATGAATGCCCGGGTCGATTCTAAGGCAAGAGTTGCCTTCGCTTCGCTGCCGTGGTCCCTAGGATTTAAGGCTATTTAGATATCGTTTTTACTACCAGCTCTGTTTTGCAACTCCCGCCTTGATAGCGGCCAGTGCTTTTTCTTCACCCAGTAAAGTAGTGAGTTTATTTCCTTTGCCATCATGCCCCTGTGCCATATATGCACCCTTGGCTGTTTTGCTGATCACCGCATCCATGATCGGAACATTTTTCTCTTTCGTCTTAACATTATATGCTGTAAGTACTACTGTGGACATTTATTAAATTTTAAAAGGTTCTGTATTGGTTAGCCTGCTAGCCGATTAAAGGTATATAAATATTCTTAAACCCGTTTTCTGCCTGTCAAACATCGAGTCGGGCGTATTTTGCATGCGATTCAATGAATTCTCTCCGCGGCGCCACTTCGTCTCCCATCAGCATGCTGAAAATGCGGTCTGCTTCTGCTGCGCTTTCGATTGTTACCTGTTTGAGGGTCCTGGTGGCCGGATTCATGGTGGTTTCCCATAGTTGACTGGCATTCATTTCCCCAAGACCTTTGTAGCGTTGTACGCTAACACTGTCTTCCTTACCCGCACCTAGTCTTTCAATCTGGAGCCGTCGCTGGTCTTCCGTCCACGCATAGGCATTTTCTTTTCCTTTTTTAACCTGGTAAAGCGGTGGTTGGGCAATGTAGATATGTCCCTGCTCCACGAGGGCTGCCATATAACGGTAAATGAAAGTTAGTATCAGGGTCGCAATATGGCTGCCATCCACATCTGCATCCGTCATGATAATCACTTTATGGTACCTGAGTTTTACCAGGTTTAAAGCTTTGGGATCTTCTGACGTGCCAACTGTCACTCCCAGAGCGGTGTACATATTACGGATTTCTTCATTTTCATAAATCCTGTGTTCCATTGCTTTTTCAACGTTCAGGATCTTACCTCTAAGTGGTAGAATGGCCTGAAAGCTCCGGTCACGGCCCTGTTTTGCTGTACCACCGGCGGAATCACCTTCCACCAGGTAAAGTTCACAACGTTCAGGATTTCTTTCCGAACAATCAGCCAGTTTACCCGGTAAACCCCCGCCGCTCAGAACGCTTTTACGTTGTACCAGCTCCCTCGCCTTCCGGGCAGCTGCACGGGCCTGGGCGGCCAGGATCACTTTCTGAATTATATTTTTGGCTTCCCGGGGATTTTCTTCCAGATAAGCCTCCAGGATCCTTGACACGGTGGTATCCACAATTCCACTGACTTCATTATTACCCAGTTTTGTTTTGGTCTGACCTTCAAATTGGGGTTCTGGTACTTTTACGGAGATGATGGCGCTCAGTCCTTCCCGGTAATCATCTCCTTCAATCTCGACTTTTGCTTTTTCAAAATGATTTTGCTTGTCACCGTAACTTTTAAATACCCTTGTCAGGGCCCGCCGGAAACCCGCCACATGGGTGCCTCCTTCAATAGTATTAATATTATTTACATAAGAATAAATATGTTCACTGTAACTGTCGTTGTAAGTAAGGGATACTTCTACCGCCACATTTGTGATTGGATCATGTACATTTACATAAATGGGTTTCGGAATCAGCGGAGTTCTTGCCGCATTGCTATCAAGCATTTCCAGAAATTCGGTGATTCCACCTTCGCTGTAAAAAGTTTTGGAATAAAACTTACCGTCGTCATCCAGTTCACGAAGGTCGTTGATGACAATTTTTACACCTTTATTTAAAAATGAAAGTTCCCGGAGACGGCTTTCAAGTATATCTCTTTTATAAACAGACTCTATAAAAATGGATGCATCCGGTAGAAAATGTACACGGGTACCCGTTTTCTCACTTACGCCGATTTCACGAACGGGATATTGCGGTATTCCGATTTTATAGGCCTGTTCAAATATTTTACCTTCCCGCTGAACCGTTACATGAAGATCACTGCTGAGTGCATTTACGCAACTGACACCGACACCATGTAGTCCACCCGAAACTTTATATGTATTTTTGTCAAATTTTCCACCGGCATGCAGAATGGTCATTACCAGTTCCAATGCGCTTTTTTGTTCTTTTGTATTCATGCCGGTCGGAATACCGCGACCATCATCTTCCACACTGACCGAATTGTCCGGATATATCTCAACAATGATATTGTTGCAATATCCGGCAAGTGCTTCATCGATCGAATTGTCCACCACTTCATATACGAGATGATGCAGGCCTTTTACGCCCACATCGCCGATATACATTGCGGGCCTTTTTCTGACGGCTTCCAACCCCTCGAGAACCTGAATACTATCTGCTCCGTAACCATTGACTGCTGGAGCAGCAACCTGTTGTAGACTATCGTTCATATTTAATTGAAAAACCGGTTATTAGATGTAAAATAACAGGGTTTGCAAATCTACTGAAAACAGGGGGAAGAACAGGGTTGAAACCCTTCTTTTTTAAACAATTTTTTTAGGTCATTTTACCCTAAAACTACCGCACTAATCTGGAGCATATCAATGGTTAACTAATGATATGCCGGGTGTATGGAAATTTGACCCTAAATTTGCCGGCACCATGCATCAGCCACCCGATATACTCACGCTCGCTTACAAGCAGCCCTTCATGCAGGAGCAATTACAGCTTCTGGATGAAAAAGAGCGGCAGATTCCGGGTTCAGTCCAGTACATGATCCGCCGCTTTGAAAAGAATCCGCAATGGAGCCTGGAAGACACCGGGATGATGGTTTATCACTTTCATCGCGACAAACCACAGGAAAATTATTTTGAGCTTCGTTTTTGCATTGCCGGCAATGCATATTGCAAGCAAAAGGAAAAGGAATGCGATTCCTGCCGCCTTCATATTTCCCGTCAGTGTACGGATCGCGCCGAAACGGTGGATGTAATGAATTTCCGGTTTTCAGCGGTTCACCTTTCACAATTTGTGAGACCTCAGCATCAACCCGGTAGCCTGTCAGATAACGTTCTTCATTTCAGACACCCTTCTTCATTTTCAAAAATTCTGTCACTCTGCAGCCGTACACGAATGGTCCTGGAAGGAATGCTGAATCATAATTACAGTGGCAGCCTGGAAAATATTTTTATCAATGCTCAAACGCAGATGCTGTTATTGTATAGCCTGGAATGCATGCTGGGCGAAAGAGAAGTTGAAGAGTTCCAGTGTAAATTTCTTGCTAATGGGGCTGACCGTGAAAAAATTACACTGGCCCGCGAAATCCTGTTGGAACATATTGGTGAACCTCTCACAATTCGTGAGCTCAGCCGTAAAGTCGCGATCAACGAATGCTACCTGAAAAAGGGCTTCAAGGAACTTTTCGGAACCACAATTTTTGATTTTTACCAGGGCCAGCGTATGGAACATGCCCGTTATCTGTTATATGAAAAAGGTTTGAGCGTTACAGATGTTTCTGTTATGTTGGGCTATTCATCTATCTCTCATTTCTCCACTGCTTTTAAAAAACATACCGGACTGAAGCCTTGTGAACTGCTGTTTAAAGCGTAAATCATTGGGTGAGGGTTGAAAATGATCGTCAAAAAATATTTGCTATCCATCCGCCAATCACTCCGCCTTCAGACTTTTCACCGGATTCATAACAGCTACCTTAATTACGATGAAATAACCGGATTGGATCTCGAATGATTTAAATAATGGTTTGCTCCTGTATGAAGCAGGTAAAAGAGCTACAAGCCTCTATAGGGAACCCAGACCTGCTACCGCGTCAATTGTTTCATCCAGGTCACGGTTAGAAAGGGCGTTATTCAGAAACCAGCTTTCAAAGGCCGAGGGGGGCAGATAGATTCCCTGTTCCAGCATACCATGAAAAAATTTGTTGAACCGCTCTGTGTTGGAGCGGGAGGATGATTCGAAATCGGTGACCGAATTGCTCGGTAAAGTGAACGCTGATCATAGAACCGAATCGGTTAATAATAAAAGGAACTTCTTTTTTCCTGAGTGCCTCTTCAATTCCGGCATGCAGATAGCGGGTTTTTTCATCCAGCTCAGTATAAATGGAAGGATTATTTTTTAGAATCTGTAATGTGGTGATGCCTGCAATCATTGCCAGAGGATTACCACTTAATGTGCCTGCCTGGTAGACTTTTCCGAGGGGGGCAATATGTTCCATAATTTCTTTCCGGCCACCGAAAGCTCCTACGGGCATACCGCCTCCAATTACTTTTCCATAAGTCACTAGGTCTGCCCGTATA
This sequence comes from uncultured Bacteroidota bacterium, assembly GCA_963741345.1. Taxonomy (GTDB): domain Bacteria; phylum Bacteroidota; class Bacteroidia; order Chitinophagales; family Chitinophagaceae; genus Puia. The sequence continues at coordinate 211,166 of CAVUHS010000001.1, forward strand.
CCCAGTTTTTCCTGAGCGCCGCCCGGAGCAAGGCGGAATCCCGTCATCACTTCATCAAAAATCAATAACTATATTTTCCTGATCGCAGAGTGTTCTGAGTGATTCAAGAAATCCCTTTCCAGGTAGAATACATCCCATATTTCCTGCAACGGGCTCCACAATGATGGCGGCAATTTCTCCGGTATATTTTTTAGCTAATTTCTTCAACGGCAGAGAAATTATTAAAAGGAGCCGTTAGAGTATCCTGCGCAACGCCTGCTGTAATTCCGGGAACAGTTTGTATTTGAAGTGTAGCGAGACCACTGCCGGCTTTCACCAGGAAAGAATCCGCATGACCGTGATAGTGGCCTTCGAATTTGATGATCTTATTTTTTCCTGTAAAACCTCTTGCCAAGTCTTACCGCACTCATGCAGGCTTCAGTTCCGCTGCTGACCATACGGATCAGGTCCACATTCGGCACCATGCTCTTTATCAGTTCAGCCATTTCAATTTCCAGCTCTGTGGGTGCACCATAAGAAGTTGAAAGAATGGCCCGTTCCTGTATCGCTTTGACGACTTCCTCATAAGCATGACCGAGTATCATTGGTCCCCAGGATGCGATATAGTCTATATATTTATTCCCGTCGGCATCATAGAGATAACTGCCTTTTGCTTTCCGGATGAAAAGTGGAGTTCCGCCTACGCTTCGAAAAGCACGAACCGGAGAATTTACTCCGCCGGGTATTGATTTTTGTGCCCGTTGAAAAAGTTCCTTGCTCGTATTGATATTCATTTTTAATGCGTTAAAGCCCAAAGCGTATCACTTGAAACTTTTAATTAAGTAAATTATCTTCATACTTACCTTAATCCTGCAATAACTGCAGGGCCTCTTTTGCAAAATAAGTGGCAATCAGATCCGCACCGGCTCTTTTAATGGCCGTCAGCGTTTCCAGGATGGCTTTGTTCTCGTCCAGCCAGCCCATTTTTGCCGCTGCTTTAATCATGGCATATTCACCGCTGATATTATAAGCACTAACGGGCACGCGCACCGCATTTTTTACATCGCGGATGATATCCAGATATGCAAGGGCAGGTTTTACCATTACTATATCCGCGCCTTCTTCCACATCCTGCTAGGGCTTCCTTTACCGCTTCGGTCCGGTTGGCATAGTCCATCTGGTAAGTTTTTTTATCTCCGAAGCCCGGTGCCGAATCCAGTGCATCGCGGAAGGGTCCGTAAAAACAGGAGGCATATTTTGCGCTGTATGCCATGATTCCTGTTTTACTGAAACCATTTTTTTCAAATGCATGTCGTATGGCGCCGATGCGCCCGTCCATCATATCGCTGGGCGCCACGAAGTCAGCGCCGGCTTCCGCATGGCTCAGACTCATTTTAACAAGGGCTTCCACCGTTTCATCATTTACAATTTCGCCGTTTTTCACAATGCCATCATGGCCAAAGGAAGAATAAGGGTCCAGTGCTACATCAGTCATCAAAAGAATTTCCGGGACGGCATCTTTGATAGCTCTGATACTTCGTTGCATAAGTCCCTCCCGGTTCCAGGCTTCTTTGCCGGTATTATCTTTCAATTCGTCTTTGCATTTGATAAAGAGCAATACAGATTTCAGGCCACGTGCATAGAGTTCCTTTACTTCCTTCACGGTTATATCCAGACTATTCCGGAAATATCCGGGCATAGAAGCAATTTCATGTCGTACCTGATTTCCCTCATCAATAAAAAGAGGGGCGATAAAGTCTGATTTTCGCAAATTTGTTTCTGCTACCATGCTCCGTATGGCAGGACTTGACCGGAGTATCCTGGATCGGTTTTGTAGAATCATAATCAGCTTTATTAATTACTTGTTCTTCTTCTGATTAATTTGGCAAATGTAGAATTGTGACAAATGTGGAATTCAATTAATACTCCTTCACACTTATTATAACTCCTCATTTGCCAAATTAACGTTTAAGTCTCTACCCAATCCCTCGGGTGCAAACAGGCCTGCAGAAGTTCATCTTCCCTGCTTCCTGATTCAGGCCGATAATTGTAAATCCATCTCGCTCTGGGTGGGAGACTCATCAAAATACTTTCTGTTCTTCCATTTGTTTTTAAACCAAACAGGGTTCCCCGGTCATGGATCAGATTGAACTCCACATAACGACCGCGTCTGATTTCCTGCCATTTGATTTCTTTTTCACCGAAGGCCATCCCTTTTCGTTTCTCCACGATGGGCAGATAAGCTTTCAAAAAAACATTGCCATTCGCTTCCTGGAGAGCGAATAACTTATTTGCAGCTTCGTCATCTTGTGGACGCAGGTAATCATAAAATATTCCGCCGATGCCCCGCATTTCCTGATTCCGGTGATGGTTAGAAAAATACCGGTCACATTCCCCTTTATAAAGCGGGTAAAGTTCTTTCCCGAAGGGATCCAGGGAGTGCTTTAAAGTGCTATGAAAATGTTTTGCATCTTCATTAAACAAGTAATAAGGTGTAAGATCTGTTCCGCCGCCAAACCAGCGGTCTGTTATTTCACCGGATTCATCATATAATTCAAAATAACGCCAGTTAGCGTGGACCGTAGGAACAAAAGGATTCAGCGGATGAATAACCAGTGAAAGGCCGCCGGCAAACCACTTCGAACCTTCAATTTTTAATTGTGTTCTCATGGCATCTGAAACATTTCCGAAAACAACGGAAGTATTTACTCCCCCTTTTTCAAATACTTTACCATTTTCTATTACCCTGGTTTTTCCTCCACCGCCGTTTTCTGCCCTTTCCCAGCGATCTTCCATGAACCTGGCTCTTCCATCCATCTCTTCCAATGTGTTGCAGATACTATCCTGCAGGGTCCATATATATTGAATCCAGCGTTCGCGGAAAAGGACCGACTGCTTATTATTTTATATGTATTGGTAGCGTTCAAGATTATAAGGAGGAAAAAACCTGCTTTTCCCGATTTTGATATTTATGATTCTTCACGGTATCCACAAATGCCTTTGCATGGTCTACCGGAACATGCGGTAGAATTCCGTGGCCGAGATTGGCGATATACCTGCCGGGTCCGAAACCATTCAACATCCGGATCACCTCTTTTTTTAGTTCAGGGATCGGACTTAGCAGACGGGCCGGATCAAAATTCCCCTGGAGTGTAATATGTGGGCCGGCCATTTTGCGTGCTGTTTCCGGGCGAACGCACCAGTCAAGTCCCAGACCGGCCGCACCCGTTGCAACCATTTCAGGTACGGATCCCCAGGCACCCTTTGCAAATAATATCATAGGTACTTCATCCTTCAGTGCATGAATAATCTGCCTCATATATTTAAGTGAGAATATTTCAAAGTCATCCGGACTCAGTAAACCACCCCAGGAATCGAACAACTGAATTATGTCCGCGCCAGATTTCACCTGATTTTTCAGATACGCAATTGTTGTATCGGTCAGCATTTGCAGAAGGCGGTGCGCCAGTTCTGGTTGGGTGAAACAGAAAGATTTTACAAGATCAAATGTTTTGGATCCTTTGCCTTCAACCATATAACAAAGCAGGGTCCATGGAGCACCTGCAAAGCCGATCAGGGGTACGCGGTTATTCAATTCTTGTTTCGTTAAACGGATTGCATCGAACACATAGCCCAAAGCCTCTTCGGCATCCGGTACAAAAACACGTTTCAGGTCGGCCATTGTTCTTACCGGATCGGGCAGGACCGGCCCTTTATTTTCGATGAGCTGCACTTCCAGACCCATGGACTGAAGCACTACTAATATATCAGAAAAAAGAATTGCAGCGTCTACCCCGATCTGGTCTACCGGCTGCAGCGTGATTTCTGCAGCCAGTGCCGGAGTCTGCACCCTGGTGAAAAAGTCATACTTGTCACGTAATATGCGATAGTCAGGAAGATAACGACCCGCCTGACGCATCATCCATACCGGAGTTCTGTCAGTTTGTTCCCCTCGCAGCGTCTTTAATATTAAATCGTTCTTGATCATATTTATGGTATAGGATGTGATTCTGCATATTTCATCGCCATATTTAAAACAAAAGCCTTGTCTGATTCCGGGGAAATAATAACCGGTGAATTGGTAAATTGTTTTAGTGCGACTGCCGTTGTGTTTCCCATCGCAAATACAGTTGTATCAGGAGATAATTGATTCATCGAGAAAAAACTTTTCACAGCAGTCGGACTGAAAAATAGTATTGCATCTGGCTGTTCAAGAACAGTTTCCGGAGTTAACCGGGTGTCATATACAATCAGTTCGGTGAGTTTAATACCATTATCTTTCAGATTGTTTGGTAAAATGTCCATCCGCTGGTCGCCGCAAAAAAAAATAGCTTCCTTGATTTTATCTTCAATCAGGCATTTGGATAAGGCCAAAGCGTTATCCGCATAGTTGGCAATGTTATTACTGCCAAATGAGTGGATGGCTGCTACGCGGGTTTCATTCCGTGTGCAATAGATCCTCCAATCCGGTTTACCTGAAAGCAGGCGGGCTACAAATTTCACTGCGTGAGCGCTTGTAAAAAGAACGGTTAATTTTTTTTTTGCAAATTTGGTAATTTCTGATTTTATATTTTCATCGTTTCTCGCACTGATCTCGGTAAAAGCCAGGACCCGGATATCTATTGAATCCGGAATCTTCCCGACACGTTCAAAGGGCAGATTGGAAGTGGATAATATGGAATACCGGCGCTCAGGCATGCTGTTTCTGTTCCATTATTTCATTTCCGCCATTTCTAAGTAACTCGTGGGCAGCCGCCAAACCCAGGCTGGATGCCAGTTCCATGGACACCCTTTTCTCGATTGAAAACATTTTCTCGCCGGAAGGGTCCAGGAGGTTTCCACGGAAAAAAAGATCTTCCCCTTCAATTTCTGCCAAGGCTCCGATCGGAGTAGAACACCCGCCGAGCAGTCCTGCTAAAAAATCTCTTTCTGTTCTGACACAAAATGCTGTTTGTTCGTGGTGAAGCGGTCGGCACTGTGAGAATATAGTATCGTCATGTTCGCGGCATATAACTAAAATGGCGCCCTGGGCAGGCGCAGGAATCATCCAGTCCAGTTGTTCGGCGTTGGCGGGCCGGAGACCAATCCTTTCAAGGCCCGCAGCCGCGAAAATGGCCCCGCGCCAATTGCTGTCTGCCAGTTTTTTTAATCGTGTGTTTACATTGCCACGGATGGGTTCAATTTTATCGGAAGGAAAGCGGTGAAGCCACTGTGCCTTTCTTCTCAGGCTGCTCGACGCAATGGTTGAAGGTCCATGAAACGGAATGTTATTGTGAAAGGGATGCAGTACCAGCAAATCGTGCGGGTTATTTCTTTCCAGGACGGCGGCTTCCCTTAATCCGGCCGGTAGCTGGACAGGAACATCTTTCATGGAATGGACTGCAAGATCAATTCTATTGCTTAACAATGCCTGGTCAAGACTGCGTGTAAATATTCCCTGAACACCCATGGCGTAAAGCGGTGTTGCAAGATCCAGATCGCCCTCACTTTTTATATGAATAAGTTCTGCATCAACTCCATGTTTTTTAAGCAGGGATCTAACGAGATTGGCCTGCCAAAGGGCAAGTTGACTTTCGCGGGTGCCGATCCTGAGTTTTTTAGCCATGTTAATCTGTTTATCAGCCCGCGATAAACTCATTGATTGCTTCAATATAAAAACAACCGCGTTGATTTTCACGACGCATTTTAGAAGCCATGCCGTTCAGCACGCGCTGGATTTTCTGATCCCTGATTATGGCAGATGGTTTCTCAGGATTTGGGTGTTCAAAAAGCGGTGAACCATGGATCTCCTGGAGTTTTATTTTTACGAGTTTTAGAACGGGAACATGTTTGCGCATTTCGTGCCATTCCATCAGTTCATCGAGATGACTTTGAATAATTTTGCGGGCTTTGGGAACCTCAGCTGCGCGACGCATCAGGGTTTCATCCTTTAATTTTGAAAGCCCGTCAACATCGATTAATGTGATGCCTGGTACGTCCCCTACTGTTTTTTCAACATTGCATGGAATGGACAGATCGATGATCAGTTTGTCGCCGGGAGTATTTCCGATTTCATTTAATTGTATAACCGGTTCAGCCGCATTGGTTGCAACAAGGATAATATCTGCTTTATTAATTTCATCTTTTAAAGTATCGATAGAGGCAGTACGTAAATCAAATGCCGTTGCAAGATTTTCCGCTTTTTCCGGTGTCCGGTTCATCAGCGTAATATGGCTGGTGGGAAGATAGTCCACCAGATTTTTGCAGGTGATGGTTCCGATTTTGCCGGTACCCAATAAAAGAATCTGTTTGTCTTTCAGGGAAGTGATATTATCCCGGATATATTGTACTGCAGCAAATGCTACAGAAACGGTACCATCACTCAGGACAGTATTGTTTTTGATTTCTTTGGAGGATTGTAAAACCTGGTTCAGGGTTCTTTCCAGGAATGTATGAATAAAACCCTTTTCTTTTGCGAATTTCATCGCTTTGCGGATTTGCCCGACAATCTCATAGTCCCCCAGTATTTGTGAATCCAGCCCGGCACTAACATCAAATAAATGTTGCAGGGCATCCATACCTTTTTTCCGGTAAGCCAGTTCACCGAAAAGTTCTGCTGAACCCTTCGTTTGGGAACAAAACAGACTTGCAAGCTGATCCGGGTGCTCCGTGATTCCATAAATTTCCGAACGGTTACAGGTAGATAATATAAAAAGGTCGCGCACTTCGTGGCTGGCGGCCACGCTGAGTATATTTTCGTATTGATCCGGTCCAATAGCAAATGAACCCCTGATTTCGGTGTCGGTCTTCTTGTAGTTAATTCCGGTTACGAAGAAGTTGGATAGCTCTGTAATTGGGTTTTTGCTCATTCTTATTTTAGTACGTCAAAATTAATCGGTGCGACTCCTATTGCCTTATTTTAGTGTCATAAAACTGTCATTTCGCTACATGTTTCTGGTCATATCAAGAACTGACCTGGATCATGTTTCACAGATTTGGAGCAGGTTTCTTAACTACATTTGCAAATGTCAAAATTGAAAACCGGCGTAATATTAATGAACCTGGGTTCTCCGGATTCTACCGAAGTGTATGAAGTGCGGAAATACCTGAATGAATTCCTAACAGATAAAAGAGTAATTGATTCCTGGGCGGTCAGGAACTTATTAGTTCGTACAGTGATAGTTCCGGCGAGGGCGCCCAAGTCTGCGGAAGCTTATCGCACCATCTGGACTAAAAACGGTTCACCATTGGTCCAGTTAACACGTGAACTCGCGGAGAAACTGCAGGCTATTGTGCCCGAATCAGTGACCATCGCAATGCGTTATGGAAATCCGGGAATGGAAGCAGCTTATAAATCACTATTGAATAAAATTCCCGACCTCGAAGATGTTGTTGCAATTCCTCTGTATCCGCATTATGCTATGTCATCTTATGAAACGGCCGTAGAATATGCGAAGGAAATTCACCACAAAAAAAAATATCATTTCAAATTAAAATTCGTTAAGCCATTTTATCAGGATCCGGATTATATTCATGCGATGGCTGAAAATATCCGGCCTTATCTTCAAAGGGAATTCGATCATTTGCTATTCAGTTTTCATGGCATTCCGGAAAGACACCTGGTTAAATCGGATCCCACCCATCATCATTGTCTCCAATCGCCAGATTGTTGTTCTGTTGATTCCATCGCGCACAAAACCTGTTACAGGCACCAGTGCCTTCAAACGATGAAACTTGTTACACAGGAACTCGGACTTCCTCAAAATAAATTCAGTTTCTCTTTTCAATCCCGACTGCTGAAGGATCCATGGTTAAAACCATATACCGATTTCAGGTTGGAAGAAATGCCGAACGAAGGAATAAAAAAACTTCTGGTGATTTGCCCGTCGTTTGTAAGTGATTGCCTGGAAACACTAGAGGAAATTGAGATTCGGGGAAAGGAAAGTTTCCTGGCTTCAGGAGGAAGCGAATATGCAATGATCCCCTGTTTAAATACCCACCCACTTTGGGTAAAGACGCTGGCCGGTTGGGTAAATGGATAAATATGACCTACCTATATATAAAGTCCCTGCATATTATTTTTATTGTCACCTGGTTCAGCGGGATGTTCTATGTAGTAAGACTATTTATTTATAATACAGAGGCTTCCGAGAAAACGGGACCTGAACGGGAAATTCTGCTCAGCCAATTTCGGTTGATGATAAAGAGATTGTGGTTGGGCATCACCTGGCCTTCGGCATTGCTCACCCTTATATTCGGACCATGGATCTGGATTATATTGGGAGGCACACCGGAGTGGCTGGTTGTGAAACTGATTTTCGTAGTAATACTGTATCTATATCATTTCTCTTTGCATTTGTTATATCGCGAACAGCAAAAAGGAATATTCAGATTCGGTTCCCAACAGCTGCGTATATGGAATGAGGTAGCCACCCTGCTGTTGTTCGTTATTATATTCCTGGCAACCGTCAAACAGGCATTGAGCTGGGTCTTTGGTCTTATTGGTATGGCTTCACTAACAATTATTTTATTGCTGGCGATCAGGATTTATAAAAAGGTCAGGAATAAACGATAATCTATGACCGAAGGATGTCGACCTGCAACAGAAATTAGATAAATACGATTAATTAAATCGTTGATTAATATCAACCATTGAAATTATTTTCATTTGGGAAAGCGAATGGTTTTCCGCCAACGAAAAAACCCCTCTGTTGAGGGGCTTTTTATAAGGGGCAAAAAAGGTGGTCTTTCAGAAACTGGTTTCGACTGGTGATTCAGGAATTGGGAAAACATTTAATAAAATAACTAGCATTGGTTTTTGCAAACGCGATAAAAGGAATTAAAAACGGGAAGGTGCGGATTAACAAAAAACGCCTTAAGTATAAAAGGAAGGGGAGTAGGAATACCCCCCTTTTTAACCCCTAAACCCTAAACCGTAGAAAAAAATTTACAGAACCCGAGAACGTCTTTTTATAGATTCGTCTCAATGATTTTAAAAAGGATCGGACTCCTTTTTTCAAACATAAATTATGCCAAAGGATTTCAATGTGGATAATTGCTTACACTTAATCGCTTGATTATGCTCAACTTCCACGTAACAATACTGTCCGATATCGTACACCCACGTTTTATTACGAGGGTTATATACGGGGAAAAAAACCCGCGAATTCATTAGCTTTGCAGCCATTTTGAAATGTTCAGTCGGGTTTGGTAGAGTAAACATTTCCTAATCTATTCATTATTAACGATCAATATGACCGGGCGATATAAGGAGTATGAAAAGTTGAATCTGCCGGAGATTGGACGGGAGGTACTGGATCAGTGGACGGCCACCAATGCCTTTCAAAAAAGTATTGATTTGCGCGCCGGAAAAACGCCTTTTGTTTTTTATGAAGGACCGCCCAGCGCAAACGGGTTACCGGGAATACACCATGTTATCAGCCGTACGCTAAAAGATCTCGTATGCCGGTATAAGACGATGCGCGGATTCCAGGTGGAGCGGAAGGGCGGCTGGGATACTCATGGCCTGCCGGTGGAACTCGGCGTGGAGAAAGAACTTGGAATCACGAAAGAAGATATCGGTAAGAAAATTTCTGTACAGGATTACAATTTGAAGTGCCGGGAGGCGGTTCTCCGGTATAAGGACAAATGGGATGACCTGACCGCAAAGATGGGTTATTGGGTGGATCTGGAGCATCCTTATATTACTTATGAAAATCAATACATTGAAACACTTTGGTGGATTCTGAAAGAATTATACAGGAAGGATTTATTATTCGAAAGTGTAAGTATTCAACCTTATTCACCCGCAGCCGGAACGGGATTGAGTTCGCATGAACTCAATCAGCCAGGTACTTATAAAGAGGTGAAGGACACCAGCTGTGTCACCATGTTCAAAGCTGTTAGGAATCAACAATCAGCATTTCTTTTTAAAAAGCTGGTTGACACGGATGATTCCGGTATTTTCTTCCTGGCCTGGACAACGACTCCCTGGACGCTACCATCCAACCTGGGGTTAACCGTCGGACCCGATATAGATTATGTCCTTGTTCAGACCTTCAATCCCTACACACATTTACCTATAAATGTTGTTCTTGCCAGGTCCCTGCTGGTTAAATATTTTAAACCGGAGGATGAGGGTATTGATTTTGAAACTTATCAGCCCGCTTCAAAAGTATTGCCCTGGAAGATTTTATCTTCTTTTTCCGGCTCTGAGCTGGAGAATTGCCGTTACGAACAATTAATTCCCAGTGAATCGGGGAGCCTGGAAAAAATCCGCAGCATTACTCCCGATGCTGATCCATTCCGAATTGTAATAGGTGATTTTGTAACGACTGAGGACGGAACTGGTATTGTGCACACAGCGCCTGCTTTTGGAGCAGACGATTTTAAAATCGGGAAGAAAAATAAACTCGGTATCCTTATACTGGTAGACAAAGAGGGCAAATTTGTTTCAGGCGTGGATGAATTCAGCGGAAGATTCGTAAAGAACTACAAGGATGATCCGAAATACGTGGATGTGAATGTGGATATCTGTGTAAAGCTGAAGAAAGAAAACCGTGCTTTCAAAATTGAAAAATACGAACACACATATCCTCATTGCTGGAGAACAGACAAGCCTATACTATATTACCCGCTCGATGCCTGGTTCATCAAGACTACGGCAATGAAGGACAGGATGGTGGAGCTGAACAAAACCATTCAATGGAAACCGGCATCAACCGGAGAGGGAAGATTTGGCAACTGGCTGGAGAATATGGTGGATTGGAATCTGAGCCGTAGCCGTTTTTGGGGAACGCCACTGCCGATATGGAGAACCGAGGATGGTGAGGAGGAAAAATGCATCGGTTCAATTATGGATTTGCTCGACGAAATCGAAAAAGCCAAAAAGGTATTCGGCACGGAATTTAACGCAGGAGTTAAGGCTGAAACGCTCGATCTACATAAGCCTTTCGTGGATGGGATCATACTGGCAAGTAGTAGGGGTAAAAAAATGAACCGCATACCGGATCTGGTAGACGTATGGTTCGACTCAGGTGCTATGCCTTATGCTCAATGGCATTACCCATTTGAAAATAAAGAGAAGTTTAAGGAAAGCTTCCCGGCTGATTTCATAGCAGAGGGAGTGGATCAGACGCGGGGCTGGTTTTATACCCTGCATGCGCTGGCTGTGATGTTATTTGACGGGATTGCCTATAAAACGGTGGTATCTAATGGACTTGTTCTCGACAAGAATGGCAATAAAATGAGTAAACGGGTGGGTAATGTGGTGGACCCCTTTAAAACTATTGATCAGTTTGGTGCCGATGCGACTCGCTGGTACCTGATCACCAACGCCTCTCCCTGGGACAGTATGAAGTTCGACACTGAAGGTATTCGGGAAGTGCAACGTAAATTTTTTGGCACATTATATAACACCTACCAGTTTTTCGCTCTCTATGCAAATGTGGATGGATTTGCTTTCAAGGAAGAATATATCCCGCTTGCTGAAAGACCCGAAATTGATAAATGGATTTCCTCCACCTTAAACAGTCTGGTAAAAAAGGTGATATACAGCCTGGATGATTATGAACCCACGGTTGCAGGCAGGCTGATAGAAGATTTTGTGGACGAAGAACTAAGTAACTGGTATGTTCGTCTTAGCAGACGCCGTTTTTGGAAGGGGGAGTATGAGCAGGATAAGCGGAGTGCCTACCAGACATTATATGAATGTCTTGAAACTCTTAGCAAACTTATTGCACCCGTATCGCCGTTTTTCGCGGACTGGCTTTTTCAAAATCTCAATAATGTCACAGGCAGATCTGAATTGAATTCCGTTCATTTTACAGATTTTCCAGATGTGAAAAATGCCGCCATTGACAGGGATCTGGAAGAAAGGATGAAGCTGGCGCAGGAAACTTCCTCCCTTATACTGTCCATCCGCAAAAAAATCAATATTAAAGTTCGTCAGCCGCTGAAAAAAGTTCTTATTCCTGTGTTGAATCAGGGAATGAAGGCACAGTTGGAGAAAGTGGGGGAATTGATACGTTCAGAGGTTAATATCAAGGAAATAGAATATCTCGAAGCCAATAATGAGTTTATTCATAAAAGGATTAAGCCAAACTTTGTCCTTTTGGGCAAGAAACTGGGAGCAAAAATGAAGTCAGTCACCGGCGCTTTGGCTAAATTCACCCAACAGGACATCAATAAACTGGAAAAAGAAGGTAAAATTCAGGTTCCGTTAGGGGTTGATGTGGTAGAAATCCTCCTGGAGGAAGTGGAAATCAGCAGTGAGGATGTGCCTGGCTGGATGGTAGCCTCAAAAGGTCAGCTAATCGTGGCTTTGGACGTTACGGTGACTCCCGAACTTGAACGGGAGGGGAACGCACGTGAGCTTGTAAACAGGATTCAGAAAATCAGGAAGGACCAGGAATTTGACCTTACGGACCGAATCAACGTACAAATTGGTGGTGCGCAAACATTGGAAGAGACGATAAGAGAATTTAATTATTATATTTGCGCGGAAATTTTGGCAGACAAACTCGATTTGGTTGCCGAAGTAACGAATGGCACCCTAATTGAAGTTAATGACGTCCCTTTAACAGTGTTTGTCACAAAAAAAGCCTAACCATATGGCAATCAAGAAAAAACCGGTCAAAGCCTTTAAAAAAGTGCAACCTAAAAAGGCCGCAAAGCCTGCGGCAAAGAAAGTTGTTGCCAAAAAGCCAGTACCGGCAAAAACTGTAAAAAAGGACAGTCCTAAAAAACACAATCCCGTGGTAAAGAAACCTGCAGCGTCAGCAAGTAAGACAGTCCATAGTAAAACAGTGGGTTCGACGAAAAAAACACCAACGGCCGCAACAACAGGTAAAAAGCCCGCTGTAGTAAGCGCATCGGCAAAGAAACCGGCACCCATGACCCATCCGGCAAAACCGGCCCACCATGCCCCGGTAGTTCATGCACCTGTTGCTGCAAAGCCGGTCCAGGCCGCCGTGGCGAAAGCCACAAAAGCAGATGATAAAAAGCCTGTTTTCAAACAACAAGTGAAAAACACAAGTCCTGTTACCGTGAAACCGGAGATCAAAAAACCTGTTCCACCACCGGTAAAGGCGGTTAAAGTGGTCATACCTGAAATTAAAACAAAAACGGTTCGTAAATACGAACCGGAATTTACAAAATCCGTACTGGACATTCACCAGCAGGAACAAACCGGACCCACCATGAGATATAGTGATGCAGAGTTAAATGAGTTCAGGGAGCTGATCACCAAAAAACTGGATTCAGCGAAGAAAGAACTGGCATACCTCCAGGGCCTTATTACCCGTCGCGATGAAATGGGTGGAGATGAAACGGATAACCGTTATATGACAATGGAAGATGGAAGTATGAGTATGGAACGTGAACAACTAAGTCAGATGGCCAGTCGCCAGATTACTTTTATCGATCATCTGGAAAAAGCCATGATGCGGATTGAGAACAAGACTTATGGGATCTGCCGGGTTACGGGAAAGCTGATTGACAAAGCGAGACTGAAGGCGGTTCCTCACGCAACACTCAGCATAGAAGCCAAACAAACGATGAACAAATAGCTTTTAAGCATAACGCTGAAAGTCTAACGCCGAACGCTGTTTGCTGATCGTTTAATGATAATCGTTCTACGATCCGCTATCAGGGAAGGGTCCTCATCTTTTAAATTGATCATGCAATCCCGCCTCTTATTTATTTTGATGGCGCTGGCATTGGGTGCCATTCTGCCCATGCAGGCCGCTATTAACTCAAGGCTGGCCAAGACAGCAGGAAGTCCTGTGATGGCCGCATTCATATCATTTGCTGTCGGCACTTTCGCACTGATGATTTTTTTGATTATTGCCGGTCAGTTTAAGCTTGGATTTATTTCTTCACAATCACCCTGGTGGATCTGGTCAGGTGGTTTACTGGGAACTTTTTTTGTGGCGGGTATCGTTGTGTTACTTCCGCGACTCGGAGTGGTTTTATCATTTAGTCTGGTGCTGGCCGGACAGATGTTTGCTGCAATATTATTTGATCAGTTTGGCTGGATGGGCATAGCTGTGAGAGAAATTTCTGCCGGTAAAATAATCGGATCCATTTTGCTTATCGCCGGTGTGATTTTGATTCGCAAATATTAGAATACAGTTGTTCGTTAATGGTCGACGTTAGTTTATTCCGATTTTGCGTTTGGGAAATGTGTTGGGTTTTCTGCTTTAAATTTTCGACTTATTTTATCTCCTGCATATCAACAAGCCTTTTATAAAACCCATTTTGTGATACCAGCTCTTCATGGGTTCCCCGCTCTACGATGTCTCCTTTTTGTAACACAATGATTTCATTTGCATGACGGATGGTGCTGAGGCGGTGTGCAATGACCACGCAGGTTCTATTTTGCATCATATTATTGATTGCATCCTGTACGAGTCGTTCACTTTCTGTATCGAGGGAAGAAGTTGCTTCATCCAATATCAGGATGGGCGGATTTTTTAAAACAGCCCGCGCGATTGTAACACGTTGTCTTTCACCACCGCTGAGTTTAGATCCCCGATCGCCGATATTTGTCAGATATCCATTTTCCTTTTGAATGATAAACTGGTGTGCATTGGCAACGCGCGCCGCTTTTTCGATTTCCTCCATGGAAGCATCCGGTGATCCCAATGCAATATTGGCTGCAATAGTATCATTGAACAATACGGGCTCCTGGGTTACGATACTCATTTGTCCGCGCAGAGCATGAAGAGAATAATTTTTAATATTTATTCCATCTACCAGCAATTCACCGCCGCTTACATCATGAAACCGGGGGATCAGATCAGCAAGGGTTGATTTTCCCGCACCGGAAGATCCAACCAATGCAACCGTTTTTCCCTTGTTTATTTTCAGGTCAATATGGTGCAGCACTTCTGTGCCTTCGTAAGAGAAGCTTACATTCCTGAATTCAATCGACTGATTGAAGGAATTAATCGGCTTGGGATTAGCAGGCTCTTTTATGACAATGTCTGCATGCAGAATTTCTTCAATTCGTTTGATGGCAGCTGTTCCGCGCTGGGCATTATAAAATGCCGTGGATAGGGACTTAGCCGGATTGATAATTTGAGTAAAGATGGCGATATAAGTAATAAAACCTTCAGCCTGTAGAGCGAATTGGTGGCTGAGAATCATCTGACCGCCAAAAAAAAGAATGCAACAAAGAACAATCACACCCAGTAATTCCGACATAGGGGAAGCCATATCACGCCGGAAAATAATTTTGTTCTTAACCTGATTCAGGTAATTATTAGTCTTAAAAAATTTTGATTTCAACAGGGCTTCGGCATTAAACGCTTTGATCACACGC
Organism: uncultured Bacteroidota bacterium; assembly: GCA_963741345.1. GTDB lineage: Bacteria > Bacteroidota > Bacteroidia > Chitinophagales > Chitinophagaceae > Puia. The sequence continues at coordinate 226,449 of CAVUHS010000001.1, forward strand.
AAACCACCCAGGGTTTCATCCAGGATCGACATGAGTGTTCCCAATTGTTCCTGAGCAATATTGGATTGTTTTTTTAAAGAACGGCTCACACGTCCAATGATAAAACCTGTTAAAGGAAGCAGTACAAACAGAAAAAGAGATAAAGGGGGACTAAGAAAGACCAATGTGGCCAGAATAACCAGGATGGTGAGGGGTTCGCGAAATACGCCTTCCAGTGTACTGATTACACTCCATTCAATTTCATTAATATCATTGCTCATACGACTGATCAGGTCGCCCTTGCGTTGTTCCGTAAAAAAACCCAGCGGCAGGTCCAGGATCTTCGAATACAAATCTGATCGCAGGCGGTTGAGAACCCGGTTGCGCATGGGTCCCAGAATCCTGAGGGATAGATAAAGAAACAGGTTTTTAAAAAAGATGGAAAAGATTATAATAACGCAAATTGCGCCGAGTGCATATGCCGGGCTGTGTTCCCGGATCATAATACTCAGTGCATATTTAATGTTTTCCAGTACGCTGGCGGCTGAAAAAGTAAGATGAGGTACCTGATCCGGCGGTTTCTCTTTTCCGAATAAAAGTTGCAGGAAAGGCACCAGCATGGTCAGGGAAACCAGGGAAAACAGGACAGAAAGAAGATTGAAAAGGAAATACAGGGCGACATAACCTTTCTGATCACTCAGGTATTTCAGAATCGTCGAAAATCTCTTCATTATTTCTGGATGGTGCGTAAACCCGTAAATTTACACTGAAATCGGCAATGATATGAAAGAAGGTAAGAGACAAAAACAGGTTAGTGCTTTACTGCTGGAAGAATTCAATAAGATATTTCAAAAGCTGGGATTAAACATGATACAGGGAGGAATGGTTTCCATCTCATCAGTTAAAATTACTCCGGATCTGTTTGAAGCACGTATTTACCTGAGTTTTTACCAGGTACCCAAACCTAAAGAGGCTTTGAAACTGATAGAAGACAGGGCCTGGGAAATTAAACGTGACCTGGTAAGTTCCATCCGTAATCAGTTAAGAAGCATGCCACAGTTGACATTTTATATAGACGATTCTCTGGAATATGTAGATAAAATGGAAACGCTGTTTCGGGAGATCAATGAAAATAAACCCAATACAGGAACTGAATCCTGATTTAATACATCTGCATTGAAGTTCCTTTTTGCCTGGCGGTATTTTAAAGCAAAGAAATCCACAAATGCCATTAACATCATTTCATGGGTTAGTGTCAGCGCTATTATACTTGGAACTGCTTCCCTGATTGTAGTTCTAAGTGTTTTTAACGGATTGGAAGACCTTGTCCGTTCACTTTATTCTTCGTTTTATACAGACCTAAAAATTTCGCCTGCCTCCGGGAAATTTATCCGGGTTCCCAATACCAGTCTGCTAAAACTGAGACAGATGGACGGAGTTATCGGTTATTCATTGACGATAGAGGATCAGGCCCTTTTGCAATATAATAACAGCATGCTGCCTGTCATGTTAAAGGGCGTTGATGAGAACTATAAAAACATAAATGGCTTATCTAAAAATATTATAAAAGGTGATTATCAGACTGGTTCTTCGGATCACCCCCAGGCCGTTCTTGGAATCGGTGTTGAATATACCCTGGACATAGAATCGGATCGGGCAATTGTACCGATGACAGTAAACCTTTTTCGAACTGGCAGTATTAACCCGTCGGATGCTGCTTCCGCTGTTCGCTCAGAGTCGATCATATCTTCCGGGGCATTTAAGATACAGGAGGATTTTGACACTCACTACGTAATCACCAATCTTGGGTTTATGCAGCGCATGCTCGGTCTCGACTCTAACCAATATGGGGCCATTGAAATTGCCACCAGAGATGGGCTGGTGAGTAGGGAACTCAAATCCATGCTACAATCACTATTTGGTTCTGCATTCCTGATCAGAACCCGGGATGAACAGAATCAGACTTTATTTGGAACAATGAAAATGGAAAAATGGGTAATATATATTATCCTAACCCTTATCTTGATCGTAGCTGCTTTCAATATTGTAGGTGCGCTGACTATGCTGGTCCTGGAAAAGCAAAAGGATATTCAAGTGTTAAAAGCGATGGGTGCCAATAACCAGTTTATCCGACAGATTTTCTTAAATGAAGGAATTCTGCTGGGAATATTGGGGGGAGGAATCGGGTTTGGACTCGCGATTCTGCTTTGCTGGATGCAGGTGAATTTGAAGCTGGTACCCCTGCAGGGGAATTTCCTGATCGATTACTATCCTGTGAAACTGATCCCCGGGGATTTTATTCTGGTGGGCAGCACGATCTTCATTGTAGTCTTACTGGCTTCCTGGATTCCTGCCAGGAAAGCGGCATTACAGCCCTTCGAATTAAAAACTTAGGAAAGTATGAGAGTATGGGAGTATGAGAGTGTGAGAGTTGCAGGTAATTAATTTTCACTCGCATTCTTCCATACTCTCATACTCCCATACTTGCTTCAGTAATCGCCAAGAGTTTCAGGCAGCTGGGCCAGGGCTTTTTGCAGCTGTTCGTCACTGGGTGCAATGCCGTGCCAGCTGTGATCATTTTCCATAAAGTCTACGCCCTTACCCATTATAGTATGCATCAGGATAGCGACGGGCTGCCCCTTCCCGGTAAGCAATTTGGCTTCCCGGAGAGTACCCAGGAGTTCATCCATATTATTTCCATTGGTTTCCAGGGTTTTCCATCCAAAAGCGTCGAATTTCTGCCGGATATTCCCAAGATTCATCACTTTCTCGGTGGTCCCATCAATTTGCTGGTGGTTCCAGTCAACGGTAGAAATCAGGTTGTCTACCTTATGGTGGGCAGCAAATATCAGAGCTTCCCAGATCTGGCCCTCATCCAGTTCCCCGTCGCCATGAAGGGAAAATACAATATTTGAATCCTTATTGAGTTTTTTGGTAAGAGCCGCACCGATTGCTACGCTCATTCCCTGTCCCAGTGAGCCGCTGGCAATCCGGATTCCCGGCAGGTGTTCATGGGTGGCGGGATGTCCCTGCAAACGGGAATTCAGCTTTCGGAATGTGCCAAGTTCTTTTAAATCAAAGTATCCGGATCTTGCCAGGGTAGAATAGAATACAGGTGAAATATGGCCATTGCTCAGGAAGAATATGTCTTCATTTTTGCCGTCCATTGAGAATTTCGGATCGTGTTTCATGACTTCGAAATACAGGGCAGTAAATAAATCTGTGCATCCCAGAGAACCTCCCGGATGACCGCTTGAAGCACCATGCACCATTCGAAGAATATCCCGCCGGATTTGCGAGGCGATAGCTTTTAAATCAGCCATGTCAAATGATTTATTTGAAAGTGCGCAAATCTAATGGAATTTATTTACCCATGTTCCGGAACATATTAAACTTTTGTTCTAACTTGCTTGTTCATGCGCTCAGTGACATTATAACATTGCTCGTCGGAACATCTTGGTTATCAAAGCTCTAGACTGAACATACGACAAAAAGGTATTAGGCTTGATTTTAGCAATGATCGAATTTATTTAATGTAAACCGAGATACATGTTTGATGTATTACTTTCTCTGTCCATTTCATTCACCATTACATTTCTGGCCATACCTGTAATCATCAATGTTGCTGACATGAAAAAGCTTTTTGATGTGCCGGATGCACGCAAAATTCATCAGGTCGCAATTACTCCATTGGGCGGAATTGGAATATTTGCCGGATTTGTATTTGGATGCCTTCTAACAATCAATTTCAAGTATTCATCCGAATTCCAATATTTCATCGCAGCCACTATGGTCATTTTCTTCTTAGGTCTGAAGGATGATATCCTGGTGCTTACTCCAATCAAGAAATTTATTGGCCAGGTACTGGCGGCATTTCTGATCATATATTACGGACGGATACAAATCAGGAGCATGCATGGTTTTTTTGGAATTCATGAATTGCCGGAAATGTTCAGCCTGCTGATTTCTTATTTTTCAGTTATTGTAATAATTAATTCATTTAATCTCATAGACGGAGTGGACGGTCTGGCCGGAACGCTCGGATTGATGTCGTCTGCATTGTTTGGTATATATTTTCTAAACGCAGGCATGGAGCCATATTATGTGCTTGCGTTTTCTTTATGTGGCAGCCTGATAGCCTTCCTGATATTTAATTTCCAACCCGCAAAAATATTTATGGGTGATACCGGATCCCTGCTCGTGGGGGTAGTGAATGCGATTTTGGTTTTGAAATTTATAGATCCCGGAGAGGGCCCCCAGTCTGTAAACCCGATTGTATCATCACCGGCTATCGGTTTTACGATTCTCATGATTCCCCTGCTTGACACACTTCGCGTATTTGCGATCCGAATATTCAAACGCCGTTCTCCATTCAGTCCGGACAGAAACCATATTCATCATCTCCTGATGGATCGAGGTCTCTCTCATCGTACCATAACGCTCCTGCTGGTTGCCATCAATGCCGGCATGGTGGTATTTGTTTATATGGCAAGATCCCTCGGATGCACGATTTTAATTTTTTCGGTTATAGCACTTTTCTTCACCTTTATAGCCGTCGCTTATTATTCAAGATCCCGTCATTCCATATCCTGGGCCAATGAGGGAATTGATAAAAATGAGAAGGTAAAGGAATCGAAATTGGTTACCTTTATCCGCGAAAGTATGCTGGAACAAAAAAATTAATATTCAGCATCGGCCAAAAAAATCTGAATTAGAATTATCTCTATGTCTGATGAATTAGATTTTATTGTGGAAGTTGCAAAAGATTCCATGATAAAAGCAATTACCCACCTTGAGAATGAGCTTACCAGGATCCGGGCAGGAAAAGCAAACCCCCAAATGCTTGACGGCGTAAATGTGGATTATTATGGTGTGCCCACCGTGATCAACCAGATGGCAAATGTATCCGCCCTGGATGCCAGGACGCTTACAATCCAGCCCTGGGAAAAAAATATGCTTCAGCCGATTGAAAGGGCGATTATCAATGCCAACCTGGGCGTCACGCCACAAAATGACGGAAATATAATTCGGCTTTTTATGCCCCCTCTTACGGAAGAAAGAAGAAAAGAATTTGTAAAAAAGTCTTATGCGGAAGGAGAACAAACACGGGTAGCTGTTCGAAATATCAGAAGAGATGCGATTGAGGATATCAGAAAATTGCAGAAGGACGGATTGAGTGAAGACCTCACGAAAGACGCAGAGAAACAAATGCAGGAGATTACGGATCTGCATATTTCTATGGTGGAAAGGCACCTCGCTTCCAAAGAGAAAGAAATTATGTCTGTCTGATTGAATCATTTTATTCTTAACCATTAAAATTTCGTTTATGGGAATCTTAAAAGAATTCAAGGATTTTATATTGCGCGGCAACGTAGTTGATCTCGCTGTTGCAGTAATTATTGGTGGTGCTTTTGGAGCAATCGTATCGTCACTGACCGATAATGTTATTACCCCCCTTTTGCTGACGCCGGCATTAAAAGCAGCTCACGCGGACAACCTCGATGCGCTTACTTACGGAGCAGTTAAATACGGTTTATTTTTATCCGCTGTCATTAAATTTATCATCATTGCATTCATCCTCTTCCTGATTGTAAAAGGATTCAAAGCTATAGAAAATAAAAATGTTCCTGCCGCCGCGGGCCCTACTCCTACAGAATCACTGTTGGCAGAAATAAGGGATGAATTGAAAAAAAGATAATCAGGCCCGGCGTTTATTTGTTTTTCTTTTCCGCCATATGATTTTAACTGCATTTCAGAATTCAATAATTCCATTTAGATGAAAAAAATTGTATTCAGTGTGTTGTCCGTACTAAGCATGTATGTTGCCCTGGGTCAGGACAAATCTGTGCAACAGATGCGCGATGAGGCCAACAGGACTATCAAGAAAGATCCGAACGATACGATTCCAAAAGCTTGGAAAACGGGTGGCGTGCTGAGGTTCACATTCACCCAGGCTGCACAGGATAATTGGGCCGCCGGAGGCGAAAAATCGACCCTGGGGTTGGCAAGTTTTTTCAGCGGATTTGCCTTTTATAAGGAGGGGAAACATGCCTGGGATAACACGATCGATCTGGCCTACGGATTTGTAAGTACAACCAGTCAGGGGACGCGTAAATCAGACGACAAGATCGATCTGCTTTCAAAATATGGATATGATATTGGAAAAAACTGGTACTTAAGCGGACTGCTGAATTTCCGTACTCAGTTTACTCCGGGATATGCTTACCCGAAAGATGGTTCACCTGTGCTGACTTCAGATTTCCTGTCTCCTGCTTATATTACTCTTGGTGCAGGCATGAATTATAAACCGAATGACAGATTTTCAATTTTCATCTCCCCGGCGACATTGAGATGGACGATCGTAAAAAATGATTCGTTGTCTTCTGTTGGGTCTTATGGGGTGGATTCCGGAAAACATGTTAAACTCGAATTCGGTGCCTATTCGACAATTTCCTATACTGCAAAAATCAGTGATAATGCTGTTTATACCGGGCGCCTGGATTTGTTTTCAAATTATTTACATGACCCACAGGACGTGGATATTAACCTTACCAACCTGCTTGCGGTTAAAGTGACAGGTATCCTAACAATGACCCTGGCGTTCAACCTGATTTATGATAACGATGTCTCGACGGTTAAAAGTGACGGCAGCGTTGGAGGGGCCTCGCCACAACTCCAGGAATTGCTGGGCATCGGATTTCTGCTTAAATTCTGAGTTTAGATTAAAATCGATCCGGTGCACCAGGATCGCATAATGAATATTTGAAATCTTAAATTCATTTGGCGATAAATTGTCAATAAATGCCAGCGGCTTTCGGCTGCCGGCTTTCAGCTTTTCCGTAACCTTGTATCAAAAGCCGACCCATGCTCAATTCCTCATCATACCAGATCCGATTATCCCAGTTTGAGGGACCCTTCGACCTGCTCCTGTTTTTTATTGAAAGGGATGAGCTTGATATTTATAATATTCCGATTCACAAGTTAATTACGGATTTTCTCGAGTTCATACATAAGGAAGAAACACTGAATATTGAATTATCGAGTGAATTCATCCTCTTCGTTTCCACCCTCATGCGCATTAAGGCGAAGATGTTGCTTCCCAGGAAAGAACTGGACGAACTGGGGAATGAAATTGACCCTCGCCAGGAACTTGTAAATAAAGTTCTTGAATACAAAAGATTCAAAGAGGCGTCTGCAAGACTGGCGGAGATGGAAGAACAGCGAATGAAGCTGATCCGTCGCGGAAATCTGCATCGGGAATTGCTGCAGATTGGTGAGGAATCCGGAGAGGGGACAGAAATTCAGTCCATCAGTTTATTCAAACTGATGAAGACTTTTGAAAAGGTGTTGCAGCGAATGCAGGAGCGGAACAACCAGCCACGCCACACAGTCGTACAATATAATTATACTATTGAAGACAGCCGCCAGCAAATGATTGACCTGGTAAGACTCGAGAAAACTGTTCCCTTTGAAAAGATCATTGACTTTTGCGAAAACAGGATACATGCGATTTTTCTTTTTCTCTCTATCCTCGAGCTGGTGCAATTGGGATATATGAATATCCTGATCGGAGAAGGCCGGAATAATTTCATACTGGAAAATAATGAGGAAAGTTTATTACACCAGGCTGAATGATTTGTTCCCGCCGGCTTAGTAGCCGTTTGGAGTAAATGGAGAGATTTCTGCCAGCTGTTCATCCCCTGTCAGTAATCAGTTTTTAATTATGACATAAAGGCGTCAGGCATTCAACAGGATGCCTTTTATCAAAACGGTACACTATTTGATGTTCAAACATTAAATTATTTACTATGAATACAATACTATATCCCGCGGAGGAAAGGGGGCATGTTAATCTCGGTTGGCTGGAATCCTTCCATTCATTCAGCTTTGGTCAGTATCATGACCCGAAAAAAATACATTTTGGCGCTTTGCGTGTGGTGAATGATGATAGCATTGCCGGAGGTGGGGGATTTGGAGCCCATCCACACGATAACATGGAAATCGTTACCATTCCACTCGAAGGAAAACTTGCACATAAAGACAGCACCGGTAATGAAGGCATCATCCGAAAGGGAGATGTTCAGATTATGAGTGCCGGTACAGGTATCCGTCATTCTGAATACAATGCATCATCAACTGACTATGCCAAACTTTTGCAAATTTGGGTTTTTCCAAAACTCAGGGACATTAAACCTGCGTATGGACAAAAAACGTTTGACCTCAGTGAACGTAAAAATAACTGGCAGGTTGTAGTAAGCCCGGAGCCATCTGAACAGGCATTAAATATTAATCAGGATGCGCGGTTTTCACTGGTTGACCTGGAAGCAGGGAAAACTATTGGCTACCGAATGAAATGGAAAAATTCCGGATTGTATTTATTTGTCATTGAAGGAACTGTTAAGTCATCCGATCAATCTCTTAACAGCAGAGATGCATTGGGAATTTCAGAAACTGGTCAGGTCAATATTGAGGCTGTCAGAGATTCACAATTGCTGGCGATTGAAATACCATTGACATTTTCTGCCTAAAATAATTTTATGGAGGATGTATTTCGGTGGTCCGCTTATATCTTCAACTTTAAATTTTCAGATTTAACTAATAAATTTTTCGCGGTCTGATATATGGCATCTGCATCGAAACCGGCTTCGTGCTGAAGTTGTTTGGGAGAGCCGTGCTCTATGATTTTATCCGGGATGCCCAGCATGACTATCTGTGATTGATATTGATGTGCTGCCATAAATTCAAGAACTGCAGACCCGAAACCTCCGACGATGGTTCCATCTTCCACAGTAATAACCTTATCGAATTTTTTAAATACTTCATGCAGCATTTCCTCATCAAGGGGTTTTACGAACCGGAGGTCATAATGTGCAGCATCCAGGTCTTCCGTTCGTAATTGCCTGATAGCAGATGTAACAAAATTGCCCGGATGACCAAAGGAGAGGATTGCCAGCTCTTTTCCGTCTTTCAATTTTCTTCCCTTACCTATTTCAATTTCCTGAAAAGGAGTTTTCCATACAGGTAAAACACCTTCGCCACGGGGATACCTGATTACAAAAGGATGATTATTTTTATCCAGTTGTGCTGTGTACATCAGGTTACGCAATTCTGATTCATTCATCGGTGCGCTCACAATCAAATTCGGTATGCAACGCATATAAGCGATGTCATAGGCTCCATGATGTGTAGGACCGTCTTCACCCACCAATCCAGCTCGATCCAGGCAGAACACAACTGGAAGATCCTGGATAGCTACGTCATGAATCACCTGATCGTATGCCCTTTGCATGAAGCTTGAATAGATATTACAGAAAACGCGCATCCCCTGGGTTGCCATACCCGCGCTCAGGGTAACCGCATGCTGCTCGCAAATGCCGACATCAAAAGCTCGGTTTGGCATTTTCTCCATCATGAATTTCAAAGAACTCCCGCTGGGCATGGCTGGTGTAATGGCGAATATGTTCGGGTTTTTTTCCGCGAGTTCAATAATGGAATGACCAAATACGTCCTGGTATTTTGGCGGTTGAACAGTATCGAATTGCTTCTTATAAATTTCTCCGGTAATCTTATCGAATAAACCGGGTGCATGCCACTTGGTTTGGTCATTTTCTGCCAGCGAATAGCCCTTACCCTTTACGGTAATAATGTGCAGGAGTTTCGGGCCCGGAATATTTTTTAGATCCTGCAGGGTGTCCAGAAGCTTATTTAGATTATGTCCGTCGATGGGACCGAAATAGCGCAATTTTAATGCTTCGAACAGGTTACTGCTCTTATTTACAAAGCTTTTGATACTGTGTTCAATTTTGCTGGCGATTTCACGGCTGAAATGACCGCCCACCGGCAGCTTACCAAGGGCCTTCCAGATATCGTCTTTGAATTTGTTATAGGTTTGGGAAGTAGTGATATCCGTTAGGTATTCCTTCAGTGCACCTACATTCGGATCGATGCTCATACAGTTATCGTTAAGAATAATCAGGAGATCGGTATCGGCCACGCCTGCATGGTTCATGCCTTCAAAAGCCAGTCCGGCTGTTAGCGCGCCATCACCAATAACGGCTACCACCTTTCTATCGGTTTCACCTTTATATTTGGCTGCCATGGACATACCGAGTGCCGCGCTGATGGAAGTGGAAGAATGACCGACTCCGAAAGTGTCGTAGATACTTTCATCGCGGTTTGGAAATCCGCTTAGACCTTTATATTTTCTGTTCGTGGAAAAGTTGTCACGTCTGCCCGTCAGGATTTTATGTCCGTAGGCCTGGTGACCCACATCCCAGACCAACTGGTCATAGGGGGTATTAAAGACATGATGCAGGGCTACGGTGAGTTCGGCGACACCCAGGCTCGCTGCAAAATGGCCTCCATACAGACTCACCACATCAATAATATACTGGCGTAGTTCGTCGGTAAGCAGTTGGAGCTGATCCCTGTTCAATCTTTTAAGATCTTGAGGAGAATCAATAGTTTGTAAAAGGGGTCCCGGCAGAAGGTCCATCTATTCTATTTTGGCTTGTAAAAATAACATTTTCATGCCATATGGCGTGTTTGGGTATGCAGGTATCCCTTCCCGGAGGCCAGCGACCGCCAAAAAGCCGGATTCTCCATTAATACTTAATATATAAAAAAGGAGGATTTATCCTATAGTTTTGTCCCTATCTGAAATTATGCAAAAGACGAGTAAATACTATTGGCGTCTACAAATAGGAGGTTGGGGAATTCTAGCCCCGATATTGATTCTGATAAACGTGCTTTTTGGCCAGCGGGTCGATTTGCATTTTCTCATAGCCCTGCTGATAAGAATCCTCGCGGGTATTTTGACTACCCATTTATTCAGAAATGTTATTCGCCGTGCAGGATGGTTGTCCCTGCCTGTTGAAAAATCTTTACCCCGTCTGGCGGTGGGAATTTTGGTTGTTTGCCTGGCGGATTCAATTATCAGGATTTCAGTGATAAACTGGGTTGACCCCACCAGCGGAAATATAGTGCGTGAATTCTCCACACGGTTTTTCCTGATGACGGTTGAAAACGGATTATATATTATACCGTGGACAGCGATTTACTATTTCTTCCACTATATTGAAAAAAGCAGGAAACAGGAAATGGACACTCTGAAACTGGAGGCCCTGGTTAGAGAACTTGAATTGAAAACCATCAAGAGTCATATCAACCCTCACTTTATTTTTAATGCACTTAACAGCATCCGGGCATTAATCGATGAAAATCCTTTGCGTGCAAGGACAGCTATTACAGAGTTGAGCAATATTCTGAGAAGCAGTATGCAGACTGAAAAACAGGAAACGGTTTTTTTCGAAAAAGAATTGAATATTGTAAAAGATTACCTGGCCCTGGAACATATACGTTTTGAAGACCGGCTGCATGTCCAATATGAGATCGCTGAAAACACCCTGATGCAGCCAATTCCGCCCATGATGCTACAGACCCTGGTAGAGAATGCCATTAAGCACGGTATCAGTAAACAGGTCAGTGGAGGAACAGTAACCATTGTCTCAAAAATGAAAGATCGTTATCATCAGCTTGTGATTCGCAATACAGGCAGGCTGGATAATATCCGGAAACGAAGACGGCTTTGGTCTCATCAGTACCAGGAACCGTCTTCAACTATTGTTTGGCGGACAAGCCAATTTCAATATCCGTGAAATTAATGGTAATATGGTAGAAGCCGAATTACATATTCCGTTGACATAAATTTATAAACTTATGATCAGAGCAGTAATTATTGACGACGAAAGACTGGCCCGCAACGAATTGAAAAAGTTGCTACTGGAATTTCCGGAAATAGAAGTGATCGCGGAAGCGGCGAATGCGAATGAAGGTATTGAGAAAATAGACAGCCTGAACCCGGACCTGATTTTCCTGGACATTCAGATGCCAGGTAAGACCGGATTCGATATGCTGACGGAACTGGATAAGGCACCCGATGTAATCTTTACAACAGCTTATGACGATTATGCATTAAAGGCATTTGAAGTAAATGCGCTTGATTATTTATTGAAACCAGTGGAACCCAAACGGCTCGCTGATGCCCTGCACAAACTTCATGTGGAAGAAAGCCGTGACAGGGAATCTGTCAACAGACGATGAGATAGCCATTAACAGGAGCCTGCTCCACGAAAATGACCAGGTTTTTGTAAAAGACGGCGAAAGGTGCTGGTTTGTGAAGCTCGCCGAAATCCGGCTTTTTGAAAGCGTAGGAAATTATGCAAAGATTTATTTTGGTTCGAATAAACCACTTATTCTGAAATCATTGAATGCGCTGGAAGAACGCCTGGATGAGAAGGTATTTTTCCGGGCAAACAGGAAGCACATCGTAAATCTGCGTCTTATTGAAAAAATTGAACCCTATTTTAACGGGGGCCTACTGCTGGAACTGAAAGGTGGGGAGAAAATAGAAGTCAGCAGAAGACAAACCGTCAAGTTCAAAGAAATGATGAGTTTATAATTTCTTAAGACAAAATATGCGTTTATTTTTCCTGACAGGTTTCCTGATTGTATCTGTTTATGCCAGGACGCAGGGTTTACAGACTATTTCATTGATCAGAGGTAAGTCGAATTGAAAAAGCACTTGCCTCTGACGATATGCAGGGTCGAAAAGTGTATACACCCCGGCATTGAAAGAGCAGCGGCGTTTATTTCAAATGAATTCCGCGAAGCCGGTCTGAAGCCATTAACCAGGTCCAAAGATTTCAGCCAGGTTTTTTCCATGATGAATCCCGAAGCCACAATAGCAACCGCAAGTCTTGACGGAATCGATATTGAAACAAAAAATATAATCGTCCTGTCCGCAGATTCCTCCCTTTCTATATCTCCACGCGACAATTATAACAGAGTATATGTAAGGAAGGGAGATAACCTGAGTGAAGTTATTTTTTAAATACCTGGATGGGAACCAAAATGTTCTCATTTTGGTGGATACAACATTTGCTAGTAAAATTTGAGAGGCTTTCAAAAATTCATTTACCCCAGTTCAGTGGAAGTGGAAACAGGATCTTTCTTTTGACTTCAACAGATCCGCGGCAATATAGCATTCAGGTCAGGCAAAAAATAAAAAGGCAGGATCTCAGAAATATTGTCGGAATGATTCCGGGTAAATCAAAGCCGGATGAGTTTGTAATATTTTCAGCGCACTATGATCACCTGGGAACCGGAAAGCCGAATGCCAGTGGAGATTCGGTTTTTAATGGTGCGAATGATGATGCTTCCGGCACCACAGCGGTTATCACACTGGCGAAGTACTTCAGCCAATTGAATAATAATGAGCGTTCGATCATTTTTGCTGCCTTTACGGCAGAAGAAATCGGCGAATTCGGATCTGCCTATTTTTCCCGCCAGCTCGATCCCGATAAAGTAGTCGCGATGCTGAATATTGAGATGATAGGAACTGAAAGTAAATGGGGCAAAAATTCCGCCTATATTTCGGGATATGATAAATCGGATATGGGTGCAATACTTCAAAGGAATTTGACCAATACCCTGTTCAAATTTTATCAGGACCCGTATCCGGAACAGATGTTATTCCTGCGATCAGACAATGCAACGCTGGCTAAGCTGGGTGTCCCGGCACACACAATATCGACTTCGAAAATGGATTCGGAAAAATATTATCACACCCTTGGTGACGAAGTTAATACATTGGATCTGGGCAATATGACTGAAATTATACGCGCCATCGGGATAAGTGCCACTTCCATCATTGCAGACAGGAGCACACCCACGCGTGTCATCACAGAATAGTCAATAATCAGCATTCGAAAGAATGAAATGAAAAGATAATTTTCTGATTAGTTGCATTTGAACTAACGTGCATCATAACCTGTTATAGTGCCATAATAGGAAATAGGATCCCTTGAGTTACTATTTACATTTACGGTACAATATCCGCTGGATGTTACTGATATATAGATTTTGTTAGCGCTATTCTCATTCTTGGGTTTTATAGTAATATTCCAACCCCCTTTTTTGGAAACAACGGATTCATAGCTGAACTGGGTGGTGGTGAACTCTACGGACAGTATCAGTAGGTGGATAATTGGTTGAGTAAGAACGGCCGTAATAGGGCAATTCTACCTGTAGACTGTCATTATTCAGTTTTAAAAAATACTCACTGGTAAGTTGCGTTGTCCTCCCTTTCATAGAAGTTGCGGAAAGTGCATGAAACCTGAATTTTTTGGAATCGATCCAGCCCTTCAGCTGTGCAGTAGGATCCTGCTTATTCTGATCGGGGCCAGGCTGTCCCGCGCAATAAATACAAACAATTGTCAACAATGGTATCAGAATGCGGACATATTTATAGGATATCATATTCAATTTTTTATAAAATTACTAAATCCGGCTTTTTTGCCACTTATCAATAAACAATAAAGCCATACGCCATTATTTACCTAGTTTTCGTTAATTATTACGACTGAATTTGTTTTATGAAAAAAGTTCCTGGTATAACCCTTATACTCACTTTGTTTACGCTTGTTTCATTTGCGCAGAAAGAGACAGGATTTAAAGGTTACCGATTTACCATTGACCTTGTCAATGTTAAAAATGATCAGGTAAAAGTGGAATTAACCCCTCCCGTGATTCAAAAAAAGACCATCACATATCATCTCCCGAAAATTGTCCCGGGTACCTATTCCGAGGATGATTACGGAAGATATGTGGAGCAGTTAAGGGTATTTGACAAAAAAGGCGACACGCTGCCGGTAGTAAAGTCCGATATAAACAGCTGGACAATTTCCAATGCAGATAAGATGACCAGGCTTACTTATTTCGTCAATGATTCCTATGATGACAATCTGACTAAGCAGGTAATTTTTGAGCCTGCTGGAAGTGATATTCAAAAGGATACAGTTTATGTCATAAATAACCATTGTTTCCTTGGATATTTTGACGACATGAAGGATATTCCCTATGAACTGACAGTAAACCATCCTCCCAAAATGTATGGGAGTACGGCACTGATTGATCTCGACAAAAGCTCAAATAGCGACAGATTTGTTACTGAATCATATAACAGGATTGTTGATAATCCATTCATGTACAATGTTCCGGATACAACCGTGATCCGGGTAGGCCATTCAAGCGTACTAATCTCTGTATACTCGCCGCATAAAATGATGACTTCGAATTTTCTTGCCCATAAACTGGATACACTTTTGCAGGCGCAGACAAAATACCTCGGCGGGAAACTGCCGGTTGAAAAATATGCTTTCATCGTCTACCTGGATGATAAACCCGGATACTCCGGTGGCCAGGGTGCATTGGAACACTCTTATAGTTCACTTTATTACTTCGGTGAAAGGGATTCACTGGCACTTTCCGAGTTTATTGTTGATGCTTCAGCACACGAATTTTTTCATATTATTACCCCGTTGAGTATCCATTCTGAGAAGATCCAGTATTTTGATTTCACAAATCCAAAGATGTCGGAACACTTATGGCTCTATGAAGGATCCACTGAGTATCACGCGAGGATGGTCCAGGAAAAATATGGTTTGATCTCTCCTCTCGAATTGCTAAAGACGCTGGGTGGCATGATATCAGCATCCAAAACACGGTTTAACGATACGCTTCCTTTTACAGTAATGAGCAGTGGTGTGCTGGGTCAGTATAAAAATCAATTCCTGAATGTTTATCAGAAGGGAGCACTGATTGCATTGTGCATAGACATCAAATTACTGGAGCTCTCCGATGGTAAATACGGGTTTATGAATATGATGCAAGATCTCTCTGCCATGTATGGAGTAAAAAAGGGCTTCAGGGACGAGGAATTATTTGGCGAAATCGGAAAGCTTACATATCCGGAAATAGAAAAATTTCTTCTAACCTATGTTTCAGGTAATAAACCATTGCCATTGGACGAAACTTTTGACAGTGTTGGAGTAAAATTTATGCCCAGGGTTGAAACAAAAGACAGCTTAGTTACTATGGGTAGTGTCGGAATGAGCTACAACCGTGAAACAAAAAGAGTGTTCATATCCGATATATCGGATATGAACGATTTCGGGAAAGCAATGGGGTATCATTTGGGGGATGAAATCATTTCGATTAACGGGGTAGAACTGACTCCTCCCAACATTCAGGAGTATTTTAAAAATTTTCAATCTTCTGTTAAAGCCGGAGATGATTTTATTGTCAAAGTAATGCGTAGAAAGTGAAAACGGTGAGGAAAAAATAGTTGAATTAAAAGGAATAATGGTTAAATCGCCTCTTATAAAATTTAATGTTCTCGAATTTTCGGAAACAGCCACGCCTCGCCAGCTAACCCTTCGCAATTATTGGTTGAAACCAAATGGAATCCAGGTAAATTAACTTTTAGAATTTTTTTAGGACCTTATCCATTTCGGCAATGATTTCAGGAAGATTCAGGTTACCCAGGCTTCCTTCATGGCTATGTTTCAAAGGCTTTGACTGGTCAAAAGAAAATTGCCCGCTATTGATCTGGTTGCCGATTGTTTTATAGGCTTCCCGGAAAGGAATGCCCCGGTTTACCAGATCGTTTACTGCCTCCACACTGAATAGATACTTATACTTTTCATCCTTCAAGATGTCCTTTTTAATACTAATGTGTGAAAGCATAAGTTTCGTCATGCTTATGCAGCTTTTCAAATCTTCAATGGCAGGAAATAATATTTCCTTTGTGAGCTGCATATCGCGGTGATATCCGGAAGGCAGGTTATTTACCAGTAAACTGAGCTCGTTTGGAATAGACTGAATCCGGTTTGTCCGGCCTCTTATGAGTTCAAATACATCCGGATTTTTTTTATGTGGCATAATGCTGCTGCCCGTTGTGAGTTCATCGGGGAAGGAAATGAATCCAAAATTCTGATTCATGTACAGGCAGCAATCCATTGCCAGGCGTGAAAGAGTTGCTGCTAGAGAGGCCATACCAAAGGAGACCAGTTTCTCAGTTTTGCCCCGGCTCATCTGTGCGTATACAACATTATAATGAAGACTTTCAAATCCAAGCAGGTCGGTGGTCATTTTGCGGTTCAATGGGAAAGACGATCCATATCCGGCACCGCTTCCGAGAGGATTTTTATTGACAACTCTATAGGCACCTGCGAGTATCTCCAAATCATCAATCAGGCTTTCGGCGTAAGCAGCGAACCAGAGACCAAAGGAGGAGGGCATAGCAATCTGCAAGTGAGTATACCCGGGAAGAAGATCTGACTTGTATTGATCGCTCAATGAGATCAGTAAATCAAAGAGTTCTTTGACATCTGTCTTTAGTTTCCCAATTTCTGCGCGGAGGAACAATTTGATGTCAACCGCCACCTGGTCGTTCCGGCTCCGACCACTATGAATTTTTTTTCCAGCTTCTCCGAGTTGCCGGGTAAGATTCAGTTCGATTTGTGAATGAATATCTTCTACGCCTTTTTCTATTCTAAAAGTTCCCCGGTCGATTTCTTCGCTGATATTTTCCAGTTCCTGCAGAATAGATTTTGCTTCTTCCCTGGTAAGCATATTAACAGACTCAAGCATTTTTACATGCGCCATAGAGCCCTGCACATCGTACCGGGCCAGAATCATATCAAATTCCGGATCACGCCCAACCGTGAATTTCTCTATTTGTGCATTTATGTCGGAATCTTTTTTGTCCCAGAGTTTCATTTTCAGAGATTAAAGCCTGGAGGCTGGTATGATAAGAGGTTTAATTGATATTCATTTGCCTTAAATCTATCAGAGCACTGTCTCAGGATTTCTGGACTTATACAAACTCATTCAGCAACTTAATATATGTCTCTATACCTTCTTTGATTTCATCAATATAAATATACTCATCGGCCGTATGACTTCTGGCTGAATCGCCCGGACCCATTTTTAGTGCAGGAAATGGCATCAGCGCCTTATCAGAAGTGGTTGGCGAACCGTAATAGTTTTTCCCCAGGCGGATACCGGACTGAACCAGGGGGTGACCCAGGGGTATGGAAGTTGATTTCATTCGTGTGGTCCGGGGTTTAAAACTGCTTTTCAGATTTTCCTTTAAAGCCTCAAGAATTTCCTCAAAGCTGTATAATTCATTTACCCTTACATCTATCACATATTTACACTGCGAAGGAACCACATTGTGCTGTTTATTTTCTGTATCTATGACGGTTACACTCAGCCTTGTTTCTCCCAGCAGTTCACTTTTTTTCTCAAAGCGGTAATTCCTTATCCAGTTGATATCGTCAACTGCTTTATATAAGGCGTTTTCCCCTTCGTTCCTGGCTGCGTGACCGGGCCTGCCGGATGCTATGCAGTCAATCACCATTAATCCTCGCTCTGCGACTGCCATGTCCAGTTTAGTGGGTTCCCCTACGATACCGAAATCAATCTGGCCAAGGTACGGGAGTACCAATTCGATTCCATTAACACCACTGATTTCTTCTTCAGCGCTGGCGGCAAAAACAATATTATGTTTTGGATCCTCCTTGTCATAATAATAAAGGAATACGGCTGCCAGGCTCACCAGGCACCCGCCGGCATCATTACTTCCCAGTCCGAATAATTTCCCATCCCTGATAGTTGGTGTGAAGGGATCCATGCTGTAAGCCTTATTAGGGCGTACAGTATCATGATGTGAATTAAGTAAAATACTTTTTTTGGAACTATGATAATGCCTGTTCCTTGCGTAAATATTATTTCCCACGCGGGCGAAGGGTATTTCGTGACGGACAAAAAAAGCGCAGAGCAAGTCCGCAGTATCATTTTCTTCCTTGGAGAAAGAAGGTGTGGCGATTAATTCTTTCAATAAGGCAATGGCTTCTGCCTGAAGTGTTTCGATTGCAGCGTTATTCATGACTTATGGTTGTTCCGGAATTTCCGGCTATGAGCTGATCCAGTTCTTCTCCTTTACCGATGATCACTTCGTGAACACCCTGACGGATAGCGGCAAAGGCATTGTCCAGTTTAGGGATCATACCGGCAAATATTTTCTTTGATTCCTTCAATTCCGTGTAATAAACGGAGCTTCAGATTTTTTATGACTGTATTTTCATCATCCACATCCGTCAGTACACCGGATTTTTCAAAGCTATAAACCAGGCTGACTTTGTAATCGTTACTCATGGCTTTTGCGATTTCCTGGGCGATCGTATCGGCATTGGTATTTAAAAGCTGGTTCTTGCCGTCATGCGTAATGGGAGCAATAACGGGCGAATAGCCGTTTTCAAGCAATTGCCGGAACAAATCTGAATTTACTTTATCAATATCACCTGCGAAACCATAATCAATAGCTGCATTTTCTCTTTTGTGGGCGCGAATGCTGTTTCCATCAGCGCCGGAGACTCCCATGGCGTCACACTGAATGGATTGCAGTTCTGCCACTATAATTTTATTTATGTATCCAGCATAAACCATGGTCACAATTTTCAGCGTTTCAGCATCGGTGATCCGGCGACCATCCACCAGTTGCTGGGGAATACCCAGTTTTTCGGCCAGTCTTGTTGCCAGTTTGCCACCACCGTGTATCAGAATTTTTTTGGATGGTATCCTGGCGAATTTTTGCAGAAAGACCGAAAGCAGTGCATCATCATCAATAATATTTCCTCCAATCTTAACTACATACAGGTTCTCCATCAGCAGGATTTTAAGATGTCACTGAGTACAGACTGTGCGGCCCAGACCCGGTTTCCGGCCTGGCGGGTCACAACACTGTTCAAACCATCCAACACTTCATCACTGAGTTCCACATTACGTCTGACGGGGAGGCAATGCATTACTTTAGCCTGGTTGGTAAGGGCTAATTTTTTATTGGTGAGCATCCATTCAGGGTCATTGGTATACATTTTACCGTAATCCTGATAGGTGCTCCAGTTTTTTACATATACAAAATCTGCATTTTTAAGTGCCTGATCCTGGTCGTGAACAATGCTTGCCCCTTTTGTGAACCGGGTATCCAGTTCGTAGTCTTCCGGATGTGTAATTACGAAATCAGCTTTACCCCAGGCATTGACCCATTCTGCAAAACTATTGGCTACGCATTGCGGAAGTGGTTTCACATGCGGCGCCCAGGTGAGGACGATTTTTGGTTTGGAAATCTGAGGCATGTTTTGCAGGCTCTCAGTAATAGTCATTATATCCGTCAGGCTCTGGAGAGGATGCAGGGTGGCACTTTCCAGGCTGACCACAGGAATACCCGCATATTTTACAAACTGTGTGATGAATAATTCGCTGTAATCGTCTTCCCGGTTTTTAAGAGAGGGGAAAGTTCGAATGCACAGGATATCAAAATACTTCCCTAGTACCGGAGCAGCGTCTTTAATATGTTCCACACTGCTTCCGCTCATAATGGCTTCTTCTTCAAATTCAAGAGCCCATCCTTCTTTATCCACATTAAATACCAGCGGTTCCATTCCCAGGTTCAGAGCAGCAACCTGAGTGCTGAAACGGGTGCGCAGGCTGGGATTTAAAAACAGGAGGCCGATCTTTTTACCCTGACCCAGTATTTTGTCGGCATATGGATTTTTTTTATACAGAAGTGCCTGCGCGATCAGATCGTCCATGTTTGAGACATCTGCAATGGATATAAAATTCTTCATGCGGGATGAACCAGATTGGGGGATGAAACCATATTTTGTATTTCTTCTTCCAGTGACTCAAGGAATTCCTGTGCTTCTTTCTTTCGCAATGTAAGGGAAGGCAGCAGACGAATGGTATTGGGTTTTGATTCACCTGTAAATACTTGTTGATTAGAAAGAAGGTTCTTGCGCAGATCTTTCAGTTCACCGTCCACATCAAATCCAATCATCAGCCCTTTGCCACGAACATTCTTCAGACCTTTTATTTTTTTCAGACGGGAAATCAAAAACTCTCCTGTTGTTTTAGCATTTTCCATTAAGTTCTCGTCGTCAATCACTTCAAGAACCGCCAGGGCAGCGGCACAGGCAAGATGATTTCCGCCGAAAGTAGTTCCCAGCATACCGTGTTTAGGTTTTAGGAATGGCGCGATGAGGATCCCGGCTACCGGAAATCCGTTACCCATCCCTTTGGCCATAGTATAAATATCGGCCTGGATACCCGCCAGGTCGTGAGAAAAAAATTCTCCGGTTCGTCCGTATCCACACTGAACAGAATCGGCAATGAAAACCGTGTCATAATCCGTGCAGACGGACCTTATTTTCTGAAGAAAGGCATCTTCCGCAATATTGATTCCGCCAACACCCTGTATTCCCTCAACGATTACGGCAGCTACTTCCCGACCATGATCATTAAAGTACGCTGTGAGTGCATTCAGGTCATTGAATGGAAGGAATATGACATTATCAGTTTGATTTACAGGCGCAACAATCGATGGATTATCCGTTACTGCCACCGCCAGGGACGTCCTCCCATGAAAGGACTTGCTGAAAGCGACAATTTTTTTTCTGCCGGTATGAAATGAAGCGAGCTTCATCGCATTTTCATTTGCTTCCGCCCCGGAATTGCAAAGGAAAAGCTGGTAATCTTCCTTGCCTGTTATCTTTCCAAGTTTGTCCGCCAGTTGTTGCTGAAGGGGAATCCGGATCGAATTAGAATAAAAAGCGACCTGCTTTAGCTGATGTGTAATTCTTGAAACAAAATGCGGGTGAGTATGACCGATAGAAATAACGGCATGGCCACCATACATATCTAAGTACTGCCTTCCAGCATCATCCCAGAGAT
Organism: uncultured Bacteroidota bacterium; assembly: GCA_963741345.1. GTDB lineage: Bacteria > Bacteroidota > Bacteroidia > Chitinophagales > Chitinophagaceae > Puia. The sequence goes on from CAVUHS010000001.1 coordinate 248,064, forward strand.
AGGATCCCTTTGCACGTGTGATGGTGATATCATTTATTGGATATACATCAAAAAGCTTCATAATATTTAGTTTCTGAAATTTCCTGCCACAGACTTAGGGCCTGAAGCCTAAATTCTTTTTGTTATAATGTGTAGTTCTCTTTTGTAAAAAATAATCCTCATTTATTCAATGTCCGGTAATGCTTAATCTGTTTTTGAGTTTTAAAAGTAATTTGCTTTAAACTTTAATCCCAGGGATTCGTCAAGACCAAACATTAAGTTCATATTTTGAACAGCCTGCCCGCTTGCTCCCTTCAGCAGATTATCTATTACACTGTGTATTACCAGTAAGTCACCCTGCTTTTCCAATTGTATTATGCACTTATTGGTATTGACAACCTGTTTTAAAAATACTGCCGATTCACTCACTACAATAAACGGATGGTCCGCATAAAAATCTTTATAAAGATTTACTATTGCCGCAAGATCCTGATCGCTTTTCATTTGCGAGCTGACAAAAATGCCACGGGTAAAATCACCCCGCCAGGGAACAAAATGCAGTTTATGAGAACCAAAACCGTGCTGGAATTGGTTCAGGGATTGGTTTACTTCCCCCAGGTGTTGGTGGGTAAGTGTTTTGTAAGCCTGGATATTATTGGCCCGCCAGGAAAAATGGGAAGTTGCATTTAAACCCTGTCCTGCGCCGGTAGATCCGGTAATACCCGTGCAGTAAACTTCCGTTAGCCAGCCCCGATGGGCCATCGGGAGCAGACCGAGTTCGATGGCAGTTGCAAAACAACCGGGGTTGGCAATATTTTGTGCAGATCTGATTGCATCCCGGTTTAATTCGGGCAATCCATATATGAAGGCATTGCCTGTTACAGGTGACCGGTTACTAGCTGTTATCCGGAAGTCCTGCGACAAATCGATCAGCCGGATTTTGTGATTTATTTCATTCTCCAGGAGAAATTTTTTTGCCTCGCCGTGCCCGACACATAGAAATAATACTTCAATGTCCTGAGATATTTTTTCAGAAAATTCTAATTCGGTTTCTCCCGCGAGATCCTGGTGTACGGCGTGAAGAGGCTGTCCCGCGTGACTCTTACTTTGCACAAAAATCAGTTCTGCCCTGGGATGATTCAGCAGAATGCGAATCAACTCACCACCGGTATAACCAGCTCCACCCGTAATACCAATCCTGATTTTTTTCATTTTTATTTAATTGCCGGTCTCGTTGATTTTATGGAATATGGCGGTTTGGTTACCAAAAATTTTTGCGAACCCCTTTACGTCGTCGCCTGTCCAGCCACTATTCATTTCGCCATATGTTCCAAACTTACTGCTCATCAGGTCGTGCACACTTTCAATACCGGTAACAGTGAAACGATATGGTTCCAGTGTCACATAAACTTTTCCCGATACGGTTGATTGTGAATCCTCCAGGAATTTTTCAATATTTCGCATCGTGGGATCCAGCATTTGTCCTTCGTGGAGCCAGTTCCCATACCAGCCGCTTAATTGTTCCTTCCAGTATAATTGCCATTTGGTTAATGTATGTTTCTCCAGCAGGTGATGGGCTTTTATGATGATCAGCGGGGCGGCTGCTTCAAACCCTACCCGGCCCTTGATTCCAATAATGGTATCACCCACATGGATATCCCGTCCGATAGCAAAAGGCTGTGCAATGGATTGAAGAAATTGTATAGCGCGAACCGGATGATCAAATTTTTTATCATCCACTGCCTTCAGTTCTCCTTTTTCAAAAAGCAGATTTATTTTTTTAGGGTCACGCGCTGTCAGGGGAGTTGGCCAGGCATCTTCAGGTAGATAATCCCTGGAATTAAGGGTCTCCCTGCCACCCACCGACGTGCCCCACAGTCCTTTATTGATACTGTATTTCGCTTTTTCAAAATTCATTTCCACTCCATTTTCCTTCAGAAATTCTATTTCCTGCTCGCGACTGAGTTTCATGTCACGAATGGGAGTAAGAATTTGAGCTTCCGGTACCATTCCCGTAAAAACCATGTCAAAACGGACCTGGTCGTTTCCGGCACCTGTGCTTCCATGGGCCACATAAGCCGCCCCGGTTTCTTCCACATATTTCGCCACGGCGATGGCCTGAACCATTCTTTCGGCACTCACGCTTAGCGGATAAGTTGCATTTTTCAGGACATTGCCGAATATCAGATAACGAATGCAGGACTGGTAATAATCTTCAGTAACGTCTACCGATTTAAAAGAGGCAACTCCGAGGGCCCGTGCTCTTTTTTCTATGACTTCCAATTCCAGCCTGCTAAAACCGCCCGTATTTACCGTAAGGGCGTGCACTTCCAGCCCCTTAATTTTATTTAGATAAATAGCACAATATGTCGTGTCGAGCCCGCCGCTATATGCTAAAACAACTTTTTTGTTTTCGTTATTCATCTTTTGGCAATTATTTTATTTAGCCAGTTTCTCTTTTCTGAATCTATTAGATTTGATCAGACCCAGATCTGTAAGAATCATATCCACTTTTTCCTTGCGCAGGATGTTTTTAAGAAGACTCCATTGTTTGATTTTCATAAAACGCTCATAAAGTTTACTGCGTTTGCCGAATTCCTGCGCCGTCTCTTTTGGTTTCTGATCTTTTGGATCATAGAGCATAGCTGTGCACATGCAATTTTTTCTTTCCTTACTCATGAGGATTTCGTAATTCACGCAGCTTTTACAGCCTGCCCAGAAAGCTTCATCCTGTGTCAGTTCGGAATAGGTTACCGGCTCATAGCCCAGGTCTGAATTTATTTTCATGACAGCCAGGCCGGTTGTGAGTCCGAAGAGTTTAGCACCCGGATATAATCTGCGGCTCAGATCAAAAATCTTTTTCTTGATATTTTTTGCCAGCCCGCTTTTACGAAAAGGGGGTGCCACAATCAATCCGGAATTTGCGACATACTCGCCGTGGCTCCATGTTTCGATATAGCAGAAACCCGCCCAAACGCCATCGTCAGTAAAAGCGATTACGGCTTTTCCTTCGCGCATTTTTTCCCTGATATAATCGGGGCTTCTTTTAGCAATACCCGTTCCGCGCGCTTTGGCGGAGGATTCCATTTCGTCACAGATGATCTGCGCAAAGTCCTGGTGGGAGGCATTTGCGATTTGTATAGTGAACTTTTGTTCTTGTTCCATTGAATGAATACGTAGGGGATAAATGAATGCCAATGACAGGGTCATTGAATATTATAGCCGGCTGATTACGGACATAGGTCCTGATAAAGGAATACTATGGATGGGAAATATCAACGTCGTACCCAAAAGGGAATGGGACGAACAGAAAAAATAACGCATACAGGCGTTACAAAAAACCCACGCTTATTGAAGGCGTGCAATACCATTCCGGTGAGGATTGATATGGGTGAGTTTTTTTTCATTTCATGAAAAAATGTGATGACTATAGTTGTTAACCATACAAAGTAACAGCTTTTTCTGAAATTCTAAGATATTTTTTAAGAGAAATAGTGGAATCTTAACAATAACGAAATCGGAGAAGTTTAGGTTTCTTTTATCGACACGGAATGCAGGGCGGCCGCCATTTCAGACAAAAGGGAGGCGTCCTTTTCAATGGCGTTTCCGACTACGATGAGATCGGCGCCAGCTTTGGCGTTGAGATAGACTTTTTCCGGATCCTGAATGCCACCTCCGACGAGCAGAGGTATTTCGATGCTGCCGGAAACCTTTTCGATCATTTCGGTTGAAATCGGCCGTCGTGCGCCACTGCCGGCATCCATATAAATCAGCTTCATGCCCAGCATTTCTCCTGCCATTGCCGTACAAAGTGCGATTTCATTTTTATCGGCCGGAATTGGCAGGGCATTGCTGATATACGAAACTGTGGTCGGCGCACCGCCGTCAATGACCATGTATCCGGTTGAGATGATTTCAAGGCCGCTCTTACGAACAGCCGGAGCCGAGATTACATGCTGGCCGATCAGCAATTCCGGATTTCTGCCTGAAATCAGGGACAAATACAGCAACGCATCGGCAAAAGGCGAAACCTGTGAAGGCGTTCCGGGGAAAAGGATAATAGGAATTTTACATTGAGATTTAATCTGCTGAACCACCTGGTCCAGGTGATGGGTTATGACCAGGCTTCCTCCCACGAACAAATAATCCACCCGCGCTTTCAAAGCCAGGTCAATCAGGGTCGCTGTTTTTTGTACATCCACTTTATCGGGGTCGATGAGCAGGGCAAAGGATTTTCGCTTTGTTCTCTTTTTTTGCAGTAAAGCAGAATAGATTGCTTCCTTCATGTGGTTGATTACCTTACAAATGTGCGAAAACTTTCCCGCTTTCCGAAACACCGTGGCGGATTCGACAGATAAACGATTATTTGAGTTTCACCAAAATTTTTTTTGCGGATAATGCGTCAAATATTGTGAATAAATCAATCGAGTGAGTGCACGCCTGCACTTCATGATTTATCAACCTTTCTTTTCCACAGGTGTTAATATTTCAGGTGCGGAAATCTGAAAATGAAAAAATACTTTCGTCACCTGCTTAACGATTTGTTAATAAGCTAACGATTTACCTAACCACATAAAGCATTTCCCATTTATGGCTACTCATATGCAATCTGCGAACGGTTTGCTTTTCAACCGTCGGTATACCCGCGACGATATCAATGTTTTTGATCAGTTCGAATATGATTATCGCAGTTCTGTCATACGTAATCCTTCCGGGGAAATCGTGTTTGAGATGACCAACGTGGAAGTGCCTAAGGGATGGAGCCAGATTGCTACCGATATACTCGCACAGAAATATTTCCGCAAAGCCGGTGTGCCCCTGGCAGACGGTACCCTCGGCCGCGAAACCTCTGTTAAGCAGGTGGCACATAGAATGGCAAACTGCTGGAAAGCATGGGGTGTGCGGTATGGTTATTTTGCGACCGATAGAGATGCTATTGTTTTTTATGAAGAGCTTGTTTATTCGATCCTCAACCAGGCCTGCGTTCCCAACAGCCCGCAGTGGTTCAATACCGGATTGTATGAAAGTTATGGTATTACCGGAAAGCCGCAGGGACATTACTTCGTTGATCAACATGATGGCCAGCTGAAAAAATCAACGTCTGCCTATGAACGTCCCCAGCCTCATGCCTGCTTTATATTGAGTGTGGAAGATGATCTGGTTAATGACGGAGGAATTATGGACCTCTGGGTCCGGGAAGCCCGCATTTTCAAATATGGTTCAGGTGTGGGAACAAACTTTTCCAATGTACGGGGTGAAGGGGAAAAGCTTAGCGGCGGAGGCACATCCAGTGGTCTCATGAGTTTTCTTAAAATTGGTGACCGCGCAGCCGGTGCTATCAAATCAGGCGGAACAACTCGACGGGCTGCCAAGATGGTCTGTCTGGATCTCGATCATCCGGAAATCATGGACTTTATCAACTGGAAGATGGAGGAAGAGAAAAAAGTCGCGGCGTTGATTGCTGCAGGATACGCCAGTGATTATGAAGGAGAAGCTTATAAAACTGTCAGTGGACAGAATTCAAATAATTCAGTCAGGATCCCAAATTCATTTTTTAAAAAACTGGAGAATGATGAGGATTGGGAATTGAAGGCGAGAAGTGACGGAAGGATCATGAAAAAGATTCCTGCCAAGGAAGTTTGGAACCAGATTTCGTACGCTGCATGGCGTTGTGCTGACCCGGGTACCCAATACGACACCACTATTAATGAGTGGCATACTTGCCCAAATGGTGGCCGTATCCGGGCTTCCAACCCTTGCTCAGAGTACATGTTCCTGGATAACACAGCCTGCAATCTGGCTTCGGTTAACCTCCGCAGATTCTATGACGAAACTACCAACATCATCGATGTGGAAGGATTTGAGTACACCTGTCGTTTATGGACAGCTGTACTTGAAATTTCCGTTTTGATGGCACAGTTCCCTTCAAAAGAAGTGGCACAGCTTTCTTATGATTACCGTACCCTCGGACTGGGATATGCCAACCTGGGCTCCATGCTGATGGTGATGGGAATTCCATACGACAGCGAAGAAGCAAGAGGTATTGCAGGAGCCATCAGTGCAATCATGACGGGGATTTCGTACAAGACCAGCGCAGAAATTGCGAGGACCATGGGACCATTTCCAAAATTTGACGAGAACCGGGATGCCATGCTCCGCGTCATGCGCAATCACCGCCTGGCTGCCTACGATGCCGATGAGTATGAAAATCTTGAAATCAAACCGCAAGGCATCAAGGCGCAATATTGCCCGGATTATCTCCTGAAGTCTGCTACCAAGGCCTGGGACGATGCGGTGCAGCTTGGTGAAAAATACGGATACCGTAATGCACAGGCAACTGTAATTGCGCCAACAGGAACCATCGGTCTCGTAATGGATTGTGATACTACCGGTGTTGAACCTGATTTCGCCCTGGTAAAATTCAAGAAACTTTCCGGCGGCGGGTATTTTAAAATCATCAATCAGTCTGTTCCCGCGGCATTAAGAAACATGGGCTATCCGGAAAGGGAAATTGATTCCATTGTGAAATATGCTGTGGGTGCAGGTACTTTTGCCGGGGCACCGCATATCAATCACCAGACACTCAGTGAAAAAGGGTTTTTTGCAGAAGAAATTAAAAAACTGGAAGCTGTCGTTGCATCTGCGTTTGAAATTGGATTTGTATTCAACGTATATAATCTGGGTGAAGAATGCCTGCAGCGTTTGGGATTCCAGGCAGAACAATATTATAATTTCGAATGGAACCTGCTGGAGGCACTTGGATTCACCGATGCTGAAATAGGCGAAGCCAATGATTATATCTGCGGAACGATGACTGTTGAGGGAGCTCCTTATTTGAAAAAAGAACACCTGCCTGTTTTCGACTGCGCCAATAAATGCGGTAAAATAGGAGAACGATTTATACATGCACATGGTCATATCCGGATGATGAGTGCCGTGCAGCCCTTTATCAGTGGCGCGATATCAAAAACAATCAATCTGCCAAATGAAGCCAGCATAGAAGAAATAGCAGATGCTTATCTGCTCAGCTGGAAACTAGCTCTGAAAGCCTGCGCACTTTATCGCGACGGATCCAAACTTTCCCAGCCACTAAGCAATAAATCGGACAAAAAGAAAAAAGCAGAAACCACTGAAGAAGTCAAACCGACTATTTCAAATGAGCCCCAGCCTGCCATGGAGCCCCATATCGTGGATATGAGTAAACTTACTGTGCAGGAGTTATTACTGGAAGTGCAAAAAAGGGTTCAGGCTTCTCCGGACACCAAATTAAAACGTGAGCTGGCGACTATTGTGGAGCGCAGGACCCTTCCGCCTAAAAGACGTGGCTTCACACAAAAAGCAAAAATCAACGGACAAGTCATATTCCTTCGGACAGGCGAATATTCCGATGGCTCGCTGGGAGAAATCTTCATTGATATGGCCAAAGAGGGAGCCACCATGCGGAGTATGCTGAACTGTTTCGCAATTGCAATATCCATTGGCCTTCAGTACGGGGTTCCCCTGGAAGAATTTGTAGAAAAATTTGTATTCACCCGGTTTGAACCATCAGGAATGGTGGATCATCCTAATATCAAAAGCACAACTTCTATTGTAGATTTTATTTTCCGGTCGATGGCATATGAATACCTCGGAAGAACAGATCTGGTGCATGTGCTTGATAAACCAGAAGTAATGAATACGGGCACAGCTGACTGGGATCTGCCGGTACCTCCCGAGCAGGAAAAAAAAACGCCAGAGCTGAGTGAGGTAAGAATTGTGTCGAAACCTTCCGTTACACTTGCCAATCCTGCTCAGACAAAAACAGCTGTCAAGAATATGAGTACGGAGTCCGGATTAAGTGCTGTAAATGCGGCTGCCAAGAGTATGCAGAGTGATGCGCCAGCCTGTAATACGTGCGGTCATATTACTATCCGGAGCGGAACCTGTTATAAGTGCCTGAATTGCGGAAACAGCATGGGCTGCAGTTAGTTCAATAAAGATACTTTGGACGGTTTTTACTAACCTTGATCCCCGTATTTCTATACGGGGATCTTTATTTTGGGCCATAGGTTCAAAATAAATGTGGGAATCTTGAATTGTGAAAATGAGAGGAAGTGCTAATTATATATAATTTTCCATCTGCCGTCAACCATCAACGGTCAGCCCTGTATTTCCTCCCGTTTCGGGAAAATTTCCCACGGACTGGCAGGAAAATTGGACTATTTATTGGCAATTTTATCTACCCTAAAACCGTTAATTGATAACCTCAAATGAAAACCATGAAAAAGATCCTCGCCCTGGCATTGCTCTTAAGTCTGCTGTATTCATGTAACCGCTCTGTAACACCTTATGAGGCGGCTAACAACCACTATAACCATTGCCGGAATATGAAATAAAATTCCTGTTTTCAATTTTTATCAATCATGGCGCTTCTTAGTACATTGTGAACCCAATGTGCTGATATGAAAAAACTTTGGTTGATTTTATATTTCCTGCCCTTTATGCACATTCAGGGCCAGACCCTAAATCCCGGATCCATCGTGTCCGGGCCTATGCTGGGTGCTGTTGAACTTCGAACCGTTAAAATCTGGCTGCAAGTCTCAGCGGGCATCAGCTCGGTGACAGTGAATTACTGGAAATCTGGTCATCCTGAAAAATCCTGGCAAAGAAATTATTCCGGTGAATTGGGGAAGGAATTCAATCCCATTCAAATTGAACTGGACGGGTTGGATATTAATTGCCATTACGATTACCAGTTTATTCTAAACCACATCAAGTCTCCGGCTACCGGCTCCTTTTATACCAAGGACCTTTGGCAATGGCGTAAACCCGCCCCGGATTTCAGTTTCCTGACCGGCAGCTGCGCATATTTCAATGATCCCATATACGATCGCCCCGGCAAGCCTTACGGGGGTGATTCTGTCATTTTTGAAACCATGTCGGGAGAAACTGCGGCTTTCACGCTTTGGCTGGGAGATAACTGGTACACCAGGGAAGTGGATTTACAAAGTCCCTGGGGACTCTGGTACCGGGCATCCCGTGACCGTGCACAAAAGATCCTGCAGCCCCTGTTAAGGGCGATGCCGCAATTCGCCATTTGGGATGATCATGATTTTGGTCCGGATAATTCCGGAAGCTCATTCGGATTTAAAGAAATTTCCCGGGAAATATTTATGAAGTATTGGTGCAATCCATTTTATGGGGAGAATCAAAAAGGCATTTATTCCCAGATTTCCTATAGTGATTTGGATTTATTTTTAACCGATGACAGATATTTTCGCAGTGCAGATGAGTTGGAAGACAGTGTCAACGGTCTGCCCAATCCGGATAAACATTTTTTTGGAAACCGGCAGCTGGACTGGCTGGAAGATGCACTTGTCCAGAGCCGCGCGACATTTAAAATCGTTGTCGTCGGTAGTCAGGTGCTGAATCCACTTAGTACAGACGAAGGTTTTTTCAAATATAGTTATGAATACCGCAAACTAATGGAATTCCTGAATAGGGGGAAAATAAAAGGAGTATTGTTCCTGACAGGAGATCGCCACCACAGCGAAATTGTCAAAGCGGCCAGACCTGGGAACTATGACTTATACGATATTACTATTTCGCCTTTTACCAGCGGGGTTTCGAAAGTAAAAGGCAATGAAATCAATAACCCAGCGAGGGTGCCCGGCAGCCTTGTGGAAGAAAGGAATTATGCAAAAATCCTGGTTGATGGAAAGACAAATGAACGGGTACTTCATCTGGAGGTACACGGCGTGTCGGGAAAGAAACTATATGAGTGGAGCATTTCCGAAAAACAATTAACGCGCTGAGAATGATTATTCATTTTGTTTACGAAAAAAAGCAGGTGATGAGCGCACTAAGGCATCATTTTCTTTCCAGGCCCGAAATAAAAATCCTGCTTGTCATTGTAAATCTCTTTACTATTCTGAGCGCCGTCCTTTTCTATTTACATAAAATACAGCCTATCTCATTCCTTTTATTTTCCTTGTTGTGGTTTGTGCTGCTGATTACATTCTGGACGATTCTTCCGCTGAGTGTTTACAAGAGATCATTTACATTTCAGGATCGTTTCAGTATGGATTTCAATGATCATGAAGTGGTATTGCAGACACAGCGGGGTACCCATGCCTGGAATTGGGCGGATTTCAGTTCCTTTCTGGAATCTCCTTTCTTCTTCCATCTTTATTTTAACAGCCGTTCTTTTTTCCTCGTCCCTAAAAATGCATTCACTGATTTGGAATCGCTGCAGGAAACAAGGAATCTTCTGAAACGGAAACTTTTGAAACCTAAACCGTAACCTTAAGGCGGAAAGCCTTAAGCATTTTTGTGAGTCAACGCCAAATTTAGTACGATTACGATAAAACGGTCAACGAAAAACAAACTGAATGATTAAAATGATAAGCCAACCCTGGCCCTGGTATGTTTCGGGACCGGCCATCGCCGGCATTATGGGGATACTCATATTTTCGGGTAAGACTTTTGGATTTTCTGCTAACCTTTCGAATATCTGTTCCATGATCGGAGCAGGTAAATGGACACCCTATTTTAGGTTTGACTGGAAAAAACAGGCTTGGAATCTTTTGTTTTTAACTGGAGCCATAATAGGAGGATATATTGCTGTGCGGTTCTTACCATCCCCGCAGCCTCTTTCGCTGGCTCCTGCTACTATTACGGATTTGCATGCTTTGAATATACCTTTTGATGGTAATCTTGAGCCCGGCGCTATATTCAGTTGGGATTATTTATTTACCGCCAGGGGATTGTTGGTTTTCCTGGGCGGCGGATTTTTAATTGGTTTCGGTACAAGGTATGCAGGGGGTTGTACGTCAGGCCATGCGATCACTGGTCTTTCTAATCTTCAGTTTCCTTCCCTGATTGCCGTGATCGGATTTTTTATTGGGGGACTGTTTACCACACACCTGCTATTCCCAATCATCTTTAAATAGAGTAATTCATGAGAGCCGTCAAATACATTCTAACGGGTATTCTGTTTGGAATCATCATGACAAAGTCCGAGGCTGTTTCCTGGTATCGAATCCAGGAAATGTTCCGCTTTCAATCGATAATCATGTATGGTATAATTGGTACAGCCGTGGTTACGGGCATCTTCCTGGTGGCAATGATTAAAAAATATCGTTTCCGGGACCTTAAGGGTCAGCCCATTTATTTTCATGCCAAGGATAAACGCTGGAAAAAATACCTCGCAGGCGGCTCAATATTTGGTATGGGATGGGCCCTGACAGGTGCTTGCCCGGGGCCCATATTCGTATTATTCGGCCAGGGTTACACAGTTATGATCATGGTGATTGCCGGCGCCCTCGCAGGGACCTTTGTCTACGGAGTGATACGCGACTATCTGCCTCAGTAACTGGAAAATATTATTGCTTGTTAATTGCAGCAATCATTCTGTCAGCCTCTGGTTGCTGAAAGTTTGTGAGACCTCCATCACAGGTCAATATATAGGAAATTCCTTCTTTATATACATCCACGCGCTTAATGGTATAGTCTTTAAACTCCGCAACATCTCCGTTATTGCCAGCTTTCAAAGCTGACAATCCCTGCTGGAAATACTTCAACTGACCTATATCGCGGAATTTCAGAGTTTTGATAATCACTGAATTATTGTACTCCTGTGTTCTGAATTGAAGCACATAACAAGTATCAGAGGGTTTAGTGATCCTTTGCAGGCTGATGGGCCATGTTCCCTGCCTTACATCGACAATACTTATGGTTGCCGAATTTACAATTTTAAATTGCGCCCTCATAGCCAGAGGTGATAACAGGATTAACAATAAGAGCTTTTTCATGTGTACGTAATGGATTTAAAATGAAAAATTAATTTTGATCAGAAATAAAATTATTAATTATATAAATCATTCGATTTACCTGGGGCTCCTGGAAATTCGTAACGGCGCCGCTATAACTCAATATATACCATGAATTTTCTTTCTTAGTACCGACTTTCTTTATTGAATAATTCCGGTATTCTGCAACATCCCCGTTTGCGCCTTTTTTCAAAGTGATGAGGCCTTCCCTGAAATATTTTAATTGTTCCAGGGTTTCCAGATCAAGCGTCTTAATATACACCCCATTCATTGTTGACTGATCCCTGAATTGCACAGCATAGCAGGTATCGGTATAATAAATGACTCTTTGCATGTTTATCGGCCAGGGCTCTAAACGCACAGCGATCAGATCAACTGTAGGGTAGAGTGATTTTTTGAACCAGGACCCACCGCTCATATGAAGGAATAGGGGGATGAGTAGTAGTTGTTTCATAGCCATGAAAGGGACTATTTCACTGAAAAACGAGTTCCGGGGAAAATTATTCTCCCGTAAGCTAAAATGATTGTTAAAAGCGTAAAAAATAAGTGGAATTACCTACAATAAATCGATTGTTTCCGGTTTTCGGAAAATAAGTACCCCGATCGTATTGGATTACTGGATGAAATGAGGTTTTTCCGGGTCATGTCAGAAATTGACTTGTATCATCATACCAGTTGGGGATATGGTCTCCGTGGAATCGATATTGAAGTAAATTTACAGACCTGAATATTGAGTCATTGGATGATAGAAAGCATACTAGTAAATTTCCTGCCGGGCATAACAGAATTCAAAGCCTGCTGGCTTCTTTTACCTTCCTGAAAGATCCGATCCGTGCTATATCACGGAATATGATGCGGTTTAGTGGAACCTATTCAGGCTATTTGCTGGGAAATGGAAAATTTATCATTACAGAGAACCCGGAATTCATTCAATATGTCCTGAGGGATAATCACCTGAATTATCAGAAATCCGAATTGAGTACAAAGAAGGCTGCCAGGTTGTTTGGCAAGGGATTGCTTTTTTCAACAGGCGAAATCTGGCGTAAGCAACGGAGGCTGATTCAGCCGTCTTTTCACCTAAGCAAGATTCAGGCGCTGAATGAAATCATTGCCCGCACGGTGAATGAATTTCTATCTGGATTCCCGACAGGCGAAAGGATAGAAATCTATCCGCTTATGCGTAAGCTGTCGTTTTCTGTTTTGATCCATTCGATATTTGATTTGGACCTGCCCAACAAGACTATTACAGAATTAAGCGACGGTTTCACGGATTTACAGGATTTTCTTTTGAAAGACATCAATGAACCCCTGCGTAAGTTTTTATATCCGTTTAACGGCGCAAACCGGTTAATTCTTCAGAAAGCCGGTAATATCAGAAAAATCCTGAGGGGAATAATTGAACACCGGAAGACCGATAGCGGAATGCACCATGATCTGCTGGATATGCTGCTGAATACCAGGTATGAGGATACAGGGACAGCTATGGACGAAGAACAATTGATCGACGAGATATTAGTGCTGCTTTTTGCTGGTCACGAAACAACTGCTAATACTATTTCATGGGTTTTATACCTGGTCTCCCAGCATCCGGAGGTAGCCCAAAAACTAAAGTTATCTGTTGAAAAATCAGAAATCTGTGATAGTTCCAAAGATGAGTATATAAACGCTGTTCTTTCGGAAGGGATGCGTCTTTTTCCTGCTGCCTGGATGACTGAAAGAGCTGCCTTGAAGGACGATCAGTTCCATGAATTTCGGATCCCGAAAGGAACGATCATAATTCCCTTTTTTTACGGGCTTCACAGGAATACTAAGATTTGGAGTTCTGCTTCGGAATTCAGGCCTGAACGGTTTATGTTCACGGACTCCTCCGGATTGAAGAAAGTGAAGAATTTCTTCCCCTTTGGTGCAGGTCCCCGAATGTGTATAGGAAATCATTTCGCCATCATGGAAATGGCGTTTGTACTGCATGCCTTCTTTAACCGGTTTGAAGTAACACCAACGGATGAAAGCCCCGTTACATGGGCACTTATAACCTTACGTCCGCGAAAACTGTTCCTGAATATCAAAAAGACTACACCTGGATTCCCGCTGAAAAACCCTCTTCGGACAGTTGAGTACCCTCTGTAAAAAGGTCCAATATCATCCTTTCATATGATCAATGTCAATTAGAAGCGGCTTCCTGTTATATAAATTTGCTGCCAAGGATGTTATACAGTGTGCGAACATTCATAGCAGACCGAAAAATAGAAATATTACTATTACGGACAAATCTAAAATGAAAAAATGAAAAAGATAATAGCTGCATTTGACAGCATTCGTTTTTCAGAAAGCACTTTAAAATATGCTGTTTACCTGGCAAAACAATATGATGCGCATATTGTTGGCGTCTTTTTAAAGGAATCGACGCGTGTAGGATATGCTGTATATGCTACATTGGTAAAACAATCAGTCTCAAATAAATCCGTATTTGATGAAATAGAAAGGGCAGACAGGATTGCAACGGAAAAGGCAATAGCTGATTTTGAAGATGGTTGCAGGAAAGGGAAAATAAATTTTTCCGTTCATGAAGACAAGGGGAATGCCCTGGATGAACTTCTTCATGAAACCATATTTGCTGATTTACTGATTATAGACGCTTGGGAAACATTTTCTTATATGGAAAATAGTCTTCCCGGCTGGTTTATGAAGAATGTGCTGCATCATGTTCACTGTCCTGTTTTGGTCGTGCCAAAAAAGTTCAATCCGGTTAAAAAACTTGTTTTTCTCTATGATGGTTCTCCATCTTCTGTACAGGCGATCAAGATGTTTAATTACATTTTGTCAGAAATGGGCAAACTCGAAACCAGGCTGATAAGTGCCAAACAAGGTGTCAGTTCAATGCATTTGAGTGACAATAAATTGATCAGGGAGTGGATGAAGAGACATTACCCTGAGATTATTTTCCAGGTACTGAAAGGCGGTGAAAAGGAGATTACAACCGTGCTCAAAGCAGAAGAACCAGGTGTCCTGGTGGTTGCCGGTGCGTATCATAGAAGCAGTTTTTCCATGTGGTTTCATCAGAGCCTCGCGGATCTTTTAATAAAGGAAGTAAGAGTGCCAATCTTCATTGCCCATACATAATACCGGTAGGATCCGGCAACATGATGAACATCATCCTCGCGACTGATTATAGTTCTGTAATTCCATTCCTCCGTAACCTATATTTAGCTGTGTAAATTTCTCTAATAATAAAAAAAAAGGAGGCTTTTATGACAACTAAAGAACTAGCAAAAACAAGCGAATATTTTCCGACAGTTATCAGCGATTTTTTCAAACCATGGTCAGAATGGTATGAAAATATGGGTTTTAACTGGAGCAAGGCCATGTCGGCACCCTCTGTAAATATTTCTGAAAACACTAAAGACTACAAAGTTTCTGTTGCGGCCCCGGGGTTAAAAAAAGAGGATTTTAAAATTGATGTGGAAGGGAACCTGCTTACGATCAGTTCAGAAAAAAAGGAAGAAAAGGAAGAAAAGGATGAAAAATATAGCAGGAAAGAATACAACTATTCTTCTTTTTCCCGCAGTTTTACCATGCCTGATGGAGTAAACAAGGATAAGATCGAAGCAAAATATGAAGATGGCGTACTTGAATTGATTTTACCAAAATCTAAAACGGAAAGAACTAATCCTGTTAAACGCATAGAAATTAAATAGGTTCCCGGATAGTTGGGAATTAAGGTTTGTCGATCGGATTGAGGCATCTTTACGCAAAGTAATTGCCTGGTTGTTTCAAAGAGGTGGAAATTGGTTTGGTATTTTAATTTAGAATGCAATCAGATGGAAAAAATAATTTTGGCAGTGGATGCACTCAATCCGAATCAGCAGGCGTTTGATTTTGCCTGTTTTCTCGGACGTTTAACCCATTCGAAAATTACCGGTATTTTCCTGGAAAACCTATTGGAAGAAAGCAGACCTGTTTTGAAGGATCTGCAGGGCAGAACGATCATGTACAGGGATGATGATGAAGCGGCTGAATATTTGTCTAATAAAGCCAGAATTGAAGAAAATATTGCCTCATTTAAAAATGGCTGTATAAATGGCGAGGTGTGTTTTAGCGTTCATCGGGCTTTGGGAAGGCCGGACACTGAGTTGATAGAAGAAAGCAGGTTCGCTGACCTGTTGGTAATCGATGCTGAAATTTCTTTCGGTAAAGGGTTCGAATCGAATCCTACCCGTTTTGTAAAGGAAGTTTTACAGCGCGCAGAATGTCCGGTATTTATTGCTCCTGTAAGTTTTGATGGATTGGATGAGATTGTTTTCACGTATGACGGATCCGCTTCTTCATTATTTGCTATAAAGCAGTTTACTTATCTGTTCCCTCAGTTACAGGGGAGAAAAGTGACTATTCTTCAAATTAAGAGCGGGGAAGAGTGGCAGGATCGCGACAAAATAAAATTCAGTGAATGGCTGAAGGAACATTATACGAATATGCACTTCGAGACAGCTATTGGAAATACAAATGACAAACTTTTTGACTACTTATTTAAGAAGAAGAATATTTTCGTTGTTATGGGTTCCTACGGCAGGAGTGCTTTATCCGGTTTTTTCAAAAAAAGTCACGCTGATCCCCTGATACAAATTATTAATCTGCCCATTTTCATTAGTCATCATTAGTTCAGGTGGTATTTTATGTTTTCAATAATCCGAATGCGCGGAAGACCGGCCGACAGAATATTATTGGATATGAGTGAACTTAAGCAATATCTCATTCCCTACTTCATTTCGAATCTGCTATTTGCGATATCTGTATTTGCAGCCTGGAAAAAGCCCATCTGGGCCAGGCTATTTTTAGCCGTTTTATTCCTGTGGGCCGGGTGTGTGAATTCAAGCACCGTTCTAAAAACACCGCAGGTTTACCTTGAGTATGCAAGTCTGACGCCCGTTTCCTTTTACAGGAATTTTATCAATGGTTTTTTTTCAATGCATATCCGGATTTTCACGCTTTCAATAGCTGTCGGGCAATTTCTCATTTTTACCGGGTTTATTTTAAATAGAAATTGGGTGAGGATGGCATGTGCGGGTGGGGTTGTTTTCGGACTTGCAATCGCTCCTTTAGGTATAGGTTCAGCATTCCCAGCCACCGTTCTTATGGCGGCGACATGTTTGATACTTTGCCGGAAATACGATCATGACTTTATATGGAACTGGCATCAATATAGAAGTCGTGCTAGCGGCTAGTAGGTGAATCTTTGCTGAACGCCAACAATGGAAATTTTGCGACGAATGATAGTTGTTCAGTTTTACTCGGAGAAATGAATTTTTGAAAAAAATTCCTGTGTTGGTTCGTGAACATGATAATCAGGGAAGGCCTGAGTTTAAATATCTGCTCTTGCAAGTCTCTCAGAATTGAACTATTCCGGCTCCTTTTTTTAATGATCAGGCTGATATTGAACCGGACTGCTTTACGAATCCGGGTTTCGATTCCTGCTTCATCTTTGACAATTTGATTAGAATCTGTCAAATGCAGAACTTGTATGGCGGCATTCAGAGGCCGGGCAAAAGCTGCTACTTTTATCAATTCTTCCTTGTAATTGCGGAGGTCAGTAGCATATAAAATGCGATTTATGGATTTAGACCGGTAGTTTTTGGGAACAGTTATTACAGGGACATCTGATTTTTCTGTCAGGTTGCCCGAATTAGTCCCGAGAATTTTACCAAGTTTGCCTGCACCTCTTGTAGAGAGACATATGAAATCAATACCGGGATGAGACCGGCAGTAATCCATAATGGCAATATCGGGTGACAAACCATAGCCTGCCAGGCAGCTATATTTGCCTGGTGCGATCTTAGTAGATTTGTATATTGAATGGACAAAACTTTCAAGTCTCGATTTGAAAAGTTGTGATTCATTTTCCACTCTCGTATTAAATTCGGTATCTGTCCATTGTGTAAGTCGCCTGGTGTGAAAATAATGGACAAATATAATTTCTATTTTTTGCACAGTTGACCATCTCAGGACGAATCGAAGGCCTGCTTTGGAATGGTTGGAAAAATCAGTTGGGGCGAGAATTTTAAGCATAAGATTCCAGTATTAAGGGCTTGATGGGATACACAGGGTACTTCGAGCCAGTTTGCCCATAATCCCAAACTTAAATGATACATGCGATAAAGCTATTGACAAAAGTCACGGAGGCTTATGATTTAGATGATATGAGGTATTACCAAAAACCTATAAGTTTATAGAAGTTGCAATCCTTCAGATTTAATTTTAGTTAAAATGCATGAAAATCTATCTTATTCGGGCGAATTTTCGGGACTTAAGGTTGCTGATCTCAATCAATTAACCAGGCAATATGGTAAGAATATATTTAAAGATGGAAGCCAGTATAAGTTCTTGCGCACGTTATGGAACATAGTCCGCGAACCGATGTTCCTGATGTTGCTGACAGCCTGTTCCATTTATTTTATCTTAGGGGAATCAGGCGAAGGGTTGTTGATGCTGGTGGCCATTTTGTTTGTAACGGCCATTTCAATATACCAGGAGATTAAAAGTTCAAAGGCTTTAGATGCTTTAAAACGATATACGAAATCCAGGGTAATCGTAGTGAGGGATGGTAAGGAGCAGATAATTTCTTCAGAAGATTTATTACCGGGAGATATCATGAAGCTGGAGGAAGGGAACATGATACCTGCAGACGCCATTACTGTTCATGCAAATGATTTAACAGTTAACGAGTCGATTCTGACCGGCGAGTCTATTCCTGTAGAGAAAAGACAGGAATCGGGAGAAAATCAGCTTTTCCAGGGAACGACTATCAACTCAGGCATGTGTTATGCTTCCGTCACTGCAACCGGGAATAACACCCAACTTGGAAAACTTGGCAAATCCCTGGGAAATATTGAAAATTCAAAAACGCTATTGCAGAACCAAATTGGCCGCTTTGTAAAAATCATGGCTGTTTTTGGGTTTATCGCATTTACGCTGATATGGTTTATAAACTTCTTAGACAGTAAAGATGTCATACAAAGCTTATTGCTGGGCTTGACACTTGCCATGGCTGCTGTACCTGAAGAAATACCCGTCGCCTTCTCTTCTTTTATGGCCCTGGGCACTTCCCAGATGGCTAAGCTGGGAATAATCACCAGACAACCTCAAACGATTGAAAATCTCGGAGCAGTAAATGTGATTTGCCTGGATAAAACAGGAACGATTACTGAAAACAAAATGCAGTTAAAAAAATTGTATGATTTTAATACCGGATTCCTGGAAGAATTGGATAGCCAGAAAATTCTCAGGAATGAATCTCTCTTAAGATATGCCCGGCTGGCCAGCGAATCTGATCCTTTTGACGCGATGGAAAAAGCCATTGTGGATTCCTATAATAACTACCTGCATAGCGGAAAGGGCCCTGATCTGCAAATGGTTTTTGAGTATCCATTAGCAGGTTATCCACCCATGATGACACATGTTTATAAATCAATGGATGGATTGTTGGTTGTGGGAAAAGGTGCACCGGAAAGGATATTAAATATTTGTAAGCTGGACAATCCAATTCTCCAAAAGGTCAGAACCCTAGTGTCAGACATGGCTTCTTCCGGTTACCGGGTGTTGGGCGTATGCAATTCGAATCATCCGGCGGGGCCTTATCCCTTGAGCCAGGATGATTTCAACTGGAGTTTTGCCGGGCTAATTGCACTATACGATCCTCCAAAAAGCAATGCAAATCCAGTATTTACAAAATGGCGGCTGGCAGGAATTCAAATTAAAATGGTGACGGGAGACTTTATGGAAACAGCGATGAATATCGCCGGGCAAACCGGAATTGAGCACGCAAGGGGAGGAATTACAGGTGAGCAGGTCATGCAGTTTTCTGATGGGGAACTCCAGCTGATAGTTGCAGAAACAAATATTTATTCCCGCATGTTTCCTGATGCAAAACTGAAATTGATAAAGGCGATAAAGGCAAATGGTGGGATCGTGGCGATGACAGGAGACGGCGTAAACGACGCACCTGCTCTAAAGTCCGCACATATTGGTATCGCCATGGGATTTAAAGGCACTGAAATTGCAAAAGAGGCCGCCGATTTAATCATAACGGATGATAATCTTGACAAGATTACGGATGCCATTCGCCAGGGACGAAAAATATATAATAATTTAAAAAAGGCAATCCGTTATATCGTTTCTATTCATATACCAATCATTTTTACTGCTTCGTTACCGCTATTATTTGCATGGAAATATCCGAACATTTTTACGCCCATTCATATCATATTCCTTGAGCTCATCATGGGCCCGACCTGTTCGATATTTTATGAAAGGGAGCCGCCTGAAAGCAATCTAATGGGAAAACCTCCCCGGCCACAACAGCAAAATATGTTTTCCGCCCGGGAATTGCTGATTAGTATCGTGCAGGGGCTCATAATCACAACAGGACTTTTGGTTCAGTATCACTACTATATGTCGCATAACTATTCCCTTGAGTATGTTCGGACCATCGTATTTATAACTCTGGTATTATGTAATATTTTCCTGACATTTGCCAACCGTTCATTTGACGAAACCATTTTTAAGACTTCCCGGTTTAAAAATTCGCTGGTTCCCTATACGCTGGGTATTTCAATTGTCTTTCTTTTTTCCATCTTATTCATTGATCCTGTCAGAAGCATATTTCGACTGAGCTCCATTGGAAGTTTTCATTTTGTTATCTGCCTCATTGTAAGCCTGCTTTGTATAGAGTGGTTTGAGCTATATAAAGGTCTTTCCAAGAAAATTAAATACACTTGATTGTGAGGTTAAAATGGAATGATGCAATACGCGCCTGCTTATCACCCTGGAGATGCTAATCGGATTTATTAGGTCGCATATGGAGTTACATGCCAACTATCAGGAATAATATGACGATCCTCATCAATGACTTTGACATCCGTCATTGTAATGGTCCGGTATATTATTTATGTTTGTACTATAATATATGAAAAAGTTGCTATTAGCATTTGATGGTACACATTTTTCGGCAGGTGCATTCGAATTTGCCCGAAAAATGAATGAACTTAATCCCATCTTAATTACAGCTATATTTTTGCCTCAGGCTGATTTTGCCAATTTATGGAGTTATGGAGATGCGATGGGCGGCCCAATATTCATTCCGCATATCGAAAGTAGCGAAGAAGAAAATGTTGATAAGAATATAGCCCGGTTTGAAAAGCTTTGCCAGAAGGATGGGATCGAATACAGGATACATAAAGATTTTTTTGATTTTGCTTTGCCTGAGCTAAAAAAAGAGAGCCGGTTTGCAGATTTGCTGATTATCGGGAGTGAATCTTTTTACGACAATCTGGAGATAAAAGAGCCTTACGAATATTTACAGGATGCGTTGCACGGAGTAGAATGCCCTGTATTGGTGGTGCATGAAAAAAGCGACTTCCCAGGGACCAATATTCTTTCTTACGATGGAAGTGAATCTTCGGTTTATGCAATCAAACAGTTTGCATATCTGTTTCCTGAATTAACGGGAAACCCCACTATGCTGGTATATGCAAAAGTAGAAGCGGATTCAGAAATTCCCAACGAGGTGAATATGGAGGAATTGACTACCAGGCATTTTACTGATCTGACAGTTACAAAACTTGGTATCAGGCCGGAGAAATATTTTAGTACCTGGCTTGCTGAAAAGAAAGATGCTATTCTGGTTAGTGGTTCTTTTGGACGTTCCCTGTTTTCCCGGATATTTAAAAAGAGTTTCATTTCTTCAATAATAAAAGATAATAATCTGCCCATTTTCATTGCACACAGGTAAGCTGATCGGGAAAATTTAATAAGCCATATATAGTTTATCGTAGTATTCCTGCGCCATTCGGTTGCTGTCAAAACGAGGAATGATGTCCCGCATCCCGTTTTTTATTATTTCAAGCCACCTCTCGGGAAAATCGTAATACATAGGAAGAACTTCTGTTTCCAGCAAATGATAAAGACTGGCGGCGTCCAGCATATCCTGAACATGATCCGGTTCTGAAATGTCACAGGGCGGTACAACAAATGAATTGACTTTATCTTTTGAAAATTCGGGAAACCAGCCATCCGGCAAGGACACATTTACTGTACCATTTAATGCCGCTGAAATGCCACTTGTGCCGGAGGCTTCATGGGTAAGTCTTGGCACGTTGAGCCAAATATCCGCTCCTGCTTTTAATTGTTTAGATAATTTTAATTCGTAGCCAACCAGGATAGAGCAATTGACATACTTTTTACACACATCCACAATCTTATCAAATACACCTATTCCGACATAGTCCATCGGGTAAGGTTTACCTGCCCAGATTATTTGGACCGGCCTTTGTTTATTAGTCACCAGCCGGTTAAATCTTTCCATATTTTGCAGCAATAAATCAGCCCGTTTATAATCAGCAAACCGTTTGGCAAAAATGATGGTACAAACCTTTTCATCATAAATCTCCCCATTCTGATCCGCTACGATTTCAAATAGTTCAAGTTTTCTTCGGGATTTAATATTTTTCATTTCCCCATCATCACTCCTTTTGAGTGACTGATATAATTGCTCATCATGCCAGTATGTATAATTCTGACCATTAGTAATGGAAATGATTTCACAGATATCTTTGTTACCACTCCACATATTGCAGAGGGTTTTCAGATGAATTTCAGAAACAGCATTGGCTTTACCTGAGAGCCGAAAGGCTGTCAGAGTATGGTCAAGATCATTCCCCTCAGTTTGTGTTAAAGCCCTGATTTCTGTTTGGGGAATGTCACAAAAAAACCCCATTTCATCCAGATGACTAATATTAGTTTTCTGATTTCCCGATTTTTCCGGAGTGTGATTGGTGAATACCAGGCGTTTTTTTACTTCGCGTGTGTCCTTGTATTTTTTATATAAGTAAAATGCCAGCGGTAATGCATGCGACTCATTCAAATGATATACTTCCGGATCCCAATTTAGCACCTCCATCAACTTTGCGCCACCTAGTCCAAGTAATATTGCGGATGCAATTCTTGTTTCGGGATTGGCGTCGTATAGTTTGTGGGAAATGGTTTTAGCCAAATAGTCGTTTTCCGGCAATTCTGTGGTTAGGAAGAATACCGGGACCGTATTAAATATTTCGGGGGGAAGATAATATGCTGTTACCCAAACATCATGATTAGATACTTTAATAGTGAATTTGATACCCGTTTCCATCAGGAAGCCATATTTTTTTTCCTGGAAGAGAACATCCATCGTCTGATCCTGTTTACGTACCTGATCGAAATATCCATATTTCCATAAGATTCCTACGCCAACCATATTTTGTTTCAGTTCGTACGCACTCCGCATATAGGAACCTGCTAAGAAGCCTAACCCTCCGGCATATGTTTTTAGTGGCTGATGTATGGCAAATTCCATACAGAAATAAGCAACCCGCTTCTTGAACGCCGGGTTGACACTATAGGGATGATTGAGGGTAAAATTCATTATAGAAAAATTTGAGGGAGTATCATCTTAACTAGCTCGTTTCAAATTCCTCCATTTATCAAGATAGTACATAACTTCCTCATCACTCACCTGCCCAAAATCTTCGTAAAATACGCCGACACCGAAAAACGGTTCAGGCGTCATTAAAGCTATCACTTCGTCTACTTCCATGGTGAGAGCCTGTACAGCGCTTTTTGATGCAACAGGAACTGCTACAATTATTTTTCCCGGGTCACTTTTTCTGATAACATTTATAATGCCCAACATGGTATTACCCGTTGCAATACCATCATCTATGATAATGACGGATTTTCCATTCAAGCTTTCCGGTTCCCTTTCTCCCATAAATAAAGTATACATTTCCCTGAGTCTTTTACGGATTCTTTGAACTTCCTGTTCAACGTATTCATTTGATACGTTTTCATGAGCGATGACAAAATAATCAGTGAGACTGGCCGCTCCAATTGCATATTCCTTATTAAATGGATGCCCGATTTTTTTGGTAAGAACCACCTCCAGGGGTAATCCCAATTCCTTTGCAACCGCGTAAGCAACGGGTACTCCTCCACGGGGTATAGCAAGCACGATGCCCGGATCGTTTTTGTATTTTTTCAATTTCTCAGCCAGCAGTAATCCGGCTTCAATTCTGTCTCTGAACATATCATTAACTTTTACCTTCTTTCGTATCGGCCCGTCATCCTTTCAATATGTATGCGATACATGACTCGCTTTATCCTGTTGGTATCGTCTAATTCTCCTTTGATTTCATGTTCATGTGGGTGAATTGTACTGCTTGTCATCAGTGTAAACACACGTCTGAAGAGAACATCCCTGGCCTTTTTTGCTTCATCCAGTTTCAACTCTTCAAATTTCCCAAAAACCAGTACACATTGCCAGTTGGCCATATCCGTCATCATGTCGATTTCAAAACATACGTTAGGGTTTTTTCGAAGAATTTTTAACTTGGTTCCTTCATTGGACTGCCCGTAAATATATTCCCCGTCATACGTATAGGTTACAGGAACAATATATGGGTGTTTGCCATCCGTACATGCCAGACGTCCCAGAACCTGACTTGACAGGACATTGAGGATCTGAGCATGTGAAAGATTTCCTAGCATTTCATTCGCCTTTTTTGTTACAGTTTCCATCATTATATCCATTGTTACGAATTTAGCCTTTGCTATGTTCCCGGACAATGACTATCCTCATTATAAGAGGTAACCTTACTCATAGGTGGTGGGTAAGAAATAGGATTAACTTATAATTCATTTTCGAATCTGCCGGTTATTGTCAGACACTCTTTAAAACTGTACTTATGGGGCGTTACTTTACTAAAGAGGTGGAATTCAAAGAAGAGGAAGTCCTGGGCGTCATTAATCAGTGGGCTTACCCATTAAGAAGCAAGGCGGATCTTAAACCTTTGTTTGACCGTATCGGGGAGGCACGCATTGTAATGCTGGGCGAGGCAAGCCATGGTACGCATGAATATTACACCTGGAGAACGCATATTTCTAAACGGTTAATTGAAGAAAAAGGATTCAACTTCATTGCTGTGGAAGGCGATTGGCCTGATTGTTACCGACTGAATCGTTATATCAAGGGGTATGACAGTGAAAATAAGAGTGCATTTAAATTATTGCACGCGTTCAGGCGCTGGCCCACCTGGATGTGGGCCAATTGGGAAATCGTAGCATTTGCAGACTGGCTTCGAATCTATAATAGCCCATTGGCTGCAAATATGAAAATTGGTTTTTACGGGCTTGATGTATATAGTTTGTGGGAAAGTATGGAAAGTATCATGCAATACCTGAGAAAAACAGATCCGGCTGCTTTAAAATTGGCAGAAGAGGCCTTTCATTGTTTCGAACCTTTTCGCAGGGATGAAGGATCCTCGTATGCGACGAGCATCGCAGTTTGTACCGGAACTGTGCCAAAACGAAGTGGTTGATCTGATGAGAGAAATAGAGAAAAAACTACCCAGCTACAATTCAGACTATGAAAACGCCTTCAGTACTGAGCAGAACGCAATGATCGCCGTGAATGCTGAAAAATATTACCGTTCAATGATCTCCGGTGGTCCCCATAGTTGGAATATTAGAGACCGGCACATGACGGATACCATGGAACGTCTTTTAAAATTCCATGGAGAGGATGCCAGGGTAATTGTATGGGCGCATAATACCCATGTGGGCGATGCGAGGGCAACAGATATGACAGGTGAAGGGATGTTCAATATCGGTGAGCTGGCAAGGACGATCCATCATGAAGGGGATGTGGTACTTGTTGGATTTGGCTCCTATAAAGGATCCGTCACTGCGGGTCGTCGGTGGGGAGCTGATATCGAGACTATACAATTACCTGAAGCAATAAAGGGAAGCTGGGAATATTTATTACATCGCTCGGGCAAAGTAAATAAGTTATTGATTATGGATAATTTTAACAATAACGATATGTTGATGGAAAATCATTTTGGTCACCGGGCGGTAGGTGTGGTGTATAATCCGGAATATGAACAATACGGGAATTATGTACCCAGCATAATGCCCCTTCGTTATGACGCTTTTATCTATCTGGATGAAACCCGGGATTTACATCCTTTGCATATCCAGCCAGGCGGTCATCAGGTTCCGGAAACCTATCCCTTTGGAGTGTAATAGTGCCCGATTTAAAAAATAATTCTTTGTTATGCCACGAAAAATACCTGCTCCGAATCCTTTTGAAATTCCGTCTCCGGGTAAAAACCCCGAAATAAAACCCGATAATATTCCGGAATATCCGGTGAATCCTGAGGAAGAGCCTGAAATTATTCCGGAAGAAGATCCTTCGGAAACACCGGCACCCCCATTTGAAATTCCGCCTCCCGGTGAGGGTTCTTAAATACTAATATGACCGGGTAAAAGGGCTGGATTTTCCCTATTGACCAGGTACCAATACGGCGGCTCCCCGGATCTGACCGGCGCGCAACATTCCCACCGCTTCATTCGCCTGTTGAAGGGGAAATGCCCGGGTTTCTGTTAGAATGGGTATCTCAAGAAGCAGTTTAAAAAACTTGCCTGCATCATTCCGGGTTAGATTTGCCACAGATCTGACTATTCTTTCCTCCCACAATGACTTATACGGAAACGATGGTATATCACTCATATGAATACCTCCACAGACGACCATCCCGCCCTTATCTATATCCTGTAATGCCTTGGGAACCAGATTACCTGAGGGAGCAAAAATTATTGCCGCGTCTAGTTTTTCAGGCGGTGATTGCAAGGAGTCTCCGGTCCAGCAAGCACCAAGATTCTTTGCAAATTCCTGTGCATCTGTATCTCCTGGTCTAGTAAATGCATAAATTTTTTTTCGCTGGTAGATTGCTACCTGAATCAATATATGTGCAGCTGCTCCAAATCCGTATATACCTATCTTTTTAGAATTTTCGTCGATCATATTATAGGCGCGGAACCCAATAAGCCCCGCACAGAGTAACGGTGTGCCTGCAACATTCGCATATTGAAAAGAAATCGGGAAACAAAATTGATCATGGGCTACGGTAAACTCTGCATAACCACCGTTCATGGTGTATCCGGTGAAAACCGCTTGTTCACAAAGATTTTCCTTGCCATTTACACAAAACCGGCATTTGCCGCATGTATAACCCAACCACGAAATACCTACGGTATCTCCTTCTTTTAAATTTGTTACCTCAATACCTGTTTTCACGATAGTTCCTACAATTTCATGTCCCGGGATCAATGGAAGTTTTGGTTGATTAAGTTCTCCGTCAATTATATGCAGGTCTGTCCGACACACTCCGCAGGCAATCACTTTTACTAATACCTGTCGGGCCGAAGGAACGGGTGTTGGAACGGTTTGATAAACCATCGGCATTCCTGCTCCATTCAGGACCATAGCCTGCATTGAATCCGGCAACTTCATAAATAATAATATAATTAAAGGTATTACTCACTAAAATAACAGCGGCAATTACCTTTACATTAGATCTGATGAATTACTCAAGATATGATTTACCACAAAATTTCCGAATATGATTGGCACACTCACGGATCCTCAAATGGATAAACTGCTAACGACGCAGGCTATTGGCCGCATTGGGTATTTTGATGGCAGGAAATCTTACATTACCCCGGTTACTTATGCATATAATGGTAAATACATTTTTGGTCAATCCAATGAAGGTCATAAGCTGAGTATCATGCGAAGGAATCCATATGTATGTTTTGAAGTGGATTCCATACTGAATATGGCAAACTGGGAAAGCGTTACCGCGTGGGGACATTTTGAAGAACTGGAGAATGATGCCGCAATAGAGGCAAGGGAATATTTATATAATAGTATCCTCGACTTGTTAACCAGCGAGACTATACAAATGCACAGACACCGATCTCCCCATGAAATGGACGCCAGCAACCGAATTAAATATGTTATGTACAGGATCGGGATAACTGAAAAGACGGGCCGTTATGAAAAACAATAGGAACGGCTCAACGGATTAATAATCAATACAAATTAAGTTCGTCAATCAGTTCTTAAATAGATTTGGTGGCCTCGCCAGGAATCGAACCTGGATCTGGAGCTTCGGAAACTCTTATACTATCCATTGTACGACGAGGCCTATTTGATCAAACCCGGCACATTACTGCTGAAGATTTTCACGGCAATGGCCAGCAATATTACACCAAAAAATTTACGTATCGCAACCATTCCGCCCGGACCTAAAATCCGTTCTATTAAATTCAGTGATTTCAATACCAAATAGACAATTACCAGGTTGATCAGTATGGCAATTAGCAGCATGCTTTCATCGTAATTTGCCTTTAAGGAAATAATAGTGGTGAGGGTTCCCGACCCTGCAATCAGAGGAAACGCAATCGGTACCACCATGGAAGTTTTTGATTCTTTATCACTTTTGAAAAATTCAATACCCAAAATCATTTCCAGGCCCAGAATAAAAATGACGATCGACCCCGCCACCGCAAAGGAATGGGTTTCGACACCCAGGATATGCAGGAAAGGTTCACCAAGATATAAAAACAGGATCATCAGGCCGCCCGATATCAGGGTGGCCTTGACTTCCTGTATACCACCCATTTTTTTCTTTAGTGATAAGAGTAGTGGAATCGAACCGACAATATCAATTACTGCAAACAGGGTAAAGGTTACGGTCAGCAACTCATTGAAACCTGTCTGCATAGTATATCTTAATTATTAAATTGAATGACTGCAAAGTTACGCCTTTGCCTACTGTTGAATAAATACCGTCCTGGCCGGACTGATTCCGGGTGAAACGGAAAAAGAAAATTTTTTGATCCCGTTTTTGTCAAAACAATAAACCTGTCCGGATGAAACATAATCTTTTGCATCTCCCACATATACATCGCCTGTGGCCGGATCTACATCCAATCCATATGGATTTTGTACTGCAGTGCCATCAGTAATAAAGGCCGACCTGACAGCGCTGAGATCAGCTGGATTTAATATGCCAACTTTGGCTGCACCGAGATAGCCTCCTGTAGTGATTAAAGCACTATTATAGTAGCGGACGGTTCCCACTGCACTATCCACAGATTTTACAATCTTATTCGTACTGATATCCACTTTTACGAGGCTTGGCGCAACAGTGCCATAATTGCCTGTACAGGCAACATAGATATTACCTGTGTTATCAGTAGCAATACTGCCCGGATTTATTCCCACCGTTATCTTACCTGTTTCAATGAGTGAATTCAAAGGAATAACGGATACGGTAGAATCGTACGAGGGACTGAAGCCTCCCGTATTGCTTACATAAATCTTATCTCCGGCGATCACCATTTGTGCAGGGTTTGAACCGACCTTAATAAATTTTGTTATAGTCAACGTTGCGGTATCAATAACAGCTACTGTTCCGTCAGTAGAGGATACAAACACCTTGCCTTCTCCGGCAACAATATTTTCAGGTCCTCTGTTTACGCCTGCATTTTTAAAGCTGATCGTATCAACAAACTTCGCGGTAACGCTGTTTGCGACGGCCACATACCCCGAATTATTAATCACGATGTACATTTTGCCGCCATAACTCACGAAATCACTACCTGTATCCCCCAATCCAAAACCATTTACTTGTTTGAAAAAGTCGGTGGTTGGTGCTGCGCTGTTGAAATCATAGTAGGTAAGGTTTGTGTTATTGGCACCATATAGACCCTGGTTCAATACGAATACGCCGGTTGTTACTTTTGGAGGAACAGGAGGGGGGCTGGCCTCATCCTTTTTACAACCCGGGACGAACATACTAAAAGCTAATGCCAATAAATACAAATTGTTTTTTTTCATCGTTACAGTTTTATAAGTTGTTAATGGTAATACTGAATTTAAAAGACCTGCCTGGCATCGGATAATAATGGACAACATCATATTGCTCATTGAAAATATTATTTACCTCCGCCTTTAACATGGAGCTAAACTCCCGGAAATTAAAACGACGGGAAATAAATAGATCCTGGGTATTCCAGCCCGCCAGCTGGTTGGATGGGTCATTTTCTCCCAGCGTATATCTCGTACCGGAAAATATTAAACTATATCCTGCGCTCCAGTTTTTGTAATTTATAACCGCCAGAGCTGACCCGGAATGATTGGGCGTGTATGGGATTTCATTCTTGAATTCGGCACTGGAAGCATCGCTAATATCCAATGCTTCCTGCCAGGTGTAGGCAATCCTCACCGACCATTTAATGAATGATGCAAGCATTCCGTTGACCTGTCCGTTCAAATCAATACCTTTTATCTGAACCTTACCGATGTTTTGCATTGTCCATATAAAAAGATTTTGTGAAGGCACGGCGATTATCTTGTCCTTGATAAGGTTATAATAACCATCCAGACTGACACTTACCTGACTCAGAGCAGATTGGAAATTTCTGGAATAAGTAAAACCTGCATCGTATTGATTTGTGGATTCAGGACGCAGCTTTGGATTGATATTACTGTTATAGGTATAATATAAATCATTGAAAGAAGGAATCCTGAAAATGTCTTTGTAAAACAGGCGAAACAGGAAGGGACTTTCGGGATTGGGTTTAAAACCAATTGCAAAAGCCGGAGTAAATTTATTCTTACTATCCGCTGCCGCCCCTGTTTCCGTCTTGTCTTCAATATTGGTATTCAGCAGGGTCGCATTGATCTGCCAGTGAGATTTTCTGAACTGGATGGCGAAACTATTCCAAAGGCTCCTGCGGGAGGGTGTCGGGAAATTCTGGATATTGGCAGATAAGTGAGTAAAAGCAAGGTCTGCAGCCAGGGAAAATGAAAAATAATTTCCGACAGCGTGACTAACTGCCGCACTTCCATAAATCTCGTATTGTTTATATCGGTCATCCAGGCCACCGGCATTGTTCAGAAAATTCGGATCCGTATATTTTGTATAGTAAGAACTGTATTTTGCGGAAATCAGCAGTGAAGTATTGGGACTGAATTTTTTCAGGTACCGGCTTTGTGCAAAGAAGTCTTTATCCTGTAACCGTTGAGCAGCGATATCGTTGAAGAAAATAATACTGCCGGGCAAACCTCTTTCCGAACTGTAGCCCCATATCTTGGTCTGTAACACAGAACTGTCGGGAAAACGGTTTACCATATTCATTTCTCCCTGGAAAGCCTGGATATCCGAATTAGACCTGTTTTTTGTTTGGGAGAACATACCGTTTTCAACTTCGTAGGAATAATTACCGCGCGCCCAGGTCGCTTCCACGTTGGCACTGATCACCATCTTTTTATTCAGCGGCAAATACAGTCCCGCATAAGGCTGCCACAAACCGAATGAGCCTGCATTGAGCCCCGCAAGCCATTTTTTTTGTGAATAATTCGTAGTATTGAAAGTATTACTGGTAAAAGACAAAATAGAGGCCGACGAATAAATCCTGGCGGGTAATGGAATTTGTTGTGGATTAGCCTGGTCAAGTTCGAGCGACTGTACAAAAGTTGCGGAAAATTTACTCAGATCAACCTGCCCGGTCTGCGCGTCAGCCACACTTATGCCATCATATACCAATCCGGTATTCAGGCCGCCAAGACTTCTGACTGAGATGGTTTTTAATCCTCCTACACCTCCATAATCTTTAATTAATACACCGGAAAAATATTTGGCAGCACCAGCAATGGTTTCTGCATTTATTTGTTGAAGTGCTTCGTGGTTTAACAGTTGAACCGGAACAATTGCTGCATAAGGGTTTGGTTTTTTTTCCGCGAATACATTTACCTCACTAAGTGCCCTGGAGCTGTCATTTCTGATTTGCGCAAAAAGAGTCATCCCCGGCTGGATACTCAGTACCAACAGCGCGATGAAGTGCCGGTGGATCATAATATATACCGGCGTTATAATCTTTTGCTTTAAACGCATCCTTGAAACTTGATACATAAAATCAACAGAGCAGGGAGATGACGCCAGATGGAATATAAACAGGAAAGCCGTATGCATTCCGCCTGCCTTTCACCCGAAAGCTTTGCGATTCAAAATTTGTATCTGGCAGGTCTTCTGGCTTGTTTCCTATTTACTGCCTTCCCATCCCGCTTAAAGCGAGACAGTGGCCGCAGTGTAAATAGTTCCTTTCAACGGATGAAACTCACAGCTACGGGGATAGCGCCGGTATTTCACCGGACTTCCCTTTTAACCCCGCCATGCGGGGACCAGATTGTGCAAATGTATAGCAGACTCTGAAGATTGCGAAGATTTTTATTTTTTAATTTCTCTGTTGAAATTGACGGTCAACCCCACAAAAAAATTAGCCGTTGGTGCCGCGTTATAATATCTCCCTCCCGCGGCATTGATGTCGTTTCCCAGGCTGTATTTTGCGTTTAATGCATTGTCTATGCCTGAAAATACAGTCAGGTTAAATTTCCGGATAGTCGTCGAATAACCAATTCTTCCGCCCAATAACTGATATGCGCCAGCATAAGCGCTATTTGCATCATCGAGTGGCATTTTATCGCTATAGTAGTAGGTGATGTGAAGAAAAATGCCTGGCCTGCTATTCAGATCCACACCACCCGTAAATGTGTTATTAGCGACGCCGGGCAAATGTTTCCCACTATAGTTAGTATTATTTTTTTTGAAGTTGTCGTAGGTAAAATTATCCAGGGTATATGACGCCCATAAACGTGCACTGTTTATTAATCCAAAAGCGGTGGGCAGCATCTGATATGAAAACTGGGATTCAATTCCTTTTTGAGCAGTTGACCCGGCGTTTGTGTAATAATCTGCATTGGATGAATCCTTCCGCACCACGATTGCCTGGTTTAACTCAAAGTAGAATCCGATCACCTCTAGGTACAAACGCTGATTAAAAAAGCCGGCTTTCAAACCGCTTTCATAACTGATCCCGTTTTCCGGCTGCAGGTCAGTATTGATACTCTGGGTAGAAGGAAGCACTTCTGAAACTGTGGGAGGTGAAAATCCTTTGGATATGCTGGCATATAACAATATGTCCGTAGTCAGTTTTTTTGAAATTGCAACACGGGGCGCAAACAGATTGCTGAAAGTTTTATTTCTCGGCGGGGAGCCGGGCACTGAAATCCGCCGGATGCCAATGAATGCCTCATTATAACTGATTCCTGCGGAACCCTGCCATCCCTTTCCGAAAAACAGATCTGCCTGGGCAAACAGAGTGTAGGTCCAGGTGTTTATATTATCGTTTGTCTGGAGTGTGTCGGGGTTGCCGTTTTTATTGCCATAGTCCTGGGTCTGAAAAAAGCCCTTTTGCGCCTCGGCACCAAAACTACCGTGCAGCAAATCAGAAGTATAATTAAAGATTGTTCTGCCGCCGAAATGCGGTTCACTCCGGAATTCATAGTTTCTGAATGTCGGGTTAACGTAGTTGGTATAAGCTCCGTAGAAATTTGTTGTATTCTGAAAAACCGTACTGAAACGTTCCGTATTTGAAATAGCGGCCATAAAAGTTTTTTGATAGATGGCTGCCTGTGCCTGAACGGCAGAAGGTGTGGCGCCTACTGCAGGACGGGACTGTTTGGGATCCGCATTGTATTCAGAAAGAGTTAATGCGCCGGGTGTCTGATAATAAAGGTCTCCGTAAAACGCGTATGTACTCAGGGTTTGCCGCTGGTTGTTTTTCAGCATGGATTCCCAGGTAATGATATCCCTCCGCAGATTGGTGTGATTGCGATATCCTTCTGAAGTCTGATGGGAATAATTGACAATGTTGCCTCCATCCTGGTCGCCAAGGCGCACTTGTGCATTGATCGTATTGCTATTAAAGGAACCATAACTGTATTCAGCGATGAATCCCGGTTGCCAGATGAATGGCCTCGATTGAATGAGCAGGGCACCTCCCGTTGCCGCACCATACAGACTTCCGGCGGGTCCTTTGATCAATTCCAGAGAATACATATCAAACGGTGCGAGCTGGGTCATGTATGTATTGCCGCCCGGATCTGTAAATGGAATACCGTCAAGGTAAACTTTCACATTTCTCACGCCGAATGGAGATCGCAGCGTACTGCCCCTGAAACTGATCCGGTAACTGCCAGGAGATCTCTCTTCCATCCGCACACCCGGAATACTATTCATCACCGGAACGATACTCATTTTACTATACCTGTTCCATTCTGACCTTGTGATTACGCCCACTGCAGCCGGTACTTCGGAAAGCCTGCGGTTCTGTTCATATGCCTGGACCACCACTTCCTGCAAAAGTTTTCTTTCTACTGTATCCGGTATTCTTGCAATGTCAGAACTATCCTGACCTTCAGCCACTACCGTAATCATTAATAAGATACCGCAGATGCATTTTTTCATTCACTCGTTTTATTCTGTTCCAAAAGTAGAAAAGAATATTTCATTATCTTGACCTCATGATGATTTGTTTCCATTTGCATGTCTGATAAAAGATACTATGACAAAAAATGTTAAACTGGGTGTATTTGATTGTACGATGATTGTAGTAAGCCTGGTTATTGGCATGGGAATCTTCCGGACACCTGTCAATGTAGCCCGTAACGTTCCCGATAATTTTTTATTTTTCTTTACCTGGATCGTTGGGGGGGTAGTCGCCTTATGCGGTGCGCTCACCTACGCGGAAATTGGTTCGCGTCTACCGGTGATGGGCGGATACTATAAAATATTTTCTTATGGTTATCATCCTTCCATTGCATTTGCAATTAATTGTATTATCCTGATTTCAAATGCTGCTTCTTTGGCTGGTGTGGCTTTGATTGGTGCAGAGTATATTTCCGGTGTCCTGTTCCCATCAATTACGGATACCGCTACCTTGCAGGTGAGGGAAATCGCAATTGCCCTCTTTTCCATTCTTCTCTTCTACGGTGTGAACCTGCTCGGGCTCCGCATGAGTGCACGTACCCAAAATGTGCTAACGGTTATTAAAATATCATTGATTCTACTCTTAATTACTCCGCTTTTCTTTGCAGACAGCTCCAAAACAATAGCGATGTCTGATACAGTTTTTCCCGGATGGGTTACCTACCTCAAGGGATTTGGTATAGGACTGATAGCAGTATCCTTCACCTATGGAGGATATCAGCAGACTATTAATTTCGGTTCCGATATAGAACATCCGGGCCGGAATATTCCCCGGGCAATTTTTCTGGGTATTTTTATCATACTTGTCCTGTACCTGAGTATTAACTATGCATATATACGAGTGATAGGCCTGGACCAGCTGAAAAATACAAAGGGAATTGCTTCTGTGATGGCTGCCCATGTGTTTGGCGACGCAGCTGGTAAAATCCTTTCCGTTTTGCTTTTTCTTTCTGTGCTCGCTTATGTGAATGTCCTGTTGCTGAGTAATCCCCGGGTGATGGTCGCGATGGCTGAAGATGGTGTTTTGCCAGAAATATTTTCCCGGCGGAATCTGTCCAACGGTGTTTTATTTACTTCACTGACGGCTTTTGCAGCCGCCTGTGTTTTGGTTGTATTCTGGCTGAAGGCATTTGATAAAATCCTGAGTTTTACTATTTTTCTCGATTGCTTCGGAATGGCTGCTTCGGCAGGAACCATCTTTAAACTGAGAAAGCAGAAAGTTTTTCCGGCAGGAAAGGAATATTACCGAATGAAATTGTATCCGGTGCTCCCGGTAATATTTATTGCTGCCTATTCATTCGTTGCTATAAGTATCGCCATTGATACGCCCTGGACGGCCATCACCGCACTTATTGTAATGGCAGTATTTATGCTCATTTATTTTATAAGTCGGGTGCCCAGAACATAAAGCTTAACATGCGTCGCTTGATTAACAACGAATCAGCCATGTATATTTAGAACTACACTAAACGGGTATTTTTTTTCGCCCTTCTCCTTATTATTTTGCTTCAAATAGGAATTCCGAAACACATATGTGCGTATAGCAGGAAAATCCGGGTCGCAAGTGTTTGTAAAAAGCATTTCGCTTTGAGTTAGCGGGTATTCTGTATTATATGATTGTAAAATTTATTAAGAACAATTTGCAGGATTTTATTCGTTCACAAAAAAAATACAAAATGAAAGAAGTATGCAATGAAGATTTTCTTCAGGGATGGCAAGAATTGTCAGCAGAAGAATCTGCTGGCATTACAGGGGGAGAAAGTTTATGGTATTGGGTTGGTTTCGGACTGGGAACTGTTGTCCGGTTTATCTCACAATCTTCCGGAGGACAAACCAGCGGCCAGAATCTGATGAATGCAGGCTTAGGTTAACAACAATTCCAGGCAAATCAACAATAAGACTTCGAAAGAAGTCTTTTTTCTTTAGCTGATATGATTTTAGATGAGACTGAAATAGAGAATACTGCTTCATGGGTGATGCCAGGCGTAAAGAATTCGGGTTTTTTTGTTTACTGGCTGATTATTATTTTATTCCTGGCCGGATTGATCTCCACATTTTTTATTCAGGTGGATATTTCTACGAGGGTAAATGGCATTATCCGGCCGTTGGATGAAAAAATCTGTATAAGGTCACCCATTTCCGGCATAATAAATACGATTTACTATAGGGAAGGGGACAAGGTCGCGAACAACAGTCTTCTTTTCGAATTGCGGGATTCCGCAATTGAGATCCGCGCGCCGGTTTCAGGAACACTCCGGGAACTTAACGTACGTTTTCCGGGCAAATCAGTTCAGGCTGGTGAAATAATTTGTACACTGAACACCAGTGCACAATTAATGGGAGAATGCTTTGTGTCATCAAAAGATATTGGTTTTCTCCGAACAGGGCAGTCTGTGAAGTTTCAGTTTGATGCGTTTAATTATGTCTATTTCGGTACAGGTTCGGGAATTATTTATTCTATCGACAGCAATTATATTTTGTTAAATAATATACCCCTGTTCAAAGTGACATGTACATTGAATGAAAGAACGCTGAGACTGACCAACGGGTATGTAGGGGAATTGAGAAAAGGAATGAGCTTCCAGGCAAGATTCATCACCTGCAATCGTTCGCTCTGGCAATTATTATATGATAGACTGGATGACTGGTTAAATCCGGTTCGCCAGCCGGTTCTCAAAAAATACTGATGGGATATGAAGAAATCCATTCAGGTAAAACAGCGGGACATTTCTGACTGCGGGGCCGCTTGCCTGGTTTCAGTGGCTGCGTATTTTGGCC
Source organism: uncultured Bacteroidota bacterium (assembly GCA_963741345.1). Classification (GTDB taxonomy): domain Bacteria; phylum Bacteroidota; class Bacteroidia; order Chitinophagales; family Chitinophagaceae; genus Puia. The sequence goes on from CAVUHS010000001.1 coordinate 284,893, forward strand.
TTCATATTCCGGTAAGCAGCATCAGACAGTATGCCGGTACAGACAGGCAGGGGACCAGTCTGCAGGGGCTTCTCGAGGCAGCTGAGAAACTTCATTTTCGGGCCAGGGGAGCGAAAGCCGGCGGTGTTCTTTTTTCCGGAGTTCCCGTTCCGACGATATTTCACCTGGTACTTGATAACGGGCTTCAGCATTTTGTGGTCGTTTATAAAATTAGGAAAAAGCGTATCCGCATAATGGATCCGATGCTGGGAAAGCTTATCTACCGTCCTATCGATGATTTCAAAAAAAATTGGAGTGGGGTGGTCCTTTTATTGATCCCGTCTGATAATTTCCAAAAGGGATATGAAAAGGTATCAATTGTTAAAAGATTCTGGGAACTGGTAATGCCTCACCGGAACATGTTGGGACAGGCACTTTTAGGAGCGTTGGTTTACACCATACTGGGCCTGTCCATATCCATCTATGTGCAAAAAATAATTGATTATGTTTTACCGGATTCAAATAATCAATTATTGAATTTACTTAGCGTTCTGATGATCCTGCTGCTTTGTTTTCAGATCATTTCAGGATATTTCAAATCGCTGATCGCATTACGGACCGGTCAGCAGATTGACAGTCGTCTAATCCTGGGATATTTCAAACATCTGCTGCATCTTCCCCAGCGTTTTTTTGACAGCATGCGTGTAGGGGAAATTATCAGTCGTGTAAATGATGCTTTGCGTATCCGTGTTTTTATAAATGATGTTGCGCTTAGTGTGATTGTGCACGCACTGACCATCCTTTTTTCTATGTCAGCCATGTTCATTTACTATTGGAAACTTGCGCTTGTCATGCTGATCTCTTTGCCCGTGTACCTTGGTATCTACCTGATCAGCAACCGGCTCAATGCAAAATGGCAGAGAAAAATTATGGAGAATGGATCGGCCCTCGAAAGCCAGCTTGTAGAAACTATTCAGGGTATTTCCACGATCCGGCGCTTTGGGTCTGAAGATCGTTTCGACCTCAAAACGGAGAACAGGTTTATTCTTCTCATGCGGGCAGTCTTTAATAGCAGCCGCAGGAGTCTCCTGATATCAAACGCCTCGGAGGGACTTACCAGTCTTTTGATCATAATTATCCTATGGTGCGGCAGTAAATTGGTAATGGAGCGAATTATCTCTCCCGGGGAATTGTTATCGTTCTATACACTTACGGCATTCTTCGCAACACCGGTTCAAGCTTTGATAAGTGCTAACAAACCAATGCAGGATGCCCTGGTTGCCGCCGACAGGCTTTTTGAAATCATTGACCTTGAATTGGAGGGAAAAGGAGATAAAGAAGGATTATGTATTCAGGAGTTTCCGACGGGCGACCTGAAATTTGTAAATGTACATTTCAGTTATGGCCATGGAAATGCTGTATTCACTGGTCTTCAAATTCGTATACGGCAAAAACAGATGACGGCTTTAATTGGGGAAAGCGGATCTGGTAAATCGACCCTGCTGGCCCTGATACAAAAACTTTACCCCCTCAATGCAGGAAATATTATGATCGGAGATATGGATATACAGGATATTTCCACATCCACTCTGAGGAGGTGGATTAGCGGAGTTCCCCAACACAGCTGTCTTTTTCAAGGTGATTTCATTTCGAATATTACAATGGAAGAACGTGAGCCGGATCTGAAAAAAATATACGAGATAACCCGTCGGTTGGGGTTGCATGAATTTATTGACCGGTTACCCCTGCGTTATCGTACAGTTATCCGGGAACAGGGCATCAATCTTTCAGGTGGTCAGAAACAAAAATTAGGGATCGCCCGCGCACTTTACCGGGACCCGGAAATATTGATTCTGGATGAAGCAACTTCCTCTCTGGACCCCGACAGCGAAAGAAAAGTACAGGAAACTCTGCAATGGTTTTCCAGCCGGGGGAAAACCATCCTCTTCATTACACATCGGCTATCGACAATACTTTATTGCGATTCCGTTATTTTTTTGAGGTCCGGCGGAGAAGCAATAGCGGGCACTCACGAAATGTTACTCGCTGAAAATATGGATTATGCACGATGGTGTGCCTGTAATTATATTTAAACATTTTTTGTAACCGGCAGCTGTCTTTTACGTCACATGAATTGATATTGCGGGACTTAGACTTTGTTGACAGGCCGGCCTTATACAACTTTAATGAAAGGATACGGGCGGATTCAGTATTTTCAAATTCAATTAATCAGTTATGAAGGATGAATTCAGCCTTTCCTACATATTAAATGAACTGGGAGAAGACCGCTCAAATTATTTTAACGCCGTTGCACCACCGATCATACAGACCAGTAATTTCCGGATAAATACAGTAGAAGAGCTTAAAAAATTATTTAAGGACGAGTATTCCGGATATCTATATAGCAGGGGGTTGAATCCAACTGTTGATATCCTTAGGAAAAAGCTGGCCGCATTGGATGAAGCAGAAGACTGTCTTGTTTTTAATAGCGGTGCGGCGGCAATATTTGCAGCCGTCCTCGCCAATGTAAATCAGGGCGACCATATCATTTCTGTGAAAGATCCTTATACATGGGTAAAACGCGGGTTTGACTTGATTTTCTCGCGGTATGGTGTTGAAACTACATATATCGATGGTACTGAAATTTCGCAATTTGAAAATGCTAGAGGAGCGAAAACCCGTTTTATATACCTGGAAAGTCCCAATTCGTGGAATTTCGCAATTCAGGATATGGAAAAAGTGGCAGCATTTGCCAAAACACACCAGATCATTACTCTGATGGATAATTCATATTGCACCCCTCTCTATCAGAAACCTATTCCCCTGGGAATCGATATCAGCATGCAAACGGCAACAAAATATATTGGAGGACATAGTGATACGTTGGGAGGTATTCTCACTGGTAGTCAGGCTATGATGAAAAAAATATTCGACCGGGAATATCTGGCTGTTGGCAGTGGTATTCAGCCTTTTAATGCCTGGTTGCTGATACGGGGTCTTAGGACCCTGGATATTCGGCTGGAGCGTATTACGAACACAACTAAAACAGTCCTTGCTTACTTAAAAAGTCATCCTTTAGTTGAATCGGTTTTATTTCCCCTTGACGAATCCTTTTCTCAGTATGGACTTGCCAAAAAACAAATGAAAGATGCCTGCGGGTTGATCAGTTTTTTTGTGCGGGCAACCAAAAGACAGGAAATAGTTCGATTTTGTGAAAACCTAAAACATATAATGATGGCCGTTAGTTGGGGAGGGCATGAATCACTAATTTTGCCCCGCTGTGCCGGATTAGACGATGCTGACTTTGATGCTTTGAACGCCGATCACCGTATGCTTCGATTGTATGTGGGACTTGAGTCTGCCGAATACCTGATCCGGGACCTGGATCAGTCTTTCCGTTCATCATTCTAAAACCGTTTTAAGCTTTTTTTTGATTGGGAATGGATTGGGATTCTTTATTTTAGCAATATTTCTGGCTGCTTTCCCGATACCAGGGACAGGGCCGGAGATTCTCCATAAAATTGTTTCATGAGAATGATGAAAATATTAACCTTATTCCTTGCTGCTTTATTACCCTATCTGAATGCTATCTCCCAGGAAAAATGGGATCTTCGGCGTTGTGTGGAGTATGCACTGGCCAATAACATTTCCATCAAACAAGCTGATATAGATTCCAGAACAGCAAAGCTGAGCTACGATCAGGCAAAATACAGCCAGTTTGGCCAGGCAAATGCGAGTACAAACCTGGGACTTAACTTTGGCCGCTCAATAAGTGGTACCACAAATACATACACTAATCAGCAGGCGTTGTCGCAGACATACAACCTCAATGTCGGCATTACCCTGTTTAACTGGTTTGCATTACGTCGTTCGACCGAATCCAGTAAATTATACTATGATGCACAGGTAGTCAATATCGATAAACTTAAAAATGATGTCACACTGAATGTGGCAGCAGCTTACCTCCAGGCATTGTTATCTCGGGAGCAGGTTACGCTGGCGAGAACAAAACTTTTTCTCACCAAACACCAGCTTGAAAATACAAGGGCTCTTGTGGACGCAGGGTCGCTACCTGAATTAAATGCTGCAGAACTGGAAGTACAGTTTGCAACAGATACTGCTGCGGTAATTACTGCGCAGGAAGCCTATGATATTAATAATCTCCAGTTAAAGGCCATTTTGAATCTGGATGCTGCTGCTCCATTTGATCTTGATACTCCACCAATCGAAACCATTCCCGTCGAACCGATAGCATCCCTGCAACCCGCCGAGGTCTATGCGATTGCTATTGGAACTTTTCCCCAGCAAAAAATGAATGATCTGCGTATCGGCGCAGCACAGAAAAATGTTGAATATAATCGTGGCCGGCTATATCCTACACTTTCAGCTTATGGGACCCTCGGATCGAATTTTTTTAATGACCTGCGTGAAGTACAGATAGTGCAAACCGGATACCTCCCGACAAATTTATATGCAGATAATTCCGGTGTACAATACCCTGTATACACGCCAAATCTTGGTACCAAATTTAGTGCGCAGCCCTTTTCGAAAGCCTGGACAGGTTATGGCCAGCAGTTGGACAATCATTTCGGCCAGGGAGTAGGACTTCAGTTAAACATTCCCATATTTAATGGTAATAGTCAGCGAACACTTTATCAGAAGTCGCAATTAAATGTGGCGTCTGCGAAACTGACAAAAGAAAATGACCTGCTCGCACTTAAGCAGGGCATCTATCAGGCCTATTATAATGCGGTGGCTTCCCTGGAGAAATTCGAGGCTAATAAAAAAGCGGTTGTTGTCGCTGAAAAATCATTTGACCTTGCAACCAAACGATATAATATCGGTATGCTAAACACAATTGATTATTTGGTAAACCAAAATAGCCTTTTTACTGCCCGGATCAATCAATTAATAGCCCAGTACGATTATATTTTCCGTATGAAAGTACTGGAATATTATAAAGGTCTTGGCATCAAATTATAAAACAACCTTTACAACAACTTTTATGAATAAGAAGCTGATTTGGATTATAGTAAGCCTTGTGGTCATCATCCTCCTGGTAATAATTTTAAAAAAGGCGGGTGTAATCGGTAAGGAAGAAGGTGTCAAAGTTTCTATTGAAAAGGTTAGCAAACATACCATCACAGAAACGGTTACGGCAAGTGGCAAAATTTACCCGGAGATAGAAGTGAAAATGAGTTCCGATATATCCGGTGAAATTGTTGAACTGAATGTACAGGAAGGCGACAGTGTCCGTAAAGGCCAGCAGCTTGCAAAGATCTATGCAGATATTTATTCCAATCAGCGGAACCAGGCAGCCGCCCAGGTCAACCAGCAGGAAGCGATGGTTTCAAATGCGAATGCACAATTACCGGGATTAAAGGCAAGTATGGATGCAGCACAGGCTCAATACGATCGCCAGAAAACTTTATTAGCACAGAAAGTTATTTCTCAGGCAGAATTCGAAACTGCAACAACAAATCTCAGGACAACGCAAGCGGCTTATAACGCCGCTTTACAAAACGTGCACAGCAATATGGCGGCGGTTGCCAGTGCAAAGGCCAATCTCGCGATCACTGCTGAAAACGTTAGCCGCACGACCATCACTTCGCCTTTGAGCGGCGTTGTGTCCTTGTTAAGTGTAAAGAAAGGAGAGCGTGTGGTCGGAAATTCGATGATGGCTGGTACCGAAATGATGCGAGTTGCTGATATGAGTAAGATTGAAGCTATTGTGGATGTAGGCGAAAACGATATTCCAAAAGTTCACCTGGGTGATTCAGCAATCATCGAAGTGGATGCTTATAGTAACCGGAAATTCAGGGGAATTGTTACCCAGATTGCCAGCAGTATTGTTTCCACAGCTACTACCAGTACCGGTTCAACCGCTAATGATGTTACAAACTATAAAGTACATATCCGCCTGGATCCGGCTACCTACAAGGATCTGATGGATAATAAAAGACCCAAGAGTCTGGTGTTCAGACCGGGTATGACAGCCAGTGCGGACATTCAAACCAAGACACATTCAGACGTACTTTCCGTGCCGATCAATGCCGTAACAACAAGAGAAAAAAATGCGGCAGCCGCAGCTGCAGCAAAAGACAAGAAACCGGTACAGGATAATATGGGTGATGTAAAGGCAGTTACCTCTTCGGGTGATTTGGATGAAGTGGTTTTTCTATTGCAGGCAGATAAGTCGGTAAAACAGGTTCCTGTGAAAACAGATATCCAGGATATAAACTATATCGAAGTCGTGGACGGCTTGAAACTGGGTGAAGAAGTCGTTACCGGACCTTACGGAACCGTGAGCAAAATTCTTAATAATGGTATGAAAGTGACAGTTACGGATAAGGAGAAGCTGTTCGAAGCGAAGAAATAATCCGCCGGGATTTTTTTCATCTAAATGCAGGGTTCAATGCGATTTGGAATCATAGGAAGCGGAAGCTGGGGAACTGCCCTTGTCAAAATCCTGACAGACAATAAACAATCCATCAACTGGTGGATAAGAAACCCGGCTATCATCGACCATCTCGAAAAAAAAGGTCATAATCCCCAGTATCTGAGTTCTGTTTATTTTGATCTGAACCGTCTCAGGATCACCAACAATCTGCAAAAACTGATCAGGGACTCTGACTGTCTTGTTATTGCAGTCCCATCTGCATTTATTGAACAAATATTCGATGGCCTGGCTACTGATATTTTTTATGATAAAAAAATTCTCTCTGCCGTTAAAGGAATACTTCCCGGAAAAAATCTCCTGTTGAACGATTATCTCGGCCAGTATTTTCAATTTGAAACCAGCCATTATTTTACGGTCATGGGTCCATGTCATGCAGAAGAAGTGGCCGCTGAAAAATTATCCTATTTGACTTTCTCAGGTACTTCTGTTACCGCTACGCAGGAAATTGCGTCTAATTTTTCGACGGACTACCTGAACACGATCATCAACAATGATATTTACGGGGTTCAGTATGCCGCCGTCCTGAAAAATATTTATGCACTGGGTGCCGGAATGGCCCATGGTCTGGAATATGGTGATAATTTTCTGAGTGTGTTTATTGCCAATTGTGCCGATGAAATGGCCGGGTTTCTGCGTAAAGCAGGAATCAGTCACATTGAAGTAGGCATCCATGATGCCGGAGAATCCATACTTGAGAAAAAGAGCGCAAATTATGCTGCATCCGTTTACCTGGGAGATTTGCTTGTGACCTGCTATTCCCTGTTTAGCAGGAATCGCACATTCGGAAATATGATCGGTAAGGGATATTCGGTAAATGCGGCAAAGCTGGAACTAAACATGATTGCAGAAGGTTATAACGCCAGTCAATGTCTTTACCGGATCAATCAGCATTTGAAAGCCGAAATGCCCATAGCGGATATGATTTATAAAATACTATGGCAAAATGTTAATGTCCGGGAAGGCTTTAAACGGATGGAAGTTTTAATGGTCTGATATTTTAAATACTACTTGTATGACACCGCTTTCTTATCAGGGTTTTGGATTCACTGCCATTCTTTTGATGGTAGCCATCCTTTCAGCCGCCCAACTGCTGAAATACCTGAAAGAACGTTTTTTCACCCACAAAGACGAAACTTTAAATAAGGCAGGAGAAAGGCAGAAAATCTCCAGGCTGGAGCTTTAGTCAAAGAACAAAGCCGCAGCAATTCCGTCAGCAAATAACTTTCCGTTATTTGTCAATGCCAGCTTTCCATTACTGAGTCTCAGTTGATTAGCGTCGATATAGATGGAAGCTTTTTTTTCCAGATTATTACCCTTATCCTTCCCAAAATGATTTGAAATATGCTGCAGATCAAGGCCTTCAATGGTACGCAGTGAGGTCATTATATATTCATTCAACAAATCCCGTGGCTGCAGGACTTCCGATTCGAAACAAAGCTTTCCTGATTGCAGCGAATTTATATAAAGTGGGTTGTTGGCAATATTCCATTGACGGCTGCTTCCGTTAAAAGAATGGGCAGCCGGACCCAACCCAAGGTACTTTTTTGACTGCCAGTAGGAGCTGTTATGTCTGCTCCGCATACCCGGTTTAGCAAAGCTGGAAATTTCATAGTGTTCATAACCAGCGGTTTCCAGAGTTTGAATTCCCGCCAGAAACTGTGCTGCCTGGTGTTCGGGCTGAATATCTTCTGAGATATTGGTTTTTATCCATCTTATAGAGCGCAGTTTTGGGTTCTACAGTTAAGGCATAGCAGGATATATGTCCGGGATCCAATGAAATGGCCTTGTGGAGGTTTTTTCCCCATTTTTCATCCGTTAGTCCGGGAAAACCATAAATCAGGTCAAGGCTAAAATTAGTAAAACCGACTTTTTTTGCCAGTGTGAGGGCATCTATCGCCTGTTCACTGTTGTGTGCCCGGTTCATCCAGATGAGATCCTCTTTATAAAATGACTGAATACCTATGCTAAGACGGTTAATACCTGCCTGTTTCCAACCTGTTAAACGGTCGGTTTCCATGTCGTCCGGATTAGATTCCAGGGTGATTTCGGGATCCGCTTGGATTGTAAAGTGCCGGAACAAGGAAGTCAGGATATCCCTGATGGATTCAGCAGAAAATAAAGATGGTGTTCCTCCTCCAAAATAAATTGTTTCAACAGGCTCATCTCGAAGATAAAACCTGCGCAATTCAATTTCTTTCAATAAAGCCGTCTTAAAATCGTTTTGCAAACCAAGGTTGGTGGAAAAGTGAAAATTACAATAGTGACAGGCCTGTTTACAAAAAGGAATATGAATATAGATGCCTGCCATTGGATTGGCTAATTTTATGGAATTACGAATGCGTTTTGAGCGAATGGCAAATTTAAGATTATATGGCCTTACACTTCAATTGTTGCTTGTATCCTGCCTGCCGGCTCATGCCCAATACGCGTTGCATGTAAAGATGAGCTCGCCGGATTCCGTATTAAAAAGTTCTGCGCTGGGCATACCCGGTAATTTTAAGGACCGGGCCGGATGTACAGAATATATTTTCAAACTCACGGAAATTTTGAGAAATAAGGGTTTTACGGCCGCATCGATCGACAGTGTACAAATGGATTCAACCGCAGCATTTCTTCAATTATATATTGGTGAGCGTTTCACCTGGTCGGTGATCAGAACCAGGCCCGCGGATGCGGGCATATTGGATGCATCAGGCTGGGACACTAAAAAGATGGTCGGAAAACCTGCAACCATTGAACATTTTCAAACAGAAGAATTGGAACTGTTGAACTGGCTTGAAAATAATGGATACCCCTTTGCCAAAATTTCACTAGACAGTGTTATGATTAATCAGGGCGCAATTAATGCCGTTCTTAATATTGAAAAGGGCCCACTCTATAAAATTGACAGTATTCGCATCAACGGAACTGCAAAAATTTCCGTTGATTTTATGGAAAGATATCTCGGTATTCCGGAAGGAAGCATATACAGGAAAGACCGGTTACTTACGATTAGTAAACGGATACTGGAACTTCCGTTTGTGCAGGAAGAAAGGCCCTGGAATGTGAATATGCTGGGAACCGGATCTATTTTAAATTTATATCTGAAACCAAAAAAAAGCAGTCAGATCGACGCGCTCGTAGGATTCATGCCCAACAATAGCCAGCTTGAAAGTGGAAAACTCCTGGTAACAGGCGAAGCGACGATTGTATTAAGAAATCCATTTGGAAATGGAGAAAGCCTGGGGCTTGAATGGCAGCAACTTCAGCAAAAATCACCCAGACTGAATGTGAATTTCCAACAGCCTTATTTATTTCATTCTCCTTATGGGGTAAATCTTGCATTTTCTTTATACAAAAAAGATTCATCCTATATCAATACAGATGGCTTGTTGGGTATACAGTACAATGCTTCGCTGAACAGGAAGGCCTCTGTTTTTATTCAGACGACCGGATGTTCCGTGCTGACGATTGATACAGCGCAGATTATTGCTACCCGTCAGCTGCCTGAGGTGGCGGATGTGAGTTCATTAAGTCTCGGGGCCACCTATGAATTCAACAATACGAACTACCGATTCAATGCTGTGCGCGGTAATGAAATTTATTTTATTGGATCTGCAGGAACCAAACATTTAAAAAAGAACAGCCAGATTATCCGTCTGAAAGATGAGAATGATCCATCTTTTGACTACGGTAGTTTATATGACACAATTAAAACTTCAACGTATCAATTCCGGCTGAACCTGGCTGGCGCGCATTATTTCCAGCTAAGTCACGCGTCAACCATTCGCTTCGCCGTCAATGCGGCCTGGTACCAGAGTCCGAAAATATTCAGGAATGAATTGTTTCAAATCGGCGGCTACCGGTTGCTAAGAGGGTTTGATGAAGAAAGTATCCTCGCATCTGCATATACGGTTGGCAGTCTGGAATACCGTTACCTGATCGGTATGAATTCCTTTCTCTTCAGTTTCGTTGACGGTGGCTGGGCAAAAAATGATGTGCCAGGATATGCTATCAATAACTTGTATCTCGGTATCGGTCTGGGACTTGCTTTTGAAACAAAGGCCGGGATTTTTAATATGTCATACGCTGTTGGAAAAACAGGCAACAATCCGTTTGAATTCAGCCAGGCAAAGATTCACCTGGGCTATGTAAACTTTTTTTAGAAGATCGCCGTTGAATCACAATCTTTGCGTTTTTCCAGAAAGACCGGCAATTCCGGTAAAACCGGATTTTAGCATCTAACCATTCATCCCTTGGCAAAACGAGCTGCGCTGATTTTGTATATTCTGTTCCAGATTGGACTTTGTAAGGCTCAGTCTACTGCCGATTCCAGCCGGATTGCAGACACGATTGCGATTGGTGCTCCGCAGAAGGATACGACTCAGGACAAACCGGTGATCCGAAAACCGATTAAAAAATTAACAGATTCGGTATTATTCTACTATACTGATTCACTCCGGTTTAGTGCAGTTAAGCCCGCTGATTTCAGTCATTTGCCGGTTGAGTGGATGGACCTTCTCAGGTCTCAGGCATTTTTCAATCTTTTAGGGAAGTCAATCCATATTCGATCTGAACGGTATGAAAGGGTTTCCTACGATGGTATGTTTTATTTGCTATTGGGAATGTTATTCTATTTTGCCATAATCAAATTGTTTTTCGGAAAGTACCTGTCTAACCTGCTGACGCTTTTTTTCAGAGCTTCCATGCGTCAGCAACAACTGCGCGAACAGGTGTTACAATCTCCTTTTCCTTCGCTTTTGCTAAACAATTTGTTTATTATTTCAGGAGGCCTTTATGGAGCCTTTTTGTTGCGCTATTATGGTTATGGCAGTAGCGATAGTTTCTGGATCCATTTCATGTTTTGTGCAGTCCTGTTGGCGGTGTTATACCTTTCAAAATATCTGGTACTCAGGATAACAGGTTGGATTTTCAATATTAACCGGGCTGTGGAAACCTATTTATTTGTAGTATTCATGACTAATAAAATCATAGGTATTTTTCTGCTTCCATTCCTGGTCCTTATTTCATTTTCTGGATCTCCCGTGACCGAAACCGGGATTACCCTTTCAATCATTATGATCTGTATATTTTATGTATACCGGTTTGTTGCCGGGTATTCTACACTGCACAAGGAAATAAAAATCAGTGGTTTACACTTTTTTCTATACCTTTGCGCTTTCGAAATAGCCCCTCTGCTATTGATTTACAAAGTGTTAATTACTTATTTGGAAAAAGCTTATTAATTTTGCAAACGCGTTTTTCTAATATATTATACATTGATTAAAAATAGGGATAAAAAGGATATTGCTGAGATGTCTGAAATTGCTGTTAAGAAGATTTTAATCACCCAACCCAGGCCGGAATCTGATAAGTCGCCATATTTTGAGCTCGCCCGGCGACACGAAGTGGAGATGGCATTTTTGCCCTTTATCCGTCTCGAGGGCATTCCTTCAAAGGACTTCAGGCGCCAGAAAGTTGAAATTGGAACGTATTCGGCCGTAATTTTTACTAGCCGCCACGCGATTGATCATTTCTTCCGGACTGCTGAAGAGATGAAAATAAGTATTTCACAGGATACTAAGTATTTCTGCATTACGGAAGCCGTCGCACTTTACCTGCAGAAATTTATCCTCTATAGAAAAAGAAAAGTGTTTTATGGTGCGGATGGCACTAATAAAAGCATGCTGGATGTGGTGAACAAGCATAAGGAAAACGAGAAATTTCTTTACCCGACTTCGGAAAACCAGCAAGACAATGAAATCGTAAACTGGCTCAAGAGCAATCACTGTGAATTTGCTACTCCTTATATGTACCGGACCATCAGTAATGATATCCGTGAAACATTCAATCCCGATACTTTTGACATCATCTGTTTTTTTACTCCCAGTGGCGTAAAAAGTCTGTTCGACAACTTCCCTCAATTCAAGCAAAACGGAACACTGATTGGCGCATTCGGCACCAATACGACAAGAGCTGCCGAAGAAGCTGGGCTGGTACTTGAAATCAAGGCGCCTGAACCCGCTGCACCCAGTATGGTTTCGGCCTTGGAGAAATACCTGTCTGCCAAGAAAAGGTCCTGAGATGTAAAAATCTGATAAGCCTGAAATGGTAGTAATGAAGATGGTAATAGTGGATATTGGACCCTTTTCTTTGCACCCGCAACTTTTTGCTTGAACAGATGTTATGGAGGCCTGTAATTTCTCCGGACGATTCAATTTCAATTTAGCCCGATTCTGTTACTATTGTCTGACTATATCCCGATAAGTGAAAGCGTCCTACCCGCGCAGAACACCCAAACATGTGATGATATCTTGTGAAATAGTGACGATCCCGGCAAAACTGATAGCGGAGGATAGTTTTCCCCCGATGCCTCCCCGGTTACTTCGCTTTGGGTTCGCTTTGGGTTCGCTTTGCCTCCCCGGAATCCGGGGAGGCAAAGCGAAGAAACCGCGGTAGCATTAGGGACCCATCGGGGTGGCATAGAGGTTAAATTGAGAATTTTTCCAGGTACAAAAACAATAACTACCACTTTGAACCCTTCGCATACCAATAAACTTATAAACGAAAGCAGTCCCTATCTGCTCCAACATGCCCACAATCCGGTTGATTGGTTTCCCTGGGGAGACGAGGCAATTCAGAAAGCAAGGGATGAAGACAAGCCGATGTTGGTGAGCATTGGGTATTCTGCTTGCCATTGGTGTCATGTCATGGAAAGGGAAAGTTTTGAGGATCCGGAAACGGCTTCGATCATGAATCGTTTTTTTATAAATATCAAAATAGATCGTGAAGAGAGACCCGACCTGGATCATATTTATATGGATGCTGTGCAGGCAATTTCCGGCAGTGGCGGCTGGCCTCTGAACGTGTTTCTAACCCCGGATGGAAAGCCCTTTTTTGGCGGGACCTATTTTCCTCCGGTGTCTCTGCATAACCGTGCCTCCTGGAAAACAATTCTTCAAAATATAGCGGCAGCCTTTCAGGGAAAAAGAAAGGAAATAGAGGATCAGGCTGACCATCTGACCAATCACCTGGCAGGTGCCGGATTCGGCATTAGAGGTCCAAAAAGCACAGATATCTTTAATGAAGAGGATATTCAGGCGGTATACGGGAATCTTATGAAAACCGCCGACCGGCAGGATGGAGGATTTGGTGGCGCGCCGAAATTTCCTCAAACATTTTCTATTCGATTTCTATTGCAATTCCATTTTTATTCGGGTTCCGAGGAAGCCCTAAATCAGGCCTGCCTGTCGCTGGATAAGATGATTGAAGGGGGCATTTATGACCAGCTGAGAGGTGGTTTTGCCCGCTATTCTACTGATTCCGAGTGGCTGGTGCCTCATTTTGAAAAAATGTTATATGATAATGCGCTGATAATAACGGCATTAAGTGAAGCTTTTCAGCTGACTGGGAAACCTGCCTATTCCAAGGCGATCAGCGAAACGATGGATTTCATTCAACAAGAACTGATGTCGGGGAATGGAGCATTTTTTTCAGCACTTGACGCTGATAGTGAAGGAGAAGAAGGGAAATATTATGTATGGCAAAAAAATGAGATAAGAGAGGTTTTAGGGGAAGACGCGGAAGAATTCTGCTCCCGGTTCGACGTCACAGAAACAGGTAACTGGGAAGGGAAAAACATTCTAAGGATTAAAGATCCCGGGATGCCCATTCCATTGGAAAAAGAACAGAAATGGAAGAAAATGCTTTTGAGCGTACAGAGTCGTCGTTCCCGCCCCTTACTGGATGATAAGATACTTCTTGGCTGGAATGCACTCATGATAACTGCCTGTTGCAAAGCATTTTCTGCATTAGGGCGGGGGGATTACCGGTCATTAGCGATTAAGTGCATGACTTTCCTGGAGGAAAAAATGGAGGGAGAGGGGATTTGCCATTTTCGCCATAATTACAAGGAGGGGAAGCCATCCGGCCAGTCACTAATACCTGCTTTTCTGGACGATTATGCATACCTGATCGAATCTTATATTCTGTTGCAGGAAATAACCGGTGATTTCAAGTGGCTGGATCGTGCTAAATCGCTCACAACCTGGGTTATAGAGTGGTTCAGTGAGGAGGATAACGGCTATTTTTATTATACCCATTCGGAGCAGGACGATGTGATCATAAGAAAAAGGGAGGTGTATGACGGTGCGGTGCCATCCGGGAATGCGGTCATGGCAACAAATTTGCTTTACCTCGGTACAGTATATGATATAGCAGAATGGAAGGAAAGGGCAGCCCGGAATACAGGGGGTTTAAAAGACCTGATTAAGCGTTATCCGGGTTCTTTTGGGGTTTGGGCAACTCTATTAAATGCGCTCACGTATCAACTATTTGAGATCATACTGGCTGGTTCTTTTTCTGAAAGAAAACATCAGGAATTTCTGGCAAAGTGGATTCCAAACCGGGTATTTCTGTTATCTTCGAAAACTAATTTTGAGCTTCCCATTTTGAGAAACAAACCGGCAGACGGGTTGCCGCAATTTTTTCTTTGCAGAAATTATACCTGCCAACATCCTGTAAGAGAAGTCGCTGAACTGATCGTCCTCATAAAAAACTCTTAAAAAAGTAGTGGGAAACGTGCGGAAATTACAATAAGACAGACCTTTCGGCCGTTATTTAAACTATTGGCAAAACTTTGACTTCTAAAAAATAAATTTTATACTTGCGATGGAAGATATTCTTAGGAGATATTCCCAAAAGATTATTTTTGTCCAATACCCTTTAATAAAAATGAAAATGAAAAACCTTTCCTTTCTGATTACCGTTGCTGCGGCTCTGGCTGTAACAGGTTGTGGTAAAATTGGAAAATCCCATAAAGGATTGCCAGACGACGGACAATTACATGGGGCGGCTCCAGCCAGCAGGTATAACCTGAGTAAGCCACCCGGAATGGTTTACATTCCACCTGGAACCTTTCACATGGGTCCCAGCGATGAAGACATCAACTACGCTTATACTGCGCGTAATAAACAGGTTTCTATCCAGGGATTCTGGATGGATGCAACTGAAATTACCAATAATGAATACCGCCAGTTTGTATACTGGGTACGCGACTCAACTGCTGCAACCCTTATGCAATATGGAAAGGAAGTGGATGGAAAATTCCAGATTGACTGGAAAAAGACCCAAACCATTAAATGGGGAGACAAAGCTACAATTGAAAAAATTGATCAGCTGATCCTCACTCCTGAAAACCGGATTTTCGGTAAGAAGGAAATTGACCCGACTAAGCTCGTTTACCATTCTGAAACATTTGACCTGAAAGAAGCTGCTAAAAAAGCCAACGAAGGGAAAATGCGTTCACAGTTCATCGTTAAGAAAGATATTAAAGTCTATCCCGACACTTTGGTTTGGATCCGTGATTTTTCCTATTCTTACAATGAACCAATGACAAAAAGATATTTCTCTCATCCTGCTTTCGGAAATTATCCGGTGGTTGGGGTTAACTGGAACCAGGCAACTGCGTTCTGCGAATGGAGAACTCAATATTTAAATTCTTACCTCGATAAGGCTAAAATGGCCAACGAAAGCCCTTTCCGCCTGCCTACAGAATCTGAGTGGGAATATGCCGCACGTGGCGGACGTTCACAATCTATGTTTCCATGGGGTAATTATTACCTGAGAAACAAGAAAGGTTGTCTGCTGGCCAATTTTAAACCAGGTCGTGGTAATTATCCTGAAGATGGTGCGTTCTATACTGCCCGCGCTGATGCCTACTGGCCTAATGATTTTGGTCTGTATTGTATGGCAGGAAACGTGGCGGAATGGACATCTTCCGTGTACTACGAAGGTGCTTATAACTTCCAGCATGATATGAACCCGGACATTCGTTACAATGCAAAGGATTCAGATCCTCCGCGTATGAAACGTAAAGTGATTCGTGGCGGTAGTTGGAAAGATGTAGGCTACTTCCTGCAAACCAGCACCAGAACTTACGAATACCAGGATACAGCGAAATCATACATCGGTTTCCGCTGTGTGATCGACCTGCCGGCGACCCTGGCCAGGAGATAATTGATAATTATCACCCGAAATAAAATTTTTTAAAACAATAAACGTTTTGATTTTTTAACGTCATCCGGAACACCGTTTCCGAGACCCTTACAAAACCTATTAAAAACTAAAAAACTTAAAACTATGTCAGCCGGAGTTTCAAAATCTACCGAAAAGCTTGTAAACATCGTAGTCTGCGTCGGCGCAGCCGTCGTAATCTTTGGTGCGTGGCAGAAAATCACCCACCAACGGTTGGCTGACTTCTTCCTTACAGCAGGACTTCTTACAGAATCATTAATATTTATTATTTACGCCTTCCTGCCACCTCCCGGTGGAGAAATGCATGCCCTGGCAGAAGCCCTTCCGAAGCTTGCAGGAACAGGAAATCCTTCACTGCAGCAGATGGATAAAATGATGGCGGAAGCTGACATTACTCCGACTAATCTGGCACGCCTGAGCGATGGTTTCAAGAAATTTGGATCCACCGTGGAAAAGATCAGTGATGTTTCGGGTGCGCTTGCTGCGACTTCTGATTATACTAATAAAACGAAAGAGGCGGTGGTGGCACTGGACAGCATGAAGAATGCCTACCAGGGTGCAACTACTACTATATCTCATTTCAATAATGCAGCAGAAAGTACTAAACAGTTTCACGGACAGGTTCAGGTGTTGACCAAGAATCTGGGTTCGCTGAACGCCTTGTACGAACTGGAACTGCAGGACAGTAACAATCATTTGAAGGCCATGAACAACTTCTATTCTAACCTGGCCCAGGCATCTGAAGCCATGAACGGTAGTGTTGCTGATGCCAAGAAAACACAGGAACAGGTTGCTTTACTTGCGAAGAACCTCGGAAGCCTGAACCATGTATATGGTAATATGCTGAGCGCAATGCAAGGTAGACAGTAAGTAATCCAATATTAAAAATTATCGGGACTCATAACCTGAAAAACCTTTGTTAACACATTAAATTCTCCCGCTCATGTCCTTACCTAAAGAGCCCAGGCAGAAGATGATCAACATGATGTATTTGGTGCTGACAGCGTTGCTGGCACTGAATGTATCTGCTGAGATTCTTAACGCCTTTAAAACCGTAAACAACAGTATAACCACGTCGAATGGAGTGGTTTCCGAAAAGAATAATCTTACCTACAGTGCTTTCGAAAAGGCATTAAACGACCCGCAAACTAAAGCGAATGCTGAAATTTGGGCACCAAAGGCTAGAGAGATTCAGAAGATTTCTTCCTCCATGTTTGGTACAATTGAAGGGATGAAACATCTCCTGAAACTTGAGTCACAATTTGAAATTGATAAGGCAGGAAATGAAAAATTCAATGATGCCAACCTGGATGCTGCTACCCGGGTATTCGATAAAGATGGTAAGGGAAAAATATTATTTGATTCTCTTGCGCAATACAAAAAGGATATGTTAGCGGTGTTGAATCCAAATGATCCGGAAATCGCAAAAAATCCAGTACTCCAGAAAGAAGTTGCAAAAGCAAAAGCAGATTTTGAACACTCTCTTCCTTTAGATCTTTCTGTACCAAAATCACAAACAGGAGCTGCTCCTTCAAGTGACACAGTGAAGGATTGGGTAACCAATTATTTTCATATGACTCCGACGATCGCGGCGATCACGATCCTGAGCAAATTCCAGAATGACGTAAAGAATTCTGAATCCCAGATGGTAGATTATTGCTACAAGCAAATCGGTTCTGTTAAGGTAGTATTTGACCAGTTCGAAGCATTTGCCGGAACAAATGCAACTTACCTGATGCCAGGTGATGAACTGGATTTGACGGCAGGTATCGGTGCATTCAGCAAAGCAGCCAAACCAACAATTACGATTAATGGTGCAACTCAATCATTGAATGAACAGGGTGTTGCCGATTATAAAACAAAGGTAGAAGGCGCCGGAGAGCATAGCATCACAGTCAATATTGCTTATTTTAAACCAGATGGATCTCCGGCAAATGTATCTAAAGTAGTTAAATACACCGTTGGTCTTCCTTCAGGAGCTTCTATTTTCCTGGAAAAGATGAACGTGGTTTATATCGGGGTGGATAATCCAATGACAATTTCCGGTGGTAGTGTGGGAAGAGAAAAAGTGCATGCAAGCTTTGCTACTCCAGGTGGTACGCTGACCAATACTGGTGGTGACCATTATGTTGCCAGAGCAACCACGCCGGGTATGTCGAAGATTATCATCAATGCGAACGGTAAGAATTTTGAATTCCCGATCCGCGTGAAGAACCTGCCTTTGCCGGCTGGTTTCATCGGATCCAAAAAAGGGGGTGGAATTTCTTCTGCAGAATTTAAAGCAATCGGTGGTTTGATTGCCCGTCTGGAAGATTCCGATTTCGAAGCACCGTTCAAAGTAATAAGCTATAAATTAGGTGCGATTGGCGGAGGTATATCACAATATACTGAGGCAAGCAATGAAGGCAACCGATGGAATAACCAGGCTATGAATATTGTAACCAGGTCAACACCGGGAACCAATATATTCTTTGACCAGATTCGTGTTGTTGGGCCGGATGGCAAAGCGCGCGAAATACAACCAATGGTATTTAGTTTGAAATAAAATATAAAAATTTCCGCCACAGTTAGTGGCGGATCTGTTTCAGTCATTGTCAAGAATAAATTTTAGAACATGAAGAAGCGATTAATAAGATTGTCCCTCCTCGCAGCTGTCATTGCTCTTGCAGTGGGTACTGTGCAGGCCCAGGCGCCTGCTTCCAGGAAGAAGGCAAAGAGGTCAACTACGAAGAAGAAGACAAATACGAGTAAGAATAGCGACGCTAATACGGCTGTTGTTCCTCCAAAAGACACCACAGCAAAACCTGTTCAGGAATTTATTGCTGATATAAAACTGGACACACCCAGAAAATCGCTTCGCAATGACGCTTCTATAGAACTGAACCTTGTAAAGGACCGTACCCCGCTTACTTACGAGCATATACGGGAAGATGATGCCGTTTACCGCCAGCGCGTCTGGAGGGAAATCGATGTTCATGAGAAAATGAATCTTCCCTTTGTGTACAAAGCATCAGAAGACAACGGTAACCAGCGATTTATCAGTATTCTGCTCAACCTGATTCATGCAGGAGATGTGACGGCTTTCGATGCAAGCGTTGACGATCGTTTCACTACCCCGATGACTTTCAGGCAGATTGCCGAGGGAATGGTGGGTAAGCCGAAAGTGATTCAGATTCCTGATATGAACGTCGATCCGGATGGTTCAAAAGGGATAACGAAGGATACAACGATCCTGGAAGAATTCAACCCGGATCTCGTTGAAAGATATGAAATCAAGGAAGAATGGGTATTTGACAAAGAATCTTCCAGAATGTATGTCCGTATACTGGGCATTGCACCTGAAAAGACGATTTACAATGCCGATGGTTCCTTCAGAGCCGTGGTTCCGATATTCTGGGTTTACTATCCGGATCTCAGATCATTCCTGGCTAAGTATGAAGCATACAATGGTAAGAACTATGGCGCCCGCATGAGCTGGGAAGAGTTGTTCGAAAGCCGGATGTTCTCCAGTCGGGTGGTAAAATCAACCATCGACAATCCTGGTGATAATTTTATCAGCGCTTACATTAAAGACCCGATTTTGGGTTTGCTGGAAGGCGACGATATTAAGGAAAAGATCTTCAATTACGAACAGGATCTCTGGTCTTATTGATTCTGTAGGTTTAGATAATTTAAAGCCATCCCGCTTCCAACGGGATGGCTTTTTTCGTTTTATACTATTTTCCCAAAACGGGAACCAACGTATTTTTACTATGCCCTCATAACATTTTGACGTATAAACTGTTGATAATTATTTTCAAAATACTCTTTGCGGATCTTGTTTAATAGAATTGTTTTATTATTTTTACAATGGTTTTTCATAGGATATTGGATTTTAAAAACGGGGCTGAATTTCCATTCTGGCCCCTTTTTTTTTGATTCATATCAACTAATTAAAACCATACCCCGCCTGTATTTCACCCTCCTGTTTCCCAAAATGTTCTTTGATCAGTTTAGTTTTGGACGCACCAACCAGACTGGTTAATTCTTCGTCCGAAGCGGCTTTTATCTTATTTAATGAGTGAAAGGTTTTCAGCAATTGATCTGCAGTTTGCTTTCCAATTCCTTTAATATTTTCCAATTCATTTTTGAACGTACCCCGGCTTCTTTTGTTCCGGTGAAAGCTGATCCCAAAACGATGCACTTCGTCACGGATTTTCCTGATCAGTTTTAGACTTATACTGTCGTATGGAAGTTTTAGTGAATCACGATCACCTGCGAAAAAAATCTCTTCTTCATTTTTTGCAAGTCCCACCATTGTCATTTTGCCCCGCAGTCCAAGTTCCTCTATACTCTCCAAAGCTGCGCTCAGCTGCCCCTTGCCACCGTCGATTATCACCAATTGGGGAAGTGTTTGATTCTCTTCAACAAGTCTTTTATAACGTCTGTAAACCACTTCCTTCATCGTTGCAAAATCATTTATACCTTCCACTGTCTTCACATTAAAATGACGGTAATCTTTTTTACTTTCAACACCGTCACGGAAGCAAACCATGGCCGAAACAGGAAAACTTCCATGGAAATTCGAGTTATCAAAGCATTCAATATGAGTAGGAAGTTCAGATAACTGCAGATCCACCTGTAGTTGTTTTAGTACATCTATTCTCTCCGCCGGCGTTTTCTTTTGAAGATGGAGCATTTTCTTCTTTTCAGCTTCTTCCCGGTAATAGTTCACATTCTTTTCAGAAAGTTCGAGCAGTTTCTTTTTGTCGCCGCCCTTCGGAACGGTGATGATTACTCCTTCCTGTGGGTACTCTATGGGAAAGGGCAGGATGATTTCGGGAGCCCCACTGTTAAACCTGTCGCGCAACTGGGCAATGGAAAAAGTCAGGATCTCTTCGTCAGTCTCTTCCAACTGCGTTTTCGCTTCTGTAGTGTGGGTTTGAACTATGGTGCCGTTTTCGACCATCAGGTAGTTGATAAAAGCACCTCCTTCATCACGGA
This sequence comes from uncultured Bacteroidota bacterium, assembly GCA_963741345.1. Taxonomy (GTDB): domain Bacteria; phylum Bacteroidota; class Bacteroidia; order Chitinophagales; family Chitinophagaceae; genus Puia. Next base: position 306,329 of record CAVUHS010000001.1, read on the forward strand.
ACATAGAGAATACATCTGCCTGTGTGATGTGTTTATTCACAATCACCGACCGTGCCTGGTAATTTTCCAGGTGTTCAATCTTTTTCCGGAGAATTTCTGCTTTCTCAAATGCCATGTTTCCTGCCGCTTCCTTCATTTCCTGGCGGAAACCGCTAATGACCGGCCCCAGATTTCCTTTCAGAATATTTTTTAATTTCCTGAGACCTTCAGTATAATCTTCCTCTGATTGCATGCTTTCACAGGGGCCTTTGCAATTCCCCAGATGATATTCTAGGCATACTCTAAATTTTTTTTTTGAAATATTGGCTGGGGTGAGATTCAGTTTGCAGGTGCGCAACTGCACATTGGATTTTATAAAATCAATAAGTTCGCGAACACGGGCGACAGAAGTAAAGGGTCCGAGATATTCAGAACCGTCATTAATCTTTCTGCGGGTGAGAAATACGCGGGGAAAAGGCTCTTTTTTGATCACGATAAAGGGATAGGATTTATCGTCTTTCAGGTTTATATTGAATCGCGGCTGGTATTGTTTTATAAGTGAGTTTTCGAGCAGGAAGGCATCCTGCTCAGAATTCACGATGGTGAATTCAATAGTATGTATTCGCTTTACAAGTTCATAAGTTTTAAAATTTGAAAGCGTTTTATTAAAATAGGAACTTACACGCTTGCGCAGATTTTTTGCTTTGCCTACATATAATAATTCCTTATTGGATCCGAAATACTTGTAAATACCCGGTTCCAGAGGAATGGTCTGTGCCAATTGTTGAAATGATTCCTGCTCCATGCCTTATTCTCTGCTGTCCCAGACGATAATCGTCTGATTCGTGCGCTCGGGACCGTTGTTTGGTTTTATAATACGCAGGATTCTGAAATTTTTTCCTGCTTTCCAGGACATTTTGCGGATCACTGAACTGTCTTTATCTGCTGAAATCGATTCCATATAAATAGAATTCAGTTTTTCAACTCCTGTACCGGGAGATAGCAACACGTCCACTCTCTTTAACCCGTTTCCTGTGTCTTTTGTTGAATAGGTAAAACTTACCAGGTTGGTGGAGCGGTCTACAAAGGAGTTTTCTTCGAAATTATTTTCAAAATAACTGCTGTCCAGTTCAGAAAGCAGGAATTCCCTGGCCAGCTGGTCAAATACCCGGGTAGTAATGATTCCGGAATCTGTCTTAGCATTAAAAATTTGATATTGCATGATACGCAGGGGAAATGAATCAACAGCTGCAATTTCGGCTTTAAGGTATTCGGCAACCGGCAGGTAATTTTTTTTTGACGTATCAGCCTGTTTTGCGCCGGAATCAACTGTATCGGGTGATTTGGAATGACAGGCCAAAATTAAAACAATACATAACAGGGGGATGAGGGATCGCTTCATCCGATAAAATTAATGCATGGCAGGAATACTACCTGATTGATTTCGAAATGCCGATACGGATACCGTAATTGAGCATATTTTCCTGGAGAGGATAGCTGTTTTTGTAAGTAGAGAATATCTGGTATCTGACCTGGGGGCCTAATTCCCAGCGGATTTTTCCTGCACCATATGAAATATACGCTTCGGCGCCGGCAATCAGGTTCCATCTCCTGAATGCCTGGGGATCTTTCGTATAACTGCTATAATCGTCCGTGAGCACATATGCGTCGGTATTTAACAGGTAGCTTGGTTGTAGCGTAGCACCTATATGAAGTTGTAGTTTTTTATTACCAGCGACTTTCATATCTACTCCTACCGGCACTGAAAGCTGGTAATACCTGTTCTGGTAGTGTTGGGGGTTCTTATTAACTGTTGTACCCGTTGAGTTCACATTCATGATCGAATCGGCAATATAGCCCAGATAAGAACTCAGTGTTGCTGAAGACTGACCGGTGCCGGAATTATAGGCCTTTATATAATAGCGGCTGAAACTGAACTCCAGACCTGCTTTCAGAGAAATATTTTTTGATATCCTGTATAGGATGGTACCACCCACTACATAACCCATTACCGGTGTATTATCAACAAATCCGTTCACGTTTGCAACATGAACTACCATGATTGGAGCCGTTGGCATTGCCTGTGCCATGGTCTGATAGTTGAGACCATATAAATAATGCGTATTCAATGTTGGTGCAACATACACTTCCCAACTGAATCGATCATTTCTAATATGTGTCAGCTGGTTGACAGATTTTTCAGGAATCAATTCAGCGGATACCTTATTGATCAGCGGATTACTCGCGGTGGAAAGATTTTCATTCAGGTCCACGATAACAGCCCGGGCAGAAGATCTTTCCAAAACGGATTGGTCGGCGGGTTGAATTGACTTTATATGACTTGCAGATTGTATTTTTTCAGATAGGGGATCAATTATATTTTCTGAACCGGGTTTTTGTCCAGAGGAAGAGATAGGAGACAGGACCAGTGATGAATTTGGATTCAGGATTCCGTCGGGATTATGTCGCTCGCCGGAATTTGAAGTTTGTGGTACCGTAAAACTACCCGCTGTAAAACTATGGAGACTCCCTGCCGCAACGGGTTTTGCCGGGGTGTTGACTTTTGCGATACTGATTTTAGCAAGTGAATTCCTGGAAGGAAATATAATTTGTGTTGCAGCCAGAAAAAGAATACCGCCAATCAGAAAACTCATTCCAATAACAAATTTCCTGCGCCGGGTATGCAGGGTACTGTGCACTTCATTCCATACCTTGTCCGAAGGGTACATTTTGAACTGATCTGCCTTCTCCTTCAGTTGCCTTTCAAACTCTTCACCATATATATTTCGCTCCTTCATTCCTGGATGTTTTGGTAGGGGCCATTTAATGAATGGCAGTTAAGCGATCAGTTTTTTCCCTTGCCGCCGGAATCAGGTTTCTCCTAATCAAAATTTCTTCCAGCATCTGTCTTGCTCTCGTATATTGTGACCTACTTGTACTTTCTTCTATATCCAGCATTTCCGAAATTTCCTTGTGCGCATAGCCTTCAATAGCGTACAGATTTAAAACGGTTCGATATCCCAAAGGAAGCAGTCGGATACAATCTACAATCTGTTTAGCCTGCACAATGGAGGGAATATTTTCCTCTCTTACCTGTAGTGAATTTGCCTGAATAATGTCCACGCTTTCGTTAAATCGTTTATTCTTTTTTAGGTGATTGATACAGGTATGAACAACGATCCGGCGGATCCAGCCTTCGAAGGCGCCCTTATTCTGAAAAGTATGCATCTGGAGAAATACCTTAATAAATCCTTCCTGAAGCATATCCTCGGCATCTTCCCGGTTATGTGCAAACCTGTAACATACTGCCAGCATTTTCGGACTATAACGATTGTATAGTTCCTTCTGGGCAGGAGCATGATTTTTCAAACAGCCTTGTAAGATGGCTTCTTCGGTCATATTAAACCTCGTTGCCCTGTAATTTAGACAATTTTAAGAAGTTAAAGCTGCATGCAGGGGGTTTGGAATCTGATTTTAATCAAATAAAACATCACCGGTCATTTCAGGGGGAACTTCATATCCCATCAATTTAAGCAGGGTTGGAGCGATATCAGCCAGTTTTCCAGGATGGACCTTTCCATGCCATTGATTATCAAGTATAAAATAGGGAACCAGGTTGAGGGAATGAGCTGTATTGGGCGATCCGTCCGCATTGATCATGAAATCGGCATTGCCATGATCGGCAGTTATAAAAACGATATAGTCATTGGCAAGTGCAGCTGTCACTACCCGTTCAACGCAATGATCTACTGTTTCAACAGCTTTAATGACGGCCTGGAAATCACCAGTATGACCTACCATGTCAGCGTTGGCAAAATTCAGGCAGATGAAGTTGGAAGTTTTATGATTAATCTCCGGAATGATCGCATCCGTAATTCCATTGGCACTCATTTCGGGCTGAAGATCGTAGGTGGCAACCTTGGGAGACGGAATCATGATACGTTTTTCCCCTTCAAATTCTTTTTCGCGACCACCGCTGAAAAAGAAAGTCACGTGCGGATATTTTTCTGTTTCAGCTATACGGATTTGAGTGAGCATGTTTTTTGAAACCACTTCTCCCATCGTCATTTTCAAATCATCATTTTCAAACATCACATGAACGTTTTTGAAATGATGGTCGTATTCCGTCATTGTTGTGTAATCCAATGATAGTTTTTTCATTCCCTGGTCCGGCAAATCCTGCTGGGTTAAGACTTCAGTAATTTCTCTGCAGCGGTCTGTCCTGAAATTAAAACAAATAACGATGTCGCCGTCCGAAATACATGCCAGCGGGACCCCGTTGGAATCCAGTACCACACTGGGTTTTATGAATTCATCCGTAACACCGTCTGCATAACTTTTTTCCACTATTTGCAAGACGTTTGTACCACGTAAGCCCTTGCCGTTCACGAGAGCATCGTATGCGAGTTTCACCCGTTCCCAACGTTTGTCCCTGTCCATGGCATAGTATCGCCCTGAGATAGTGGCAATTTTTCCGGTACGGGTCAGTTCGAGATGATCCTGGAGGTTTTTAATAAATCCGTAACCACTTTTGGGATCTGTATCACGACCATCAGTAAACGCATGTATGAAAACATTGGAAACAGATTCCGACTTACAACAGTCGATGATTGTCTTTAGGTGATTGATATGGGAATGGACGCCTCCGTCGCTCACGAGGCCAAGCAGGTGTAGTTTTTTGTTTTCTGTTTTTGCTTTACGCAATGCTGCGAGCAGGATGCCATTTTTTGCAAAGGATCCGTCGCGGATGGCAACGTTGATCCGTTGGAGTTCCTGGTACACGATCCGGCCGGCGCCAATATTCAAATGCCCGACTTCAGAGTTGCCCATCTGCCCGTCAGGAAGTCCCACCGCTTCGCCACAGGTAACAAGGGTGCTATTTGGGTATTTTGAATAAAGGGAGCTAACAAATGGAGTTTTTGCATGCCGAATGGCGTCTGCCGATTCTATTTTTCCGAGTCCCCATCCGTCCATGATGATGAGGATAGACGATTTTTTAGCCATTTTCTGTTACAAATAATGATATAATGAGTTCAAAGTTAACGTATATGGGCTGTTTTAAGCCATTTTGGCCATGTCCCTTTTAGTTTGGCATATTTTTAGCTCTTTCAGCCTGTAAACAATTTCCAATGAAACGGCTATCAGGATGGGTTCTCGCTGCAATGGCGCTCATCCTAATTTCTTACCGGAGTTTTGACAATATGGACGCGGTCGTTACGGCGATCCGGGCGGGGAATGTAAATCAACTATCTTCTTATTTTGATGTCAGGGTGGATATTAGTCTCCCGGATAAGTCGGATACATACAGTAAGACCCAGGCCGAAATGGTCATCGGGGATTTTTTCAGCACCAATGGTGTGCAAAATTTCAAGATTACCCAACAGGGAGAGAGTGGTGGAACCATATTCTGTGCAGGCGTTTTACAAACCCGCACCGGAAATTACAGAACCACGCTGTTCTTCCGTCATAAGGGAGACAAACATTTACTCCAGGAAATACGGTTTCAGTCTGTGGAATAATTGTATAACCTGAGCTTGCGCTCATTTTCTTCTTTTCCGAAATATACATTCTTCAAAATTCCTCCTTCCGCTTTGGCGGGCCTAATTTCAAAATTTTCAGGCTCTCATTCATTAGTTTTGCTCTCAAATGAACAAACCCGTGATTCATTTCGATGAACTTCTACAGATACTGGTACAGGCTGCGATGGCCGAAGATCTGGGTGAAGGAGATCATTCCACCCTGGCGGTCATTCCCGCCGATGCAAGGGGGAAGGCGGTGCTTAAAATCAAGCAGGATGGGATACTGGCTGGCGTGGAGATCGCAAAAAAAATATTTCAAATCCGCGAGGCGGAGGCGGTGGTTCATGTTCATAAAAATGATGGAGAGGTCATCTATTCCGGTGATACCGCTTTTACAGTGGACGCTTCTGTTCATACAATCCTGTCCTGTGAACGCCTTGTTTTGAATTGTATGCAACGGATGAGTGGAATTGCTACACTCACACGTCAATACGTGGAAGCAATCAGGGAGTATCCTGCCAGGATCCTGGATACCAGAAAAACTACTCCGGGATTTCGATTACTTGAAAAAGAAGCTGTTCGTATTGGCGGCGGAATGAATCACCGGTTTGGTCTGTACGACATGATCATGTTGAAAGATAATCATATTGACTATTGTGGTGGGATTACGCAGGCATTGGATAAGGCTATGTGCTATGTACAAAAATATAAACCATCATTAAAAATAGAAATTGAAACAAGGACTCTTGCAGATGTGAAAGAAGTTCTCGCCGTCCGGAAAAGCCCATCGGCTGATGCTGGATAACTTCAGCCCGGCCATGTTGCAACAGGCCCTGGATCTTATTCAGAATAAAATTGAAACGGAAGCCAGCGGCGGTATTAATCTGGATAATATCTGTGAATATGCGGCAACAGGTGTAGATTTTATCAGTATTGGCGCGTTGATTCACCAGGCGCGGAGTCTGGATCTGAGCCTTAAAGCAATTTAAGCATTGCTTAAATTACTTTAAGACAATGTGGAACTGTGAAAATGTGGAAGTGTTATGGAGGGTTACGATTTAATTATATCTAAAGACTATCAATCCAAATAAAGTGATGAAGAAGAAACTGCCAGACAAAAATGGCTTTGTATACAGCACGGATCCCGCATTTCAATTCCACTCAGACGGACCAGGCAATTCTGAAACGCTGCCGCCCGGTAAACAACGTCTCCGTATTATTCTGGATACCCGACACCGGGGTGGTAAAACCGTCACAGCAATTATTGGGTTTATGGGGAAATCAGAGGATCTGGAAATGCTTGGTAAAAGGATAAAACAATATTGTGGTACAGGCGGATCAGTTAAAGAAGGCCAGATTCTTATTCAGGGAGACCAGACAATGAAAGTCCGGACATATCTGCAAAAGGAAGGATACAAAATCTGATTATCAATTATTGGTTGTCAGTTGTATTAAAAATCTACTCCCATTGCAAACTGCCACGTGGGAGAATTCCCGAAGAAAGTATTCATCTGCCAACCTACATCGAGGCGAAGGAAATAACCCAGTAAAGTACTCCTTGCTCCAAACCCGTAACCACCGGCAAAAGGACCCAGGCCCCCGGCCTTTATAGTTACATCAACGGGAATAGAAGGATCATTATTGAAGTAATGGCTTTGCGGGCGTTCGATATTTTTCAGAGAGCCTGCCCATGCAGTGCCAAAATCAAAGAACTGGACCAACTGGAAATTCCGAATAAATGCATTGTTGATGGGCTTATTCATCAAAGTGGTAAACACGGGCAACCGGAGTTCACTATTAATGACGATGGCGTTATTACCATTCGCGACGTTTTGGTTATAGCCCCTCAGGTTAACGGCGAGTGACTGGTAGGCGTAATTCTGCGTATAAACCGGAAGTGGAAACTGATTTGCTTTAGGAAACATCCATCCATCCTGGCCGCCTAAATAATAAATAATCTGCTGGTTACCCCAGGAAAAATCACCGGCGGCACGTACAGCCCATATAAAATTGCGAAAGATTGGGTAATAGTTTCTTGCATCAAATCCGAAGTTGAACATTTTTCTTCCTTCGCCGGTAGTAGCCGGCTGATTGATCTGATAATTGATATCGACGTAAAATTTATAACGTAGGCCATTCATTATATTGAGTGTTTTCGATATCGTATTGTCAAATACATATTCAATATGATTTATCAGAAAGACCTGCTTTTCGACATAATCTGATTTTAATGCAAGCGTATCAAATAAGGGAATACCAGTATATGCACTCGTTCCGGATGGCCGGAGTCCAATTTTGTCTGTTCTTACACCTACACTGTACCGGATACTTCTTACTTTGTCTAAAGGATATCTGACGACCGCCTGGAAAAGGTTTGTGTATAATTTTGAATCAACAAATGAATAGGTGTTGGATCCGTAATCCACCAATGGATAAGTACCAACGTCGGTCTGCCGATAGTAGACAAGAGAAAAATCTGTTCGTAGTTTCAAATAGTCAACACGTGCATACCATTGGCCCCCGCCATCAAAGAAGGAGCCGCCTGCAGGGATGAAGGTGGATATGCTCGTTCCTCCTGTGCCAACCCCGATTGCAGTTGAATTATTGCCTCCAAACAACGGCAAACGAAGGGCGCCGGTAAACCGGATGTCTTCAAATAAATCCACCACAGTAGCTTTGAACATGGCATTGAATGGTTCATTTCCACCCAGCATGATAGGCAGTGAGCCTGTGAAAGGCTGGTACTGGGTCACCAGTACGTCATTGTTGAAGCCTGCAGTAAAGCTCTGTGCATTAAATTTCAGTGTATAATCAAAAAGTTTGGCATTCTTCAGAATCTCATCAGTAGGTTCGGGCTGTGGAGCTTGCAGGATCAGTTTTTGATTCAGTACAGTATCCAGTTTTTCCTTATCAAATTCACTTTCAAAAATATCAGTCTGCACTTTTACCGTATCCGATTTTTTCTTTTGCTGGTACTGCAATGCCTGCCCGCCCGCGAGCTGGCTGGCTGCAACACTTTCTTTTCGGTATGCTGTTAACCGGGGATTTATATTGCGCTTTTTGAGGGCTGATTCATCCACTTTCAGTTTGTAAAGGAATTTCAGGTCTCCTTCCTGTCGTACTTCGCTTACTTGTCCGGTTTCGCCTGCAATCTTGGTTTCAGTAAGCCCGCTTTGGTAGTTGGTTAGTGCAAATACATAGGCCGAATCGCGTGTAATGGAAAAAGTGTAGATGGAGTCGGGTTCGGATTGCTTATTCGCCCGCAGCGCTGAATCCAGTTCCCTGTTATCCGGATTATGTAAAATTTCATCTCCAATTCTGTAAACGGTGTCGATGCCGGCCCTTTGAGTTGTAAAAAATCCGGCATAGCGGTTGTTAATCCCGTTTTCGTCCGAAATGAAAGTAAAATGGAAATTGTTGTATTGCGTAGGATAACGCGCATTGCCATATTTAAGATTCGTAAGCTGTGATATTTGTTTGAATTCACTTTTATTCCAGTTATCCACCAGGAAAATATTATAGCGGTGACTGGAAGGAAGCACAGTGTCTCCCGTAGGCGCAATACCTGAGGGCCGGTTCGAAGAATAAATAATTCCCGTTTTATTGGGGAAGGTTACAAAAGAGGCATCGAGATCATCATATATATCGTTTGTGATCTGTTCAACGTTTGAAGTCGCGAGGTCGTACCTGAAAATATCTGACTGGCCATTTTTCACTGCACTTAGGATCAGTGTATTGTTATCAAGCATATATTTCATATCCTGAACCTGATCGAAATCCAATTCCGTAACCACCCGTTTATATTTAGCAACTACGTCATATACGAAAAGATGAATTTTCCCTTCCTTATAATATATCACTGCGAGGCGGGTTCCTTTTGGATCCCAGGCGATCAGTGGATAGTGCGGCTGGAGTTGCTTGTCGTTACTTCTCACTCCACTTTTAATCAGGACTTTCCTGTTAACGAAATTTTCGTGCAGTACCACACAATATTGCCCGCGAACAAATTCGACTACAGCATACGTCTGGCTCCTGGGAGCAGGGTTTGGTGTAAAATGAAAGAAATCCCTGCTGTCACTCACTTCTTCCACCACTGAAATACTTCCTTTTGGGAAATTTCGTCTTCCACGGATATCTTTATCATAAATTTCTTCCTCTTCCTGCATGAAATCCTGCAGAACATCTTTGAATTTCTTTTTACAAATTCGCAGGGCTGCGGTATTGGTATTTCGGTACACACGGGCGAGGTACAGGAAATAGGTGACATTTTCTTTTTTATACCGGTTTGCAAAATAATACCAGAAGGCATGACCGGCCAGGTCGGGTTTTTCGAAAGCAAGATTATAGAAGTTGGTATACCGTCCGGATAGGATGGCAGATTTCAGCTGGTCATCCAAATCAGTATTCCAGTTTTCAGCGACATAATTGATATATCCGTCGGTAAGCCATTGAGGGAGGTCAAGCAGGGTTTGGTTGGCTGCAAATTCACCCAGGTCATCCCCGAATAATATATTTTGAACTAGTACCCGTGCAATCCCCTGTCTGATCTGTATCCTGAGCTTATTATGATCGTCTGTATAGTAAATGATCATCTTATTATTGACGAGCTGCGTGGTGCCACCTACCGCCTGCCAGTCAGTTTCCATGCCGATATTAGACTGTTCCATTTCATTGAAACTGTTATACATCACGATATTTGCTCTGCGCTGCATGCCGTATTCAACCTGTTGTTCAATACCAGATAATTCTTTTTCAGCGACCTGGCATACGTATTTGGCCAACGGGTCTCCATGTTGATTGAAATAAGTATTGAAATTTGGGGTTTGATAATACTTCCACTTCATGTTTTTGAACTGGAGACGGTTTTTACCGAATTGGACGGTATTTACCTGTGCTGAGGCGGGCAAAAGAAAAAAAAACAGGGCGGACGGTATTAAAAATAGTTCTTTCAACTTCAACTTATGCGGAACTTGCATACCTTATTTGGAATTATAGAAATAACCGGTTCAAGTTAAGACAATCCCTAAAACCGGGGAAATAGTTTTTGCAATGAAAAGCTGTATATGCTGACTGTAAAGCGATTCATATTCAACCCCATCCAGGAAAATACATACGTTGTTTACAATGGAAAAGATGCCTGTGCCATCATAGATCCCGGATGTTATTTTCCCGAGGAAAAACAAAGCCTGGCCAGCTGGCTTAAAGAAAACCATCTGCATCCCAATATTTTGTTAAATACCCACTGTCACCTGGATCATGTATTTGGAAATAAATGGGCTGCGGGGCACTATCATCTCGAGTTACAGATGGGGGAACACGAACTATGGACATTTAAATTCGCTCCCGAATCGGGAATTCGATGGGGTATGCCATTTGAGAATTATTCTGGGAATATTATCTACCTGAAAGAAGGGGACAAAATTCTAATGGGGGAAGATTCTATGGAAGTGCTTTTTACGCCAGGACATTCTGTGGGTCACATCGTTTTTTTTGACCGCGCCCAGGGTTTTTTAATTGGAGGTGACGTCCTTTTCAGACTGGGTATTGGAAGAACGGATATTCCGGGTGGAAATACAGATACGCTGTTGAAATCAATCCGGGAGAAATTGTTATGCCTGCCGGACGATGTAATAGTATACCCCGGCCATGGAGAACCGACAACAATCGGCTATGAAAAGGAATATAATCCTTTTTTGGCCGGATAAGTTTTCTATAGCCTGCCGTCAATATTGTCCTTACTTAGAATTCCTTTCACATCATATATTACTGAACGACTATTGACCAACTCACGGATTTTTATCTTACTGAATTCATTGTGAGAAACCGATATTATAACGGCGTCATATTTTTCGTGAACCGGGTCAGGAGATTTGAGAATATTGATTTGGTATTCTTTGTGAACAACTTCCGCGTCTGCCCAGGGGTCATAAATACTTACCCTGGCACCATAGTATTTTAATTCATTATAAATATCGATCACCCGTGTGTTTCTTATATCAGGACAATTTTCCTTAAATGTGAAACCCAATATGAGAACGCGGGCGTTTTTCACAGGAATTTCTTTCCTGACCAGCAGTTTAATTGTTTCGCCGGCCACATAGATACCCATACTGTCATTCACTTTTCTTCCGGCAGTTATAATTTCCGGAGAGTAACCGGCCTCGCGCGCTTTTTGTGCAAGGTAATTGGGTGCGGCACCGATGCAATGGCCACCCACAAGACCGGGTTTAAATTTCAAAAAATTCCATTTCGTTCCAGCTGCTTCTAACACTTCATGGGTATCCATCTCCAGCAGATTAAATATTTTGGCGAGTTCATTTACAAAAGCGATATTGATATCCCGCTGCGAATTCTCGACGAGTTTCGCTGCCTCTGCTACTTTAATGGAAGGTGCCCTATAGGTTCCGGCTTCAATAACCGAATTATAAAGGTCATCCACTTTTTTTGCCGCGAATGGCGTGGAGCCAGATGTGATTTTCACGATCTTTGAAATGCTATGTTGTTTATCCCCCGGATTAACTCTTTCGGGTGAATATCCGCAAAAAAAATCCTTATTAAAAACCAATCCGCTGCTTTTCTCCAGGATAGGCGCACATAAATCCTCTGTAACGCCCGGGTAAACGGTGGATTCGTAGATTACAAAGTCTCCTTTCTTAAGTACTTTTCCAATGGTTTCACTTGCAGCATATAACAAGCGGAGATCCGGGTGATTATTATAATCTATAGGTGTCGGAACAGTAATTATATAGCAATTACAGGCGCCAATATCTGATAATTGATCTGTAAAACAGAGTCCATTCGAAGCTGAATGCCCGAGTAATTTTTTCAGAATACCTTTTTCCACTTCCAGGTTACGATCAAAGCCACCACGTAATGCTTCGACCCGGGTATGATCGATATCAAATCCGGTGACGATATATTTTTTTGCGAATTCAACTGCAAGTGGCAGTCCGACATAGCCCAGGCCGATAATGGCAATTCTTTGATCTGATTCCATCCTTTAAAAGTAAATCAAAAAGTTTCCAATACAACCTTGTATCTATGCTATTTCATGAGACATCAGCATTTTTACCACCGTATCATAAACTTCTTCAACTGTAATTGAGAGTATACATTTTTTCTTTTCAATAATACATACTTCCAGGTTGCACCCCGCGCAGTTTGTCTTGTGGTAGATTACTTTATTCTTGTTTCCCCGTGGATACCATTCCCGGGGAATATTTCTCGCAGAAAAAAAATGGCTACGCAGGGAACTCCCACAGCAGCGGAAAGATGCATCGGTCCGCTGTCGTGACCGATGAATAATTTTGCGTGTCTAAGTACCGCAGCGGATTCGCGCAATGAAACGGTTCCACATAGATTGACAGAATTTTCACCCCAGACAGCGCAGCTTTTTTCCCCGACAACTTTCTCATCGGGGGACCCTACCACCACGAGGAAATAATTATCCAATGCAAATCAGGACACTTTTGCATTTTTTAAAATCGGCATTCATTCCGGTAATGGTTTCCCGAATTAATCAGAGACTAAATCAGTATCGTCAGGCACATGCATTAAAATCTGATTCCTGCGGATAAAGTGAAAGATTGATATTTATACTCTTTTTCAACGGTTCCCTGTCTGAGCCCAATATGATTTAAACCCTGGAGATATCGCACTGAGAGAAAGGCAGATTTAATTACAGTGAACTCCAGGCCACCGAGAATTCCTATTCCCCTTTCCTCTATATTGTGGGTTATATTGATATTTGTGCCGTTCACATTTTCTCTGGCATCAATTAGGATTTCAAATTGTGGACCTCCGATCAGGCTAAATTGGGACGAAATCCGGTAACCCAATAAGACAGGTAAAGAGAAATAATCTATCGAATAATCTATTGACATGCTTTTGTCAGAGCCATTTCGTTCGTTAAAGGAATATTCGGGTTGCAGGATTAGTTTATTTATTAAGGGAACGCGGAGCTGCATACCGATCGTAAAGCCGGCTTTCCAGGAAGATTCTGATTTGATTTCCGGTGGTGGCTCACCAGCATTAAAATTCATATTTGATATGTTTACACCTGCCTGTAAGCCAAAACGCTGAATTGGTGTCCTTTCACTCAGCTGTGCATTTAACTTTTCCAGGAATATAAAAATCAAGAAGGCGAAAATTGCGAAGCGTCTAAAAGTGGATGAGGTTATCAAATCTATTTATTAGTAGGCATTTTTATCTCCTCTGATGGTATTGTAAATGGTCAGCCAGGTAATCTTCAAATCCAGCCAAATGCTCCAGTTCTCCTTATACCATATGTCGTGGGCAATTCGATTGCTCAGTTGAATTTCATCCTTGATCTCGACCCTGTTACCATTCACTAATACTGTCAATTATAAAAAAAGATAGGTCGCGTATGCGAATTCTGTGTAAATAATGAAAAAATCTATTCAGTTGGTTTTGCCCGGACAAATAAATTATTGAATTCTTTGATCTCCACCCTGTAAATAAAAATTCCGAATAGTCCCAGGAAAATAGTGGCAGCAATATAGTTTAGCATATTATTGTGCCAGAGGTTTATGATTGCCCGATGTGTAAAGTAAAGAATTACCACTATAGCAATATAGGCAAGGAGCTTTTTCCAGGCGTAGGGCACAGGATATGATTTTTGCCCCCATATATATGAAATTACCATCATGGTTCCATAGCACGTAAAAGTGGCCCATGCACAAGCCATGTAGCTGAAGTATGGAATAAAAATAAAATTCACCGCAATGGTGATTCCGGCGCCAATGAGAGTTATATATGCTCCAGCCGTAGTTTTTTGCGACAACCGGTACCAAATGGAAAGATTGATATAAATGCCCAGGAACATATTTGCCAGCAACAGAATCGGCACCACCTTCAATCCTACCCACATTTTTTCATCCCGGATAAAATATTTCCAGATATCCAGATAGAGCGCAACAAGTAAAAACATTCCGCAAATCGTGATCACAAAAAACTTCATTACACGTGCATATACCTTGGGAGCATTGACTTCGGCCGCCTGCCGGAAAAAAAAAGGTTCGGCTCCCATTCGGAATGCCTGAACAAATAATGTAATCAGGATGGAAAGTTTATAGCAGGCACTGTAAATGCCCACTTCAAATGTTGCCGCATCTCCCTTTAGCGGGGACCAACGCTGCAGCATGACCCGGTCGAAAGTTTCATTGATCATACCTGCAAAGCCGGCAATAGTAAGGGGTAGTGCATAGACCCAGACTTCGCTCCACAGTTTCACATTAATTTTCAACCGGACAGACATCAATTCCTTCCACAATGCAATCAACTGAAACAAGGACTGGGCAATATTGGCGATCAGTACATATCCTACTCCGAAGCTTGTAAAATACACAAGACGTAAAATACTATTGGGATTGTTTCTGATAATATTAGGACATATGGTCAGGAAAAAATAAACTGCCCCAATATTTATCAGGATTCCACTAATCCGGATTGCAGCAAACTTCTGAGGTCTGTTTTCGTTCCTGAGTTTGGCAAAGGGAAGGGCTGAGATGGCATCTAATCCAATGATTACGCCCGCGAGAATAACATATTCCGGATGATTATACAGACCAATAAAATGGGCAATCGACACGTGGAAATACAGGGTCAGTCCGACAATCGCCGTTGTGCTGATCAGCAGGGAAGTGGTGAGTGTATTGTAAACATCCGCCTTATATTCGTTCCTGTGAATAAACCTGAAATATGCGGTTTCGAAGGCAAACAGAATGAGGGTATTTAAGAAAGGAATCAATGCATAGATCAGGCTCATTTTACCATATTCCACGGTTCCTCTGAATTTGAGGGTCAGGTAAGGAGTCAGTAAATAATATAGAAAACGGGCAAAAATTGAACTTGCTCCATACCAGATCGTCTGGCCTGCTAATTTTTTGATACTTGCCAAAAAGAAAATTTAGACGCAAAAATAGCGTAGAGTCCTGACTTTCAGTCAGAACGCGGATTCATTTTATATATTGCCATTTTATTCTTTACTTAAGGTATGAAGCATGCTTTTTCGTCTTTTCTGAGCCTTTTCATGGTTTCATTTCTATATTCCTCAGGACAAATCACCCGTAACACCGCTGAGATGGCATTTACGATCACCCGGATGGCGGAAATATACCATGTACAACCCAGGAATGTTGACAAAACCTTTTCGTCTGACCTTTTCAAACAGATGATCCGGGCGTTGGATGCGGATAAAATCTATTTCAGCGGGGAGGATATACGGCAGTTGAATTCCTGGCAGTACATCCTGGATGATCAGTTGCAGTCAAAAAAGGAAGAATTCTTAAAGGAGCTGATCGTTGTTTACAGCAGAAAAATTAATCAGACCGATTCGATCCTGGAACTTTTGTCCAAAACGAAAATTGACCTCAATCTGAATGAAACTTATACCGTATCTGAGGACAGCAGCTTTGCCCCTGATGATAACTTTCGGAAAATTAAACTGTACAAAATGGTCAAGCGGAATACACTGGAGACGCTTGTGGATCTATACGAGGAGGATTCAACAAAAAGGAATATTCCGGTTTCCAATCTCGAACCAAATGCCCGGAAAAAAGTTTGTCATGCTTTTAAACGGGACATTCAGAGAACGCGACAATCCAAGGATGGGCTGCCGGGATTTGTATGCAATGCATGGTGCGAATCGGTGGCTTCGTGTTATGATCCGCATACAGAATTTTTTTCTCCTTCAAAGAAAGAGGAATTCCAGGGGGAATTGGGAGATAAGCAACTGCAGTTTGGTTTTAGTCTGGGTGAGGGCAAGGACGCCACCGAAATAACAAGATTAAAGCCAGGAAGTCCGGCTTATAAAAGCGGTTTGATTCATGAAGGTGACCAGATTCTTGCGTTGCAATGGGAGGGTAATGAAGAAGTGGATGTGTCGGACGCTTCAACTGAAGAAGTCAATGCATTTATTTCCGGCGATCATCGGAACAGCCTGACACTAACATTAAAAAAATCAGACGGTACAACCCGTAAAGTTACCCTTCAAAGAGAAAAGGCGGCTTTGGATGACGACAACAGTAAAGTGCGCAGTTTTATATTAAACGGAAGCCACCGTGTAGGCTTTATTTCCCTGCCAGCATTTTATACTGACTGGAATGGTGAAGAAGGGGGTAATAATGGTTGTGCGGATGACGTTGCAAAGGAAATTATTAAGCTCAAAAAGGAAAATATTGAGGGTCTGATCCTTGATTTACGTTATAATGGCGGTGGTTCCATGATGGAAGCCATTGCCCTCGCTGGAATTTTTATTGACGCCGGGCCCGTGGGCATGACAAAGGATAAGGAGGGAAAGATTTACACCATGAAAGATGTAAATCGTGGGTCTGTCTACGACGGACCGTTGATTCTTCTAATAAATGGATTTACAGCTTCGGCCTCTGAAATGCTTGCGGGCACTTTACAGGACTATCACCGGGCCTTAATTGTTGGTACGCCCAGTTTTGGAAAGGCAACGGCACAGGTTGTTTTGCCACTAGACACCCTGTTTGATGAAAAGCATATGGAAAGAATGAAAACAGCAGACAATTTTATCAAAATTACTGTAGAAAGACTTTTTCGGGTAAACGGTACAAGTGCGCAGCGCACAGGTGTTATACCTGATATTTTCCTGCCGGATTTCAGCGAAACTCAGTCAGAAAGAGAAAAATCCTTGCCTTTTTCGCTCCCGAACGTCTCAATTGATGGAAATAGATATTACAAGCCCTACGCACCCATTCCAACCGAGGTATTGAAATCTTTTTCAAAATCATTTTCAGATACCAGCCGCTTTTTTATTTCGTTTAATAATTACCTGGACATCCTGATGCGCATACAGAGCGCCCACGATCAGGTACTGGTTTTTAGTAAGATGATGGAAGAAAGCAGGCAGGTTAACGATAGCCTGACTGAGAGTGATAAAGCGATGAAAAATTCAAAACCTCCCTATGATATCGAATGGAATCAATTTGAGAAGGTTAGAATGCAAGCAGATAGTGAGTTGAGGAATACCAATAATACCCTGTCACAGGTTCTTAATCGGGATACCGGAATCCTGCTGGGATATGAGATTGCTTATCGTATGAAAAAATAACATTAATCAAAATCAAACTATGCGTCGCCTTTTTTACTTTTTGTTTTTTTCTTTTTATTTTTCAACCCGATCCTATGCCCAGATGATCGAAAACGCAGGTGATTATATGACTGCCATGTCCCATGCCCAGGTTGAAATGGATCAGAAATATATGGCCTATATAAGTGCATCTGCCCACAGCAGAAGGGCAAAAAAAGTTGAAAAGCTAAGAGCTGCAGCCCTCGAAAGCATCAATAATGCCAAATACAAAACCATCGATCTCCCCAAATACAAAGGAGATAATTCACTTCGCCAGGCAAGTATTGATTATATACAGTTTTGTTACCGGATATTTAACGAAGACTATACTAAAATTGTGAATATGGAGGAGATTGCAGAACAATCCGTGGATCAAATGCAGGCCTTTCTTTTATTGGAAGAGAAAACAAGTGAAAAGCTCCATGAGGCCTCGGAAAATCTGGCGCTCGCTGAAAAACAATTTGCTGCAAAATATAATGTAAACCTGGTCGATTCAAAGAATGAACTGACGGACAAAATGGGAATTGCGGGGAAAGTGAATTCCTATTGCGATGACCTTTACCTCATATTCTTCAAGTGTAATTGGGAAGATGGGCAGCTTTTCAATGCCCTGAACGCGAAGAAGCTGAATGATGCCGAACAGGCCAGGAATTCTATGATTACATTTGCCAGGGAAGGGATGGAACAACTGAAGGCAGACAGCCTGAGGGCTTTCCAGGGCAATCCCGTATTAGCCGCCAATTGCCGTGACGCATTGCAGTTTTATAATAATATGGCGCAAAACGATATTCCAAAACTCACAGATTTTTATTTGAAGGAGGAGAATTTCGATAAAATAAAAAAAAGCCTGGAGGCCAAGGGAAGTAATAAATCGAAGGAGGACGTGGACCAGTATAACAAAGCAGTGAAGGATATCAATTCCAGTGTGAACAACTTCAACCAATTGAACCAGGAACTGAATAAACGTCGCCAGGAAGTAGTGGAAAATTGGGAGAAAGCAGAGAAGGAGTTTAGGGATGAGCTGATTCCGTATTATAAATAGAATGTTAGTTAATTGTGTGCTTTTATTTCTATACTACCGCGCTCCTAATGTATGTCCACGGGCGCAGAGTTTCTCACACCCAGTTCCGGATCGCTGTAATAGGGATTTTTTATAAAATTGCTGTCTGTAAGCGTTTCCAGAAAATATATAAGATAGAACCGGTCATCCGAAGAAATGGGGATTCCTTTCTTCAAACCGGAATCAAGTGTTGCGCTTGGTATAATCCCTGAACTATAGTGCTCCAGCACCTCGGTGATAGTCGTAAACCGACCGTCATGGCCATAAGGAAATGTCAGGAAAACATTTCGGAGGCTTGGCACCCTGAATTTAAGAGAGTCATCCTTTCTTCCAGTAATACGCATGCGGCCAAAATCATTCAGCGTACTATCTGCACTCAATCCGGTATTCCGATAACTGAAATCAGTAAACAGGGGTTCCCGGTGACAGCGTACACATTTCTCCTGGAATATTTCATATCCCTTTTGTTCATAATGATTAAACTGTGTTTCTCCTCTTCTCATTCTGTCATATTTCGAATCAGCGGAAACCAGGGAAGCGGTGAACTGAGCAAGGGCCTTTAGTATTCTTTGTGAGTTGATTCCCCGCGATCCGAATGCCTGCGCAAATAGTGCCGGATAGGATTTATCTTTTATTAATTTGTTTATTACCATATCAAGTTCTTCTGCCATTTCATGCGGGTCCAGCAAGGGTGCAAGCGGCTGGACTTCAATCTGGTTTACACCTCCGTCCCAATTCATCTCCCTTTCCCAGGCAAGGTTGAAAAGTCCCGGAGCATTCCGGTAGCTAAACTGATTATTGAATCCGTGACTGAGACGGTGTTCATAGGTTGCGAATGCCGCAAACTGCTGGTGGCAGGAAGAACAGGGGAAATTTCCATCTTTTGAAAGTTGCCCATCATAAAATAACTTTCTCCCCAATTCAAATCCCTGCCTGGTACGGGGATTATTTTGAAACTGATAAACAGGGGGAGGAAATCCTTTGGGCACTCTGAAAGGAAATGGCGTATTGATCCACATTACACAAAAAAAGGCTATACATAGTATAATCCCGAATGATTTCATGGATTCGATGTTATCATCAGTTCAGTGAATGATCCAATAAAATTTCCGGATAATTTTCTGGCCATTTCGCCGGTTGTAGTACAACTGGGTATTTCCTGTATATGTAGCGGCGTCGTTCCATCAAAAAAATAGTCCAGATCGATTCCAATCTCAACCATCATTTTGTGATCCTTTGAAATCAGGAAATTTGCATCGTTGGTGCTGTATAGTTTTACCTTCCACACGGTATTATAGATATACCGGTAACCACCGATGTGATAAGCCATGACATGGGCCGGTTGTGTTGAAACAGGGGAATATCCTTCGATTTTGAAACTCAGATATCCGCTGTTCCAGGTCCAGAACATTCCTTTTATGGGATCCAGATCGCCGGTTTGGGCACCGCGAACCTGATCTATGGAGTCAACTCCCACCAGAAATTCTATTCCATTGCAGGCCCCTGCCGTTGCGGCAAGTTCGAACCGGGTGCTGGCAGAATCTGAAAAATCTATGAGATGATATAAAGGTGAAATTTTTGATTTGAAGGAAGTATCAGAGTAAACGGGAGCAAACCTGCCCGAATAAAACCGAAAACGATTGATTTCATATGTTTCTCCAAATGGGTTTAGATATTTTTTATTCAGTTGCAGCGGCTCACCATGAACATAGGCGCGGAATTGTATAATCAAGGTGGAATCAGATGCTGGGTTTAGAAAAGAGCCGGATGTGCATATAATCAACATCACAAATCCGGCGTCTGTTACTTTTCCTGCAATTTGTCTAATTAACTTTTGAATGAGCCAAAGGCACCTTTTACTCAATTCGTTTAATTTTTTTCCTGAAGTCCTTAATCTGAGCACGCTGTTGTTTAGCTTCTTTCTTTTTTAATTTCGAAACAAAACTGGGTTTGGTTGCCTTCCTTGGTTTTGGTCTGACGAGGGCTTTCTCCAACAAATTCTGCATCTTCTCCAAAACTTCCTGTTTATTTTCTAATTGCGAACGGTGCGATTGCGATTTCACCAGAAGAAATCCATCCTTGTTGATTTTCGAAAAAAGTTTTTGTTCCAACAGGTTTTTCTGGTTATCAGTAAACAATTGGGAATTCCGTATATGGAAATAGCCGATTACCATCGTTTCGACCTTATTCACGTTTTGACCGCCCTTCCCACCACTTCGGGCGGTGCGGAAATTGATTTCGCCGGAAACATCTAACTTCATTTCGTAAAAGTAATTTGATTAATTTGAAACTGATGCGGGCAGTTGTTCAAAGGGTAAGGCGCGCCTCTGTACTGATAAACGGATCAATTCATTCAGCAATCAAAACCGGATTGATGATCCTTCTGGGGATTGAAGATACAGATGGGCCGGAAGATATTCGGTGGCTCAGTAATAAACTTGTTAACCTGAGAGTGTTCAATGACTCAGCAGGCATTATGAACCGCTCACTTATAGATATAGGCGGAGATATTTTACTCGTCAGCCAATTTACCCTGTTTGCTGATACAAAAAAGGGCAACCGGCCTTCCTATATACGGGCATCCAAAACGGAAATAGCGATTCCCCTCTATGAGAGAATGATTGATCAGCTGGAAAAAGATCTGGAAAAAAAAATTCATACTGGCATATTTGGTGCAGATATGCAGGTGGACCTGATGAATGATGGGCCGGTTACCATAATAATAGATACAAAACTGAAAGACTTATGAAATTAGCTGTCTATGTGGTGAATGCGTTTTCGGAAAAGAAATTTAGCGGCAACCCCGCTGCTGTTGTACCCTTAAAGGAATGGCTGAGTGATAAATTAATGCAACAGATCGCGGCGCAAAACAATCTGGCAGAAACTGCCTATATCGTCCCACAGGGAAATGATTATGCCATTCGTTGGTTTACACCCACTGTGGAAGTAGATCTTTGTGGTCATGCCACACTGGCTTCAGCACACGTCATGTTTGATCACGAGCGATATGGCGGAGAAAAGATAGTTTTTCATTCCAGGAGCGGCCCTTTACAGGTGACGCGGACCGGAAATAAAATCACGCTCGATTTTCCACTGGATGAACCGGTGGCTACAAAAGATGACGGATTAATTGAAAAAGCGCTGGGATTAAGGCCCAAATCTGTTTTTGTCTCCCGGTTTGATTATATGGTTGTGGTGGATAGGCAGTCAGATATCGAATCGTTGAACCCCGATCTTTCCCTCGTGAAAAAACTGGAAGCCAGGGGTCTCATTGTTACTGCAAAAGGAGATGAAGCCGATTTTGTTTCCCGGTGTTTTTTCCCGCAATCAGGAATTGATGAAGATCCGGTAACCGGGTCCGCTCACTGCGTATTGGTCCCATACTGGGTGAAACAAACAGGAAAAAATAAACTGTCTGCAATTCAATTATCTGCCAGGAAGGGCTACCTGGATTGCGAGCTTGCCGGCGACCGGGTTTTGATCAGTGGCCATGCGAACACTTATCTTGAGGGGGAGATTTACGTTTAAAGCAGGATCGCTCCGTATTTAAAACAGAATTGAAAATCAAATTATGGCAGAAGAAGAAATTACTATCCGGATGGCTCAAAGGCAGGTTGATGAATGGATTCGCTCTACGGGCGTCCGTTATTTCAATGAGCTTACAAACATGGCAATTTTAACTGAAGAAGTGGGTGAAGTTGCCAGGTTGATGAGCCGTATTTACGGCGACCAGTCTTTTCGTGATGCAGATAAAGATAAAAGGCTTTCCGATGAACTGGCGGATGTTTTGTGGGTAATTTTCTGTATCGCCAATCAGACGGGAACAGACTTAACTGAAGCAATGAAGAAAAATTTTGAGAAAAAGAATATACGAGACGCGGGACGGCACCAGGGAAATCCGAAGTTGAATAGGGAGGAGTCAGATTTGTGAATTAACAGTAAAATTCACTCCCATACTCCCATACTCCCATACTTTCTACTGTCCCTGTGCCAGACTGTAAGCTTTTTTGCCATCCATCATATTCAGAAGTTCCAGGGAACTTATTTTAAAATCCCCGCTTAGGCTGACATACAAACCAATGATGTCCTGCTGATTTAAGGCTGAACCGTCAATACTTTCAAAGCGTGCATTGTACTGGTTCACCAGGTTTGTATATACGGAACCTGTAGGCCAAACCTGTGTTCCGCGATTACTTATATTGATCAGCTTAAATTTGACGCCACCGTGACGCTGGCATTTTTTTGCAATGTAATCAGGCTGTTCGGAACTTTCTATGAACATATCTACCCCGACGATATATTCCTTAATTACACTTTCGTCAATTGAAACCATCATCTGATTCTGATCCATTCTAAACACTGTGGGCGTTACATGCATGTTAGGGAGTACGGGCCTGGCGCCGTGTTCAGGTGTTTTCCCAAAATTATTGATGATTGCCTGGGCAAATTCAGTTGTGTTTTTACCCGGAATTTTTTTATCACCAAAATCACCGGTATGGACGCCCTGTTCAAGGGTGAACAACAACGCATTTTCGATCACCGCGGCATTCTTCATCAAACCCAGGTGGCGCAGCATGGCGATGCCACTTAAAAGGAGGGCCGTGGGGTTGGCAATGTTTTTTCCTGCAATATCGGGTGCGGTGCCATGAACGGCTTCAAAAATGGCGATATGATCTCCTATATTCGCAGAAGGCGCGAACCCAAGGCCGCCAACCAGACCGGCGCATAAATCGGAAATAATATCACCCTGCAGGTTGGTAAGAACAACCACGTCAAATTCTTCCGGACGCACAACCAGCTTCATAGCCAGGTCGTCCACAATAATATCATCTGATTTTATATCCGGGTATTCCTTAGCAACTTCCTGGAAACATTCCAGGAAAAGGCCATCGGTGAGTTTCATAATGTTGGCTTTATGCCCGCACGTAATCCTGCGTGATCCATTTTTTTTTGCCATTTCAAATGCATATCGGATTACCTGAAGACTGCCCGGACGCGTGATGAACCGCCTGCTCAACGCCACGTCATGGGTGGGCATATGTTCGATGCCGCCATAAGTATCTTCAATGTTTTCACGAACGATGGTAATATCGATCGGGATGCCGGCTTTTGAGAAAACAGTATCTACTCCGTGTAGTGATTGAAACACGCGCTTATTGGCATATGTGTTCCAGGTTTTTCTGGCTGTAACATTAATACTCTTGACCCCTTTTCCTTTGGGTGTTTCCATGGGCCCTTTAAAGAGAATACCAAGTTCCTCGATTACCTGTTGCGACTCGGGTGTCATTCCATTGGAAAAACCTTTGTCAAATACCCATTTCCCCATATCAACAATTTCGTATTCAAGGGGAACCTGGTTGGCATTAAAAATATATAGGACCGCATCCATGATTTCAGGTCCGATGCCATCTCCTTTTGCTACAGCTATTTTCATGTCCGTTTAGTGGTTGTGATTGAACGAATTTACGTTTTAAAGCCCAAAGCTAAAGTCTAAAGCCCAAAGCCCTGTATAGTATTGAAAGACTTTGGTAAATTTAATATCTAAATGGGTTTTTTGACCAGGTGAAATATTTATTGCCGGTCTCCATTTATATAATTAGAACTATTAACAAAAGGCTTTCTGCTTTGAGCTTTAGGCTTTAGGCTTATTTCCTTATTTTTATACAAACTAACTCCATGGCGAATAAAATTTCTGAAGGGGTTGAGATTGACGTAGAAACTTTTTATCAGCCGGATTACAGTAATCCGGTAGCGGGAGAACATATGTTTGCCTATAGAATCACTATCTGGAATCACAATAACTTCCCGGTTAAATTGCATCGTCGTCAATGGCATATATTTGATAGCAACGGAAGTCATCGGGAGGTCGAGGGGGAAGGTGTTGTTGGCGTTCAGCCGGTTTTGCAGCCCGGCGAAAAATACCAGTATGTGAGCGGCTGTAATCTCCGTACGGAAATGGGCAAGATGTATGGCAGTTACTCAATGGAAAATCTTCACTCAAAAAGTATATTCGAAGTAAACATCCCACTGTTCGAGATGATTGTTCCATTTAAAATGAACTGAATGGAATTATTAGTCTTCGATTTTAGTTGGAAACGACTCTTTTTGGTGTTACGCAATTACAGTTCACCCTGCTTTTGCTCTTCGACAATAACTTTCAATAATTAATCACTGCTCGCCGTTGCTTCTACCACTACCTTATTCAGTTTCTTCGCCAGGGGGAACAGTAGCAGACCAGCGATCAGGGCCGCGGTAGCACTGATTCCAAAAAACAGGGCCTTGCTGTCAAAATGATCCCAGAAGCCGGTCATCATGCCGGCAATTTTTCCGCCGAGGGAGGTCGTTATAAACCAGCCGCCCATCATCAACGCCGTAAACCGGCGGGGAGCTACTTTGGAAACCAGCGACAGTCCAACAGGACTCATGAATAATTCACTGACTGTAAATACCCCGTAGCTGGCGAATATCCAAGCAGAAGAAACCTTATGCTCATAAATATTTGTCGAAAGGGCCGCAATAACCATTACCAGGGAGGACAACCCTGCAATAATGGTTCCCCAGGCAAATTTCGAGGGGGTGGACAGCCCCTTCCCTCTTGATTGCATAAAGCCGAAAAATCCTACGATGACCGGAGTAAGAACGATGATCCAGAATGGATTTATTGATTGGTAAATTTCTGTGGATACCAACTTGAGATTCTTGCCTTCCGCAGGCCATTCATCCTTTGGAATATTGTGCAGGTAAGGATCATAGCCCTTTTCTGTAATCACTTTGCCGTCAGCAGTCGCCTGTGCATGGAAATGATAATCCAGGACAGGTACTTCTTTAGTACTATCGGTTACTGTATTCAGAAATCCGAATTTCGAAAGTACTTTCTGAGTAAATTTCGGTGCTTCCCGATTGGTATAGCTATCGGCCCAAATTGTGAGTGAAGTTGCATTTTGATTGTAAATATTCCAGAATATTATAGCCACACCAAATAAAGTAAACAGAGTGCCAATTCTTTTCCTGTCAAAACCTGTACAACGATACCAGACACTGAAGTAAAATATGACAATGGGTACGCAGGCAAAAATGAATGCGTCATTGGAATCCGACCCCATCAGATTGCCAGGGATAAACCAGCCCAATACACCTGCAGCGATCGCCGGCAGAAATACATATGAAACAATTTTGGAAAATGGCATGTCCTCCTTCTGAACCGGTTTGATAACATCCGCATGTTTCACATATTTCTGACCCAGTGCAAAGATAACAAGCGAAAGAACCATCCCGAAACCGGCAGCGGCAAATGCATAACCCCAGGTATATTTAATGCGCAGATACGCTGCCACGAAATTGCAGACAAATGCTCCGATATTAATTCCCATATAAAAGATGTTGTACGCAACATCTTTTTTCGCCCGTAGTTCCTCTTTATTATAAATATTACCGAGTAGAGTACTGATATTGGGTTTAAAAAAGCCATTGCCGATGATTACACTTGCCAGCGCTGCATATAACAGTCCTCCGCTATGGGGAATGGCCATCAGAAAATATCCCAGGGCCATTAAAGAGCCACCCAAAAAAATAGATAGTCTGTAACCAAAATAGCGGTCTGCCACAAGGCCTCCTATGAATGGTGTAAGATAAACCAGGGCTATATAGGAACCGGTAATATCAGCAGCCAGGCTGACGTCCATTCCCCGTCCGCCATTAGCAACTGTATCATGAAGAAAAAGATAGAGAATGCCGACCATCAAATAATATCCAAATCTTTCCCACATTTCCGTAAAAAATAAGACGTATAATCCGCGTGGATGACCTTTTTTTGGAAGGACAGTATTCATGTGTTTCTGGTTTCTGTAAAATTTGATTGAATCGCCTAAAGTAAGATTAATTTTTTCATCAAAAGGCAGCCCTGTTTACTCCGTTTAAAAAATTATTTTTCGGATATGGGATTGAATCCTGAATTTCGGGCCTAATCAAAGCCATTCATGAATATTTTATTACTAGGTGGAGGGGGAAGAGAACATGCTCTGGCCTGGAAGATTTCCCAAAGCAAAACCTGCAAAGCTCTGTTCATCGGGCCGGGAAACGCAGGCACTTCATCCTTTGGTACCAATTTACCACTGGATCCAAACGATTTCCCTGCTGTCCGAAATGCCTGTCTGGACAATGGTATCAGCATGGTAATTGTAGGACCGGAAGAACCGCTGGTGAAAGGAATTGTAGATTATTTTTTAAATGAAAAAGCAATCAGCCATATTCCTGTTATAGGGCCGTCCGCATCGGCGGCACGACTCGAAGGAAGTAAGGCATTTTCCAAACAATTTATGATGAAGCATGGTATACCTACCGCGGCATATAAAGAATTTGATACAAATCATTTTTCGGAAGGATCGGAATATGTAAAAACACACAGCCTGCCGGTGGTGTTAAAAGCAGACGGGCTGGCTGCTGGCAAAGGTGTCATCATTTGCCATAGTCATATAGAAGCCATGGCAGAGTTTGAACTCATGTTGCAGCAGGACAAATTCGGGGAAGCCGGACGGCGAATTGTAGTGGAAGAATTCCTGGATGGCATCGAATTATCCGTTTTTGTACTTACTGACGGGGATCATTATGTGCTTTTACCGGAAGCCAAAGATTATAAAAAAATCGGGGAAGGCGACAAAGGTCCAAATACCGGGGGGATGGGCGCTGTGAGCCCCGTTCCCTTTGCCGACAATGAGTTCATGTTGAAGGTGAAGGAAAAGATCGTAGATCCAACCATCCGGGGGTTGAAAGCAGACAATATCGACTATAAAGGGTTTCTTTTCATAGGCCTGATAAAGGTTGGAGAAGAACCCATGGTAATTGAATACAATTGCCGAATGGGAGATCCGGAAACTGAAGTAGTAATACCCAGGCTGAAAAATGACCTGGTCGAACTCTTCCAGGCGGTGGCTGACAAAAGGCTTAATGAAAAGACCATCGAAACAGATCCAAGGGTGGCAGCAACCATGGTTGCAGTTAGCGGCGGTTACCCTGGCAGCTACGAAAAGGGGTTTGTAATCAACGGGCTTGGAACAAAGATGGAAGACAGCCTTATTTTCCATTCTGGAACCCGTTTGGAAAACGGGGAGGTTGTTACAAACGGGGGAAGAGTCCTTTGTGTTACTTCTTATGCCATTTCATTGCAGGATGCCATACGGAAGTCGATATCTGTTCTAAAACAAATTGATTTCGATGGTATGTATTTCCGACGGGATATTGGTTACGAATTTCTTTGAGTTCCATGTTGCTTTTCGGAGGCGAAAATGTTGGAGGGGACCGGATTTTACCGAAATATAGAGATTCCTCTACGTAAGTCCGGAACGTATTTTCCGTCAAAATTGACAGGAAGACTCCGTAAAATATCCATATTGTTCCAATAAAGCCGGGCTATAACCGTTTAAACCGTACTTGCGCAGGAAAGGCATCCCATACAACCAGGAATTACCAGGTCGCAATTTCATTCCTGATTTCAACTAATTCCGTAAATGACCTGTCTTTCTCGCGATGAAAAAAATATGAGGTATCCGGCGAATTGAAAAAATAGTTGATTTGCTTTGGAATAAACTGATGATTATAGGAAATATCCGGCTGAAAATAGCGTTCAGTGCAGGATAGCGGAGATTAATGTTCACTTTGTTAATTCCGATTATTTCCGTCAATTTTGCATGCATCGTAACAGAATATAAATCTGACCTTTTAAAATGGGATTATTCAATTTCCTGACGCAAGAGATTGCTATGGATCTGGGCACAGCCAACACCCTGATCATACATAATGACGAAATCGTAGTTAACGAACCAAGTATAGTTGCATTGGACCGGAATAATCCAAAGACCGTACTGGCTGTTGGAAAAAGGGCTCTCATGATGCACGAAAAGACACATGAGAGTATCCGCACGGTCCGGCCCCTGAAGGACGGGGTAATTGCTGATTTTAATGCTGCTGAACTCATGATCAGGGAAATGATCAAGATGATCTACCCCAAAAAGCCGCTATTCCCACCCAGCTGGCGTATGATGATCTGCATTCCCTCCAGTATTACCGAAGTAGAAAAAAGAGCCGTTCGGGACAGCGCGGAGCAAGCCGGTGCCAAAGAGGTATATCTGATTCATGAGCCGATGGCTGCTGCCCTGGGTATTGGAATAGACGTTGAAGAACCGGTAGGCAACATGATCATTGATATCGGGGGTGGTACGACTGGTATAACCGTTATTGCCCTTGCAGGGATCGTTTGCGACCAATCCATCCGGATTGCCGGGGACGAATTCACTGCAGATATCATGGAGGCTCTGCGCCGCTACCATAGTTTACTGATCGGGGAGAGAACCGCGGAACAAATCAAGATACAGATTGGTGCTGCATTGAAGGATCTGGATAACCCCCCGGACGACATTCCAGTGAACGGTCGTGATCTTGTCACAGGAATTCCCAAGCAGATCCTGGTGAGCTACCAGGAAATTGCGGAAGCACTTGATAAAAGCATTTTCAAAATAGAGGAGGCTATATTAAAAGCCCTCGAAACCACGCCTCCGGAACTGGCCGGAGATATTTATCGCCGTGGGTTATACCTGACTGGTGGCGGTGCCCTGCTCAGGGGCCTCGATAAAAGGTTAAGCCAGAAAATCAAACTCCCAGTTCATATTGCTGACGATCCGCTGAAGAGTGTGGTAAGAGGAACAGGAATTTCCCTAAAAAATTACGACAGGTATCCATTTGTGATGCGATAAAAATTAAAAATTTAAAAGCAGAAAGTATAAATTCATAAGTAAGAAGCACATTGAGGAATCCTGATAACACATCTGCCTTTTTTTTCCTGTTCTCTTTTTGTTTTTTACTTTGTCACGCACTTTAAAATTACAACTTACCCGTGCGTAATGTTATCCTCTTCATCAGAAAATATTCTAATTTTCTTCTTTTTTTGCTGTTGCAAATGACTGCCCTCAGTTTTCTTTTTCGTTACAACAAATATCATGAAGCTGCATTCATGAACGTTGCCGGTGACTTTACAGGCAGTGTTAATCAGCGCTACAGCAAAGTGGAGTATTATTTCCGGCTGAAGAAAATTAACGAACAACTGGCCGCAGAGAATCTTCGCCTCAACCAGATGCGCGGGGAAAATTACGAACGCGTGGATGGGAATGAAAAAATGGTGCTGGATACCGTTCAGACAGATTCATTACTTGAGATAAGAAAATATACCTGGCTGGGTGCTAAAGTGGTGGGTGGTACGGTCAATACCCAGGTTAATTTTATTACCATTCACCGCGGTTTGCTCCAGGACGTGCATCCGAATATGGGCGTGGTAAGCCCGCAGGGAATTGTGGGAACCGTCGTGAATGTAAGTGACAATTATGCAAGTGTAATGACCCTCCTGCACCGCCAATATAAAGTGGTTGTAAAACTGAAAAACGGTGGTGAACGGGGAACCGTTGAATGGGATGGAGTCAGTGCTATGTTTGTAACCCTGAAGGATATTCCAAAAAGTGCAAAACTCAGGGTGGGGGATTCAGTAGAAACCAGCCCCACATCCTCTTTATTTCCCGGGAACCTCATGGTGGGCACAATTGCAGAAATTGTGGAAGACAAAAGCAGTAATTTTTTTACTTTGAAAATTAAACCGGCCACTAATTTTTTCAATATAGAATATGTATATGTGATTGCCAACACCCAATATGTTGAACAAAAGCGACTGGAAGATTCCACCCGAAAAAAATTCCAATGAGCGAACTGCTAAAAAATACATTCCGATTTATCCTGTTCATATTTGTTCAGGTATTTATCCTGTTCAAGATGCCGCCCCTGCACCGGTTCATCACCCCATATTTATATTACCTCTATATACTGTGGCTGCCTTTCAGCATGTCGCGCGCGGGCCTGATGCTACTCGCTTTTTTCTTCGGGCTCACATTGGATTATTTTATGCACACACCAGGGTTACATGCTGCCGCCTGCGTTTTAATAGCCTATTTAAGACCATTTATTGTCAATATGCTGATATCACAGGAAGGAGCGGACAAAAACTACCTTTCACCTTCCATAACCAGTATGGGCTGGGCGCCTTATTTCACTTATGTTTTTGTACTGACCCTTTTTCATCACGGATATCTTGTTTTTCTGGAATGGATGAGTTTCGGTTCTTTTTTGTATTTTTTGGGGAAAGTGATCGCAACGACGGGTATCAGCATGTTGCTGATACTGCTTACCGAACTTTTATTTTTCAGGAAAGAAAAGTTCAGAACTAATACGGTTTAATTTAAAGCCAATATCCGGAGATGTCAGTCTTCAACCAATCGCGCAGTAATATCATACGCCTCATTTTCGGTGGGATGTTCCTTGTAATTATTGTCCAGCTTTCCAATCTGCAGATATTTTCTGACAAGTATAAAAAAATGGCGAATGAGAATGCACTCTTTCCCAAAAGAGTATATCCGACCAGGGGTATTATTTACGATCATCGCCAGCGCGCCATCCTCAACAATACTATATTATATGATCTGATGGTAACCCCTTCCCAGATCAAGACTATGGACACAACATTTTTCTGCCAGCTTCTGGAGATAGATTCGGCTGAATTCCGCTCACGAATTCTGGATGCGAGAATAAAGAACGGCCCTTTTCGCCCTTCCATTTTTGAGGACCTGCTGGAGCCGGAACTTTATGCCAAACTTGAAGAAAATATCTGGCGTTTCCCGGGATTCAACCTGCAGGAACGCCCTGTCAGGGTATATCCCTACTACGCAGCTGCCCATATCATGGGATATGTGGGTGAGGTTGACTCTAATATCCTTCGCCGTTCAAACTATTATTATCAATTGGGGGATTATGTAGGAAGGAGCGGCCTCGAACAATTTTATGAGAAACAGCTGATGGGCCAACGGGGCATAGAGTACTGGATCAAAGACAATAAAAACAGGCTTGTCGGCCACTATGCGAATCGGGAAAGCGATACACCCGCTATTGCAGGACGAAATCTTCACACTTCCCTGGATATTGAACTCCAGCAACTGGCTGAAAAACTACTCTCCTATAAAATCGGATCAGTTGTGGCGATAGAGCCTAAGACCGGCGGCATCCTGGCGATGGCCTCTGGTCCTGATTATGATCCTAATTCGTTAACAGGTCCCGACAAACAAAAGAATTATGGAGCGCTGGCACTGGATGTCAGGGCACCACTTCTGAATCGCGCCATAAAGGGATTATATCCCCCTGGGTCTACTTATAAACCCCTCGGCGCCCTGGTCGGACTGGATGAAGGGGTTATTACACAGGCCAGCGGTTATCCATGCCTGGGAGTATATCTGGCCTGCAAGCATCCGGTAAAGTGCTTGGAAAAATGGCCCGGTCACGCAGCAAACCTCCGTCTGGCTATCGCACATTCCTGTAATTCCTTTTTTAGCAACACATTCAGATTAACGGTTGACAACCGGAATATTGGTAACCCGCGCTTGGGTTTGCAAACGTGGAAGAACTATATGAATAAATTCGGTCTCGGGCACCGGATCGGTGTGGATCTGCCAAGTGAAGATGGCGGCAATATACCTGATACAATCGCTTATGACAAGGAATACCACGGTTCATGGAATTCCTGCACCATGACAACCCTCGGGATTGGTCAGGATAAAATGTTGGTCACCCCCTTGCAAATGGCGAATGCGATGTGCATTGTAGCCAACAAGGGATATTTTTATACGCCTCATTTTGTACAAAGAGTGGAAGGACGCTCCCCGGATGACAGTGTTCTCAACAGGTTTGTTGAAAAACATGAAGTTCTTACACATATATCTGACGATGACTATGAAACGGTAATAAGTGGTATGCAGGATGTAACTGAAGTCGGAACAGCCAGAATTGCCCGTATAGATGGCATCAATATGTGCGCCAAAACCGGAACGGCAGAGAATTATCTCTCGCTGGAAGGGAAAAGGACAAAGCTTAATAATAATTCCATGTTTGTATGTTTTGCGCCAAGGGAGGATCCAAAGATTGCTGTGGCTGTGGTTATCCAGAATGCAGGATTCGGCGCCACATGGGCAGGGCGCATCGGAAGCCTGATTGTTGAAAAATATCTTCGCGATACGCTAACCGCTGAACGGGTTAAACTGGCCACGGATATTGCGAATACAAACCTGATGCCGGGTTACCTGGTAAGATTGCAATTTATCACTGATTCAATAAGGGCAGCGCAGTGGGCCTTGCAGTCTGG
This sequence comes from uncultured Bacteroidota bacterium, assembly GCA_963741345.1. Classification (GTDB taxonomy): domain Bacteria; phylum Bacteroidota; class Bacteroidia; order Chitinophagales; family Chitinophagaceae; genus Puia. The sequence continues at coordinate 339,223 of CAVUHS010000001.1, forward strand.
TGACAGCGCCCGCCTGAAAAAATTCCTGGATCCGTTATTGCGCCGTCAGTTATTGGACACCATGCATAAGGCGACAGCACATATTTCGATTCCATTCGGGCCGAGACCCCAAATTAAAAATGTTTCAGCGGACACGATTAAGCGTAAAATGACAGATTCCATCAGGTATGGTAAATCAGATAGTTCCGGCAGGCCGAAAAGAATGGTTGTTAGAAATGTCAGCGACTCAGCAGCTCTGAAACCAAAAGACAAGCCGGTTGTTCTAAAGGATTCCAGTACAAAACAGGCCCCATGAATCAACGCAATTCATATCTGGCAAAAGGCGCGGACCGATCCCTGATCTGGCTCTGGTTCATCCTTTCACTAATTGGTGTAATCAGCATTTTTTCCGCAACTTACCGGGATGGGGATAATATACTCCAGGGATTCTTGTCACTTAGAACCGATTATAGTCGCCAGGCACTTTTTCTGGTTATTAGTGGCATTGCAGGTATTTTTATCCTGCTCACCGATAGTAAGTTCTTTACAGCCACAGCCAATCTTTCTTACGCCTTCGGAATATTGCTGATGCTGCTCGTGTTTCCGTTTCATTCAAATATAAAGGGAACATCGTCTATTATACGACTCGGCTCCGCGGTACAGATCCAGCCTGCAGATATTTGTAAAATTTTTGTAAATCTGGCTCTGGCGAAATATTTATCGCGGGTGGAGACGGATTTTGCAAAGCCGCGTTCCCAACTGATAGCAGCCGTGATCGCTCTGGTGCCCGCTGGCCTTTCGATCATGCAAAAAGAAACAGGTCTCGCCCTGGTTTATTTTTCATTTTTCCTGGTGATGTTTCGCGAGGGATTGCCTGCTCTCATTCTTATAATTGGCTTTTCTTTTGCTGTGCTGGTTGTAGCAACTTTGTTGCTGGATCCAAATGTACTAGCCCTGATCCTGACCGCCATAGCCGGCCTCTTTATTTATATTTTCAGGAAACAGATCAAGCGGCAAAGGGGAATTTTATTTATCATTATAAGTATTTGGTTTGTGTGCGTGGGTGTGCAGAGATTTGTAGTGCCATTCGTTTTTGATCATGTGTTTCAGCCTTACCAGGTAAAACGTATTTACGATGCGATCGGAAAGGATTATGTACCTAAAAATGCCGCGGCAGCGAAGGAAATTGAAGAGAAATCTGCAGTGAAAAAAAAGGATAATGGAAATTATAACGTAAAACAAAGCAAGATCGCTATTAGTAACGGGGGACTCATCGGAAAAGGACTATTATCAGGTACGCAAACGAGATACGATTTCGTACCTGAACAACGAACAGACTTTATTTTCTGTACTATCGGCGAGGGTTTTGGTTTTGTCGGCAGCATCGTTTTTCTGAGTATCTATATAATCCTGCTTCTGCGGATCGTAACCATTGCCGAGCGGCAGCGATCGGTATTCAGTCGGGCCTATGCCTACGGGGTCGCTTCGGTTTTCTTCTTTCATATCTCGATTAATATTTGTATGACCATCGGACTTGCACCTGTGATTGGGATACCTCTGCCATTTGTAAGCTATGGAGGGACGTCATTGCTGACTTTCAGCGTTATGTTGTTTATTTTGGCAAGACTGGATGCAGACCGGCAGATGGTGTTGAGATGAACAGTAACCAGGCCTTTAATCAAATCTCAAATGCAGGTTCTTAGGTCTCCAATTAATAAATTGACGAATAAATCAACGAACCAATGAGAACATTTTATAAAATGCTTTTGTTGATCAGCTTTTTGTTTTTATCCTGTAGCCCTGGTGTAAAAAATGACAGCCAGCATAAATTTACAAGGCATAAGAAATTTTTGAAAGAGATTTCTTTCAGTGGGTATATTAGTGGTAGAAAATTTTGCGAAAAATGCAAGTTCGACAAATACCAGATCATTATTGATCTGAACGAAACTTACCCCAAAGAAATCGATACCTCATTAAGATCTTTTGAATCATATTATTCATTTAATGAAAAGAATCAGCTTATTCTCAGTGTAACCAGGGATATACATGAATCCGCGTTGAATGGACTGGTATGCAAAAAGCTATTGAACAGTGATAATCTGATTATTGTCGGGTACAACTACAGTCTGCTCAGCAGTGATGAAGATAAATGGCTGATAGGCGAGTGATTGTAATTAGTTGGTATCCTAAATTTGCCGGATGCGAATCATCCCACTGTCTGAAGGTGCTTTCACCATAGATAAAACAAAAGAATTTATCCCTTTCAACCAGGCAACTGACGATCTCCAGGAACGTTCCGTCGGAAGTCTGCTGGTAGAAATACAGCCATTTCTCATTGTAACGGCAAAGGATGTATTGCTGCTTGACACCGGCCTGGGCTTTGAAATTCAGGGCGAGCTGCAGATCCGTCAAAATATCAGAAATGCAGGTATTGACCCGGACTCTGTCTCAAAAGTACTGTTGAGTCATTTGCATAAAGACCATGTTAGCGGGGCAGGAAGAAATATTTCAGACGCAGAGCGGATCGCGTCTTTCCCGCAGGCGGTTTATTATGTACAACAGCGTGAACTCGAATATGCATTGGAAAAAGGATTTCCCAGTTATGAACCACAGTCATTCAATTTCCTGGAGAATTTTTCGAATCTGGTGAAACTGGAAGGCAGCGGTTTCATTGACGGATACATAAGTTATGAATTGACTGGAGGTCACTGTCCTTTTCACCAGGTGTTTCATATTGAAGAAAATGATGAACATGTTTTTTTTGGTGCTGATGTAGCTCCTCAACTGAACCAGATGAAAAGCCGGTTTGTTGCCAAATACGATTATGATGGAAGGAAATGTATGGAGCTCCGCCAGAAATGGTGGGAACAGGGCCGGAAGGAGGGATGGGCCTTTCTCTTTTATCACGATATTAAGAATCCGGTTTGGAAATTTGAAAAATAGTAAAATTCTATCTGTCCGTGTCCGATTACTTTAATATTGGTTTAAGCACTTTGATGTTCCCGTCTACCGGTTCGGTTATTTTTAACTGAAGTATATTTGTCATAAGTGGAAATACATTAATGTTTTCGAATCCCCGGATTTTCATATTTGTTTTAATGGCCGGTCCCCACGCATAAAATGTCGCATGCATTAGGGAATTTACAGGATCATATCCGTGTGTTGCGGGAGGTAGGCTGCGCTTGCTCAACTTAAAAACCCTTGGTGAATTGGCAACCAGGATGATATCTCCGATCCTGTTGAAATGATCATTCTTTTTGTTATAATGCCAGCGCGCCGGTGTGTTGGAAGCGAGATAAACATCATATCCCTTGGCAGAGGATTTTAATGAATTATAAACAGGCATGATATCTCCGGCATGTTTTGCGTACAAATGAACCAAGGTCAGGGAATTCAAAATAATAAACCGGCTTGTGTCAATGGTCGGAGGAAGAGAAAGTGTATGAAGGGTATCAATATCTGTCATGCCGTGATCCGAGAGGAAAATATAATTCACCGGTAGGTTCAAAGAGTCTATCGTACTTACCAGACTCGCAACAGAATGATCCACAAACAGAACCGCATCTTCTGTCTGTTTGGAGTCAACCCCAAACATATGTTCCTGGTGATCCACCTCCGGAATATAGAATGTGATCAGGTGAGGTCTTTTTTCTTCCGGTAAAAGAAGCCAGTTTCTTGTATCCCTGATCCGGTCTGCCATGGAGATCTTCGTATTGTATTTATAGTAATAGGTCGGCCTGATTCCCTTAATGGCAGCTTCAGTACCCACCCAATAATAGCTGGCCGTGAGCATGCCCTGTTTTTCGGCAAGCACCCAAATGGGCGTTGCACCATACCAGGAACTGTCTTCTACTGCTTTTCTATTACTCATGGAAAAAATCCTGTCCATTGACGGGTCAAAGAAAGTATTATCCACAATTCCGGCGTGGGAGGCATATTCACCTGTGGCTATACTATAGTGATTGGGAAAAGTTAGAGATGGAAATACGGGTTGCATATAGTCGGCCGCAACCCCGTTAGAACGTAGGCGGATTAGATTCATAGCATGAAATTTGTCAGCAAGATCATACCGGAATCCATCTGCTGAGATAAGAATGATATATGGTTTTTTGAGCTGGTCCCCGCGATTTGCTTTTCCCGGGATGACATGCTGAATGGTGTCCGGTGTGTTTCGGCTCGTTGTATCCTGTGCGGCGACGAAGCCCGGTAAAATTAAAAGCGAAAGGCATAATAATTTACTCATTCGGAAGTTTCTCCTGCTTATGGATTATTTTGTTGCCTGAGCTGCTGTCTCAGCTGTCTTCTCTCCAATTCCTTTTCAACGAAATGGCCAAACTCTTTTTCTGACTTGAAGAAAGTATCCACTTTTGCCGGGGGGAGAACCTGGCTAAATAAACTGCTGTATTTTTTTCGGATGTTCAGGAGATTTTCATCCAACTCAATTTCACTGCTTTTGTTATTAATCGCCTTCAGCCTGGCTACTTTTAATTCGAGAGAATATTGATTATAGATGGGCCAGAATTTCTGGGCCTCTTCCGGACTAAGATTCAGTTTATTGGTTATATAGGCAATCTTAAGAGCCTCCAGGCGGTTTCCATTCTGCGCCTGAATTTTTAAACTAGCCGTAAATAGAAAAGCAAAAAGTAAAAATCTCTTCATGAACACTCAATTTACGGTACCATTTTCTAAGGGTAATTCAGGATGATATTGTTCCAGTTCCGCGTCCGAAATGTTACTGAACAATGCGTGAATATCATTATCAGAGAATTCCACGGACGCAGTTTCAGGTGTAAGACCTGGTGTCCAATGTATATCATCAGCATCTAGGTAATTGGCCATGTCCTGATCACTTACAGTAGTTAAACCATGCAGCGGGTCAACTACTCTATTGTTAGTGATGTTATAGATGGTAATTCCTAGTAAGCCAATCAGGCAGGCTGCAACTGCATATTTAATTATCCGGGGTAAAAAGGATATCCCCTTTACCTTCGGTTTAGATTCGGATCGGGACGAACCGTAAACTACTGGTACCAGATTGGATATTTTTCTTTCAGAAACAGGAATCTTTACCTTAAGAGTCTCAAAATACCCCTCAGGTACCTGATAAGGATTTTTCTTCTGTAGTCTTGCCAGCAGGTCTGAAATTTCAGCGGTCTCCTGGGCCGAATCCTGCCCCGTTTTTGCCACTGCCTCGAAATAGATCCGATTCATCAGAATTTCAGGAAAATCCTCAAAATAGCCTCCGGGGAGGGTATACGGAACCCCGCTGCGTCCTCCGCCGCCCAAAAAAGGGCATATTTCCTTTAATTCCGCTTGTATTTCTTTTGAGATTTCCATTCGCGTCAATAAGACCCTTCTTGATAAATAAAGTTTAATGATTCAATATAAAATCTTCTATTTTTTTGGCAGCATGGTGGTAGGATGCTTTCAACGCCCCGGCCGATGTTTCAAGAACCTGACTCATTTCTTCATATGGCATCTCGTCATAATATCGTAACATAAATACAACTCGTTGTTTTTCAGGTAGTTGTTGTATAGCCAATTGTAGTTTCCATTCCAGTTTACTGGCATCAAAATCTTTGTCTGCGCGGATCTTATTACTGAGTCCCGATTCCACTTCACCCAATGAGATAGATGCCCTTTTTTTCTGTTGTTCTATAAAAGTCAGGCATTCATTAGTCGCTATTCTGTAGAGCCAGGTATAAAGCTGGGCGTCTTCCCTGAATCCGGCCAGGGCATTCCAGACTCGGATAAATACATTCTGCATCACATCATTTGAATCCTCATGGTTTACGAGCATACGACGTATATGCCAGTATAGCCTTTCCTGGTACTTTTTTACGATCTCAGTAAAAGCCTTTTCCTTGGTTGCAGGTTCACGAAATAAAGCGAGTAGTTCCGTATCCGATGTCAGTTCCGCCATTCAATCTCGGGATTTTACTCTAAACTGGATATTGAATTATTTATTTTTCCTGGCAATCACTTTCTCGGCAGCCTCAACGATATGAGCGGTATCCAACCCATATTTTGTAAGCAATTGTGTGGGAGTCCCGCTTTCTCCGAAAGTATCATTGGTGCCGACAAACTCCATTGGGACGGGGTGTTTTTTTGCGGCGGTTTGTGCGATACTATCTCCAAGTCCGCCAAGAATATTGTGTTCTTCCGCGCTGACGGCGCAGCCTGTTTTCCTGATGGATTTTAAAATGGCTTCGGTATCCAGGGGCTTGATAGTATGGATATTAATGACTTCAGCAGAAATTCCTTTTTCCCTCAATACCTTTTCGGCTTCCAGCGCTATCCAGACAAGGTGACCGCAGGCAAAAATGGATACCTCTGTACCTTCGGTAAAGAGTTGGGCCCTCCCAAGTTTAAATTCCATTTCCGAAGTAAAAATGGGCCAGACGGGCCGGCCGAAACGAAGATAGACCGGTCCTGGATAATCGGCGATTGCCATGGTGGCGGCCTTTGTCTGGGCGTAGTCACATGGAACGATTACTGTCATACCGGGAAGCATTTTCATCATGCCAATGTCTTCCAGAATCTGGTGGGTAGCACCGTCTTCTCCCAGTGTCAGCCCTGCATGCGAAGCACAAATTTTCACATTTTTTCCCGAGTAAGCGACAGATTGACGAATCTGATCATAAACTCTTCCCGTTGAAAAATTCGCAAACGTGGTTGTAAAAGGTATTTTGCCTCCAATCGTCATGCCCGCCGCTATGCTGATCATATTGGCTTCTGCAATTCCACATTGTATAAAGCGTTCCGGAAATTCCTTGATGAATTGATTCAGTTTAAGCGATCCGGCCAGGTCGGCAGTCAGCGCAACAACTTCCGGGTTTTTCCGCGCGATTTCAACTATGCCGTCTCCAAATCCGCTTCTTGTGTCTTTCTGACCGGTTACAGTAATCATGTTTTATTTGGTTGAATTCAATAAGGATTAATTCAGTTCTGAAAATTTACTATTATAAAAAGACTCGTCCATTTTAATTTTCTGCTCCCACTTCCAGGCCGTGGCTAACATCTCTTCCAGGGAATATTTCGGTATCCAGCCCAGTTCAAGTCTGGCCAGGTCATTATTGGCATATATAGCCACCACATCACCTGACCTGCGTGGACCAATCACATAATTCAGGGGGAACCCGCTGATCTTTTCAAATGCCTGGATGGCTTCCAGTACCGTTACACCCTGTCCACTACCCAAATTGAAAACCTCACATTTTTTACTGCCTTTATTTTTGAGCATATATTGAAGTGCTAGTGTATGCGCATGGGCGATGTCAGACACATGAATATAATCACGGATACATGAACCATCCCGGGTTGGGTAATCGTTTCCATAGACCTGCATTTGCGGAAGTTTTCCAATGGCAGTTTGGGTTATTGCCGGAACCAGGTTGGAAGGCCTGCCTACGGGCAGTTCTCCGATAAGGCCGGAAGGGTGGGCGCCTACGGGGTTGAAATAGCGAAGTAAAATACTTTTCGAATCGGAAGACTTGGAAAATTCATTAATAATCTGTTCCCCCATTTGCTTTGTATAGCCATACGGTGACTCTGCAGGACGAGGTGGGGTTGCTTCGGTGACAGGAATTTCAATCGTATTCCCGTACACGGTACAAGAGGAGGAGAAAACGAAATTCGGAATATTGAATTCCTGTACGCACTTCAGAAGGTTTATGAGCGATACCAGGTTGTTTTCAAAATACATCAGCGGGTTCTCCACAGATTCACCAACTGATTTATAAGCTGCAAAATGTACAATACCCGCGATTCCAGGATTTTCATGAAAGATGGCGAAACTGTCATCGAGGTTGCAGATATCCACTTTATAGTTCTTAATCTTTTTTCCTGTAATTTTTTGTACACCTTCCAGGATCCGTGGGTTTGATCTGGAATTATTATCAACACAAATCACATCGAATCCATTATCGATCAGGTCTACCAGGGTATGTGACCCGATATAACCACAGCCGCCTGTCACTAAAATTTTTTTCATAATTGTTTCAGTCATTAAGGATGGTTGATCATGTCCAGAAGGTATTTACCATAACCACTTTTGAGCAGCGGTTGAGCGATGGATTTTACCTGTTCCTTTGTAATGAATTTTTTCCTGTAGGCAATTTCTTCAATGCATGCAATCTTGATTCCCTGTCTTTGTTCAATTACCTGGACGAATTGAGTTGCCTGCATGAGTGAATCGAATGTGCCTGTATCAAGCCAGGCCGTTCCTCTGTCCATGATGGATACCTTCAGTTTTCCTCTTTTCAGGTATTCTTTATTTACATCCGTGATTTCATATTCTCCTCGTGCGCTGGGTTTCAGGTTTTTGGCAATCGAAACCACTTCATTATTATAAAAGTATAGACCCGGAACAGCATAATTACTTTTTGGCTTATCCGGTTTTTCCTCAATGGATACAACCGTATTATTTTTATCAAATTCAACAACGCCGTAGCGTTCAGGATCACTCACATGATACGCATACACAATACCCCCTTCCGGGTTAGAATTGGCTGCCAGTTGGTCACCCAGCCCGGTACCATAAAATATATTATCGCCCAGTACTAAGGCAACATTATCATTTCCGATAAAATCTGCGCCGATCACAAAAGCCTGAGCGAGACCATTGGGAATAGGTTGTTCCGCATAGGATATTTTTAAGCCGAGCTGCGAGCCGTCGCCAAACAGCTTTACAAACAGGGGAAGGTCGTGCGGGGTGGAAATAATCAGAATTTCACGGATACCGGCCATCATCAGGGTAGATAAGGGATAGTATATCATCGGTTTATCATAAACGGGCATAATTTGTTTGCTGATGGCAAACGTAATTGGATGTAGCCTTGTGCCCGAACCTCCTGCCAGAATAATTCCTTTCATGGACCGGTTTTTAACGGGCGCAAAGTACGAATAAAGCCCAAAGCTTAAAGACCAAAGCCTAAAACTAATGTCCAAAAGGGCAAATCTGGCGCTGTGCTTGTGTTAATGAGTTTGGAGTTCACCAGATAATATTAACTCATGGCCGGTCAATTAGGGATTTAAACCCCGTTTTTTTACTGAGTCATTCTTAGCAGATACAGCACCAGTTTGCAATGTGCTTATGAGTGTCTGAATAGGGATAGAATTCCATAAACAATGGCAGAGAATATAGCACTGACGGGAATAGTCAGGATCCAGGCCCATAGAAGGTTAATTGTGACACCCCACCGCACAGCCGAAAGCCTTTTTGTTGCACCGACCCCCATGATGGATCCGGCAATGGTGTGCGTTGTACTTACCGGAATACCCAGCTTTTCACTGATGAATAGAGTGATGGCACCGGCTGTCTCAGCACTTACGCCTTCCAATGGTGTGACTTTAGTGATTCTGGTTCCCATTGTCTTTACAATCTTCCAGCCACCGCTCAGTGTTCCCAGTGCGATGCAGGTAAAACTGGCCAGGGGTACCCACATGTTTTGATTCACGAAATGTTTGAAATCGAGGTTGTGCCCATGCAAATGCTGGTAATAAATCATGGCAGCGCCAATTATACCCATAACTTTTTGCGCATCATTTCCACCGTGTCCAAGACTGAAAAGCGCTGAAGAAACAAGCTGCAATTTGCGGAACCATTTATCGGCCCGATAGGGATTTGCCCGGCGACAAATATTTACAATAGTAATTGTAATAAGAAAACCTATGATCATTCCGATGATTGGCGCTAGAAATATGAAAAGAAAAGTTGGGATTACTTTCGCATAATTTATCACCGTATGGCCATGTTTATGCAGAGCGCCTGCATGGGCAATGGCTGCTCCCATAAATCCGCCCAGGAGAGTATGGGAAGAACTGGATGGAATACCAAACCACCAGGTGAGCAGGTTCCACGCTATAGCACCAATTAACCCGGAAAAAATCACTTCCAGGTTAATAAAGTCCTTGTTAACAGAATTGGCGATGGTATTTCCAATTTTGAATTCACCAATCAGGTATTTTGAAATAAAAAAAGCGGCAAAATTGAACAGGGCAGCCCAAAGTACGGCCTGGAAAGGAGTTAGTACTTTAGTGGATACAATGGTGGCTATTGAATTGGCGGCGTCGTGAAAGCCATTTATATAATCAAAAATAAGCGCAAGAATGATGATGATTACCAGGAAAGTCATTAGAATTTGAAAATTTGGGAATTTGAAATTTGGGGAAGCAGGGCCCGGAATTCTTTGCTTTAAGTTTTAAGACTTAAGCATATTTGATGATGATGGTTTCGATCACGTTTGCGGCGTCCTCACATTTATCCGTTACGGTTTCCATTACCTGGTAGATTTCCCTCTTCTTAATGACTTCTTTTGCATCCGGCTCTATTTCAAACAGCCTATCAATACTCATATCAAATACATCGTCGGCCTGATTTTCAATGCTGTTGATTTTCACCAGCGCATCAGTAATCTTCCGCATATCTCTCATATTGCGGAGTTCGCTGATGGCCAAGCCGATCTGTGCGGTTCCTTCCACAATCAGGTCTGCCAGTTTTTGAATGCCGGTATCATTTGGATTTACTTTGTAAAAATTGATCTTTTTAGCTGTAGAATATATATAATCGCAGATATCATCCAGTGCACTGGCAAGGTAATGAATGTCTTCGCGATCGAACGGCGTAATGAAGTTCCGGCCGAGTTCGGTAAATATTTTATGGGTGAGGTCGTCATTCACATGTTCCTGTTCCTCCACCTGTGAAACCAGAGCAGCCCGCTTATCAATATCGGGTTCACTGACAACTGTTTTTAACAGTCGCCCCATCTTGGTTACTCCGGACGCCACCTCTTCAAAAAGAGAATAAAAGATCCTGTCTTTCGGCATAAAGATCTTCATGATGTTATTTAGCGCCATTGTAAAAATTTCGGCAAAATTAGACCTAATAGTAACTGGATCCAGCCAATCCCGTTTAGTAATAATTTCTTAACATAGTGCCTATATAACTTTAAATCATTGACTTATGGAGGTTATTGCGTTGAGGTAGAACGGGGATGACTCAGTTTTATCGCTGAGACGGCTTTGTATTGTAAAGAAATTATGAGGAAAGTAATACAGGCATCCGGTAGAGTAAGTAATTAGACCTTTAATCTGGATAGATGTACCGTTATATTATCCGTTAGCACTTCGAGCTCTTTGCAGACTTCTTCCGCGCAGGGAGGGGCAAATTTTTCGGCCTGGTATTCAAATAGTCGCCAATTTTTATTTTCATATTCCAAAGCGGTCATGTGCTCTATCCAGTCTCCCGAATTGAGGTAAACAACTTTACCCTCCGGTGTTTCTATCGTTTTTATCATTGGCTGATGAATATGTCCACAAATCACATAGTCATATTTTTTTTGAATTGCCAGATCCGATGCAATTCGTTCCAGGTCATTTATCTTGGCTATAGCTTTGTTTACGCCTGCCATAATTTTTTTTGAAATAGAAATTTTTTCCTTTCCGAAAAATCCAAGCAGAGCATTGACCAGCCGGTTAAAGAGAATTAGCAGGCCATAGCCGTTGCTTCCAAATTTAGCCATAATCCGCGCACTCCCCTGCGTAGTATTGTCGAATACATCTCCGTGAAAAATCCAGGTCATCTGCTGATCTATTTCCAATACGAGTTTGTCAGTGAGGGTGAATTGTCCCATATGCATATCAGTATACCTGCGTAGCATTTCATCATGGTTACCGGTAATATACACTACCCTTGTACCATTGGTAATAAATTGCATGAATTCGCGGATTACCTGAATATGTATGGAAGGGAAATAACGTTTGCTGAATTGCCAACCATCGATGATGTCACCATTCAAAATCAACATACCTGGCTGAATACTTCTCAAGTAGTTGAGAAGTTCCCTGGCTTTGCAGCCATATGTTCCCAGATGGACATCCGACAAAACTACTACATCCAAATTGCGTCTTTCCATTACGGTTGTTTTTCAAAGCTCGGAATAGGGTATTACCAGATCATTAACCAGGAGTTAATGAATTGACAATTCAGCCATCGCCTCCGAACTCTGGGCGCAAGACTAATGGATGCCGGTTGAGTCATTGATCCAATTGTGCCCACTGAATTATTATATACCTTCAAATCATATAATACAGGTATGAAAAGAATTCTTATCCTCTCGATACTGTTTGCCTCAGTTGACTGTTATTCGCAGCATCATAAGACAGAAAACCTGGTTGTTGTAACCATGGACGGCATGCGGTGGCAGGAAGTTTTTGGTGGAATAGATCCGCAAATAATCAGTGATAAACGATTTACACGTGATTCGGCGGCTATAACATCTGCTTTTGGTGGACAGGATCGGTTGGAAAAAAGATTGAAATTATTCCCGTTTTTATGGAGTATAATAGTTAATAAGGGTCAGTTGTATGGTGATAGACTGTCGGGAAGTGAAGTGAATAATGCCAATCCATACAAGTTTTCCTACCCGGGTTACAATGAGATCTTTACAGGTTATCCGGACCCTGGCATAAATTCAAATGATAAAATCAAAAACCCAAATGTCAATGTTCTTGAATTCATTGAAAAACAACAGGGCTACAGGAAAAAAGTGGCCGCTTTTACCAGCTGGGATGTATTTCCTTTTATTTTGAATAAATGGAGGAGCGGCATTTACGTGAACTCAGATGTGGACTCACTTAACTTTAATAATTCTTCCCTAAAACTTTTAAACGATATGCAGTTCCTGGAAGCCAGACCCCTGGACCTTCGTATTGACTTGCTTACATACTTCGCAGCCCGGGAGTATCTGAAGACGTATAGGCCCAAAGTACTCTATATCGCTTTTGACGAAACGGATGATTATGCGCACAATGGAGAATATGATCAATATATCAAAAGTGCCCACGCCGAAGACGGTATGATCCGGGATCTTTGGAACAATTTGCAGGCTATGCCGGAGTATAAAAATAAAACCACATTGCTTATTACATGTGATCATGGTCGCGGAGACCAGATCAAAGAGGAATGGAGAGATCATGGGGAGAAAATTGCAGATGCGGGGCATATATGGATTGCGGTGATTGGCCCAGATACGAAGGCAGAAGGTCTTGTAAAAACTGAATTGCCCATTTTCCAGAAACAAATAGCGCCCACCCTGGCCGCTCTGCTTGGTTTTAAATTTGTGCCCGTTAAAGGAAGTGCCGAAGTTATTCAGTCGGTCATTTCGAAATGACTTTTACGGTTGACGACGGGTGAAAAATTTCTTTTATTCAGTCTTTCTTCGCCTCCAGTGTAAATCCGATGCTTGTTCCGATATCCGGTGTACTTCGGACATGGATAGCCTGACCATGGGCTTCAATGATATGCTTGCAGATGGCCAGGCCGAGACCCGTGCCCCCCTTGTCGCGGCTCCTGGCGGAATCCGTCCGGTAAAATCTTTCAAATATTCTTTGCAGGTGTTCTTCTTCAATACCAATTCCATCATCCGTGATTTCAACCAGGACATGCCTCCCATCTGTGTTATAAACACTGGCTGTTATGTTGCCGTTTTGTTTACCGTACTTAGATGCATTCTCAACCAGATTGAGCAATACCATCCGGATCTTTTCTTTATCTGCAAAGACAAGGATGGGATATTCGCAACCTTTTTTAATCCCGGTATGTGTGTTTTTATCCTGCATGTTTATCGAAAGGGATTCAAAAACTTCACGGATAAGATCCTGGATAACGAAATTTTGTTTTAGCAGCAATTGTTCACCTCTTTCCAGCCTTGAGATCTCGTCCAGGTCATTCACCAGGTTTACTAGTCTTTCCACATTGCGTTCTGTATTTTCAAGGAACCTTTTACGCACTTTCAGATCGTCCATCGCACCGTTCAGCAGAGTATCTACATACCCCTGTATGGCAAAAATGGGAGTTTTAAATTCATGAGACAGATTTTGAAGGAACTCCTTCCGGAAAGCTTCGTTTTTTCGCAGCAATTCGATTTCCTCAGTCTGGCGGTTTCCCCATCTTTCAACATCCTCCCTTACTTCATCTATACTTTTTTTGGGAAGAATATATTTGAAATATACTTCTTCTTTGCGCGTAGCTTTTGTCTGATGAATGAATTTATAAATCAGTTTTATTTTCCGGTTGATAAATTTTTCGAGCGTAAACTGAATGAGTATGTATGATCCGACAAAAACCAGGAAAAGTGAACCCAGTCCATATCTCCAGTTCGAGGTGATAATATAAATGCCGACAGCTACGGAAGTTGAAAGTACAAAAGCCGTAAAAGCAGATAACTGTTTAGGCGTAAGATTCTGCGTGTTGAGCATTTAGTTCACAAACTTATAACCCACTCCTTTTACGGTGGTAATACAATCCAGTCCGAGTTTTTGACGGATTTTGCGGATGTGTACATCGATGGTACGGTCTCCGACTATAACATCATTACCCCATACCTGGTTCAGGATTTCGTTTCGCAAAAATACTCTTCCCGGGCGGGAAGCCAGCAGATATAACAATTCGAATTCTTTTTTTGCAAGAGTGACCTGGCGCTCATCCACCAATACCTCAAATTTAACCGGGTCGATACTCAGATTCCCTCTTTTCAGGGTTTTTTCACCAGACTCCTTATTGGAACGTCGCAGGAGTGCTCCAACACGGCTTACAATTACTTTAGGGCTGACGGGTTTATTGACATAATCATCTGCCCCGCTTTCAAGGCCTTTGATGTGGAATCCTTCATCATTTAGTGCTGTTAGCATCAGAATCAGGGTATCATGAAAAATGGGTTGGGTCCTCAGGATCTCGCATACCTCAACCCCACTCTTTTTTGGCATCATAATGTCCAGGATGATGAGGTCAGGATGGGTGGTTTTCGCTTTTACCAGCGCGTCGTCCCCATCTTTGGCCGTCGTAACCTCGTAACCCTCCCGAACGAGATTATATTGGAGAACTTCAAGGATGTCCGGCTCATCATCTGCTATTAGAATTTTCTTGCCTTTGGCATCCATTAACAAAAAATTTACGCAAACCTAATCGAAATATAGCGTTACGGGGGATAATTGACCTGAGTTTACAATTTTTTAATACTGGCAAAGTCTAAATTCCAAAGTCCGGCCCCAATCTTTATACTCAATGCCGGGCAAATACTGCATTTCCCGTTAATTCGCCATCCTGCGCAGTTATCCATCATCCGTCAACCGTTTGCGTATCCCGGAAATGGCTGTATTTTTGCTGAACCTGGTCGGACCGCCCTTCAATATGAAAAATTTTATCCGTTTTCTCCTTTTTTCCTCTTCCTTGTTGCCGGCCCGGTACCTGTCAGCTCAAGCAGCTAGCTCCGCATTTAAAATTCAGCAGGAACGTAAACTATGGCACGATAACATTGACAGGGAACAAAGACGACTTCTGGGCCTCGACGGTAAGCAGGACGAGTTGATCCAGGTCTCGAAGGATGAAAATTTTAATCTCCAGATCGCCGATGTTATGATCCGGCAGGTGGACCTTCTGCAACAAAATATAGAGTCCGATTCAAGCCTCAGCGGGCAAATGAAAATTAAAAACCTGCGTTCCCTGGAAACCATGTTAAGGGGATATAATAACAATTACCGCAAGAAGGACTACCCCCCCTCGATGGCGCCGGTGCTTTTTGACGCCTTTGTGAAGGCGATGGAATTGGACCGAATAAATATGAGTATCCAGCCGGTAATTGCAGAAAATTCGTATGGAGTGGGTAAAATACTCGTGGAATGCTTTTTACTTCCTGTTGAAAATGCCGGTGTAAAAGCGTCCCGCTTACTGTTGATCCACAAATACTGTGAACTGCACCCCGATGAGATTTTCACCATTCTCAGTACGAATCCTGACCTGCCTTTTGCAGACAGCCTGATCATTATTGGTGGAAAAAAGAATATCCGCAAATTATATGATTACGCTTCCGGCAATTCAGTCCTTTCAAGTCGCATCCGGCTTAGCAGAGACTCTATGATCAATATGGTCGGGAAGATTTCCTCTAGCAGGAGCGGGCAGCTTTACCTGCCATTTCTCGACAACCTGATCAATCACCGGATTACGATTGCTGATATCAATAAAGTAAAAGATAATAATCTTCTTTACTATAGACTGTTAGTGCAAACAAGGATGGATTATGCGGCCCGCATGCTTCCACCCCTTCTCGATACCGCCCTGGAAATGGAAGCCCTTACTTCTATGCTGCAAAGCAAGGGAAAAGATGTCTTTGTTAGAGAGATTAATGCGCTGCATGACAAACCTGCTTCGGTACGGTTTAAAATTCTGGATGCACTTACACCGGCTGAACTTTATTATCTGGTTGTACTGAGCGAAGATGAAATATATACTTCAAGTTACCTGGGTGTGTTTGACCGCATATTTCAGAGAATGTCTGTGCCGCGAGGAGATAGTCTCATTATCGAAATGCATGGCGACTATTTCAGGAAATTTATTAAAATGGCAGCTGCCTACAATAAGTTGGACTATTTCCTGTCCACTATGGACAAGGATAACGCAGCTACAATTATGAAAGCTTTTATCATAGGCCTGGAAAGAGCTAATGAAGAAGATGCCGTGGACGTCGCTGATTCCTATAGTAGCATTTACGATAAAAATCCACCGCTGGCCTCTTTTGTTTTAAATGAAGTGAAGTGGAACTACAAAAGAAACTTGCTCAACAACGATAAACGGGGAACAGTGATTTATCACTTGCTGGAAGCTCTTTTTGAATCTGCCGATACCACCCAGGCTCAGGCCTTTGATTTATCTGCTAAACTGGGTATTCCACCGGTCTATACGGTAAATTATGATTCGCTGAAAGATGACAGCGGAAGAGTGATTCAACAGGTATTTTTCTATGGGGATGAAGACAAGGATGGACAAAATTCTTACCAGGATTTTCTGCGTTTATTCTTGCGAAAACCGGAATGGAAGGTCACTATGAATCCGACCAAGGAGTGGATACTGATTCAATCTGTAAAAGGAAAGCCCGTCTGGATTTTTGCGAACAGACCTCTTTATGGGGAGGATGATCCGGACGACAAAGCCCAGCACCATCTGGACGATTATTTATATGACAACAAATTGCAACCCTCTATTTATATTCACCGTGGACATAGTTATCATGTCCGGTATACCCTAAAGCAACTTCAGCCGTCTGCAAAAATTGTGATTCTCGGCTCCTGTGGAGGTTATAATAATTTGAGTGAAGTACTTAGTATCAGTCCCGATGCTCACATCATATCATCTAAGCAGGTGGGAACAAAATCGGTGAATGAACCAATCCTCCAGGCGATCAATTCAGATCTGCTGGAGGGTACAAATATCGACTGGTTACCTATCTGGAAGATGTTAACGGATAAATTCAGCAGGGACCCCGTGGCGCGGGAACGGTTTGACGACTATATACCGCCTTACAAAAACCTCGGTGTCATTTTTATTAAAGCTTACCGGAATGCCATGGGCGAAGAAGATTAAATAAAACTTCGCAACTTTGCGCGATGTCGGAAACGGTACACAAGAAGAGGATTTTTGATTTCAGTCAGCTGCGTAGGGTTCTGAATTATACTTCACCTTATAAGAAATGGTTTTACGGATCAATCACTTTATCGATCCTGCTGGCAATCATTTCACCCCTTCGGCCTTTCCTTATTCAGTACACGGTAAATGTCTATATCAGGGGCGGCCTGAATGCTGATCTCAGTGTCCGCGACCGGATGATCCAAATGGTCATTTATATTACGATCCTGCAAATCGGCATATTACTGGTAGAAACGCTGATGCGGTTTTATTTCTCTTTTATTACGGCCTGGCTCGGACAGACCGTTGTCAAAGACCTTCGGATTGCCGTATATAGAAGGGTGCTTTCCCTGAATCTTTCCCAATATGATAAAACACCTATCGGTACACTTACAACCAGAACAATCAATGATATTGAAGCCATCAATGATATATTTTCAGAAGGGCTGATACCAATTGTTTCCGATTTGCTTTCTATTATTTCCATCCTGCTTTTTATGTTTCTGGCAAACTGGCAGCTCACATTGATTTGTCTTATTCCATTCCCTCTTTTAATTTTGGCTACCTATTTTTTTAAGGAATCCGTCAACAAATCGTTTATCCGTGTCCGTAATGCGGTAGCAGCTCTGAATGCTTTTGTGCAGGAACATATCACGGGAATGCAGATCGTGCAGGCATTTGCTTCGGAAGACAGGGAGTATAGAAATTTCAGGAAAATCAACCGGGAGCACCGCAATGCAAATATCAAGGCAATTTTTGCCTATTCTGTATTCTTTCCTATCGTGGAAATTGTGCTGGCATTTTCTACCGGTCTGCTTGTCTGGTGGGGAGCAAGCGAAGTGCTCCATCTTTCGGAAAAGCAGGCAGCTTCACTGACCGGGGAAATCATTGCCTTCTTTTTATACCTCAATTTACTTTTCAGGCCTTTACGGCTGATTGCTGATAAGTTCAACACCCTGCAAATGGGCATGGTTGCCAGTGAACGTGTATTCAGGGTTCTCGACAACAAGGATATAATGAAGGATGATGGGACTTATGCTCCGGTCAAACTAAGAGGCAAGGTGGGTTTCGATCATGTATATTTTGCATATAATGATGAACGATGGGTACTTAAGAATATATCTTTTCTTATTGAACCGGGTGAGACGATGGCCATCGTTGGACATACCGGAAGTGGGAAAACCTCCATTATCAGTATTCTGAACCGCCTTTATGCAATTCAAAAGGGCAGCATCCTCATTGACGACCGACCCATTGAAAGCTATAAACTGGATGCTCTCCGTGCCAATATCGGTGTAGTCCTGCAGGATGTATTCCTGTTTTCAGGCTCAGTGCTGGACAATATTACTCTTCGTAACAGGGATATTCCTTTCGACCTGGTAGTACAAGCTGCCAAGCTCATTGGAATGCATGAATTTATCCTGCGCCTGCCGGGAGGTTATGACTATGATGTTATGGAAAGGGGCAGCACGCTGTCCCTGGGTCAGCGGCAACTTCTGTCTTTTATCCGGGCTCTGTTATTTGATCCTTCCCTATTAATCCTGGACGAAGCCACTTCTTCTGTTGATACCGAATCGGAAAGGATGATCCAGGAAGCCATTGGGAAGCTGATCGCAAACCGCACTTCAATTGTAATTGCCCACCGGCTTTCCACCATACGGAAAGCGAATAAGATTCTTGTCCTGGATAAGGGGGAGATCAGAGAAATCGGAACCCATGAAGAGCTTATGGAAAAGGAGGGATTTTATTTCAAACTACACCAAATGCAGTTTGATAAAACGCTTAACGTAACGCTTAACGCTTAACGCTTAACGCTTAACGCTTAACGCTTAACGGGATTTTTGGCTTTGCAATTTAATGGTCATTTTGCAATGTGCCATTGCTGTCCTTTGTTAAAGGGTTTTACTGGAAAAGCTAATATATTAAGCATTCTGTGTTAAGTCAAAAAAGCCTTGGGATTTAGCGCCCCTCCCTTATCTTTGCGGCAAAATTAGATACCGCATGTTCTCAGGATGGTTCAAATCTTTGTTGGTAGCGGGTTTCAGCGTTTTTTTAGTGCTCTTTTTTAACTCTGCATCCGCCCAGCAGGACAGCGCCCTGAAAAAAGAAAAAAACAGCTTTAATGCCAAGGAAATTATTTTTGGACATGTGCTGAACAACCATGATTTCCACATTATTGACATCGTGCATGATGACGGTTCCATACATCCGGTATCGATTCCCCTCCCGGTCATTTTGTATTCAAAACAACGGGGAATGGATGTTTTTATGTCTTCCGAGTTTCATCATGGGGAGGAGAACTACCGGAACTACATGTTGCTGACCGAAGAAAAAATTGCGGAATTAAAACTGGATGTTACAAAATATTACGCGCAGGATATAGTAGCCTTAAATGAAAGCGGAGAAATCGACGGCTCGGTTCGGATTTATGACGTCTCCCTGACTCGCAACGTAATACAAATGCTTATCGGGTTGGGTTTATTTACCTGGGTGATGCTGATTATCGCGAAGAAATATAATAACGGACACGGCGTGACTTCGGCGCCAAAAGGATCACAGGGCTTGCTGGAACCCGTGATTACCTTTGTTCGGGACGAAGTAGCTAAACCCAATCTGGGTATGAGCTACGAAAAGTATCTGCCATTTCTGCTGACGATCTTCTTTTTTATCCTTATTAATAATCTCATCGGACTGATCCCGGGGTCTGCAAACGTTTCGGGAAATATTGCTTTTACAGCGGTATTGGGCATTATTTCTTTTATAGTGATTCTGCTCAGCACAGACAAGCATTATTGGGGTCATATTTTCAATCCTCCCGGCGTGCCACTGGGCGTAAAATTTATTTTGGTACCTGTTGAATTTATCAGCGTTTTTATTAAGCCTTTTGCCTTGATCATACGTTTATTTGCAAACATGGTGGCGGGTCATATCATTATTATCTGCCTGATCTCGCTGATATTTATTTTTGGTAATATGAACAAATTTGCAGGCTGGGGTACGGCACCGTTTTCCATCGCCTTTACTATATTTATCTACCTGATTGAAGTATTGGTGGCTTTTTTACAAGCCTTTATTTTTACGATGCTGACAGCGGTATTTATTGGTCAGGCCATTGAAGGCAAACAGCATCAACACGGAGAAAAGCAAGAGGATTCCATGCTTGCATAGTTGTTTTTTTTCACTAAATATAAAGCCAAGATTATGGATTTATTGACTATCATGCTCAGCACGCCGCTTGCGAATGCGGGTGGTGCCGTGGGCGCCGGACTTGCTGCTATAGGTGCAGGTATCGGTATCGGCCAGATTGGAAAAGGCGCGGTAGAAGCCATCGCTCGTCAGCCGGAAGCTTCAAACGACATTAGAGCAAACATGATCCTCACAGCGGCCCTCGTGGAAGGTGCTGCCCTCTTTGCGATCATTGTGGGCTTTTTGGCAATGGTTTTATAATCATTGTAAAGTTTACAACTGCATCCAAAGCAAAGGGCGGCGGGTGCGGTTTATTTTAAAAAGAACGAGGTACTGTCCTTCAAAATACTATTGATATGAAATTACTGCTCCCCGAATTCGGGCTATTGATTTGGACCTTGCTTGCTTTCCTCATCGTGTTTTTTATATTGGGCAAATTTGCATGGCCCGCAATTGTGAAAGGATTAAAAGAGAGAGAAACTGGAATAGCGGACTCATTGGCAACCGCTGAAAGGGTACGGGCTGAAATGGCACAACTGAAAAGTGAGAATGAAGAACTTCTCGTTCAGGCCCGTGAAGAAAGAGCCACCATGCTGAAAGATGCCCGTGATATCAAGGAAAAAATGATCAATGAGGCCAAGGAACAGGCCAAAGCAGCAGCAGAAAAAATAATTGCAGATGCTCAGTCGGCGATTGAACGGAATAAAATGGCGGCCCTGATAGAAGTCAAAAATGAAATCGGCATCCTTGTCGTCGAGATTACTGAAAAAATCCTGCGCCGGGAATTGGAAGACAGAAATGAACAGGAGAAATATATCAAGAAGCTGGCTGAAGAAGTAAAACTTAACTAAAATGTCAAATCCCCGGCTTGCTACCAGATATGCAAAATCCCTGATTGATCTTTCCATCGAGAAAGGTCTGCTCGAAGAGGTGTATAAGGATATCCTGTATTTAAAAAGTGTTTTTGAGAGCAGTCAGGAATTGATAAACTTCCTGAACAATCCGGTCATCACCAGTGATCAAAAATTGAAGGTGGTCAAATCACTGGACTCAGAAAGAACAGGCGAACTTACCAAATCCTTCAACCGTCTTCTAATCAGGAAAGGCCGGGAAAGTTACCTGCCTGAAATTGCTGATGCATTCATTGAACAGTACAAGGTTCATAAGGGTATTTACACAGTTACTCTAATAACTGCCATTCCGGTAAGTGAAGACGTGAAGAATATCATAATCAGCAGAATTAAAAGTCAGGGTCGAATGAAAGAAGTGGAACTGTTAACAGTTGTGCAGGAAAACATTATTGGCGGATTTATCCTGGAAGGTAGCGGGAGAAGAATCGATGCCAGCGTGGCTTATGACCTGGCCAAAATCAAAAATAGGTTTTTAACAAACGAATTCATATACCGGTTCCGCTAAAATCGGGGAACCATTCAAAAAAAATATATGGCAGATATAAAACCAGACGAAATTTCGGGAATCATCCGTCAGCAGCTTAGCGTTTTTAATTTGACCACGGAAATGGAGGAAGTAGGCACGGTACTCCAGGTTGGAGACGGTATTGCCCGTGTATATGGATTAAACAATGTAGGTAGCGGCGAGTTGGTTGAATTCGAAAATGGAATTCGTGCAATCGCGCTTAACCTTGAGGAAGACAATGTGGGGATCGTCCTGATGGGGGATTCCGGCGAGATTAAAGAGGGTGCTAAAGTGCGCCGCACCGGGAAAATCGCCTCCATCAAAGTTTATGAGAGCATGTTGGGCAGAGTAGTGAATACACTGGGAGAAACCATTGATGGCAAAGGCCCGCTGACCGGCGAAAGTTTTGAAATGCCGATTGAGCGCAAAGCACCCGGCGTTATTTTTCGGGAACCTGTAAAGGAACCCCTGCAGACAGGAATTAAGGCGATTGATGCAATGATTCCTATAGGTAGAGGACAGCGGGAACTAATTATCGGTGATCGTCAGACGGGGAAAACAGCCATTGCAGTCGACACCATCATTAACCAGAAAGAATTTTATAAGGCCGGCAAACCAGTTTATTGCATTTATGTGGCCATTGGTCAGAAAGCCTCCACCGTTGCAGGAATCATGCAGACACTTAATGAAGCAGGTGCCATGCCATATACAGTTATTGTAGCGGCTTCCGCTTCTGATCCTGCGCCTTTACAGTTCTATGCTCCATTCGCTGGTGCTGCAATCGGTGAGTACTTCCGGGACACCGGCCGTCCGGCTCTAATCATTTATGATGATCTTTCCAAACAAGCGGTGGCTTACCGGGAAGTCTCTTTACTTCTTCGTCGTCCACCGGGACGTGAAGCCTATCCGGGTGATGTATTCTACCTGCATAGCCGTTTGCTTGAAAGGGCTGCAAAAATCATCCAGGACGACGCGGTTGCTAAGAATATGAATGATCTTCCGGAATCCCTGAAAAATAAAGTGAAAGGCGGCGGATCTCTGACAGCGCTGCCTATCATTGAAACCCAGGCTGGAGACGTTTCAGCCTATATTCCGACAAATGTCATTTCTATTACCGACGGCCAGATATTCCTGGAAGGAAACCTGTTCAATGCAGGTATACGCCCGGCCATCAATGTCGGTATTTCGGTTAGCCGTGTAGGTGGAAACGCTCAGATTAAGTCCATGAAAAAAGTAGCCGGTACGCTGAAGCTGGACCAGGCCCTCTACCGGGAAATGGAAGCGTTTTCAAAGTTTGGAGGAGACCTGGATGCTTCTACAAAGCTGGTATTGGATAAGGGAGCGCGCAATGTTGAGATCCTGAAACAGCCTCAGTATTCTCCAGTCGCTGTTGAAAAGCAGGTCGCCATTATATACCTGGGAACACAGGGTTTACTTCGGGAAGTACGTGTCAGCAAGGTGAAAGCATTTGAAGAACATTTTCTGATGGAGATGGAAAACAAATTACCAGATGTTCTGGCCGAATTCAAGAAGGGAAACCTGACAGATGAATCGATACGCAAAACGGTACATCTGGCCAATGAACTGATCCCGCAGTACAAATAAAAGGACCATTTAGAATAAGGATCTCCGGCTTTGGACCGGAGATTTTTTTTATAACCGGATTAACATTCCGGCAAATTATTTCACTATTTTTTCCAAAACACTTGCATTATTCAAAAACGCTTGCAATCTTTGTCTTGTAGTTAAGCCGTACCAATCTCCTGATTAACTTTCTTCCAATTTTCCTTCTTACTATTTTCACTTTTTTGAAATAAAGGTCCCATTCCTTCAGAAGAATTGCGTCTTGTACCAATCACTATGGGTTATCATTATAATCCGGGTCAAAACAAGTTATGATGCAATTGCAGCTGTATGTTTTTGGACAAAGAAGAGTGTCTTTTTTTGGGAGA
This sequence comes from uncultured Bacteroidota bacterium, assembly GCA_963741345.1. Lineage (GTDB taxonomy): Bacteria > Bacteroidota > Bacteroidia > Chitinophagales > Chitinophagaceae > Puia. Next base: position 363,214 of record CAVUHS010000001.1, read on the forward strand.
ATAACTTCAGTTCTTATCATAATTTTTTTTATATCAGCTACCGCCCAGGCACAATCGCTGATTCCTGAGCTCTCTTTTAAAAATCCTGTGTTGCAAACGGGGAGAGGTTGTAAGGACGATGGCCAGGATGGAGCTGTTTATATTTTCGAGAATGTGGGTTGGGATATGGACGCACTGGTCACGATCTTGGGTCGTAGTAATGAGTTCGTGCGTCTTTCAAATGCCGATATCCAGGGACCAGGATCGGAGGCTCCTGACGGAACAGGCGATGATGACGCATGGCAACCGCGCATAAAGTATGGCGATGGTAAGGTCTCGGCTCATCAAGACTGGTGGATGGAATTTAAGATTTCATTTGTAAAACATGGGGACCACAAGCGGTCTGTTGCGGTAAATCAGTTCTTTGTCTCAGGATTGGATATAGACGGTGATGGGAAGCAGCTGCATGAGTACCAGTCATACTACAAAATTCATTCGTTTTCTCTGGAGCATCAAACAGCCATATTCGCTTCATCCGTGCGAGGATCGGAGATGGATCCGTTGCTCACCGGCAAGCGGTTCGACGGCACAACCAGGGATTATCCCGGGATTTCGCTGACAGCAGAAGATGCCATGGTAAGAAATTATTATACAGGTTCCAGTTCTATGATTGTACGACTTGGCGCAGAAACCGGTGCTTCAGGAACCATTGCGGGAGACAGAATGTATGGGTTACTATTCAGCTCTTTGACCTATGATATTCCCGAACCTGATAAGCCGACTGTCCATTTTCTGGCGGCCAATTATCAGGGACACCAAAACGACGAAACTGAATAAACTGTTATAAAAGATATTTGAAGTTTTAGTTTTAAAGGGTACGATCAACAACGGCCGGGTTTGTCTAAGCCTGGCCTTTTTTTGTTCGTTTGGTTTATATTATAAACTAATTTATATTTGGATTCAGTTTATAACAAATACTAAATTAGGGACATGCGGGGATGGTATTTAAATAAGTCACGAGCAATCAAGTGTGTCGTAATAGGATGCCTTTTTATGCTATGGTCAAACAGGACGAACGCGCAAACCCAGATTTTTGGAAAAATAAAAGATGGGAAAAGCAGACCAATACCGGGAGCGAGCATCAGTGTGAAAAACAGTTTCGACGGAGCGACTTCTGATTCATCCGGGAACTATGCTTTCAACAGCATCGATACCGGATTGCAAACGCTTAAAGTAAGTTCAATTGGGTACCGTCCGATAGAAGTCACACTGCAAATATCCGGTCATTCGGTCCGAATGGATCTCCAATTGAAGGAAGAACCCAATGAATTGAAGGCCGTTACCATTTCAGCCGGTTCATTTTCAGCAGGAGATAAGACCCGTGGGGCCGTTATGAGTTCCTTGGATATAGCCACTACAGCGGGTTCGAATGCTGATATTACTGCCGCTTTAAAAACACTGCCGGGAGCCCAGCAGGTTGGAGAACAGGAGGGCTTGTTTGTACGTGGCGGTACTGGCTCGGAAACAAAACAATTCATTGACGGCAGCCTGGTAAACAACCCCTATTATACCAGTGTACCTGATATCGCTACCCGCGGCCGGTTTTCGCCATTTCTTTTCAAGGGAACGGTTTTCAGTACAGGCGGATATTCGGCACTTTATGGCCAGGCTCTTTCCTCGGTTGTACTGCTAGAATCTATCGATCTTCCCGAACGCTCTGAAATAGATGCTTCCATTTCGCCGATAGTAGTTGGGGCTGGAACACAACAGCTGGCAAAGAATAAAAAATATTCATGGGGAATAAGCTACAGTTATGTAAATGTGGCTGTTTATTTCGGACTGGTCAGCCAGAAACCCGATTATTTCCGTCTGCCTGCATTTCATAATGCGGATGCGAATTTCCGAATTAAAACTAAGAACGGGGGACTCATAAAATACTATACGACTTTCGCCTACAATGATCTGGGACTCAGAAACCCTGATATCGATAGCGCCTACCTGAAGAATGCTTTCAATCTTGCCAATCACAACTGGTATAACAATCTCAGCTGGCGTGAGAATTTGAATAATGGCTGGAAGATGATGCTGAGCACCAGTTTCAGCACGAACCTCGATAATATTCAGCAGCAAACTCAGGGTCCAGATAATCAGCCTCATACTTTTCCCGACTCGGTTTATTGGATGAAACCAAAAAATTTTACATTATCCAATAAGCAAAACCTGGCCCAGGGCAAAGCGGTTTTTGAGAAAAAAATTTCCGGTCTAAGTGCCTTCCGTTTCGGGGGAGAACTCTGGCATTTTTATAATCCACTTACCTATAATGATACGCTTAAAGTACTTCGTGACAATCTGGTTTCTTTTTTTGGCGAAACAGATATTTATGTTACCAATGAGCTGGCCGCCAAATTAGGAGTACGATATGAGTATTCCAGCTTGCTGAAACAATCCGATTTCGCACCCCGGATTTCACTAGCCTATAAAACAGGTAAGGATGCGCAGATCTCTGCTGCTTACGGTATTTTTTATCAAAAGCCGGATAATCAGCAATTATTTTTTACTAGAGACCTGGGCTTTTCACGTTCAATCCAATATATCCTGAATTATCAAAAAATGACCAAGGACAGGATCTTCCGTGTAGAAGCCTATTATAAACTATATAAGGATCTTGTGAAGACAGTTCCCATTAGTTACAATTATTTTGGTTATAATAATTCCGGAAGCGGCTATGCAAAGGGAATTGAATTTTTCTGGCGGGATAAAAAGACTTTTAAAGACTTTGACTACTGGATAAGTTATACCTATCTGAATACAAAACGTGATTTTATGAATTATCCTTCCCTGATTACGCCAGATTACGCAGCAACCAATACGGCTTCCATTGTTATGAAGAGATTTGTTACCGAATGGAAAGCGGGATTCAACCTGACCTATACGTATGCATCGGGGCGCCCCTATTATAATTTTATGATCAGCAACACGGGGAAATATTATACTGCCGATGAGGGCCATACGAGGGACTATCAGAATTTGAGCTTCAGCTGTGAATATATTCCCAGTCTGGGTAAGGTCAACCCGAAAACATTTGTGGTTTTATTCGCGAGCATGAGTAATATACTGGGATATAATCCGATTTATGGGTACCACTATTCGTTTGATGGAAATACTAAACAGCCTGTGACACCACCGGCAGCACGTTTTTATTTCATCGGATGTTTTTTAAGCTGGGGAGTTGATAGAACCCAGGACGCAATAAATAACAATCTCTGATTATTCACAACAAATATTCAATCTAATATGAAATCACTTATTTTTTCTTTCCTGATGTTTGGAGTACTGGTCTCTTCTGCTCAAAGCGATAAGTATGTTTCTGTCATGAAAAAAACACTGATATTATTTGATTCCGCGAAGACAACAGCCGATTACCAGACTATGGCTAATACTTTCGAACGGATTGGCGATGCGGAAAAAACCCAATGGCTGCCTTATTATTACGCAGGCCTGGCGCTGGCGACCGCTGGATGGAATGATCAGAATATTGACAAAGATGCCAATTCTACCAAGATCAACACTCTTTGTGATAAAGCGGCAGCCCTGGACAATAATTCTGAGATATACGCGCTTCGGAATATGTCGGCTACACAGCAGATGATGGTCGATCCGCAAACACGCTGGCAGATCTATGGGGTGCAGGCTGCAAAGGATTTGGATGAGGGCCTTAAACTGAATCCGGATAATCCAAGACTATATTACCTGAGGGGAGAAAGCATTTTCAACACCCCGGTTGCCTTCGGTGGCGGAAAGGAAAAAGCCAAGCCATTATTTGAAAAGGCCATTGCCTTGTTTAAATCAGATAAGCCCCAACCCTTATATCCAAACTGGGGGCTGGAAAGAACGGAAGAACAATTAGCCAAATGCCAATAACTAGTCCCTTATGAATATATTCAAAGATTTGGATCCCATGCTCCATTCGCAATTGCGGCTGGCCATTATTTCGTTGTTAATGCGGGAAGATGAAGCTGAGTTTACCCAGTTGAGAGACAGGACCCGTGCCACAGCAGGAAATCTGAGCGTTCAGATAAATAAGCTTCGGGAAGCGGGTTATATAGAGGTCATTAAGGATTTTAAAGATAATTATCCACACACGATTTGCAGAATCACTCAATCCGGATCCGAAGCGTTTGATCTGTATGTAAAAAGTCTGCAATCCTACCTGGCTGTCAATGGCAAAGGAGTGTAATTGTATTTGACAAATTTGGATATAATAAAAGCCCTCCACGTTGCATAACGGGAGGGCTTTACATTTCCGGCAATTCGGCTACCGGATATTTCCTTTTTATCCCTTCGAAAGTTTCATAATCATTCTTTCCTTGCTGTTCACAACGACTTCCAGGGTGTAGAGTCCTGGATGCAGGTTACGTGTGCCTTCCAGCGTGTATGTGTTGGCACCATTTGCAGCTTTCTGCCCTTCTTTTAGCAACAGATTGCCTTGTTCGTCGCTTACTTTCATTACCACATAGGAATCTTCATTGAGCTGCACATTTACGAGAATATCGTTGGCCATCGGATCCGGAGTTATGCTAAGAGAAGCAAGGCTCCGGGTATTAAACATTCGTGCAATCAGCACTTTTGAGTACACAACATTGCCATTGGACTCCACCTGCTTTAGCCGGTAATAAAAGTCATTGTTTAAAGCGATAGAAGTACGAAAATGATCTCTGAAATTAAACTGGCCGTCTGAAATAGCAGCGTTGTTGTTTACGGTACCAATTTCTTCATATTTCTCACCGTCAAGACTTCGTTCTATTACATAGTGATCGTATTCACCTGCAACAGTACTCCAGTTAAGTTCAAAATAATTCCTGCCATAGGCGGCATTGAAAACGGATAGGCTTCCTTGGAGTATGAGGCTCTTGGAAACAGAGGCCGTATTGGAACTGGTATCTGTATTTTTTTCATTAAAATAATAGCGGGGACTTGCAAATAACGCTGCAGGTATTACCAGCAACACGCAAAGAGAGTACGGAATGATCCTTTTCATTTTGTAAATTTCAGAAAGTGAACAATTTGATGATGCTCAGCTTAAAGGGAAAACGGAAGGTCATTCAAAAGAAGAAGGATCGGATATGCTTGAATGGGAAATACCTGATTGGAAAGGATTCACAGATAGTTCAGATGGGTAACGATCAGATCGGGTGTACGGTAGGTTTCAAAGATAATCTGCAGTTTTGGAAAATGCAAGCAAAAGGCGAAAAAGTTGTGTGAAGGGTTTATTCGTCTCATTAACCTTCTTCAATCTTTTCATCTTCAGCGCCTGCCAATACAACAGATCCCATTTTCTTCAACGGATTTTTGTGATTTTCAATGAATTCCTTTCTCTTCTGCACGATATCCAGGCATCCATAAACAGCGGCAAGAAATGATCCTGTATCTGCTTTATTTTTACCGGCAATGTCAAAAGCCGTCCCATGATCAGGTGAAGTGCGTACGACAGGCAGCCCGGCTGTATAATTGATTCCTTCCCCATATGCCAGAGATTTAAAAGGAATCAGGCCCTGGTCGTGATACATAGCCAATACTGCATCAAATTTTTGTTGCTGGTTACGGGCAAAAAAGGCATCCGCGCTATAGGGGCCATAGACCAACATATTGTGTTTGGCATCTTTTATGGCCGGTTTGATTATATCCTCCTCTTCGCGTCCGATGAGGCCATCATCGCCGGCGTGCGGATTAAGTCCGAGAACAGCAATTCGGGGTTTATCGATTCCGAAATCACGGATCAGCGAGTCTTTCAGGATATTCAGTTTGGAAATGATGACTTCTCTTGTGATAAGTCTGGCTATTTCGCTTACCGGCACATGTTCTGTAACAAGGCCTACGCGAAAATTGTCTGAACTCATCAGCATAAGCACATCTTTCCCGCCGAAAGCCTGACGGAGATATGGGGTGTGTCCTGTGAATGAGAATGCCGCGGATTGTATGTTTTTTTTATGAATAGGTGCCGTAACAAGACCGTCAATTTTTTTCTCCTTCAATGCTTCGGTAGCTGTTACCAGGGATTTGACTGCATAAGTTCCACCGGTCTCTGTAAGTTGACCCGGATTTATTGAGACCTCATCTTCCCAACAGTTAAACAGGTTAACCTGTTTATGGAAAGGTCTCGAAAGGTCTTTAATATGCTGGTAATTGAAACTGGAGTCCGGAATAGATTTACGGTAAAAATTGATCAGTTTATTGGAGGCAAACAGAATAGGGGTGCAAATTTCTAAAAGGCGGTTGTCTGAGAATGTTTTAATGGCCAATTCTGTACCAATACCATTCAGATCACCGATGGAAATGCCTATAACTGGTCTTTGCTGTGGGATACTCATGTATTATTTTTCGATTGATAAAAATACGATTATTAGCCTGAAGGATGGTTTATTTTTGCTTTATGACGCACTTGTTCCGACCGCTCAATCACAAAAAATCCCTCGGTCAGCATTTCCTAAAAGATGAGTTGGTTTGCAATCAGATTATTGAAGCCCTCAAACAAAATTCTTTTCATCAGTTATTGGAAATCGGGCCTGGAGCGGGGGCACTTACAAAGAGTCTGTTAAATATAAATGGAATAGATTTCATGACAGTCGAGATAGATCATGAAAAAGTGGTCTACCTGAAAACACTTTATCCTGTATTGAGGAATCGGATCATTGAAAAGGATTTTCTAAAGATGGGAAAACCATTTGAGGGATCCTTTACAATAATCGGCAATTTTCCATATAATATTTCCACTGAAATTCTCTTTAAGGTTTTAGGATGGCGGGAGGACGTGGAACGGGTAATAGGTATGTTTCAGAAAGAAGTAGCGCAGCGGATTGCAGCATCAGAAGGAAGTAAAATTTATGGGGTAACAAGTGTGTTACTACAGGCTTTTTTCGAAGTGGAATACCTTTTTGAGGTCAGTGAGCAAGCTTTTATTCCACCCCCTAAAGTAAAAAGCGCCGTAATCCGGCTAACACCTAAAAAAAGGCCTCCTCTCCTGAGAACCGAAAAAATGTTTTTTTTGCTGGTTAAAACAGCATTTAACCAGCGCAGAAAAACACTGCGTAATGCTGTAAGGGGACTGTTTTCAGAAGAAGTTTTGAAAGATCCATTATTCAGCATGCGTGCCGAGCAGTTGACAATCTTGCAGTTTGCGGATCTGACCTGGAAGATGAAATAGAAAAGGATAGGATATCTAGTATTGTAATAAAATCTCAAAGAAAAACATAATGGGCAAAGTTTTGGTCACTGCAAAGGTGCATGAATACTTGATTGACCGATTGCGAAAACAAGGTTTTGAAGTGCTTTATGATCCGCTGATGGGTTATGAAGAATTGAAGGAATTGGTATCAGATGTAGAGGGATTAATTATTACCACCCGGTTAAAAATAGATCGTCCTGTTATCGAAAAAGCGTCAGGACTAAAATGGATAGGCCGGCTGGGCAGCGGAATGGAGCTGGTTGACGTAGATTATGCGACAAAAAGGGGCATCCGTTGTGTAAGCAGTCCGGAGGGCAACAGGAATGCAGTGGCTGAACATGCTTTGGGAATGCTGCTTTCCTTATTGAATAACATTCCCCGGGCATCGAAACAAATAAAAGAAGGCAAATGGATAAGGGACGCGAACCGCGGAACTGAGCTGACTGGGAAGACTGTGGGAATTATTGGCTATGGAAATACAGGATCTGCTTTTGCACATCTGTTATCCTCTTTTGACGTGACGGTACTGGCCTATGATAAATATAAATTCAATTTTGGAGCGGGAAAAATCAAGGAAGCCAATTTTGAACAGGTCTGCAGGTATTCAGATGTTATCAGCCTGCATGTGCCCCTCACCGAAGAAACTTTTCATATGGCCGATAATAGCTTCTTTGCCACATTGCAGAACAAACCCATTTTTATTAATACCAGTCGTGGTAAAACACAGGATACCAACGCACTGATACGAGCCCTGGAGAGTGGAAAAATCGGAGGTGCGGCGTTAGATGTACTTGAAAATGAAAAGCTTGAAAGCTTTACGCTGCCCGAAAAACTGCAACTTGACCAATTATTGAGCTTTGAAAATGTTCTATTGACGCCGCATATTGCTGGATACAGCCGGGAGGCCTTCTTCAGTATGGCAAAAGTGATATTAGACAAGTTGGGGCTTTAATTACCCCTTTAGGTTTTTGTTAATGTATTTCCAAACTGACCGTTTTGCAATACATGAAATTGTATCGAAAATTACCTTTTTAATCGGATTCCTTATCTTTGTAAAAATGCAACGCCTCCCGAGGGCGTTGTATTTTTTTTCTTTTATTATAAACAAGAGGAGGATTTATGAGTGGTATCACTTATCTGACAAAGGAGGCACTCGAGAAATTGAAGGGTGAGTTGCAAAAGATGAAAAGTATTGACCGGCCGGCGGCCTCCAGGGCAATTGCTGAAGCGCGGGAAAAAGGAGATTTGAAGGAAAACGCAGAATACGATGCAGCGAAAGAGGCCCAGGGACACCTGGAGGCAAAGATTCAGCGCCTCGAAGCAGATCTATCGAATGTGAGGATTCTGGAAGAAGGGAATATCGATACAAGCAAAGTATCAATTCTCACCAGGGTAACAGTGACAAATCTTGCAAATAAGAAGCAATCCACCTATCACCTTGTTTCTGAAAAAGAAGCCGACCTTAAACAGGGCAAAATCTCTGTGTCCTCTCCAATTGGAAAGGGTTTGCTGGGCAAGCAGGTGGGCGAAGTGGCGGATGTAATAGTTCCTGCCGGAAAACTCCAGTTTAAAGTGGAAAGTATCACCGTTTAGTGATGGGGTCTTAAAAATTGTTTATTTCATCATGCATGATTTCGATTTCGAAATCTTTGACTATGTGCCCAGATTTTTGATCATCTTCTCCTGAATAATTCGAAACTCCTGATCATTTAATTTGAGTTTCGGTTTTTTAAAATCCATATCGGTTACCCGGTCGATTGGAATCAAATGCAAATGCGCATGGGGAACTTCAAGGCCCACTACAACCATTCCGCAACGGTTACAGGAGAAAGTCTTTTCAATGCTTTTTGCAACAGGTTTTGCAAAAACAAGTATACGGGAAAGATAGGTTTCCTCCAGATCGAAAAAGTGATCGGTTTCTGTTTTTGGAATCACGAGGGTATGCCCCTCCCTCAGTGGATTGATATCAAGGAAGGCCAGAAAGAAATCATCTTCCGCGATTCGATACGCTGGAATTTCACCTTTAATGATCCGTGTGAATATAGTCATGTGGAAGTTGATTGTGTGACTAATATCTTTGTTTAGAGAATCTGAGTGATCATTTGATCCGGGACCAGCAGGTGTTGCATTTTTCACACTATTCTTCCTGGATTTTTAGCAATGAATTCATTCCATCCATTCAGTTTTTTCCCAACTGGAACTGGCGAGCGGAACTGATAATGATGACATAGTGCAACTGCAAGAGCATCCGATGCGTCGTATTTTTCGACTTCAAACCGGATTTCCAAAATTTGGCGCAGCATTTTCCAAACCTGTTCCTTTCCAGAATTTCCGTTACCCGTAATAGATTGCTTTATTTTTCGCGGCGCGTATTCAGTAACAGGAATGCCCGATTGCATAGCGGCGGCGATAGCTACTCCCTGTGCACGTCCAAGTTTTAGCATACTTTGAATATTCTTGCCATAAAAGGGCGCTTCAATCGCAAAATCATCCGGCCTGAATTTCAGGATCAGTTGCTGTACAGTAAAATAAATCAGTTCAAGGCGCTGGTAGGCATCCAAACGTACAGGGACATGCAAAGTATCCATCTCTATGAATCCTATCTGATTCCCGTCTACACGAATCAGTCCCCATCCCATCTGGAGAGTACCGGGATCGATGCCCAGGATTATTTTGGAGTTCTTTTGCAGAGGGAACGCTATTTTTGATTGTGGCGCTCAACAAAAATATCAAATTAATAGTCAACTACGTGGCCGGCCCGCTTATAATGTTATTTCTTTTTTTTACCGTTGGCAGACAATTACAGAAGCAGCCGCATTGGAAGGATTCCCTTCACCAGATGATGGAATTGGCACTGGGAAAAGAAAAATGGAAATTATACTCCATATTCGCATTAATGGGAGTAAACTGGTCGCTTGAAACATTTAAATGGCAGATCGCTATGAGGCCGGTTCAACCAGTTAGATTTTTCCGGGCTTTCAAAGCGATTCTGGCGGGAACCTGTATTGCTTCATTTACTCCAAACAGGGTTGGAGAGTATCTTGGCAGAATGTTATACGTTGATTCGGGGAATAAATTGCTTTCCGTAGCGCCCACCATTCTTTGTAGTCTGGCTCAAATGTTGGTGACACTGATTGCTGGATCCACCGGCCTATACTTTTTTTCTTATCTGTCATTTCACTTTCAGTCAAACTGGTTAACTCCCGGCGTTTTCAAATCAGTCACCATTATAACAGCCATGGCTGCAGCTGCCCTGGGTCTGGTTTATTTCAGATTTGATCCGTTGGTTAAGAGAGTAAATGATTGGCTTAAAAAGAATCAAAAAGGATTTTCAATTCCGCAGGATTATAGTTTTCGAACCCTCGTAATCATCCTGCTTATTTCAGCGATTCGTTACGGTGTATTTATATTACAATATTACCTACTGTTTTCTTTATTTGGAATTCCTATGTCGGGAAAGCAGGTATTCACTGGCGTTAGTGTTATGTTTGTTTTAATGGCTGTTGTACCGACGTTAACGTTTTTAACAGATCTCGGGTTTCGCTGGGCTGCCGGTATTCAGATTTTCCAGGTATATACTTCGAATACTGCAGCCATACTTGCAGTATCCCTGGCTATCTGGCTGATTAATTTAATAATCCCGGCTTTAATAGGGAGTTTATTAATTTTAAGGATCAAATTGTTTTGCAGCCGATGAAATCGATTTGTGCAATTGTGATTATTTTTTTGCTTTCCTTTACGATGCCCCTGAGGGCGGGGGATGATTTTTGCGGTCTTCCGAATCACGCATTTCAGGCAGGGGAGAGCATTACATTCAAAGTTTTTTATACACTGGCTGGTGTTTATATTGCTGCGGGAGAAGCCACTTTTACCGTAACGCTGGAAGATTTAAATGGCAAGCCTGTCTATCATGTAACAGGGGCCGGTAAAAATTATCCTTTTTTGGATAATTTTTTTAAGGTTAGGGATAAGTATGAATCCTTTATTGATACATCCAGCCTGCAGCCGCTTAAATTCATCCGGAATGTGAATGAGGGCTCTTACAAAAAATATGAGAACGTCAGCTTCAATAAAACTGCGCATACGGCCATTACAAACTCTGGCGTTTTTAAAACCCCTGAATGTATTCAGGATGTCCTGAGTACGATGTATTATGCACGAAATATAGATTTTGATAAAATGAAACCGGGAGACAAGATTCCATTTTCTATGTTCCTGGACAACCAGGTTTATAATTTATATATCAGGTATGTCGGAAAGGAAACGATAAAAACTAAATATGGTAAATTCCGGGCGATCAAGATTAAACCATTACTGATAAAAGGTACAATTTTTGAAGGAGGTGAAAAGATGACAGTCTGGATTAGCGATGACGCAAATCACATACCCGTACGCGTAGAAAGTCCGATCAGTGTCGGAAGTGTGAAAGTTGATATGATGGATTTTCACAATAGGAGATCCCCCATGAGTTCGCTTATTGGTTTACGTTAGGTTTTTTTAACCTCACCATAAAATTCCATGTATGAAAAAACTTCGACGTGTTAAATTAGAAATCCCCTAGGTACTTGTTTTCGGAATCAGACTCTCTATGGACTTTTCCATTTGCATGCTTCGCGATCCCTTCACAAGAAACGCAGTATTTTGAAATGGTTGGGATGCTATCCATTCGCCGGCTTCATCTGCTGTTGAGAAACTCAGGTACGGATGTTTGATTTTTAAAAAATCACCGCCCACAAGCGCGACTTCCTTCCATGAGCCTGAGTTAATTTGCCTGACGATCTCTTCATGTTCTGTCAGACTCTCCTGTCCCAGCTCCGCCATGGCGCCCAACAGTAATATTTTATGTGGTGCCGGATATTGCACAAAATTTTTGATCGCCAGCTTCATGCTTGACGGATTGGCATTGTAGGCATCCATCACGATAGTATTTGTCCCTGCCCGGACAAGCTGGGAACGGCCATTGGAAGGTGTATAATTTTCCAGTCCTTCTTTTATGGCGACAGGAGTGATATTGAAATAGCTACCTATGCAGACAGCGGCGAGTATATTTGGCAGGTTATAGTCTCCTGTGAGACGTGTTTGAATTGAACCAGCCTGCTTCCCTTTGGTTATATTGATTTTAAGAAAGGGGACTGATTCTTCCACAATAGCCGTTATATCTGCATGATTAGTTCCGTATGTGAATACTTCCCGGATGCCTTTACTCATTTGTTGCAAATATTCATAATCCCACATCACAAATGCGCTTCCGCCATATGCCCTCAGATAATCAAAAAGTTCGCCTTTTCCCTTTCTGACTCCATCCAAACTGCCAAAGCCTTCCAGGTGCGCTTTGCCGCAATTGGTAATTAGCCCATGCGTGGGGCGGGTGTATTTACAGTAGCTCTCAATTTCACCCAGGTGATTGGCTCCCATTTCCACGATCGCGATTTCGGCATCTTTTTTAATTTTAAGCAAAGTAATTGGGATGCCAATATGATTATTCAGGTTGCCCTCTGTTGTATAAGTTTTATATCGTTCAGAGAGCACTGCATGTATCAGTTCTTTGGTAGTTGTTTTGCCATTGCTCCCGGTGATGGCAATAACAGGAATTGTAAACTGGTTCCGGTGATATGCAGCCAGGTCCTGCAGAGAGGAAAGGACATCATTTACGAGCAAAAAACGGTCATTGGTCTTTAACGCAGGTTCATCGATGATCACATACGCAGCACCCTTTTCAAGCGCCTGGGAAGCAAAGCGATTACCATTAAAATGATCACCTTTCAATGCAAAAAAAAGATCTCCCTGCTGAATTTTACGGGTATCCGTACTTATGGACGGGTGCTTTAAATAAAGCTGGTATAATGAACTGATTGATGCGACAGAATTAAGACCATTCAATGTAACCGGTTTTTGGATTCAATTAAATTGTACATGAAGTTTCACCTTTATAGGAATCGGAGTTCTGCTAAATGAATGCCCTGGCATTAACCCCGGGCAGCAAATCTAATAAACAAAAAAGCCATCCTGTATAAAACAGGATGGCTTTTATAAAGTTTAAAGGGACTATTGTTTACGGGCGTTTTGTTTTCTTGTTTTATAACTGATACCTGTTTGCCTGCCGTTACCTGCTGCACTACCAACACGATCCATTGCGCAACGGAAACCTACCGTTGAGCTGGCCTGGTCCTCTTCCATAAAGCGGCGTGTTCCGGGTCCGAGCCAGTATGCACGGTCGTTCCAGCTTCCCCCCTTGATAACTCTTGATTTGTCACTTATCAGGGTTGTTTTGCCATAACCATAAGCGATACCGGAGATCAGGGAATCACCATCGAGGTAATTGATAACATCACCTTTCTGGTAATTTCTTCTGGTTTCACTTTCTTTATCTGTTACTGCGCGGTATTTAATTCTACCCAGACTGTCTCTTTCAGGTTTGCCCTCTTTACCCAGGTCCATGGTTTCAAATTTATTACCACGGAAAGGAGCAACTCCATCAACATCCTGAGAAGACAACGGACGATAAACGTCTTCGACCCACTCGCTCACGTTACCAGACATATTGTATAATCCGAAACCATTCGGATAAAAAGAAGTCACATCTGCTGTGTATACCGCATTATCATTCAAACCTCCGGCAACTCCCATATTATCACCATTTCCTCTTTTGAAATTGGCCAGGAAAGTTCCCTGCCAGGTACCCCGGCGAGAATCGCGCAGGCCGTTTACATTCTGACTCCATGAATAAACCTGTTTGTTGGCGATCAGTTCCTCACCCCTTTTGCTGTCTTTGGTACTTGGTGCAGGATTTTGAGCAATATATCCCAGCGCAGCATATTCCCATTCTGCTTCTGTGGGCAGTCGGTAGGCTGGAAGCAGGATCCCATCTTCGAAAGTCACCTGTGTTCGGGGCGTACCATTGGGATTCTTAAGAGTATTCTTTTTTGATTTGGCAGCTGGACCAGGAGTTGCCTGATATTCACCGACCAGATAGGATTTCGTGTTGAAATTTTCCTGTCCCAGGCCCTGGATATTTTTAAGCGAGTTTTTGTTGATGAATCCACGATCAACCAAAGCCTTTTCATTTACGCGATCGGTTCTCCACAAACAAAAATCATGTGCCTGTTTCCAGCTTACACCTACCACTGGATAGTAGTTGTAGGAAGGATGGCGAAAATAATACTCTACCAGCGGTTCATTATATGCCAGTTCACTTCTCCATACCAGCGTATCCGGTAGGGCGGCATTACGTACTGCCTGGAATTCATCTCCTTCAAATACATTATTTATCCAATAGAGATATTCGCGATAATGGACGTTGGCAACTTCGGTTTTGTCGATATAAAAGGAGTTCACGGTAACGCGACGGGGAATATTATTCCAGTCGCTCATAACATCTTCTTCGGTAGCACCCATGGTGAAGGTACCGCCCTGAACAAATACCAATCCTGGACCGGTGCGTTGTTCTTTTTCCTTGGAGACTTGATAGCCACCCATGTTCTTATCATTATAATTCCAACCTGTTACAGCAGATGATTCTGTTTTTTTACCGAACAGGCCGCCGTTTTTACACGAGCCCAACGCCGCGGCACAGGAAGCAAGGATAACCAGATTTTTAAGATTCATAGAAAACGCATTTAACCGTGATATGTTAAGTGTAGAAACGTGGTTTTGAAACTAATATTGTAAAAAAGTCCTCAGTTTGTTTAATACGGATGGAGCACGAAATTAGTTTGTTTGGTGGAAAAAATCCCGTTTTAGGAATGTTAAAGACTTTGCAAACCTTGGCCGCTTTTTTGCCTGGCTGCTCGGGATTCCGGGAATCCACTATCTTGCGCAATATTCTGGTTATGTTTCCGTTGGATTACCGGAAGAACAGGTATGGTTGTGAAAGACTTAGCCAGACTTCAGTTAATAGTTAATGAATGACTACAAATATTAGAACTCACTAAAAACCATCTGATTAGCTATTGAAAATTTCTACCCTCTAAAAGTTAAACTGAACCCCGGAATCTGATTTTTCAGAGCTGTCATCTCTTTTTGGGGTCGGTTCCTTTTAAAGCTAAAATATATTTCATGAAAAGACTGTTTTTCCGACTAACTGCGTTGATGTGCGGCTTATTCTCTTTTTATCTGGTACATGCTCAACAAACTACCCCGATTAACGTAACGACAACGGCGGTGCCGTTCCTGAGAATATCTCCGGATGCCCGGGCAGGTGGGTTGGGTGAAGAGGGCATTGCAACCTCCCCGGATGCGAATTCCGCCTTTTATAATCTTTCAAAAACACCTTTTTCTGAATATAAAACCGGAATTGGTCTGACTTATACTCCCTGGCTTAAGGATCTGGGCTTGAATGATGTTTATTTGCTGGCTGCGACAGGTTATCATAAATTGGATGAACTCCAGGCCCTGTCTGCGTCTATCCGGTACTTCAGTCTCGGAAGTATCCAGTTCTCTGATTATAACGGCAATAACTGGGGAGAAGGTAGACCCCGCGAATACGCAATCGACCTGGGATATTCCAGGAAACTTTCTGATAAAATCGGTATAGGTCTTACATTAAGATACATTAATTCCAATCTAACCCTGGGTGCGGCGGCTGCTTCAGGCAGTATTTCTGCCTATAAAGCAGGAACATCAGTTGCAGCAGATCTTTCTTTTACCTATAAAAATGTATTGGCAAACCAGGAAGGATGGACTTTTGGATTTGTGTTGTCGAATCTGGGAACCAAAATCGGGTATACCAATGATGCCACCCAAAAAGAATTTATTCCTGCCAATATGGGTCTGGGTGCGAATTATACCAAGGTATTCGATGAACAAAATAAAATCAGTTTTGGACTGGATCTGAATAAGCTGTTAGTACCTGCACCACCCCAGCCGACAAGTGGTACAGATACAGTAAGTGAACAGGCATTATCTGACTATTACAGTCAGAGTGTTGTAAGCAGCTGGTTTAGCTCCTTTAACGGTCAATTTAATACCATCAATTATTCCATCGGGGCAGAGTATACTTATAATGATCAGTTTGCTTTTCGCCTGGGATATTTTTATGAAAGCAAAGAGCAGGGGGGAAGACAATATTTTACTATGGGAGTCGGCCTAAAATACAACATGCTCGGGCTGAATTTCTCTTACCTGATCCCTTCCGGATCAGGAATCACGAGAAACCCTTTATCTAATACAATCCGCTTTGGATTGATATTTGACCTGGATGGTCCGGCAGTCGGCACTGGCGGTGGTGACCAATAATTTGAGAATTTGAAAATTGCTCAATATGGCTTACCGAATTGGTCTGGGTACTGATTTTCACCAACTTGTTTCAGGTAGGAAATTGCTATTGGGAGGCATAGAAATTCCCCACAACAAAGGTGCACTGGGCCATAGCGACGCGGATGTGCTGTTGCATGCAATTTGCGATGCCCTGCTGGGTGCACTAAACCTAGGTGATATCGGCATTCATTTTCCGGATTCGGATAATAACCTGAAAGATATAGACAGCAGGATCCTGCTGGAAAAAACATTCCGCCTTATACGGGGGAAGGGATTTAAAATTATTAACATAGATACAGTTATATGTCTCGAGAAACCGAAAATAATGGCTTATGCCGGGGCCATGCGTGCAGTACTGGCCGGCATTTTAGAAATCAGTGAAGACGATATTTCAATCAAAGCGACCACTACGGAAAAACTCGGTTTTATAGGAAGGGAAGAAGGTGTTATGGCCCAGGCTGTCGTATTGCTTAGGAAAACGAATTAATTACCTTTGCGCCCATGTCCATTCCTGTCAAGATCATTAATCAGTCGATACATCCTTTACCTAACTATGCTTCTTCCGATGCCGCAGGCATGGATTTGCGGGCCAATATTCCGCAACCGGTTAGCCTCCATCCAATGGAACGTCAATTGATACCAACCGGAATATTTATCGAATTACCCCCGGGATATGAAGCCCAGGTGAGACCCCGCAGCGGTCTGGCTTTGAAGCAGGGAATAACCTGTTTGAATTCTCCGGGTACGGTCGACGCAGATTACAGGGGTGAATTGAAGGTCATCCTCATTAATCTTTCCAGTACGGATCAGGTCATACATCCCGGCGACCGGATCGCACAAATGGTTGTAAGCCGGGTTGAAAGAGTAGAATGGCAATTGGTAACGGAATTAGTTGAAACAACCAGAAACGACGGTGGGTTCGGCCATACAGGGAAAACTTAAGACGCGTCTTATCGATCGAACAAATAACTATAGAAAATTTGAAAATGAATATAGTAGTCAGGAAATTCCTGAAGTGGGGTATGGGATTGTTCCTGGTAACTTGGATTGGTCTTGGAATTACTTCCTGCCGCTCTACAAAAAAAATCACTTCCGCTATCAATAAAAAAGACACCAGTCTGAAAATAACGGACACGGCAACTACGGAAGATTTGCACGCGGATTCCATGCGTTACATCAGGCAATTGTATAATCATATCGAATCAAATATCATTGATTGCAGAACCTTCTCTTCGAAACTGAAAGTGCACTACGAGGGCAGTGACGGAAAGGATTATGAATTCAATGCATTCATCAGGCTTCAGAAGGATAAGGTGATCTGGATTTCCATTAACGCACTGCTGGGAATTGAAGCTTTCCGCGCTATCATCACGCCAGACAGCGTGAAGGTCCTGAATAAAATGGATAAAGTTTACCAGTTAAGGTCTGTGGGTTATTTGCAGGAAATGAGTCATTTACCATTTGATTTTAAAACACTGCAATCGGTGGTGCTGGGAAATCCTGTATATCTGGATAGTAATATAGTCTATTACCGGAAGGATATACAAGGTATATCTATACTTAGCATCGGTGCGATTTTCAGAAATTACCTCACGCTGAACAATGATCTCACTTTAAAACACAGTATACTGGACGATGTGGATCAGATGCAGGCGCGTTCATGTGACATCTCGTATGGTGACTTTGAAAAAGTGGACACAGTTCTTTTCTCTACGTATCGCAAAATTGTTATTTCGGAAAAAGGAAGACTTGATGTGGAGATGAATTTTAAAAATATACGTTTTAACGAGAATTTAGATTTTCCATTCTCCGTACCAAAAAATTATAAACGCAAATAGACGTTATACAGTAACTTCATCCCGAACGTAATACGCATATGCGCAAACCGGTATTCCTGTTTTTGATTATTTTTAATTCTGTATCCGCTTGCCTGGCTCAATCACCGTCCCAGAACAGGAGCGACCTCGAAAAAGAACGGGCCTCCATTCAAAAGGAGATAGAGGATGTTAAACGTTCCCTTGATATTACCCATAGAAACCGGAAACAGACCCTGGGTCAGTTGGCACTTTTGCAAAAAAGACTTCGTCTTCGACAGGCAGCCATCGCCAATATCAATCAGCAGCTGAATTTTATTCAGGCTGATATGAATACTTCATGGCAGGAAATCATCAAGCTAAAAAAAGAACTGGATACACTTCGCAAACAATATGCAGAAAGCGTGGTATATGCCTACGAGAACAGGACCAACTACGACTTCCTGAACTTCATATTTGCGGCCAGCAATTTTAATGACGCAGTTAAAAGAGTTCAGTACCTAAAATCTTATCGCGCTTACCGGGAACAACGGGCTGAAAATATAATTCAAACTCAGGTTCTACTGCAAAACAAAATTGACGGGCTTAAAATAAAGCGAATTGAAAAAGATGAAGCGCTGATAAAACAGAGCAAAGAAAAGCAGGTACTTGAAGTTGAAAAAAAGGAAAAAGATCAGGTAGTTGAGCAGTTGCAAAGTCATGAAAAGGAACTGAAAAAGGAGATGGTTCTGAAGCAGCGCCAGGACCAGAAACTGGGAAACGCCATCGCCGCCGCCATACGTCGTGCGAGGGAGGAAGCCATTCGGGAAGCAAAGAAAAAAGCAGCTGCGGAAGCCGCTTCCAGTGCTGCCGCCACGACCCCTGAAAAAAATGAACCGGCAAAAAGCCCTTCAGGAACAGCTGGTACGGGAACGATGCCGTCTTCAGTTAAGACAGCAGCCAAACCGGCTGCAACTACCATATTTAACACAACTGCTGATATTGCTCTATCGGGAAATTTTGAAAAAGATAAGGGGCACCTGCCCTGGCCTATTTCCTCCGGAACCATCGCTATGCGATTTGGACCGCATGAATATATTAAGGGAATAGTGCATAACAATCAGGGTATCACGATTGAAAGTGCTGCGGGTTCTTCCGTAACGGCTGTTTTTGAAGGTGATGTTCAAAGCGTTTTTAATGTCGGCGATGTGAGTGCTGTTATGATCAGACATGGCAAATATTTTACCACGTACAGTAATCTTTCTTCAGTAAGTGTTTCCAAAGGCCAGTCGGTTAAAACAGGACAATTACTGGGAAAACTGGGGGATATCGGTCAGCTTGAATTTGTACTCTCTGACGATAAGGATCATCTTTTTGATCCCGAAAAATGGCTGAGGAGATAAATAAGATTGATGGGACTTATTATATTTTTTCCTGAGTATATTTTTTAGCGGGCTGTGACTTCGAAAGAAACCTGTCATATAATTTTTCATAAATCGGTACTATGTGATGGATATCAAACCTCCTGGCCTGTTCAGCCGCATTCACTTTGAAAGTTTTCAGCACATCGTCACTTTCAAGGATTGTTATCGCTTGTCTGCTCATGGATACAACATCCCCGACGGGACTCATATATCCCGTTTTCCCATTGATGTTAATTTCAGGTAACCCCCCGGCATCGGAGGAAATTAGTGGAACGCCTGCAGCCATGGCTTCCAGGGCAGCCAGACCAAAACTTTCGTATTCGGATGGAAGAATAAAAAGGTCGGATACTGCAAGGATTTCTTCGATCTGTTCCTGTTTACCGATAAAACGGATGTCTTCAATGATACCTAGTTCACGACTTAAATTTTCTGCATCGAAACGGTCGGGTCCGTCGCCGACGAACAATAATTTAGAGGGAATTCGACTATTTATTTCCGCAAATATTTTCACTACATCGAGTACCCTTTTAATCTTGCGGAAATTGGAAGCATGAACTACGATACGTTCATTATTAGGTGCTATCACTTTACGAAAGGGGTCAATTGCCTTTCTATGAAACCGGCTCAGGTCAACAAAATTAGGTATTACTTCAATTTCTTTCTTGATATCGAAAATACTATATGTTTCATCTCGGAGATTTTCAGACACGGCAGTGATTGCATCACTTTCATTGATCGAGAATGCGACCACAGGCGCCAGTGTTTTGTCCCTGCCAACCAATGTAATGTCTGTGCCATGTAAAGTAGTGATCACCGGAATCGTGATACCCTGCGTGGCAACTATTTTCTTCGCCATATAGGCGGCCGACGCATGCGGAATAGCATAATGAACATGCAGTAAATCCAGCTGGTGATTGATAATCACGTCAACCATGGTACTGGACAGGGCCGTTTCATATGGTGGATAATCGAAAAGCGGATAGGAAGTAACTCTTACCTCGTGATAGAAAATATTTGCATTGTATTCAGTAAGCCGAACGGGTTGCTGATAAGTTATAAAATGTACCTGATGTCCTTTGTCAGCAAGGGCTTTGCCGAGTTCTGTAGCCAGAACACCACTGCCTCCGAATGTGGGATAACAAACTATTCCAATACGCATGTACTGATTTTAATGAATGAAGTTAATCAGATTTTCCTGCATCACATCAGAACGATGCAATACTTATCTTAGCGGAAATAAACAGTTATGCGTTCGTTTTTGTTTGGTTCTATTCTGTTTTTATTTGCCGCATCTTTAAATGCGCAATCCGATTCTGTTTTTATCAGGAAAATTGCGAATGAGATATTTCAACACAGCAATGCCTACAAAAATCTTTACACGCTTACCAAGACGATCGGCCCCCGTCTTTCGGGGTCTCCGCAAACTTATACTTCTGAAAAATGGGGTGAGGAGGCGTTAAGGCAGGCAGGAGCTGACCGGGTTTACTTCCAAAAAGCAATGATTCCGCATTGGGTGAGAGGTGGCGGTGATCAGGCTGCCCTAATTTCAGGTAAAGACCGCAAAAATCTTTCGGTCATTGCCCTGGGTAATTCTGTGGCCACCCCGGCGGGAGGAATTACTGCCCCCATGATACTCATTCATGATTTTGAGGAACTGGAAAGAAGAAAAAGCGAAATTAAGGGTAAGATTGTTTTTTATAATCATCCATTCAATGTTGATTTTGTTTTTTTATTTAACGCCTACGAGGAAGCGGTTCCTTATCGGGAAGATGGAGCCAGCCGTGCAGCAAAATACGGAGCTGTTGGGACGATCACCCGCTCCATGAGCTGCTCCACAGACAATTTACCGCATACCGGTGCGATGATTTACAATGATTCTTTTCCAAAGATTCCGACACTTGCAATCGGCCTCCAGGACGCTGATAAACTGGCAGCAATTGCGGCTACGCAAAACGATTTGAACCTATTTATTTCAACTGCGGCCCAAACATTGCCGGATACGGTCGGATATAATGTGATCGGGGAATGGAAAGGGTCCGAATTCCCTGATCAATATATTACGGTGGGCGGGCACCTTGATTCTTGGGATCCGGCTGAGGGAGCCAGTGATGACGGAACGGGATGTGTGCACTCAATAGAAGTGCTGCGTGCTTTAAAAGCGATCGGATATAAACCAAAACATACTATTCGTATCGTCTTATTTACCGACGAAGAAAATGGTGGCAGAGGTGCAAAAGCTTATAGCGACGAAGCCAGGACAAAAAAGGAGAAACATATCTTTGCGCTGGAAAGTGATGGCGGAGGATTTACACCCAGGGGCTACAGTTTTAAGGGTAGCGACATACAGATTTCGAAGTTGAAATCTTACATCCCGTTATTCGTACCGTATGGAGTAACCGAATTTTCAATGGGGCATGCAGGAACTGATGTCGAACCACTTAATGAGGCAACCGGTGTAATGGCAGGAGAGCTGATGACCGATTCACAAAGGTATTTCGATTACCATCATGCTGCGAGTGATGTATTTGAAAAAGTAAATAAAAGGGAGTTGGAACTGGGTGCCATCAATATGGCCGCCCTGATTTATATGATTGATAAATACGGACTTTAAAGATTGTCATATGAAAAGATTCTTCACGATTTTTTTACTGGTTGTTGTTGTGCTGGCGGCGGTTTGGTTTGCCTGGCATTTTTACTGGGTCTTTGGAGAAGGGGTAAAAGCTGGTCAGCTGAATAACTTCATGAAAAAAGGATATATTTTTAAAACCTACGAAGGTAAATTAATTCAGACGGGGTTCCAGGGAGGAGCGCCCGGATCGGCCCAGTCGAATGAATTCCGGTTCTCCGTGTCAAATGAGGCTGTTGCCGAAAAGCTAATGTCTAACAGTGGAAAGGAATTCGAATTGCACTATAATGAATATATGGGAGCCCTGCCCTGGCGGGGAACGACAGTTTATATTGTGGACAGTGTATTGTCCATGCGTGATGCGCATAGTTTACCAACTCCATATCATCCCTAATGTAATAATGGACATTATGTGAAAATGATTTATTTCTTAATTATCAGCCGCCAGCTTAGGGGGAGTTCAAGACTGCAAAATGAATATTGCCGGTTGCTTATTTATGTCTGGAATTGCATCCCTCCACGCTTCAATGGTTTTTGTCTGAACAGACTCCGATTTTCCGGTCAGGTTCACAGCGATACATAACCGGGTTCTGTTTTGGCAGTTATTTAAAATACTTTGCAAAACTGCATGGTTCCGGTAAGGTGTTTCAATAAAAATCTGGGCGGAGTTTTCCCTCTGTGAAATGGATTCCAGTTCTTTTATTCTCCGGTTCCGGTCGCCCGTTTCAATCGGCAGATACCCATGAAATTGAAAATGCTGGCCATTCATACCGCTCGCCATCATAGCCAGTATAATTGAATTTGGACCGACAAGGGGTTTGACAAGCGCGCCTGCTTCCTGTGCCGCAGCTACCAATATCTGACCCGGGTCCGCAATACCTGGACAACCTGCTTCACTCAGAATAGCGATTTTTTTTCCCTGATTTATCTGATGCAGGAATTCCTGTCTTACGCTCTCTTCCGCTTTGTGAATCATGAACCAGCCGACGACATCGATATCCATGTCTTTCCAAAGTTTTTTTAAATACCGGCGGGCACTGCGTTCGTTTTCAACAAAAAAAACCTCGGTGTTTTGAACAGCCTGCAGGAGATACGCAGGCAACGCATCCATACCCGTTTCATCCAAAAAGGTCGGAATTAGGTAGACTGTAGAGCGGCGGGTCATGTATCGATATTCTGATGATAAAGACTAATCGTTGCGGCAACCAATGCATAGGAAGGGGCCAATACCCAGCCCACAAAAGGTACCAGATGCATCAGGTAAAATACAAGACCGTTGCCAATGGCCAGTCCTCGGCGCTGGCTTATGAAACTAATGCTGGCTGAAGGAGATAGTTTATGCCGCTCGCAGCTGTAATCCAGCATGGAGAAACCATAATAGTAACATTCAACCATGGCTGCAATTACGGGGGCAATCGATCCGATAAGTGGTATTAAAGACAATAACAGGATAAAGATTGTATAAATGGTTTGCCAGAAACAATTCCGTAATGCGAGTTTTATTCCCCGCCGGATATCTTGAAAAAAAACTTCTTTGCTGAACAAAAATTCCTTACCCTCAATAATCGATTCCGTTTTTTCACTGAGGTAGGAAAATACCGGACTTCCTACAATAAGGAATAGGTACTTAAAAAGAGAAAAATAGAAAAACATCATGATCAGGCGTGCCATAATGCCAACCATTATTGCGGCGAAGCTGTAGGCAGGACTATGTTGCTTGTGCAGCCATTTGTCGAAGCCAGAGAATAACTCGGAAACAGCCGTATCGGCTGAGATCCAGAAAAAATACAGGCCAATGGTAAAAAGGATCATATATACCAAACCCGGAATCAGGATCCATTTCCACAAACGGTGTTTTTCAATGAATACATGTGCCTTTCGATAGGCCTGGATGGCAATGACAATTTCTTTTAGCAAACCATTTTTTTATCGGCGTTCAATATAGCACTAATTTACATTTTAAGCATTTGTATATGAAAGTGCACGTGGAAAAGCTGGACCATTCCTTTTATGACCGGAAAAATGTTGTAAAGATTGCCCGGGACTTGTTGGGGAAAATACTGGTTACGCAATTCGATGGTATTCGAAGTTCCGGCCGCATCGTTGAAACCGAAGCTTACAATGGCATACACGACAGGGCCTCTCATGCATTTGGCGGCCGGAGAACAGTCCGCACTGAACCTATGTTTGGTGACCCGGGGACAGTATACGTCTATATTAGTTATGGAATGCATCACCTGTTCAATGTGGTTACAAATAAAAAGGGTAGCCCCCATGCTGTTCTGATCCGTGCACTGGATCCCATGGAAGGAATAAATGAAATGTTGAATCGTACAGGAAAGCCCATTGCAGACTTCACGCTTACCAGAGGTCCTGGAAATCTCGCACGCGCTATGGGAATCTCAAAAATCCATACAGGGCAGAATTTATTTTCAAGCGAAATTTTTATTGAAGACGATGGCCAACGCTACAAGAAGGAAGATGTGGTAATCACAAAAAGGATTGGTGTGGAATCAGCCCGGGAAGATGCCGACCTGCCCTATCGGTTTATAGTAAAGGGTAATCCTTATGTAAGCGGGAAAAAATCCTAAAATTTAGGACACGGAATGGGTTTCCTTCCATCGGAAGGTTTTTTAATATAGATCAGCGAAATTTCAAATCCGCCCTGGCCCTGGGACGCAGGTTTTAAAGAAGATACGTTCACATCATAAGATAGGCCGACTGTAAATGAACCGACATCCAGTCCGACATAGGGGATAATGGCATCTGTCAGATTACTGAAGCGGGCCCAGACTCCCAGGTAAAGATTTAAAGGACTTCCGCTTGGTTCCTCTGTATTTAGATTGTACGACCAGGCACCCCCCAGCATGGCGTCGACAGCATTCGACTGCCGGCTGTACAATCCGCTGAAATGAATAAAATTATTGTTGTTTGACTGTGATAACGGAAATGAATAACCGCCGTGTAAGGTAAACCGGGGACTTAATGTATATAAGCTATTTCCGGTAAAGGATTCAGTTGGTTGCAGGATATGGTATGCAGATGCGCCAAAATAATAATTGTTATTCCCGTCACTGGAACCGTTATACAATACACCCACATTGAGGTCGAAATAACTAAGATTAACCTGATGGCCGCTTACCAGTTCCGAACTGGGTAATGACCAGCCACCTTGCTGATCAAGCTGGTCTTCAAAATTAAGCTGGGTGCCGTCGAGTCTTTTATTTGCATAAGATCCCTGGAAACCTATACCGATCTGATTCCATCCGTTTTCGTCAAGTGCCTTTTGATACGAAGTGGAAATGGCCACATAATTACTTGTCAATATGCCGTTGGCTGTGCGGTCGGTCATGGTCATCAGACCAACGCCCCAGGCGTCCCCGTTGGTAATTTTATTTGTAAGAATGTTCCCATCCACTGAAATAGTTGAAGTAATAAATGCATTGTTTATTTGCGGCCATTGATTACGGTAATTCCCGGCTACCCGAAGGCTTCCGCTGAATTTGCCTGTTAGAGCCGGGTTCAATACAAGGGGAGAAGCAAAGAATTGAGAAAATGCGGGATCCTGTGCCTCGGTAGTTCCTGGAGAAAAACAGATAATGCAAAACAGCGCGTAAATAATTCTTTTCATAAACCCCATCCTTTGGTTACGGCCGGTTCGGAGATAATGTATGAACGGACAGCCAAAATAGTTAAAAAACTGCTGACAGGTCCGGTCAAGGCATCAGGATTCATAGTGAATTTATATTGGATTTGGCTTGAAAATAAACAAAATACCCGAAATATTGAAGCTTTTCGCTTCTGTCTACAGTTGAATTTTATTACCAAACGAGAGATCTCCTGCATCACCCAGACCCGGAACAATATATCCCTTTGCTGTCAGTTCGTCGTCCACGTCCCCGCACCAGATTTTACAGGTGGGGAGAGCCCTGTGAACATATTCAATGCCCACTGTACAGGCAATGGCAGTAACGATATGTATCTCCGTGGGGTTGCCTTCAGCCTTCAATAACTGTATGGTTTTGACCATGGAAGAACCGGTAGCCAGCATGGGATCTGATATGATCAGGATGCGGCTTTCTAGTTCCGGGCTGGTAATATAGCCCATACTGATCTCAAAAGATCCGTCCCGATGGTGTTTCCGGTATGCGGATATAAATGCATTGTCGGCTTTGTCAAAAACATTCAGAAGCCCCTGATGGAGAGGAAGGCCGGCACGCAGAATAGTCGCCAAAACCGGCTGTGATTTGAGCAATTTTGAATTGGCATACCCCAGGGGGGTTTGAATTTCTTTTTCTTCGAAAGGAAGTGAACGGCTTATCTCATAACCTGCAATTTCCCCGATTCGTTCCAGGTTTCGGCGAAAACGCATCCGGTCTGTTTGAAGCTCCTGATCCCTTAGTTCAGCCACCCAGTCGCAAAGGATAGAGTAGTGCTGGCTCAGATTTACCACCATAGTTAAAGATTAAAAATCCGATATTCGAAAATCCGCCGGGAATAAAACTAAAGTTAAAAGATTGAATCAGAAAATCATTTCCTATGCAGTATAATGTAATCGGCCTGATGAGCGGAAGTTCTCTGGACGGACTGGATATCGCTTTTGTTCATTTCGAAGAAACGGCGGGTAAATGGCAATATGAAATTCAGGAGACGGCTTGTGTACCCTATCCTGAAGAATGGAGGAAAAACCTGTCTTCGTTAAATGGAATCACGGCTAAGGATTACCTGCTTTTGCACACGGCCTATGGACACTGGATCGGGCAGCGTATTAATGAGTTCATGGAAGAAAAAAGCCTTTCTTTCCGGGTTCAGTTGATCGCATCCCATGGTCATACTTCTTTTCACCTCCCCTCTCTGAAGATGACGGCCCAACTGGGTGATGGAGCGGCAATTTCAGCAGTTACCGGTATACGAACGATAACAGATTTACGGAGTGCAGATGTTGCATTGGGCGGACAAGGTGCGCCCATTGTTCCCATCGGGGAAAAACTGCTGTTTCCGGAGTATGATTTTTTTTTAAATATTGGCGGAATCGCAAACTTATCGGCGAATGGTGAAAATTTTATAGGCTTTGATGTATGTCCTGCCAACCGTATCCTGAATCTGTTGGCCGCACATACCGAAAAGGGAATGGATGAAAATGGGGCACTGGCTTCCACTGGAAAGGTTGACGACACCCTTCTTCATAAATTAAATGCGTTTGACTATTACCGACTTCCTTATCCGAAGTCACTTTCGAATGAATTCGGGCTGAAGGAAATCTTCCCCTTAATAGAAAAGGCAAATCTTTCAAAACAGGATGCGCTGTCTACTTATGTCAGGCATATCGTGATTCAGATTTACAGGGCTTTGATTCCCTTAAAACAGGGATTACCAGGAAAGGGAAAACTACGGTTACTCATCACCGGTGGAGGAGCGCATAACAATTTTCTTATTGAACTGTTGAAAAAAGAACTCTTTTCCGGCGGAATCGAAAGTGTTATTCCGGACGATAGACTGGTAGATTATAAAGAAGCCCTTGTAGTTGCGCTGATGGGTGCGTTGCGCTGGCGTGAAGACATCAATGTGATGAGTTCGGTAACGGGTGCTTCGAAGGACAGTATCAATGGGGCTGTCTGGTCAGTTTAAATGATTCATGAATGAAACCAGATGGATTTGCACTTATTTTAAATTTCTATAGTCCAAGCACCGATTTCAATTTGGCATAGCCTGTTTTGCTTACAGGTACACGTCCGCCGGACTTCAATATTGCCAGGTGATTGTCCTTTTCATAGGGATCGATGCGCGTGATTTCGGTAATATTCACTATAAATGAGCGGTGAGTTCTGACAAACAGGGACTTATTCAGAACCGTTTCAAAATGCCCCATGGTTTTATTTTTCAGGAAGGCGCCTTCTCGGGTGTGGATCTTTACGTAGTCATCTGCTGCTTCGAGATAATGAATTTCTTCGATAGGAATAATCCTTATTTTCCCCGCCAGCTTGACCACTACACGATGTTGCTCTGAAGGACTGTTGGAAACAGAATCAAGCAGGGGTGCCAGTTGTTCCTTATTGCTGGTTGTTTTACCAGTCTGGCTCAATTTGGCAACAGCTTTATCAAACCGGTTTCTACTAAATGGCTTGAGTAGATAATCGACGGCATGACTTTCGAACGCTTTAATGGCATAGTCATCGAACGCCGTTGTAAAGATTACGGCAGGGGGTTCGTCAATCAGTTCCAGCATTTCAAAACCGTTTATTTTCGGCATCTGGACATCAAGAAAAATTAAATCTGGTTGCAATTGCTGTATCGCTTTTACGCCCTCAAATCCGTCGGTGCATTCAGCAATCAATTCCAGTTCCGGATGGAATTGCAGGTACTCTTTGATAATCGACCTTGCCAGGGGTTCATCATCTATTATGATAACTTTCATGTTTTGGAATATTAATGGTTGTCGTGAATACATGATCTTTCGCTGAAGTCTCTACGAGATCAGTTCTTGCAAATAAGAGGTAGAGCCTGCGTTTTACTGAATTCAATCCGAAGCCGGTTCCGTGTCGGGGGCTAGCTGTTTCAGGATCGAACGGATTCTGGACGACCACTTTTAATGTATCATTTTCTGAACTAACTGAAATATGAATCGTCACAGCATCAGTGGTATCATAAAGCCCAAACTTGATAGCATTTTCCACGACTGGTTGTAAAAGCATCGGCGGTATGAGCAATTGCAGGCTTTTTTCATCTTTTACAATGATAGTGGATAGCCGGTGACCGAACCTGACTTTCTCGATGTCCAGGTATAACTCCAGTGACTGCAGTTCTTCCTCCATTTTCACCCATTGCTCTTCTTCTTTTCTCAGAGTTGTTCGCAGGAAATCGGATAACTGATGGATCATATTTCTGGCTTGCGCAGGATCGGAACCGATCAATGCGCTTATAGAATTCAGGCTATTAAATAAAAAATGTGGCTGCAACTGCTGTCTGAGTTTATAAAGTTCCGCTTCCCGGCTGAGTTTTTCAGCATCATTTTTACGCTGACGGTTTTCCTGTTCTTCCTCCTGTGTATACCAGAGTACGCAAATAATGGCCATACATCCGACCAGCAGGAAAGCGAGTGCCAGGCGTATCCAATATGAATTCGTAAGGAATACAAGGTACTCTGAGCTGGATGCATCAATCAAAATCAGATTTAGAATGAATTTGCTCAATGCGTTCACTACGAGGCTAAAAATGATACTGAGTATAAGTATATACCAGTAACGGTCGCTATAGGGCAGGTAAAAGCGAAGAATATTACTGATGATCCAGCAGGCACCAAGCAGAAGGCTATTGGTTGTAACGCTGTCAATTAATGCCATATTCAGCGAAAAGCCGTAATGTATAACCAGCAAGGCGTGCAAGACTGCCCAAATAATCCACCAACCAAAAAAACTGTTGCGAAATTTGCTGACGCTGATCGGTGACCTGGCCAAAGAAAACAATTAAATAATTTCCAGAAATTGGTGTTTACTATTGTGCAGAATATGCGCCGCCTTTCTATTCGTCAGTTCAATATACAATTCTGCATTGTCTGTTTCCTGAATCCGGGAATAAAGTTCTGCACCATCCAGCAGACCGCTCAGCTTATACAATTCAGCAACATTAATAAATTTCCATTGCACCAGTTTCTGCTCTTCATTATAGAATTTATCTTCTTCTTTCTGGCCCAGGGAGGTAGATTTTTCAAATGCCTCCTGCGCGTTGTCTGCCTCGATTAAACGGAGTTGTTCATCGAATTGTGCCGTATGGTTTCCCTGTCCGCAGATGATCCTGTAAACAATTTTTGTTAGATACCAGCTCATAGATTTGATTTAATGATTGATGGGATAAGATTATTTAATAATTCCTGATCTCAATGCCGCCAAAAACAGATGTTCCGTCTATGATGAGCACTTTTTGTGAATCGGTGACGCCTATGTTCTGTCTTTTATCTTCAATATTTCCGAAAACTGAAGTCAGCTGACTCCGAATTTCCCAATTGGAAGGAACTATTATTTTGGTACCCCCCATAATCTGTGTAATGTCAAGAGCGGCTGTTCCCTGGATATCTGCCTGGCTTAAATTGATCTCTGCTCCACCCATGAAAATAGTAATGTCGCCACCCTTAAAATTCTTCGAAAGAATATTTTTATGAATGCCTCCCAAAACTGTTGTGGCATCGATGTAGTCTTCCGAAGAAAAACTTTTGGAATCATATCCCTTGCTTCCAGGAGAGTTCATTTCCTGGTCTGAAGGGTTAGCCGTTCCATGTCCCTGATCCGGATCAGAGGGGTAGCCGCGCCTTTGACGCCTTCTTTGCCATCTTTCCCAATCCCTCTGGCTCCATTTATTGTGCCAGTCGTGATCCATCCAATGTGGTTTTTTGGGCCGTATGAGCATAACCAGGCCAATCACTATAATAACAGCTGGCCAAATAAACCGGTGTATGTCCAGCCCCGGAATCAATTGATCCATCAGGAAAAAGGTTCCGATCAGGATCATTATCAACCATCCCGGACCTCGGAAAGCATGGGCCAGTCCGCTGAATATACCGATGACAATCAGCAATATTTGCCAGCTGAAAAGCCATTCGGGAAGACCCACGCCCATTTGACGTACAAGCAAAAGCCCCCCTATACACACCAATCCAAGCGGAACCCAGACCCTGCCTCCGGGCCTTCTTCTCACCCTTTTATCTATATCATCCTTTATATCCTTTTCTAAATTGTCCATCGCCGTAAATTTCATGTAAAGCTAAAGCGCGACATTTTGCTCATCAAGAGTATATAGGCCATCCTGGCCCGTATGGCGGTGAAAGCGGGTATTTCCCCGGTAAAAAATGCTGCCGGAATGATGAATGATCCTTCAGATGATTTGAAAAAGGTCCCCATCGAACAAACCCTTATCACTAAGTTTCAAGTGGGGTATTACCAACAGGGCCATAAAGGAGAGTGTCATAAAAGGTGATTGGAGACAGGAGCCCATTTTTTTTGCGTCAGCATCGAGTTCGGTGTAAATTTCGGCCACTCGGTAACCTTCTTCTGAACTCATGAGCCCGGCAACAGGAAGTGCGAGTTTTTTTATCAGGCGGTCATCTGCCAGGCTGATCCCACCCTTTTCTGTAATCACAGCATTTACAGCCCGGCTTAATTCCTGGTCACTTACTCCCACTGCAACAATATTATGGCTGTCATGGGCAACCGAAGATGCAAGTGCTCCCCTCTTCAATCCAAAATTTTTTATGAAGGCTTTGGAGATGGGAGCTTTTTTATACCGGTTAATTACCACGATTTTTAAAATATCCCGGAAAGGGTCTGCTTTCCAATATCCGCCCTCCGCCCTGATTTCTGCATTATATTTCCCTGTGATCAATTGGCCGTCGTATGCTTCGATTACCGGATAAGGATAAAGCGATTCATCGAAAGGCGTGGCCTTAAAAATAAAATCTTCCGGCTGAGTAAGATCGCAAAAGAAATGGTTGGGTTGGGAAAAGACCGGGACAGTGTCTAATCTGGTTTTTCCGTTTTCAGCAACCAGCTGACCTCTCAGCCAGGTCTGGGTAACTTCAAATTCTTGCAGATCCTTCAGAAGTATTAGATCAGCAGAATCACCGGATCGGACCATGCCGTTTTCGAGCTTATAGTGAATTATGGGATTGATGCAAGCAACTTGTAATACCTTGAACAAATCAATACCTTTTGCAACAGCCCTGGCACAAAGTTGATTGATATGTCCATGCACCAGGCTATCCGGATGTTTGTCATCGCTGCAGAACATCATATTTTCCCAATGATCGGAAAGCAGACCGGACAGTGCTTCAAAATTTCTGGCGGCGCTTCCTTCCCGTATCAGGATTTTCATTCCCATGCCCAGTTTGTCCAGCGCCTCTTCAGCCGTAAAACATTCGTGATCTGTACTTATTCCAGCCTGAATGTAATTTCTTGCATCAGCACCACGTAGACCGGGAGCATGGCCGTCAACAGGTTTAAGATATTTTTTTGCCGAAGCAATTTTCTGCAATACATCCGGATCGCCCTGTAGTACTCCGGGGAAATTCATCATCTCACTTAAATATTTTATCCGCGGATTGGCAAGCAGTTGCTCCACTGCTTCAGAGTCCAGGGTTGCGCCCGATGTTTCAAAAGACGTAGCAGGTACACAACTCGGTGCGCCAAAATAAAAATAGAATGGAGTTAAAAGACCGTTTTCAATCATGAATTGGACGCCCGGCAAACCAAGGACATTGGCTATCTCATGTGGATCGCTCACTGTTGCGACCGTTCCATGAACGACAGCCAGTCTGGCAAATTCAGCTGGTACAAGCATTGAACTTTCAATATGCACATGGGCATCAATAAAACCCGGACAGACATAAATATCCGGTACCAGTTCGCTGGGAAGGAGTTCCCGGATACTGAAAATTTTTTTATCTCGGATAACAATTTCTGCAGGATAAATCCTAGTTGCCGGTATATCTACCAGCTTGCCTTTTATGACCATTTTCGATTCTTAATCGTTCAGGAGGCCGGGTCTTTTTTCCGCTGTTTTACGCAAGGCTGCTTCATGACGCCATTCTGCAATTTTAGCCGGATCCCCGCTCAGCAGAATATCCGGGACCTTCCATCCCCTGAAATCAGCCGGCCTCGTATAAACAGGAGGAGCGAGCAGATTATCCTGGAATGAATCAAAAAGAGCAGATGTTTCGTCATTTAAAACACCCGGTAACAATCGACCGATGGCATCTGTTAGTACAGCGGCGGGCAGTTCCCCACCGCTTAATACATAGTCGCCGATTGAAATCTCGCGTGTGATAAAATGTTCACGAATGCGTTCATCAATACCCTTATAATGTCCCGAGATAATCAGTAGATTTTCTGACATCGAAAGGGCATTGGCTATCGGTTGGTTGAGTAGTTCGCCGTCCGGGCTCATGAATATAATCTCATCGTACACCCTTTCCTTTTGCAGGGATTCTATAGCATTAGCCAGGGGTTCGCACATCATCACCATGCCCGCTCCGCCACCATACTGATAGTCGTCTACCTGACCATATTCATTCACTGCCCAGTTTCTTAATGGATGGACAAATATCTCAAGCAGTTTTTTTTCCTTTGCCCTCTTCAATATGGAATGGGCAAAAGAACTTTCCAGTAATTCAGGTAATACACTTATGATGTCAATTCTCAATTTGAAAATTTAGAAATTTTGAAATTTTCAGACAGTCGATCACCAACCGCCAACTGCTAACCGGCAACCGTCAACCGTCAACCGCCAACCGCCAACCCTGCCCCAGTCAGGCGGCCACCTCAGTCTAATTGATCACCGGATCCAAAACCATCCAGTTCCCGTCTCTGTTTTTTTGTAGGCCTTCCCACTTTGCTCATTCTTTTGCCGGTATGAAAGCTTGCTGCCTGAAATTGAATTCTCTGTACTTCTTCTTCCGGAGTAATATCCAGGTAATATTTTACTGCCTCGGAAAATGAGAGGCGATGTTCCAATAAGCCGGTCACCTGAATACGCCATCTTTTGAACTCCGTTCTTATTTCGTAAATGTCACCGATATGTATCTGTTTGGATGGCTTCACCTGACCTGCTTCATTTTTCACTTTTCCTTTCTCGCAGGCATCAGAAGCCAGGCTCCGAGTTTTAAACAGGCGGATGGCCCAAAGATATTTATCAATACGGAGTTTCTCTTTTCCTGACATTTTTAATCAATAAAGTTTGATGTTACCCACACTCCCACACTCCCATACTCTCATACTTTCCTCCGCTTTTCCTCTGCGAAATATTTGTGGAAATATGGAATGGTTTCAATGCCCTTATAGAAATTCTCAATATTATATTTTTCATTGGGCGAATGCAGGTTATCACTATCCAATCCGAATCCCATAAAAACAATTTTAATCCCGAGTTCCTTTTCCAGGAGTGAACAGATAGGAATACTTCCACCGCCCCGCTGTGGTACCGGTTTTTTACCAAAGCTTGCTTCTATGGCTTTTTCAGCTGCGATATAAGCCAGGGAATCCATTGGTGTCATATAAGGTTCTCCGCCGTGCAATTCAAAAGTATTTACGGTAATACCTGGTGGCGCGATTTTTTTAAAATATTCCAGCAACAGGAGAGCAATTTTACCTGAAGACTGGTCTGGAACCAGTCGTGCTGAAATTTTGGCCGAAGCTTTAGACGGTAATACAGTTTTAGAGCCCTCTCCCTGGAACCCGCCCCAGATTCCATTTAGTTCGAGTGTTGGCCGAATGCCCGTGCGCTCATTAGTGCTGAATCCTTTCTCACCCCAAACTGCGTTTATGCCGAGGTCCTGCATATATTCCTTTTCATTAAAAGGGGCAGCAGCCATTTTTTTTCTGTCTTCCATGGAGGATTCCAGCACGTCGTCATAAAACCCCGGGATTGTGATATGGTTATTCTCATCATGGCAACTGGCAATCATACGGGCCAGCATGGTCACAGGATTGGCTACGGCGCCGCCGTATACACCACTATGCAGATCCCGGTTTGGTCCGGTTACTTCCACCTGGATATAGGCTAGTCCCCGCACTCCAATTTCGATGGAAGGAGTTTCCAGGCTGATCATGGAAGTGTCGCTGATCAGGATCACATCTGCCTTCAGCAATTCTCTATGTGAAGAAACAAAAGCTCCCAGATTGGGTGAACCTATTTCCTCTTCACCTTCTATAATGAACTTTATATTACAGGACAGAGGTCCGGAGTGGTTCATGATTTCAAGTGCTTTCACATGCATGAAAAACTGCCCCTTGTCGTCAGCGGACCCGCGTGCAAAAATCATCCCATTCTTAATTGTTGGTTCGAAGGGCGGCGTATGCCACAGCTCCAGTGGATCGACCGGTTGCACATCGTAATGCCCATAAACCAGGACGGTGGGTTTGGATTTATCCACTATTTTTTCTGCAAATACTACCGGATGTCCCGCTGTTGGATATATTTCAGCTCTTGACACGCCGGCATCAAGCAGCGATTTCTTTACCGCTTCAGCACATGCGAGCATATCAGGTTGATGGGTACTGTCGGAACTCACGGAAGGAATTCTCAGCAAAGCCATCAACTCATCCAAAAACCGCTGTTTATTATTTTCCTGATATGTTTTCCAAGTTTGCATGGGTTCGATTTATTTTTTTAATGTCTGCGAAATTAGTCTCTTTTAATAAATAGCCCTGTTTCAATTCAGTCGTGGAAATGATCAGGTCGGAGTCGACAATTCATGTTTTTTATTTGGTACGGCATTTATCAGCTTCCATTCAATTTTTTTTATAAAGGGATGTTCCCTAACCTGACAATCCGTTTTAATACAGATAGGACAACAGCTGTCGATACAATCGTCGGCATGTACGAAAAATTCCATAGCCGATCCAAATTCATTTTCAATGATTAGACGCAGCCTGTCTACTTCACCATGAGCTTCCCGCACATTGAGATACCAGGGAACAGTCATATGGCAGTCTATATGAAGGACATTCCCAAATTTAATGACGCGGAGGTTATGAATGTCGATCCAGTTCTGAAGTCGACAGTTATTTACCAGGTTAATTACTTTGACTAGTATATTTTCATCTGCTTCATCCATGATGCCGGCGACTGATTTCCTGGCAATACGATATCCGATCACCATGATTACTATCGACATAATGATGGCTACCACACTGTCCATTTGCTGGATTCCTGTAAAATAAATCAGAATCAGCCCTGCAATAATCGCGAGAGTGGAATACGTGTCAGACTGCAGGTGATGTCCGCTTGCCTGGAGTGCATCGGACCTGTTCGTCTTGCCTTTTCTGATTGCCAGAAATCCGACTGCAAAGTTAATCAGGGCAGAAATGCCCACCAGTAAGATACCCAGGTTGAGCTGCTGCAATTGCCTGGGATGGATGAGTTGTCTGACCGCTTCATAAATAATAAAAACCCCGGCCAGCATGATCAGCGTGCCCTCGATAGCAGCTGAAAGAAATTCTGCTTTCCCATGCCCATAAGGATGATTTGTATCTCTTGGCTTATAAGCAATAGATAAACTGTAGAGACCAACCACACCCGCAATGATGTTCACAATACTTTCCAAAGCATCTGTAAGGATGGCGACCGAGCGGGTAAGATACCATGCGATAATTTTTATTGCAAATAAAAGCAGGGCCACGATGAGTATCCAGGTCTGAATGCGGAGGTTTTCTTTGCTTTTATCCACGCAATAAATTGTCAGCAAATGTAAATGGAATCAGCACGAATAAATACCTTTTTTAATGGATTCCCGTAATTAAACTGGATCACCGGCATGATTACGGTTGCGGAATTTTTTGAGCATCCGGTGGTAAAATTCTTTGTTGAATAATTGGGAATCTGCCATGGCCTTATAGGTAAGAAAAATGCCCACCGGCAGGAGTACAAAAGTGGCCATCCACATCCCTGAAAAAGGTTGCATAATGTCTTCCTTCACAAATTTTCTTCCGAAATTGTTCAGTAGGAAAAACACCACAAAAAATATGACGGCGAATATCAAGGGAAGACCAATTCCTCCCTTGCGGATGATGGATCCCAATGGAGCGCCGATCATGAAAAGGACCAGGCAGGCAATAGACATGGTGATTTTTTCATGCCAGGCCATCAGGTGCATACGTAAGTTCTTTCGATCGCTTTCAAAACCCATTGCCGAAATATCTGTGCTGGATTTTATATTGCTGATCACAGAATACGTTCTTTGCAACACATCATGGTGAGTGGAATCAGGTAATACCTGCATAAAAGAATCTTTTTTTGCAAGCGAGCTACCGGATTTCCAGGGACTGTCAAGATATTTCAAAAACCTAACCTGTGAGCCCAGGAGCGAACGTGACTGTTTTTCGTAGGCAGCTGTAGTGTTTTCCAGGGAGTCTATGGTGGTGGACAACTGTCGCATATTAAGCATCTGATAATTATTCTTGAAAGCACTGTCATCAGTCTTATTCAGTTTGAACGAACTCAGATCAAATACTTTTTTATACTCGGCAAATCCCATCCGGATAAGTTGGGTATTGATGGAATTGCGGGGCCCCTTTTCCTGGTAATTCCATCCGTTTTTAAGGTTGAATTCCAAAAATTTTTTATCGGGCGAGATGGTCATCTTCCCGCTCTGGGCAACAATTGCATTATCCTGTAGCAGGTTATAATTATGTTGGTAAATCAGGATGTCATGGATGGTGGAACCATCTTTTTCCTTCTTGCCTATCTTGATGATATAGCCGTCTATCTTGTCATAAAAAACACCTTCCTTAATATCGAATGCAGGTTTGGAAACAATGATATCATATTTGAGGGTCTGCATTTTTAGCTGGGCAACCGGAATAATATAATTATTAAACATGAACGCGATTCCGCAAATAAAAAGAGATGCAATAAAAAGCGGACGCATGAATCGAAGAAGGGGTATGCCGGCTGATTTGATGGCAACCAGCTCAAAAGTCTCACCGAGGTTTCCGAACGTCATAATAGATGAAAGCAGAACTGCCAGGGGTAGGGCAAGGGGCACAAGGGTAGCGCAAACATATAAAATAAAAGTGCCGATGGTAATCAGGTCCAGGCCCTTACCTACAATATCGTCGATATAAAGCCAGAAGAATTGTAAAACGAGGACAAAAACTGTAATAAAAAATGTCGCAATGAACGGGCCGATAAAAGCACCAATAATCAGTTTGTCTAACTTTTTGATCACGGTGCAATTTACGCTTAAAGCTCAAAGCTGAAAGCCTAACGCATTTGTAAAAAAATGGAGAAAATCAAAAATGGACAATCGGTTATCGGTCAACGGTCATCGATCAACGAAGGATGTTTCGAACTAATTGCCCAGCCTGTGAAAAAGGTCTTTCACCTGATAGCTCCAGAGCTGGGTTTGATCCTTAATATCCTTTTTATCTGCGAAATCCTTTATAAGAAGAATAGTTTGGTTGGTGATATCTGATTTTTCAATCCGGAATTCGAAAAATTCTTCTTTTGGGGAATCGGACCAGTGAAACCGGACGAACTTATCCAGTTCGCTTTCTAAAACCTCTGCCTTGGTGGTTGATCCGTTCCATGAAAAGCTGAATATATTATCTCGTTCGTCTACTTTATCTGCAAACCATTCCTGAAGTCCTGCCGGGGTACTCAAAAACTCATAC
Organism: uncultured Bacteroidota bacterium; assembly: GCA_963741345.1. Taxonomy (GTDB): domain Bacteria; phylum Bacteroidota; class Bacteroidia; order Chitinophagales; family Chitinophagaceae; genus Puia. The sequence continues at coordinate 401,670 of CAVUHS010000001.1, forward strand.
AAAATGGCAGGGGGGCACTTTAATGAATATTCTAACGTGAACTGCTGTTTCTTGCTCATCTAATGTCTATTGATCGTGGGCTGCAATTATAGATAAATATTTTATGACCTGAAATTTTTTTTAATTCCGCCGAAAGCACTGAATATGAAGAAATCATGCATTCCAGAATTGGGAAAGAATTGAAAACCAAATCTTTACCGCGGTTCTTGTTTGCAATTGCGGGGTCGAAACCTTATATTGGATAGGCTAAAATGAATCTTTACCGAACATAACAAGAAAAGATTCAATTATGCGTTTTTATTAAGATCCATATATCTGAATTTTTTGAAGAACCCTTTAACCATAACCCTTTAAAATTACCTGCCCATGAGTATGCGTCAACTCAAGATCACGAAGAGTATTACAAATCGTGAGTCTCAGAGCTTGGAAAAATACCTGCAGGAGATCGGAAAAGTTGAATTGATCACACCGGAAGAAGAAGTAAAACTCGCAATCCGGATAAAGCAGGGTGATCAGAAAGCCCTTGACAAACTAACTAAAGCCAATCTTCGATTTGTAGTTTCCGTTGCCAAACAGTATCAAAATCAGGGATTAACCCTGCCAGACCTGATCAATGAGGGGAATCTGGGACTGATCAAGGCGGCCCAGCGTTTCGATGAAACCCGTGGTTTTAAATTCATTTCATATGCAGTTTGGTGGATCCGTCAAAGCATCCTGCAGGCGCTTGCCGAACAGTCACGTATCGTTCGTCTCCCCCTGAATAAAGTCGGACTTACCAACCGGATTCAAAAAGCCTATTCCCAGCTGGAACAACAATTTGAAAGGGAACCATCTCCGGAAGAACTTGCAGAAGTCCTGGAACTGGATATTGAGGAAGTACGCTCTACCATCGGAATTGGTGGCAGACATGTAAGTGTGGATACGCCGTTGTCTGAAGGGGAAGACAATACCCTCATCGATGTAATGGAAAATACCAACGCCGACCGGGCCGAGGTAAATATCGAGCACAATGAATCCCTGAAAATTGATATCGACCGTTCGCTAAAGACGCTTACTGAACGACAGAAAGAAGTAATCTGCTTTTTCTTTGGCATCGGGGTGGATCATCCCATGAGCCTGGAAGATATTGGCGACCGCTTCAGCCTTACCCGTGAACGGGTTCGTCAGATCAAAGACAAAGCAATCACCAAACTGAGGTCCAATTCAGGTGCAAAGTCCCTGAGGAACTATCTGGGAATTTAATCACAAAGCATACCGGATGAGATAAAATTACACTTCATTTTCTTACATTTGCCTTCTGAAAAACGTGGATAGAACGAACTGTTTATTCACGTTTTTTCTTTTCATTTATAAACCGGAGGTGTATATGTTTGAAAATCTGAGTGATAAACTCGATTCAGCCTTTAAGCAGCTGAAGGGGCAGGGGAGAATCACTGAACTGAACGTAGCGGCTACGGTAAAGGATATTCGTCGGGCTTTGATCGATGCGGATGTGAATTTCAAAATCGCAAAGGATTTCACGGACACCATCCGTCAGAAAGCAATGGGCCAGAAAGTACTTACAGCCGTGAGCCCTGGTCAGCTGATGGTGAAAATTGTGCAGGATGAACTTACCCAGCTGATGGGAGGTAATGAAAGCATTTTCAATGCAAAAGGTAATCCGGCTGTCATACTCGTGGCCGGCTTGCAGGGAAGTGGTAAAACCACATTTAGCGGCAAACTCGCCAACTGGCTCAAATCCCAAAAAGGATTTTCACCGATGCTGGTAGCTGCCGATGTCTACCGTCCCGCGGCTATTGAACAGTTGAATATTTTAGGAGGCCAGATCGGGGTGGATGTTTTTACAGTGGAGGGCAGCCTTGATCCGGTAAGTATTGCTAAACAGGCTGTTGCCGAAGCCAAGAGCAGAAATAAAAACGTAGTGATTGTGGATACAGCGGGTCGTCTGGCGATCGATGAAGCCATGATGACCGAGGTTGAGAATATAAAAAAGGCCGTGAATCCGCAGGAGATACTCTTTGTAGTGGATTCCATGACGGGTCAGGATGCTGTCAATACGGCAAAGGTATTTAATGAAAGATTGGATTTTACAGGTGTTGTGCTTACTAAACTGGATGGTGACACCCGTGGTGGAGCAGCACTGTCAATTAAATACACCGTTAGCAAACCGATCAAGTTCGTAAGCAGCGGTGAGAAAATGGAAACACTGGATGTATTTTATCCTGACCGGATGGCACAACGCATTCTCGGGATGGGAGATATTACTTCATTGGTGGAAAAAGCCCAAGGCCAGTTTGATGAAGAACAGGCGAGGAAACTGGAGAAGAAAATCCGGAAGAACCAGTTTGATTTTGAAGATTTCAAACAACAACTGGATCAGATCCGCAAAATGGGCAATATCAAGGACCTCCTGGGGATGATTCCCGGCGTGGGTAAGTCCATTAAAGACATCGATATCAGTAATGATTCTTTCAAGGGTATCGAAGCTATGATCAGCTCTATGACGCCTTATGAAAGGGCTAATCCTGATTCGATCGACCAGAGCCGGCGAAAACGTATTGCTAATGGAAGTGGAAAAGAAATACAGGAAGTGAACGCGTTCATGAAGCAGTTTGAACAAATGAAACAAATGATGAAAACGATGAATAAAATGCCCATGGGTGGCATGGGACTTGGGAAACGTTAATTTTCCCATTCATCAAAAAATCCGTCAAATCATTCGGCATTTTACCCCTGATTCATTACATTTGCAACAACAGATTGATTCGTTCGATCTGATCGTAAACCTTATTAAATAACGCATTTAAATTTTTATTTAAGATGCCAGTAAAAATCAGACTCCAGAGACATGGGTCTAAGAAAAGACCATTCTATTTCATCGTCGTTGCCGATATCAGGGCCCCAAGAGACGGTAAATTCATCCAGAAAATCGGTACTTACAATCCTTTGACTGTCCCTGCTTCGGTCCAGCTTGACCGCCAGAAGGCGCTCGACTGGCTGCATAAGGGTGCACAGCCTACAGATACGGTTCGCCGTATCCTGAGTTATAAAGGTGTACTATACCTGAAACATCTTTTGCGTGGTGTTAAGCTCGGTCTTTTTGATGAAGCGGCTGCCATGGAAAAATTTTCCAAATGGCATAGCGAACATGAATTGCATGTCAAAAAACGTCAGGAAGATCATCGTAAAGCAAGACCTGGTGGAAGACGCAGTCCCGCTCCAGTAAGAAGGGTGGAAAGGAAACAGGAGAACGAAGCGCAAGGTTAAACGGTGTAAAAATAATTTTATCAAGGCTATCCCGTCATCTGAGGGTAGCCTTTTTTGTTGATACCTACGATGGAAAATAATTATAGAAATGTTGGGAAGATTGTTTCCGGATTTGGATTAAAGGGTGAAATGATTGTACAGCACCATCTCGGGAAAAAAATTTCGGTTTCAAAAATCAAAGTAATATTTCTGGAACAAAAAAAGGGAGAACTGTTACCTTATTTCATTGAAAATATCAGGAAAAAGGGAGATGATGAGTTGTATCTGAAAGTGGAAGGTGTAGAAACAAGGGAGGCCGTATCAAAATTTATTCGAAGGGAAGTATGGCTGAAGGAAGAGGAAATACAGGCACATACACAAAAGAGTAATCCCATTGGATGGGTTGGATACAATGTGGTTGATCAGGGTAAAGATCTCGGACCAATTTTGGAGGTGATCGAGCAACCTCATCAGGTGCTATGCAGGTTGGAAATAGATGCCAAAGAAGTACTGATTCCCATTAATGAACAGACGCTGGATAAAGTGGATCATAAAAGCCGTTCTGTTTTACTCACATTACCTGACGGTTTGCTGGAAATTTATCTTGGCTGATCTGTTGGATTCGAAAATTAACAACCGTCATTCTTTTAACAGACCTGTTAAAATATAAATTTCCTGCCTGCGTTCACCTTGCATGAGTATCCGCATCCTATTGACTGAATATTTTCCAAAGACGGTCCTTTTTCTCCTGTTCTGCCTGCCGGTTTATGCGCAGCCTATAACGGGCATCTGGAAGGGCAAAATGGGTTCCTCCAAAGTGGAACTTAAATTAATCCGCAAAGGAGATAGCCTGATTGGTACCTCCTATTATTATGATTCAAAATCAAATTATCGCCGCTTCTCTGTAAAAGGATATTTTGATGATAAGAATATGGATGTGATCTGGTGGGATGATGTATTAATTGATGATAACGGATCCCATCCTTTTTTAGGGACCGGTCCGCAAGCGGACGCACTTTTAGCCGTGGCGGATTTCAATTGTCCGGGCGAAGGCATTATGAAACTGGATGGAAAATCTTCCCGCAAAAATGATGAGCAGAAAGACAGAAGGGAATTGCACCTGGTAAAAGGCAAAACTCTTTCCATTTTCCCGGACGAATGGGATTTCCTGATTGAGAATTATGCATATGGCGTAAGCCATCCGGAACTGGTGGACAGCATTGAACAAATCGCCTTTAATCAGGGGCTTCCACCCTCCACGAATGAAGTAATACCCGCCCTGCAGTCTGAATCAAAGCCACCGCCGGTTGTTTACAATACAGAACCCTCAGATAATAAAATAAAACCAGATCCAAATCCGGCTTCCACAGAAACACCTCAAACAATAACAGTTAGTCCTAAGAAGGCCTCCATTATTGAAAAGCAGGAAAGTTCTCAATCAGTGCCACAAATCGTGTCGCCCGTGATAGTTCCGTCTACGGCCCAAACCAATGAAGAAAGGTTTATAAAAAGAGTTAAAGTCTTACAGAATGTTATCCCTGTCAAAGGAGATTCCATTGAACTCCGGTTTTATGACAATGCTGAGATAGATGGAGATTCGATCGCGGTTTTTTTAAACGGACATTTGTTACAGGAACATATCCTGCTCGCCGAGCAGGCTTATATTATGAGGATCGCGGTAGCTGATTTACAATCCGACAATGAACTGGTCATGGTTGCTGAAAACCTGGGATCGATTCCACCAAACACATCCCTCATGGTCGCCATAGTTGAGGACAAACATTATGAAGCACATCTGCAGAGTACGGAGGGCAGCAGTGCATTGGTAAGGCTGGTTAAACCCTGATCAAATCCATCGTCTGACTTTTTTTGTATAGTCAGTATAACTATTCCCAAAAGCTCTTAGCAAATATCTTTCCTCGGGAAGAATGATTAGATAATGAACCAGTCCAATTAGAACAGGTATAAGGAAGATCGTCCACCAGTTCCCGAAAATAAAAGCCATACCCAGATATTCAAGCAATAATCCCATATACATGGGGTTACGACTGATGGAATAAATCCCACTTGTCTGCAGCGAAGAGGCAGGTTTTATAGGAACGATGGAATTTTTTGAAATAAAAAACTGTCTGAGGGCAGGTGCTGCGAAACAAAAACCAGCAAGGATAACGAGCAGGCCCAGAATACTGGCTATCCGGCTATGAAAGAAAAAGGCCCATTTTATTGTAAGGTATCCCTGAAGTATAAAGGAAATAAGAAAAATGAGAACATAAAAAAGCGGGGGTGGAATAAAAACTCCGGGACTGTCCTTTTTGATTTTCATGCCCTGAAGTTCCAATAAAAAAAAGATCCGGCCGTTAATTACTTGCAAAGATGCTAAGGCAGGATAAATCAATTTTATTGTGATACCGCTCTTTTTACTTCTCCGCTATTCAAGCGGCATATGAGTGGGAGATGAGTGGGAGATCAGCGACATACAAGAATTACAAAACTGACTGAAAAAGATCAGTTTTATTGTTGTAACATATCTTATACCACGAGGTTGATCATCTTATTTTTTACATATATCACTTTCTTCGGTGCCTTGCCGTCCAGCCATTTGCGTACCGATTCATCGGCCAGAACCAGTTCTTCCACCTGTTGTTGCGAAGCATCCAGGCTAATATTAATCTCTGCCCTGGTCTTGCCGTTTATAGCCACCGGATACATTTTAGCTGACTCCACAAGATATTTTTCTTCAAAAACCGGGTAAGTTGCATCCAATATACTGGAGGCATTACCCAGCTCATGCCAGAGCTCTTCCGAGATATGGGGGGCATAAGGTGTGAGAATGATCAGAAGGTTGTCCAATATCTCTTTTTTATGTGATTTCAATTCCCCAAGTTCATTCACGGTTATCATCAGCGCGCTGACCGCTGTGTTGAATGAAAATCGATCCGTGTCTTCATCCAGTTTCTTAATTGCTTTATGCAATACTTTCCATTCAGCATCGGAGGCTTTCTCTGTAGTCCACACCCTTCCTTTTGTTTCATCAAAAAACAACCTCCAGAGTTTGCGTAAAAAACGATGTACTCCTTCAATGCCCTTGGTATCCCAGGGTTTGCTTTGTTCTACCGGTCCCAGAAACATTTCGTACATGCGGAAAGTATCGGCACCATATTTTTCAACCAGCTCATTGGGATTGACCGTATTAAATTTTGACTTCGACATTTTTTCAACTTCTGACCCGCAGATATATTTCCCATTTTCCAGGATGAACCTGGCATTCGCGTATTCAGGTCTCCAGGATTTAAAGGCTTTTATATCCAGTTCCAAACCGTCTACCATACTTACATCGGTATGAAGGCTGGATACAGATATGATTTCAACTTTTTCAGCACCGGGTCCCCAGCTTTCTTTCAAAACATCTTTCATGGAACGTTGTAATTCTGCCAGGGGCTGGTTTTTTAATCCGGCTGAAATAAAAATGGGTCTTTGTTTTGAAAGGACTTCCATTTCATCCGTTCCGTTAATTTCTATCCGGTACACAAAACGGCTGCTTCCCTGAATCATGCCCTGATTAACCAGTCTCTGATAAGGCTCATCGAATCCGATATAACCCAGGTCGAACAGGAATTTCGTCCACATACGGCTATAAAGCAAATGACCTACAGCATGTTCAGTGCCTCCTATATAAAGGTCCACCTGTCCCCAGTAGTCAGAAGCAGACCGGCTGCAGAAGGATTCAGTATTATTCGGATCCATATACCGTAAAAAATACCAGCTGCTTCCTGCGTAGCCAGGCATCGTATTGGTCTCCAGGTGTTTTGAAGTCCAATCGGGTAAATTGGCCAGTGGACCCTCCCCATCCGGTCCTGCTTTGTAAGAATCAACTTTGGGAAGTTCCAGCGGCAAATCTTTTTCAGGAAGCGGACATGCTATTCCGTTTTTCCAGACAATGGGGAAAGGTTCACCCCAATAACGCTGGCGACTAAACGCTGCGTCACGCATTTTATAATTTACCCGGCGATTTCCAATACCCATGGCCTCGATCCGGTCATTTACGACAGCAATAGCATCCCGCATGAGTTTGCCGTTTAAGAAATCACTATTTTCCAGCAAGGCGTCTTTGGTGGGATTAGCTTCTGTTCCATTGAAATGGAACCCGATGATATTGGTGACAGGTATATTAAAATGGCGCGCAAACTTAAGATCGCGTTCATCTCCGCAAGGCACCGCCATGATGGCGCCTGTGCCATATCCCGCGAGCACATATTCAGAAATCCAGACCGGAATTTTATGGCTATTAAAGGGATTAAGCACATAAGATCCGGTAAAACATCCGGTAATTTTTTTTTCTGCCATGCGTTCCCGTTCGCTGCGGCTCTTAACATAGTCGATATATGCATTAACGGCCTGTTTTTCAGAAGCAGCGGTCAAATCGGCTATGAGCTCATGTTCGGGAGCAACTACCATAAAGTCTACGCCAAAAATTGTGTCGGGCCGGGTGGTATAAACGCGCAATTTTTTGGCCGGATCTTTCTCGAATGCAAAATCCATTTCAGCCCCGAAACTTTTTCCGATCCAGTTACTTTGCATTTCTTTCATGGCATCACTGAAGGACACTTTATCAAGGCCCTCGAGCAGTCGGTCAGCGTATTCGGTAATACGCAGATACCATTGACGTAATTTCTTTTTCACAACAGGATAACCCCCCCGTTCACTAAATCCATTGATCACTTCATCATTTGCCAGAACAGTTCCAAGGGCTTCACACCAGTTTACTTCGCCATATCCACAGTAAGCAAGGCGAAACTCCATCAGCAGGTCCTGTTGTCGTTTTTCGGACCAGGATTTCCACTCAATCGAAGTAAAGGGTAGGATTGAACGATAACCGGTAACAACCTCACTTCCCTGTCGTTCAAATGCAGAAACCAGTTCAGAAACTGGTCTCGCTTTGTTAGCTCTACGGTCGTACCAACTGTTAAACAACTGCAAAAAAATCCATTGGGTCCATTTATAATAGTTGGGCTCAGCGGTATTTACCTCACGGCTCCAATCAAAAGAAAATCCAATCCGGTCGAGCTGTTCCCTGAAATTGATAATATTTTGTTTTGTGCTAACAGCCGGATGAATACCGTGATCTATGGCATATTGTTCGGCCGGTAAACCAAAGGCGTCGTAACCCATCGGATGCAGTACATTAAAGCCTTTGAGCCTTTTATAGCGGGCGAAAATATCACTGGCAATATAGCCCAGCGGATGTCCCACATGCAGTCCGGCACCACTGGGATATGGGAACATATCCAGCACATAACACTTCGGTTTGCTGCTGTCGTTGCTGACCTTGTATGCCTGGTCTGTTTTCCACCTTTCCTGCCATTTTTTTTCTATGGCGTTGAATGAATACTCCATATGAGCTGACAAAAATAACGCATCGTGCGTGTAAATCTTTTATTTTTGCCACTTACCTGATTAAATGGAAATTGTTCAACTATGGCACAAACCCGGAAAGGATCAGCCAAACGTTCCGCACCCTCTTACATCATGGCGATAGTAGGCGTATCACTGGTGCTGTTTCTTTTGGGCATATTAGGATGGATCATAATAAATGCCAATAAACTCGGCCAGTATTTCAAAGAAAATATTGCGATGAACGTATATATCCGGGAAAACGTATCGCCGAAGGACAGTGCTGCATTGGTACAGTATATCATCGGCAAACCTTATGTCAAGGACTATGAATACGTAACCAAGGATCTTGCGAAACAGAAATACCTGCAGGATGGAAACAAAGACTGGGGTGCATTGCTTGATAGGAATCCCCTGCCGGCCAGTATTGATTTCCGGATTACCAAGGAATATGCATCTATAGACTCGCTTTCGAAAATAAAAAATGACCTCCTTCAGAATATCGCCGTTAGTGATGTTCAATACCCGCAGTCGCTCGTAACCAACCTTAATAATATCATCAATAAGATCAGTATTATTTTATTGTCAGTGATTATCATAATCTCAATACTGGTTATTTTCCTGATCGACAATACCATACGTCTGGCGATGTTCAGTAATCGTTTCCTGATCAAAACGATGCAAATGGTGGGCGCTACCCGATGGTTTATTTCCAGACCCATGGATCTGCGCGCATTCTTTAACGGACTCATCAGTGGCTTGCTGGCGGTCGGAGGACTGATTGCCATTATCATATTTGCGGAAAACCAGTTACCCTATCTGAAAGCGCTCCGTGATTATCCTTTGTTGATCATGTTATTTGCCGTCATTATTCTGTTGGGGATATGTATTTCTTTCTTCAGTACTCACCGCAGCGTGCTGAAATACCTTAAGATGAAGTTGGACGATTTATATTGATTTTAGTACATTGCGACCTGATTTCCCGTTATGGCAAAACAAGTAAAAACAGTTGGCTCTAAAAATTATAAACCTTTATTCGGAAAGGAAAATTACCGTTGGATGATTATCGGACTCGGCCTGGTTCTCCTCGGCCTCCTCCTGATGATCGGTGGTAAGAGCAAGGATCCCAATGTATTCGATCCGGCCGAAGTATACAGTTTCAGGCGGATTACTATTGCACCTATATTAATTTTGGCCGGCCTGGTGCTGGAGATTGTTGGGATCTTTAAGAAATCGAAAGCTCAGAATCCCCAATGAGCCCTCTTCAAGCAATTATTATAGCTATAATTGAAGGCATCACTGAGTTCTTACCCATTTCCTCTACTGCTCATATGAAGTTTGCAAATCCGCTGATTGGAGTGCATCCTGGAGCTTTTGCCGATCTTTTTGAAATTGTAATTCAGCTGGCTGCTATTTTATCAGTGGTTGTCCTTTATTACAAACGATTTTTTGATTTTAAAAAAACAGCCTTTTATTTCAAGCTGGTGATCGCCCTGATACCGGCTATCATCGCAGGTGTGATTCTAAAGAAGCATATTGATGCACTGCTTGGAAACATTTTATTTATAGCCGTAGTAATGATCTTCGGCGGCATCATACTGTTGTTTATTGACAAATTGTTTACCAAACCAAGGGTTTTTTCCCAGGAACAAGTATCGAACAAAAATGCATTTGTGATCGGATGTTATCAGGTACTTTCCATCTTGTTTCCGGGACTTAGCCGGAGCGCAGCGACTATAATCGGCGGTCTTGCTGAAAAACTCGATCGGCGTACTGCCGCCGAATTTTCTTTTTTTCTGGCCGTCCCCACCATGCTGGCAGCTTCTGTTAAAAGTTTTTATGATGTACATAAAACCAATCCGGAAATATTTGTGAAGAATAATATGTCGTTGTTGGCCATCGGAAGCCTCGTGGCTTTTGTAGTGGCCCTCCTGGCAGTACGGTTTTTTATTACCTATTTACAGCGTCACGGATTCAGGTTATTCGGATATTACAGAATTCTTGCAGGGGCATTGATTATTTTCCTTGTATGGAAGGGAGTCATTCAACAATAAAAACGACGGTTATGCAGACAGCCTCCAAAAAAGTGATTCGCGGATGGGCTATGTACGACTGGGCCAATTCTGTTTATAACCTTGTTATAACCACTACATTTTTTCCGATTTATTATACGATAGTTACCAGGAAACAGTTTGGCGGCGAAACGGTCACTTTCCTGGGAAGAAAATTTATCAATACTTCTTTATATGACTATTCATTTGCCCTGGCATATCTTCTGATCGCTATCCTTTATCCTGTTCTTACATCCATTGCAGATTCGCGTGGTAATAAGAAAGCGTTCATGAGATTCTTTTGTTATATGGGCTCACTGGGATGTGCCCTGCTCTATTTTTTCGATGGAACAAATTTATGGCTCGGGATACTTTGCCTGATGATTGCTTCTATGGGGTTTGTAGGAAGTGTGGTCTTCTATAATGCTTTTCTTCCCGAAATAGCTGCACCCGTTGACCGTGACCGGGTGAGTGCCAAAGGGTTTTCTTATGGCTATATCGGTAGCGTCATATTGCAGATTATAGGTTTTATGTTGGTGACGTTCCTGGACGACAAATTGCTGGCTATGCGTATTACCTTCCTCCTGGTTGGTATCTGGTGGGCCTCTTTTGCCCAGATCACTTTCTCAGCACTTCCCGAAACCAAATCGGCTGGGAAAATCAGTTCAAGTATTATTTCAGAAAGTTTTTCTGAAATGAAAAAGGTGTATGTGGAGATAAAAAAATTACCGGTTTTGAAAATGTTTCTTCGGGGATTCTTTTTTTACAGCATGGGTGTACAAACGGTTATGCTGGCTGCTACTTTATTCGGAAGCAAACTGCTTCAACTGGCAGATACCAAACTCATCGTTACCGTAGTTCTTATTCAGCTGGTAGCCATCCCCGGAGCAATCGGCGTCAGCCGCTTATCTGAAAAATTCGGCAACATTCGGGTATTGATCGGAATCATTATTTTCTGGATACTGATTTGCCTGGCTGCTTATTACACGGCTTATTATAAAGAAAAAGGTGGGAACCCGGAATTCGGATTTTATATGCTGGCAGTTGCGGTCGGTTTAGTCATGGGGGGTATCCAGTCGCTCAGTCGTTCCACTTACTCCAAACTTATGCCTGAAACAAGGGATACCGCTTCATACTTTAGTTACTACGACTTCACGGAGAAACTGGCCATCGTAATTGGGATGTTCAGTTTTGGATTCATAGAAGAAATCACAGGGAGCATGAAAAATTCGGTTTTGAGTCTTATAATATTTTTCCTGATAGGGTTTGTTTGGCTGATGAGGGCTCAGTCACTGAGTATGAAGGGCACCCTGGCTGTCAGTCATTGACTGATAGGATAAATCGTTAAAATGAATCTTTATAGTATCGACACTGGCTATTTCAAACTCGATGGGGGTGCCATGTTTGGAGTGGTACCCAAGTCTATCTGGAATAAGATTAATCCGGCAGATACAAATAATTTGTGTTCCTGGGCTCTCCGTTGCCTGTTGGTTGAGCATGAAAACAGGCTGATACTTATAGATACCGGCATTGGCGACAAGCAGGACGCAAAATTTTTCAGTCATTATTACCTGCAGGGTGATTACTCTCTTGAAAGTTCATTAAAATTGAAAGGGTATAAGATGGAGGATATTACAGATGTGTTTCTCACGCACCTTCACTTCGATCACTGCGGGGGAGCGATCATACGTGATGGCGAACGCCTGGTGCCGGCTTTTCCAAAGGCAGTTTACTGGAGCAATCAAAAACACTGGACATGGGCCACAGAACCAAATGAAAGGGAAAAAGCATCATTCCTCCGGGAAAATATTCAGCCAATCCGGGAGAGCGGACGCCTGAGAATGATAGAACTGGGAGAAGACGAGAACAGGGGTTTGGAAATGATTTCCAATAGAAAAGAGGTATCCGGGACGCGGTTGCAGGAACTTTCATTTATGCCAGGATTCAATATCCGTATTGTAAATGGTCATACGAATACGATGATGCTTCCGCAGTTGAAGTATAAAGGAAGAACGATTGTATTTATGGCAGACCTGCTTCCATCTGCAGGCCACCTGCCGATTCCTTATGTAATGGCTTACGATATGTTTCCCCTGATATCGTTAAATGAAAAGAAGGCTTTCCTGGAAGAGGCCTTAGAGAAAGACTATATTTTATTCTTTGAGCATGATCCAGTTCATGAGTGCTGCACCCTTCAAAAAACTGAAAAGGGGATCCGGGTGAAGGATTTTTTTTCATTAAAAGATCTCTGATTGATCTTTTGAATAATAATATTTATAATTTTACGTTATTCACCCTTACTAACCCCCTAGCATAGATCTCAAAAGCCATTCGTTTAAAAACGGGTGGTTTTTCTTTTAAACCGAAGGCTTGTTTGGTTCCTCCCGTAGAAAATAATCTTCTGATTTATAATCAAATGTCTTTGGTGCAGCATTCTTATAATCGGCATTGTAGGACACGAAGAAATACAGGTACATGGCCCGGCTTAGCCGCATAAACCATGGCTGTAGCACGACCAGCAAAAAACCGTTAATACCCATCCACCAAAAAAACCGCTGGTCGCTTAATGAGAAACCAATCGTAAGGAACCAGGTTATAAAACTCAAAACACAGAATAACACAGTAATCGCATAGCTCAGATATGCTGTTCCATACCAGAAACCGACTTCAAGTTCGAAAAGTTGATTGCATTCCGTACAGCGCGCGGGCATTTTAAGCGTTGATTTAAGGCGCCAGGGATTTGGATCGGTAAACATGGACCCCTTCCTGCAACGCGGGCATTTCTGCGTAAGAAGACTCCATAAAAATCCCGGTTTACCAGCCATATGCGTATTTTTTGCAAAGGTACTTGCTATTTGGCTGATTTATGGAGCATGAACAATTTAGCATGCTTCAGGAAAGTCATATGCGAAATCTGGCTTGCGATTACTAAACCGAAAAATCCATCCAGGAAGCCCGCACGGAGAAGATAACTCTGGAAAAATGCCCATGCGGGGCGCACTAAGATATTTAATATGCTTGTTTTTTTCCCTTGCACAAAAAGGGACTCAGCCGCGAGCGTGCTAAGCTTGTTGTTTTGGATGGCGTGTTCGGAAATTGAATGGTAGGAAAAATGCAGGATATCACCTTTGAGATGTTCTACCGGAATTTTACCCTGCAAAACTATCTTGTCGTGAGGATTGGTTCCTCCCCATTGCGCGATCTTTCTATCAAATAGCCGCACCTTAACATCCGGGTACCAGCTTCCGTGCCGGATAAATTTACCGCAGTAGTTACTGCAGCGATTCATCCTGTAAGCACGGTTAGTAAAACTTTTTTTAGCGATGGCGATTGAATCCGAAAGAAGCGGATGCAAAGCCTCGTCCGCATCCAGGCTCAATACAAAATCGTAGCTGGCCAATTTAACGGCTTTATTTTTCTTTTCGATAAAGCCTTTAAACGGTTCCTGTCTTACGATGGCTCCCTTGCTTTCGGCAATAGCTACAGTCCGGTCAGTGGAATGGGAATCCAGGATCAGAATCTCATCAGCAATATCTTTGACGGAATCGATACACCGGCCGATATTTTGTTCTTCATTAAAGCATATGATAACAACAGATAGTTTTTCCATCTACGAATTGGATTTAACCGGTTGTACTCATAACGGATTCCGAAATATCCTGACTATTTTTTCTCTCTCCGATCTGTTGGCGCCACATGGCGTAATAAAGTCCTTTCTCCTCTTTTAAATCATTATGAGTTCCCGTTTCTACAACCTTTCCCTTCTCCAATACATAGATCCGGTCGGCATGCATAATTGTGGACAGCCGATGTGCGATTAATATTGTAATCTGATTCCTCTGGGACGAAACCTGACGGATGGTTTTAGTAATCTCTTCCTCAGTCAATGAATCAAGAGCAGACGTGGCCTCATCAAAGATCAGTACCCTGGGCTTCCTCAAAAGCGCCCTGGCAATGGATAACCTTTGTTTTTCCCCCCCTGATAATTTCAAACCACCCTCACCAATCATCGTTTCCAATCCTCTTTCCGCTCTTTCCAGCAGGTTTAAACAGGAAGCCTTCTTTAATACATCCAGCAAATCTGCTTCGGTAGAAGAGGGGCTGACAAAAATCAGGTTCTCCCGGATCGTGCCGGAAAATAATTGTGTGTCCTGGGTTACAAAGCCAATCTGGTTTCGCAAATCATCAAAGCTGATTGAGTTTTCATCCAGGTCATTGTAAAGTATTTTTCCTCTCATGGGCCTGTAAAGACCGACCAGTAATTTCATCAGGGTTGATTTACCGGAACCGGAGGGCCCCACAAACGCGATGGTTTCACCCACCTGAACATCAAAGCTGATATGATCGATCGCGAAGTGCTGAGCGGTTTTGTGTTTAAAGACCACGTCCTGGAAACTCAACTCTTCAATTTTACCAAGGTGTTTGGGATCTGCAGCCTGCAGTTCCGGCACTTTTTTCATGAGCTGTTCAAAATTATTAAGCGAGGCCTGGGCTTCACGGTAGGAAAGGACAATATTTCCAATATCCTGCAATGGGCCGAATACAAAAAATGAAAATATTTGCATGGTGACGAGCTGACCCGCATTCATTTTATCCTTGAATATGAGCCACATTAAAATAAACAGGATTACCTGACGCAGCGTGTTGACAAATGTTCCCTGAACAAAACTGATACTCCGGATACGTTTTACCTTAGTCAGTTCCAGCCCGAGAATTTTATAAGTGTTTTTATTCAGGCGGTTCACTTCTTCCTGGGTCAGGCCCAGGCTTTTCACAAGCTCAATATTTCTTAAGGATTCTGTAGTAGAACCCGCCAGTGAAGTAGTTTGGGAAACAATATTTTTCTGAATGATTTTTATTTTCTTGCTAAGAAGGTTACTGATCCACGTCAGCATCAGGATTCCCCCCAGGTAAACCAGTGGTATACTCCAGTGAATGTAAATGGCCGCATAGGTAAAAACAAAAATGACGCCTACGATAACCCCGAAAAGTAAATTGATGAAGTAATTGATAAATTTTTCGGTGTCTGTTCTGACCTTTTGCAATACACCCAGGGTTTCACCGCTGCGCTGATCCTCGAAATCCTCATAAGGCAGTTTCATGGCATGCTGTAAACCGTCCGTAAATACCTTGGCTCCGAATTTCTGAACCACCACATTCATAAAATAGTCCTGGAAATTCTTGGCGATCCGGCTCATCATGGCTACAGCGACTGAGAGCAACAGCAGATTAATCACACCCGGATGTGTCCAGGAAAAGGCAGTAAAAAAGCGATCCGCAGAAAAATCATGGTTTAACTTCCGGGTCTGGATATATTCGTTGGAAAGATTTACGATCTTACCCAAAATGATTGGATCCAGCAGGGAGAAACCTGTATTCAGACTGGCCAGAAATAATGTGAGGACTACCAGCCATTTATAGGGTTTAAGATATTCGAGTAGAAGTTTCATATCAATCACAATAACAGCCGCAGAATGCAACTGGTTCAGAATTCAGTTAATTTCTTACAATTTCGAGAAAAATGCCAAGATGCACGGATTTAACTTTGCGAAATAGAGGATTTCCCGCCATATTCTTTCTTTCTGGTGTAGAAAAGGAATAAGGGAAAAAAGGTAAACAGCAATACACCATATTGCGTTTGAAGAACCGATTCGACAAGGCAATATGAAAGGAGCAACGTTCCAATAAGCCAAAATTCTACAGAACGGCTATAAATCATCATCTGAATAAATCCGGCACAAATAATTAAAAAGGTAGTCAATCCAAGAATTCCATTTTGCAAAGCAGACTCAAGAAATTCATTATGCGTGTTATAGCCCAAGAAGCCCCGGGTATTTTTATCCGCTTCCCCGACAAACATATTCAGCGATGTGTATTTTTTGTTGAGCAGATCTTGTGCGTCGCCGGGACTGACTCCGATCAGCCATGCCCTATGTTCATTGAGTATTTCAGCTACAATTTTCCACTCAAGTAACCTGAACTGAATACCATTGAAATAAACCCCGGGATTGTATTGATGTTTTTCAACTACGTCGATATTGCCGGTAAAAATATCCCTGAATCGATAGCTTACCGGGTTTTTTGTAAACAAAACAGTACTAAGGACTGAAAGACTAATCAGCATGTAGAAAGTAAACCGGCCTTTTAAAAAAGCAGACTTTTTAAGGGAAAGGCTGATGTATAGCAGAATACTTACGAAGGAAAAAATAATTACTATTTTGGAAGCAAGCAGGAAAATAAAAAAAAGATAATAGGCAATTGAAAATATTATCAAAGGCTTATACCGGAAATATTTCTGTCTCCCCAGTCTTTCCATCAGGTAAAGAAATCCAATGAAAGCCAGAATAGAAAATAAGATGGCGTGATGACTAAATGGAGACACCAGGCTGTGATAAAAAAAGACCGAACTGTCGTGATTGACCGAATAATTAAACATAGCTTCTATAAAGCAGTAAAACATCGCCAATGCCATTAGCAATACGTAGTATGGCATTATTTTTTCGCGGAAACTTTCATCGAGGTAATTGCTGTAAAAAAGGGAAACGGGAACAACTAACAAAGTAGTCTTTACCTGGATCTGTTGAATTCCTGTAGACAGATTATTTGTATAAGCCAGCGCAGTAATCTGGAATAAATAAAATATCAGACATCCGCAGACGAAATAATTAGTGAAAATATTTTTTTTGAACAGGTTATTGTTTAGATAGCCGAGTAATAATGTGAAGAGCAATAAGCCGCCAACACAAATGCTGCTCATGACCCTTAATCCACAAAAAAGACTTAAAAAAAAAGCTAGGTAAAGAAATGGAAGAAAGTTTAATAAAAATTTATAAAATTTCAATTGATTCATACCAACTCTTTATTCGGAGTCCGGGTTTCCCTTGCCTTGCTGAGCATTGAAATTTTCATTTTCAAATTTTTGAATACGGCCATGGCAAATCCCAAAAATAGCCCACCGAAAAAACCCGAAATAATCAGCGTAAGAAAACGGGGGCTGGCAGGCTTCGCATATTTTTCAAAGTTTTGCAGGACCTGTATTGCGTCTACAAACTTCAGTGTTTCCTGATTCGAGTATAATTTTTCAGTCAGTGTAATCATCTGAACATTTACATCGGAGATATCCAAAATGAGTGATGAGGTTCCTTGTGATTTGCCATTGTTCCCGGATTCGATTCTCCGCTTGGTCGAGTCCAGTTTGGCAATTTCCCGGGTAATATTTTCGATCAGCTTTATCGTATAACTTCTTCTAAATTCAACTTTTTCCTTAACATACTCATTGTTTTCCAGGCCATATATGATCGCAGTCTGCAAGTCTTCAAGAATTGAAGTATCCTTAACTAAGGCATCTACAGTGAAACCACTGGCAGCCGATGGTAAGGCGCTGGAAATGTTGGTAGCACTTAGTGAATTTATTTTGGAAAGGAGAGCGTCAGTGCAATGCAGATTTCTGGACAAGACACTGTATTCCCGGTTCTTAAGCAGATTATTCCAGCTTTCAATAATCTCTATTTCTTCGGAATTTGTCAGAACCTGTGAGTGTAGAATTAATGTGGAACCATAAGATTTAGGAAGAGTCCGGTAAATGGTGTATCCGCAAATCATACCGGTGATCGCCGTAATAATCAACTCCTTTTTATACGTGGAAAGAAATCGTAAAATTCTCTCCAAAACATGAATCAGGTCAATTTCATCATTGTTTATTTCAACCTGCTTTCTCATTTCTGCCATATAACCTGAATATTTATAGTTTTATTTGCCGGTGGCAGAACTAGTTATTCGAATCGTACCATAAGGGTTAAAAATAAAAGGGAAGGTACATAAAAAATAGTGAGCTCAAAAAAACCCTGAGCATTGCAGTCATCTTGGTATAGACGTTTTGGTCAATTCGGAACCATGAAGTTTCATGAGTTCAAATTATTACTTTTGCGCATCCTTTTATCATGGCATCTGGCGACAGTAGAAAGTTACTTGCAAATTTTTTGGCATTGGGTATTATACAGGGCGCAAATTTTGTGCTCCCGGTTCTTGTTATGCCCTTTGTGATACGTAGGATCGGCGCAAACCTTTTTGGTGTTGTCTCTGTTGCTCAGGTAGTTATGATTTTTTTGTCTACTATTTCAGACTACGGATTCAATCTTACAGCCACAAGGGATATTGCAGTTTTTAAGGAAGACAAAGAAAAAATTTCACGAATATTCTCTACTGTACTAATCTCCAAATTTTTCATTTGTGGGCTTGCTTTCCTTTTCCTCTTGTTGCTGACATCTGTGGTGCCGGTACTTAAAAGTCATTTTATACTTTACTTGCTTGGGTTTGTCTATGTTATTGGTCAATCCGCCCTGGTAGGCTGGTTCTTCCAGGGAATGGAAAAAATGCAGTATATCACTATCAGTACTCTAGTTGCCAGATTATTATTTGTGGCGCTTGTTTTTGTATTTATCCGGGATAAAGGCGGCTATATTTATTTTCTATTCTTTTTAGGGATTGGAAATATAGTGGCCGGTTTTTTTAGTATCTACCTGGCAATTCGCGTTTTTAAATTAAAATATTACAGACCAGATTGGGTAGATATTAAAAATGAGATAAAAGAGGGATGGCACATAACGGCTTCCAATCTTTCTATTAACACATATCAATATATTAATATTCTGGTTCTGCGGTTATTTACGAATGACCTGGTTGTAGGATATTATAGTATAGCTGAGAAAATATTTTTTGCGATCAGGCAGGTGCTCGGGGTTTTTTCACAGGTTGTTTATCCGCACATTTGCCAGTTGACTATGAAAAGTAAAGAGGAAACGTCCCGCTTTTTTAAGCAATTCTACAAGCCCTTTTTACTGTTGTTACTTGCAGGTTGCACAATTGTATTTATTCTTTCTCCATTTATTATTCAGATATTCCTGGGCACCAGGGAGCCCCTGCCCATTATATTGCTCAGGATGTTGAGCTTCGTTCCGGTTGTTGTTTGCCTGAACATTCCTGCCTATCAGGTATTACTTGCATTCAATCGCAAGAAAAGTTATTTCAATATCCTGGTTTCTGCCACCATCGTAAGCCTGTTAACAAATCTTGTATTTTGTTATACCTGGGGAGCGGTGGGAACAGCTGTTAGCATTATAGTAACCGAATTATTCGTAACTAGCGGCCTGAATTGGGAGCTTTATAAAAACAAACTGGCATCTTTTGTTAATGCAGGCAGTTTATGAAAAAAGATCACTATATAACCAAGGCGCCGGAGTACTTTTCAAATATTCGTTTCGATATCATAAGTCTTATTCCCCGCGACCCGGCTCAGAAGATTTTGGAAGTGGGAGCCGGCTCTGGTAATACACTGGTTTATATAAAGGAAAACAATATTGCGAAGGAAGTAATGGGGATTGAATTGATGAAGATTCCGGGATCGAACCAGGAAAATTCCCTCATAGATAAATTTCAAATCGCCAATATAGAAACCGAAGAGATCCCTGCTGAAGAAGAATATTTTGATGTAATATTATGTGCTGATGTACTGGAACACCTGGTTGATCCATGGAGTGCTGTTGAAAAAATCAGCAAATATCTCAGGAAGGATGGCTTGCTGATTATGAGTATTCCAAATTTGCGGGAATGGAAAACATTATTCAGGGTGGTGTTTAAAGGTGAATTTAATTATCAGACAGACGGGGGGATTATGGACAGAACCCACCTTCGTTTCTTTTGCAAAAAAAACATGTCCTCTCTGCTTACGACGAGCCATCTGGAACCAGTATACAGCAAACCAAACTTTATGTTGAAATCTGTTCCAAAAGGCAGGAAAAGAAGAATGCTGAATTTGATAAGTTTCAGGTTATTTGAAGATTTTTTGACTGTTCAATACCTGTTTATTGCAAAAAAGAAATAACAATATCCCACTAACTAACATTGTTATTCTTAACTATAAGAATTGGCAGGATACGATAGAGTGCCTGGAGTCAGTATTCCGTTCGAATTGTAGTGATTTCAGGGTCTTTGTGATAGATAATGATTCGCAGAATGATTCTTTGAAGAATATCATGAATTGGGCGGCCCATGTCCGGGGGTTTTCGCTTTTACCCAACAATTTCTTTCATGGCCGGGATCTTGATAATATCCAGGATATTGACGCTCTTCCTCCGCTGGTTTTTGTACAGAATGAAAAAAATTCCGGATTCGCCGCCGGCAATAATATTATACTGCGGATTTTAACTCGCGAGGATGCTTTTATCTGGTTATTAAATCCCGATGTGGTAATTGCAGATTCTGCCCTTTCAGAATTGGTGAAATTTGCCCAGTCCCAGCCCGCGGGCTCCATCATCGGTTCAGTAATCAAATTTCAAAAACGTCCGGAAAAAATACATATGTATGGGGGAGGCAGAATACGCTTCAATTCTGCCACCACTTCTCTTGTTACGAAACCAGAGGACATTGGAAAACTTGACTATATCTCGGGCGGCTCCCTCTTCACACATGCAAGTCAGTTCAGGGATATCGGCATGTTGCCTGAAAATTACTTTTTATACTGGGAAGAAACCGACTGGTGTTATAAAGCCAGGTCACAGGGTAAGCCAATAGCCGTATGTCTTCAGTCAGTATGTTATGATAAGGTTGGCACTTCCATTGGAAGGGGGTTCCTGGCTGAATACTATTATACTCGAAACGGCTTATTATTTCTGTTTAAATATAAAAAAAGGAATATCCGGCTGGCACTTGTTTTTTGTCTTGTACGTATCATGAAAAATATGTTGACAGGACAATGGAGACGGGCAAGAGGCATATACAGCGGAGCAGTGTCATTTACAAAAATGATTTCAAATGGGAACAAATAAATATTTCCCTTTTGCTGTGATTTATTTTTTTCTCAATTCCATTGGATTGCCACTGGGCCTTACATATACAACCCTTTTAGCGCCTTTGTTTTATTATTGGGTCGTCATAACCCGAAAACGGGAAATCTTATGGCCGTTCTTTCTGGTGTTGATACCCTTCATGATTGTCCATCTCAATGAAGGTGTTGATCAGAAAAGGTATTTCGTTTCATTGCTTAACCTTACAGCTGTTTATATTTTCTGCCAGGCATTCTATACTTTCCTGAAAAAATGCAAAGACATAGAGGGTATTTTCAGAAAGCTTGTAATAATTAATTTTATTCTGTGCCTGATAGCGATTCCACTTTATTTCACGGATTATTATGATATTATGTGGATTCAGCAGTATTTGACAGAAGGAGTGGAAGAGATCCGCAGATTGAAACTATTTACTTATGAAGCATCTTATTATGCTACATTATTTACACCATTGTTTTTCTTTTATTTGCTTAAAGTGATGTTGGGGCAAAATAGGAAAAATAGCCTTTTAGTCCTGGGTATGATTCTTTTGCCTTATCTGCTTTCGTTTTCCATGGGCGTTATAAGTTCCATTGTGATCTCGCTCGCCGTTATGTATGTATTACTTTTCAGGTATCTAAGCAGGAAAAAGAGAATATGGTGGCTTGTTATTTTCATTTCCGGCTCGTTTATATTTATATTGACAGCTCTATTTATTTTCTTCCCGGGAAATTCTCTTTTCATTCGGATTGAAAATATTTTTTCCGGAAATGATATTTCGGGTAAAGGAAGAACTACGGATGCATTTCTGCTGAGTAGCAAAATCCTTCAGCTCAGGAATGCCTTTTTTGGTATTGGCCCCGGTCAGATAAAAGTGCTTGGTGCGGATATTATCCGGGGCTACTACAATTATCCGCTCGATTATGATATTATTCAAATACCTAATTCCACTGCAGAAACACTCGCGATTTTCGGAGTGATCGGACTGGTAGTCAGATTTCTTGCGGAGTTTTTCTTTTTCGTATATACCAGGGTTTGGACGAATTATTACAGGCTTCTATTATTCGTTTTTATTTTTATTTATCAGTTTACCGGGAGTTTTATTACAAATCTGGCAGAATACGTAATTTGGATTATGGCGTTCACCCAAAGATTTCCGCAATTTAATGTGGAGAATAGTAACCCTTATACAAAAACATATTTAGATAATGACTAAGTACAAATTGCGAAAATTTCTGAAGCCATTGTTTCCAATATTGGATATTTTACTTTCTCCATTCACCCTACTGGCCTCAATTCTTTTGTTTTCTATCAGGAAAATGAGGGTTTCCAATATGCCTGTGAGCAAATGGTTGTTTAAGAAGGTGGGTGTATTTCCTATTACCAATCACTACTATGAACCGTTATTTGACGACAGGCATTTGAAGCATCCCCTCGGGCGCGATCGGTTTTTGCCTGGAATTAGCTGGAATGATCAGGAACAATTGAATTTACTGCTGAATTTTAATTTTCAAACTGAACTGTCTGCTATTCCCTTTAAGAAAGACGGCAGTGAGCTGACGTTCTATTATGGCAATCCTTCGCTTGGCCCGGGTGATGCAGAATATCTTTATTGCATAATTCGCCATTTTAAGCCTGCCAGGGTAATTGAAATAGGAAGTGGCTTTTCCACGCTAATGGTACAAAGGGCGGTTTCAGACGAAAGGTTGTTGAATGCTGATTATCATTTGGAACAAATCTGTATAGAGCCTTATGAAATGCCGTGGCTGGAGAAATCGGGCGTTCGCGTTATAAGGAAGCTGGTGGAAGATATGCCGCTGGATTTGTTTAAATCACTGGACGAAAACGACATTCTTTTTATCGATTCATCTCATATGGTGCGACCGCAGGGCGACGTATTGTTCGAATTCCTCGAAATATTACCCACGCTGAAAAAAGGCGTTATTATTCATGTGCACGACATTTATTCACCAAAGGACTATACGAAAAAGCATTTGGTGGAGGATATCATGTTTTGGAATGAACAGTACATACTGGAGGCTTTCCTTTCATGTAATCAGGAATTCAGAATATTAGGAGCACTGAACTATTTAAATAGTCATTACCCTCAGGAAATGTATGCAAAATTTCCCCTACTTGAACGAAATAGAGGCCATCTGCCCGGGTCGTTTTGGATACGAAAAGTATAAAATGCCTTCGGCGTAAGAACGGACCTTCCTGGCAAAATTTAGGGTAATCATGAGTCCTGCCACCTTTTCTAAACCGGATCCCGAATAGGCAATCATAACCTTACTTCATCTTATCAACCGCCACGCATTATACTATCTTCAGTATGGAGACAGAAAATGAATGGAACGAAAATCCTCCCATAAGTGCGTAAAGGGCAAAAATTTTCTATAAAACCCGATTGCGGGAATAGATCCTTATTACCCCGCCTTTGCCAAAAAGGGAAGAGGTAAACTCCAGGATGATTGCAAAGGGAAGAACCAGTGCAACCCGCAAAATCAGGGATTTGCTTTTTTTATTCTTTAATTCATAGATAATATTTTTTCTATAACCCATTTTTTTTAGCAGGCTATCCACCATTCCTAAAACACCCAGGTGAAACGAGAAATAAGTTCTTTTGACAGGAACAAGACCCAGGCTCACCAAAAATTTATTCAGCCTTTCTGGTGTAAAATGATGGATATGGCGGGGAACATCCAGATGTATCCAGTGATCCTTTGCTATCCTGGATTGCCAGCTGCCGATGTTGGGGACTTCAATGATGACGATCCCATTTTCAGTTACATTAGTTTTTATTAATTCCTGCAGCAGTTGCCCGGGCACATGTAAATGCTCTAGTACATGAAAAAGCGTTAATACATCAAATCGAATATTAAAGATGGACCCGGAAGAATAAAATTCCGAGTTTACATCCAGGCCATACACATTTCTTGCGTATGCCGCCCTTTCAGGCGACGTTTCAACCGCTTTCACACGCCATCCATTTTTCTCCGCAAGGTTTCCGAACTGTCCCTTTCCACAACCAAAGTCAAGCAGGTTTCCTTTAGCTATTTTCATATTGTCCAGCTGCTTCAGAACGCCGGCGTATTCCCGTTTAATTATGCGATCGAATATAGAATGGCGGTTCTCTACAACCTTATATATTTCATCGGAATATAAATCACTAACATTTATTTCTTCTCTGATGAAGCTGTACAGGTGACCGCAATTGTTGCATTGCATGAGTGCTGCCTGATGGAAATGTGGCAAACGTTCATAAACTACGCTGACATTTTTTCCATTGCAGAGCGGACATGTTTGAATCATACTATTGGATATTTGCTGCATTGTTGATACTCTTCATAAATGCATTTGCAGATACTGACCAGGTGAATTTCTTAGCGTGTTGAAGACCCCTGGACTTGTGTATTTGGTATAATTCTTCATCTTCCAGTAATGTGTTTATCGCAAACGCTATGCTATCCGGCTTATCCGGATTTATATAAAGTGCCGCATTACCGCATACTTCAGGCAAGGCCGTTGTTTCTGAAACAATCACCGGAACACCGGAAGCCATTGCTTCAAGTGGGGGAAGCCCAAAACCTTCCGCAAAAGAAGGAAAGCAGAATATTCTGGCCATGGAAAATGTTAATACCAATTCAT
Organism: uncultured Bacteroidota bacterium; assembly: GCA_963741345.1. Lineage (GTDB taxonomy): Bacteria > Bacteroidota > Bacteroidia > Chitinophagales > Chitinophagaceae > Puia. Next base: position 426,826 of record CAVUHS010000001.1, read on the forward strand.
CGGCTGTCATAGCTCCGGTGAGTATAATTCTATTTTTTAATTCAGGATTGGAAAGGAGGTTTTGCAAATCTGGTACTTTCCAATCCGGAATACCCACAATGACCAGTTGTATACAGGTGTTGTGAATCAGCAGAATGGCCCTTAACAGATTTTCAATATTTTTTCTGACATTTAACCTCCCGACAAATAACAAGAACTGATCTGGCAGGTTAAATTTTTTCTTTACTTCTGATAGTTTATTTGGATCGTGAAATTCGGCAGGTTTATATGCATTACTTACGGCAAGAGGTACTATATCAACTATGGATTTGCTGGACGTGTAATTATATTTTAAAAGTTCATTTAGAACAAACTCCGTAGTAACGATGAGTCGTTCGCTCCGGTTGCGTGTTAGCCAGGACAGAGGCAAAAAATAAAGTTTTTCTTTCCATGAAAAAAATTGAGGGAACCTTCTGAATAGGACATCGTGAATAAATGCTATAGAAGGAGTGGTCTTTCCCAGCGAAGGAAAAGTTTGGTAAACCATCACGTCCAGTTTTAAAGACCTCAATTTTTTGGGTAATAGAAAAACATTTGAAAGCATGTTGATATCTGCCCAGACATATTCCAGCTTCACCTTGTGTGAATTAAACGGGAATGGAATGTTTTTGTCCTTGGTGTCCAAAAAGAGAATCCACTCATGTTCAGGATAATGAGTAAATAGTTCCGGTAACAGATTTTGTAAAACAACCTGCGTACTGACCGGACCTCTGAAAAACCATTTTGCATCAATTCCTATTCTCATACCAAGACCGTTTAGCTGTCAACGAGCGGATACCCTCAACTATTTTTGTCTTTATAGCATTCGACAATTAGATCTGCATATCGGTCAATTATTTTTGACCAGGTAAAATCTTCCTGGATTTTTCTAATATTATTTGCGATCATATTTTTTTCTTTCTGGCCATGAGGAACTTCTTCCACCAGTTTCCTGACTTCTTCCGCATCCAGAAAATAATAAGCATCTTTTTGTAATAGGGCAACGTTAAATTCATTGTTATTGGCCGCGATCAAGGCACCACTGGCCATTGCTTCGAGTAATGATGGATTCGTTCCTCCGGCACTGTGGCCATGAAAATACAAGGCGGAAAAAGCTTTCAGGGAATGCAATTTTGATTTATCGTATATCGCACCAAGAAAAATAATTCGCTGATCGTTCCTGAACTTATTTTGCAGGTATGTACCAAACTGATTTGCCGGATTACCAATGATAATCATTTTTTTTGTTGAATTACTGGACGAAAATCCATCTAACACCATTTCAATATTGTTCTCCGGCTCCATCCTGGCAATAATCAGAAAATAATTGTATTTGGATAGACTTTTTTCAACAAGATCACGCTCGTCTGCCTCGCCCGGTATTTCGGCACCATACGCGATAAACGTACTGGGCACATCATATTTGCTTTGAAGGTATTTTTGAATGGCTGTTGAGTCTGCCACAAAATAGTCGCAGAATTTTACCGCGAGCCTTTCCGCATAAAAAAGAAATTTTCTAACCCTGCCTGCATACTTCGTCCTTTTCCATTCCAAACCATCCATATTAATTATTATAGCAGCATTTCTGGGGAATAGTCTTCCCCAAACAGAAATGCTCGTATACCCCAATATCAGCAAAACATCAAAATTTCTTTTACGTGCATCCAGGATGCAATTGAGATCATAAATAAACTGACCGGCAGTTTTTAATTTGTGTTCGGGATTGTAACAATGAACAATATGAACGCCATTCCAGGCTTTTTCCTGGTAGGTATGGTTATGAGTGTTGTAAACAAAAACTTCAAACGACTTATTTAGCAATCCGACCGATAGATATTCGGCGAGTTGTTCAAAGCCACCATACTGATTGGGAATACCTCTTGTGCCAAGGATGCCTATTTTCATTTAGTTAATTGTTGCATTGATCAAAATCGGGAGAGGGTTTGCGGCTGCAATTTTTTGAGGAACATCATTTTTAATCTCCCGGGAAAATTTTAACAATGAAATTTGCTTCTACGGGAAGGTGCAAGATATCGGACAACCGCTTTTTTATCAAGGAAATATTTTTCATTGCCTACTTGACCGAAGATATATTCGGTATACCGTATAAGCTTTTTTACAATTGGTTTAAAAACGACAAATGGTTGAATGCGGCTATCTATGCGACAAAATGGGGAAAATCACATCATAAAAATTGTTATATAATTGCTGGTTATGCGAATAGGCATTCCGGGACTAAGTCGCTCTTAATAAGAGTATTGTCAGGAGAATACTCCGGTACCAGGAAGTAAATTGCTTCCTACGGTTGCCAATGATGTCGAATTTGTTAAAGTTTATAGGTATAAACACCTAGGGATTAAATAATACCATTTTTTTTTCCAAAAATCAATCATATTCCGTTGTTTTGCAATAAAATAAGGGTAAACTCGTTTGATTGCTTTATGTAAATTTTTTTTAAAGTAAAGCATCCTTTTCCAGCCAATTCCTGTCATGCTAATAAAGTTGGCCATTTTTGTTAAAATGATGTAGGTGAGTGGAAAAGGCAGGAAATTTGAAGTAGCGCATTGTCGTGAGAGAAAGGACCAGGATAAAGGCAGTAAATTTTAAATAGGGGCATTTGTTGATTGTTTAAACCTGATATCTTATGAACAGCGTTTTTAGCAAAAAGTACGTTTCACATTATCAGCGTATTTCTCAGAATAATAAAAGACCCAAGGCCCGGTTTGATAATCTTTTATATCAGATCGGCAAACGTATTTTCGATATTATTGCCTCATTTCTTGTTATTACGTTGGTTCTCAGCTGGCTTTTACCGATATTAGCAATCTTGATCCGACTGGATTCCAAAGGTCCGGTGTTTTTTGTCCAGACCCGGATCGGTTTCCTGGGCATTCCTTTTCGTTGTTACAAGTTACGCACTATGGTTGTGAATCGGGACTCTGATTCCAAGCAGGCTATTTACAATGACTCACGTATCACTCGTCTGGGACAATATTTGCGCATAACCAGCCTCGATGAATTGCCACAATTCCTGAATGTCCTGATTGGGAATATGAGCATTGTGGGACCCCGCCCGTTTATGAAGAAAGACGATCAGGCATTTAGTATCGTTGTTTCGAATTACCCACTCAGATACTGCGCAAAACCTGGAATTACCGGAATGGCACAGGTAAAAGGATACAGAGGACTCACAGATAATTTTCACAGTATTTTTCATCGCTATCAGTGGGATGCTTTCTACGTACGTAATGCACGTCCTGCATTGGATTTCAAAATTCTCCGGGTGACTGCCCAACAAACCCTCAGGGGAATTTTTTCATTCAAAAACTTGAAGCTGGAGGGTTTGAAGATGAATGAAACCAGCCTGGGTGAACCCAAGTTTGTATTTGAAAATGCCCGATAATCAGCCGGCCCAGGATTCACGGTCCAGACTCCTGTATTGAATAGCTTCTGCCAGGTGCTCCGTACCGATTTCTTCTTTTTCATCCAGATCTGCTATAGTTCGCGAAACTTTCAGGATGCGATCATAGGCTCTTGCGGAAAGATTCAGTTTATTCATCGCCGTTTTCAATAAAACCGAACCTGTTTTTTCAATCCGACAGATTTTTTTCAACAGACCGCTATCCATTTGGGCATTTGCGTAAACGCCTGAATAGTTTGTAAAGCGATTGCTTTGTCTTGACCTGGCCTTTATGACACGGTCTCTGATAACCGAAGACGACTCTCCTGCATCGGAGGACGATAGTTCATTAAATCCCACCGGCGTTACTTCCACGTGCAGGTCTATCCGATCCAATAGTGGCCCCGAAATCCGGTTCAGATATTTCTGAACAGCACCAGGCGGACAACTGCAGGATCTTTCCGGATGGTTGTGAAAACCGCACGGACATGGATTCATACTCGCCAGCAACATGAAACTTGCCGGGAAATCGATGCTCATACGGGCTCGGCTGATACTTACCATTCTCTCTTCCATTGGCTGACGCATTACTTCCAGCGCTGATCTTCTGAATTCCGGCAGCTCGTCCAAAAATAGAACGCCATTGTGAGCCAACGAAATTTCACCTGGTTGAGGCAAACCCCCACCGCCTACGAGGGCCATATCAGAAATGGTATGATGTGGTGATCTGAAGGGCCGTCGTTTGATCAGCATGGCGTCTGGTTGCAGTTTACCAGCCACACTATGAATTTTTGTAGTTTCGAGCGCTTCCTGAAGGCTTAATGGCGGCAGTATCGTCGGTAATCTTTTAGCCAGCATGGTTTTTCCGGAACCGGGTGGCCCGATCAGTATGGCATTATGCCCACCGGCCGCAGCTATTTCCAGGGCCCTCTTAATATTTTGTTGACCCCGAACGTCCCTGAAGTCAATATCAAAATCATGGGGGTTGGAAAAAAAATCCTGCCGGATATCCGCACCAGGTGGATCTATATGAAGTCGCTCGTCCAAAAATTCAACCACTTCCCGGATATGAGATACCGGGTAAATAGCGAGCTGATTCACGATGGCCGCTTCCCCGCTGTTTGATCTGGGTACAATAAACCCCCGGAATTTTTCTTTTCTTGCCTGGATTGCCATGGGAAGGGCTCCCTTCACAGGCAGAATACTACCATCCAGGTTTAATTCACCCATAATGACTAGTTGATGGAGAATCGATAAATTCTTGATTTGGCCGCTGCCTGCCAAAATACCTATTGCTATGGGCAGGTCGAAAGCAGAACCGGACTTCCGGATATTGGCCGGTGCGAGATTTACCAGTAATTTAATCCTCGGCATTAAATAGCCATTCGTTTTCAAAGCGCTTTCAACCCGTTGGAGACTTTCTTTTATTGCGTTATCCGGGAGTCCGACGATGAAGTAATTCTTCCCCTTCATTACATTAACTTCAACAGTAATAGTAATGGCGTCCACGCCGTAAACCGCACTCCCAAAGGTTTTGACAAGCATGTGATGATTTCAGAACGACAAGTTATTCTGATTTCATCAGCACGTCAATTACCTGATAGTAGGATTTAGTGTCAGGTATTCCATCTGTCATTCCCATACACTATAGCCCTCTGAAGACCGGTTTTCGTTTTTGAAGAAAGGCAGCCGTTCCTTCTTTCATATCCTCGGTGGCGAAACTTTCCCCGAAGAGAGTTGTCTCCAGCGCATAACCATCCACGTTCTCCATAGCAGCATTGACGGCGGCGATGCATTTGGCAATGGCCAGTGGTGCTTTGGAAATAATTTGAAGAAGGATGGATTTGGTTTTATTCATCAATTCCTCCGGTATCGTGATGTAATTGACCAGCCCGAATTGCAATGCCTGAGGTGCGCTGATCATATTTCCAGTAAGTATCGCTTCCATTGCCCGTCCCTTACCGATATACCTGGTTAAACGTTGCGTGCCGCCATAACCGGGAATAAGGCCAAGGTTGATTTCCGGCTGTCCAAAATGGGCTGTATCACTGCAAAGTCTGAAATGACAGGCCATCGCGAGTTCACAGCCACCGCCGAGGGCAAAACCATTCACGGCTGCCACGATGGGTTTGGGCGAGTTCTCAATATTAAAAAAAACATCCAGACCCTCCTTGGCCAATGCCATGCCCTCTTCCTTCGATAGACCCTCAAAACCCCGGATGTCGGCGCCGGCAGCAAAAGCCTTGGTCCCGGATCCAGTAATGATCGCAGCACGGATCAGCGGGTTCACATAAATTTCGTCAACCGCTTCGCCCAGCTCCCGAATGACCGATTTATTTAGTGCATTCAATTTATCGGGGCGGTTTATCGTAATGATATAGATGTTGTCCGTTAATTCTGTCATCAGATTTTCGTACATGTTATCTAAATTAAAATTATACCCGTTTTGTTATCACCCAGTCCCTGATATATGCTGAAATTTCGGTTGTTGCTGCACCAGGTGCAAACAATTTTCCAACGCCCATCTCCTGTAGACGCCGGCTGTCTTCCTCCGGAATGATACCTCCTCCTGTCAGCAGCACGTCCGTGAGATTATTTTCTTTCATTAGAGTAATAATTTTCGGAAATACTGTCATATGGGCACCGCTTAAAATACTGATGCCAATTGCATCCACATCCTCCTGAATGGCTGCATTCACTACCATTTCCGGTGTCTGGCGAAGTCCCGTGTAGATCACTTCCATACCGGCGTCTCGCAGTGAAGTCGCAATTACTTTGGCCCCTCGGTCGTGGCCATCAAGACCAACTTTGGCCACCAACACCCTGATGGGGCGTGATAGGGATTTATTCATTCTTCAAATTTAGTAACTGTTTTAACGGAAATATAAATTAATAGCCACGCGTCTTATGCCTGTCTTCCTCCAGTTTATCAAAAAAGAATTTGCGGAATTTATCGCTAGCGCCCGTCAGGAGAATAATCTGTGTTCCATTTTCCCGGGCATAGGGGTTCATCACCCGGCCCACCACACCCGCATGCTCGAATTCTTTAATGAATTCGTGTTGCATTTCTTCCTGGTCAGTTGTAAGCAATACCAGATTATGATATTTAATCGAATCGGGGATCCAGTAAAGGAAGCTGGCATTATCACTATATGCTTCGGGCAAATGATATTTATTCCTGTAATAATTGATCGCGCCAGCCATTCCATAATTATCACAAAAAATGATCGTATTTGCCCGCTGAATGCTGTCCATTGAATAGTAGGCTTTGGCTGCGTTACCCGCCATTTCTTCCCATCCCAGCATATCGGCAAAATCCTGCGGCAGCGGATGGTCGCGCTGATCCTCCCACCTGAGTATTCCTTTTCCGTTCGCGTTTGTTTTCTGGTAAAAAGCCGCCAGTTTCGCCGGCCCCATAATCGGCAAACCGATAAATAGAAAGTACCAACCCAGTAAAAGGATAATGGAAGAAAAAGCATAACGGAGAAAAGCCCGTCGGTGTGCTGTCCATTGTTCAATCGCCAGGCAACCAAAACCAAAAAGAATGGGATATAATCCCAGGGAATAATAGCTTTTTCCGTGAAACCACAGCAATATGGAAATCACACCGATATATGCCCAACATAAAAATATAAAAGGCCTGCCTTTGTGACTGAACAGCAGATAAAAGAAACCGGTTACCCAAATGAAGCAACAGGGTAAAAACATCAATAACTGCTCTACAAGAAAAACGGATGAGGGAACATATTGAAGTTGTGTGGAACTCAACTCCTTCATATGATAAATGACAGGGAAATGGTTTGAATACTGCCATACCAGATTCGGCAGAAAAATAAGGAAAGTCAGGCCCAGCGCCAGGTATAAGTGTTTGTTCAAAAAAATCGCCCTTTGTTTTGTAAGTAGCAGTGCCGGTAGCAGACTCACAAGGTAGAAGGCAACAGAATATTTGCTTAACAATCCCAAACCGGCACCCAGACCCGTAGTGTAAAGCCATTTGTTTTCGGTAGTTTGAATATAGCGGATAAGGCCGAATGAAATAACAGAATAAAAAAAGACTTCGAAAGTATTTGGCTGGAACAAAAAATGGACACGCAGAAAGCCAGTGAAGAAAAAGCAACAGAAAAGCAGGAATAGTGAAAATTGCTTGCCACCCAGGGAAATAATGATTTGGCCAATGAGGATCAGATTGAGAGCGCCAAACAGCGATGGCCAAAATTTAATCCAGAACATATTATTTCCCAAATGCTGAATCATCCAGGCAAAAACAGAAATCATGGGAGGCACTTCCATATAACCAAAGGCCGGATGGGCTCCTTCTGCCAGGTAAAGTAATTCATCTCTGTGGGGCTCATAGACAGCATCCTGCAAAAAAAAGGGCAAAGCAAATTTGATCAGGGCCAGCAGGTACAAAAACCTGTTTAAGTTTTTCATACGTTCACCAGTTTCCTGTTTGTGCAAGTAAACGATTGATCCTTTCACTGGTTTCCTTTTTACCCAGCAGAGCAGCGATTTCAAAAACCGGAGGTCCTGATTTCTCTCCTACAAGCATAATTCGGAATGGAAGTTGAAGATCGCCGGGTTTTATCTGCTTTGAAACCGCGAGCTCTTTAAAAATACCTTCCAGGTTGACAGCATTCCATTTAGAGATTCCTTCCAGGCTTTTTGTAAAGGCTTTATAGAAATCTGTTTTAGCCTCAGTCCATTTTGGTTTGATGGCTTCCAGGTCCCATTGCTGCGGCGATATAAAAAAAATTTTCCCCTGTGCAAAAAATTCAGTTAACAGATGACAGCGGTCCCGGATGAGTGCAATTACTGAACGGAGATAAGCTTCATCGGGAATTTGAAGTCGTTGTTCTGTATAAATCTTTCTTACCTGGTCGCTGAGTTCATCCAGGGGAATCTTCCGTATCCATTCCTGGTTAAACCACTTGGCTTTTTCATAATTAAATTTTGCACCGGCTTTATGTACGCGTTCAATTGAAAATTTTTCTACCAATTCATCGAGGGAGTATATTTCTTTTTCAGTTCCATCATTCCAGCCGAGCACGGCCAGCATATTTACAAAAGCTTCGGGTAGAAACCCTTTTTCACGGAAACCTGATATAATTTCACCAGAAGCGGGGTCTTTCCAGTCCATGGCAAATATGGGAATACCCAGCCGGTCCGAATCTCTCTTGCTGAGCTTACCATTTCCATCTGGTTTCAAAATAAGTGGAAAATGTGCCCAGGCCGGCATATTCTCTTCACCGAATAAATATCTCCACAATAGGACGTGTACTGGTGCACTGGGAAGCCATTCCTCTCCTCTGAAAGCATGGCTGATCTGCATTAGAAAATCATCCACTACCACAGCCAGATGATAAGTGGGCATCCCGTCCGCCTTCAGCAAAACCTTGTCATCTACAAGCCCTGTATTAAATTCCACCTGGCCCCGGACCATGTCGTTCAGAATCAGGGTTTCATTGTCGGGCATTCTGATCCGGATCACATGAGGGGTATTAACTGCCAGTAGCCTCACGGTTTCATGCTGTCCCAAACTGAGAGAATTGCGCATAAGCATGCGCGATTGATGGTCGTATTGTGGAGAAGGATTGGAGACGCTGCGTTGAGCGGTCCGCATGGTTTCAAGTTCTTCCGTCGTGTCAAAGCCATAATAAGCATACCCGGATTGTACCAGCTTTTCCGCATATTCGCGATAGATTTCTTTTCTTTCACTCTGACGGTACGGAGCGTAGGGACCGCCTTTTAAAGGACTCTCATCCGGTTCAAGGCCGCACCATCGGAGGGTCTCATAAATATATTCTTCCGCGCCCGCTACAAATCGGTTCTGGTCTGTGTCTTCAATACGTAAAACAAAATCTCCCCCGCATTGTTTTGCAAAAAGGTAGTTGTACAATACTGTCCTTACACCACCGAGGTGCAAACCCCCTGTAGGACTGGGTGCAAATCGAACCCTGACTTTTTTTTCCATGGGATGCAAAGATAATCAAGGGGCAGGAACCCTGATTCAGATCTGTAAGCAGCCTGGTTTTTTTGTTAAAGCAACAAGTCCCGGTTGCGCAATGCAGGCGGATTTGTATATTCACCCGTGAAAATTCCGGTAACTATTGCATGTTTATTGCTTTGCAGGGCGCTGCAGGCTCAGGAGATTACCTACGACAACGTTTATGTGGATTATGATTCAGCAATGGAATTTAAAAACCTGCGTATTATTCCCATCCGGCCCAAAAATGGTTTCGGAAATAATGCACCGCACGTCATATCATTGAGCCAGGCAATTAAGCAGGGAATTGCCGTTGTTTCAGAAAGAGGAACCGCTTCAACTGAAAACGTACATTTCCTTCGTATAAACAATCATTCTGACCAGACCATATACGTTTCTTCCGGCGAAATTTTTTCAGGCGGGAGACAGGATCGGATCATTGCACAGGATACATTACTCCAGCCTAATGGCCGGGATCAATATATATCCGCGATGTGCGTGGAAGAATTACGCTGGAGTGAAAAGGAAAAAAAATTTTCGTATCAGAATTTTGCCAACCCGGCCCTTCGAAAAGTACTGGATGAAAGCAAAAACCAGGTATTAATCTGGCGGGAAATTTCAAAACAACTGGATGAAAATAAAATATCCAGTAAAAGTTCTGCCTATCTCGCGCGAATAGCTGACAAAAAGATGATGCAACTCAATGACGAGTATTATAATTATTTTAAAGAAAAATTTAAGTCTGGCGACAGCAGTATCGTTGGATTTGTATGTATGACGGGTAATAAAGTGATCGGATCTGATATTTATGCTTCCACCGACCTTTTCTTCAATCAGCTGGATCCTCTCCTGAAAGGATATTGCGATCAGGCTGTATATATGGGCAGGCCGCTTACGATTACCCGGGAGGAAGAAAAAGTATATCTGGATAAACTCCTGACAGATAAGGTCAGTCAGGAAAAGTTTATAAAGGATAACGGAAAGATATTCCGGCAACATGGGCAGGTCATTCATATCAACAGCTTCTGAGTAACTTGCAGGATGATTTATTTTACAAAGACCCCTTTCTGGTTGAAAATGCTTTATCCGGGCTGTCTTTGGAATTATCCACCGGATCCCGATGGAAAAAAGATCTACCTGAGTTTTGATGACGGCCCGCATGCTGCTGCAACACCATTCGTATTAGATGAACTGAAAAAGTACAATGCCAAAGCAACTTTCTTTTGCATCGGAAAAAATGTAGTCGCTGAGCCCTCGATATATAAAAGAATACTGATGGAAGGCCACCGGGTTGGTAACCATAGTTTCAATCATCTCAATGGCTGGAAGACGGAAAGCAAAATTTACTTGGAAAATATCGAAAAGGCCCGGGAGCAGATAGATTCGGATTTATTCCGTCCGCCGTATGGAAGGTCTACTGCATTTCAAATAAGAAACCTGAAAGAAAAATTACATTACAAGATTGTGATGTGGGATGTTCTGAGCGGCGATTTTGATCCTGCGGTCAATGGACAGGTGGCAGCGGAAAGGGTTATCAGGAAATCGAAGCCAGGAAGTATCGTCGTCTTCCATGATAGTGCCAAAGCGTTCCCGGTGCTACAGGTATCTTTACCATTAGTGCTTGCGTATTTTTCCGGTAAAGGATTTTCTTTTGAAACAATTAAATAAGGAAAGTAAGCTTGGGTATGTCCGCAAAACGCATTTAAAAAAAATTGGGCCGGGGTAGACACCCTGGCCCGTTTTTAATCCGTACCCTATGAAAACTGATTTAAAGGTAGAACTTTTTTTGATTCACCAAACATATTTCACAGATAACCATGGTAATACAACCCTTTAACCATGGTGAATAAGGAGCTGAATCTGGCTGACCACTGGCTTAAAAATCAAACTAAGTGTTTTCCGTTAGGCTCTGTATTTACAATGAAATACTGTTTTTTCAAAAAGGGCATGTAACTGAAATCAATTATGGAACTGATTGATACACATTGCCATTTATACGATTTGGCCTTCGCAGAAGATCGGGATGAAATGATAATCAGGGCGATCCGTGCGGGTGTTTCAAGGTTTTATTTGCCCGCGATTGACCGGCAGTCAGAACCTGCAATGCTGGATCTGGTAAAACGTTATCCGGACATTTGTTTTGCCATGCAGGGTCTGCACCCCTGCTCTGTGAGGGCGGACGTAGCTGATGCCCTGGAACATGTGGCTCAAAGCCTTACCGGGCGGCCCTTTGCGGCAGTTGGCGAAATCGGGCTCGATTTTTATTGGGACCGTAGTTTCGACGAACAGCAATACCAGGCTTTTCACAATCAAATAGAGTTGGCCCTCGAATTTAAATTGCCCATTGTAATTCACTCCAGGGATTCAATGGAACAGACGATTGCAGTAGTGAGGGAGCATCAGCAGGGAAATCTTCGGGGCATTTTTCATTGCTTCAATGAGGAAGAAAGATTTGCAAGGGAAATTGTGGACCTCGGATTTTATATGGGCATCGGAGGTGTACTGACATATAAAAACAGTAAGCTTCCGTATGTCATAAAAAATATCGGTCTCAATCATATTGTTCTGGAAACAGACGCACCATACCTGCCACCTGTACCTTTTCGTGGCAAACGTAATGAAAGTGCCTATGTCACTTACGTGGCAGAGAAATTGGCGGGCATCCTCGATATGGAGACCGATGAGGTAGCTGCGATAACTACTGCCAATGCGCTGAAAATATTCACGAAATAGAAGACCCATAATTATATTCGAAAGTCAGGGTCCGAAGCCTTATTTTTGCGATCCTTAAAAGCTATAGGAGAGGTGTCCGAGTGGTTGAAGGAGCACGCCTGGAAAGTGTGTATAGTGGAAACGCTATCGCGGGTTCGAATCCCGCCCTCTCCGCAAAACAAAGCAGATGCCTGAAAGGGCGAATACAAAAAAAGGCTAACAACTCTTCCGGAGAAAAACTATTAGCCCGTTAATTATCTGCCTGAAAAATCTTATTTCGAACTAAGCTCAGGTTTGTAAGTGAGCAATTCGGACCACCTGTTTTCAACATCATCTGCATAGTCCTTCAGGAACTGATCAAAAGAACCCGCACCATTTGCCGTATTGTACCGGTCCTTCAATGGCTTGCGGAAATCTGCTGCCAGTTCCTTAAATCCTCCTTTAAGACGGGTGACGGTTAAATAACCCGGTTCTCCGGAAGCGACCTGCAGATATACAGCAACGGATTCGCCACCAGCCTGCCAGGCATTTTTTAATTTCGTAATCAAATCAGGAATATTCGCGATTTTTCCCGGTTTGGCAGTCATATGATTCATGACGATCTTATCCGCATAGTCGGTAAGTTGTACGGTACTTAAATCTGTCTGGAATACCGCGTAGGATGAACCACCGCGTTCGGTTGTGAGGGGAGCTACATTTTTTGACCAGTCTGCAGTATGCTCGGCACCCAGGTCGCCGCGGGTGTCAAGTTGATCCCAGGAATTTGGACCTTCCGTAATCATATAACCACCGGCATCAGGCCCCGATTCTATTGACCATACCCGCCATTTCCAGTCACCGGTATGATATTTTTGGGAATGGGACGCCAGCGCTTTTTCGAATTCAGCGAATTTTTCCGGTTTAGGAAATACTCGGGTCGCATTTAAAACATTTTTTACCTGGCTGAACCCGATAAATGGGATCAGCATACAGATTGCAAGCATTTTTCTCATGGTAGAAGCATTAAGGAAGTGAAAAAAGTGAAATAGAGTTCAACAGGAGGGAAGAATTAAACAGGCAGATGTTTAACAGTCCGAATGTAAGTGGAATTAGTTATTTACAAAAATAATAGATGAAAACCGGTCTCGGAGTTTTGGACGGGATATCAGTTTTATTACGCGTAGTACAAAACACAAAATATAAAGGAGTAGCCCATGACGGCGATAAACGAAAGTATAAAAATGATGCCAGCTTGGTTGGGACTCTTATTGATTTCTCAATGAAATCTATTTAATAAACCATTTTCAATATTTCAGATCCATTTCGTTCATAGCAGAACCCAATTTTTTCCTAGCCTTATCCATATCCGGGCTGTGATATAAAATCTCCGGTATGGTTGCCAGCCTGGATGGTTGGACCTGGTCACCAAGTCCATAGAATTTCTGAAAACTCATGATCAGGGGCTTCCATTTATCCGGATCCACGCGATTAGCAGAATCTTGCATTAGAATAGATTCCTCGAGGTGCACCCGCTGAATCCGAAATTCCATAGTAAGGATTTTTCCGTTTTGTTGTTCGTCATCTTCGGCAACTGGATGAATTTTCTGTAAGATGGCTTCCATTTGAACGGGACATTCTTCAATGCGTGGCGCTGTAACCGTATCTGAAAGTTCAGGAGTGAGATGAGCATATTCAAATTTGAACTTCTCATAACGATATCCTTTTAGCTTTTTGCCATTCGGCATAGGATTGGAGCCGGTTGTTAGAGCAAGCCGGTTAACCGCCGATACTTCATTCTCCGACGGCATATTCAATGTACACGACCTGTTGCGAATGATATTATGAGTCGTTTTCGAAAAAGCTGAAATGCCGATGATACAACGCCACCCAAGCCAAAAAATAGATGATATCGGAGCAATATTGAAACTCCCATCCTCATTGCAGCTACCGATCAATACCACGGGAGTACCAAAATACAGGATTTCAGGTTCACTTGTTTTATGCATGCTTTTGATATTTGCACACAAAACTAAATCGCCAACCTGCGGCTGCAAACCCGTTTCTTGCGGAGATGGATAACTTGCAAAAGTCCCGCTAAATAGACCCGGGAATCAGGAAGATTATACAGTTACAACTCTTTTTAGCAATAAATCGGTTTGGTCGTCGTCCCCGAGCGTAAAAATATGATCGCTGTACTGACTGAATCCATTATTTTCATAGAAACGTATCGCTGTTTCATTTTTTTCCCACACGCCCAGCCAGACATATGCTGCTTTTGTTTTTACAGCCCATTCGACAGCCTTTTCAATTAAAAGTTTTCCAATTCCTCTTCCTTTATGGGCCTGATCGACATAGATACGCTCAATTTCAAGTCCTTTGTCGTTTGGCAAAACGGTTTGTGCCTCGGCTCGGTTTATTTTTAAATAGGCAACTACATTTTCCCTGTATCTGGCAAAGAAAAACCAGGAATCAGCGTTCTTAATTTCTGAAGAAAGTTTTTCAGTTGAGAAATGATGTTCCAGGAAGAACTCCATATTCTCCGTGGTATTCATTGCAGCAAAGGACTGATTAAAAGTCCGTTTTGATATTTCCTGAAGTGTCAGGAGATCCTTCGGTGAATACCTCAACGATCTGAATTTCCGGTATAGACAAATTAAATTCGGGATATTATGAAGTTGCTTTTACTGGTGCCACCAGTCTGAAACCGTTACCGTGAATATTTACGATTTCTATATTGCTGTCATCACGAAGGTATTTCCTGAGTTTGGCAATATAAACGTCCATACTGCGACCATTAAAATAGGTGTCACTGCCCCAGATTTTTTTAAGGGCTGCTTCGCGTGGCAATAAATCGTTCAGGTGTTCAGCGAGCATTTTCAGCAGTTCATTTTCCTTGGGAGAAAGTGTTTGCGTTTTTCCGCTGTGTACGAGCTGCCTTAATTTTGGATGGAAATGATAGGAGCCCAGATCGAACTCCTTATTATCCGCCTCTTTGTTTAAATCATCATTTCTTTTTAAGATGGCACGGATCTTCAGCAATAACACTTCACTGTCGAAGGGTTTCGTGATATAATCATCCGCTCCCAGTTTATAACCCTGAATAATATCTTCCTTCATCGTTTTGGCGCTAAGAAAAAATAGCGGCACATCCGGATTTACATCGCGGATTTCCTCGGCCAGGGTAAAACCGTCCATATGAGGCATCATCACATCGAGCAGACAGAGGTCCACGTGTTCGCGCTGAAATGCCGCCAGTCCAAGTCTGCCGTCGCGCTCGAGGGTAACGTCGAAATCATTTAACTCCAGGTAGTTTTTTAATACCATACCGAGATTGGCGTCATCTTCGCATAACAAGATTTTAGGCTTTTTTCCTTCCATATATTCATTTGTATACAAATAAAATTAAATCATTTCCAGTTAAGAGGGATGAGGGAGTAATTTTTTGTTAATATGCTTCCCGGCGGGGGAATAAGAAGTCGTACCCAAACTGTATCTTTGCGGGTTATAATTCTATCAATGGACGCACAATTCAATCCGGACAAACAACATACGCTTAAACAGCCGGTTAGTATTTCTGGAACCGGGCTGCACACAGGAATCCTGGTCGATATGACGCTTCGCCCGGCAAATCCAGGATACGGATTCCAGTTTCAGCGAATTGACCTGGCCGGCAGGCCCCTGATTAAAGCAGATTGCGACCTGGTAACCGACACTTCACGGGGTACTACGCTGGAAGACAACGGCGCCCGTGTAAGCACGATAGAGCACATATTGGCAGCCCTGGTAGGAATGGGTGTTGACAATTGCCTGATTGAAGTAAATGGTCCGGAAATTCCCATCATAGACGGCAGTTCCGAACCTTTCGTGGAAATTATTGAAGAGGTAGGGCTGGAAGAACAGGATGCCGCGAAAGCCTGGTATAGTATCGACAATAATATTACCCATTTTGATGAAAAGAAGCGTGTCGAAATGATGGCCATGCCTTCACTCGAATACAAAGTGACCACACTGATCGACTTCAACAGCCCCGTGTTGGGAACCCAGCATGCCGGACTTAAATCGATGAAGGATTTTAAATCTGAAATCGCACCATGCCGGACATTCTGCTTTTTGCATGAACTTGAAATGTTACTGGAGAATAATCTCATCAAAGGAGGCGATATCAACAATGCCATCGTGATCGTAGATAAGAAAGTGACAGAAGACGAAATGCATCGCCTTGCCAAAGCATTCGGGCGCGAGAACATGGAAATCAAAAGTGGCGGCTACTTAAATAACCTGGAACTCCGTTTTCCCAATGAGCCAGCGCGGCATAAACTATTGGACGTGATCGGTGACCTGGCCCTGATCGGTTACCCCATTAAGGGTCATGTCATTGCCAGCCGGCCCGGACATTCCACGAATGTTGATTTTGCCAAAAAGATCAAGCAATACATCCGTAAGAATAAACATCTGAAGAATACTCCGGTGTATGATCCTAATCAGCAACCGATATACAGCAGCCAGCAAATCGAAAAAACACTACCGCACAGGTATCCGTTTTTACTCGTGGATAAGATCATTGAACTGACGGACACGCATATCGTCGGAATTAAGAACGTGACTTTCAACGAACCTTTTTTCGTAGGTCATTTCCCCGGAAACCCTATTATGCCGGGCGTTTTACAGGTAGAGGCCCTGGCACAGACAGGCGGTATTCTTGCCATCAATGCCATGGCGGGCGGCGGCCAGTATGATACATATTTCCTGAAGATCGATAATTGCAAGTTTAAAGCGAAAGTTGTTCCAGGCGATACCATGGTCATGAAAATGGAACTGCTGAATCCGATCCGCAGGGGTATTGTTGAAATGCGCGGAACTGTATTCGTAGGCAATAAAGTAGTAACAGAAGCCGACTTGATGGCGCAGCTTGTAAAGCGAAGTTAAATTAGTGGATTTGTGGCAAATAAGTTTATTTTTGTAGGGCTGGGTTTGGCTCAGCATTTTTTATGAAGCAACCTGCAATCATCAAAGAAATAGCGTCAAAAGGGCAGCAGGCCTCAAAACCATCAATCGATGAACGAATGATCCATCCCCATACCTATATTCATCCCAATGCGAAGGTTGCAACCAATGTGAAAATTGATCCTTTCTCTGTCATCCACCAGGATGTTGAG
Organism: uncultured Bacteroidota bacterium; assembly: GCA_963741345.1. GTDB lineage: Bacteria > Bacteroidota > Bacteroidia > Chitinophagales > Chitinophagaceae > Puia. Next base: position 444,074 of record CAVUHS010000001.1, read on the forward strand.
GTGGGAGAAGGCACATGGATCGGCTCCAATGTCACCATTATGGAGGGTGCCCGGATCGGCAAGAACTGCAGGATATTCCCCGGAGCAGTGATTGCCGCCATTCCGCAGGATTTGAAATTTCAGGGTGAATATTCCAATGTGTTTATCGGAGATAATACAACGATTCGCGAATTTGTTACTGTAAACAGGGGCACAAAAGACCGGGAGAAAACTTCCATTGGGAGTAATTGCCTCATCCAGGCTTACTGCCATCTGGCCCATGACTGCATCGTGGGTGATTACTGTGTAATGAGTAACAATACCCAGGTAGCCGGGCATGTAATTATTGAAGATTATGCTATTCTCGGAGGCATGTGCGCCATACACCAGTTTGTAAGAATCGGCAAACACAGTTTCCTTCAGGGCGGTTCTCTTGTTGGTAAAGATATTCCACCTTATATCAAGGCTGGCAGGCTGCCGCTAAGTTACTGCGGCGTAAACTCAGTTGGCCTGAAGCGAAGGGGCTTCAGTATCGAGAAGATCAATCATATCCTGGATATATACCGGATCATCTACAATAAAGGTTTAAACACTTCCCAGGCACTTGAATTCCTGGAAGAAGAATTTTCGGCTACAGATGAACGTGATGAAATCGTAACTTTTATCCGCGAAAGTGGCCGCGGCATCATCAAACGCTTCGGTAAAGGCAATCTCGATGAAGATTATCCTGTCTGATGCAGGCAAGCGATTCAACCGCGAATGGATATTCCGGCACTTCGACTATCAGTTTTTTTCCTCCCAGGCATATGCTATAACCGGCCCAAATGGCTCGGGAAAATCAACCTTACTCCAGTTTATTGCGGGTGCTCTGATGCCATCGGAAGGCAAACTGAATTATTATATCAGTAGTGAAAAACCCGTTGACGAATTTTATCCGTATATCTCCATTGCTGCACCCTATCTCGACACTGTAGAAGAGATGACGGCCAATGAATTCCTCCGTTTTCACCAGGCTTTCAAACCATTACTTCATGGATTAACCAGTGAAAAAATCCTGGAACGGGTTGATTTGCAGAATGCAGCCGATAAACAGATCCGTTATTATTCTTCAGGAATGAAACAAAGAATAAAACTCGCGCAGGCTTTTTTTTCAGATACTCCTGTTGTACTGCTCGATGAACCTACGACCAACCTGGATGCGCAGGGCGTCAGCCTTTATCATGAACTGATGCGGGAATTCTGCCGGGAGAGACTCGTGATTGTAAGCTCCAATGATCCGTTGGAGTACTCGTTTTGTGAAAGAGTGATTAATATGAATAGTCTGAAGAAATAAAAAGAAAGTGTGGGGGTATGGGAGTATGCAGGTTGGATTGTTTAAATATTATATCGCGTTCAATTCCACGTTTCCGCGTTTCCACACTCCCATACTCCCATACCCCCACACTTTCTTTTACCGCTGACTGGCAATAAGGAGATTTAAATCCGTATACTTCAGGTCAAACCGCTGGCTAAGATGGAAATTCGTAAGTGCTCCCTTAAACATATAAATCCCGCTGCGTAAATGGATCTTATGCCATACCAGGTTGTCAAATCCGCCTTCTTCTGATGCTTCCAGAAGGAGTGGGGTAATTACATTACTAATTGCCTGGGATGCCGTTCTGGCGAAACCTGAAGGGATATTGGGAACACAATAGTGGATGACTCCGTATTTGATAAATGTGGGATGCTCATGTGAAGTGATTTCACTGGTTTCAAAACAACCGCCGCGGTCTATACTAACATCGATGATCACGCTTCCCGTACGCATATTGCTTACCATTTCCTCTGTCACCACCACCGGTGTGCGGCCTGACTGGGAAGAAAGTGCGCCTACGGCCACTTCACAACTTTTTAATTGTTTGGAAAGTATACGTGGTTCTATAACCGAAGTATATATGCGAAATCCGATATTATTCTGAAGCCTTTTAAGCCGGGAAACACTATTGTCAAATACTTTTACGGATGCACCAAGGGCCAGGGCGGCTCGGGCTGCATATTCACCCACAATACCAGCTCCCAATATGATCACTTTGGTGGGCGGAATACCGGAAATCCCTCCCAGTAGCACACCCTTTCCATGATTGGCAGAACTAAGATACTGCGCTGCAACCAGCATAACGGCGCCGCCGGCTATTTCACTCATGCTGCGTACAATGGGGTAACTGCCACTTTCATCCTTAAGATTTTCAAAGGAAATGCCAGTGATCCTTTTCTCCATCATCTTCTGTAGAAGTTCGGATTTTAATGCTGAAAGATGGATGGGTGAAATGATGGTCTGATTCATCTGGAGCAGTGGCAGATCTTCCTCTACTACCGGGGCAGATTTGATGAGAGTCGGACATTTATAAACCTCCGCTTTTTCGTACACAATGCGGGCGCCGGCTTCACTGTAGTCCCTGTCACCATAATGGGCCGCTTCGCCTGCATTATGCTCAATTACCACATCATGACCATTGCTGATCAGTACACTCACGGCTTCCGGTGTCAGCCCGATCCTGTTTTCCTGAAATGCGGTTTCTTTGGGAACACCGATCAGCAGCATGCTGGATTTTGGCTTAACATCCAGGGTTTCTTCAAGGGTTTCATAACTGAAAGAAGTGCTGATATACGGTTTACTGTGTTGCGACATGATGTAAGGACGTTTGGCTCAGGCTGGTCTGCAGTACGTGGAGGTGAAAATTACAATTTTATCCTGAATTTTTTCCAATAACTGATGGCGCCCATAATTTCCTTGTGGTCGGATCCATCATTTCAAGGGAAACGCCCAGTGTATCCTTCGGAAAAATACCTGGTGCCCGGTCCGGCCATTCAACCAGACAGATTTCGCCTGAATACAGGCAGTCTTCCACACCTGCCCGGATAGCCTCTTCCTCATCTTTTAAACGGTAAAGATCCAGGTGAAATATGCTGCCGGAAGGAGAACTGTATTCATTGATAATGGAAAAGGTAGGACTGCCTACAGTTTCCTTTACGTTTTTTGCCGCACAGAGCGCACGGATAAAACTGGTTTTGCCGGCACCCATATTCCCCTGAAAAGCATAAATTTTTTTGTCAGGGAAGGATTCCCAGAATTCTCTTGCCATTTGATCTATGCCGCTCAACGCAAATGTCCATTCCATTTAACAAAGATAGCTTCCTGCCTGTTTTATATCATGAAAAGGGTTCATTGGAATCGGTAATTTTGTGCCCTGTATTTTGAAGAAATTAGTATGGAAACAGTTAACTGGAAGGTTGAAGGGATGAGTTGCAGCGCCTGTGCGCAGACGATCAATGGATTTCTGGAAAAAAAAGGCATGAAAGATGTGCGGGTCAGCTTCACTGCGGGTGAAGCACAGTTCCTGAATGTTCCCGGATTGCCGGAACAGGAACTGAAAAAAGGAATCTCCGGACTTGGATACCATGTAGCGGAGGAATCTGATAAAAGAAAGCACTCCAATAAATTTGTTCGTTATCTCACGATCTGCGTTCCCTTTACGATTTTATTACAAGTGCCAATGCTCGGGCATGGGCCGCTGCTGCATTGGCTGCATAACTCCTGGGTACAATTAATTTTATGTTTGCCGGTTTATATAACGGGTATGTACTTTTTTGGAAGAAGCGCCATTTCCAGTATCCGGTTTGGTACTTATAATATGAATGTGCTGATTGCCCTGGGCGCCACGGCTGCATTTGTTTACAGTCTCACAGGTACTTTACTTAGCCTGGGCGAATCATTTCAATTTTATGAAACAGCTTCGGCCATCATAACGCTTGTTTTCCTTGGTAATTTTCTGGAAGAACAGTCACTCCTTGGCACCCAAAAAGCGCTGACCCGTCTGGTGAAAACGCAGAAAGTGACAGCTAACATGATTGCGTTTGATGACCGGCACCAGGAAATCATTTTCCCTGTAGACAGTATGCAATTGAAATCCGGTGACCTGTTACTGATCCGCAGCGGGGAACAGGTTCCGGCAGATGCAAAAATTCTCTGGGGCGAAGGGCAGGTAGATGAAGCAATCATTACCGGCGAAAGTTTGCCGGTGAATAAAAAGTCTAAGGACCTTGTAATCGGTGGATCCATTTTACTGGATGGAAATCTTAAAGCACAGGTAACAGCCGCGGCAAAAGATTCTGTTTTATCCAATATGATTGACCTGGTCAAACGGGCACAGTCAGACAAGCCAAAAATTCAATTACTGGCCGACCGGATCAGTGCTGTTTTTGTTCCGGTGGTGATCGTTATCGCGATCATTTGTTTTCTGATGAATTATTTTATCCTGCACCATTTTGAATCGGCGATTATGAGAAGTATCGCAGTGCTCGTCATCGCCTGTCCTTGTGCCATGGGACTTGCAACTCCGGCTGCGATTGCTGTCGGATTGGGCAGGGCCGCGAAAAACGGGATATTAATCAGGAGCGCGAACAGTCTGGAGTCGTTCAGGAAAATTAAACAGGTCGTCTTTGATAAGACTGGAACGCTCACAACCGGGGCATTTAGTATCAGGGAATTTAGGATTCTGGATCCGGATATTTCGGAAGAGGAATTCCGCAAAATCCTGTTTTCAATGGAGAAATATTCCAATCATCCCATCGCTCAATCGCTGACCCGGGCCTGGAAGGACCAGCCTGAAATCCGATGGAAAAAAATTGAAGAGATTAAGGGTCATGGTATAAGTGCGAGCAGCCTGCAGGGCGATGAGTATAAAGCAGGATCGCCGGCATTTGTGATGGACGTTCCAGAAGACCATACGATCTGGCTTACAAAAAACAATAAAATTGCGGGATGGGTAGATATGCAGGATGAAATAAGGCCGGAGGTATTGGATGTAATCAGTTATTTTAGAAGTAAAAAAATTAGAACCATCCTGCTCAGCGGCGACCGGAAACAAAAGACAACCGATTTAGCCCTGGCCTTGCAAATGGATGAAGTGATCGCAGAACAAACCCCGCAACAGAAACTACAAGAGATCGAAAGGCTTACAGCAATATCTCCCACGGCCATGGTGGGTGACGGGATAAATGATGCACCTGGTCTTGCCAAGGCTGATATTGGTATTTCAATGAGCGATGCCTCACAAATTGCACTGCAAACGTCAGATGTTGTGCTGATGAACAGCGGGCTCAAAAAGCTTGCGATGGCGATGAGTCTGGGAGTGAATACATACCTTACAATACGACAGAATTTATTCTGGGCATTTTTTTATAATGTGCTGGCGATTCCGGTTGCTGCTTTTGGTTTGTTAACACCCTCAATCGCGGCAGCGGCTATGGCTTTCAGCGATGTGGTCCTTCTGATCAATTCTTCCCGTTTGTTTATAAAAAAGCTGCCTTAAATTGAGGATACATACCATTACATGAAGAGAACGGCATCTGAAATTCTAAAACAATATTGGGGTTATGAATCATTCCGCCCGCTGCAGCATGAGATCATTGATTCCGTGCTTGCGGGATGGGATACGCTGGCGCTGCTTCCCACGGGTGGTGGTAAATCCATTTGCTTTCAGGTACCAACCCTCGTAAGAGAAGGACTATGTCTGGTGATCAGCCCACTGATCGCGCTAATGAAGGACCAGGTACAGAACCTGCGCAAAAAGGGAATTACCGCATTCGCGATTTATTCAGGCATGAGCCGCAGAGATGTAATTGCCACTTTCAAACTGGCGGCTACCAGCAATTGCCGGTTTTTGTACGTATCTCCCGAAAGGCTTGAGACGGATTTGTTTAAAGAATTTTTACCCGCTCTTCGGGTTAGCCTGATTGCTGTAGATGAGGCTCATTGTATTTCGCAGTGGGGATATGATTTCAGACCTCCCTATCTGCGGATTTCAGATATCAGGGATGAACTTCCTGGTGTGCCGGTATTGGCGCTGACCGCTTCTGCAACACCATTTATCCGGGAAGACATTTGTCTGAAATTGAAAATGTTCAATGCCCGGGTATTCACACAGTCTTTTTTGCGTCCGAATCTTTCTTTCAGCGCACACAAAACAAGTTCGGTTTTAAATAAAATGCTGGATATTCTCCGCCGTCTCGAAGGGTCTTCTATTATTTATTGCCGAAACCGGCGAAGGACTAAGGAGATCAGTGACATGCTCAACATGCATAATATTTCAGCGGATTATTATCACGCGGGTCTTTCCCAGGAGCAGCGTAATGAAAAACAGGAAAGCTGGATGAAAAATACCGTCCGTGTGATTGTATGTACGAATGCTTTCGGTATGGGCATTGATAAACCCGATGTAAGACTGGTCATTCATGCGGAAGTTCCCGATAACCTCGAGAATTATTACCAGGAAGCCGGTCGTGCGGGACGTGACGGAATGAAGTCTTATGCTGTATTATTGTATAATGATGAGATGCTGGATGAACTTTCCTCGCTGCATAAAGTGCAATACCCGCCATTGGATTATATCCGTAAGATATATCAGGGAATGGCTAATTATCTGCAGGTCCCCTTGGGCACGGAGCAGATCAGCTATGCGTTTGACCTGGATGATTTTATAAGAAAGTTTTCTTTTCAATCCAGACCAGCACAGGCTGCTTTGCAGGTATTACAACAGGAAGGATTTATCAGCTTGAACGACCCCGTATTTACGCCAGCAACTTTATATTTTACCTGTGACCGGGATGTTCTTTTTCAATTTGAAAAAGAAAACCCGGCGCTTGATCCGTTGATCAAGGTTTTACTTAGATCATATGCCGGAATTTATGATCAGCCTGTAGCCATCCATGAAAAAATGCTGGCTTCATTGCTGAACTGGCCGCTCGAACAGGTAATGAAGGGGTTGTATCAGTTGCATCGTTTCCAGATTGTCGAATATAACCCGCAAAAAGAAACGCCGCAAGTGTTCTATATTATGCCAAGGAGAAAATCAGCGGACATAAGGATTGATGAAAATGCGTATCAGTTCAGGAAGGAGCAATTTGTTAAAAGGATCCGGGGAATATTGGAATATGTTCAAACAAGATCTTGCCGCAGCGTGGCAATCGCTGAGTATTTCGGTGAAAAGCAAGCAGAAAAATGCGGAATTTGCGATAACTGTATAAAAAAAGAGAAGGAAAAATTAAGCCAGGCTGAATTTGATGAGATTTATCAGAAACTGCGTGAAGGAACCCGCACGCAATCCCTTACAGCCCGTGCATTGCTGGATCAGTTTTCCGATATTCATGTAGAACATTTGCGTAAAGTGATAGATTTCATGCAGGCGGAGAATTTACTGGTTGTTGACAGCGAAGGAATCGTTCACATTGCTTAACAGCCCACATTAAATAGTCCTGCAGATGTGGAACTATGAAAAAGTGTAGATGAAAATTTAAATGAAGTCTGCATATTTGAAAATGATTAAAAATCCCGATCATCTCTTATAATCTATAACTCATAACTCATAACTCATAACTTAAACTCCGCCGCCCTTGTCTAGAAAATTATTATTCGCCATAGTTTTGATTTTTTTTTCTTCATTTAAAGGGTTGGCTCAGAATTGGAAATTCGGCGTAAAAGGCGGATTGAGTCTGCCGAATCTCACTTCATCCGGCAGCTCAGATGTTAGCAAGGGGTATAAGTCAATTTCAGGACCAGATTTCGAGTTGTTTGCCGACTATACAGTGGCTGATAAAATTTCCATTGAAACCGGTTTGGAATGGTCAACACAGGGCGGCCAGAAATCAGGATTGCAAACGATTCCCGCATCTTCAGATCTTGCGCAATATTTTCCACCGGGAACTCAGTATTTGTATGCAAATTTCACCAGTACAGTAAGGTTGCAATACCTGATGCTCCCTGTTTTATTAAAATACACGATGGATCTGGGGACGTCCGGTCGTTGGAAATTATACTGGGACGCGGGCTTCTTCGGAGCACTGCTCATGACGGCCGATGCTTCTGCATCCGGCTCAAGTAAGGTTTACCTGGACAAAGGCGAAACCCAGCCCATAGGTTCTGTAATAGTGAAATTCGATAGTACCGGCAATATTAAAAATCAATTACACAAGGGGAATTTCGGGATCGAAGGAGACATGGGCTTTCTATATCAATTTAAAAATATGGGTGTATTTGCCGAGGCAGGTGGTAATTACGGTTTCATCGATTTACAAAAAGACAATCGCAATGGAATTAACCATACCGGGGCACTAATATTCAGATTGGGGATGCTATTTGACATTAAGGATTAAGAATTGAATTTAAAATTTTGTTGATTCAACCCTTTAATTTATCCCCGCCAGTTCAAGGCTCTTCTTCTTAATCTTCCGGATTTCGACGTCTTCAATAATTGGTTCAGGCGTCAGGATGAGTGAGGTTTTATTTTCGCGCCACCAGTTGTTTTGCAATTCTTTAAAGGAAAGCACACCTATCAAATATTTGCGGTCACTTTCTGCATGCCACTCCTCGATCCATTCAAATTTTTCCTTTGGAATAAAATCCCAGTCGTCGAAACTGATATAGACTTTTACATAAAATTCATCTGTGAGTTCGAGTGGAAGATGGTGATAGAGTTTCTTGTATTCATACCGGTACTGATATCTCAGTGCAGAAAGGTCACTCAGAACAGCTGAAGCGGTCGGGAAACTGCCAGCACCCTTTCCATAAAAGAATTGTTTATCTGCAAAACCACTTTCGATGACTACTCCATTATATTCGTTTCTTACAAAGCTCAGGTGGTCGTCAGATTTCACGAACTGGGGAAGTACGAACGCAGCCACCTTACCATTCAATAATTTTTTTGCCTGACCCACCAGTTTGATCTCGTAGTGTTTTTCAGCAGCTACAGTTGCATCTCCAGCCTGTATATGCTGGATTCCATTAAACACGATTTTATGCGGGTCAGCTATTATACCGTAAGCATGCACCAATAAGAGTGCCCATTTATTAACGGCATCGATACCCTCGATGTCCAGTGATGGATCACTTTCAGCAAATCCAAGTTGCTGTGCGAGCAACAGGGCCTGCTTAAAGTCCAGTTTTTCTTCAAACATTTTTGTCAGGATAAAATTAGTCGAACCATTCACGATAGCACGCATAGAATGCAGGAGATCGTTATCGTAGTATTCCTCCAGGTTCCTGATCACCGGAATAGAGGCGCAGGCTGCTGCTTCGTAGAGAACAGAATGATCTGTTTCTTTTTGCAGTTCAAGTAACTGGTTAAGGTGTTCGGCAAGCATTTTTTTACTGGCACTTACCACATCCTTCCCATTTTTCAACGCTGTACTGACAATCTGGAACGCAGGTTCCGTTTCGTTAATCACTTCAACAATCACATTGATCTCGGGATCATTTAATAGTTCATCCCTGTTCGTTGTGAAGAGGTCTTCCGGTGCATTTCTTTTTTTACCCGGGTGTTTGATACATACTTTTTTTATTGTGGCTTTGAGTGAAGGAGTTTGCATTAATATGCGATATAGACCTTCGCCTACCACGCCAAATCCAAAAAGTCCGATCGTCAGTTTCTTATGTGCGTCCATATTTGGTGTTAACAATTTTCCAGATGTTTTGAATGTTTGTTTGTCCTAACAATTATATGGTCAAATGTGTTGCGAAGATCCGTGATTAAATCTTCCGGTTCCTCTAAACCCACCGAAAGGCGAATCAGGCTGTCCTGAACCCCGGCGGCCCGCCTGATTTGCGGCGGAATGGTCTTATGGGTCATTTCAGCCGAATGACTTATAAGGCTTTTGATCCCACCCAGGCTTTCGGCTAGTTTGAACAGTTTCGTAGAGCTAACAAAACGTCTGGCCGCCGCAAGACTGTCTTCTTTCAAAGTAAAAGATACGATGCCTCCGAATCCCCTGGATTGCTTTCTGGCAACTCCATGATTGGTATGGGATTTCAGGCCGGGATAATATACCCTGTCTACCTGCTCATGGTTTTCAAGATATTCAGCAATCTGCTGGGCACTGGAGCAGTGTTGTTTCATCCTTAACGAAAGGGTTTCCATGCCACGGATTACCAGCCATGAATCAAAAGGTCCGAGAATGGCACCTGCCGCATTTTGAAAGAACCGGATTTGTTCTCCCAGTTCTTCGGTCGCCGTGACGACAAGTCCGGCGATTAGGTCACTGTGCCCGCCCAGATATTTGGTGGCTGAATGAAGAACAATATCGGCACCCATCTGTATGGGCTTTTGCAGAGCGGGAGACGCAAAAGTATTATCGACACAAAGCAGGCAATTTCCAGCCTTTGCGACTGCTGCTATGGCTTCGATATCGGCAATTTTCAAAGTTGGATTGCTGGGTGTCTCAAGCCAGATCAGTTTTGTTTTATTGGTCAATGCCTGAAATACATTTTCAGGATTGGACGCATCCACGTAATTCACATGTATGCCAAACTTTTTGTAGACCTGTTCAAAAAGGCGAAAAGCACCGCCATAAATGTCGTCTACCGCTATGATTTCATCACCTGACTGCAGCAATTTTAAGATGGCGTCGATGGCCGCAAGCCCACTGGCAAAAGCAAGGCCACGCGATCCTTTTTCCAATCCTGCAATCAGATTTTCGAGCACTGTGCGGGTTGGATTATTACTCCGGGCATAATCGTATCCTTTGTGAATGCCGGGCGCTTCCTGCACAAAAGTGGAAGTCTGATAAATGGGCACTGACACCGCACCAGTGAGCGGATCAATTGGAATGCTGTGAATGAACGTTGTGTTTTCATGCATAAAAAATTCCTCCTTTCCCTTGCGGGAATTTTAGGTGAAAAAATATGCTTTCAAGAATTGACAGGAAGACCTGATGGATTAAAGCGTGCTTTAAAACAAAAAGCTCTTCCGGAGGTCAGAAGAGCTTTTTATATATTTAGTATTAGTAAGCTATGGTCTGACTTATCTGTTCCCGCCTTTCGGTGGGATGGAGTTGGCACCTTGTCACATTTATAGTGTGACAGGTTGTCAAGGCGTCACAGGGCCATTACCCTCAGCCTTTCTTGATAAGCAAGTAAAAGAACTGCAACAAAGATAAATCCGGATGTTTGAATTCAAAAATAATTTTTCTTGAAGAAGGGGATTATGATGCCCGCCCTTTACTTTTCGTGGAACAAGATGGCCGGTAATTTGTTATTATCTTTATCCATTCCAAATTAATTTATGGTTGAAAAAAATAACCCGTCTCCGGTGGCCACGGATGAAATGATTGAAGTATTTGGGGCCCGGGTTCATAATCTGAAAAATATTGATATTTCCATTCCGAAAAACAAACTGGTAGTGATCACGGGCATTAGCGGGAGTGGTAAATCTTCGCTTGCCTTTGACACGATCTATGCAGAAGGCCAGCGTCGGTATATGGAGAGTTTTGGTGCATATGCCCGCCAGTTTATCGGCGATATGGAACGTCCCGATGTAGACAAGATCACCGGTTTGAGTCCGGTGATCTCCATCGAACAAAAAACAACGAACCGCAATCCGCGGAGTACCGTAGGAACAGTTACCGAAGTTTATGATTTTCTACGCCTGTTGTATGCCCGTATTGGTCAGGCATTCTCTTATAATACCGGCCGGCGTATGGTGAAATTCAGTGAGGAAGAAATTGTTGCGAACATTTTCCAGAAATTCACCAACAAGAAAATCTCTGTTCTTTCTCCACTGGTCCGTGGCCGGAAGGGGCATTACCGGGAATTGTTTGAAGACATCAGGAAGAAGGGATTTGTGAAAGTACGGGTAGATGGCGAAGTGAGAGATCTGGTTCCTAAAATGCAGGTTGACCGGTACAAAATTCATGATATCGAAGTGGTGATTGACCGCCTCGCCGTGACGGCTGATATGAAAACGCGTGTGAGCCAGAGTGTTCAGACAGCCCTTCAGATGGGGAAGGGACTCATGTTCCTGCTGATCAACGATGACAATAAAATTGTACAATACAGTAAACAACTGATGTGCGATGAAACCGGAATCAGCTATGAAGAACCATCCCCTAATAGTTTTTCATTTAACTCACCCTACGGGGCCTGTCCTGTTTGTAAAGGACTCGGTGCAGTTTATCGCATCAGTCTGGATGCGATTATCCCGGACAGAACAAAATCAGTAAATGAAGGGGGCATTGTACCATTGGGTATAGAAAGGGATTCATATACGTTTACAGCCGTTCAAAAACTGGCGCGGAAAAACAAGTTCAGCTTAGATACAGCCATTGAAGATATGCCGGCAAAGGCATTGAACATGATCCTTTATGGCACAGCAGAAGGAGCATCTGAATCCATACTTGAAATTGAGGAAACAGAAACAACCAGCACTGCATCGGACTATGAAGGATTGATCCCTATGCTGAAACGGTGGTTTGGAGCTTCCAGTACCGATTCGCTGCGGGAATGGGTGGAAAAATATATGGAACTCAAAACATGCGATGCCTGTGGTGGTGCCAGGCTCCGAAAGGAAAGTCTCTGGTTTCGGATCGATTCAAAAAATATTTCCGAACTCAGCGATATGAACCTCGATAAGCTTGCAACCTGGTTTGGCGATATTGAAAAAAGACTGGACAGCAAACAGAACACAATTGCAAAAGATGTGCTGAAGGAAATCCGCGAACGCCTGCAATTCCTGCTGGATGTCGGACTCACGTACTTAACATTGAATCGTCCAACCAGAACCCTGAGTGGTGGGGAATCGCAGCGAATACGTCTGGCCACACAAATTGGATCGCAATTGCAGGGGATCACTTATATCCTGGATGAACCCAGTATCGGGTTGCACCAGCGCGATAACCAGCGTTTGATACTCGCTCTGCAGAATTTAAGGGATATCGGCAATAGTATTCTGGTGGTGGAGCATGACAAGGATATTATGATGGCAGCTGACTATCTCGTCGATATCGGACCGAAGGCCGGATTTCATGGGGGCCGTGTGGTGGCGCAGGGCAAACCTGCGAGTATGCTGAAATTGAATACCATTACGGCGGACTATCTCAACGGACATCGAAAGATTGTGCTGCCAACAGAAAGGAGAAAGGGTAACGGGAAATTCCTGGAGATTAAAGGAGCAAAGGGAAATAATTTGAAAAGTGTGGACGTGCAATTTCCGCTCGGGAAATTTATCGTAGTCACCGGCGTGAGCGGCAGTGGAAAATCAACACTGATCAATGAAACGCTTTACCCGATACTGAGTCATCACGCCTATGGGTCCAAGGGCACACCGTTGGAATATAAAAATATCAGGGGGCTGGAAAATATTGACAAAGTGATTGAAATCGATCAGTCTCCAATCGGCCGGACGCCCAGGAGTAACCCCGCAACCTACTGCGGATTCTTTACGGATATCCGCACGTTATTTGCATCCATACCTGAAGCAAAAATCCGGGGTTATACGGCGGGACGGTTTTCATTTAATGTGAAAAGCGGTAGATGCGAAGTATGTGAAGGGGGAGGGATGCGGGTGATAGAAATGAATTTTCTGCCGGATGTATATGTGCATTGTGAGAAATGTAATGGCAAAAGATATAACCGTGAAACACTGGAAATCCGCTACAAGGGAAAGTCGATCAGTGATGTACTGGATATGACGGTGGATGAAGCCTGTGAATTTTTTATCAACGTCCACTACCTGTACCGAAAAATAAAAGTTCTGCAGGAGGTAGGGTTGGGTTATATCACACTGGGCCAGTCGGCTGTTACCCTGAGTGGTGGTGAAGCACAGCGGGTAAAGCTGGGTACAGAATTATCGAAAAGGGAAACCGGCAAAACATTTTATATCCTGGACGAACCGACAACCGGATTGCATTTTGAAGATATCAGTCATCTGCTGGATGTACTGAATAAGCTGGTTGACCGCGGGAATACGGTGCTCGTAATCGAGCACAATATGGACGTGATCAAAGTGGCGGATCATCTCATCGACCTTGGTCCTGAAGGCGGTGACGGGGGCGGGGAAGTCTTATTTGAAGGTACGCCGGAAAAGCTGGTGGGGGTGAAGCGAAGCTTCACGGCAAAATTTCTGAAAGAAGAATTAGAATAAACTCATTTCTTAGTGTGGTAAATGTGGAACTTCAACCATCAACCCTGCCTGCCGACAGGCGTCAACTGCCAACCAAAAACAAGCAGCCGGCAATTGCTCATCGCCGGCTGCTGAGGATATTGGGGAAACCAAAATATGTGATTCCAATAAGGGAAGCGGGAGGTAACTAATAAAACCGTTTGGGTACAAAAATAATAGGGAACGGATCGGTTTTACTTAACCTTCGGATAAAATGATTTTACTAATCACTTCTCCCGCTGCTTATTGGGTTGCGTTAAGGGTTATTAATTTTCAGTTGGCCGTTTTCCACTTTTTTATCGCCCACGAGTACTTCATATAAGTAAGACCCTGCGGGGATTTCGGAGAGAATGCCGGTTTCCTGATTTAGGATTACAGACTGTTCAATCAGCCTGCTATCCAGATCGAATATGTAAAGCGTGTACCGTTTGTCCGCTACGCCGTCTACGGTAAACAACAGGGTTTTGTAATCCGATGCCGTAAAAAGCTTCACTTTATGCTTTTTATTCTTCAGATTTCTGGTAATCATTACCGGGTTCGACACTGGCAATGATCCTCCTGCATAGGAGGCCAGTGACGATCCCACTAAAACAAGAGACAAAAATGCCCGGCCTGATTTTCTTTTAATGTTACCAATTTCAGTTTTCATGTAGGGTAAAAAGGGTACGGATCAACAGAATATTATTTAGAACCTCAATAAAGGGCACCTGGTTGAATTATCATAAGAATGATCATTGCCTAAACGGATTCCAACTTTCAGTCCAATGGTGAAATACGCATCATCCTGCGTAGGATCTCCTCTTTTATCACCCGGATTATAATTGCTTCCGGGTATTCCCATTTAAAGGACTTTTATTCGACATCGCAATGGCGATCTGACTGGTTCCGTTCGGCAGGTTAGCCTGTAAAACGGCCGGATCAACAAAAGTTGTACTCACGTCATCAATATAATCTGTAAATGTTTTTCTGTATAAGAATTCGAGTCCAACATTCACTTTCTGGCTCACATGGTATTTTAATCCGAATCCCATGGGCATATTCAGCTGTGTTAGCGGATAGTTTTTTCTTCCGTTTACAAATCCCTCTCCTTCGGTATGGAGCGGCTGCAGATACACCCAGGTAGTTTGCGATGTGTTGGGATCTATGTACTGACCCATCGGATTAAAATGAAACACACCAATGCCAATCAAGCCATAGGGCCTTAAACGGCCGGCAACATCCGTTGGTTGTTCTTCAAATAAAACCGTCGGGTCGACTTCTAACATTAAGTTGGCTTCGGTAATCGAGGATTTGAAGTTCAGGTTTCTTTGAAGTCTTGCCACTTCCTCACCGCCTTTGTCTACTATATAATTGTCGTCTCCTTCAACGCTGCCGAAGTTTGCAGAAAGACGTACTCCAATTAATTCTGACGGATGGGCTTCGAGATATAGACCGAACGTAAGTTTAGTGGCATTCATGTTATAGTCTTTCAGGAAAGTTGTACCTACCCCATAGTGACCTCCCAGGTCGCCAAGAAATACCATGGGACCTACCGTAATGCCTGCTTCAAAGTAATTGCCAGCAGTAAGCTGGCTATAGGAAGAGTGATAAAATGCCAGCGCAATCACCAGCGAACACAAACACTTCCGAAAGGAGTGTAAACCTGTTTTCATGGAATATCGATTTAGTTTTCGACGGTTTGGATTCTGGTTTATAATATAACAGAAACCAGTTACCATACAAGAACGGGAATTGTTCTTTTTATGGTGTAAGCAGGATAAACTATATTATTGGGACAAATTCCAACAAATGGAAAACGGTATCATTTTGGTTTTTTCAACATCAGTATGTGCGGGATATTATCTTCGAGATAAATTTCACCATCTTGTATGAAACCGAAAGATTCGTAGAATTTCTGCAGGTAAAACTGAGCACCAATGCGGATTGTGTCAGTATGAAAAAGATTTCTGACCTGTTCGATACTTTCCTGCATCAGTTTTTTTCCTATGCCTGTTTTACGTGCTGAGGGGGAACTTACTACACGTCCAATAGAAGATTCACTATAGGAAATTCCGGGCGCGAGCAGCCTTGCATAAGCCAGCAGTTTGTCTTCCTTCATTCCCATCAGGTGATAAGCATACAAATCCTTGTTGTCCAGATCCTGGTAGGGACAGTTTTGTTCTACGATAAATACTTCGTTTCTTAATTGGAGAATGTTATAGAGTTCTTTTGGGGTCAGGTCGGCGAATTGCTTCAGGATCCAATGCATAGTGTGGAAGTATGGAAGTATGGAACTGTGGAAGTGTGATTCAAATTATTGATTTTTCTTGCACGTAATTATTATTCTGGAAACAATTGCTATAATTTCTTTTAAATTGGCTAATGATTTTTGTTGTACTTCAATACTTCCACACTAGTATCCATACTTTTTCTCCCAAAGACTGCGCAAATACTTTCTGATTTCTTCTTCTCGTGCATTTTTTCCTGGTTCGTAAAAAGCGTTTCCTTTTATCTGATCCGGAAGATATTCCTGGGGGGAAAAGTTTTTGTCATAGTCATGACTGTATTCATACCCCTTGGAATAATTCATATTTTTCATCAGCTGTGTAGGGGCATTGCGGATATGAAGTGGTACAGGCAGGTCACCGGTTTTCTTTACCATATCCAGGGCTTCGCTGATCGCCCTATAGGAGGCGTTGCTCTTGGCCGAGCCGGCCAGGTAGATCGCGCATTGAGAAAGAATGATCCGGGATTCGGGATAACCAATTTTGCTCACCGCATCAAAAGTGGCATTTGCAAGCAGAAGTGCATTTGGATTGGCATTGCCGATATCCTCGCTGGCGAGGATCAGCATGCGGCGGGCAATAAATTTCACATCTTCGCCTCCTTCGATCATGCGTGCCAGCCAGTAGACAGCCGCATTGGGATCACTTCCCCGCATAGATTTGATAAAGGCTGAAATAATATCGTAGTGCTGTTCCCCTTTTTTATCATATAAAGCAATTCGCTGCTGTGCCGTTTCCATAACCATATCATCCGTAATAATCAGCGGATCCGGATACGGCGTCCGTAACCAGTTCCAAAAGGTTGAGCAGCTTGCGGGCATCTCCGCCGGAAATATTAATCAAAGCCTCCGTTTCTTTTAAATCGATCTTCCTTTTTTTCAGACGGCTGTCTTTTTTCAGGGCCGTCTGCATCAGATCCACCAGTTCTTCCGGCCCTAGTGGTTTAAGGACATATACCTGGCAACGACTGAGAAGCGCGCTGTTCACTTCAAAAGACGGATTTTCAGTCGTGGCACCGATCAGGGTAATAATACCCTTTTCCACAGCTCCCAGAAGGGCATCCTGCTGACCCTTGTTAAACCGGTGTATTTCATCAATAAACAGGATTACTTTTTCTTTTTGCCGGGCCTCTTCAATCACTTCTCGTACTTCTTTAACACCTGCAGAAATGGCACTCAGGGTATAAAATGGTGATTGAAGGGTATGGGCGATGATATTGGCGATAGTAGTCTTGCCGGTTCCGGGCGGCCCCCAAAGAATCATCGAGGGCATTTTGCCCTGTTCAAGTGCAGTTCGCAGGATACTGCCCCGGCCTGTAAGGTGTTTTTGGCCCACCAGCTGGTCAAGTGATTCAGGACGAAGACGTTCCGCCAGGGGCGCCGGAATGGAAGACATAAAAAAAGTTTACCTTTAATCCACAACAAGTTAGCCCTTTTAAGGTTTTATATAAGTGGAATACCTTATCATGAAAAGCCAAACACCTTTTTTTAGGGCACTTATTTCCTTTCTCCTGTTATTTTTTGCCGGGCAGCCTGTCAATGCCCAGCAACTTTCAGCCGTCCAGAATTACGGTGTCAACCGGCCAGGCGTGGTCATGATTAAGACCGTGTTCTCAGCAGATGTTTATGTCAACAAGATCAAGCTGGATTCACGCCATTTCAATAATCTGGTGGATTCGATTCAAAAAGCGGACAGCAGTGGAATTATCTATACGGCTGAACAGAAACTGGATATCGTTCTGCAGGAGATCAATAACCACCCCAACAGTTTTTTTAAGGCCTCCCTCGATTATATCAAGGAGCCGGAAGAAATAACTTCCAGCGGCACCGGTTTCCTCGTAACTGCAGACGGATATGTAGCCACGAACTGTCACCTGATCGACCGGGACAATGCTTTTATAAGGAGGCAGTTTTTTCTTTCAGCCTTCCAGCAGATCACAGAGGCAAATATCTCAGCGTTGGAGAATGCCTGGGCTACCCGGTTTTCCGAGCAGCAGAAGTCAATCCTCTATAATACTTACGCTTCCGTATATGCGCGCTTGTTTTCCATTGCGCTTTATGATCTTAAGAAAGATATATTTATTGAATACAGTGTTGATTCGGAAAAGGGAATTACCAGTTCAATTAAAAAATCGGCCCATGTGATCATTAAGGGCCAGCCCATGCCCGGAAAGGATATTGCCATTCTCAAGATAGAAGGCGACAGTACCCTGCCTACTTTAAAAATTGCTCAGGATGAGTTACCCAAAGTAGGGGAGCAGTTATTTGTGTATGGTTTTCCCAGTCCGGTTACCAATAATAATTATGTGGCTACTGAATCGGCGATCGAACCAACCCTGACTACCGGGATTGTAAGCGCGCTTAAGAAATCGGTTGCAGGTTGGCCCCTGATTCAGATGGATGCCAATATCAACCGGGGAAGCAGCGGTGGACCGGTTTGCAATGAAAAAGGCGAAGTGGTTGGGCTGACAACATTTGGCAGTATTGAGAATAGTGGCGGACTGGCTGCAGGTTTGAATTTTGCGATTCCTGTTTCCATACTGCAGGAATTTCTGGACAGTGCAGGCGTTATTGCCCATACCAGCGAAACTTCCCGACTTTTCGGCGAAGCAGTAGTATTGTATGATCGCGAATATTATAGTGATGCATTAAAAAAATTCAGGGAAGTCAATGAACTCAATACTCATTTCCCGGGTCTTGCATATTATATAAAGGATACAGAAAAACGAATTCAGCAAAACAAAGAGAAGAATTCATCTATGATCCGGGTGGACCTGCTGGTCTTTGGCGTCTTTCTGTTCGGAGCGATCATGCTTTTCCGATACCTGAGGCGAAAAGGCCTGAAGCTGAAATCGTAACAACTATGTTACGGGTCAATATTGCATGCTGAATTTAATGAAGCCTGTTTTCATAAATTGAATAAATTACCTGGCGTTAAGCGTTGTGCATTGAACGTTAAGTGATAAGTGTTAAGCGTTGAGCGTTAAGCGTTAAGCTTAAAAGGTTTAAATTCGCCTTTTATGCTACCAATGAAATTGCCGCTTGCTTCTTATATTGATCATACCCTGCTGAAATCCTCCTGCAATTCGGCAGATATTAAAAAATTATGCATGGAAGCCGTTGAGTTTGGCTTTGCAGCGGTTTGTGTTCCACCCTTTGTTGTAATGCAGGCTGTAGAACTGCTAAAGGGCAGCCAGGTAAAAACGGCCACCGTCATTGGATTTCCGATGGGTTATTCTTCCTTAGATTCCAAGATAACTGAAATAAAACGTGCGATTTCCGAAGGGGCGGATGAGCTGGATACCGTTATTAATTTAATGGCGCTGAAAAACGGAGACTGGTCTTATCTTGAAGAAGAAATGAAACCACAAATCTCCCTTATTCATGAAACAGGGAGAATCATTAAAGTGATCGTTGAAAGCGGCGTGTTAACAAGAGACGAGCTGAGTCGTTGTTGCGAAATATATGGCGAGATGGGCATAGATTTTATGAAAACTTCTACCGGGTATGCCGAAAAAGGAGCTTCGGTTTCTGATGTGCAGTACATGAGGTCCCGACTACCCGGGGAAGTGCAGATTAAAGCTTCCGGAGGTATTCGTCATTACCCGTTTGCCAAGGAGCTGATTGAAGCGGGAGCAGACAGGCTTGGATGCAGTTCCAGCCTGCAGATTGTAGAAGAAGAAAAACTCCACCTTGTATAAAGAAAAACTGTTATGAAATTCATATTGATCCTGGCTTTAGTTTATAACGGTGCGGCTTATTCGCAGGATTCCCTGATCTACCGGGATCCGAGAGTTGATTCGCTGATCAGAAAGCAGATCCAGATCAATGAAGTCACAACGCGGGACAGTCGACGGAATATTCCGGGTTATCGTATACAGGTTGCGAATTCTACGGACCGGAACCAGGTATTTGCCATTAAGACCAAAATCTACCAGGTGTATCCCGAATTAAAGCCTTATCTTATTTATCAGCCGCCAAATTACAAGTTGAAAGTGGGGAATTTTAAAACACCGGAGGAAGCGGAACCCTATTTGCAAAAACTTACCCAGGATTTTCAATCCGGTGTGTATCTGGTGCATGACATCATAGAAGTGAAGCCCGACTAATTTTAGAATATGTTGAAAGAAAAAATCCGTCAACTGGCAAAGCAATATGCACCCGAGACCATTGAAATCCGGCGTCATCTGCACGCCCATCCGGAATTAAGTTATAAAGAATTCCAGACATCAGCCTTTGTACAGGACAAACTCAAAAATCTCGGCATTCCCTATGAAATAAAAGCCACCACCGGAGTAGTCGGAGTCATCAAAGGGAAAAATCCTGATAAAAGAGTGATTGCATTGCGCGCGGATATGGATGCACTCCCCATCAAAGAAGAAAATGCCGTTCCTTACAAATCGCAAAATGAAGGTGTGATGCATGCCTGCGGACATGATGCACATACCAGCATACTACTGGGTGCTTCGAAAATATTACAGGAACTGAAGTCGGAATGGGAGGGTACAGTCAAGCTCATTTTTCAACCGGGTGAGGAAAAAAACCCGGGTGGGGCCAGCCTGCTCGTTAAAGAAGGCGTACTGCATAATCCCCAGCCTCAGGCGATTTTCGGGTTGCACGTGCATCCGGGATTGGAAATAGGAAAATTCAGTTTTCGCAGCGGCCCTTCGATGGCCAGCGCGGATGAAATATATATTACCGTAAAGGGCCGGGGTGGTCATGCGGCAACGCCGCAGCTGACGGTAGATACGATCCTGGTAGCCTCTCACCTGGTAGTAGCACTTCAACAGGTGATCAGCCGTAACAAAAGCCCATTTTCACCTTCAGTACTTACCATCAGTTCTTTTCAGGGAGGATATACGACAAATGTAATTCCATCGGAAGTAAAACTAATGGGCACGTTTCGCTCCATGGATGAATCCTGGCGGTTCCAGGCCCATAAACTTATTCAACAGATCTGCAAGGGAATTGCACTGGGTATGGGAGCAGAAATAAATGTCATCATCGATGTGGGATACCCCGTTGTTGTCAATGATGAAATATTATATCCCATTGCAAGAAAAAAAGCGGAGGAATTCGCAGGTAAGGAAAATGTTGAGGAAACAGAACTACGCATGGGCTCAGAGGATTTCGGATACTATACCCAGGAAATTCCCGGATGTTTTTACCGCATTGGTGTAATGAATGTGGCTAAGGGAATAACCTCGGGTGTGCATACGCCCACTTTTAATATAGATGAATCTGCCATAGAGAAAGGAATGGGCATGATGGCCTGGCTTGGTGTCAGCGTTCATGATCATCAAAATCAGCCCCAATAACCGTTATGCAAAAAAAGCAACTTAGAAGAGAGGAAGCGCTCGAATATCATTCGAAAGGAAAGCCCGGCAAGATTGAAGTAGTTCCAACCAAGGAGGCAAAAACACAAAGAGATCTTTCGCTGGCTTATTCGCCCGGAGTAGCCGAGCCCTGTAAGGAAATCGCACTAAACAAAGAGGATGTTTACAAATATACCGCCAAGGGAAACCTGGTGGCGGTTATCACCAACGGCACTGCAGTGCTTGGGCTTGGCAATATCGGGCCGGAGGCTTCCAAACCGGTAATGGAGGGCAAGGGTGTTTTATTCAAGGTATTTGCAGATATAGATGTATTTGATATCGAGATCAATGAAACAGATCCGGATAAATTTGTACAGATCGTAAAATCACTGGAACCAACATTTGGCGGGATCAACCTGGAAGATATCAAGGCACCTGAATGCTTCTATATTGAAAGGCAGTTGCGTGCCTCCCTGAAAATTCCGGTAATGCATGATGACCAGCATGGTACCGCGATCATCAGCAGTGCTGCACTGATGAACGCATTGGAATTACAGAAGAAAAAAATCGATAAGGTCCGGTTTGTTATAAATGGCGCCGGTGCAGCTGCCATGGCATGCAGTAAACTCTATTTGGCCCTGGGCGCGAAACCGGAGCACTTTATTGTATTCGATAAAGACGGAGTGCTTCATCATGGCCGCAATGATCTCGAAGAAGACCGATCTCTATTTGCCATTGCCAAATCTGATATCAATTTGGCACAGGCCATGGTGGATGCCGATGTTTTTGTAGGCCTGAGTGTGGGTAACACAGTTACTCCGGAAATGATAAAAAGTATGGCGAAAAGACCCATTGTTTTTGCCATGGCCAACCCGGATCCTGAAATTACTTATGATGCAGCCACAGCTGTCAGGGATGATCTGATCATGGCTACAGGCCGCAGCGATTATCCGAACCAGGTGAATAATGTATTGGGCTTTCCATTTATTTTCCGTGGTGCGCTGGATGTGCGTGCCACACAGATCAATGAAGCTATGAAACTGGCTGCCGTGCGCGCAATTGCTACCCTTGCTAAAACACCGGTACCGGATATTGTGAATATGGCATATAACGAAAAAAGTATCAGCTTCGGCCCCCGTTATATCATTCCAAAACCATTGGATCCCAGGCTTCTTTCAACGGTGGCTCCTGCCGTTGCTAAAGCTGCGATAGAAAGTAATGTGGCGCAGATTAATATTGAGAACTGGGAAACCTATGCGATAGAATTAAATAAACGATTGGGCCTGGACAATCAGCTGATCCGTGTTTTGGGAAGTAAAGCAAAAAGCGATCCGAGGCGACTCGTATTTGCGGAGGCGGACAATATTAAGATCCTAAAAGTAGCACAGATTCTTTTTGATGAAGGAGTCGCGTATCCGATATTGTTAGGAAACAAGGAAAGGATCCGGGCCACTGCTGCCGCAAATAAAATCGATATCGATGAATTCCCGATTGTCGATCCACGCAGCGAAGAACATGAGGAGCGCAGGAAGAGATACACTGAAATATTTTTTCAAAAACGGCAAAGAAGGGGATTTAATAAATATGAATCCCAGAAAATTATGATCGACCGGAACTATTTCGGTTGTATGATGGTAGAGACCGGCGAAGCAGATGCTATGATCTCCGGCCTGACTAAAAATTATCCGGATACGATCCGTCCGGCCATTGAAATCATCGGTACAGAAGAAGGTGTGAAAAAAATTGCAGGAATGTACCTGATGCTGACTAAGAAGGGTCCGTTGTTTTTGGCTGATACCACCGTGAATTTTAATCCAACGGCAGAAGAACTGGCCGATATCACATTGCTGGCGGCCAAGGAAGTCCGGCACTTCAACCTGGTACCCCGTATCGCAATGCTGAGTTATTCAAATTTCGGGACAAGTAATTCGCCGGAAGCAAGACTGGTTGCCAGGGCAACAGAAATTGTGAAGGAAAGAGATCCGGAACTCATCGTGGATGGCGAAATGCAGGCAAGCATTGCATTGAATAATGAAATTCTGCGGGATAATTATCCATTTAGCAGCCTGGTGGACCAGGAAGTGAATACACTCATTTTCCCTAACCTTGCGGCCGGTAATATTGCATATAACATATTAAAAGAATTAGGTGCTGCCGATGCGATCGGCCCGATTTTACTCGGGATGAAAAAGCCGGTGCATATACTTCAGCTGGGTAGTTCTGTAAGAAGTATTTATAATATGGCGCTTATTGCCGTCATAGACGCCCAAACCAAATGCAAGGACACACCGGAAGATGCCATGCGCAGGTCACCCTGGTGGAAAAGGTCAAAAAAATAAACGTACTTTCAGGAATTAACATGAATATTTTTACCGAACTCGGGCGATATATACTGATGATTAAGGATATGTTTTCGAAGCCTGAAAACATGAAGATGTACTGGAAGGAATTCATGCATCAGTGTGTTGAAATCGGTATCCGGTCCTTAGGGATCGTGGTAATTATCTCCGTGTTCATGGGAGCAGTATCGGCGCTTCAGACTGCTTATCAGCTGGTCAGCCCTTTGATTCCTCTTTCCACCATTGCGCAGATTGTACGGGATACCGTAATCCTCGAATTTTCACCCACGCTGGTTTGTATCGTGCTGGCCGGTGTGGTGGGGAGTAAGATTGCGGGCGAGTTGGGAAATATGCGTGTGAGTGAACAGATAGATGCGCTTGAAATCATGGGTATCAATACACGCACCTACCTGGTTCTTCCGAAAATTCTGGCCGCCCTGCTTACCATCCCGTTGCTGGTAATCATTTCAGCTGTGCTGGGTATCCTGGGTGGGAAACTGGCGGCTGTGGCCACCGGGATCGTATCTGCATCTCAGTTTGACAAAGGATTGTTTCAGTATTTTAAGCCTTATAATGTTTTCTTTGCACTGGCGAAATCATACACTTTTGCCTTCATCATTTCAAGCATCTCTTCATTTTATGGGTATTATGTCAGCGGGGGCGCTTTGGAAATCGGGAGGGCCAGTACAAAATCTGTTGTGGTGAGTTGCGTATTGATCCTGCTTGCCGACTATGTTCTTTCAGCCATACTCTTATAACAGTTATCAATGATTGAAGTAAAAAATTTAAAGAAGGGGTTTGGCGGTAAAATCGTAATCAATGGAGTAGACGCCAAACTGGAGCCGGGCAAATGCAATCTGATCATCGGCTCCAGCGGAAGCGGGAAGACTGTTTTGATGAAATGCCTGGTTGGATTGTTTGAACCTGATTCCGGCGAAGTCTGTTACAGCGGCGTGAGTTTTACCGCCATGAATGAAGAAGAAAGAAAACTGCTTCGCAGGCAGATTGGCATGCTTTTTCAGGGATCCGCCCTATTCGACAGCATGACGGTGGAACAGAATATCATGTTTCCATTGGATATGTTTACACAGGATAACTTTTCAACTAAGCTCAAACGGGTAAATGAAGTATTGGAACGTGTGAATATGAAAGACGTGAACAACAAATTCCCGGCGGAGATTTCGGGAGGTATGAAAAAACGTGTCGGTATTGCGCGGGCGATCGTGTTGAATCCGAAATATCTTTTTTGTGACGAGCCCAATTCAGGATTGGATCCGCTTACATCTATCCTTATTGACAAACTGATCAAGGAAATTACAATCGAATATAATATCACTACCGTAGTAAATACCCATGATATGAACAGCGTGATGGAAACCGGGGATCATATCATATATATGTATGATGGTCTGAAAGAATGGGAAGGATCCAACAAGGAAATCATATTCAGCAAGAATAAAAAGCTGAATGATTTCATTTTTGCGTCGGAATTCCTCCAGGATGCTAAGGACATGCGCCAGCTGGAAATGAAAGGAAAGATTGATAATAATCGCAATATGGATGAATTGCTGAAATAACTAATTTTGACACCTAATCAATAACAATGGCAGTTTTAGTAAACAAGAATTCAAAAATCATCGTACAGGGATTCACCGGAACGGAAGGAAGTTTTCATGCCTCCCAGATGATCGAATACGGAACCCAGGTAGTTGGCGGCGTTACGCCGGGTAAAGGCGGCACAAAACATCTCGACCGCCCGGTTTTTAATACGGTCGCCGATGCAGTAAAAACAACAGGCGCCAATGTGTCCATTATTTTTGTGCCCCCCGCATTTGCTGCGGACGCTATCATGGAAGCTGCTGAAGCAGGCATCGCATTGGTGGTTTGTATTACTGAAGGCATCCCGGTACAGGATATGGTAAGAGCGAAGCATTATTTAACGGGAACCAATACACGCCTGATCGGTCCGAACTGCCCGGGTGTGATCACATCAGACGAATGCAAAGTAGGTATTATGCCGGGCTTTGTATTTAAGAAAGGAAAGATCGGCATCGTTTCTAAATCAGGAACACTTACCTACGAAGCGGCTGACCAGGTTGCAAAAGCAGGCCTGGGAGTGTCTACTGCCATCGGTATCGGTGGGGACCCCATTATCGGAACACCGACGAAGGAAGCCGTGGAACTTCTCATGAATGATCCCGAAACGGATGGTATCGTGATGATCGGGGAAATCGGAGGTAGTATGGAAGCCGAAGCCGCCCGCTGGGTCAAAGCGAATAGCCGGAAACCAGTAGTTGGATTTATTGCCGGTCAAACAGCACCACCTGGTCGCCGCATGGGACATGCTGGTGCTATTATCGGAGGGGCAGATGATACAGCTGCCGCAAAGATGAAAATTATGACGGAATGTGGAATTGAAGTGGTGCAAAGCCCCGCAGATATCGGCGCGACAATGGCCAGGGTCCTTAAAAAGCATAACGCTTAACGCGGAACGCTCAAAACAATTTGTAAATAAAAAAAGTCCTTCCTAAATTTCAGGAGGACTTTTTATTATTTGCCCTGCATTAAGCGTTTAGCTTTAAGCCTTTTAATATCCGTAAACAACAACCTTTTTCTGTTTGTAGTGTGGATTTCCTCTATAGTCGCAGCGATCCCGGTAAAATTCCTCGCGGCTCATCCTGTAACCTCGCTGTTCCCGGCAATAACGATCATATTCTACTTCTCTCCAGTCTCCGCGATCGTTATAGCGTCCATTGTAACGACCATAGTCATCTTGCCTTCTGTCGCGATGCTCATCATAACGAACCGGAGCGACATTACTGTATTGATAAGCGATGACCGGCGGCCCGGGAATTACTACCCGGCCCTGGATGACCACCCGGTTGTCGGGACAGGGCGCACCATATTGCGCTTTTGAAACGGAAACAAGAAACAAACCAGCGGCGATCAGGACGGGAATCTTTGTTTTCATAAAACATTTTTTAAGGTGAATAAATGCCTGTGCTTCTAAGAGTGTTGGCCGCTATGATTGTTTAACTTGGGATCGTTATAATTCCGTTAAAGGGTATGCAATTTGTTGATGGAGTACATCTCTAAGTTTGAAGCCGAAAGCCCTTCGTCCACTGAAGCTCTAGTGAAAGCGGATAAAACTCAAAACTTGTGGAGGAAAATTTAAATTATTATGTTCCTAAGATTTACGCTGTTCACTTCGTTTATACTATTCAGTTGCCAGGTTTTCTACGGGCAATCAACCTTCCCTTATGACCGGGAATGGAAGCTGATTGACTCTTTGATAAATAAAAAAAATCTTCCCAGGTCTGCGCTTGCAGAAGTGAACAAAGTGTATATCGCCGCAAAAAAGGAACATCAGGAAGCTCAGTGGGTTAAGGCAATCATATATAAAAATCATCTCGAGGAAACGGATGACAATATAGATATCACGTTAACCATAAAAGAGCTGGGGAATGAAATAACAAATGCCCCTCCGCGTGTGGCAGCGCTTTTGAAGAGTGTTGGGGCGGAACAATTGTTTCAATACCTCCAGGGACATCGTTACCAGTTCAGGAACAGAACAACCATTGTTACAGATACTGCTTCAGCTCATTCGGATACTTCTTCTGATATATCAACCTGGACCATCGACCGGTTAAACCAAAAGATCCGTTCATTATATCTCGCTTCTCTCAGTGATCCTGCATTATTACAAAAAACGTCACTGGAAGAATTTAATCCGGTCTTGATAAAAGGAAGTGCAAGAGACTTGCGGCCTACCCTTTATGACCTTTTATCCTGGCGCGCCTTGGATTATTTTCAATCAGATCCGGGCAGTCAGCCCTCTTCCGCTGGAGATATTCTGTTGGAAAACCCGTATTTATATTCCGAAGCCCCCTTTTTTATGCATTATGGATTTCCAACGACAGACAGTCTTTCCAATTTTCTGACTGCAATTAAGATATATCAGCAATTGATCCGGTTTCATGCAAAGGATATTCGGCTGGATGCCTGGATTGACGCAGACATCCACAGAATACAGTTTGTATACAAATATGTACAAATGGAGGATAAGGATTCTCTTTACATGAGAGCGCTTGGTCGGATTACCAGGCAACTGGGTACTTTGTCTGCATCTGCAGGCGCCTGGTACCTGCAGGCACAATGGTGGGCAACCCGGGCTGATTCCTACAATCCGTTCGGTGATAGCAGTCACAGATATGATTATTTAAATGCGATTGAAATATGCGAACATGTTTTAATAAATCCGGAGTCCAATACCGGAAGACAGGATTGTGAAATTTTATTGAAAAATATCCGCCGCCAATCGTATCATCTGAATTTGGAAAAAGTAAACCTTCCCGGCCTGCCTTTTCGCGCACTGGTTACGTATAAGAACCTGGATCGTCTTTATGGAAGGATAATCCGGATAGATGATGCTACGAAGGAATCATTTGAACGAAATAACTACGACTTGAAATCCTGGTCGAAATGGATTCAGATGCCCTATGAAAAAAATTTCAGCCAGGTGATACCTAAAACATCGGATTTCCAGCCACATCGTGTTGAAATAAGAATCGATGCATTGCCAATCGGTCAGTATGCACTGCTAACCTGTAGCGATTCGGCTTTTAGTGAAAAAGGATTAATTGGCTTAACCACTTTTTTTTGTTCCGGCATTGCTTACGTAGAAAATGGAAATGATTATTTCGTCGTGGACAGAGAATCAGGACATCCATTACAAAATGTAAAAGTCGAGACCTTTATTCAGCAAAATAACAATAAGGGAATTTTTTATTTGCCTGGCAAAGCCTACCTGACAGATATTCATGGATATTTCAGAATAACACCCGAAAAAATGTATTATGATCAGAAAATGGAATTTTATAATGGGAAGGATTATTTGTCAACCTCAAAATACATTAGTTACTATACCGCAGATACCGAAGAAGATGAGAAAAAATTGACGGACAATATCTTTACGGACCGTTCCATTTACCGCCCGTCGCAGACAGTTCATTTCAAAGGCTTACTGGTTTCCCGGGATACAAAAACTAAAAGATATAAACCAGCAAACCAGCAATCAACCCGGATTTTTCTGATGGATGTAAATGGTCAGAAAATAGATTCCCTTGTATTAATATCCAATGAATTCGGTTCCATCCAGGGAAGTTTTAAATTACCGCAAGGTCTTATGAATGGCGATTTCCATCTCTTTGACGAAAAAACAGAAGATGCGCAGTCATTTTCTGTTGAAGAATATAAAAGGCCTTCTTTTTATGTTGAATACGATAGTGTAAAGGGATCGTATCGGGTGGGGGATACGGTTCATATGACCGGGTCCGCTTTGGCTTATGCCGGAAATTCTATTGACGGTGCATCTCTAAGGTGGAGGGTGATCAGGGAATCCAGGTTCCCATATCCCTGGCTTTTTCGTTTTGTCCCTGCGGGTTCTGAGACAGAAATCGCCCATGGAGAAGCGGTTACGGACTCAAAAGGGAAATTCAACGTTCACTTTGTGGCCCTTGCAGATAAATCTGTAAACAGAATCTCGAAACCGGTTTATACATATCGGATTGAATCCACGGTGACTGATGCCGGTGGTGAAAGCAGGACAGCCACCACAACTGTCGCCGCCAGCTATCAGTCATTTGAAATTGTTACTAAGCTCCCTGAACGGTCCGGAATTTTAAGAGACAGCCTGAAGATGATTCCTGTGACTACTCAAAACGTTTCAGGAAGTTTTATAAAGGAGAGATTGACCTTTTCGGTCTATGCATTGAAAAGTCCTTCCAGGATGATAAGGAAGAGATATTGGGACCAGCCCGACCAGTTTATAATGACTGAGCAGGAATTTATTCAGGCCTTTCCTCATGATGAATATCAAGATGAATCAGATGTAAAATCTTGGATGCAGGGTGACCAGGTATTCAGGAGAACCGACAGTACAAACCAGAACGGGTTGTTTGAAATCGACGATATAAAATTAACAACGCTTGCCCCTGCCTGGTATTTATTTGAATTTAAAGCGCAGGACAAGAATGGTGAATTCATATCTGATAGGCGATATGTTCAAATTGTTGCAAATGCTGGAAAGACGGGTTTTCTCAGTTATAATCCCAACCCTTCTCAGATAATTTCCGCTTTGCCGGGTGAGACCGCCAAAATTCAGACTGGGTCTGACGCGAAGGATCTATTTACGATCCGGGTAAAGGCAGGTTTGAGAGACAGTGCATCAAGATATTCATTTTATGCGCTGAACCAGGAGACGAAAGATGCTATGGTAGAAATCAAAGAATCCGATCGGGGTGGATTTGTTGTAAATGATGTATTTGTAAAAGATAATCGGTGGTATATGAGTGAACATCTGATAAATGTTCCATGGACAAACAAACAATTGAAAATTTCATACCTGACCTGGAAAGACAAAACCCATCCCGGATCTCCGGAGAAGTGGAAGATTCAAATCAGTGGCAACAAAAAAGACCTGATCATCGCTGAAGTGTTGACATCCATGTATGATGCTTCACTTGACCAGTTTAAAAATCACTCATGGAATATTCCGGATTTATATCCTGTTTTTAATGGGGCAAATACCTGGGATGGCAGAATAAATTTTGATGCGGTGAATTCTTGGATGAGACCTGCAATTGAATCTCCCTCTATTCCAATTGTCCGGAATAGTTATGATGAACTCATTCATTTCGACACCAGGAGGCGGATACCGTTCGGCCCGGTTACCGATGCACCATTCCCTGGAGATTTCTCCCAGTTGAGAATGCAGGCCAATATGGACATTGCAGATGGTGCAGACAAAAACGGAATGTATGCCATGGAAAGGGCAAAATTTTCTCCTCCGGGAGTTGGGAAGACTAAAATTGAATATGAGGCTAAACATGAAAATCAAGGTGCACAGAAAGACCATTTCCAGATAAGAAAGAACTTCAACGAAACAGCCTTCTTTCAACCGGACCTTAAAACGGATGCTCAGGGCAATGTGGAAATAAGTTTTACCATGCCGGATGCTTTGACCAGATGGAAATGGATGGTATTGACGAACACAAGAGACCTTTCATTCGGATATTCTGAAAAAATGATCGTGACCCAGAAAGAATTGATGGTGCAAACCAATATGCCCCGTTTTTTCCGCGAAGGAGATACGATGCTACTGCCGGTTAAAATTTCAAACCTTGCTTCCCGTGAAATGACGGGAACTCTTCAGCTGGAATGGCTGAATGCAGAGAATAATCAAAGTGCCGATCTGACAGTCGGAAACCTGAAATCGACTCAGCCTTTCAGCGTAAGCACCTCCCAAAGCGGAGTGATATTTTTCCCGACAATTATTCCGGCACATTTTACTCAGCCTCTTCTGTACCGTATCGTCGCCAAAACCAATGTAAATGGTACTGGATTACAGCGATGGTGAGGAGAACATCGTTCCTGTCCTAAGCAATCGAATGCTTGTTACAGAATCTCTGCCGTTGAATATGAACGGGCAAACGGAAAAGCATTTTGTGTTTGACAAATTGTTAAAGTCGGATACAAGCAGCAGCCTGCAGAATCAATCGCTGACGATTGAATACACAACCAACCCGGCCTGGTATGCCGTCCAATCCCTGCCCTATCTGATGGAATTTCCATTTGAATGTGCGGAGCAGACTTTCAACCGATTTTATGCCAACGCCCTGGCAGCACATATTGTGAAATTATCATCGTCTTTACAGGCCGTTTTTGAAAAATGGAAAAATGCAGATACAGCCGCTCTGTTAAGCAATCTGCAGAAAAATGATGATCTTAAATCTGTGATTCTTCAGGAAACACCCTGGGTACTGGAGGCACAGACCGAATCACAACAGAAAAAAAACCTGGCTCTTTTATTTGACATGATAAAAATGCAGCAGTCCCTGAAGTCTGCATTTGATAAGCTGCAGCAAATGCAGTCCGACAGAGGTGGATTTGCCTGGTTCAAAGGCGGCCGTGATGACCGGTATATTACACAATATATTTTAACCGGTATCGGTCGTCTCAGAAAACTGAATGCCGTTCCGGCGAACCTCCAGTTGTCTTTAGATAGAATGGCGAGGTCGGCTATGGTTTTTCTGGATAAAGAGATCCGGGCAGACTATGAAAGGCGGGATAAAACGGAAAAGCTATCAGAACCCGGATCCGATCCAGATTCAATATTTGTATATGCGAAGTTTTTTTTCAGACATTGCTGTTCCGGGAAATATTTTCAGCGCGATGAATTATTACCGGAAGCTTGCTATCGGGAAATGGATGAAGCAATCTGTTTACCTGCAGGGAATGATTGCCTTATTTTTAAATCGCACCGGCGATCTAAAAACAGCTAAGGATATTCTTGCTTCGCTAAAAGAAAATGCAACGATTTCTGCTGAACTGGGTACGTACTGGAAATCGGTAAGCAGTGGATACTATTGGCAGGAAGCGCCGGTGGAGACCCAGTCCCTATTGATTGAAGTCTTCCAGGAATTACACGCGGACCAAAGAATCATCGACCAGCTGAAATACTGGCTGCTCCAGCAAAAACACACTGCACACTGGCCCACAACAAAAGCAACTGCTGATGCCTGCTACGCACTGTTGCTGAGTGGAACTGACTGGCTTGAATCACAGTCAAACCGTGTCTATTCAATTGGGAGATTATAAGGTTATTAGCAGTAGTGAGAAAACAGAAGCCGGCACCGGATATTTACAAAGACAAATTCCCGGAGATAAAGTCTTACCGCCTATGGGAAATATTACAGTAAGCATTAATCAAAATGCGGATTCAGCAACCATCTTCGAACAACGGTCAACGGTCAACGGTCAACGGTCATCGGTCAACCCCTCGTGGGGCTCGATCTACTGGCAGTATTTTGAAAGCCTGGATAAGATAACAACTGCTCATACCGGTCTCTCGATCAGCAAACAATTATTTATTGAAAAAAATAGTGACCAGGGCCCGTTGCTTGAAGCCGTTTCTGAAAAAAATATTTTGAAGCCCGGTGACAAACTCAGAATGCGCATCATCATAAAATCAGACCGGGACCTGGAATATGTTCACCTGAAGGACATGAGAGCCGCCTGTATGGAGCCGGTAAATGTGCTGAGCGGATATCAATGGCAGGGCGGCCTGGGATATTATGAAACAACAAAAGATGCCAGCACCAGCTTCTTT
The DNA here is from genome assembly GCA_963741345.1 of uncultured Bacteroidota bacterium. GTDB lineage: Bacteria > Bacteroidota > Bacteroidia > Chitinophagales > Chitinophagaceae > Puia. The sequence continues at coordinate 477,106 of CAVUHS010000001.1, forward strand.
TTTGACAGGCTACCCAAAGGAAGCTTTGTATTCGAATATCCAGTATTTGTAACAACGGCCGGTAACTACAGCAATGGGATCAGCAGTCTGCAATGTATGTATGCGCCTGAATTCGCTGCGCATAGTGAAGGCATCCGGGTTCATGTGGAATCAAAACAATAGAATGGAAGAGGTATTAATCGTCGGGCAGGGGTTGGCGGGTACCTGGTTAAGCTGGTGGCTTCACCAGGCAGGTATACCATTTAAACTGATCGATGAACCCGATCCAAATGGGGCATCCATCCGTGCAGCCGGCCTTATCAACCCGGTAACAGGGAGAAGGATGGTCACCACCTGGATGATCGATGAACTCATGCCTTTTGCCTCGAGGGCCTATCGCGGGATCGGAAAATATCTGAATGAAACTTTCATTGAAAAAACTTCCGTCATTGATTTTTTTCCCAGTGTACAGATGTTGCAGGCTTTTCAAAAACGGTATGAAGAAGACGGTGGTTACCTGTTTCGGGGTGAAGACCGGGAGAAATATGCAGCGTTTTTTCAGTACGGACTTGGCTGGGGAGCGATTCGCCCCTGTGAGCTTGTAAACGTGGAAAAATTAATAAACAGCTGGCGGGCCTGGTTGAAAAAAAACGGGCTGATCATCGAAACCATATTTGATCTTACGAACCTTCAGGTAAATGATCAGGAGATTAATTATTCGGCTATACGGTCCCGCTATGTTATCTTTTGTGACGGTAAGTCTTCAGCACAAAATCCTTATTTCGAAAAACTTCCTTTCGCCCTGAACAAGGGAGAAGGTCTGCTGGTAGAAATAAAAGGACTTCCGCAAAACCTGGTGTTTAAGAAAGGAATGAGCCTGGTTCCCTTCAGGGAAAATATATTCTGGTTCGGATCATCATATGAATGGTATTTTCATGATGACCAGCCCACACAAATATTCAGGCAGCAGGCTGAAAACTGGCTGAATAATTTTCTCAAAGTACCCTACCATATACTCGAACATTTTGCTGCCCTCCGGCCCGCAACGCTGGAACGGAGACCATTTGTAGGATTTCATCCCCTGCACCCACGCATCGGTATATTGAATGGCCTGGGGACCAAGGGTTGCTCACTGGCCCCTTATTTTGCCAGGCAGCTCGTGGAAAAATTAGAAAGAAAGGGGAATATCAACCCGCTTGCAGATATCAGCCGGTTTGAAAAGATTCTGAGCCGCGGTGTTTAATGGTAAGGAAAGCAATATTAACCTAGGCAATGGTTCTTAAAAAACTATTGCTCAATCACTAATCCGGTATAGATGCTGTCGGTCACTTCTTTTCCATTCTCCGACATAAATCCGATATAGCTGTGCACTGATTTACCGCTGAATTGAGGTGTTTCCAATGTGCATCTGCCGTCACTTCTCGCAGACAATTGCTTCCCATATTTCCAGTCCTTCTTTTCTTCACAATAAACTGCAACGAATACTTTGTCTGCTCCGAGTGCCTTGCCTTTTCCACTATTATCCATCCAACTAAACTCCAGCTTACCGACGGTCGTAGATGCCGCCTGCGGTGATCCGGCATTGGGGAGATCTTCCCGGCTGAGAAGTACCATACTATAGTCGATCGAAAGGTCAGGATGGGTCCCAGTGAAAACGTTTTTTATATTATAGGAAAATGCTTTGTTGTATCCGGTCAAATGGGATGACTCCGGTTTAAAGGTTTCATTCAGCAAATTTTTTATGCGATGCAAAAAACTGCTCTTCATGGCGAATTTCGCCTGCTGCTGCAATTCCAGGGGTGAAAAACCCATTTTTTGCGAATACCCAGTTCCCTGCCCATTCGAACCCCTTTGGGTCTCCAATGGTATTTCGAAATCCGGCAACCAGAAAGTGAAGCATTTTTATACAACTACTGATAATTTCATATATGTCATTTCCCGATCAATTGTCAAACGACGATGTCATACCCTTGTCATTCGCCTGTCATACAACTGTCATAGAAGGGAAGAGTCTCTATAAGGTCCCTATATTGACCCTGTAAGGTCTCTGGAATTTTTGCAGATTATTATATTTTATGGGAAAAATCTGCGTGTTTGTGAAAAAGAAAACTGGCAGGAAGCCGACCGACAAAATCGTTGTTGACAGCGGCCTATGGCAGGCATAAACGTGCACCGAGGGGATCCAAATCCAGGACGGTTCAAACCTGCCTCATCCAATCACTAAAGAGAGAAAATAAAAATACGGAGGTGTTTATCTTAGTTCAGGCTCTCCTTTTCCTTTTTGGGAGCTTTCAGCACAAAAGTGGCTTTGCCGATATTGCTGTTATTGCGCATTTGCAGCGGATCCTGTCGAAGCAGGCTGGCCATCGCCTGGTACAATTCAGGCAAGTCGTGTTTCATGCGCACCGGATTTTCGAAGAAAGTTTCCACGGATACAGCCCAGAATTCATGGTAATTAACGGCAGCATATTCGCCGAGTAAGTTGCGCCTGCCTTCCTGCATAATAGCGAAAATAGGGCGTGCCACTTTTGAGAAGTTTTTAAATTCCTTTTTGAAATGTTTGTCTTCTTCCGATTCTGTAATGAATGTAACATAGGCCAGTGCATGTCCCATTTCATGAAGTCCGACATTACAATTCGGGGTCTGGCCGGTAATACCTTTGATAAAATTATCCCAGGAAAGATAGATTCCGCTTTGATCTACATGGCCCATGAAGGGGCGGGAATAGAAACCGTAGTGGTAATCATCTTTCAATACATATATATCATTGAAATAATTCAGCATGTATTTGTCCAGTCCGAAGGTGAGCTGTATGGCTACTGCGCTGATGAGGATTGGCATTTCAGCACTTTCCTTCACTTCAATATAGTGGAAGCGGCGGGCCTTCCTGAAAAGAAAAACACGAAACAGGAACTTGCGCTGGTCTTCCAGGCTGAGCCTGTTATAATAACGAATGTATTTGGAAATTACGTTATGGTAGAATGTCTCACATTCAAGGAATTTATGCTGTTGACGACTGATGTAAAGCTTGTTGAATAATGCAGAAAGGGGCCTGTGCAGGACCAGAATGGTCATGACCAGTACAACGATAATAATGAATTCCATAAGGGCCGTTTTTCTTTTTTGATTTCTTCAGGTTGGTCCGATCAAAAAACATTTGGCCTTACAAGGGTATGGATGATGTTGTTTAAGGTAAGAATAGAATAACCAGGACAGGTTTAATCAGAGGAGGTGAATTGTACGGATGATGACAAGATAAAAACTATTTTTTATAAATGAAAGAGGCTTGTAGTGGTTTTTTATTTTTTTTAATACTTTTTACCTGAAGTGCCACGTCCTACCTTTGCCGGCTAATTAGGGATTTTTATGTTCAGAACACATACTTGTGGTGAGTTGGGACTGGCAAATGTAAACCAGGAGGTTACCCTGGCGGGCTGGGTCCAGACCCTTAGAAAGTTTGGTAGCATTACTTTTATCGATCTCCGTGACCGCTATGGTATTACCCAGTTGTTATTGGATGAAGCCCAGAACGCAGCACTGGCCGAGACCCCCTTGGGCAGGGAGTTTGTAATTCAGGCTCAGGGTGTTATTTCAGAAAGATCCAGCAAGAATCTTCAAATCCCAACCGGGGAAATTGAAGTAAAAGTGAACCGCTTATCGATACTGAATAAATCAGTTACCCCGCCTTTCACTATTCAGGATGATACTGATGGTGGCGATGATCTCCGGATGAAATACCGTTACCTCGATCTGCGACGAAATGCCGTTAAAAAGAACCTGGAATTGCGATATGCTGTAAACCGGGCTGCCCGGAACTACCTGCACCAGAACCATTTCATGGATATTGAAACTCCCTTCCTGATCAAGTCAACCCCCGAAGGGGCCCGTGATTTCGTCGTTCCTTCCCGTATGAACTCCGGTCAGTTTTATGCACTTCCCCAGAGTCCGCAAACTTTCAAACAACTGCTGATGGTTAGTGGCTACGACCGTTATTACCAGGTCGTAAAATGTTTTCGCGATGAGGATTTACGAGCTGACCGCCAGCCGGAATTCACGCAGATCGACTGCGAAATGAGCTTTGTCGAACAGGATGATATCCTCCAGATGTTTGAGGGTATGATCAGGTATATTTTTAAGGAAGTAAAAGGAATAGAATATAATGATGTTATAGAGCGCATGACTTGGGAAGATGCCATGTGGATATATGGAAATGACAAACCGGATATCCGCTTTGGAATGAAAATCGCCAACCTGAAATCTCCGGTCAAAAGAAATGGCAAATTGCAAACAGATGGTTCCCTGGTTGCAGACGCGGGATTTCCGGTCTTTGATAATGCTGAAACTGTTTTGGCAATTTCGGTTCCGGGGGTGCTGAATAGACCCGCAAACAATTTGATGAAATAACGGACTGGGTTAAACGTCCGCAGATCGGTATGCATGGTTTGGTATATGCCAGGTATAATGAAGATGGCTCGATCAAAAGCAGCGTGGATAAATTTTATTCTGAAGAAAGACTAAAAGCCATTGCGAGTTTCGCTCAGGCTGTAAAGGGAGATGCGATCCTGATTTTGGCCGGAAGGGAAGAAAAAACCCGCAAAGCCATCAGTGATCTGCGCCTGGAATTGGGAGAAAGAATGGGTATGCGGAAAAAAGATGAATTCAAATTGCTTTGGGTGCTTGATTTTCCATTGTTTGAATATAGCGAGGAAGATAATCGCTGGGTTGCCCGTCATCATCCATTTACGGCGCCCAAGCCGGACCAGATCGCTGCTATGATCAACAATGACCCGGCAATTGAAGATCCGGCTCAATATCTGGAACATCCTTATGCAGATATTAAGGCAAATGCTTATGATATGGTGTTGAATGGAAATGAGATCGGCGGCGGTTCTATCCGGATCTTCCAGCGCGAACTGCAGGAAAAAATGTTTGATGCCCTGGGGATGTCCCGTGAAGAGGCAAATCATAAATTCGGTTTTCTGCTGGGCGCATTTGAATACGGTGCTCCACCCCATGGAGGAATCGCTTTTGGTTTCGACCGATTATGCGCCATCATGGGCGGTAGCGAAAGTATCCGGGATTTCATCGCTTTCCCCAAAAACAACAGCGGCCGGGATGTGATGCTGGATGCGCCTGCAACCATTGATGACAAACAATTGCAGGAACTTTCTATTTCTCTGACAAAACCGCAATAATTGTTCAGGTAGGAGTGATTGCCGGATTTCGTCATTATGTTATTCAACCACTTTAACCATTCCACCTCCATTATAGGAATGGTACTCCCCGTCATACATTGCGTCTGCGCTAACTGGTCCCATTTTGAAAACACCTGGAGAAACTGCACGTACGGCGTAATAATAATTCTGCTTGAGATTTTCTGAATTCACAAACAAATTGATCCGGTCGTCCCGTACATCCAATGCCGTGGGCGTATAAGCATCCTTAATCCAATCCATACCCGGAATATCTTTCGTGCGGGGGTTTTCTATTTCAAATCCCGCCGGCAGCAGATCGGTAATGACAATATTTTGTATATCGTTACTGAATGATTTTTCCAGGCTAATCTGTACAATCACGAGTTCGTTCTGTTTAAATATATTTCCGCTGAGGAGTTTTCCATAACGGTCAAAAAAGCGCTTACGAACTTTCAGGTAATTATCTGAATCCTTCATCGTACCTCCTGCAGATATGACTTCCTCCTCCCAGAAATAATAAAGATTGCCCTTGCCCGATGCGGCGATTTCTGTTTTGCCGGATTGAAGTTGTGCCGCGGTCAGTTTGAGATCCTTTCCGTTAAAGTCTGCGATCTTTTTACCCTGAACACGTATTTCGGCAGTTGCCGTGGAAATGCCCTGACGTTACGGACTCTTCATGTGCCCGATGAAAATATCTTCTTATTTTTACGGGCACAAAATCACTCGATTGTATGTCTTACCAATTGCTTAAGGGAAAAAAGGGAATCATATTTGGCGCATTGGACGAAAAGTCGCTCGCCTGGAGAACGGCGCTGCGTTGTTATGAGGAAGGCGCCCAGCTGGTGCTGACGAATGCTCCCGTTGCTCTTCGTATGGGAGAGATCAATAAGCTGGCAGAAGAAGTAAAGGCGCCTGTGATAGGTGCCGACGTTACAAAATCGGAAGATCTTAAAAAATTATTCGAAGATTCGATGGCCCATTTTGGCGGAAGGGTAGATTTTATTTTGCATTCTGTTGGGATGAGTGTCAATATGAGAAAGGGAAGGGCCTATACGGAACTGGATTATGGATTCAATCAAAAGACGCTGGACATCTCCGCGATGTCCTTTCACCGTGTTTTACAAACAGCTTATGAACTGGATGCGATTAATTACTGGGGAAGTGTCGTGGCACTTACTTATATCGCCGCACAAAGGGTATTTCCGGACTATAATGAAATGGCAGATGCCAAGGCGTTGTTGGAGAGTATCGCCAGGAGTTTTGGATATTATTATGGAATTAAGAAGAAAGTCCGAATCAATACGGTTTCGCAGTCACCAACCAGAACTACTGCGGGTAGCGGCGTGAAAGGGTTTGACGGTTTCCAGGAATATGCTGAGAAAATGAGTCCCCTGGGGAACGCCAGTGCAGATGATTGCGCAGGTTATCTGGCTGTGCTCTTTAGTGATCTTACCAAAATGGTCACCATGCAGAATTTATTTCATGATGGTGGTTTTTCTTTTACGGGAGTTACGGAAGCTGTAGTGGATCAAATTGAAAAGAGCCATCAGGAGGCTTAAATTAAGCTTAAGGCCTAACGCTTAACGCCCAACGCTTAATGCTTAACGCGCAACACAAAATCCAGATAATTCGATTGCTATGTTTTTCATTAATCAATCGAGTTTCGAAATTCAGAAAATAAAAACCCTCGCGAATTTTCGGGAGGGTTTTTTATTATTAAAAGCGTTAGGCTTTCGGCTTTGGGCGTTAAGCTCTTTAATACTCGTCTTCATTGAAAAAGAAATCTTCCTGAGAGGGATAGTCGGGCCATATATCATCGATCCCTTCATAAATTTCTCCTTCATCTTCCAGTTCCTGCAGGTTTTCCACTACTTCAATGGGTGCACCGGAACGGATGGCATAATCAATCAATTCATCTTTGGTTGCCGGCCAGGGAGCGTCTTCAAGGTAACTGGCTAATTCTAGTGTCCAAAACATCGTATCCGTTATTTAGTTTCTGGTGTTTTTAATAAGGTCAGATTGATGGGAAAGTCCCCGGATCAGCGGGTAAACCCTGCCTTTAATTTTTCGCAAAAGTAATTTTTATAATGAAACAACCAAATACCATTTATAGGAGGATACGGGATATCCCTTAGACCAAGCTTGTTATATTTGTGAATGATCCCGAACGAGGACAGTCTTTCCATTCTTTCTGCGAGGAATATTCACAAATACTATGGTGCGCTGCATGTGTTGCAGGGGGTAGATCTGGATATCCATGCCGGAGAAATCGTAAGCATGGTAGGCCCTTCCGGGTCCGGTAAAAGCACTTTATTGCATATTCTGGGCACTTTGGATGAACCGGCAGAAGGAGTAATCCGCCTTAAAAACCGCGAATTACATAGTTTGAAGGGGAAGGAGCTGGCTGCATTCCGCAATCGCCACATCGGCTTTGTCTTCCAGTTTCATCATTTATTGCCGGAATTTACGGCGTTGGAGAACGTTTGCATACCCGGTTGGATTGCCGGGGGGAGCAAATCCGCAGTCGAAACCCGTGCCCGGGAGCTACTGGAGACCCTGGGAGTCAGTCATCGGATGGAAAACAAGCCAGCCGCCATGTCGGGCGGGGAACAACAAAGGGTGGCCGTTTGCCGGGCACTGATCAATGCCCCTGACATCATTTTTGCGGATGAACCCACCGGAAACCTGGATTCTGCCAATGCCAAGGAATTACATCATTTATTCTTCGAACTCAGAAAAAAATTCAACCAGACCTTCCTGATCGTAACGCACAATGAAGCGCTGGCCGAGATGAGTGACCGGGTGGTGAGGATGCAGGACGGAAAAGTAAGAGTATGAAAGTATGGAGTATGGGGTGTGGGGGTGATAGTCCAATAGGTTATAAAATATAATTTATAGACAAGCAAAAATTAAACATTCGCATTCTCATACTCTCATGCTCCCATACCCTCATACTTTCCTTCTCGGTTGCCACTTTACCTCTTCTATGCCAAGTAAATGACCGGTGTATCTGGCCAGGATAAAAAGATAGTCGCTCAGCCTGTTGAGATATTTGATGATCAGGGGCTGACCCAATGGCTCGGAACCATCGAGTTCCACTATGATCCGTTCAGCGCGTCGACAAATTGTCCGGCAAATATGCGCTGTGGATACGGCGGGACTACCACCTGGAAGAATAAAAGATTTCATTTCCGGTAAAACCAGGTTCATATTATCCATTTCATTTTCGAGCAGGCTGATATCAGATTCAACCAGGTCGGGTATCTGCATGGATATTTCTTTCGTTGGGTCGCAGGCCAGGGATGAACCGATGGTAAAAAGCCGGTCCTGTATCTTCCGCAGTTGCTCACGGCCATGGGTATCCGATAATTGATCCCCCAGTAAGCCGATAAAGGAGTTCAATTCATCTACGGTTCCATAAGCATTGATCCGGATATGGCTTTTAGGCACTTTAGTCCCACCAATCAGGCTCGTTTTGCCCGCATCACCGGTTTTTGTATAAATTTTTGAAGACATGATTGAATAATTGTTAATTGTCAATTATTAATGATTAACCGAATTGAATTGTCGTTATTAATTAATAATTAACAATTGAAAACTATATGGCGGCATGCGCGTAAAGCTCTTCCCGTCGTTTGTCAGACTCGATAATACCATCGCGAAGCCTGACTACCCGGTGAGCATACTTCGAAATATCTTCTTCATGAGTTACCAGTACAACGGTATTGCCGGCGGCCTGAATCTTATTGAAAATCTCCATTATCTCAATGGATGTTTTGGTATCCAGGTTACCGGTGGGTTCATCAGCGAGTATGAGGGAGGGATTATTAACCAGCGCACGGGCAATTGCCACACGTTGCGCCTGGCCGCCCGAAAGTTCATTGGGTTTATGATGGCTTCTGTCAGTCAGGCTCACTTTTTCCAGCACAGACATGGCCATTTCAGTTCTTATCTTTTTGCTAATACCTGCATAAACGAGGGGGAGTGCCACATTTTCTGCAGCCGTGAGGCGGGGTAATAAATTGAATTGTTGAAATACAAAACCGATTTCCTTGTTTCTCACTTCAGCCAGGTCATCGTCCGCCATTTCACTTACATCCTGGCCATTCAATATATATGTTCCTTCTGTGGGCGAATCCAGACAACCAATGATATTCATCAGGGTACTTTTACCGGAGCCGGATGGTCCCATCAGGGCCACGTATTCATTTTTGAAAATTTCCAGGCTTATACCCTTCAGTACCGGAACTGCCTGCTTACCCATAAAATAGCTTTTCAGGATCCGCTCAAGATGAATAATCGCAGCCATAATGATTCTTTTAACTTCACTGGGGAGCAGCAGGATTTTTTACAACCTGTGGCACTTTAAAATACATTTCGTCGGCCGCAGGCGCATTTTTCAGTGCTTCGGCCCTGTCAAGTGACTTCCCCGGTATATCATCCCTTAACACATTGGTTTCTTCTCCCATATACAAAAGTGGCTCCACATTCCGCAGATCCAGCTCATTCAGCTTTTCCACAAAGCCGATCATTTTTTGGAGATCTTTTTTTATTTCCTGCTTTCCGGCTGCATCGAATTCCAGGCAGGCCAGTTTACACAAATTATCTACCAGTGCATCATTCACTTCCATGAAAAGGGATTAAGACAAAAATAATGGTTTCAGGGAGATTTTGAATGCCTCTTCATTATCTTCGCCTTCCTCTATGGAGAAAAATAAAGAAATTGTTTTAAGCGGTATCCGGCCCACCGGTTTCCTTCATCTGGGGAACTATTACGGGGCGCTGAAGAACTGGGTTAGGATGCAGTATGAATATGAGTGCTATTTTTTTATAGCAGACTGGCACAGCCTGACTACCCATGCAGATACCAGTGAATTGTCATTAATCACCCGGCGGCTGGTTTCGGAATTGATAGCCGGTGGGCTGGATCCGGAAAAATGTACCATATATGCTCAAAGCGATATCGCCGAAATTCCGGAACTGTATATGTATCTAAACATGCTGGCCTACAAAGGCGAGCTCGAAAAAACTGTCACTTTTAAGGAAAAGGCAAGAAAACAACCCGAAAACATCAATGCAGGTTTGCTGACATATCCTGTTTTACAGGCGGCTGACATCCTCATTCACCGCGCCCATTATGTTCCAGTAGGAAAAGATCAGGAGCAGCATATTGAAATGACAAGAAATTTTGCAGAACGCTTCAATCACAGGTATGGTGAAGTCTTCCCCGTTCCGAAGGCGTTCAGTTACACTGAGGATCTTATAAAAATTATGAGCCTGGACGGTAGTGGTAAAATGAGTAAGAGCGAACAGCAAATGAATACCGTGTACCTTAATGATGATGATGCCCTGATTACAAAAAAAATCATGAAGGCTAAAACCGATCAGGGGCCTGCTTCACCCCACAGTGAAAAGCCCGAATATATACAGGGTCTTTTCACCTTACTCTCGCTGGTAAGCGCTCCGGAAATTCTTGAAAAATATGAAAATGATTTTAATCAATGCCGGATCCGCTATGGTGATATGAAAAAGCAATTGGCAACAGACCTGGTTCGCTTTATTAAACCTATCAGGGAAAAAGCGGAGTCTCTGCAGAATGATCCGGCGCAAATAGATAGTATTATGGCGATGGGAGCAGAGAAAGCAAGAAAAAGTGCCGCAGCCACCCTGAGAGAAGTGCGCAAAGCTCTCGGGTTTAAGTTTCTCTGAGGTGGTACCGATTCTTTTTATATTTCGGTCATAAGATTTTACATTTAGGCATGGCAAAAACGAAGAAACCCAAACATATCGCCGTAGCTGGTAATATTGGTGCCGGAAAAACAACCCTCACTGAATTGCTGAGCAAGCATTATAAATGGATCCCCCAGTTTGAAGATGTCGATCATAACCCTTACCTCAATGATTTTTATGAAGACATGCCCAGATGGAGTTTTAATCTCCAGGTATTTTTTCTGAATAACAGACTCAACCAGCTTCTCGAAATTTATAGCGGAACGGAAACCGTGATCCAGGACCGCACGATATATGAAGACGCCCACATTTTTGCACCGAACCTTCATGATATGGGACTGATGAGTAAAAGGGATTACAATAACTATTTCCAGTTTTTTCAAACCCTGAAGAGAATGGTCCAACCACCTGATCTGCTCATTTATTTACAGGCTTCGGTGCCAACGCTTGTTGGACAGATTCAGAAACGGGGGAGGGAGTATGAAGAAAATATCCGGCTTGATTATCTGAAAAGATTAAACGACCTGTATAACAAATGGATTGAGGGTTATAAAGAAGGCAGCCTGCTCGTGGTCGATGTGGACAAAAATAAATTTCCTGAAAATGAGGAGCACCTCGGAGAAATTATCACCCGGATTGATGCGCAGCTGTATGGATTGTTTTAGTTAAAATCCAAAAAGAAAAAAGCCCCTTGTAAAGGAGCTTTTAATAGCAAACAATGTTAGAGGTCGTTAGGTAGTAAACAATTGGCTGCCAAGATGGCGAAAATATTTTTAAAAAAACAAGTTTTTATTAAATTTTTTTGGATTTAGGGCCTTCGGACCCTTTTTTAGGCCTAAAACTGCTGGTTTGGCCTGTCCAGCCTACTTTTAAGGATGAAATATTTACCGTTAAACCCCCGGATATTCGAGCTGAACCGCCAGCGTTTCGTGAGGGAGATGCAGCCGGATTCCATCGCTATTTTTGTCAGCAACGATGAAGTTCCTTCTAATGGAGATGCCTTATATCCCTTCAGGCAGAACAGTGACTTATACTGGCTGACAGGTATCGTTCAGGAAGATACCATGCTGGTATTGTTCCCCGATCATCCGGATCCAAAATACCGCGAAGTATTGATCCTGGTCCGGCCGAATGAATTGAAGGAAAAATGGGACGGTAAAAGATTGCGTGCAGAAGAGGGTAAAAATATTTCCGGCATCTCTACAATCGTCTGGCTGGATGTCAGCGACCCGCTACTACAGGTGTGGATTCATCTCGCCAAGAATATTTACCTCGATTCCAACGAAAACGATCGCAAGGGCAGCCTCCTGCAAACGCGCGAATATCGTTTTATAGAGGAAACAAAAAAGCGTTACCCGTTACATCAATATTTACGTGCATCCCTATTACTGAAAAACCTTCGTGCCGTCAAAACTGCTGAAGAAGTGGCGGTGATCCAGCAGGCCATAGACATCACGGCGAAAAGTTTTTTACGGGTTATGAAATTCATGCGCCCCGGTGTTTTTGAATTTGAAGTGGAAGCAGAGATTCAGCATTCGTTTCTTTCGCAAAGAGCAACCGGTCCAGCTTATGGAAGCATACTGGCTTCGGGTGAAAATGCATGCACCCTGCATTATGTTTCGAATAACCAGGAGTGCAGGGATGGAGACCTGATACTGATGGATTTTGGTGCTGAATACGGAGGGTACAATGCAGACCTCACACGCACCATTCCGGTGAATGGAAAATTCTCCAGAAGGCAGAAGCAGGTGTATAATGCCTGCCTGCATTTGCATAATTATGCCAAAAGCTTATTGAAACCAGGCATTACGATTAATGAATATCATATCCTTGTCGGTAAGGAAGCAGATATTATTTTCCTGAAAATAGGTTTACTCACTAAGTCTGATATAAAGAATTCGACGCCGGAACAACCGGCTTACTGGAAATATCTTTATCATGGTATTTCCCATCACCTGGGTGTTGATGTGCATGATCTGGGTCCGAGGGCAGAGCCACTCCGGGCCGGTATGGTGCTGACTGTTGAACCGGGTATTTATATCCAGGAAGAAAAAATGGGAGTGCGTATTGAAAATAATTTGTGGCTTACAAAAACTTCCAATAAGGATTTGATGAAAGATATTCCCATTACGGTGGAGGAAATAGAAGCGTTTATGAAAAAGCCTAAAGCCTAAAGCCTAAAGCCTAAAGCCTAAAGCCTAAAGCCTAAAGCCTAAAGCCTAAAGCCTAAAGCCTAAAGCCTAAAGCCTAAAGCCTAAAATAATTTTGAATTTGCAAATTTCGTTTAAACATTTCATTTGGCATTTCCAAACTCTAATACCCCCCATACTCACACTAAATAAATGAAGCATATTCCCAATCTTTTTACCCTTCTCAATCTGTTCTTTGGATGTGTGGCCGTTATTTGTATCCTGCAAAATGGAATTACCATCATTTATTCCGCTGAAGGAACCCAATATGCTGATATTCCGGAGCGCATTTGGCTCGCACCGTTGTTTATAGGTCTGGCTGCATTGGTTGATTTTCTGGATGGTTTTTTGGCGAGACTGTTAAAACAAAGCAGTCCCTTGGGAAGGGAACTGGATTCACTGGCCGATGTAGTGAGTTTTGGCGTGGCTCCCGGAATGATTATATACCAATTTTTAAGAATGAGTTTTATGCGGCAGGAAGATGGTGCGGACGTATCGATGATCTGGCTGTTACCGGCCTTGATTTTACCCTGCGCTGCTGCATACCGGCTGGCTGTATTTAATCTGGATACCACCCAGTCGAAAAGCTTTAAAGGGGTACCGGTGCCGGCGGTCGGATTAATGGTTGCTTCACTGCCCCTGATATATTGGACCCGCAACAGTAGCTGGGTGATTAATCTATTACTGAACAAGTGGGTTTTATATTTGATCGTGGTCTTATTGTCCTGGGTCATGGTGAGCCGCATGCCCATGCTGTCCGGAAAAATTGGTGGAAAGCAGGATCTGCAAACAATGCCGCGGTTAATTTTGATCCTGATATCGCTGGTAGCAGTGATCTTTTTGCAATGGCTGGCGGTTCCTCTTATCTTCCTCTTTTACATTGTCATATCTTTGGCCTTCAAAAACAGGATCTCATGAATTTTTCGGTACAGGTAAAAGTGATGCCCCTCAAAGAATTGCTGGATCCACAGGGTAAGGCGGTTATGGGCGGACTCCAGAATCTCGGAATCAGTTCGGTACGGGATGTGCGGATTGGTAAAACGATCCAGCTCCAGGTGGATGCCGCGACTCCTGATGAAGCAAAAAAAATTGCGGAAGATGCGAGCAAAAAATTACTGGCAAATCCCGTAATGGAATATTTCGAAATTTCAATCGCATAAAAGCAGGGGAAAGTATGGAAGTATGGGAGTTTGGAATTGTTGAAGAGTATGGATCATATTAATAGCCGCATTCTCATATTCCCACATTTTAATTTATAATTGAATTTACCACACTACCACACTACCACACTACCACACTTAATGTTATACCTCGTTCCTTCTCCCATCGGTAACCTGCAGGATATCAGCTTCCGCGCGCTCGACGTGCTTAAAAAGGCTGATCTGATACTTGCAGAAGACACCAGGAATTCACTGAAGCTGTTGAACCATTACCAGATCATTAAGCCGCTTACACCTTATCATCAGCACAATGAGCACAAGGTCTTACGGCACCTGGTGGATCAAATGTTGCAAGGCAAAGTCATGGCACTTTTAACAGACGCCGGGACACCGGGTGTTTCAGATCCGGCTTTTTTACTGGTCCGTGAATGTATTCAGGTGAATATCCGGGTGGAATGCCTGCCTGGGCCGACAGCCTTTGTACCAGCCCTGGTGAATAGCGGATTGCCGATGAACCGGTTTTCCTTCGAAGGGTTTTTGCCCGTAAAAAAAGGTCGCCAGACGCTTTTAAAAAAATTGTCGACAGAAGAGAGAACTATGGTTTTTTATGAGTCCCCTTTAAGGCTGCTAAAAACCCTCGAGGAAATCGCGCTGTACTTCGGCAATACCAGAAAATGTTCTGTAAGCCGGGAACTTAGTAAGATATATGAGGAAAATGTCCGCGGCAGCCTGGAAGAAGTTATAGCTCATTTCAAAGAAAAGGGAGTGAAAGGAGAAATTGTCATTGTGCTGGAAGGTAAAGGTTAAAACCGGCCATCATTTCCATCCGGTAATTATGGGATCGTCGATATATTTTTGAGGCAGGTTAATTAAAATGAATATATAGTTTATTTCGAATTAACCGTGCAAGTTCTCAATTCGATACCTGATCAATACAGGTAATTATTCGGAGTAGTCCGGACTCTGAAACCGGATATTAATAATGTTGAAGAATATGTATTCAAACTACATTAAAAAAGCAGTACGCCCCGCAATTGTTTTACTGATCCTTCAGATTCCAGTCTGCCTCGGATATGCCCAACCCGGTTACTGGCAGCAAAGAGTGAAATATACCATGGATATTGATATGAATGTCAGGACCAATCGTTATACCGGCCGACAGCAGCTTGACTATACGAATCACTCTCCCGACACGCTGAAAAAAGTTTACTATCATCTTTTCTGGAATGCTTTCCAGCCCAATAGCATGATGGATAAAAAAAGTAGTTCATGGGGTGCTAATATGCTGAACGGAAGGCAGGATTGGGATCCGCGTGTGCAGGACCGTATCCAGCATCTCACGCCCGAAGAAATCGGGTACCAGAAAATAATTTCCCTGAAAATGAACGGGGTTGCACAATCCTTCCGGATGGAAGAAACCATCCTCGAGGTCAACCTGACAAAACCCATTCTTCCCAATACTACGGTGCACTTCGAAATGGAATATGAAGCACAGGTCCCCCTGCAGGTCCGACGTGCCGGTCGTGATAACCCCGAAACCAAAGTGAGATATTCCATGAGTCAGTGGTATCCCAAGATCTGTGAATACGATGTTGAAGGCTGGCACGCTACTCCTTATTTAAACGGTGAGTTTTATGGTGTGTGGGGGGACTTTGACGTCAGCATACATATCGATAAATCCTATATTCTGGGCGGATCTGGTTATTTGCAAAATGCACAGGAAATTGGTTACGGGTATGAAACAGCCGGAAGCAGGGTTAACAGACCAGCAGGTGAAAAACTGAACTGGCACTTTTTTGCGCCGAACGTACATGATTTTGTATGGGCGGCCGATCCCGAATTTAAGCATGTCAGTAAAAAAATCAGGGATAACCTGACCCTGCATCTTTTATATAAGCCAACTTCTTCCCCGGAAAAAAGCTGGCTGCACATTCTTGACGTAACGGAGCAGACTCTTCCTTTTATTGAGAAAACATACGGTCCTTATCCATATAAACAATATTCATTTATCTTAGGTGGTGACGGCGGGATGGAATATCCGATGGCCACATTGCTGAATGTTGCAAGTGGCAATATGCACGAATTTATGCACAGTTGGTACCAGGGTATGCTTGGGACCAATGAACTCAAATATCCCTGGATGGATGAAGGGTTTACCCAATATGCGGCTGCACGGAACTGGGGTTACCTGAATAAGGATACTTCCATAGAACAGACTTTCAAAAAAGAATATGACGCTTATTTTTCGCTTGCTAAAAGCAGGGATATTCAGGAACCATTAACAACCTATGCTGACTATTTCAACACGAGAATGGGCTACCAGTTGTCAAGTTACTATAAGGGCTGTGTCTTTATGGTGCAGCTTGGATATATTGTAGGTGATCCTGTGCTTGATAAAATTTTACTTGCCTATTACCAGCAATGGCGTTTCAAGCATCCGACTCCGGATGACTTTTTCAGGATCGCAGAAAAGGAGAGCGGTCTGCAGCTGGACTGGTACCAGGATTTCTGGATTAAGAGCATCAAAAAAATTGATTACGGAATAGA
Source organism: uncultured Bacteroidota bacterium (assembly GCA_963741345.1). Lineage (GTDB taxonomy): Bacteria > Bacteroidota > Bacteroidia > Chitinophagales > Chitinophagaceae > Puia. The sequence goes on from CAVUHS010000001.1 coordinate 493,906, forward strand.
TAGTCTGTGGGAAGTAAACGGAAAAACAAGAATCCGTCTTCGCATGCTGGGGCAGGTTCCTATGCCAATCGACGTCCTTCTCCAATTTAGTGATAGCAGCAGGGAGCTGGCTTATATCCCGCTCTATTCTATGTTTGGAGCCAAGCCGGAAGAAGACAAAACCATTCCGAGAAGAGTTTACGAACCCTGGAAATGGACGAGTTCCTCATATGAGTTTGAAATAAACCACCGGCTTACTGATCTCAGACTCATTGAAATTGATGCTTCCCACCGGATGGCGGATGTGAACCGGAATAATAACAGGCTCGAGCTTAAGTGGTAATCGGAGTTGTTCATCATGTTCTTCTAAAATATTTATTGATGGCTTCCACCCGGTTACCGACATGCAGTTTCTCATATATGTGATAAACATGTTTACGAACGGTTTCCGGACTTATAAAAAGGTTGGCTGCAATTTCCTTGTAAAGAAATCCCCGGGCCAGCTGTTGTAGTATTTCATTTTCACGGATAGATAAGCCCGGTAGAGATTTTCCATTTTTTGCATGCAAAGGATTCCAACCGCGTCCTCCACTATCATTGACCTGGAATACACTAACAACTTTCCGGGCGATTAGTCCGCTCATTGGTGCTCCGCCATCTCTTGCTTCCAGGATGGCCCGCAGCAATTCATCCGGAATCGTGCGCTTTAACAGGTATCCGCTTGCCCCTGCACACAAAGCATCAAATATTTTTTCATCATCATCGTAGACTGTGCAAATAATAAATAGAATTTCAGGATATTCCTGTTTTAGTTCACGGATGCAGTCAATTCCGGATAGAGTACTTCCCAGATTAATGTCCATCAGTACCACTTCAGGTTTCATCAAGGGGATAAGCACGATTGCTTCCTGTCCGTCGCCATAACTACCTGTCAATTCGAATCCATCCGCACCTGCAATTAATTTTTCAAGTGCTTCCCTGACTGCATTGTTATCATCTACAATTGCGACTTTAATCATGGTCGAGGCTGATGGTTGAATTCTACGAATGTATTGATATCAGATATTTTAGAAACAGTAAAATCACCCTTTCATCCGCAGAAAGAATCATTTAAAATACGGAATGAATTTGCTGGTGATTTTTTTTCAAGTTGAAAAGAGATCTTTACAGGAGAAAAGCGATCTTCAGACTTTAACCGTTCGCTCGTAGGGAACCTGCAGGATATATTTTTCCCGGAACGATTCTTCCGGAAAAAGATCAAAGACTTCGAATATTTTAGGTCGGGTGCCACTGTCGGATATTTCCAGAGCGAGATCACCACCTTTTAAACAAATCAAACCGCTCGCATTTGGCAGGGCATCCCTTAACGGCACATGCATGTTTTGAGGACGCAATAAGGGTCTGGACCAGGTCCACAGGTCTTTTAAAGGTGCTACGGCTCTGGAAATAGCGATATCGAATTTCTTTCCCTTTATTTCTTCTGCCCGGATATGTTGGGTGCTGATATTCGTGAGTGCGAGCGCATCTGCAACTGCGTCCACTACTTTCAGTTTTTTTGCAATGCTGTCAACGAGCTGGAAATTCGATTCCGGAAAAAAAATTGCCAAAGGAATACCCGGAAAGCCTCCTCCGGTTCCTATATCAATTACCTGCGAACCGGCTGGAAAATTGAAGGCCGCCGCAATGCTTAGAGAATGCAATACGTGTTTTTCATAAAGACCGCCAATATCTTTTCTGGATATCACATTGATTTGCGAATTCCATTCATGATAAACGGCTTCCAGCGCCTGAAACTGTAGGATTTGCTCAGGTGTAAATTCTGTAAAATAGCGGGTGATTATCTCCATTCCGCGCGCGGCTTCTTCCATAATGAAGGTGCAAAAATGATATAATATGCGATCATCCAGATATCCAGCAGCCACCAGAAAGGAAAAAGATCCGCTTCATCCAATTTTTTCATGCAACGGAAATAAACCAGTCCCTGAACGAGAAAACGAAGCAGAAAAACAGCCAGGGTCCAGGTCCATAGAGAAAACAGGAGACTTAGTACAAATGCGGGATAAAATAAAATATGACTGATTGAATAAAGGCTGAGAAGAAATTTATGGCGGGCTTTATAATATTTACCTGTCGTATAGTGCCGGGTTTTCTGCCTCACCCATTCACGGAAGTTCTTTTTTGGTTCCGATAATGTGAAAGATTCCGGATCAATCACGATTCTGGTATTGACCGGGGTTGCAACCTTATTGATAAATAAATCATCATCCCCACCCGGGACATGATTGATTGAAGAAAACCCTTTATTCCTCAGAAATAATTCTTTTTTGTAAGAAAGGTTTCTGCCCACACCCATATAAGGCTGGCCTGCCAACGCATAAGACAGGTATTGAAGTGCGGAATGAAAGGTTTCGAAACGGATCAGTTTATTGAGTAACCCAGGTTTTTTTTTGTAAGCACTATAACCGAGTACGATCTGTGTGCCCTCCTGGTATCCATCCTGCATTTTTTCCACCCAGAATTCGGTAGCAGGAATACAATCGCTGTCAGTCAGCAACAACACTTCATGCCTGGCTTCACGGATTCCCATGCTGAGCGGATATTTTTTACCTGGAATTCCCTTTGCCTCATATTCCAGGTTTACGATATGCAGTCCTTTAAATGTTTTTTTAAATTCTTCCAGCAGGTAACGCGTATCATCCTGACTGTTATGATTCACTACAATGACTTCATGGGTACTGGGGTAGGTCTGGGATAGCGCACCCGGAAGGTTTTCAGCCAGGTTTGCGGCCTCATCTCTTGCACATATAATGACACTTACAGGATGTTGCTGGGATTTATTTTTTGAAGGCTTACGAAAAAAGGCGAGCCTGAGAAAAAACCAGCAGTAATAAAAAACCTGTATCAGGCAGATCAGACAGAAAACAGTAAAAAATATTACGGGCCAGGACAGATAAGGGGGGAGTTTATACATCGAACGCTAGTTAGTTAGGGATCGTAAAAATACGGATTAAACGCTGAACGTTTAGCGCCTGAACTTGAATGATTCCCTGGCTTGCGAAGACGATTATTTATCGCCATTCTTTCACAAAATCGGGTGATCTTCTCTAAGAAGAACGTTAAGCACTCAGCGTTAGGCATTAAGCGTTAAATTGCGCCCTTCAATATGGCCCAACTAACATTCGAAATCAGTGGAAAAGATCAAAGTACATCGGCGAGGGCCGGGTTGATTCGCACGGATCACGGGGATATTCAAACTCCCATTTTCATGCCCGTGGGAACAGCGGGTAGTGTGAAAGCCGTAAGCGGCGACCAGCTTATACAGGAGATCCATGCCAAAATCATATTAGGGAATACCTACCATTTATACCTTCGACCTGGAACAGAGGTTTTGGAAAAAGCTGGTGGACTGCATCAATTCATGAACTGGCATTTTCCTTTACTGACCGACAGCGGGGGTTACCAGGTATTCTCGCTCGCTGGCACCAGGAAGATTTCTGAAGAAGGAGTTGTATTTAAGTCGCATATTGACGGCTCCCCGCACATGTTCAGCCCCGAGAAAGTGATGGACATTCAGCGTAGTATCGGTGCGGACATTATCATGGCATTTGATGAATGCCCCGCTTTTGGTACTGGTTACGATTATGCAGAAAAGTCTATGCACCTGACCCACAGATGGCTCGACAAATGCTTTCATCGTTTCAACGAAACACCTGATCGATATGGTTATTCGCAAAATTTATTTCCTATTGTCCAGGGAGGCATATTTGAAAATCTGCGCCGTGAATCCTGTGCGTATATATCTTCCAAAAATGCACCGGGTAATGCTATCGGAGGACTTAGCGTAGGTGAACCTGAAGATGAATTATATGCCATGACGGCGCTTTGTTGTCAAAATCTACCAATTGAAAAGCCGCGCTACCTGATGGGCGTAGGAACGCCATGGAACTTACTGGAATGTATTGGTCTGGGCATTGATATGTTTGATTGTGTGATGCCGACCCGTAATGGAAGAAACGGGATGCTCTTTACTTCCAAAGGGGTAATCAATATTGACAACAAAAAATGGGAAAATAATTTTTCTCCTATTGATGACGGGATAGATTGTTTTTTCAGCAATCATTACAGCAAGGCTTATCTGCGTCATTTACTTAAAAGTAAAGAGCTCACCGGTCTGACCATTGCCAGCGTACATAATCTTGCCTTTTATTTGCATCTGGTAAATCAGGCCCGCAACCATATCCTTTCGGGTGATTTCAATAGCTGGAAGTCGCAGCAGGTGAGTATACTGAAAGAGAGAATTTGATTGGGTTATGGGTTATGGATTATGAGTTATGAGAATGTATTATTAATTCAGAATTTGCAAACCAGTATTTCATACCCATAACCCATAACTCATAGCTCATAATTCATTCAGTTCGCTTTCCAGATATTATTTGCTTCGTCTGTATCAGGAAGCGTTTTATCCGGATCGATGACAACACTTTCTATCTTGCGCATGGAAGGGTAATAAAATTTCCATTCGCCGCCTCTTTGCCATATTTCAACAGGCAGTTTTACTCTGCCTGATTTGCCGTCAATTTCTTTGATTTCTACAACAGCAGGCATGGGCAGTTTCTCCCGGTTTTGAATTGTTATGATAGCGCCGTTTGCCGGATTCGACTGGACATATTCCACGCCACCCACGGCCTGATCAATTTTCCAATTGTTCATGAACCATCCTCTCCAGAACCAGCTCAGGTCCTCGCCGCTGCTATTTTCCATAGCATGAAAGAAGTCCCAGGGAGTGGGGTGTTTGAAAGCCCAGCTCCGGATATAATAGGTGAATGCTGAATCAAATCTTGCTTCGCCCAGCACATTGTATCGCAGCAATTCCAGTCCCATGGCTGGTTTGTCATATGCATTTACAGCCAGATTACGGGCATTGGTCACTTCAGGACTTGTCATAATCGACTCAGCATTGGATTGAAAGTAACGGGCCGATCGTTCACGAATCTGCGTTTTGGTATAAAATTCTCCTTTATTGAAATCCTTATCCTCCGTGATATTGATAAATGAGTTAAATCCTTCATCCATCCAGGGAAACTTTCTCTCATTGCTCCCCACTATCATGGGGAACCAACTGTGCCCGAATTCATGATTGGTTACACTCCATAATTCTTTACCCTGACTTAAAATATGGCAGAATACGATACCCGGATATTCCATTCCACTAACGAGACCGGCTACATTCACGGCATTGGGCCAGGGATATGGATACCATCGGGCAGAATATCCTTCAATGGCCCCCTTCACAAATTCGGTGGATCTTTTCCAGCCCTCATCCTTTGCGCATTCGATCGGATATACCGACATAGCCAGTGATTTTTTTCCCTCCGGCAGGTTGATCCTTGCCGCATCCCATATAAATCCGGCGGAAGCGCCGAATGCGACATCCCGTGTGTGATTGCATTTGAAATGCCAGGTAAGTTTTGTTTTCTGTAATCTCCCTGTTCTCTTTTTTACTTCTTCTTCCGTACGAATCATAACAGTCCGGTCACTGTTCCGTGCAGCTTCGAGCCGTTTAATCTGATCAGTTGTAAGTACTTCTGTCGGATTTACGAGCTCTCCGCTGGCTACCACCAGCTGCTCTGAAGAAGTCGTAATCGTGAAATCGTAGTTCCCGTATTCCAGGTAAAATTCACCGGCGCCGATGTACGGCTGGGCATTCCATCCGACCACATTGTCATATACACACATGCGCGGATACCATTGTCCGATGGTATAGATCCAACCATTCTCTGTTTCCAGGCGCCCCATTCTGTCAGTCCCCTGTTCGGGGATACCAAAGCTGTAAACAATTTTTATTTTGAGTGAATCGCCATGTGCTTTTAAGGCCTGCGGCAGAAAAATTTGCATCCGGGTATCATTGACCTGGTAGTGGATTATTTGCTCCCTGCCCTGATAATCTACTTTTACAGATTGAATGGTATACCCTCCGTCAAAACCGTGATTTGCATAACGGCCACCACTAACCGGAGTCGTTACTTCTCCCCGTGAATCCGCTTTGTAAATATTCTGGTCCAGCTGAAGCCATAAAAACGGCAGTGATTCGGGACTATTATTTTTATAACCTATCTGCATGGTTCCGGAAATTTGGTGATTCACATCATCAAGGGTCGCCTGGATATTGTAATCCGCCTCATTTTGCCAGTAGCCGGCACCCGGAGTACCCGCGGCGGTCCTGACCCCATCCCCAAATGCAGGATAGAAGATGGGCGCAAAAGCTTCATGCTGGTCATAGTTGCCGTTGATTTGGGACAATGCAGCATGGGAGATAAATAATAAAACGAAAGCCAGCCAGATATTTTTCTTAAGAAACATCTAAAATGATTTAAGCCTGCGAAGATAAATGGTAAAGTCCTTCTAAAACCCGTTAATTATGACAGGTGGTTCAGAGCGGAAGAGCTAATTTGCATGCCTGGAAGTATGAAAAAACTGGACTGGTACATACTCAAGAAATTCCTGACCACTTTCGTGTTCACCATGCTCACGATCACCGTAATTGCGGTGGTGATAGACACCAGTGAAAAAGCAGATGATTTTGTAAAGTCGGGCCTTAGTTCCTGGGAACTCGTGACCCACTATTTCATAGGGTTTATTCCCTTCATCATGTCCATGATATTTCCACTCATGGTATTTATAGCCGTTATCTATTTCAGTTCGAAAATGGCGGGTCAGTCGGAATTTGTTGCGATTCTGGCGGGAGGAGTACGATATAACAGGATGTTGCGACCATTCCTGATCGGGGCCATTTTACTTGCGGTTTTGTTCTGGTTTGCCAGCCAGTTCTGGGTCCCCAAAGCCAATGAGATACGTACTAATTTTCAATCCACCTATATTGACCCGCACAGTTCATATAATGCGGATCCTTACCGGACGAACAATTTCTACCTGCGCGTGAATGCCGAAACTTATGTAGGACTGCGGTATTATGATACGGCTCGGAAATCGGCGGGAGCATTTTTTCTCTCCAGAATAAAAAATAACAGGATATATTATAATCTGCGTGCAGAATCCATGCGTTGGGATACTGCGAAGAAGAGCTGGTTACTTACCAACGTTGTTGAACATACGAATGAAGGCCTGAAGGAAACGGCGCGGCTGATTCCTTCCATGAATGTCAATCTGAATGTTAAACCGGAAGAGCTGAGGAGAGACGAATATCTGAAGGATAAATTCACAACACCGGAACTGAAGAGGTTTATCCGGCTGGAAGAAATCCGCGGATCGGAAGGACTCAACACTTATAAGGAAGAAAGATATCACCGGGATGCGACTCCCTTTTCCGTGATCATTTTAACCATGATCGGTGCAGTGATCGCAACCCGTAAAGTTCGGGGTGGCAGCGGGCTGCTCCTTGCCGTCGGACTGGTGATGGCTGCTGTTTTTGTTATCATGGATAAGTTTTCTGTAACATTTGCGACCAAGGGCAATTTTTCTCCCATGCTTGCTGCATGGATACCCAATATTATTTTCAGTTTTGTGGCATTGTGGCTTTACTGGAAAGCGCCGAAGTAGATTCATTCCCGGTTTATTTTGTACATTCAGATTCAATGATTTGTTCCAACAACATTCATGATTTAACTTTAACAGCCTATTCCACATCATCCTATAAACGCGCGGTATGCCAATTAAAGACAGGTTTAAGGTAAAAGCAGACAATCTCAGTGCGGAGATAAAAGATATACTTAAGAATCACGGTTCTAAAAAAATAGGTGAGGTTACCCTTTCGCAGATTTATAGTGGAATGCGCGGCATGACCGGACTGGTCACCGAAACTTCTTTGCTGGATGCAAAAGAAGGCATTCGTTTCCGGGGTTATTCCATACCGGAGCTACAACAAAAATTACCGCATATAACAGGCGGTGGCGAGCCTTTACCGGAAGGCCTGTTCTACCTGATGTTATTGGGAGAATTGCCCGAAGAAAAAGATGTGCATGAGCTAACGGCAAACTGGCAGCGCCGCAGCCATGTCCCTAATTATGTTTTTGATGCCATCGAAGCAATGCCTGTTTCCAGCCATCCGATGACGCAATTCGTAATTGCCATCATGGCCTTGCAAACGGAGAGTGTATTTGCGAAGAAATATGCTGAGGGCATGAATAAAAAAGATTACTGGGAGGCCATCTTCGATGATTCCATGAATCTGATTGCACGTCTGCCCAGGGTTGCCGCATATATCTACAGGAGGAAATATAAAAACGGAGATCATATACAGCCCAATGGGTTGCTCGACTGGGCCGGGAATTTTGCTCATATGCTCGGCTATAAGGACGATATTTTCCAGGAACTCATGCGGCTCTACATGACGATCCATGCGGATCATGAAGGCGGAAATGTAAGTGCACATACTACCCACCTGGTAGGGTCAGCGCTCAGTGATCCTTACCTGAGTTTTGCGGCCGGCATGAACGGCCTGGCGGGTCCTCTGCATGGTCTGGCAAATCAGGAAGTAATCAAGTGGATACTGGAATTACGGGAAGAATTAAATACCGATTTACCTTCCAAGGAACAGATTGTTGCCTATGTGAAAAAAACACTGAGTGAAGGCAAAGTAGTTCCCGGGTACGGTCATGCTGTATTGCGAAAAACTGATCCGCGATTTACTGCACAGATGGAGTTTGGAAAAAAACATTTGCCGAATGATTCACTGGTAAAGACTGTCTGGAATATTTACGAAGCGGTTCCGCCTGTTTTGCAATCGCTTGGAAAAATAAAAAATCCCTGGCCGAATGTGGATGCCCACAGCGGGGCGCTGCTTGTTCATTTCGGATTGGTGGAATATGAATTCTATACTGTGCTGTTCGGCGTGAGCCGATCTCTCGGCGTACTGGCCAGTCTTTGCTGGGACCGCGCCCTGGGGCATTCCCTTGAAAGACCCAAGTCGGTTACAACTGATTCTGTAAAGCACTGGCTGGAAGGGAAAGGAGAGATTTGGGGGGAATAAGCTTACAATGACTTCATTATAATGCCTGAACTATATCCTCCAAAATATCCTCCTTATGTTCCAGGCCGCAGGAAATGCGTATGAGCCCGGGCGTTATATTTACCGCCATTCTTTCCTCTTCTGTTAATTTAGCATGCGTGGTACTAGCCGGGTGAGAAGCGATGCTGCGGGTATCACCCAGATTCGCCGTGCGTGATATCATTTTCAAATTATTGAGAAAATTTCTTCCGCTTTCCAATCCACCCTTCAATTCAAAACATAGTAAACCGCCGCCGTTTTTCATTTGCTTTCTGGCAATGGCATACTGGGGATGGGATTCGAGAAAAGGGTATTTCAGCCAACTGATCGCCGGACGATGTTGCAGTTGCTGGGCGAGGAAAAAAGCGTTGGACGCATGACGTTCCATGCGCACTTCAAGCGTTTCCAGACTCCGGCTCAGTACCCAGGCATTGAATGGGGAAAGTGCAGGGCCCGTGCTTCGACAGAATAGATATACTTCGTGGATCAGTTTCCTGCTGCCCAGGACGATTCCACCCAGTACACGCCCCTGTCCGTCAAGCCACTTGGTTGCTGAGTGAACTACCAGGTCAGCACCATATTCAGCGGGAAGCTGACCGATGGGCGTGGCAAAACAGTTGTCCACGCAAAATATCAGACCGTATTTCCGAGAAAGTTCGCCCACCAGTTCCAGGTCGATGAGGTCAAGTCCCGGATTGGTCGGAGTTTCCAGATAAATCATTTTGGTATTCTTCTGTACGGCAGCCTCCCATGCACCCGGATCGTTTGCAGGGACATACGTATATTCTATTCCGTAATTCGGTAGAATTTTCGTAATGACCGTATGTGTACTTCCAAATATTGCATTACAGGATATCAGATGATCTCCTTTTTTCAGGAAAGTGAGCATGACCGCAAATACCGCGCTCATACCCGAGGCAGTAGCGAACCCCGCTTCCATACCTTCCAATACGCACATACGATCGGTAAATTCCTGAACAGTAGGATTTGAAAATCGACTATAGATATTATCATCCGTCTCGTCCGCAAAGGCGGCCCGCATTTCTTCCGCATTATCGAAGCTGAAACTACTGGTGAGAAAAATTGGCGAGGAATGTTCCATTTCATTGGTCTGCTCCACGCGTGTTCGTATCATTTTCGATACGGGGTGTAAGGACATATTTAGTCGTTTAAGAGGTGATATTCGTTTCCCAGTCAATTTTACAACCGGCTCCCAGCAGCGTTGCGGCTACAGAACAATATTTTTCAATGGACAGCGCACAGGCTCTTTTTGCTTTTTCCGGTTCGATGGCGCCCTTCAATTCAAAAATAATTTTAATATATTTCCATTTGGTGGCCTCTTTACCTTCCTCTCTTTCGCCGGATATGTGAATGCGAAACCCGTCTACCGGTTGTTTCTGCTTTTTCAAAATTGAAATGATATCAATGCCACTACAGCTTCCAAGGCCCATTAAAAGCATTTGCATAGGCCGGATGCCGAAATCATGGCCACCGCTTTCCGGACTGGAATCCATTTTAACGGTGTGGCCGCTGGCATCTCTTCCTTCAAATCCGTAATCGTTGCTAACCCGATTCACTTCAACCTGGATCATAAAAAAGATTTTTGCAAAGGTAATTCATGCATGTCCTTATTTTGCATCCATAAATTTTGAATCTGCAGCATGGAGGAATTTCATCGTTACCAGCCCTTTACCCTGGAAAGCGGACAGGTTTTGCCGGATATCCGTATTGGATATCATACTTATGGCAATCTGAATGCTGAGGGTGACAATGTAGTTTGGATTTGTCATGCCCTCACCGCTAATTCTGATGTTATCCGCTGGTGGCCGGGTATGGTGGGAGAGTACCGCTATGTAGATCCGGGAAAGCATTTTATTGTTTGCGCCAATATTATCGGCTCCTGTTATGGCAGTTCAGGACCCCTGACAGAGGATCCGGCCACGGGTAAACCCTATTACAGCAGTTTCCCCATGGTCACAATAAGAGACATGGTAAAAGCTCATATTCTATTACGCAAGCATTTAGGTATAGGCCAGATTCACCTGTTAATGGGTGGAAGTATGGGTGGTTATCAGGCTTTGGAGTGGAGTTTGATGGAACCAGCCATCATAAAGGATCTCTTCCTCATCGCCACATCTGCCGCAGAAAGCGCCTGGGGTATTGCCATTCACACTTCACAAAGACTTTCCATAGAAGCAGACCCGTCCTGGATGGACCATAATGCGGAAGCGGGCGCCAAGGGACTTCGCGCCGCCAGGGGAATTGGGATACTCACCTACCGAAACTTCGCTATCATGAAGGAAAAACAATCAGACCCGGAAATAAATAAACTGGATAATTACCGTGCCTCTTCCTACATCTCTTACCAGGGTAATAAACTATCCCGCCGGTTCAATACTTACAGCTATTGGCTGCTGACCAAAGCAATGGATAGTCACAATATAGCCCGAAACCGCGGAGGAGATCTGAAAAAAGTGCTGGCATCCGTTTCCCAGCGCACCCTGATAGTAGGTATTACAAGTGATATTCTTTGTCCATTGTCTGAGCAGGAGTTTCTGGCGGACAATATTCCAAATTGCAAACTCATCAGTATCGATTCACTATATGGCCATGATGGATTTATGGTGGAAACGGAGAAAATCGGAAATTGTTTGAAAGAGTGGATGGTGAAACCAGTATGAAAGTATGAGAGTATGGGAGTATGGATGTATTTATTCGTGATCTGTCACGGCCCCACTTTCACACTCCCATACTAATTAAGGCTTAGTCTTCCCTGATAATATTCGAGAATTTTTGTCCTGAAAATATAATTGTATCGCGCGGCGCTCAGGTTTGTATTGGCGCGGTCATAATTATTTTTTGCGATCACATAGTCTACAGAAGTAATTACACCTGCATTGAAACGGATTTCGGCTGTGCGGAAGGATTCACCATAGGCATGCACCTGTTCCTGGTAACCCTTGTATTGTCCGTAGGCGGAGCGGAGATTCTGCCAGGCCTGCTCCACCAGCTGCTGTAATTGGTTGTGGGATGCATTGGAAAGTACTTTGGCATTTTCATAATTCAGTTTGGCAATTTTCACATTGTTCCTTGCTGAAAAATAATTCAGGATGGGTATGTTCAATTGCAGGCCGAAGTATTGAAACCGGTTATTCTTCACTTGGTCGCCGAAAGATGTTTTCTGAGTAGAATAACTGGTCGCCAGTACATCATAGCTGGTTCCGCCGATATTTACATACTGACCTGTTGAGGCGGGTACGCCGGTTCCGGCAATATCAGTGGTTGCAATACTCGTAAAATTTGAACTGAGACTTCCATATATCGAAAGGGTAGGATAAAGCCTACCCCTGGCAGCAGCAATGCTTTTCTGGAAAGACTGAACCCGCAGATCGGTCGCTTTTATATTGGGTATGACTTGCAAAGCAGCATGAAATATACTGTCTGATGAGCTTTGCAGGTCGCTGATGTCTGCATTCATATTCACTGTTTCGAAAGTGGCACCCTTCTGATAAGGGACGTTCAGGACGGAGAATAAATTGACCTTTGAAATTTCCAGGGCATTCACTGCGTTTACTACATTTACCATGTCGCTGGCATACTGGCCCTTCAGATCATAAAGTGTGGCGGGAGGTATTGCGCCTTGTTGATTCTGAATTTCCAGCCGAGCTACCTGGCTGGAGTCCACGGAAGCCTGGCTGCGCGCTATGTCCAATGCTTCCTGGTTGCTTAAAACCGTGAGATACGAAAGAATAACACTGAGTGTGATATTATCTTTCTGTTGCTGCAGATCCATTTTGCTGGCATTAAAGTTCAAAGCGTTTTGCTTAATGGCATTTTGTAGTGAGAGGCCGTTGAATAAAACCAAATTGGCGTTCAGGGAATAATTGCCGGCACCGTTCTGTACATCCACATATGAGTTGTTGAGATTGCTGATACTTCTGCCATAGTTGAATTGTTGCTGTATGGTTCCGTTGATTTGTGGAAGCAGATTGTCCTTTGACTGTTTATATTGAACGCCATTTTGCTCCAGCTGAATCTGGCTTTGCTGTATCTGCAGGTTATTGGTTATAGCCAGGTCGACGCATTGTTTAATGGTCAGGTATCTGGAACTGTCCTGTGCATAACCGCTGTTATGAAAAATCAGGGGAATAAGAAAAATCCAACTGCTGTACCGCTTCATCTTTTTCGTCATTTAATTAGTTTCCGTTTTTTCGATCCGGCCATCGAGCAGGTGTACGATACGCTTGCCGTACGCTGCATTTTTTTCGGAATGTGTTACCTGTATAATAGTTACGCCATCTTCCTTATTGAGTTTGGTAAAAAGCTCCATGATTTCTTCCCCCTGTTTGGAATTCAGGTTTCCTGTCGGCTCATCTGCCAGGATAAGTTTGGGTTTTGCTACCAAGGCCCGGGCAATACCTACCAGCTGCTGCTGACCACCTGAAAGTTGTGTTGGGAACAAATCTTTTTTGCCTACCATCTGGAACCGGTCCAGGATATCCGCAACAATGGCACGGCGTTCAGAACCCTTAATATCCTGGTAAATTAATGGTGTTTCAATATTTTCATAAACCGTAAGCTCATCTATGAGGTGATAGGCCTGAAATACAAATCCAATATGTGTCTTATATAGATTTGAACGTTGTTTTTCTTTCAACCTGAATACTTCCTGGTCCAGGAACTGATAGTCACCTTCGGAGGCCGTATCAAGCATGCCAATTATATTAAGCAGGCTGGATTTTCCTGAACCCGAAGGTCCCATGACGGATATAAATTCTCCTTCTTCAATATGGAGATTAATGTCTTTCAGAATAAAATTTCTGATATTTCCCTGGTTCACCCATTTTGATATATGCGATAGTTTAATCATTTCTATTCTGTTCTATTTTCTCAAATACGAGTTACGTGACTTTTGTTTTATTCTTTTATTTAAGCTTTTTCCTATTCGGAGCGTAGACTGACTACAGGGTTGGATATTGCCGCTTTGATGGCCTGGAAACTCACCGTAACGATCGCAATGATAGTGGCTGCAACGGCCGCCAGTACAAAGATCCACCAGGAAATAGGTATCCTGTATGCAAAATCCTGCAGCCATTTATGCATAGCAAACCAGGCAATCGGCGATGCAATAATGATGGCGACTCCTACCAGTTTTAAAAATTCCTTTGAAAGCAGGTTCACAATATTTGGAACCGTCGCTCCCAATACTTTACGTATCCCAATTTCTCTTGTTCGCTGCATGGTGCTATATGAGGCTAATCCCAGCAATCCCAGGCAGGATATGATAATAGCCAGTACTGCAAAATTCAAAAATAATTTTCCGAATCTCTGTTCTGACTTGTATTGTTTATCAAAAAATTCATCGAGGAAAAAATAACTGAATGGCCTGGCCGGAATCAATGTATTCCATTTGCTTTCAATGGCCGAAATCGTTGCCGGCAAATTATTTACCGAGACCTTGATGGACACGAGTCCGCATCCGTTAGGTTCTATGCGCATTGACAGTGGTTTGATTTCTTCCTGCAGCGATTTGAAATGAAAGTCTTTCATCACACCAATGATTTTGCCTTTTCTGCCCCATTGATCAAAATCACGTCCAACAGCGTCCTGCGGACTATGATAACCGAACATTTTTACTGCTGATTCATTTAATATCATTGCCTGCGTGGTATCAGTCATGAAACTGCGGGAGAAAGTCCGTCCGGCGGCCATTTTCACATTATACTGGGTCAGGTATTCGAAGTCTACGAAATACAGATCCAGATTGGCAATCTGCATTACCCCCTTTACATTTTGAATTTGTGAATATGCGCCCATATTGCCGCCTCCCGGTACACTGGATGACATGGTGACGGCTTTTACATTGGGTAAACCCCGTGCTGCATTCATAAATGCATCCCGCGCAGGATCCCCATTCGAGTTTATTACCATCATCTGGTCTTTCGAAAATCCCAGGTCCTGGTTTCGCATGAAGTTCATTTGTAAAAAAACGATGATTGTCGAAATGATCAATGCGATGGAAATGGTAAACTGGGCAATCACGAGCCCCTTCCTCAACAAGATGCCTCTTGTTCCGGTTGCAAATCTTCCTTTCAACACGGTTACCGGTTTGAATGAAGATAGTACCAGGGCTGGATATACGCCTGCCAGCAGGCCGATACAGATGCTTGCAAGAAAAAGAATGCCAATAAATCCCATATCCCCAAAAATTCCCTTGCTAAGAGTTTTTCCGGCCAGCAGGTTAAATGAAGGAAGCAGCAGTGTAGCGGCTCCCACCGTCAGCAAAAATGCTATGACACAAACCAAAACGGATTCTCCTATAAACTGCCTGGTGAGTTGCTGCCTCCCCGCACCCACTACTTTACGGATGCCGACTTCTTTGGCTCTTTCGGCAGATCGGGCAGTAGTGAGATTTATAAAATTAAAACAGGCGATCAGCAGGATAAAAACTGCAACAATGGAAAAAATATAAACATTTTTGATGCTGCCGGAATTACTATCATTCCGATCTGAATGAAGATAGGCTTCGGGGAATTTTTCCAGCATCAGGGTCGGATACATATTCAATTTCTTCATCTCCGTGCCGTTCATTTTCTCCAGGAAAGCAGGAATCTGCTTTTCAAAAGCAACGGCATTTGCGCCCGGTTTCAATAATACATAAGTTCTGTTTCCATAGTTTCCCCACTGATTATCCAGGTTCGGATTTAATTTCCTTGTCAGGGTATTCATGGAAACGATCATATCTGCTTTGATCATTGAATTTTCCGGAATATCCTTCATAACACCAGTGATCTTGGCAGTAAATCCTTCACCTGTCAGCAACACGGTTTGTCCGACCGGATCCTTATCCCCAAAGTATTTTTTGACGGCTGATTCAGAGAAGACAATATTCAGAGGTTCATTGAGTGCCGAATGGGGATTGCCTTTTATCAGTTTGAAATCAAATACCTCAAAGAGCGAAGAGTCAGCCCACAGGGAATGCATTTCCTGAAATTTCACATCTCCCTTTCTTACCAGTAGTTCATCATCGGTTGTTCGTACAGCCGCTTCCACCTGCGGGAAGCCGCCCATCAGATGTGGCCCCACTGCCCAGGACGGACCCCCGGGATGCATGGTTTCCGTGGGGGTCTTAATGTCACAGACAATACGGTAGATACGGTCGCCCTTGCTGTGAAATTTATCATAGCTCAATTCAAAACGCACATATAGAAAAATCAGGAAACAGGCTGTCAGGCCCACAGTCAGCCCCAGGATATTGATAAAGGAAAAAACCCGGTGCCTCCAGAGATTCCGGAATGCGATTTTGAAATAATTCTTGAGCATTTTTTTTTAGTTGGCAGTTGGCGGTTTGTCGTGTATCGTAAATTGATTATCGACACACAATCAACGATATAAATTCAGGCTTTAGGCTTTAAGCTTTATGCCTTCAGCCTTATACCAGAATATTTTCCGTAACCGTTTGACCGTCCAGCATCCGGATGATCCGGTGGCTGTAACGTGCATCGTGTTCGGAGTGGGTCACCATGATAATGGTTGTGCCTTGTTCATTGAGATCGGTAAGTAATTCCATTACTTCATTCCCATTGGATGAATCCAGGTTTCCCGTAGGTTCATCCGCGAGGATCAATTTAGGCTTATTCACTACTGCGCGTGCCACGGCTACCCTTTGCTGCTGACCGCCCGATAATTGCTGGGGATAGTGGTTCCGGCGATGCATGATCTGCATTTTGTCCAGCATTTCTTCCACTCTTTTTTTCCTTTCATCTCCTTTTACGCCGAGATAAATCAGGGGTAGCTCCACGTTTTCGAAAACGGTGAGTTCGTCTATCAGATTGAAGCTCTGGAATACGAAACCGATGTTTCTTTTTCTCAGATCCGCTCTCTTTCTTTCATTGAAGCCAGCTACTTCGATGCCATTGAACAGAAAGCTTCCGCTATCGGGATCATCAAGCAGGCCGAGAATATTCAATAAGGTTGACTTGCCGCAGCCGGAGGGTCCCATAACGGCTACAAATTCACCTTCGTTTACCTGGAAGGAGAGTTTGTTAAGGGCGATGGTTTCCACTTCTTCTGTTCTGTAAATCTTCTCCAGATCATGAATCTTTATCATATCTTTTTTTTTATACTGTGATGGGGATTATTTCTTAAGAATGAGTTCCTGCATGGTTCCATAATTTTCATAACTGCTGGTGACTACTTTATCACCGGGATTCAGGCCCGACAACACTTCATAATATTCGGGGTTCTGATTACCGAGCTGGATATCGGTGCGATAGGCTGATTTGCCATCCTCACTGACCTTAAAGATCCAGTTGCCGCCTGTCTGCTGATAAAATCCGCCCCGCGGTACCAGGATAGCTTGTTTTTCTTCGCTGAGTGCCAGCAGGATCTGCAGCGTTTGTCCACGGCGTATTCCTCTGGGAACTGATCCTACAAACTGCATATCCACCTGGAAATGACCGGCCGTTACCTGGGTGTACACTTTAAAAATCTTCAGATCATAATTACTATCAGCAAAAGTGAATTTGCCCCGGAGACCGGAATAGATTCGGGAAATATAATGTTCATCCACATCTACCCGAACCTTAAAGCCTGTAAGTACATCAATCTGACCCAACCTTTCCCCCTTATTCTTATTCTGTCCGATTTCTGCATCCAGTGAAGTCAGTTGGCCGTCAACCGGTGAACGTACGATCAGGTCGCCGGATTTTTTCTTCATTACATTTAAAGCAGCCTGCGATCCCTTTAACAGCTGTTTTGACTGTTCAACCTGCTGGGCATTGGAAACCGAGTCCGCCGCCATGATCTGGTCGGTTAGCTTTTTCTTTTGTTCGTAATACTCATAATTATTTTTAGCCTGCTGAAATTCCTGGGAGCCAATTGCTTTTTTCTCATAAAGGACTTTGTCAAGCTCATAGATTCGTTTTGCTTCCCGCAGAAGACTTTCCACATCCGTAACCTGGTTAAGCTTGGTTACCGTGTTTTGCTGTGCAGCATTGTTAGCTATCTGCATCTGGGTGAAGAGGTTATATACCTGAGTCTGTTGGGTAACCATGGACAGTTCAATGTCCGTATTTGAGAGTCGGAGTATGGGCTCACCCTTCTTCATGATGGTTCCGTCTTCGACATATTTTTCTTCCACCCGGCCGCCTTCAACGGCATCCAGGTAAATACTACTGATCGGAAGAACGACACCATTCACAGGGATGGTTTCCTGGAAAGCTCCTTTTGACACAGTGGCAATAGTTATCCGGTCAAGATCCACATTCAACCGGCTTTTGCCGGAAGTAAAATAATAACTGCCGAAAGCCAGTAATACCAGGGCTGCAATGCCCCCAATGGTTAGCAGTCTCTTTGTGGACCACTTTTTCTTCTTTATTACCCTATCTACCATTTGATGAAAAGTTTTTTATAAAAGCACCCGGTATAAAAATACCCGGTGATATAATCATAGCTGAAACTTAGAAAATACGGATAGGATAAATGCAACCACGTGCCAGAACCTAATGAATTTGATTTACAACTAATTATAAAAGGAGGCCCTGGTCCTACGGTCGTTTCCGATACAGGAACTGTACGCTTTCGATACAGGCTTTTTAGCGTCGATTCCTATTAAAAAATTAATTGTCACCATCTTATATTAGAGTAAACTTGTGGCACTGTTTTGTTGCATCTTCGTAATATTATTTTTCTATAGCAATGGTATTAAAAAACGCCCGAATCCTGGTTATCGACGATGATGTGGACATTCTCACCGCCGTTCGTCTGCTGCTGAAAACAGAAGCGGCCGAAGTACTTACCGAAAAAAACCCGGAAAATATCCGGTCCATATTGTATAAGAATCATTTCGATGTGATCCTGCTGGATATGAATTTCAACAGTGCGATCAATACCGGCAATGAAGGTCTTTACTGGCTGCGCAAGATACGGGAATGGGATGCGGCAGCTTCTGTAATTATGATAACCGCGTATGGGGACATCGATCTGGCCGTACGTTCGCTGAAAGAAGGCGCGGTAGATTTTGTGGTAAAGCCATGGCATAATGAGAAACTGACGACTACCATTCGCGAAACACTTCAGAAAAAAGATGGATCAGCACCGGCAAAATCGGCCGATACGCCCGCCGTTCAGGGACAAACTCCATTTATCGGCCAGTCTTCTCAGATGAAGGATATCCTAAGTAAAGTGGAAAAGATTGCCCCAACAGATGCCAATATCCTGATATTGGGAGAAAATGGTACTGGCAAGGATCTTATGGCACGAATGATTCATGAAAGGTCCGGCAGGGCGGTCAAGCAATTCGTAAAAGTGGATGTGGGCGCACTCACGGAAACCCTGTTTGAAAGTGAATTATTCGGTCATAAAAAAGGCGCGTTTACAGATGCCCGTGATGACCGGATGGGACGTTTTGAGATGGCTTCAGGGGGTACTTTATTTCTGGATGAAATCGGGAATATCACGCTGCAGCAACAGGCTAAATTATTATCCGTCATACAAAACCGTCAGGTGTCCAGACTGGGATCCAATCTATTGATCCCGGTCGATATACGCCTGATCTGTGCAACCAATCTTCCGCTTGCCGAACTTGGCAACGAGGCAAGATTCAGGAAGGATCTGATCTACCGGATCAATACCGTTGAGATAACCATGCCGCCCCTTAGAAAACGGCCGGATGATATTCCGCCTCTTGCCGTGGAATTTGCGCATATGTATGCCGGTAAGTACCTGAAACGATCCCTCGAACTGGATAATAAAGCCATAGAAAAGCTACGCGCTTATCATTTCCCGGGCAATGTCCGTGAATTGCAGTATAGTATAGAAAGAGCTGTGATCATGTGCGAAGGCGATGAAATTCGGGCTGAAGATATTATTTTCTCTCCCCTCGAAACAGTTAAGGAAATGGCGGAGGGTGATGACAATGATTTTACCTTAAGTACAATCGAGAAAAACACGATCCTGAAAGTGATTGAAAAACATCAGGGCAATATTTCCCGGGCCGCCCGGGAGCTGGGGCTCACCCGCACGGCATTATACCGCCGGCTCAGCAAATATGATATTTAGAAAATCCGTCCCAATCGGTTAAATCGGTAACATGTTCAAACGATTCGAGCTTCGCATAATAGTCCGCGTCATATTTATGTTCGTGGTACTTTGCCTGGCTGCCGTTACGGTGATTCAGGCCCAGTATATTTATCTTATAATACTCGTGCCGGTCGTCGCCTGGCAGCTGGCTGATTTTTATCGTTTCTTCCGAAAAACACAGGACGAACTCGAACAGTTCGTGGAATCCATTCATTACCGGGACTTCTCCCGTCATTTCGACGTGAGCCATGCGCCTGTCGAACTGAAGACCATGCGCAAAGGCTTCAATGATATCAATAGTACATTCAAAGTAATCAGCCGGGAAAAAGAGACCCAGTACCTCTATCTTCAGAAAATCCTGGAGTTGGTGGAAACAGGTATTCTCTCTTATGAGATTGAGAGCGGCGATGTGGTATGGATGAATGATTCCCTGAAAAAAATCCTCGGCATTCCTTACCTGAAATCTCTTCATTCGCTGGAGAAAAGGGATGTTTACCTTTTCAAAGAACTTATTCAGCTCCAGCCGGGAGCTGGTAAAATTATATCCATTTCCAAAGATAACGGGATAGTAAAAGTGCTGGCTTCAGCGACCGCCTTCCAGACCGACAATAAAATGTATAAGCTGGCGGCATTTCAAAATGTGAATGAAGCCCTGGATGAAGCAGAGGCCAAGGCCTGGCAGAAATTGCTCAGTGTAATGACCCACGAGATTATGAATTCCGTGGCACCCATTTCTTCTCTTGCCGACACGATGCTGGACCGTTTGCAGAAAGCCACTGAATTCATGCTCGAACAGCCTGCGGCAGTTGAAGACCTGGAGCTTGGCATTGAAACCATACGTAGGCGGAGTGAAGGACTCCTAAAATTTACAGAGACCTACCGGAATCTCAATAAGATCGTTGCCCCTACCGTGAGCAAGGTCTATATGCGGAATATGTTTGAGAATTTACACCAGCTCATGCTGCCCACATTGCAGCAAAAAAACGTGGAGTTGGAAATCATCCTGCAGAATCCGGATCTTTCCTATGAACTCGATCCAACCCTGATCGAGCAGGTACTCATCAATCTGCTGGTTAATGCCATTGAAGCCGTGAAGGATAAGGCCAATCCCCGGATCCAGCTTTCGGCATTTTCGGTAACTGGAAGCAGCAAGATCAATATCAAAGTAGCCGACAACGGTTGTGGTATTCCGGCTTCACTGATGGACCGGATTTTTATTCCTTTCTTCAGCACAAGGAAAAACGGTAGCGGTATCGGGCTCAGCCTTTGCCAGCAAATACTGCTGTTACACAAGGGAAGTATTCAGGTGCAGTCGGTCGAAAATGAAGGATCTGCTTTTACTTTGCATTTGTAAAAAGGCCTAAAGCTTAAAGCCTAGAGCCAAAGCTTAAAGATGATGGTTTTAAACCTGTGTCGATTTACGATCAACGATAACCAATGAACCGGGAACTCAAAATCGGAATTACAGATTGTGGTAAGTACGAAAATTACCGCCGCTGGATCGAATCTGAACAGGGCGTTATGGCCATTAAACTAAGTATGAACAGTCAGAATGTTTCAGAAGTGGAAAAATGCGACGGGATCCTGTTCAGCGGGGGTGAAGATCTGCATCCGGAATTATATGGCAGGCCTGAATATGTGGAAGAATTTGGACTAAAGGAGATAATTCCGGCCCGGGATAAATTCGAGTACCAGGTAATTGAAAAGGCTTTTCAACAAACAAAACCGGTACTGGGGATCTGCAGGGGGCTTCAATTGATCAATGTTTACTTGGGCGGGACCCTGGTACCGGATATTCCCAGCCTGTTTTCCAATCAGATGCACGGAAAAATTGACGGCCAGGACCAGACCCATTTCATCCGTGTTGAACCGGAAACCCTGTTGTATGAAATCGGTTGCCAGGAACTGGGAATCGTAAATTCTGCCCACCACCAATCAGTAGACCGGCCAGCCAATCCGTTGAAAATCTCTGCTTTTAGCAAACCTTCTATCGTGGAAGCTATGGAATGGAAGGAACCGGCAAAGAAATCCTGGCTGCTGATGGTTCAGTGGCACCCCGAACGGATGGATGATCTTTCTTCTCCATTTTCCGCAAAGGTGAAGGCGGCTTTCCTGGAAGCTGCCGCCCATAAAAAGAGTTAGATTTCCCTTCGTGAAAATTCTATAGGAAAACCCCTAATGTGAGCAACGCCAGCCGGACGGATTTCGTTTATCCATTCAAGTGGTTTTGCTGGCAGAAAATTTGCTGGTAAAAAATAGACTGGAAAATGTAGATAAAATTTGTATTCTCCTGCTTATTATTCAGTTGACTATCTTATTTTTGTCCTATATCCTGTAAAATTCCTCGTTTCCAGAAATCCCATCCATTTAAAGGCCCGTTCGTCCCTCCGAAAACAGTCCCATATCTGTTGCATACCTGTTATTAAAAATCGTCCCGGAAGATCATTTTGTTTTGCAGACGAACAGATTAATTAATGAATATGAAAAAACTTTACGTTTCGATTTTTGCCGTGGCGCTTCTCCTGGTTGGATTCTCTTCGAAGGCACAGGTATATAACTCGATTTTTACAAATCCATCCGCGTTTACTTTTGATGATCCACGTTACTGGATCGGAGCCGTACCACCCAATCCGTGTGCCGGATGTTTCATCAATATAAATTCTTCTACAACCTTAGCTCCATCGGCTTTGGAGAGTTCAGCTCTTCCTGCCACCACTAATGTATTTAACGCTCAGGCTGGACCGGCCACGATATCCAATGACGGGCAACCGCTTACAGTTGGAATGAAATTTCAAGCCACTGTGGCCGGACAGATACAGGGGGTAAGTTTTTGGAAAAATGGTCCGATCATGGGGGGACCCCACGTCGGCGCATTATATGATATTTCCGGTACCTTACTTGCCAGCGCCACTTTTACTGCTGAAACCATAAATGGATGGCAGACACAAAGTTTTGCTTCTCCTGTTACGATTCAAGCCGGAGTAACTTATATCGTGGCAGTTTATATGCCGGATGGAAATTACGTGTTCACCAGCATTGTTTCACCAGGCCTTGATTTCACAACCGCGGTTCAAAATGGAAATATGATTGGTTTGGCAGATGCCCCAACGAGTCACAACGGAATATACGTTTATGGCGGAGCAGGACCGAACTTCCCGAATCAGTCTGGTACACCGGCAGTCAATTATTGGGTAGACGTCGACTTTGTCGCAACGCCTTATAATTTCACAGATGTTGTTTTTAACGGTGGTACTATTAATGCGATCGGAACCCTCGATCTGGAAGTAAGTACAGTAACCCATTTAAATGGGACCGCACTTACTATGTCAAACAATGCCACTTCTGTTCAAAACCTTTTTGTTAATGATCAGATGTTCCTGGATCCGGCCGCAACGGTTCGACTTGGAAATACGGTTACAACAGCTGATGCTAATAATGCTGTGGGGCATACACCTCTTGTTGGGACATTTATATTTGTTGGATCTACACCTTTACCAGGCATATATACTGTACGCTCGGCTTCTCCAGGTCCATCAGGTGCGACTGATATTACTCTTAACACTACACTAAATTCAAATTTTGACGGCAGTTATACTCTCCCGGTTAGTCCATATCCTCTGAATTGTATAGTCCCAACTACATGTGCAGATGGTGTAGTTTTTGGCCCGGCTATCACTCAGTATGATGCGATCAATAATTTTTATGGATTTGCATCATCGACTGTACTTCCGGTTGTCTTAGTGCAACTGATCGCTACAAAGAATGAAGACGGCTCTGTTAAGATCAGCTGGGCAACCTCCCAGGAACAAAATTCGAGCTATTATGATATAGAAAGAAGCGGCGACCAGAGTGGCTGGACTAAAATCGGTTCCGTCAAAGCAAAAGGATACTCTTCCACGACTTCTAATTATAGCTTTAATGACAATCAGCCTTTGGATGGCACAGGCTATTACCGTTTGAAAATGACAGATCTGGATGGCAAATTCACCTATAGTAAGACCGTTTCAGTTTCCGATAGTAAGAACAAAATTCCGCTCGTCGTATACAGTAATCCGTTCAGCGACCAGATTCGTCTGAAAGTGAATGTATCCAGGGCGCAGAATTTGATCATGACAGTTTCCGACATGATGGGCAGAACCTACCTCAGTCAGTCTTACAAGGCTCAATCAGGAGACAATATGGTGAACCTGCTGCCACCCATCACTGCCAGTGGAATGTATGTGCTGCGCATTCATGGTGACAGCTATGAACAGACCGTTAAACTTCAAAAGCAATAAACTTATCTGATAATCACGAATCCTGCATGCCACTGTTACAGAGAAAACCTCTGACAGTGGCATTGCTCTTTTAAAGCGGATCTATGAAATCATATCCCCGGGCACTTATTTTCGACCTCAACGGCACTATGATCAATGATATGGAATTCCATATCAGGGCCTGGACGGAAATTCTAAACACCGATCTGAAAGCCGGACTTAACCCGGAACAGGTCAGGAGCCAGATGTATGGAAAGAATTCGGAACTGCTGGTCCGTGTTTTTGGGGAGAACCGCTTTACCGACGAGGAGATGGAATTCTGGTCGGTCGAAAAAGAAAAAAGATATCAAAAAGCCTATCGTTCCCATATGCGACTGATCAATGGACTGGAGGCTTTATTAAAAAAGGCCTTTGAAAAAAACATACCCATGGCCATCGGATCGGCAGCCATACCCTTTAATATTGATTTTGTTTTGGATCAGCTGGGTATCCGGAAATATTTCAGTGCTGTTGTGAGCGCAGATGATGTCGAGATCAGTAAACCTCATCCGGAAACATTTTTAAAAGCAGCCGGGTTATTAAATACAGCGCCTGGTGACTGTATGATTTTTGAAGATGCTCCCAAAGGTGTGGAGGCTGCGATTAACGCCGGCATACCCTGCGTGGTTCTAACGACGATGCATAAACGCAATGAGTTTCCTGCTTCTCCATATGTTGTAGAGTTTGTCCCGGATTATTCTGATCCATTTATTCTCTCACTATTCTGAAAGATTCTTTTCAGGAAGAATGCTCCCAAATCTGGAAGGGAATTTAAGCATGCCAGATTGCAAATCCTTCATTTTCAGAAGTTCCGGGTTTGGTATGGGGATTGAATTCTCAGGACAAACCTAACACAACATGATACAGGATTTGTCAATAACGTTTCTCAGGGAAAAGATTATGGAATTGGAAAATGCTCTTTTTATGTCTGAGTCTAATGCACTGGTTAGTTTACCAACGCATATAGTCCGTGTTACAGAAGTTGACGAGTCAGGAAATATCTGGTTCATAATTCCAAAACCAACGCAGGTAATCGAATCTTTTTCAAAAGAAATGCCTGCCAAACTGGACTTTTTCAAAAAAGGAAAGGAATTTTTTCTGAAAATTTCAGGAGTGGCTTCGATCGTATGGTCTTCAAAAGAGATGAAGGAAGCTAATTTATCGAAACAATTTTCAGATTCTTTGCGCAAAGGAGATGTAGCTGTGAAAGTGAAAGTAGAGTTGTCTGAATATGTTGAAAAAAATCCGAAACCGAGTTCTAACCCCATATTAAACGTCGGAAGCCAGGTCTATAACTGGTTGTTGAATCCCCTTTTTAACGCTTAAAGCACCCTGAGCCCAGGCTTAATGCTTTACCCTTGAACCCAAATGGCCGGTGGTTGATACGAATAGTAGACCCCGGCCCTTTTTTTTAATGGGAAATTTTTCATACAAATGCGGATCCCTTATGGCTTATGGGAAAGTTGCAGGAGTTTGCAATAAAACAAAAGAGGTTTGCCTTTTCGTGTATTGCTTCAGTTTTCAGCGGAGGTTGGAGCGATATATATGTTCTTTCAAGGTTGATGGTTGAAAACAATTACACATTCACAACATTAAGATATTATGATCGCTTCAACCGAATAATTCCTCCACCAATCACATCGTCACCTTCATAAAATACCGCGCTCTGCCCGGGGGTGATACTTTTTACCGGTTCATAAAAATGCACGCGAAGCTGGTTGCCTTCTGTGTAGATATTACTAAGGCTTCCTTTATCCTTATAACGGATTTTTGTAATGGCTTCCATACCGTCCGGCACCGATTCGTATTTCTGTAAATTCAAACCGGATACCGTCATGGTTTGACCGTCCAGATCTTTTTCTTCGCCCAGCATCACGGTATTATTTTCCGGGTCGATGGATGTAACATAAACCGGTTTGCCGAAAGTTATTTCAAGCCCCTTTCGCTGACCTATCGTATAGAAGGGATAACCACGGTGTTTACCGATAATATTTCCATGCATGTCAACAAAACTGCCACCTTCCACTCTTGACTCCAGAGCGGGCATTTTCTTTTTCAGAAATCCGCGGTAGTCATTATCGGGTACAAAACAGATTTCATAGCTCTCACTTTTATTTGCAAGCTCCGGATAGCCGTATTCGATGGCCATCTGCCGGATTTCGGGCTTCCTGTATTTTCCCAGTGGAAGCAGGGTGCGGCTTAGCAGGTCCTGCTGCAAACCCCAGAGCACATAGCTCTGGTCCTTTAGTTCGTCAACTCCTTTGCTAAGGAAATAGCGGCCATTTTCATGCTGTTGTACAAATGCATAATGACCGGTGGCAATAAATTCACAATCCAGGGCATCGGCTCTTTTCAAAAGCGCCCGCCATTTGATATGCGTGTTACACATTACACAGGGGTTGGGGGTACGCCCTGCCAGATATTCTTCTACGAAATTGTCTATTACGGCGGTACCAAACTCGTCGCGGATATCCAGCACAAAATGTGGAAACCCATGTTGTACGGCTGCAATCCGGGCATCATTGAAACTGTCCAGGTTGCAGCATCCTGTTTCCTTTTTAGATGAACCGGCACTCGCATAGTCCCAGGTCTTCATGGTAATGCCGATCACTTCATATCCCTGATCCTGGAGCATGAGTGCGGTGATGGTACTGTCAATACCCCCGCTCATAGCTACCAGTACCTTGCCTTTTCTGCTCATAGCCGCAAAGATACTTATTCCCGGAAAATAGTATTTTATGGGCTCCCCAAAACCTGTAAATTGCCTTATAAACAATTTTAAGTACGCAGCTAAATTTTAAGTTATGATCAAAATGCAAGTCATCGGAAATCTTGGAAAGGATTGCGTGACCAACCTCGTGAATGGTAAAAATGTGATCAATTTCAATGTGGCGCATACGGAGAAATTCCGTGATGCGCAGGGAAACCAGAAGGAGAAAACAGTGTGGGTGGATTGTGCTTACTGGACAGACAGAACAGCTATTGCGCCATATCTGAAAAAAGGAACACAGGTATATGCTGAAGGTACACCGGATCTGCGCACTTATCAGAAAACAGATGGTACGCAGGGTGTGTCTTTAACGCTAAGGGTATTGACTGTTCAACTGCTTGGAAGCCGCAACAACAGTGATGCAGGTGGAAATGATTATAATGCCGGCGCTTCCGGGAACATGTCTGCGGTATCGTCCGGAGAAATGACTGCTCCTGTGGATGACCTTCCTTTCTAATTATTCCGATAAAAAATGTCCCGCCCAAAGCGGGACATTTTTTATTTAACTTATCTTCCTGTCTCAATTAAATTAGCCATATGAAAAGATCTTCTTCGCGTCGTCATTTTATTCAACAAATGAGTGGTACGGCCCTGGCCCTGGCTACAGCAAATTCCGGTCTTGCTTTCGCAAACCAATGGCAGAACCGGGTGGATGGGTATTCAAGAAGAATTTCGCCCAATGATAAAATACGTATTGCAACGATTGGAATGGGCATCATGGGATATAATGACACAAATACAGCTTTGAAAGCTCCCGGGACCGAGCTGATTGCAGTAGCAGATTTATATACGGGCCGGTTGGCCAGGGCAAAAGAAAAGTATGGAAATAATATTCAGGTAACCCAGGACTACCGGGAAATTTTAACCAGGAAAGATATAGATGCCGTTATTGTTGCAACGGCTGATTTATGGCATGCCCGTATTTCGATGGATGCATTGAAGGCAGGCAAGGCCGTGTATTGCGAAAAGCCGATGGTGCACAAGATCAGTGAAGGCTTGGAAGTAATTGATGCCTGGAAGAAAAGTAATAAAACCATGCAGATCGGCAGTCAGAGAGTGAGCAGCATTGGCGTTCAAAAAGCACGTGAGGCTATTAAAAACGGAGCCATCGGACAACTGGCCATGGTGGTAGCAAATTTCGACAGGCAGAGTGCGTTGGGTGCGTGGGAATATACTATGCCCCTGGATGCATCCCAGTCTACAGTTGACTGGAAGCGCTATATCGCAGGAATGAAGGATGAACCCTATGATCCCAAGAAATTTTTCTGGTGGAGAAATTATAAAGCTTTTGGAACCGGCGTAGCAGGGGATCTTTTTGTTCATTTGATTTCAGGAATTAATGTGATTACTGATTCGAAGGGACCGGAGAAAATTTATGCCTCCGGTCAGATTTCTTATTGGAATGATGGAAGGGATGTACCGGATGTGATGGCAGGCGTTATGCAATATCCTAAGACAACGGAACATCCCGAATTCCAGGTAATGTTGCGTGTAGATTTCATCAGTGGGAACAGCGAATCAGGTGGAACTCAGTTCATCGGTTCAGAAGGTGTGCTAACGCTGAATGGGAATGGTTATACGATTCATCATCACAAAATGTCTAAGGCGCCTGGTATCGGGAGTTGGGACGCACTTGAAACGTATCCAAAAAAAATGCAAGAGGAATTATTGAAAGCATATAATGAAAAGTGGTCTGCAGCAGATCAGAAAGACCAGTCGGCACCGGACGAAGTCTTCCAGGCACCGGAAAATTATGATGAGGACCTGGAACATTTCCTTCATTTTTTTGAAGGTGTTAGAGTAGGAACGCCGGTGGTTGAAGATCCCATATTTGGTTTCCGGGCAGCTGCGCCCTGCCTGGCAGCTAATGACAGTTATTTCGAAAACAAGATCATCCATTGGGACCCGGTCAATATGAAACTGGTCTCCAGATTGTAGTCGTGCATGGAAAGAAATTTTAGTTATGATCAGCTCTGGCAGTTTACAAGAGATGTATTCATCAGCATAGGATGCAGTGAGAATCATGCAAATCTTGCGGCAACCGGCTTATTGAGTGCGGATTTGCGGGGTATCGATTCACATGGTATTGCCCGGCTAACGGGATATGTCAGATTATGGGAAGCCAAACGTGCTAAGGCAAATCCTGATATCCGGATCGTACATGAAACACCATCGACAGGAGTAGTTGACGGCGATGGAGGTTTAGGATTAGTCGTCGCACCTTTTGCTATGGATCTTGCCATTCAAAAAGCAAAAAATGTAGGTAGCGGCTGGATTGCTGTAAGAAACTCAAATCATTTTGGCATTGCTGCACATCATGCGCTCAAAGCGCTGAAGGAAGATATGATCGGAATTGTGATGACCAATGCGAGTGCGCTGGTCGCTCCAACTTTTTCTATTGAGCGTCTATTAGGAACCAACCCGATTTGTGTGGCTATCCCAGCCGGCTCAGAGCCTCCATTCGTAGCTGATCTGGCGACAACAACAGCAGCAAATGGAAAACTGGAAATTCTGCAAAGAAAAAATCAAATGGCGCCGGAAGGATGGATTCAGGATAAGGACGGAAACATTTCTACCAATCCTCATGAGTTGAAAGCCGGAGGTGCTTTATTACCCCTGGGAGGTGATCGAGAACACGGCAGCCATAAAGGATATGCATTGGGCGCTATCGTAGATATTTTTTCAGGCGTTCTGAGCGGTGCCAACTACGGGCCATGGGTTCCGCCCTTCCCCGCATATGTTCCGATCCCCGAAAATATGCCAGGTAAAGGGATCGGTCATTTTTTCGGTGCTATGCGTATCGACGCTTTTCGCAGGGCAGATGAATTTAAAAAAGACATGGATCAGTGGCTGAAAAGATTCAGGCATGCGAAGCCTGCTAAAGAATTTGAGCGGGTGCTGGTGCCTGGCGATCCTGAAAGACTCATGGAAATTCATCGAAAAGAGAATGGTTTGCCCCTCATGCGCGCAGTGGTTGAGGACCTCGAATACCTGGCAGGACGCTTCAAAATATCACCACTCAGATAATAGTGATTATTTGCAATAAACGCAATAATTACTCCTCTTACTTAGTTATTACTCCTAGAAATCCAATATAGGAATGACACTCCCAAAATGGGAATAATCCTTTCTGAAATAAAAGGATAAGCCCTTAAGAACCAGGTGATTCAGAATTGGTATGCCGATTGAATCCCTCTAGGTGTCAAAAACCGAGTCTATGAAGAATGTTTACACTCAATCCGTAAATCCCTACGGTAAAATAAATAAGAAACGTATTTCAAATGCGTTTGTGGGTTTGAAAGCCAGGGCTTCGCATTTGCGTTTAGGCATCATTGTTAGTCTGGGTATAATCCTTATCTTAAATAGTTCTGCATTAAAGGCCCAGAGCTGTCCGAACAGCGGAACTCATACTCAAAATTCAAACGAAAACACATATTATCCCGGTACAACTGCTTCTTTAACGGCCGGATCTACTGCTATTACTCTTGGTGCTGCCGGTGTGGGTGCCAACTTTGGTAATACACCCATTGCATCTGGTGATATCGTGCTGGTTATTCAAATGCAGGGGGCAAAAATTAATGTGCCTGCCAGCGTTACAAGTGGACTTTACGGAGCAAATTCAGTCGGTAAATCCAGCGGTTTCTTACCAACCAATATGCTGGCCGGAACGATGGAATTTGCTGTTGCGACAAGTGCAGTACCCTTAGCGGGCGGCGTATTAAATATAAGTGCAGGTTTGACCTATTCTTATGCCAGCTCCGCGTTTGGAACAGATGGTCAGTACACTTATCAGGTTCTTCGCGTTCCTTCATTTTACAATATCCAGCTTACTTCCACTATTACCACCCCGCAATGGAATGGAGCAGTGGGAGGAGTAACCGCCATCAATGCCGTGAATCAGCTTGATTTAAATAGTCAGTTGATTACTGCGTTAGGCGCCGGATTCAGAGGGGGTGGAGCGGTTGTTAAAAGCGGAGCTCCGGGAACTTTACAGGATAACTATACATTATCCACCAATAATGCGAATGGAAGTAAAGGAGAAGGAATTGCCGGTACACCGAGATATTTAAACGTGAACCTTGCATTGGTAGATAATGTTGTTGAAGGTTATCCCGGCGGAAGTTTCGCGAGGGGAGCACCAGGTAATGCAGGTGGCGGAGCCACAGACAGTAACCCACCGGCTAACGACCAGAACGCAGGTGGAGGCGGTGGTGGTAACGGTGGTTCAGGAGGTCAGGGTGGTAATGGCTGGAAAACTTTCGGTGTGAGTGGCGGGAAGGGTGGATTCCAATTTACATCATTGACACCTGCTCTTGTAAACTATTCAAGTCCATCAAGACTTATTATGGGCGGCGGGGGCGGAGCAGGAGATACCAATAACTCAACAGGTACCCTTGGTGCTTTTTCAAGCAGCGGTGCATCAGGCGGAGGTATCGTAATTATCAGTGCCACCACCATTATAGGTACAGGTAACATTAATGTGAATGGAGATACTTTTGATAAGACTGTAAAGAATGATGGCACAGGTGGCGGTGGAGCCGGGGGAAGTGTCCTTATCTATGCAAACAGTGGACAGGCAGGAATTACAGCAACAGCAAACGGAGGAAGCGGAATTAATAACTACCCCTTTAGTGTTGCTGCTACTCAGCATGGACCGGGCGGTGGTGGTGGCGGAGGAGTAATATATTCCAACGCAGCAATCAATATTGCATCCTCAGTTAGCGGTGGCGCAGCTGGTATTAGCCAGGGATCCAGCGCGACGGATAATTTTGGTGCAGGAAATGGTTTTGCGGGAATACTTACAACAACTTTCCCATTTTCCCAGTTGCCACCAAAGATGCAGCTCTGTCAAACGATCATACTTCCGGTCACCATTCTCAGCTTTAATGCCAATTATGTATCTGCTAATAACGTCAAAGTTGCCTGGTCAACCACAGATGAAGTGAATGCATCTTATTTTGATGTGGAAAGAAGTTCCAATGGATCTGATTTCGGGGCTATTGCCCAGGTGAACGCAAGCGAATCCATCAATCCGGTCCATAACTATAAAGTGAATGACCAGCTAAGTAATGTCAATAGTAACATTGTTTATTATCGCCTGCGAATAGTGGATAAGGACGGCAAATACACTTACAGTAAGATTATTCCCGTGAAGCTGGACCAGCCTGAAAATAATCTTTCAGTCTATCCGAATCCGGTAGATAACTATGCGGTTGTTAACTTGTTTTCCGATCAACCGGGTAATGGTATGTTACGAGTGATAGACAATGCAGGTAAACAGATTCTAACCAGGTCTTTCACAGTGGTTAATGGTAACAACAACCTGGTTATTGAACAGCTGGCGGGCCTGCAAAGAGGAATCTATGTGATCCAGGTATTGGTGAACAATAATCTTTACAATCAGAAGATCATAAAAAAATAAATTCTCCTTTAAAACAAACGCCACCGGGTCTAAGAGCCTCGGTGGCGTTTTCGTTTGTATATTTGCGATCCCAAAATGGATCGTATGAAAGTTATGAAATTCGGAGGTACTTCGGTCGGTAAACCGGAGCGTATGCATGAGGTAGCAAAACTCATCACGACCGATCCGGAAAAAAAGATTGTTGTTTTAAGCGCCCTGAGTGGTACAACAAATGCCCTGGTGGAAATTGGTCAGTCTGCCGCCCGGTTTGACAGGATTAAGGCAAACGAACAAATCAGTATTCTCAGCAAACACTATGATTTATTTATAAACCAGTTACTGAAAACGGAAATAGCCCGGGAACAGGCGCGGGCGATCATACATGAGCATTTTGATTTTCTAAGTATAATTCTGCGTATTTCCTTTAGCGAAGCACTTAATAAGGATATTCTTGCCCAGGGGGAACTCCTGTCTACAAAATTGTTCAGCGTTTACCTGGAAGAAGAGAATATTTCGCATGTGCTGCTTCCGGCGCTTGAATTTATGAGCATTGACTCGGAGGATGAACCGCAACTGGATCTCATCCGTGTCCGGCTCACCGATTTACTTGCGAAATATCCTGATAAAAATCTTTTTATTACTCAGGGATATATCTGCCGGAATGCGAAGGGTGAGGTGGATAATCTGAAAAGAGGCGGGAGTGATTATACGGCTTCGCTTGTTGCAGCGGCCATCCAGGCGTCGGTCTGTGAAATCTGGACCGATATAGATGGTATGCATAATAACGATCCGAGGATTGTAAAGAAAACAATTCCGGTTGAGCAGCTGAGTTTCGACGAAGCAGCCGAGCTGGCATATTTTGGAGCAAAGATTCTTCACCCAACCTGCATCTGGCCTGCCCAACAGCAAAATGTTCCGGTAAGACTCCTCAATACCATGCAACCTGCTGCAGCCGGTACCGTGATCCAGAAAACAGCATCTGCTTCCGGCGTTAAAGCAATTGCTGCCAAAGATGGAATCATCGCCATCAATATCAAAAGCAGCCGCATGTTACTTGCGTACGGATTTCTGCGTAAAATATTTGAAGTATTTGAAAAATACAAGACTCCGATCGATATGGTGACCACTTCGGAAGTGGCGGTTTCTGTAACCATTGATAATGGTACCCATCTTCAGCAAATTCTGAGAGAACTGGAGCCATTCGGACTGACCGAAGTGGAACCAGGTCAGACAATTGTATCGATCGTAGGTAATGAGATTGTTGAAACAAAGGATGTAATGAACAAACTGTTTGAAGGCTTATCCAATATTCCTGTACGCATGGTGAGCTACGGTGGCAGCAAGCACAATGTGTCGGTGCTCATCCCGTCTTCATTTAAAAACCAAACGCTGCAAAAGCTGAACATGAAATTGTTTGGTCTTGAATGAATGATGTTTTGTCGTGTTATTTTAAAATGGTTTTTTCCAACAGGCCGTCACGTTTGTAAATATCGTTTCGAAAGTTGATCTTACCCTGGTTGTCGACAAAGGCAGTCATATAACCAATATAGACCGGAACCGGATCTTTCAGCGTCACATATTTTTCTTTACCCGCATGCATGGCCGCATTGATTTTTTGCGGCGTCCAATCCGTATCATTTTTCAGCAGGTAATCCGCTAATTTTTCAGGTTCACCCAGACGGATACAGCCGTGACTGAACGCACGTGAGGATCTTTCAAAAAGACTTTTTGCAGGAGTGTCATGCAGGTAGATATTATATGAGTTCGGGAACAGAAACTTAACCAGTCCCAGTGAATTCTTAGGACCAGGTTTTTGACGCACTCGGTTACCAACCCACTCCATATTGTTTCGCTTCAGATAATTTGGATCCCGCCGGATGCCAGGTAATATCTCATTCTTCAGGATAGAAGGAGGAATATCCCAGTATGGGCTGAATACAACATATTTTATGTCTCCTGAAAACAACACTGTTTTATGCACGTCCTTGCCAACTACTACGTTCATCGAAAAATTAATGGTATCAGCATCGAAGGCATACAGGGTAAATGCGGGAATATTAATGATCAGGTAATGACGTTTCAAATCCAAAGGCACCCACCTGGCGCGCTCCATATTGATAATTATTTTACGGATAGATTCCTGCAAAGGGGTATTGATATAATTTAATAATGTCACTCCGGCTACACCATCGGGGATCATGCCATAACGATACTGGAATGATCTAACAGCTTCCTGTAAACTATCATCAAAAAATTCACTTCCTGAATCATAGCTTCAGATCGCCTAATTCGTACAGGCGTTTTCGAAGGTTGGCCACTTCCGTCGACCTGTCATTCAATTTGATGCTTCCCTTACCTTCAATCGGTTTCCAAATAGTTGTTGTTTCGAGAAGCCGGTATTTTTTCAACGCTTTTTTCAGCAGGTTGTATTGGCGGAAACTGTAATTATCCGAAAACAGGGGAGCTGATGTATCCCTGATCAGGGAATCTGTCAGGTAAGGCAGGTTGAGTTTTTTCCGGGGAATATACCATTGCAATTTGGAGGTCTGGCTTTCCGGAATTCCATTCCACACCTTATCTGCATAAAAAAGATATTCTGCGGTCAGCAGTATTTCCAGCACGGAATCCGCCTTTCCAGTAACCTGGGGGTCATTAATTAGTGTATCCAGTTGATTAATGTAAGGAGGTTTTTCAAGTATGCCTTCAGTCTCCATTTCATTGAGTTTGGTATATAAATGGTTGGCTTGCTCAATGAGCCCGGTAGTTTCATACCACGCGTAGCTGTAATTCCGGTAAGCATAGAATTGTTGAATATCGGCAGTATATTTTCGGAGCAGCGTAAAGTTGGCAAGTACTTTTTTGATGTTACTACTGTCGAGAAATAATACATGCTGATCGCTGAACGAACCCTTTACAGACTCCTCGTATTTTGGCAGTGAATCCGTTTTTATTGCTGTCGGTATTTGTTTCGATGGCCGGTTCTGACAGGCCGTCAAAAAGAAGAGCATCAGGCACGTATAAGCTGTTAACCGGGCAAAGAACTTATTAAACATATAACGAATTTTCAAAAAAAATCCTTCCGTAAAATACGGAAGGATTCAATATAACCGAAAGAATCGATAAATCAGTAATCCCTGTCAAAACCGCCGCCACCGCTATTGCCGCGATTAAAGCCGCCTTTTTTGTAGCCACCGCCACCGCCGCTTCCGCCGCCAAAACTTCTCTTTTTGAAACCACCGCCACCGCTACCCTGCTGTTTGGGCTGGGATTCATTTACGATAATCTTGCGGCCCATCACTTCAGAATCATACAGTGCTGTGATAGCTGCCTGTGCTTCCGCATCGTTTTCCATTTCCACAAAACCAAACCCTTTGCTGCGGCCTGAAACTTTGTCTTTAACGATTTTTGCGGATCCCACAACGCCGTGTTGTTCAAAAAGACTTCTTAAATCCTCATCGGTCATTTGCCAGGAGAGGTTGCCTACATAAATGTTCATTGTGCTAATATTAAAAATGAATAAAACAACTCTAAACTTCTTAGCTACGATGAACTTAGGTACTATCAAAAAGGAATGGCACCAGCACAGCTTATAACCAGAATTACAGAGCACTGTAAAGATAGGAATTTTTATAAATCAGTAAAATTTTGTACGCTGGTATGCAGTCTTTCCGGCGGCCCGGAAGCCTATAAAAAAACCTCCCGGAAGCTGCCGGGAGGTTTAAAAATTATTCGTGTAGAATCTATTCTGCAGTGACTTCAAATTCAACTTCTGTTTCATTGCCGTGACCGAAATCCACTTTCGCCTTAAAGGTTCCCAATTCTTTCACTTCAGAAAGAATATGGATACGGCGGCGGTCAATTTCATATCCTTTCTGGTCACGGATGGCCCGGGCCAGTTGAACGGAGGTAACGCTTCCGAAAATCTTTCCGCTGGTTCCGGTTTTAGCACCGATTTTCAATGGAGAAGACTTCAGTACTTCGATCACTTTATTTACTTCAGCCAACAGTTTTTCTTCCTTCTTTTTCTGCTGTTTGATTTTTTCATCCAGCTGCTTCAGGTTGGACGGGCTGGCTTCAATTGCCTTTTTTTGCGGGATCAGGAAGTTGCGTGCATAGCCATTCTTTACGCTCACCTTTTCATGGGCGGCGCCAAGATTATCCACATCCTGAATCAAAATGATTTCCATTATTACTAATTTGGTCCCGCCTGTGGCGGGAGGTATTACTTAAATAAATCTGTTACGTAAGGCAGGATAGCCATCTGCCGTGCCTTCTTGATGGCGTCGGCAACTTTACGCTGGTATTTGAGCGAATTGCCCGTAATACGACGCGGAAGCATTTTCCCTTGTTCGTTCAGAAATTTTTTCAGGAATTCACCATCCTTATAATCCACATATCGGATGTGGTATTTTTTGAACCGGCAGAATTTCTTAGCCCGTTGCTGGGTCTTTATGGCGGTCAGATACTTGATCTCGTTTGTCTTTGCCATGTTATGCCTCCGCTTTTTCTGTTCCTGTAGGTACACCACTTTTCTTTCTGGCATTGTACTCGACGGCGTATTTATCGAGTTTGGTAGCCATGAAACGTAACACGGTTTCATCGCGGCGAATCTGAATAATCAGATTATCATTGAAGTCGGATGGCGCACTATATTCCATTACCCAGTATAAACCCGTGGTTTTTTTCTGGATGGGATACGCCAGTGATTTAAGACCCCAGGGATTGTCGTGCAACACTTTTCCGCCGTTTTCTTTAACGAAGGATGTGAATTTATTCTGGGCGGCTTTAAAGTCCTCCTCAGACAGCACAGGGGTAAAAATCACCATCAATTCATAATTGTTCATTTCCCTGTTTTTGGTAAAAAAATTAATTGGGCTGCGAAAGTAGGGCATTTCTGGGAAATAATGAAAGGAATTAGTTGGCAGTTTGTGGTGGGCGGCGGTCAGTCAACCGCCGACCGTCAACCTGTCAGAACACCACCAATGGCATCGTGTTTGAACGGCAAGGCTAAAAATAACCGAACATGCAAAAAGGAAGTATCCGGGTACAGACAGAGAACATCTTCCCCATTATAAAGAAATTTTTGTACAGTGATCACGAAATTTTCCTTAGAGAGCTGATTAGCAATGCAGTAGATGCTTCCCAAAAGCTCAAGACCCTAGCCTCTATCGGTGAGGCCAAAGGCGAAATAGGAGACCTATCCATCCAGGTGAAATTAGACAAAGAAGCTAAAACATTAACTATCAGTGATCTGGGAATCGGTATGACATCGGAAGAAGTGGACAAATACCTGAACCAGGTGGCACTTTCAGGAGCTGAAGAATTTGTCAATAAGTATAAAGGGCAGAACGAAAATGCCATTATCGGAAAGTTTGGTCTCGGGTTTTATTCTGCATTCATGGTAAGTAACAAAGTGGAGGTTATATCCAAATCTTATAGGGAAGACCAGCCGGCCGTCAAATGGGAGTGCGATGGCAGCCCGGAATACACCATTGAAGAAAATGCCAAAACAACCAGGGGTACTGATGTAGTACTTCATATTATGGACGATAGTGCAGAGTTTCTGGACGAAAGCCGTATCCGTGGTATTCTTGAAAAATTCTGCCGTTTTCTGCCCATCCCTGTCTTTTTTGAGGACAAGCAAATCAATAATACACATCCCGCCTGGACGCGTAAACCCAGTGAACTAACTACGCAGGATTACCAGGATTTCTATAAGGAATTATATCCTTTTAATGAGCCACCCTTATTTTGGATACATCTGAATGTGGATTATCCTTTTAACCTGACAGGTATCCTGTATTTTCCAAAAATCAAACAGAGCTACGAAATACAAAAGGACAAAATCCAGTTGTATAGTAACCAGGTTTTTGTTACCGATGAAGTAAAGGACATCGTTCCGGAATTTCTGATGCTTCTTCAGGGTGTGATTGACAGTCCGGATATCCCATTGAATGTGAGTCGCAGCTATCTGCAGGGTGATCCGAATGTAAAAAAAATCAATAACCATATCACAAAAAAAGTAGCCGATAAGCTGGAAGAAATTTTTAATAAGGAGAGAAAGGAATACGAGGAGAAATGGGAGAGCCTGGGATTATTCGTGAAATATGGTATGATGACGGACGATAAATTCCTGGAGAAGGCTAATAAGTTTCACATCATGCAGGATGCCGATGATTCACGTTTCTATACTCTGGAAGAATACAGAACCGCTGCAGAAACACTTCAGAAAAACAAAGATGGGAAACTGGTTATCATTTACACCAGCAATCCTGTTCAGCAAGACAGTTATATCCGTGCTGCGCAGGGCAGGGGTTATAAAGTGGTTAAGCTCGAAACAATTGTGGACGCAGGGTTCATCAACCAGATGGAGTTGAAATGGGAAAATGTTCATTTTACCCGGGTGGACAGTGAAGTGGTTGATAATTTAATTGAAAAACAGGATGCTGCAGAAACAGTTCTCGGCAAAGAAGAAGTTGAGAAACTTAAATCATTATTTGCTTTTGATATTCCCACACTTCATGTAACAGTTGAAGTGAAAGGGTTGAACCCCGAAGCGATGCCTGTTCTGGCAACCAGACCGGAATTCATGCGTCGCATGAAAGATATGGCGGCATTGAATGGCAGTATGGGTTCCTTCTATGCGAATATGCCTGATGAAGTAACTCTTACCGTGAACGGCAACCATCCGATTTTCCCAACCATTTTAGGAGAAAACGATTCTGATAAGCAAAAGAAGCTTGTTCATAACCTGGCGGATCTTGCGTTACTGAGCCAGGGATTACTAAAAGGAGTTGAGCTGACCAATTTTATTCAGCGTAGTGTCGAGCTGATAGGAAGCAAAAGAAATTCTATCATTTTAGAACCCTGATATGGGCCGAACGCTTAACGCGGAACGCTCAATGCTTAAAGCCTAACGCGAAGCAGTAATGGCTAATTAATTTCAGTTCCTTAATACATTTGGATGTTTTGGCCATATGTATTCCGGGTTTTACATTTCGCGTTAAGCGTTAAGCGTTGAGCGTTCCGCGTTAAGCTTGATATCCAGAATTTTCAGCTGAAGTTTTTTTTCTCCGTTCCATTCGTTTACATCGAGGGTGTAAACAATATCAAGTGGGTCGCCGGAGCGTACAAGCGACCATTTCTCTGGCATATTGAAAGCGATGCCGGAAAATATATGGTCGTCCTGTCGCAAAAATAACCGAAGGTGTTTTTCCTTGAGCAGTTTTGAATATCCTGTTTCGATTACTCCTTTGGTAAGGAAAACGGGTTTACAATTTTCCGGGCCGAATGGTTCCATCTGTTCTATAATCCGGTAAATCTGAAAATCCAAATCACCGAAACGGGCGATCGCATCTACTTCCAGTTCCGGAATCAGGAACTGTGGCTCAATAGTCCGGGACACTACTTCTTCAAATTTCCGACTGAAAGATTCAATATTTTCGGGTGCCAGTGTCATACCTGCAGCTGCGAAATGACCGCCATATCCCACCAGCCATTCACGGCATGCGTGCAGAGCTTCATATAAATTAAACCCCGGCACGCTGCGTGCACTTCCGGAAGCATACTCGCCACTTTGTGTCAGCACAATGGTCGGGCGATAATATTTTTCTATCAGGCGTGACGCTACAATACCCACCACCCCCTTATGCCAATTGGATTTAAAGACAACGGTCGATTTCCTGTTGCGCATCATTTCATTTCCCTCTATCAGGGCCAGCGCTTCTTCAGTAATGCCGGAGTCAGTTTCGCGGCGGTCAGTATTATCAGTGTGTAGTAAATTGGCATAAAGTAAAGCTTCATCATATGTTGCAGCAATAAACATTAGTACTGCCTTACGTGCATCATCCATCCTGCCCGCTGCATTCACGCGTGGAGCGATGGTAAATACCAGCGAAGTAATGGATACAGGCGTTGCCAGACCACTCAACGCCATGAGGGCGCGAATTCCATGATTTGGATGCTCATTGATCTTCTTCAAACCGAGAAAACAAAGTGTCCTGTTTTCGTCTGTCATAGGAACGATATCTGCTGCAATGGCAATGGCCACCAGGTCCAGGTAGATCAAATAATTCTCTTCCGGTAAATTCAATGCCTGCGTTATTGCAGTGATGAGTTTAAATGCAACACCACATCCACATAGTTCCTTATATGGATATAGACAACCGATTTGTTTCGGATTCAGAATGGCTACGGCAGGCGGCAATTCAATATCCGGAAGATGATGATCGCAGATGATAAAATCAACTCCATTTGATTTGGCATACTCCACCAGGTCAACTGATTTTATACCGCAGTCAACGGAAATAACTAAATGGAAATCATTTTTTATAGCGAATTCAATTCCTGATTTTGAAATACCATACCCTTCCCGCTGTCTGTGGGGAATATAAAATTCTATGTTTTCCGGTTTGTAGATTTTATGAAACATTTGAACCATCAGGGCGACCGAGCTGGTGCCGTCTACATCATAGTCTCCGAATATCAGGATTTTTTCATTTTGTCCAAATGCTTTTAGAACACGCTTTACAGCAAGATCCATATCCTTCATCATCCATGGATCATGCAATTGTGAAACGACCGGACGGAAATAGGATTTTGCTTCTTCGAAATTCTCAATTCCGCGACCTACCAGTATGCGGCTGATCAGGGGATGGACTTTTAAGGCTTCTGCCAGCGCCTGCACTTTTTGCTCATCGGTTAATTTTATTTTCCACCTCTTTTCCATTGCAGTTGGCAGTTGACAGTTCTCGCAGCTATTTTATTATTCCGAATTATTAATTCCACATTTCATTTCTATACTTCCATACTTCCATACTCCCATACTAGTATTTCCTATCCGTTGTAAACCTTACCAATTCTTCCAGTGCCCTACGAACATCATTATCCTCAAATTCATACAGGATATTCAACGCTTCGTCGCGGAACTGGTTCATTTTTTCTTCAGCATACCGGATCCCTCCAGCCGTTACTACGTGTCCAATAACATAGCGGATCTTTTCAGGATCCCTGTTCTTGTTTTTAATGATATATATGAGTTCACGCCGAAGTGATTTATTGACTGTATTTAAAGTATATATCAACGGCAGGGTAAGTTTTTTTTCCTTCAAATCATTACCGGAAGGTTTTCCGGTCTTTTCATCTCCATAATCAAACAGGTCATCTTTAATCTGAAATGCAATGCCGACTGCTTCTCCGAACCGACTGAGCTTTTCTGTGACAGTTTCGTCGCCGCTGGTCGAGAAAGCGCCCGCAGCACAGGAAGAAGCCAGCAAAGAAGCCGTTTTATTCCGGATTATCTCAAAATAAACCGGTTCTTCAAGATTGAGTGTTCTTGCTTTTTCGATTTGAAGCAATTCCCCCTCACTCATTTTGCGGACCGCTCCGGAAAGCAATTGTAAAATTCTGAAATCATTGTGATCAAGTGAAAGTAATAATCCCTTGGCAAGCAGGTAGTCGCCCACCAGAACGGAGATCTTGTTTTTCCATAAAGCATAGGTGGAAAAGAACCCTCTTCTTTCCAATGATTCATCCACCACATCATCATGAACCAATGTTGCGGTATGGAGGAGTTCAACCAGGGAAGCTGCCCGGTAGGTTGATTCGTTCACTGGTCCGCAAAGGCGTGCAGATAAGAAAACAAACATGGGACGTAATTGTTTGCCTTTACGGTTTACAATAAAACGCATGATCCGGTCAAGCAGGGGCGTCTGGGATTTGACGGCTTCCCGGAATTTTTTCTCAAAAACAATCAATTCTTCCCTTAGTAATGATTGGGCTAATTGCATAAAATGACCGCCAAATTACTACTTTCTCCTTCGGCGATCCTAAATAACGGCCTACATCCGACTGAATTGGCAATATTCTCTACAATTCTGTGGTTTCCAGCTTATTTAGGTAGCAAAAGTTTGCAATTTACACTTTAACTTATATTTTTGCTAAAGTCTAATATTGTTTTAATCACGCATTCACACAAACTTCAGTTTATGATAGGGAAAAAGTACGCCGTACTAGCCGGCTTTTTGTTGACTTTTCTTTCACAAGGATTCGCACAGGACAAGAACACTGCAGAAAGCAGCAGCAGCTACGACATACGGGATTCTTCTGTTATTCCTGCCAAGAGAATACCACAACACAATGAATTTTTGAATAATGCCTATCCTTTTCCGGCCAAGCCCCGCAATCAATGGGAAATTGGAGTAAAAGGAGGTATGAGCTCCGTATCGGCTGATGTGCGTGCATGGCTACCGACCTGGGGTTTTGGAGTGCATGCGAGAAAAGCGCTGGGGTACATGTTCTCTATGCGTCTTGAATACGACTACATGGAAGCTAAGGGTCTTAACTGGCAACCATCTTATTCTGGGTATGCTGCAAATGGTGTTCTGAATAAATATTACAATGCCAATGCCGGGCAGCCCGTGTTTTATAATTACAAAACAACGATGCAGGAATTGGCAGTTCAGGGACTGTTTACTTTAAATAATATCAAGTTTCACAAAGCAAAATCGAATGCTTCCATTTATGTGCTCGCCGGTGCCGGCTTTATGACCTATAGCACTTTTTATAATGCGCTTGATGCAAATGGGAATCCATACAATTACCAGCAAATCGTAAATCAGTTTCAAGGCACCGGATATACTTACAGCAACCGGAAAGATATCAGGAGCGCATTAAAAAACATGTTGGATGGTTCATTTGAGACACTGGCGCAGCGTGATCCCTCACAACCTACCCTTGGCGGAGCGTCTTTACGCCCGGTGTTCAATGTCGGAGCTGGCATAGAATTTAAACTTTCACCGAAATTTAATATCGCACTTGAGGACAAAATAACGATTACTAAATCAGACTTAATAGACGGTCAGGAGTGGCAGGAAACCGGATCGACTACTGTTCATGCCCTGACACGAGATGATGATTTGGTTAACTTTCTTTCAATAGGCCTAAACTATAATATTGGTAAGAATGCTGTGGAGCCCCTCTGGTGGATAAACCCGCTTGATTACGCCTATAGTGAAATCAATGCACCCCGGCATATGAAATTACCTAAGCCTGTCCTGGATGATGCCGACGGGGACGGCGTGACCGACCAATTCGATCATGAACCAAATACACCGGCAGGTTGTCCGGTTGATACACATGGTGTTAGCCGTGATACAGATGGTGATGGAGTTCCGGATTGCAAGGATAAAGAACTTATTACACCAACCCAATGTCAGCCTGTTGATGCAGACGGCGTAGGTAAATGTCCGGATCCGGCCTGCTGTAAGGAAATCAATGCAAGACTTGATTCAGGTGGCCTGGGAAGCGCGGGTAAAGGCCGGTGCTTTATTGGTGATCTGCCAAGTATTGTGTTCAAAGGCAGATCAGTTACCCTCAGCAAAGACGGCAAGGCCCTTGCTTCCACTATTGCTGAAAAAATGAGAAATAATCCAGCATGTAAGGTGGCTGTAATCGGTTACGGTGAATCCAGCAAGTCTGCTCAGCAGCTCAGCTGGGATCGGGTGAATGAAGTGATTAAATACCTGGTTGAAAAAGAAGGTATTAACTCAGACCGGTTCATCTTCCGTTATGGTCAGACCGGCGGTGACGAAAACACGATCGATATTAAGGATGGAACGGGTGAAGAAGGACCAAATACGGTTCCTGCTCCGCATCCAAACCTTCGAAAAAGATAAATAATCTGTTCAAAATGAATGGTCCCGCCTTGGCGGGACCATTTTTGTTTAAAGTATATTTTAACAATAACGACAGCCGGAACCACCTGAAACGCCCTATTTTCGTTTTCTTACCTAAAAATTGTAATTTTGCAGGCTTCATGAGATCATTATTCCTTGCTTTCGTGGTATTGACATCTTTCAGTTCCTGCTCGCTTTTTAAAAAATCCAGCGGACCACCCACCAGTTTCTCCAAGATCCTGAAGAGCACTGACTATAATTTTAAATTGCAAATGGCGGAGAAGTACTACCTGAACAAGGATTACAATCATGCCCAGATGCTGTATGACGACCTGTACCGGGTGATGAAGGGGTCAGAGCATTTCGAGGATATCTGGTATAAGTATGCTTATTGCGCTTATTACCTCAAGGATTATATCAACGCGGAAAATCTCTTTAAGGGGTTCGTGGAAGCCTTTCCAAACAGTCCAAAATCAGATGAAATGGACTATATGAGGGCCTATTGTTTTTGGAAACAGTCACCAAAATACCAGCTGGATCAGACCAATACGACCAAGGCAATG
Source organism: uncultured Bacteroidota bacterium (assembly GCA_963741345.1). Taxonomy (GTDB): domain Bacteria; phylum Bacteroidota; class Bacteroidia; order Chitinophagales; family Chitinophagaceae; genus Puia. The sequence goes on from CAVUHS010000001.1 coordinate 538,675, forward strand.
GGTTTCATGCAGGCTTTTATCGCACAACACCCCGGTTCAGACAAAGTAAAGGATGCCACCGAAATCATTGAAAAATGCCGGGCAAAACTGGAAGAAAAAGATTTTGAAGCAGCAAAACTTTATTTTAACCTTCGGGAAACCAATCCTGCCTATTTAAAAGCGGCGTCACTCACTTTCAACAATCTGATGAATTCCTATCCGGATTCCCAGTTTAGTGATGAATATAAGTTGTATATTATCAAATCGGATTATCTCTACGCCATGCAAAGTATGGAAGAAAAGAAAAAAGCACGTCTGGAACAAGTGCTGACCGATATTAATGATTTTAATGACCGTTTTCCGGAAAGTAAACTGAAAAAACAAGCTCTGGAATACCAGGAACTCGCGAATAACTCAATTAAAAAACTAGATTATGAGCAAACTAAGGCGTCAGGTTAGTACACATATTGCAAATGTGGCTGAAACAAAAAATCTAACCGACCTCAAGAACAAGACGGGCAATCTGTATGAGTCCATTGCCATCATTGCAAAAAGGGCTAACCAGATCAATATTACCATGAAGGAAGAACTGCACAGCAAACTGGAAGAGTTCGCAACGCATACTGACAGCCTGGAAGAAATTCACGAGAATAAAGAGCAGATCGAGATTTCAAAAGCATATGAGAGGATGCCTAATGCTGCCTTGCTTGCTACCCAGGAATTCATGGAAGACAAGATCTATTACCGTAAGAATGAAGACGATCTTTTCAGCTAGGCATTAACAATATTTATGGTGGAAGGTAAGAAAATACTGTTGGGTATCTGCGGCAGCATTGCTGCATACAAATCAATACTTCTTACCAGGCTTCTTGTGAAAGCCGGCGCGGAAGTAAAAGTGGTGATGACACCATCCGCCAGGGATTTCGTTACTCCCCTGTCTCTTTCGACTATCTCCAAGAATGAAGTGCTCGTTGATTTATTCCACAACGATTCATGGAATAACCATGTACAACTCGGCCGGTGGGCCGACGTTATGCTGATTGCCCCACTCAGCTGCAACACATTGGCTAAAATGGTCAATGGCCATTGTGATAATCTTCTGCTTGCTGTTTATCTTTCTGCTATTTGTCCTGTTGTTGCAGCCCCCGCGATGGACGAAGACATGTGGCTTCATCCGGCAACAAAAGCCAATGTCGAGAAACTCAAATCCTTTGGAAACCACGTGATACCTGTTGAAAAAGGCGAACTGGCCAGCGGACTATATGGCGATGGAAGGATGGCCGAACCGGAACAAATCATTTCTTACCTGGAAATGAATTTTTTTTTTAGCACAGAACTAAATGGGAAAAAAACATTGGTTACTGCGGGACCTACGCATGAACCATTTGATCCCGTGCGTTATATCGGAAATCAGTCGACAGGGAAGATGGGTGTTGCCCTTGCTTATGAACTGGCTCAGCGCGGAGCTGCTGTTGAATTGGTTTTAGGACCTTCTTCTATAGAAGTCAATGATCCCCGCATACGAGTTACACGAGTCCAGTCCGCTGAAGAAATGTTTAATGCCTGTATAGACATTTTCCCATCTACCCAAATCGCCATCATGTCAGCTGCCGTTGCGGACTATACTCCGGTTTCTTTTTCTTCTGAAAAAATAAAAAAGAATGCTGATACGTTCACACTGGAGTTGTCGCGAACAAAGGATATTCTCCAAACGCTGGGCGAAATGAAAACAGACCGGGCAAATTCTGGTTGGGTTTGCGCTGGAGAATACGAATGAAACGGCCTATGCCAGGAAAAAACTGAAATCCAAGAATGCTGATATGATTGTACTGAATTCCTTAAATAATGCGGGGGCCGGATTTGGCTTTGATACCAACCAGGTAACCATTTTCGAAAAAGGGGGAGCAGAAATACCATATGGACAAAAGTCTAAACAACAGGTGGCCCGTGATATCGTGGACCGGATTATAAAACTCCTATGATGCGCTTTAAAATCATTATCCTTTTTTCGTCCATTGTCTTCGTCTTTCAGCAAGCCAGGTGCCAGGAGTTTCAAGCTAATGTAACTGTGCTTTCCAATCGGATCAGTACGACCGTAAACAAACAGATATTTACAACCCTCCAGTCTGCACTCTATAATTTTCTCAATGGACGTAAATGGACCAATGTCGCTTTCAATCAAAACGAAAAAATTCAATGTAGTTTTTTGTTGAATCTTGCCGGAGCCACAGATAATAACACCTACACCGCTTCCCTGACGGTACAACTGGGTCGCCCGATCTATAACACCGGTTACCAAAGTCCGCTGATGAATTATATGGATGAGTCTGTCACGTTCAAATATATTCAGTACCAGGACATGGAGTTTAATGAAAACCGTGTCGGTGGTACCGATCCGCTGACGGCAAATCTTACTGCTGTGTTTGCATATTATGCTTATATCATTCTCGGACTGAACTTCGATTCATATGGCCTCCGGGGTGGAGATCCTTATTATCTGCAGGCTCAGAATATTGTAAATAATGCGCCGGAAGGCAATGCCCTGAATGGATGGAAACCATTCGATGGATTAAGAAATCGATACTGGCTGGTACAAAATCTGACAGATCCAAAGTATAATCCCATTCATGATGCAATTTATAATTATTACCGGCTGGGGCTGGACCAGATGTTTGATCATGAATCGGATGCACGTGTAGCAGTTATGAATTCGCTTACTGCATTCAATACGATTAATAATGAATTTCCCAATATCATGTTTATACAATTTTTCTTCCAGGGAAAAGGATCTGAAATCGGGAACATATTTAAGCGCGGGACGCCCGATGAAAAAAGCCGGGCCCTGGAAATCCTGAGCAAGATTGACGTATCCAACCTGAACCAGTACAAACAGGATCTTCAGTGAACCGCCTTCTTCTTTTCATCAGTTTTGCTCCTGGCCGGTTGCAGTAACCGCACCGGTATTCCAAAAGATATTCTTCCACCAGATTCCATGCGCCTGATCATGAAGGATATTATCATGGCTGGAGAATATTCAGACCAGTTTGTTGCCAAAGATTCCACCCGGCCGGATAAAATGAAAGCCAACCAGGAATTATTTGAAGCCATTTTTAAAATTCATCATACCACCAGGGAAGAGGTGCGAAGGAGCCTGAGTTTTTATGAGTCCAGACCTGATCTTAATAAAGAGATATTCGACAGCCTGGCTGCGGATGCCAACCGGCGCAAAGCAGAACTATATCTTCCCAAGCCCCTTTTGAAATCAGTTCACCTCCCGGAAAAATAAGCCGCATCATTTCATAACTTCATGTTATGAACAAAGTATACCTAAACGCATTCGAAGCTATCAGGGACATACCGGATGGTTCTACGCTCATGTTGGGCGGATTCGGCCTTTGTGGAATTCCGGAAAACAGTATTGCCGCACTGGTGAAAACCGGTGTGAAAAATCTTACCTGCATATCCAATAATGCCGGTGTGGATAATTTCGGATTGGGATTTCTTCTGAAAACACGTCAGATCAAAAAAATGATCAGTTCTTATGTTGGTGAAAATGCAGAATTTGAAAGACAATTATTACAGGGTGAATTGGAAGTGGACCTGGTGCCACAGGGAACACTTGCCACCAGGATACAAATGGCCGCTATGGGCATTCCGGCTTTTTATACGCCTGCGGGATACGGAACAGAAATCGCCATTGGAAAAGAAGTGAGGGAATTCAACCATAAGATGCACCTGATGGAATATGCTCTGCATGCAAATTTTGCTATTGTTAAGGCATGGAAGGGCGATCGACTCGGAAACCTTGTATTTAGAAAGACAACAAGGAATTTTTCCACTTCCATGGCAAAAGCAGGTGATATTACCATCGCCGAAGTCGAGGAATTGGTTGAACCTGGTACGCTCGATCCGGATCAGATTCATGTGGCCGGCATCTATGTGCACCGGATTTTTGAAGGAGATAATTACGAAAAAAGGATTGAAAGGAAAACTGTGCGTATAGCATCTAAATGATAATTTAATATAGTTAAGGATTTAGACAAATTCTGATACAGATATTTCCTGTTTAATATATTTCAAGATGTTCATTTCAGTAAATCAGTTTGAACGTGATATGGGGGTCGACAAAACGATCGCTAGATTTTTTGTGGACCGCAAACCACCGGAGAATAACAGCTTCTGGAAAGGGAAACTTTTATATATAGGCTTTGGAAATGGTTATGTTTCGATTCCGGTATTTTATGATATACTTTTCCGGTTGGGCATTCCATTGGACGTGTTACTGAATGAACGACATATCCTATTCATGGAACAGCTTATGCATTTTGCGATCCTGCAGGAGAAAAATGAAATCAGCATCCAGGAGGAACTTACGCGTATCCGTGAACTCTTAACAGGGAGGATACAGGATATTGAATTTTATGATAAACTGAGCAGCTATCTGGACCAGCCAGTACTTAAACCCCTGGGACGACTGGGACTAAACCATCCGTCCCTGAATCGCGCAGATGTTTTCCTGTATGTGCTATGCGACCTCCCATTAAATGAAAATCAGCGCGAACTAGCTATTCGTTACTGGTACGCACTGCATCCGAGCTACCTGATCATAGATGATATCCGGGATTACGCAAAGGACAAAGAGGAAGGAGAGGAAAATGTGATCATCGACCTGGGCGATGGTACAAAAGGATTTGAACAAACATTCGGCATGTTGCATAAAAACGGAGAGATCATGAAAGAGATTAATCCTTTGCTCGCAGAATTTTTAACTAATTACGAAGAATATCTCCGGGAATTCGTTCCTACAAACACTTAGATATGGCATTGGATAAATTCGGAATAGCAAAAAGAATTGCACAGGAATTACGCGATGGCATGTATGTTAACCTGGGTATTGGCATTCCCACCCTGGTTGCCAATTACATTCCGCAAGGCATAACAATTATGATCCAGTCTGAGAATGGTATGCTGGGTATGGGCCCATACCCGGAAGAGAGTGATCTGGATCCGGATCTCATTAATGCTGGAAAGGAGACAGTGACTATATTGCCTGGGGGGGCTTTTTTTGATAGTGCGGAAAGTTTCGGAATGATCCGGGCTGGGAAAGTGGATTTGACGGTACTGGGCGCAATGGAAGTTTCTGAGAAGGGAGATATTGCCAATTGGAAAATTCCCGGAAAAATGGTGAAAGGAATGGGAGGTGCCATGGACCTGGTTGCCAGCGCAAGAAATATTATTGTTGCCATGCAACATACTAACCCCAAGGGCGAATCAAAATTATTACCGGCATGTAAATTACCTTTGACCGGTGTAGGATGTGTGAAACGTATCGTTACGGAACTTGCTGTTCTCGACGTCACGCCAGAGGGATTCCTATTGATTGAGCGGGCTCCGGAGGTGAGTGTGGAAGAGATTCTGTTCAAAACACTGGGTAAACTGATTGTTCGCGGGAACGTGCCTGAAATGCAATTATGAAATGAAATACGATCATTCTATTCCTGAGCGAAGAGACTTGGCCACTCAGCCCGATAAGTATAGTGTTCAATTCACGTGTGCAGGTAATACCAGGACAAGGGAATGGCAATCACCAGCGAAGCTAAAACCAGCAAAACAAATTGTTGAAGCGGGATTGGTATTGAACCTGGCTTAGGGCAGGTTTTGTGAACTCATGAGTATTATTTGAACTGATTCTATGTGGAAAGTGACGGAACCCGACGGGGATACTTGCCTGCCAGAGTGAAAAATATACCGCAAAATGCAAAAGCGATGAACAAACTTGTTTTTTCTGCTTCTTTATGCGTATCAGCTGCTACACGCGGGAGGTGAAGAAAAATTACCCAGAAGAGATACATAAAGCCCATCAGTGTACAGGCTATGCGGGTTATTATGTCTGAGAAAATACTAACACAACTGGCGGCAAAAGCAATTCCGACAAAATATGCCCAAAATATTTTAAAGGGAATCCATGCGGGAATCAACGTTGCGATAAAATCTGCATACATAAAATGTTGTACGGAAAATACCAATACGGAACCAGCAAAGAGTATTTTACCAGCAACTGTAAATTTCGAATTCTCCCGTGATTTCATGCTTTCAGCCGGGTCGCCCGCGATGATGAATGCACCACCGCTTAGTGCCAGATCTTCAGCAGTGGAAGTCCAGGGGGCAGGGTTATGCAAATCCATCAGCAGGCTCACTAAATGGGGGTAAATGAATAGAATCAAAAGCAGGAAACCAGCTAACAGAGATGCGCGGCCTAAGATGGTTTTAACGCACATCGCAATGCCAAGGGTCAAAAATAAAGTACTTGTTAAATAGAGAAAGAAAATTCTTGCGGGTAATATTTTCGGTACGGGCAGAAATCCGCTCATAAAATCCTGCACATTAAATTGTATTATACCAAACGCAATGAAGGCGAATGCAAAGTAATATCTCCCGGACTTGAAGAGTTCCTGCATGATGATTATTATTGTTTTAAAAACTATAGTGTGAATTTTCTTCAGCAGGTATTTGCGAGGAGCTAATCAATTAAATTATTTTTGACAGCAAAGAAAACCAGTCCGGCTGTGTTTTTGGCGCCAAAACGCTCCATAAGGCGGTCCTTGATGGCCTCCACTGTTCTGGGACTGACTTCGAGTTTTTGCGCGATTTCCTGGGCAGTAAATTCCATGCAGATATATTTCACTACTTCCCGTTCACGATCACTGAGTGTAACTTCCGTGTTGAGGTTGGGTATCACTTTTGTGCGGGCGTGTGATTTCTTAAGCAGGATCCGGTTCACGAAATTGTTGAGATAATAACCTTTGGAGGAAACCTCCATAATAGCTCTTTTGATTTCTGAAGGATCCGCACTTTTGAGCAGATATCCATTGGCCCCGATTTCCATCATATGGCTTACGAAACGTTCGTCCTCGTACATAGTAAGGGCAATAATATGGATCTGCGGGTAAAGTTTTGCGATAGACTTTGTGGTTTCAATGCCATCTTTTAAGGGCATTCGCAGGTCCATCAGGATAACATCCGGTTGGGATACCGCCAGGCCGTCCAGGAGTTCCTGACCATTTTCCGCTTCCTGCACGAACTTGATATTGCTATAAGCCCGAAGGGAAAGGATGACTCCTTTACGGAAAATCTTATGATCATCGGCGATGGCAACTTTGATAAACCCCATAGGCTATTGTATCTTCTGACAACTAAAATTAAGCATTAATTGCTTTCATTGGACTGCTTCAGATCATCTTCCCGGTTCATTTCAATAGTAACCTTGTAATAGGTTTGGGACATGTCCTTTTCAAAGAAGATTTTGCCTTGCAGCACTTTGAGCCGGCTCTGAATGTTCTTCAGACCCGAGTCCGACATTGCTTTTGCCAAGTTTTTCGAAATCTGTCTGGGTCAATCCGCGGCCGTCATGATGAAGTCGTATAAAAAACCTTTGTCCGCTTGTATTCTGTGTTAAATGAATAAAACTTGCGTTACTGTGTTTAAGGATATTATTTATCAGTTCCTGGATGATCCGGAAAATAATGAGCTCATTTTCGGCTTTCAGTCTTTCGCGGTAGTCGTGAAAGCGGGAACTGGCATTCATGCTGCCGGATCCGCTGATCTTCTGGAAGAGGTCATTTACGGCAGATTCAAGCCCGAAATTCTTCAAAGTTGGCGGCATCAGGCTATGTGAAATATTGCGGATAAGTTGTATTGTATCGTCAATGATCTGTTTAGCGTTGTAAATGCTCTGTAGCTGGGTCTGTTTATCCAGATTTACAAAATTCTCATTCAAATACAGCCGGGCGGTAGCCAACAGCGGGCCGGCATCGTCATGTAAATCAGCCGCGATGCGCTGGCGTTCTTCCTCCTGTAGGCGGATAGAAGCATTTAAAAGGGTCTTTTGCTGATCCTGTTCCATTCGCTGGAGTTGCTGCTGATACCGAATTACCTTTCGCTGGTGAAAACTGATAAATACGATCAGTCCAATGGTGAGGGCCAGCATACCGATGGTGCCGAAAAACAGCACCATGGAAATATTGTTATCAGAGCTTAAGGCTTGCAGTAGTACCATTAGGAAGGGTCAGGGTTTTTGGTGATGATTGCTTACCGGTCATTTGGGCTGGTAAAATCAACAGTATGGTTTTCAGGGGAGGTAGATTTATTTTGGAAACGAAATAAAAGAAAAGCTGCGGAAAATAGAAAGTTAGTTAACATATTACTATATACTGTAATACCTCCCCAATATTCATTCATTTCTTTTGTTGACAACTTATTTGCGATTATAAATAAAAATAATGTGCATGCCACATATAATAAAATGGCCATCACAATTACAAATAGAGGATTAAGAATATCAAGTGATTCGGAATTCTGTTTCATACCTGTAAATAAATATACAAGACATAGACCTAGGATATTTACTTGGCTGAAAAAACTTAAAACAGAATTATATTGGACGTTTATATTTCTAATTTGGATGAAGAAAACAATAAAATATATGACAAAGATTATAAAGATTAATGCTCTTATAGATCGGAGATTTATTATTAAATAGAAAAATAAGGATAATATTGAATATTCTATAACGGTGAAGATATTCCAGAGAAGAAAAGTATGGTGAGCTCCCCAATTGGAACTTAGAACAAAGTCAGTGATAAGTGAAGCTATAGAGTAAAAAAAAATTACCCATAATCCCTTTTCTTGTGTTTTTAAGCAAAACACGATAAAAAGGATTATGGGTAACAACGAAGATACTAAACTAATTATTTGAACCACTTCTAGTTGGGTATAACCCAAATATAGAAAGTTACGACCAATTTTACTATAGTAATATCCAATTGGTTATACTTTACATACCAGACCAAACAACTGGTATCATTCTATCGCCAGTCATTCCTGGAGTTACGGCGAGTTTACCGTGATCGTTAACTGAAGTATATTCTAAAATACTTCTACCCTTAGAGTCAACTCCAACATAAACCAAAGTCTTTTGGCCGGCTTCATTTATTGCGTCACGAAAAGTTATTCCTACGCAACCTGGTTGTGCCAGAATTGCTTCAATAATATTTTTCCCGATGGAATATGAATAAGACTCCTCATACGTAAACTTGTCATGATGGTCTTTTATCATTTTGGCGGCTAATTCATGGGAGATTTCTTCGCCAGCAGCTTGAAAATCGATTTGTTCCTTAACGAGTGATTCTTTGTTCATAATCAGAGTTTTGAAGTTTTTTAACTTAATAGGCTACGTAATTAACCCCTAAAAAAAAGATTCAACAACGCTTAGAACCTAGTTAAAAAACCCTTAAATTGCCTGAGATTCAGTCTGGTAGAGCATTTAAGTAAATATACGAAGAAAAACTCCGTATATAAGTAGAGTAAAGTTCCGGTAACCGCATCGTATTTTTACGGTCGGTTTTTTAGATTTATTGAGGAATTCTTAGAGAGATTGACAGGTTATCCCCAAAATTGAGGAGAAATGTGGATAAATAGAAACACTTAGAAGGAAGGAGTGGACTTTAAAAACGGGGAGTTTTGCGTAAATCTTTCATTTCAGTATTGCGGAAATTACAATTAATCAAGGGCTTCCGCGTTTACTTGGTGAATTAAAAGAAAAAAGTTGACTAATACCGGACTTTATGGTTTTTCAAGGATTTGGAAGATCTTACTGGACGGTAAGTTTGGACATTGGATGGTTCTGGAAAGCATCGTTATCAATCAACTTTCAATTTCAAATGTACATTTAACAAAACCATTGAACCAGAGCAGTATTGCTCAATTTCAATTGTACGGTAAATACCTTGTCCATCGTAAAATTGCTATAGTTTGAGTATGCAGTTAGCATATTATAAATAATCATCATAATCTGAACGCCTAGTAACAATTTTACAACCAATCTCTTATGAGCGCGGAATTAGTAATTAAAGTGGCCATAGCTGATGACCACAAGATTTTTCGGGATGGGATCAAGATGGCTTTGAAGGATAAAGATTATTTGAAAATTATTTGGGAGGCTGAAGATGGACGTGATCTTGTTCATAAAATGCTACTGAAAAAACCGGATGTCTTACTCATGGATATCCGCATGCCGGAAGTGGATGGCATAAATGCAATTGGCATACTGAGAAAAGAATATGAAGATGTTAAGATTATTGTACTAACGATGTATGATGATCAGGAAATGATTTCGAAAATGATGGAAATGGGCGCAAACGCCTATCTGACCAAAACAACAGACCCGGAAGAAATATACCAGGCGATCCTTGCATGCATGAATGACGATTTTTACTTCAATGACCTCGTTAATAAAGCAGTCCTTTCAAAATTGCAGACTAAAAGGCAGGTGCGACAATTTTACCCGGACCCTATCAAATTTTCAGAAAAGGAAGTAAAAATACTTAGGCTGCTGGCTCAGGATAAAACCACTGAGGAGATTTCAAAAGAAGTTTTTTTAAGTCCCCGCACCATTGAAACTATTCGTCAGAATATGAAAACTAAAGTGGGAGCAAAGACCATTGCCGGTTTAATTATGTATGGAATGCGTAACAAACTGATTGACTAATAATGTAAAGTAACAACACCTGTTCTAATCGCATACATCGCAAGACCTACGCGACTTTTGACGTTCAATTTTAAAAATAAAGCATCTCTGTAGTTGTCGATTGTCCGGGGACTTATTTTCATTTGTTGGGCGATCTCTTTATAAGTCAGTTCCGAAGCGACGAGCTTTAAAAAGGAAATTTCATTTTCATTTAAAATCACCGCTCCCCAGGCAGAATTTTTTGAACCCTGACTCTTCATTAAATTGAAAAGCCTGCCTGTGATAGTTTGAGAACAATAGTTACCATTAGATACAATGCATTGAAGTGCGTGCCTTAATTCTCCAGGCAGCACATCTTTTTTCAGAAATCCTCGCACACCTGCTTTGATCAAATGAATCAGGGATTCTGCATCATACATCGTCAGGATTAATATCCTGATTTCTGGATGATGCTTGGAAATCCAATGTATAGTTGCATGACCATCCATTTCTGGCATATTCAGGTCTAGTAAAAGTATCTCCGGTATAGTTGCAGGATTTAATTTTTCAATAAATTCTTTTCCATTTTCTGCTACCAGGGATACAGTAAATTCATCAAAGGACCGGACAACATTGGCCAAAGTGTCCCTTATCAAAATATGATCGTCAACTAAACCGATTTTTACAGGTGTTGTTCCCATATAAGATGTTTAATAGTGTTAAATTGGTGTAATTACAGTGATGGATGTTCCCTTTCCTATTATACTTTCGATTTGAAATTCAGCTCCTATCAATTTTGCCCTGTATTGCATATTGTAGATACCATTAGCTGAAATTTTATCATTAATATTAAAACCCATTCCATTATCTTTTATTTCTAAGACTAACATTAATTTGGAATAGCTTAATGTGATGCATATATCGGAGGCTTTTGAATGCCTGATAATATTGTTTAGCGCTTCCTGAGCTATTCTAAAAAGTAACATTTCTTTGTTGTCTTCCAGACTGACATGATCGCCAATAACATTAAAATGAGTATCGTATTTGCCTCCTCTTTGAATAAATCCAACCTGCATTTCAATAGATTTTTTTAGTCCTCCTTTTTTAATTACATCTGCATTCATAGAACGTGACATATACCGGATATCTTCAAGGGCTTTTTCCAATATGTCCGAAGTTTCCAATATGGTTTGTTTTGCATCATTTTTCTTTTCCAGGTCCAAGGTACCCAAACCCATTTTCGCCAGGGATAATATCTGGCCTACATTATCATGAAGTTCCCTGGCTATTTCCTGAAAAGTCTGTTCCTGAATTTCCAGTTGAGCTTTATATAATTCACGTTCATAGTTTGCTTTGACTTCCACAAGATTAGTTGTGTGTACTCTTTGTTTTTTCTGCAAAAAGAAAAGAACTTTTACAATAAAAGTCACCATAACCAAAATAAAAGTAGTCAAAAGACAGACGACAGCTAGGACTTCTGTTCTGGTAATGGGCATAAATATGCTTTAGTAAATGAAATAAACAACAAAGCGTAGAATGTAAAATTTAAAATGCTAAATATCTTAAAGAACCCAGGTGCAATTCTCTCCATTGCTGAATAACCAAAGTAAAAAGGAGTAGTTATGCTAAAATAAAACAAAATCCCACAGGTGATTATAAAATTAGCGTCTGACTTGAAATCAAAAACTAGGTCAGAAATCATAAACTCATACATAATAAAGAAACAAGGTATAGTAAGGAGCAGATTTTCAAATCCAAACGGTGGCCCCTCTGTCAAGAAAAACGGTTTTTGGGTGGAGATCCAAATTGAAACGTAAATTGAAAGGTAAATAATAAAGAAAATTATTAATATCAATCTGAATTTTCTTGACTTTAAAATCCCATAAATAAAGTAATATAAAAGAGCAATTTCGACAATTGAGTAAATATTTAATACGACATTATTAATTGTGACAATTAAGCTGGTTCGTGGTATAAAGTCTGTAATCTTAATTATAATATTAACCACTAGTGATATTATGATATATAGTTGTATCGGAAATAGATGCTTTTTGTGTCTATGAAGAAAGCTAGTAATTAACGACACAATAATTGCAGGTATATAAATCCAATCGAAAATGGAAAAAAGGGTGTCCATGGCCTAATTGTTCCTGCGAATATATAAGCAGATTTTATCCCTTATTGGGGAAAAAACCCTTTTTTAATCCAAAAATTTATTGTATTGACTGACAGGCCCCAGAGCCGGTACAGGTCTTCTGCATTCCATTATGGTCAGGCATTTCTTAAAAAGGATAATGTAAGAGGTTTAGCAGTCTGAAGTTGCAGGTAGACCGGAAGGAACTACCAGAAAAAGAATAAGCAAGAAAATCAGCTACGATAGGTGCGACATTTAGTTTGGAAACCGGAATTTGAGTAGGAACAGACATTTTACCTGAACATCCCATGTCGTATCGGTTAGCGGAAGAGGATATTTTTGATATAAAAAAGCCTCGGAGCAAGTCGTCGGAATGGACTCTCAAATATTTAAAAAACAAAAAACCTGCTTTTCCGAAGATCAATGATCTGGCAAAAAAGCAGGTAGTTAAATAGTGAACCTAACAGCGGATTTCAACAGGATTGGATCGTTGGTTTTTCATAGGCCGTTTTGTAATAAACCGGGTCTTGGCGGAACACAGGCATATCGGAAAAAACGGGCTATCTAAAAAAAGAAAAATAAGTTGATTGACATTGGACTTCGCGTGGCTTTCGGTGGATATTGGAAACTCTTTATGGACGGTAATTCTCTGGATATTGGACTTCTCAGGTTGCTTATTCCTGTCAATCAACTTGTACCAAATGTATAATCTTCATTTTCACGTGCCAAGAGCAGGTTTTCTCGTTTTTCCCGGTTCGGCTTTTACGGCCGTCTTAGTAGCTTTGCGTTCCGCTTTCGGGCCTTTTCCTATAGCAAAACGTAGTTTAACTACGTATAAATTGGTTTCCCGTATAATCCGAAATACTTTAATTTCGTAATTTCCCTATAGTAACTGTCACCAAAATTTATCATTTTGAGTAGTCGGTATGCCCCAGGCAGCCATAAATTCACCGTATGAAAAAACCTGAACCAAACGGAACTATTAAAGTAATTATCGCAGATGACCATGCCCTGTTCCGGGCTGGCGTAAAAACAGCGCTTTCTGTTAAAAAGGACGTTGAGCTGATTGCCGAGGCAGATAATGGCATGCAATTACTTAATCTGCTGAAGCATATGGAACCGGATGTGATCCTCCTGGATATCCAGATGCCCATCATGGACGGGATTGCAACCCTGCCCGAGATCCGCAAAATGTATCCCCATGTTAAAGTAATTATTTTATCCATGCATAACGACCATTCCATGATCTCCAAACTCATGGAAATCGGCGCCAATTCTTACCTGACCAAAAACACAGATTCTGAAAATATCTACAATGCTATTAAGACCTGTTATGAGCAGGAATTTTATTTTAATGAACTCACCAACAAAGCCCTGTTAACGGGGCTACGAACCAGGCGCACGGAGCCAAGCATACCGCAGGATGCAAACCTGACAGAAAAGGAAACGACAATCCTGAAAATGATGTGCGAAGAGAAAACCACCAAAGAAATCGCAGACCTCGTTGAAATCAGCCCTCGTACTGTGGAAGCAATCCGGGATAAACTCAAGACCAAAACAGGTGCCAAATCCATGGCCGGCCTGGTGATGTATGCGGTCAAGAACGGAATTATTGAGCAACCGTAAATACAAGTATGTGAGTATGGAGTATGGGAGTGGTTTGATTTTCTAAGGTGGTACTATTGCGGGAACAACGATTTATCTATTTGCGGAAATAGACGGAGGCCATTTTTATAATATATTTTCTTGAGCACGTCGTCCGGCAAACCCAGGCCGTACATATACCAGAAAGCATGGTATTTCCTGAGTGGCGGAAAATACTCGTCGTCGGTTTCCAGCATCCTGAAATAAAAACCGTATTCACTTACATTCCAGGTATCCTTTCCAAACAGGATTCGATCCTGATATTTAATAAAAAAATTCCTTGCAGTTTTAGGCTGCCGGCCAATCTCTTCCATGATGGCGGCAAATTCGACATACACATTGGGCAGCGTATCCAGCATGGCCCCAAGGGCATTTAAATTGTTCGCCATCCAGCCAAAATGGGCTGCTATAAAAATGGTATTTCTATGTTTTGAGAATATATGGTGCTGTTCATTCATGACTTGTTTCCATCCCGGATATTCGGAGGATGGCCTGGCCCGGTCAGGGTGCAGTTTTAGCTCCAGCCAACGTTCATTTGTATTATCCGCTTTGTCAAAAAAAGGACTGGGTTCACCCGTATGAATCAATACGGGTATTTTCAATTCACCACATTTTTCCCAAATGGGATCCAGACGAGGATCATCCACTGTAATTCTCTTTCCATTTTTATCCTTCACCTCCAGACCGAGGTCTTTATAAACTTTTAATCCGGATGCACCTTTACTTACGTCATCTACCAGCTGCGCCACGGTATTCTTAGTCCAGGCCGGATTGTCGATTCCACTAAAGTCTATATTCGTAAATATCAGAATTCTTCCGTTTGCATTACTCTTCACATTTAGCAGGGAGCTATGCAGTTTTTCAAGGCCGGCATTGTTCATTGTCATGCCTCCATAATCATCATGAAATATGTCAAAGCTTCTGCCGCTCAGATTCACCATCACTACCATGTTTAATGAATTCATTTCTGAAAGCAGGCCTTTCAGATCCTGTTGCGGCATATTCCACTGATGATTATGTACGTCGATAAAAGGATATTTTGCCTTTCTTATGATATGTTCCGGAACAATCAGCGTGGATTTAGGGTTATAATTTTCCATATCCATTTCCTGCGCACATGACTCTAGCTGAAATGAAAGGAGAAGAAGAACAGGGGTAAGAAATTTCATCCTACAATATAAGGGAGAATTGAAATAACTCCTTAACCGCCCGTGTATTGGAAATAGCTCGATGTAGATGACAGGGGTCCCTTTTTTAACCATTGACAAAGGTCTCTATTCCGTCTTCAGGCTTTTCACCGGATTGGCAATGGCTGATCTGATGGCCTGGAAACTTACAGTTCCCAGCGCGATGACCAGGGCAAGCAAACCGGCAAGCCCGATGATCCACCATTCCAAACGAATGCGGTAAACAAAATCATTCAGCCAGTGACTCATGACCCACCAGGACAGGGGGGCGGCAATAACAAACGAAATGGCCACCAGCTTTACAAAATCTTTCGACAACAACCCGACGATTCCCTGAACGCTTGCACCCAATACCTTCCGTATTCCGATTTCCCTTGTGCGCTGTTCTGCTACAAAAGTAGCCAGACCGAATAAGCCCAAACAGGCAATTAAAATTGCCAGAGTGGAAAATATAATGGCGATCTTTCCAACCCTTTGCTCTGAGGCATACATTTCATTGAAGGATTCGTCCAGGAAAGCATAATGGAATGGCATGGTCGGACTCATCTGTTTCCACAATGTTTCAATTTTGCCTACCAGGCTGCTGATATCAGACGTATTTACTTTAAACGAAGCCATAGCAGACCGGTTGCCCAGAAAAAAGCTCAACGGTCCGATTCCCTGCTTCAGAGATTCGAAGTTGAAATTTTTTACCTCTCCGATGATTGTATAGACTTCCAGTTTATTCTGATCTCCGTTCTGATAGATTTTTTTCCCGACCGGATCGTCATATCCCAGCAATTGAGCAGTCGTTTCATTAACAACTACCGCTGTTGAGTCGCCGCCGAATTCGGGTGAAAATCCTCTTCCCTTAATAATCTGCATGCCGAGTGTTTTGAAATAGTCATAATCAATTCGCCAGGATTGCATATCCAGGCTTTCTTTTATATCCAGCGTGGGGTTCTTGAAATATGTATTGTCGTTGCGGGATGAATTGGAAACAGGAAGAAAACTACTCAGGGTACCAGACACAACGCCGTTCATTTGTAATATGCTGTTCTTAAAACTTTTTGCCTGATCTCCCAGCACATATGTATTTTGAATCGTCAGGACCTGATCTTTACTATAACCAAGGTCTTTTGACCGTATATAATTCAATTGTTTATAAATAACGAGCGTACCAACGATCAAAATGATGGAAGTGACAAATTGAAACACAACCAATATACTTCTCAGGCTGGTGCTGTTGCTTCTGAGCTTCAACTTGCCCTTCAGGACTTCAATAGGTCGAAAGGCCGAGAGAAAAAATGCCGGGTAACTACCCGCAAGCAGTCCTACGATGAGAGGTAATGTAACCAGCAGGGGTAAAGCCCGACTGGAGAACAGGCTGGCCAGGACCATGGATTTATTCGCCACTTCGTTAAACAGGGGTAATACAAGATAGGCAATAACCAAAGCCAGAACCAGGCTCAAAACTGCCATGAGTGTGGATTCAGTGAGAAACTGAAAGACAAGAAACCGACGCTCCGTTCCCAGGACCTTTCGTATTCCCACTTCTTTGGCACGGCTGGCAGAACGAGCGGTAGTCAGGTTCATAAAATTTATGCAGGCTATCAAAAGGATAAATAATGCAACAGCACCGAATATATAAACATATTGTATGTTTCCACTCGGACTCAATTCGAAGGATCGGTCTGAATGCAGATGTATCTGGGTCAATGGAGTCAGTGAATATACCAACTGGTTACCGGCTTTTTTAAATTCTTCCATACTACTGATTTTGATGAACTGCCTTACCGAAGGCAGTACGTATTTATCAATATACTGGTCGAAATTCTTTTCCAGGGCCTTGTATTCGGTACCTTTTTTCAGTAGCAGGTATGTGTGGAAATTATGACTGGTCAATTGACCCCAATCATAATTTGCATTTTTCATCGAAAACAGGAAATCGAAATGAAAATGGGAATTGGACGGTATATCACGGATAACGGCTGTTATTTTATAATAAGGATTTTTGTCACCCTGTACTTCAATCGTTTTCCCAAGCGCTTCTGTTTTACCAAAGTATTTCCTGGCAGTTGTTTCCGTGATAACTACTGTATTGGGTTCGTTTAGTGCCGTCCGGGTATTGCCGGAAATTGCCGGCAAACTGAATACCTCGAAGAAAGTGGAATCTACATGGGCTACATTGTTTTCGGTGATAAAAACATTGTCCTTTTTTATCAGTTTGTTACCACCGGAAGTATAGATGCGGGTATACTGTTCAATTGAGGGGTAATCTTTAATTAATATCTGACCCATCATATCGGAGGTTACAGGCAGATGGAGTTCCCCTCCACCCAGTTTTATATCTGAGTTGATCCGGTAAATGCGGTCGGCCTTTTCGTTATACCGGTCATAACTGATTTCATCCAGCATATAAATAGCAATTAAAAGGAAACTCGCCAGACCAATAGCAAGCCCGGTAATATTCAGGATAGAATATATTTTATTCTTTAAGAGATTTCTCCAGGCTATGGTGAAATAATTTTTTAACATGGGGATTTATTTACTGTTAACTATTAACCATTCACTTTCTTCATTCTGTCTTCAAGCTTTTTACCGGGTTTGCCAGTGCTGCGCGGATCGCCTGATAGCTCACTGTAAGCAATGTAATGAGCAAGGCACCTGCACACGCTGAAACAAAGATCCACCAGGACAAATCGCTATGGTACGTATAGGAGGAAAGCCACTTTCCCATAAAATAAAAAGAAAGAGGTACGGCTATGACCAAAGACACCATAACGAGTGTCAGGAAATCTTTTGAAAGCAAGCCCCACAGATTCACAACGGAAGCTCCGAGTACTTTTCTTACACCAATTTCCTTGATGCGTTGTTCAGCCATAAACGACGCCATACCAAACAGGCCCAGGCAACTGATAAAAATCGCCAGCATGGAAAAGAATCCTGCCAGTTTGCCAATGCGCTCTTCATTCCCGAATTTTTTGGCATATTCTTCATCCACAAACTGGAAATTGAACGGCTCGGCAGGACTATACTGTGAAAATATTTTTTTAATCTTGTCCATGGCCAGTGAAGCGCTGGCAGCCGGATTGATTTTTAAGATCACATAAGAATCTGGATTTGATTCGATATGAAAAAGCTGCGGCCTGATTTCCTGGTAAGGCGATTCAATGATCATGTTTTTAATAATACCGACCACCTTAAAAGGATGTTTGTCCCAGGTAATGGTTTCCCCGACGATATTTTTTATTCCGATGAATTTGGCGGCTGCTTCATTTATAATAAATGCAGTTGTGTCCGTTGAAAATGATTTGGAAAAATCCCTTCCATCCACGAACTGCCATCCCACCGTTTTACCATAGCCATACGTGACGCCGGTATTCGGAAAATCAACGGCCTGGTTGGCATCCTTTCCCTTCCACATAAAACCTCCGTTGGTTGACCAAACGGCGGTTGTTGGTCCGCCGGCCTCCGTCATTTCAACAATGGCACCTGATTGCAGGAGATCATTGCGAATGGCTTCGAAATGATTATGGATCTCTGGTGTAAGCAGGGGCGACATGACGAGTCCGTCGCGGTTATAACCCAGTGGTCGGTTCTTGGCATATTGCACCTGTCGGAAGACCACGATGGTTCCGATGATCAACACCACCGAAACAGTGAATTGAAGCACAACCAGCACTTTGCGCGGAATGGCGGCAAAGCGCCCGGCCTGGAAAGTTCCCTTTAAAACTTTCACCGGTTGAAATGAGGATAAATAAAGTGCCGGATAACTACCGGCAATCAAACCGGTTAACGCGGTAAAGGCAATGCAGCTGATCCAGAATAGAGGATTGGTCCAGAGAATTTTCATTTCTTTATCTGCCACCGAGTTGAATGCCGGAAGCATAAGTCCCAATAGCACCAGGGCGAAAAGGAATGCCAGGAAAGCAACCAGCACGGATTCCATATAAAATTGCCTGATGAGTTGTCCGCGGAGAGAACCAACAGCTTTCCGGATGCCCACTTCGCGGGCTCTTTTTTGGGAACGCGCCGTACTGAGATTCATAAAATTGATACAGGCAAGAATAAGTACGAACACGCCGATGATACCAAAGAGCCAGACATATTGTATCCTTCCCCCGGTATTCACGCCGTTTTTGAATTCGTCGTATAAATGCCATCTGCTCATCGGCTGCAAAAAAAGCTGCGGATGATATCTCTGTTCTTCTTTGTGCACATTGCGCAGTTTGGCGTCTTTTATTTTTTTTGAGACCGCCTGCATATCGGCTTTGTCAGCAATCTGCACATAGACCAGGAATGAATTGTTTCCCCAGGGATTATCATTTTGAGTTATCCAGCTGTCTTTTGCCAGTTTGAAATTCCATGGACAAATAAAAGACATGTTTGAGAACCGGGTATTCCTGGGCATGTCGGCGTAAACACCCGTCACTTTTGCATTCAATTTATCGTCCATACGAATCACTTTATGCATGGGATCCGCATCGCCGAACAGGGCTTTGGCGGTGGAGGCTGATATTAGTATGGAAAAAGTTTCTTTCAGCCCGTCCCGGTTTCCTTTGAGCATTTTCAAGTCAAGCATATCGGGTGCCTCGGGTTCGATGAAATTTCCGTCTTTTGTAATTTTTTTGTCGCCGGAAGTCAGGAAATGCGTTTCAGTCCAGGACGACAAGAGCACATATTTAAAATCACTTCCATAACTTTTGCGCAATTCGGCGGCGACAGGCCGGGGCATGGACATCCAGGTTCCGATTTCGCCGTTGATGGTATTGTTCTGCGCCACCTGTGCTATGCGGTCATAGTGGGGATTGTCTTTCTCATACGATAATTCGTCCCAGATCCAGAGGCCGATGATCATCGCCACAGACATGCCCACAGAGAGTCCCACGATATTAATCGCTGAATGCGCTTTGTTCTTGATAAGATTTCTCCAGGCGATCTTAAAATAATTTTTTAGCACAGGTTTTTATTTTTATCATAAGAATATTTTTTACGCAACCGTCAACCGTCATTCGCTTCGCAAACTTTTCACCGGATTCATCCCCGCAGCTTTTATCGTTTGAAAGCTCACGGTTCCCAGGGCAATCAACACGGCGAGCATTCCGGCAAAGGGAAAGATCCACCAGCTGATTGGCTTCCGGTACGCAAATCCTTCCAGCCAATGGTGCATCAAATACCAGGCGACGGGTGAAGCGATCAGGAATGAAAGGATGATGAGCCGGATAAAATCTTTTGACAACAGGAGAACAATATTGGGCACCGATGCGCCCAGTACTTTCCGGACGCCGATTTCCTTGGTTCGCTGTGCCGTGGTAAATAAGGAAAGTCCCAGCAATCCCAGGCAGGCGATGAAAATAGCGAAGCCCGCAAATAAGCCGAATACTTTTCCGAATAAAAGATCATCATTATACAGCGCGTTGAAACGGTCGTCGATAAAATAATAATCAAATAAATTTCCGGGGAAAAAAGAATTGTATTTTTCTTTGATTGCCTGGATGGTGGAAGAAATATTTTTGGTGGTCAGTTTTACCGAGATCGGATGGTCAGAGCCATAGAATGGTAAAAAGATCACCGGCTCCATGGCATAATGTAGTGATTTCTGATGAAAATCTTTGAAGACGCCGATCACATTCCAGTTTTTATTCCACATGGAAATATCTTTTCCGATCGCTTCTTCCTTAGTGGAATATCCCAGCGCTTTGACAGCTGTTTCACTGAGAAGGATATTATGCAAATTATTATAATTGATATTATAATCGAGCGGCGTAAAATTTCTTCCGGCCAGTAGAGGGATTTTGTAGAGGTTCAGGAAATTATAATCCACGCCCATATTGCGGATGGTAATATTGGATTGCTCACTCTTGTCAATCCGGTGAACATTGAATGCCCGGGCCATTTCATTTCCCGCTATCCGGTTTGCAGAGCTGGCTCCCGATATGCCGGGGATCTGGGTTAATTCGGCTTTGAAACTATTTACATGGCTTATAAAACTGGAATCAAAAGAAGTAAGTATCGGGGGTTTAATGATCAGCACCTGCGACAGGTTCATGCCGAGGTCCTGTTTATTCACAAACCGGATCTGCCTGTATACGACCAGCGATCCGATAATCAGGGCAACAGTGGCGGCGAACTGGGTGGTCACCAATAATTTCCGAAGAAATATTCCTTTGCCTGACTGGCTGTATTTTCCTTTTAATACCAGAATGGGTTTAAAGGATGAGAGTACAAAGGCAGGATAAAATCCTGAGATGAGGATGCCTGCGATCAGTCCAGCTATCACGAGGCCTTTGATATTGAGCCCGGTTTCAGACTGGGAAAATAAATAGGATAGGCTGAGCTTTCTTTCCACCAGTTGATTAAAGGCGTCCTGTACAAAAAAAATGATCAGTCCGGCAGTCACCAGTGAAATCATATTCATCAGCAGGGATTCAGCCAGGAACTGTCGGATCAGTTGAGTGCGGGTTGCTCCGGATACTTTGCGTATGCCGACTTCCTTTGCCCGATTCATGGAACGGGCCGTGGTCAGGTTGATATAATTTACCCAGGCAATCACGATGATCAGGGTGGCAATGATGAGCATGCCCCAGACTGCCGAGGAACTCCCGGTGTGGCCGATTTCATATTCGTAGTCGGAATATAAATGTGATTTGAGCAGGGGCTGGAGAAGGAATTTCTCGTCACTCCCTGAAATTTTATTTCCCTGGAAATGGCGTTGACTGAATGCATCAAATTTTGCCTGCAATGCTTTGTAATCCGTACCCGGTTTTAATAACAGGTAATGCCAGAAGTCGGAATCCGTAAAATCATACTCTGCCTGTTTCCAGTTATTTCCTCCTGAATACAATGACTTGTAAGAAAGCAGCAGACCAAATTGCAGGTGGGAATTCGATGGAATATCCCGGCATATTCCGCTGATCTGATAAAGCAGGGAGTCCCGGTCAACCTTGAGTGATTTCCCGATCAGGGCGCCGAAATC
This sequence comes from uncultured Bacteroidota bacterium, assembly GCA_963741345.1. Taxonomy (GTDB): domain Bacteria; phylum Bacteroidota; class Bacteroidia; order Chitinophagales; family Chitinophagaceae; genus Puia. The sequence goes on from CAVUHS010000001.1 coordinate 561,081, forward strand.
GTTATCGTGAACCGGGAATATTTTCCGGGCCAGGGATTCGGTGAGCACAATGCGGTTTGATTCTTTCAGGGCAGTCTTCGGATCTCCGGCCAGGAGAGGATAGGAAAAAACAGAGAGGAATTCATTGTCGGCGATGAGTCCCTGCTTTTCTTCTATTTTTTTTTCTTTATCGCTAAGGATCGTGCTGCCCATGGGCACCATCCGGGTGTTGTTCAGTACTTCCGGGAAATCAGTTTTCATAGCGGGCCCTACGGCAGAATACGTGATGGTACCATGCTGAACCAGCTTGCCCTTTTGAAATCGATCATTCGTTACGCGATAGATATCCGGTGCATGCTGATTGAAACGGTCATAACTCAATTCAAAACTCACAAATTCCAGTATCAGCAGGCAGGCCGCCATCCCGATGGAAAGGCCGATGATATTGATGGCCGAATCTGTTTTATTATTAAACAGATTTCTCCAGGCGATCTTGAAATAATTTTTTATCACGGGTTATTTTATTTTTGGAACTAAAAAATCTTATATTCTGCAACTGCCAACCGTTGACCGTCATTCACTCCGCAAACTTTTCACCGGATTTGTAGTTGCACTTCTTAGCGCCTGGTAACATACGGTTGCCAAAGCGATAAAAATAGACAGCATACCAGACAGGCCGAATATCCACCAGGGAATTGTTGTACGAAATGCATAGCCGGAAAGCCAGTGATCCATCGCCCACCAGCCAACCGGGGCTGCTATTGCGAATGCAATACCCACCAGAACTAGAAATTCATTAGACAATAACATGAACAATGAAGCAACACTCGCTCCCAATACTTTTCGTACACCAATTTCCCTCACCCGCTGTGTTGCGGTAAATATGGATAAGCCTAATAACCCGAGACAAGAAATAATAATAGCGAGAACGGCGAATACTACCGATAGGTTCCCGATAACTGCATCGTTCTTATAAAGATTTGCATATTCATCATCAGAGAATTTAAAGCTGAAAGGGAAAGCCGGATTAAGTTCCTTGCAAAGTTTTTTCAAACCCTCCAGTGCTATTTTGGTTTTTCCCGCTTCTACGCGGACCAGGATGGTAGAATACCAGTTGTTTTTCCCCATAGCCAGCGTCAGCGGCTGAATGGGATCATGCAGGGACCTGAAATGAAAATCACGAACAACCCCCACGATATGCCCTTGTTGCTTGCCAAAGAATACCGGTTTGCCGATCGGATCTTTGTATCCCATCAGGGCAACGGCAGTTTCGTTCAGGATACAGCCCAGGGAATCGAAACTGCCATCGGCTGGAAATTCACTGCCTGCGACCAGTTGTAGTTTCATGGTGCGAAAGAAACCGGGACCGACAGCATCATGAATAAACCTGACTGTTTCGTTAGGATCTTTTCCCAGCCAACCAACGGAAAGAGTGCCATTATTCATTTCCGTCGGGGCTTCAGTCAATTCACTTACGTTCATCACACCGGTCAATTTGACTGCTTCTGCATTAAATACATCCAGCTTATTAGTCAGATCACCTTCAATCGGAATATACATAAGATTTTCGCGGCTATAACCGATATTGGCATGTTGAACATATTGTATTTGGCGAGAAATTAAAATTGTCGAGATAATTAATACGATGGAAAGGACAAACTGGAAAACCACCAGTCCTTTACGAAACCAGACGGCTCCGATTCCTGATTTAATCGTTCCCTTTAATACCTGGATAGGATTAAATGCTGAAAGAAAAAATGCCGGGTAGATGCCCGAAAAAATTCCCGTTATGAAACAAATGCACAGTATACGCAGCCAGAAATTGTACTGGGTATAAGGAATTGAAATTTGCTTTCCGGTCAGTTGATTAAAAGCGGGTAATACGAGCCCGGCCGTAATCAGGGCACCTGCCATGGCGATTATTGTAATCAGTATTGCCTCTCCTAAGAACTGTCGAATCAATAGAGCACGCAGGGCGCCCATTACCTTACGAACCCCGATTTCTTTCGCTCTTTTTACGGATCGAGCAGTGGTCAGGTTCATAAAATTGATACAGGCGATCAATTGTATGAAAACTGCCACCATAGTGAAAAGCCGTACATATTCAATCCGGCCGGCGACGGGATATCCATTTTTAAATTCAGAATGCAGATAGTACTGATCAAATTTTTGCAAATTCAATTCAATCCGGTTGGTTCCTTTCTTTTCGGTTTCGAACTTATCCAGAAGAAATTTTATTTTTTCAGCCACTAATGCAGGATTTGCGTCCGACCGTAGCCGAACAACGGTCCGGGGATCCACGCTACCCCAGTCCTTTGCCCATTGCTCTTCTTCCAGGTATGCCTTCCAGCTGATAATATAATTAAAGGGCGTAGATACGCGTGAAGCCATTCCGTCAAATACAGCGCTCACCGTAAAATCTTTCCTGTTTTCATAACGAATGGTTTTCCCGATCGCTCCTGCCGGGCTACCAAAAAAATCAACCGCCATTTTCCGCGAAATAGAAATGCTGTTCGGTGAATTCAGTGCATCGGCGGCACGTCCTTCGATGAGCGGATAGCTGAACATGGAAAAAAAATCAGAACCTGCGCTGTAGCCATCTTCTTTCAGAATTTTATCTCCAACGGAAAATGTACTTGTTCTTGGCCAGGACATCGCCGTTGCTGCTGTTATTTCCGGGAAATCTTTTTTTAATTCTTCTGCCAATGGTCCCTGGGTCCAGTACCAGGACTCGATTTTTCCGCCGAGATGGTTGCGTTCATAAATATAATAGAGGTTCTTCCCGTTCTGATGAAATGCATCTATGCCACGTTCATCCTGCACCCATAAAAGGATCAGCAGGCTACAAGCCAGGCCCAGGGATAATCCTGCTATATTAATGGCCGAAAAACCTTTTTGTTTCCCAATATTCCTGAAAGCTATTATCAAGTAGTTTTTTAACATGGCTGACACTGATGGTTTTCCGGCCTAAAGCTTCAGGGAATATGCCACAATAGTATCTGCCTCTAAATCAATCATGTATAAGAGGACTACCTGGTAGAACTGCCCGGTTTCGAACGCTATCTGTACGATAACAGGGGTTGCCCGGATCTGATAAAAAATAGTCAAATCCCCTACCTTCGAAACATCAGCATGAATGAATTAAACACCCTCATCAACTTCAATGGCCACTTGATTGATCCAAATACTCCGGTTGCCAAAGTATCCAATAGGGCCCTTCGTTATGGAGACGGCCTTTTTGAAACCATGTACTGGAATGGACAGATAATACATAACCTGGAATTTCACCTTGACCGGCTTTTCCTTGGTCTGACAGTATTGCAATTTGATTTATCCGGTGGGTTTTCCAGGAACTTTGTTGTGAAAGAAATAATGAGGCTTTGCGAAAATAATTCAGCGGATATTCCGGCCAGGGTGAGGATGAATATTTTCCGGGAAGACGGGCCTCACTTGCTTCCCGCCCTTAATAAACCTGTATTTATAATAGAATCCAGCTTTCTCCAGGAAGAAAACGCCAATCCGCTCAGGCTGACTATTTTTAAAGGCGATTCAAAATCAACCGGGATACTCAGCAATCTCAAGACCAACAATTATATTTTAAATATTGCAGCGATTCAATTTGCAGCAGCTAATGGTTATGATGATTCGATTATACTGAACAGCCGGGGAAATATTTGCGAGGCCAGTTCCAGCAATGTTTTTTTGGTTCAGAAAGGTATTCTTTTCACGCCCGCACTTTCGCAGGGTTGCGTCGCAGGAACTAAACGCAGGGAACTACTGGAAATATTACCCACCCTGGGCTTCCAGGTGGAAGAGACAATTATCACCAAAGAAATGATATTTGAAATGGAAGAAATCTTTCTCACGAATTCCATACGCGGAATACGCCCGGTCATATGTATTGACAATACCTATTATTCCCGCGATCTAACTAATATGATCGCAAAATTATTGAAAGGATCAAAGGAATGAAGCCACTGAATATTTTCTGGTTCAGACGCGACCTCCGACTGAATGACAACGCAGGTCTTTACCATGCACTGAAGGCTGGTTTGCCCGTTCTTCCGGTTTTTATTTTTGACCGGAATATCCTGGATCAGTTGGATAACAAAAAGGATGCCCGGGTGGAATTTATTTATGAATCCTTATTAAAGCTCCAAAAAAAACTAAGCGATTTAAAAAGTTGTATCCATGTTTACTACGGAAAGCCAGCTGATATTTTCAATGATCTGACTGCTCAATATGAAACCAGAAGGGTTTTCACCAATGAAGATTACGAACCATTTGCCGTTTCACGGGATAGAGAAGTGGAAATTTTGCTGAAAAAAAAGGGAATTTCTTTTGAATCGGTCAAGGACCATGTTGTTTTTTCAAAGGAGGAAGTGATGAAAGAAGACGGTTCGCCCTATACTGTCTTCACCCCATACAGCAATAAGTGGAAAAGATTACTGAACGAGAATGCTGATTTTTTCCTGAAGTCATTTCCAACTGAAAAATATATTGAGAACTTGTTCCGGGATGCTGATAAAAGAATTCCGGACCTGGTTTCTATAGGGTTTTCACATACCGGGAGAGAATTTCCCCCCTTGTTAATTAATCCGGAGCTAATAAATAAATATGCAGCGCATAAAGATTTTCCGGGGCTGGACGCTACATCTCACCTGGGTATCCATCTGCGATTTGGGACAATTTCGATCCGGCATCTTGTCCGGGAAGCCAGGAAGCTGAGTGCCGAATTCCTGAATGAACTAATTTGGCGGGATTTCTATCATATGATTTTATGGCATTTTCCAAAAGTCGGGCAGGGACAGGCATTTAAAGCGGCTTACGATAAAATAGTCTGGCGTAACAATGAAAAGGAATTTGCTCTCTGGTGTGAAGGGAAGACCGGGTATCCCCTGGTGGATGCGGGTTTGCGACAACTGAACCAGACCGGGTTTATGCATAACCGTGTCCGTATGGTGACTGCATCTTTTCTGGCGAAGCATTTACTGATCGACTGGCGATGGGGCGAAGCATATTTTGCTGAAAGACTCCTGGACTTTGACCTGGCTTCCAATAACGGCGGATGGCAGTGGGCGGCAGGGAGCGGATGTGACGCAGCGCCATATTTCAGGATTTTCAATCCGGCTATCCAGCAAAAAAAATTCGATCCAAAGGGTAGCTACATAAAAAAATGGCTGCCTGATTTCCAGGAACCAGATTATCCACCACCCGTTGTGGAGCATGCATTCGCACGGGAGAGGGCTATCAGGGTTTATAAAAATGCGTTGAGTTGACCGTGAATGGTTGGAACTCAGGAATGCAGTTTTTTGTAAACTTCTACCAGGACATCTACAGCCCGGCGTCCTTCTTCCCCCAGGGAAAGACTAAATTGATTTACATAAAGATCAATGTGCTGCCGCATAACAGATTCCTGCATTTCCTGCGAATGGGTGGTCACATAGTCTGAAAGATCTGGATAATAAGCTTCGGAATAAGCCAGGCTGTCACGAATCAACCGTTCGACTTCCGCCCTTTCAGTTGCTGGAAATTTATTTTTCATAACAATTCCACCTAAGGGGATGGGTGACTTTGTTTTTTGCTCCCAAAATTCTCCCAGATCCAGTTGCTTTATCAATCCTTTCTGCATATAAGTGAACCGGTTTTCATGAATGATCACGCCACAATCCACTTCACCGGCTAATACAGCGTCCTCGATCTTTGAAAAGACCATGAATTTTTTTCTTTTTGCCTCGGGGAAAGCCATACTGAACAGGAGATTTGCAGTTGTTTGCTCACCGGGAATCGCAATGCTCAGGTGATCAATATCTTTCAACAGAATATTATTTTTGGAAATCAGTAGCGGACCAACTCCCTGCCCCAAGGCACCTCCGGAATCCAGCAATGAATAATCTTTTTGTAGCAACGGCCAGACGCCATAACTGATCTTGCTGACATCGAGTTTTTTCTCCAATGCCCAACGATTCAGGGTTTGAACATCCTCCAAAACAACGTCAAATTCAAAGTTGCCTGTGTCAATTTTCCGGTTTACCAATGCATCGAAAATAAATGTGTCATTGGGGCAGGGGCTGAATCCTAAAGAGAGCTTCATCGGCATGTTCGAGATTTTGAATCAGAGAAACCAGTGTCTTGTTCAGGCTGGTGATTGCTTGCTTTAATTTCCAAAGGGTTTTATCTCGCTCCCCCAACATATTCGAAACCGTCCGGATCTGCAGGAAGGGGATATTTTCCATTAGGCAGACATAGTGCAGGGCAGCCCCTTCCATGGATTCAACAACCGGCAACTGTTTTCGTTGAAGGGCACCTGAAGAATCTGATTTTATTTCGTTGACCGTTAAACCGTTTAATTGGGGCAGTCCTGTCCAGTCCAACAGAGCCTTGCAGGGATTTACTAATTTGCCATTCGTGAATGGGAACTGGTCAGGTTCAGCCAGATTCATATCGAATATATTAGTAAAACCTTCCTTTTCCAATACCCCAAGGTCTGCTATTTGTTCGGAATAGATCGCGAATGTATTTCCAATATCCCCGGGACAAACAGCTCCGCCTGTTCCGGCCTGAATAATCAGATCCGGACGTCCGGAATAGATCTTTTTTTGTAGTGTATAGGCCGTTTGCAACTGTCCGATACCAGTAATCAACAATTCTGAATTCCAGGCGTTATTAGGCTTATGCGTATTTTTCAGCCAATTGGCCGTATCACTGATTTCAAATTCTGTTGCAGACGCCAGGAGCAGAAGCATATGCAAATATCCGTAAACCTGTCCAATCGGGGCGAACCATTACCTTTGCAAAAATTTTCAGGAGATGGTCTTTCTCACCAGAATTGAACATTTTAACGCGGCTCACAAATTGTACAATCCGGATTGGTCACGGGAAAAGAATGAAGTTGTTTTTGGTGTCTGTGCGAATGAAAACTGGCATGGCCATAACTATGAATTATATATAACAATCAAAGGCGAACCAGATCCGGAAACCGGGTTTTTGATGGATGTCAAGAAACTGAGTGGAATCATTAAAGAACAGGTTACGGAAAAACTGGATCACAAAAATCTGAATATAGAAGTGGATTTCCTGAAAGGTAAAATGTGTTCGACTGAAAACCTGGCCGTAGGGATATGGAATGAGCTGAAAAGCCACCTGCCGGCAACTGTACTACTGCATTCAGTCAAATTGTATGAAACACCCCGCATCTTTGTTGAATATTATGGATAACTATTATGGAAAGAAAAGTAGCCATTTTCAGGAAAGAACATTTTAATGCTGCACACCGGCTTTTTGTGCCAGGCTGGACAGATGAGCAGAATCTGCAGCAGTTTGGCAAGTGTTCAAACCCCCACTACCACGGCCATAATTATGAACTGGTAGTGAAAGTGACCGGTGTACCGGATCCGCTGACCGGTTATGTTATAAACCTCTCTGTACTTTCATCTATTATCCAGGAGCATGTACTCGCCCGGTTTGATCATAAAAACCTGAATCTGGATACCAGGGAATTTGCACAATTGAATCCGACAGCCGAGAATATTGTATATGTGATTTATGAAATCCTGCGCAAGCAGCTGGATGCAAAACTGGACCTTTCCGTTCGGTTATATGAAACGGAAAGGAATTTTGTGGAGTACCCGGCCTGAAAAAAATAAAAATTATAAACTAAAAAAACTATAGCAATTAACGTTTTTACGATTTGCGTTCAGCGTTTAGCTTTAGGCGTCAAGCGAAAAAAATGGCTTACAAAAAATCAGAACAATACGACGAAAAGACAACGGCTTCCCTTGTTATTAATTATCGGGATATCCTGGGTCAGCTGGGAGAGGATCCGAACCGGGAAGGACTTGATAAAACTCCGGAGCGGGTAGCCAAGGCTATGCAATTTCTAATGCAGGGATATGAACTGGATGCGAATGCAATTCTTGATTCTGCAAAATTCCACGAGCCGATGAGCGAAATGATTATTGTAAAGGACATTGAAATTTACAGTCTGTGTGAACACCATATGCTTCCTTTTTTTGGTAAGGCACATGTTGCCTATATTCCAAACGGGTGGATCACCGGATTAAGTAAGATAGCCCGGGTTGTTGATGTATATGCCAGGCGCCTTCAGGTGCAGGAAAGGCTGACAACACAAATTTTACATGCAATCCGTGATTCGCTCCAGCCATTGGGAGCGGCCGTGGTGATAGAGGCCTCCCATCTTTGCATGATGATGAGGGGCGTGCAAAAACAGAATTCAGTAACCACAACCTCAGCGTTTTACGGCGAATTTCAGAAGAATGAAACGAGAACGGAATTCATCAAACTTATTTCCTCGGATCTGAATTAAACCGGCGGAAAGATTTTCTTTGTTGAGTCGGTGCTTTGTGGCAAATTTGTTTTTTAACCTCTAAGTCGAATATGAAGCACGCATATGTTTTTCCAGGGCAGGGTTCTCAGTTTCCTGGAATGGGGAAGAACCACTATGATCAAAGTGCTTTTGCAAAAAAACTTTTTGAACAGGGAAATGAAATTGCCGGCTTCCGTCTTTCCGATGTCATGTTTAATGGTTCTGAAGCAGATTTGAAACAGACCAATGTAACACAGCCCGCCATTTTTCTTCACTCCGTTATCGCTTATAAAACGGTTGATAACGCGCGACCCGAAATGGTAGCGGGACATTCCCTTGGAGAATTTTCTGCCCTGGTTGCTAATAGCGCCCTGTCTTTTGAAGATGGGATGCGACTGGTAATAATCCGCTCGTCTGCCATGCAGAAAGCCTGTATTTCCAATCCGGGAACGATGGCTGCCGTACTGGCACTGGATGACGAGAAAGTGGAATCCATCTGCCGGGAAGTGTCGTCTGAAACCGGCGAAGTGCTGGTACCTGCAAATTACAATTGTCCTGGTCAAATCGTAATTAGTGGTTCACTTAGAGGTATTGAGATCGGATGTGAGAAGATGAAAGCTGCTGGTGCCAGACGTGCAGTGATCCTTCCCGTAGGAGGTGCTTTTCATTCCCCTTTAATGGAACCGGCCCGTGATGAATTAAAAGCAGCTATCGAAAAAACTACATTTTATAATCCTTCCTGTCCGGTATACCAGAATATTGTTGCGAAGTCCGTGATGGATAGGGAAGAAATTAAAAAAAATCTCATCGATCAACTCACAGGACCGGTTCGCTGGACACAGTCCATTATGGCTATGATCGCCGATGGAGCCACTAATTTTAATGAGATCGGTCCGGGAAAGGTTTTGCAGGGACTGATTGGTAAAATTGACAAAACGGTTAGTGCTACGGGCGTGGAATGAGTATCATCCCCCGGTCTTTAGGCTTAATGAACAATTCAGCCATTCATTGCTTATCTCAGCTCCATATTTTTTGTAAAATTCGATGGCAGGTTCATTCCAGTCAAGTACCTGCCACATCATGCCGCTGACACCCAGTCTGCAGGCTTCCTCTACAGTATTATCGAATAGCTTTTTTCCAATTCCTTTACCCCTGTATGATTCAGTTACAATCAAATCTTCGAGGTATAACCTGAGACCCTTCCAGGTTGAATAACGCATATAATAGAGACTAATTCCTATTATTTTTTCAGAATCAGTTCCGCTTTCGACCGCCACCAGCGCATACCATACCGGGTTAGTTCCAAATCCTGATTCAATAAAATGTTCAAGACTGACCGTTACTTCGTTTGGCGCTTTTTCAAACCGGGCAAGCTCACGGACCAAATCCATCATTTGTTCACAATCAGAGATAACAGCCTTACGTATTTTAACATCCATCTTTTTTAGCCTAGTGAAGTGGAAAATTCTTAGCACCCCCATTTTACCAGTGTGGCGCCCCAGGTGAAACCTCCTCCAAATGCGGCCAGCACGAGCAGGTCACCCTTCTTTAACTGATTTTCCCAGTCAGAAAGACAAAGCGGGATTGTACCCGCCGTCGTATTTCCATATCGCTGGATATTAACCATTACTTTTTCATCCGAGAGGCCTATCCGGCTGGCTGTCGCATCGATGATTCTCTTATTCGCCTGGTGAGGTACAAGGAATGCAATATCCTCACCGGTCAGTTGATTTCTTTTCAGCAGTTCTTCACTTACATCTGCCATCCGGGTAACTGCAAATTTGAAAACGGGCTGGCCCTCCTGGTAAATAAAGTGCTCCTTTCGGGCGACACTTTCAATAGTTGCCGGGCTCAGTGAACCACCTGATTTCATATGCAGGTGGGTTTTACCACTGCCGTCACTTCTAAGGATACTGTCTTTTACTCCAAATCCTTCATAATTTGGTTCCAGCAAAACGGCGCCGGCTCCGTCACCGAAAATAATGCAGGTGCTCCGGTCGCTATAATCCACTATTGAACTCATTTTATCTGCTCCGACAACAACTACTTTTTTGTACCGGCCACTTTCGATCAGGGAGGCCCCTGTGGTAAGACTATAGAGAAACCCGCTACAGGCGGCAAGCAAATCAAACCCCCAGGCATTTACGGCCCCTGTTTTTTCGCAAACCAGGTTGGCAGTGGAAGGGAAAAGCATATCCGGGGTCACTGTGCCCACGATTATGCAATCAATTTCAGCCGGAAGAATCCCCCTTTTCTCACAAAGGCTGATCACCGCTGGTACACAAAGGTCGGAAGTTGCCTTATTTAAGCCTTTCAGAATTCTTCTTTCAGAAATACCCGTTCTGGTGCGGATCCATTCATCATTCGTGTCTACCATTTTCTCGAGGTCGCCGTTGGAGAGGATATCTTCCGGCACATAGCCGCTAACTGCTGTAATTGCGGCAGAGATCTTTTGGGTCATTCGACAAAGATCGTGGGTTTTTATAAAATATTTACGCGGTTTAAAATACTATTTTCGCTCTCATGATTACCTTTCTACGAGGCGATTTTGTTTATAAGACTCCCGCACTTATACATGTGGATGTGCAGGGAGTGGGGTTCGAAGTGCAGATAAGCCTGAATACTTTCTCACAGATTCAGCACCTGGATAAAGGAATTTTGCATATTTATCATCAGGTAAAAGAAGATGATGAAATTCTTTTTGGTTTTTTTGATACAGGCGAACGGGAGATGTTCATACAATTGCTCAGCGTTTCGGGCGTAGGTGCATCAACAGCCAGAATGATGCTGTCTGCCATGAAGCCGGAGGAACTGGCGAGGGCGATCATACAAGGTCATACCAAACAACTGGAAAGTATAAAAGGCATTGGTAAAAAGTCGGCAGAAAGAATCGTACTGGAACTTCGCGAAAAGGTTGGTAAAAAATTTGTTGGGTCAAATATTTCCCCATTGATAAACAATACATTGGAGCAGGATGCGTTGAATGCTCTGGTGTCTTTAGGCATCGCCCGGCCCGTGGCCGAACAAGCATTGAAAAAGCTGGCTCAGGATGCCCCGGTTCCACAAAAAGTCGAAGACATCATTAAGCAAGTTTTAAAAATCCTTTAGCCTATTGTCGGGATTTATACCTAACTAATTACTGAGGAAGTTTGACCAGGCATCTGCTTCAGATTATCATTTTCACGGTATGGATCGCTGCCGTCACGGTTGTCACTTTGGCGCCCGCAACGGTCTGTGCGCAGATTAAGCCGGATACAATTAAACGTCCGCTTCCAGCAGACACACTTCATTTCCCTCTTCACGACCGCCGCGGGGACCAGATCAGTAGTTTCGACCGGAATTCCTTCAACCTGAAGAACCCTTCAAATCTCAAGGACTCCATTGAATATGACCCGAAGACCAATCTTTACTACCTCGTTGAGAAAATCGGAAATAAATACTATCGTACCCCTACTTCATATACTTATGAAGAATACCTGAAACTAACTTCACAGAAAGCGGAGGAAAATTATTTCCGTCAGCGGGCGGACATGCTCAGTGAACTAAATCATCGCCTGGAACAGCCCAAATTGAATATTAATAACAACCTCTTTAACCGGCTTTTTGGAAACGGAAAAATTGATATCCGTCCGCAGGGGAACGTGGATATCCTGGCGGGTTACCAGGGTCAGAATGTGCAAAATCCAACCCTTCCGGAAGCGGCCAGGAAAACCGGGGGACTTGACTTCAATATGGATGCCAATGTAAATGTGCTGGGAAATATCGGAAGTAAACTCAAACTACCGATTTCCTACAATACGCAGGCGTCCTTCGACTGGATGAACCAGCTCAAACTGGAGTATACAGGCGGACCAGATGACATCGTGAAAAAGATAGAAGTTGGCAATACTTCATTTACCACACGAAGCACGCTCATGGCTTCTCAACAGTCGCTTTTTGGTATAAAAACCCAGCTTCAGTTCGGAAAATTATTTGTAACCGGCGTTATCGCGAGCCAGCGTTCACAAAGTCAGTCAACCACTCTACAGGGCGGGGCATCGCTGACAACCTACCAGTTTAAAGCAGATGATTACGATGAAAACAGGCATTTCCTGCTCGCCCAGTTTTTCAGGAACAATTACAATAAGGCAATGTCCAACCTGCCCGTCATCACTTCGCAGGTTCAAATTCTCCGAATGGAAGTATGGGTAACCAACCGGAATGGAACGTCTACCCAGGCGAGACAGGTAGTAGGATTAATGGATCTGGGTGAACCACGGCCCTATAATCCAAGCATACGGCCACTGACCAATCAGCCCTATCCATTTAATGATGCCAACAGTGAATACAGGAGTATCATTAACAACCCGGGAAGCCGGATTTCCACCCAGGTGATTGGTGTACTGACAGGCCTTGGCCTTACACAGGTGCAGGATTACGAGCAGGTATATGCGCGGAAGTTAAATCCTACTGATTATACGTATAATCAGCAGGTGGGATTTATATCGTTGAATCAGACTCTTCAGCCCAATGATGTCCTGGGTGTGGCATTTCAATATAGTTATAACGGCAAGATTTACCAGGTCGGTGAATTTTCACAGGATATACCACCCGATACTACACTGGGTGTTAACCCCGGCGCACAGAAAGTACTTTACCTGAAATTACTGAAGGCAACTTCCCAGCGTACAACGCTTCCGATATGGAACCTGATGATGAAAAATATTTATACCCTGAAAACCGGGACAGGTTCCTACCTGGCCAATATTCAGTCCGCCGGATTCCAGATGAATATTCTATATGAACAAGCGGGCGAGGGAACAAAAAGATATTTACCTGCGGGCGATCAGGGGGGGGTTCCATTGATCACGGTTTTGAATCTTGACCGGCTGAATGCCCACCTTGATCCACAACCGGATGGTGTATTTGATTACGTGGAAGGATTCACGGTTGTATCCTCGCAGGCAAGAATCATCTTTCCTCTTCTGGAGCCCTTTGGTAAGGACCTCGACTCCCTCGCATTTAAAAATTCACAATCTCTGGCGAGTCAGTATGTATTTACCCAATTATATGATACCATTAAGGAAGTTGCAAAGACATTTGCTGCGGTCGATAAATACTACCTGAGTGGTGTTGCTAAGGGAACGGCGAGTTCCGACATTTCATTGGGTGCTTTCAACGTTCCCCAGGGATCGGTAAGGGTGACGGCGGGAGGCCAGATTCTGAGGGAAAATATAGATTATACCGTTGACTATACCAACGGTTCGGTGAAAGTGATCAACCCTTCCATTATCCAGTCGGGTGTGCCCGTGCATGTGGCATATGAAAATAATGCGAGCTATGGTACCCAGCAACAGGGATTCATGGGGTTGCGATTGGATTATGTTGCCAAGAGTACAGCTGCCCAATCTTTATCTATCGGAGGTACCATCGAACGGCTAAATGAACGTCCGTATTTTACAAAAACAAATTATGGTGAGGATCCGATACGCAATACTTTGTATGGCGTCGATGTAAACTTCCGCTCTCAATGGCCGGGCTTACCAGGTTTCTGAATAAAATGCCCTGGTTCTCATCGAAGGAAATGAGTACGATCACGGCAGTCGGAGAAGCGGCATATCTGCAACCTGGCCATCCGCCACAGATCGGCAAAGGAAGCAGCGGTACCATTTATATCGACGACTTTGAAGGATCAACCAGTTCTGTAGATCTTCGTTTTCCGATTACTTCCTGGGCAATGGCTTCTACACCGGCGGGCAACGGATTATTTCCGGAAGCCACTTTGTCGGACTCTCTTCCTTACGGATATAACCGTTCAAAGTTTGCCTGGTATAATATAGAGCCTACTCTCCAGGACCGGTCGAGCAATAACAATCCGGTAAAGAATTATCAGAATTTTCAGGACCCAAGAATTTATCCGGTAAATATTAATCAGCTTTTTCCTACAATAACACCGGAATTTGGTCAGGCACAACTCATCACATTCGACGTTTCTTATTTTCCCAATCAGAAGGGACCATACAATTTTGATACGAGGCCCGGCAGCATGGATCCTTCCGGTCATTTGACAAATCCGGCCAGCCGGTGGGGTGGCATTATGAGGGCGATTGATCAGACAGATTTTGAAACATCCAATGTTCAATACATTGAGTTTTGGATGCAAAGCCCTTTTCTTACAGGAAATAACAATGGTACCGGTGGTCAGCTCTACATGGATCTGGGTTCCGTTTCCGAAGACGTATTAAAAGACGGAAGAAAAATGTTTGAGAACGGATTGAATACACCCAATATTCCGGCAGCGATTGATAGTTCATCGGTTTGGGGCAGGGCGCCTTTCAATTCGGTTCAAACAACAAATGCTTTCAGTAATGATCCGTCAGACCGGCCTTACCAGGACCAGGGCTTCGACGGTCTGGATGATGCGGGAGAGCAATCGAAATTTTCCAATTACCTCGCCAGACTGGCTGTTCTGTTCGGAACAGGCTCTCCCATTTATCAGAATGCACTTTTAGACCCGGCAGCAGATGATTATCTTAATTACCGTGCTTCTACATATGACGCCACCCAAACAGATATACTTGGCCGTTATAAGAATATCAATAATCCGCAGGGCAACTCACCCATTGCACCACCCGGAGCGACATATGTGGATGCCAGTACACTTTATCCTGACCAGGAGGATCTTGATCATGATAATACCATGAATGTACTGGAAGAATATTTTGAATATAAAGTAGATCTCATTCCGAGTAAAATGCATGTGGGACAAAACTTTATCGCGGATTCCACAAATTTTTATCAGAGTGATAAAACTACACTCGAAACCTGGTATCAGTTCCGGATACCCATCAATTCTTACACTCAGAAAGTGGGAAATATTCCGGATTTCAAATCCATCCGTTTTATCAGGATGTATATGCATGGATGGACCGACTCTGTAGTTTGCCGTTTTGCAGAATTCCAGTTGATCCGAGATTCGTGGCGTAATTTTAACTATCTGCTGGACACAACAGGTACATACATCCCCATTCCAGCGAACAGTCCGACCACGGTGGATGTTACTGAAGTAAATATTGAACAGAACAGTACGCGTACGCCGATCCCTTACGTTATTCCTCCCGGGGTTGAGCGGCAGCAGCAGTTAAGTACGAATAATGTAAACCTGCTGCTGAATGAGCAATCCATGAGTTTGCAGATTTGCCAGCTATTACCAGGAGAAGCCCGCGGAGTTTATAAAAATACCAATTACGATTTGCGCCGTTACGGGAAGATGGAAATGTATATACATGCAGAATCGAGAGGTACTCCAAATGGTCTCCAGAGTAATCAGATTGCTGCAGTGATCCGGTTGGGAAGCGATTTTATCAATAATTTTTACGAAGTCAGAATTCCATTGGAGGTTACTCCCTGGGGAACTACACTCGATACGAAGATTTGGCCTGATTCGAATAGTCTCAATCTTACACTTCAGCGACTGGTCCAATTGAAAACGGACCGGAATGCAACCGGCAACACATCCGGTTTTTATCAGGAAATAGACGCAGCGAGCAGACGGGTTTATTCTATGTTCGGCAATCCCAACCTGGGGCAGGTGCAGGCCATGTTTTTGGGAGTTGAAAATATTTCTCCCACACCTGTTTGTACGGAAGTTTGGTTTGATGAGCTAAGGCTTTCGGATTTAAATGACCAGGGTGGTTATGCAGCCAATGGAAGGGTAGATATAAAACTTGCAGACCTGGGTACATTGTATTTATCGGGCAAAACACAATCAATTGGATTCGGAAGCATTGACCAGAGTATTAATGAACGGGCGCTCAGCAGTACAACCCAACTGGATATAGCCACCCAGTCTGGAGCTTGGAAAATTGCTTCCCAAAAATCTCGGATTGTCAATACCATTTTATGGTAGTTGGTCAAAAAGCAAAACAACACCGGAATATGATCCTTATGACCTGGATGTAACGTTATCCCAGAAAATTGCGGCGGCGCCACCTTCATCACGCGATTCCATCGAACAGGTTGCTGTGGATGAGACGCAAATCAGGAGTTTTAATTTTACCAACGTAAGAAAAAATAATACAACCGGAAAGAAATTAAAGATCTGGAGTATTGAAAATTTCGACTTCAGTTATTCTTATACCAGGACATCCCACCATAACCCCATTGCACAGGAAGATGAACTTACAGTTTATAAAGGGGGGCTCGGTTACAATTATATCGGCACACCAAAATACTGGGAACCATTTAGGAAAATCATCAAATCCAGATCACCCTGGTATTCTTTATTCAGGGATTTCAATCTTAATCCTGTTCCTTCAGTACTTACGTTCCGGGGAGATGTTGTAAGGCAATATGGAGCATACCAGGCGAGGAATGTTGGGGGTGGTAAATACCAGATTCCGGAAACTTTCAATAAATTTTTTACCATCGACCGGACTTATATCCTTCGATGGGATATCACGCGATCGCTAAATATAGATTTTGCCGCACTCAACAAAAGCTGGGTGGATGAGGATAGCGGCAGACTGGACAAAGCGCAGAAAAAACAAATGTGGAGTAATTTCTGGAAAGGCGGAAGAACCATTGCCTACAATCAAACAGCGAACTTTACTTATACCGTTCCAACAACCAAGATACCATTCCTCGATTGGACCACACTTCGATTGGGTTATGGGTCTTCCTATCAATGGACCGGTGCATCCACACTTGCAACCCAACTCGGAAATTTCATTCAGAACAATCAGAAAAAAGATGCGTCGGCCGATCTAAATCTCACGCGCCTTTATTCAAAGTGGCGGTTATTAAGGGAGCTGGATCAGCAGACAGCGACGCCACCGCAGAATTTACCGGGAAAAAAGAATGACAGCCTCAATCAGAAAAAGCCGGCACCGGACTATACCGATCAGGCACACCTGAAGGGGATCATGAAGGCACTTGCCAAAATTATTACCTCTGTTAAAGACATTACCATTAATTATTCAGAAATTTCGGCCTCTACTATTTATGGGTATACTGACAGTACACATTTTCTTGGAATGAATTTGAAATCCAACGAGCCTGGCTGGGGATATGTATTTGGAGAGCAGCCTGACACCAGTTATGTAAACAGGCTTGCGAAAAAGGGAGTATTAACTACTGATACTCTTTTTAATTTCCAGAACCAGGCCAGCTTTAACCAGATCCTTACTATCTCCGCCCAGATACAACCCGTTCGGGATTTAAACATCACATTGAATGTGAGTAAGAGTTTTGGGAAAAATTATACTGAACTCTATAAGGATACAACTGGCAATGGTACGTTTGCCCGGCTGAATCCATATACAGCGGGCAGTTTCAGTATTAGTTTTATTTCTGTGAAAACACTATTTGAAACCAATAATGCGAATCAGATTTCATCCACTTTTCAGACTTTCGAAAATTACCGGAGTATCATATCCCAACGACTGGGAAAACAAAATCCATATTCCGGCGGAATTCAGACGGCGGACGGATATGCGAAGGGATATGGTAAGTACGCACAGGATGTGCTGATACCGGCATTTATTGCGGCATATAGTGGAAAATCTCCCAATTCCATTGCCCTGGTACAGGAAGACAATCCAAATATTAAATTCAATCCTTTTTCAGGATACCTTCCAAGACCAAACTGGCGGCTCACCTATAACGGACTTGCCCGTATTCCTGGCTTGCAAAATATATTTACGAATTTCAGCATTTCCGACGGTTATACGAGCACGCTTAGTATGAACACCTATAATTCCAATCTGAGTTACCAGGATCCATTTGGCGTTAGACAACCCGGATTTATTGACACGCTAACCGGAAATTTTATACCTTATTTCATGGTACCCAATATTACAATTAGCGAACAATTTGCACCACTGATTGATCTGGATATGCAGTTTGTAAACCAGCTACAGGCAAAATTCAGTTTCAGTAAGTCCAGGCAACTCAGTCTCAGTTTGATTGATTACCAGATGAGTGAAACCCGGTCAACCGAATATATTTTCGGCCTTGGATTCCGAAAACGCGGTGTTCCGCTACCTTTTAAAATCAAAGTGACGGGTAAAAACGGACCCACGAACAGGTTGGAAAATGATTTGACTTTGAGGCTTGACATGAGTTTTCGTGATGATGCTACTAGCAACAGTTACCTGGATCAGAATGCGGCAGTGCCGGTCGGTGGTCAGCAGGTGATCAGTATATCTCCTTCGATCGATTACGTGATCAACAACCGTATCAACTTGAAATTTTATTTCGACGAGCGGCGAACGATTCCCAAAATTTCAAGTTCACCACCGGTCACAACAACCCGGGCGGGGATTCAAATCAGAATTTCTCTGGCAGAACTTGCCGCGCAGCCACCCAAACAGCGTTAAGCATGATCGCCGTTAGGTATTTTAAAGCGAATCTATTTCTGTGATCAGGCCGGATCCTTATATAGGTAATAAGCGTTTGCCTGGGCCAGGCAGGTGATTTCCAGCTCATTAATACATACATGGGCCGGCATTGAAGCTGTATAGTACACGACATTGGCTATGTCTTCAGCGTGGAGAGGCTCATACCCTTCATATACTTTTTTTGCTTCCTTAGCATCCTGTTTAAGCCGTACAAGAGAAAACTCGGTTTCTGCCGCACCCGGGTGAATAACGGTCACTTTGATTTTATGCGGAAGAAGGTCGATGCGCATGGCCTCTGAAATGGCCTGGACTGCATGTTTGGTTGCGCAATAGACATTTCCCTTTTGATAAACCTGCTTACCGGCAGTGGAACCTATATTAATGATATGCCCGCATTTATGTGAAATCATAAATGGTAAGACAGCTTTTGAAACATATAAAAGACCTTTCACATTGGTATCGATCATGGTTTCCCAATCATCCAGGGAAGCTTCTTCAAAATTATCCCGTCCCAGGGCGAGCCCCGCATTATTCAATAACAAGTCAATTTTTTTCCATTCGGCGGGTAATGAGCTGAAAGCCTTGTCCACAGCAGATCTGTCGGAAACATCCAGTTGAAGCATGTATACCCGGTTTTTGAATTTTTCTTCAAGTTTCCTCTTGAGGCTTTGCAATTTTTCTTCCCGCCTGCCTGCAATAATCAGGTCGTATTGATTTTCGGAGAACTTAAAGGCGCAGGCTTCGCCAAAACCGGAACTTGCACCGGTGATGCAAATAATTTTTTTCACGAAGTAGTTTTTTTTGATGAATGAAATTTAACGGATAAGCACAACCGTACCTTTTTTTGTAACCACCCTGCCTGTATAATCGGTTCCCTGAGCCATCCAGACATAGCCACCGATCGTTTGGGGTTTCCCATTGTAATTGCCATCCCAGCCGCTACCGATCTGGCTGGTGCTGTAGATAAGCATGCCATTCCGGTTATACACCCGGAAATATTCGAGTTTTGAGATACCGACTGGTATCGGTCGGAAAATATTATTGGTACTGTTATTTGGTGTGAAGGCATTTGGTACAAAGATATCCGGAGCCGTTGTGAATACCTTAATGTTGATCGTATCATAAGCAAAACAACCTTCTTCGGTAAAAGTCTTCATCACGTAAGACTGGTTTTGACTTAACAGAGCCACCGGATCGGAAATGTCGTTTCTGTTCAGACCAAAATTAGGATACCATAGGAAAGAGGGTGCTCCTGAACCCTGTAACTGGAGGGGCTGTCCCACTACGATGGAAGTGTCATTTCCCGCAAATGCTATGATCTGTGGATTTACGTGAATGGTTGTTTTTGAAATTCCGGGTTTAGGGCAACCGAGGGTATCATAAACCAGCAACTGGTATACCGAAGTCACTGGTGGATAGGCTTTTGGATTCAGGACAGTCGGATCACTTAAATAAAATGTTGGCATCCAGACAAAGCGAATTCCTTTTGCTGAGGCATTTAACTGGGCAGTATCGTTGAAACAAATTAAAGTATCTGCCCCGGCCTGCGAAAGTGGGTAGGGAACTGTTTTAATATTTACAGAGCTTGAAGTAAAACATTTGCCGATACTGGCCATTACAGTATAAGTTGTGTTGGTGTAAGGAAAAACATGTGGATTTTTTGTTTTGGGATTATCCACTGAAGCTGCAGGTGCCCATTCAAAGTATAGTCCGTCCCCCGAAGGATGTAGTATAATCGTATCGCCCAGGCAAATCGTTGAATCATTGCCCGGAAAAAGAGTAACGTGATCAACTACCCGGACCCTCATGGAGTCTTTATTTACACAACCCGATTGATCCAACGTGACAGAATACCAGGTAGTTGATTTTGGATATACGTATGGATCAGAAGTGCCGGGATTTATCATATTGGCAGAGGGGCTCCAGGAGAAGTTTCCATAGCCCTGAGCATGTAACTGAAGGGTATCTATATTGCAAATCAGGGTATCCCGAAAAGGAAAGAAAATGGGTGGTTTATCGGTTAAACGAATCAATTGATTTACTGTATCCAGGCAGCCCTTACTGTTGGCAACGATCATTGTGATATTCTTCATGCCTGTATCGCTGTACTTATAGGACGGATTTTGTATTAAAGACGTATCGCCCGGATTGTTTGCGTCACCAAAATTCCAAAACCAGGATGAGACCTTTCCGTATTTCGTAGTCGTAGTGTCTTTGAAGACCACCGGATTTAAAATGCAGGTCCCCAGGGAACTGAATCCTGGAAAAAATCCCGGGAAAATACTCATGCGGGTACTGGCGCTGTCGGTGCAGGGTTCATCCTTGTTTACATAAAACCGAACCGTATATATACCAGAATCCGGGAAAGTAAACGTGGGTCTCGCCTGTGTGCTCGTGTCAGTCGTTACGCCTGGCACACCAAAATCCCAGTAGTAATTATGTATTAGTGGTGTGGTATTGGCTTCGTTATGAAAACTAAAATCAAATCCGTTACAGGTGATATAGCTTGGGTTAAGATCGGCCGATGGAAAATCACAACGATCGTCAACCGAAATGATAAAATCCTTGCGATGTGATGAAACCAGCAGTCCGGCCCTCCATTCTTTAACCATGACGCATACCACATAATCCCCGCCAGGTGGAGCAATGCCAGAAATCAATCCGGTTTTCCGGTCAATGGTAACACCCGATCCAAGTGGTTGTAAGCCGCTGAATCCGCTACGATAATTCAATTCAACCCAACTGGAGGGTGGTCCGGGATTGGTAACCACCGCATTATTGGTACCTCCACCCAAATATCCCGAAGCAAATTCGTAGGTAAGTGAATCCCCTTGTGCGTCGTTTGCACTATAATCGAGCTTAAAACGCTTACCCTGGCAGATAAGAACCGTATCCTTTATTCCGAAATCGGGGTTTGAATTGATTCCCGCAGTTCCAATGGTATTGGTTCCCTGGATCTCACAGAAATAGGATGCACCCACATTTACATTTGGTAAAATATTCCGGATGCCATCTATGCGGCAACAACGTTGAAAAATAACCATATATCCGCCCGGATCTTTGGCAAGTTCTTCTATTACCGTAAACTCTCTGACCCAGTAGCAGACCGGTGAGGGATGCACTATGCAGGGACTGGGGGAAGTGAGGTTTATAATTTTGGTGTTTGCCCTGTCCAAATTGGCTGTTACGTTGTCAACATGAAAGCCATCCGAAATCCTGTAGATGCCCAGAACAACGGATTCTTCCAACTGCCCCTGGGTGGACTGGCAACTGATAAATAAACGCAACCGCAACTCATAACGGTCAAAGTTGGGATTGGTGAGGGATGGTCCGAGGTAGGTATAGTGAATTTCACCACCCTTAATATGCTTACTATACCCGTTCAGGACAAACAGGGTAAAAAACAGCGACAGAAATATAATATGAAACGACCGATGCACGATAGGGTAACTGCTTTAGATTAAAATGGAATCTGCTCAAGGAATCGATCAATCAATGAATTACACAGGCTTGTATGTTCGATCATACCCATATGGGCTGTATGGGTCAGAATATGAATATACGAAATTTGGGGTAAATGGCATTGCTCCAGCATGTCTTTGATTGGTACTGCCTTATCTTCTTCTCCCATAATGAATAATACAGGTTTAGTGATCGATCTTAACACCCCGGTTGTGGCGGGTCTGTTTTTCATGGCTTCCAGATACTGTACGAGAGATTCCGTTGTAAAGTTGGCGTACCGGTCAATCAGTTTACGTATTTGATCAGGATGTTCAGTTTTGAAACCATCGGAAAAAAGACCGGGGATGGCTGTTTCCACATATGGAGCCGACCCGTTTTTTTGAATGAAACGGATATTTTTTTCACGGGATTCTTTTTTTTCAGGTGAATCCGGATAAGAACTCGAATGAAACAAGCCCAGGGCGCGAATCTTTTCGGGATACTTTTCCGCAAATGCCAGGGATATATAACCGCCCATGCTATGCCCGATCAACACCAGGTCGTGGATTTTTTCATTTTCCATTATGGCATAGATAACTTCTGCGAAGTCTTTTAATTCTGAAAGGGATCTATTGTAAACAGACCCACCGCTGCCTGGAAGATCGGGCATTATCCACAGATATTTATTTTCCATTCCGGCTAACAGAGGATCCCAGATCCGGCGGTCTTCAGTAAATCCATGCACCAGCATCACCGGCATTCCGGATCCCCTTAATTCATATTCCAGTTTCTGTCCGCTGAACAGGAGGATTTGTTGCATGATTCCGATTTTGAAAATGATAAAAACTCCGGAATAAGATAATACCCAATACAGGCAGAGTGGCGGGATTCATTCTTTGCGGCCACCAGGCAAATCCAATGACAAGTAATGACAGCGATGATGGCAGTCATCAGGAAATAATATTTTATCCAGACCGCGTTTTTGCGTATATAGAAAACGATTATCAGATGAGTTGGTAGTGCCCAGCAAATATTAATATTATTTCTGCATACATCGTCCACCCGGCCCAGCCACATCGATAACATGAGGATTCCCAACAATCCGGCAAGGCCAAAAAAAATAATATCGAAAATCAATAACGTTTTTGAAATGGCGGGAGAAGTCCTGAAAATATATAATATGATTGTCATCAGAAGAAGGCACTCAAATAAAGCCAATGGAGTAAGTCCTTCTGAATATTTATTAGCAACAGGATAGTCCAGTAAAATTTTTTTGTTAGATACGAGGGGTTTATTTCCAGTTATGGCACTATCCATTCCTTTGAATAAATAGTCGGGCAGAAAGTGAATGGCTTCACTATTTGTCACTTTGCGGTCCAGGTTAGCACCCAGGAATAAATCAATTCCAAATTCTGACCAGCTGGCTTTTTCTCTGTCAAGGTACTCATGAATCATATCCCTAAAGGTTATTCCCGGACCGCTTAACGAGCTATTGGCGGGTGAAAGAACCATTGAATTATTTACGGGAAGAATATTTTTGTAGATCAGGGAATCCATCGTATTGGATTCAATGATTCTTCCTGCGCGCGTAGTACAATTGTCAGTATGAAAATGATAATCGTAAAACCTGTTTTCTTCAAGCGTGTTTTTTCTAAGCGATTCATACAGACGGCTTTTTTCTTCACAGGTCAGGTCCAGGATCTGAGCAAGGACCTGCCGGTGTTCATATTCATATTCCTGCATGAAATTTTCAAAAGTTTCTGCTGAGAGGGAATACCTCATAATGCCCCGCATGAACTTAAAATAGAACATCGGATCCGTATCGTCGAATGTGCCATAGTTGTATACTACATCCATGCCTCTCCGCACATCAAGTATCCGTATAGCAGTATGCCCAAATATGGAGTAAAGATCAGTTCCCGGCGCACAGGTAAGCAGGCTGATTTCCAGGGAACAGGAATCATTTTTTTCCTGTGAACGAACTGAGATGCTGCATATAATTAATAAAACAAGGAGGGCAGTTCGCTTCATCAGCATTCTATTTTTGAAAGAACAGGGGAATTTTAACGACTGTAATTGGGAGATTCGCGTGTGATTTCAATATCATGTGCGTGGCTTTCCTGCATACCCGCGTTGGTGATTTTTATGAATTGGGCCGCCTGCAGTGCTGAAATATTCCTGGCACCGCAATATCCCATTCCGGCTCTCAACCCGCCGACGTATTGTTGTACGACTTCACTCAGGTTGCCTTTGAATGCAACGCGGCCTTCAATGCCTTCCGGCACGAGCTTTTTAATTCCATCTTCAACATCCTGGAAATACCGGTCGCTGCTGCCTTGCGTCATCGCACCCAGCGACCCCATGCCGCGATATTGTTTGAATTTTCTGCCTTCGTAAATAATGGTGTCCCC
This sequence comes from uncultured Bacteroidota bacterium, assembly GCA_963741345.1. Classification (GTDB taxonomy): domain Bacteria; phylum Bacteroidota; class Bacteroidia; order Chitinophagales; family Chitinophagaceae; genus Puia. The sequence continues at coordinate 585,617 of CAVUHS010000001.1, forward strand.
CGGACTTTCTTCTGTACCTGCAAAAACACTACCCATCATGACCACGCTTGCTCCGGAGGCAATGGCTTTCACCAGATCGCCTGTATAACGAATACCACCATCCGCAATCAGTGGAATACCCAGCGGTTTAAGCACTGAAGCTGCTTCCATAATGGCGGTAATTTGCGGAACGCCGGCGCCGGTTACAATCCGTGTAGTACAAATGGATCCGGGTCCCACGCCAATTTTCACCGCGTCAGCTCCCGCCGATGCGAGCGCCTTTGCCCCGGCTGCAGTTCCGACATTTCCTGCAATGACCTGAAGTTTGGGAAAATTCTTTTTTACTTTTTTCAGGGCATCTATCACGCCGGTATTATGTCCATGGGCACTATCAAGACAGGCGACATCCACACCGATGTGTAACAGCGCTGCGGCCCGGTCCATCAGATCCATTGTTATACCCAGTGCGGCGCCTACCCGTAATCTGCCAAAATCATCTTTCACTGCATGGGGAAAACTGGAAAGCTGGAGAATATCCCTATAGGTTATCAGACCGATCAGTTTGCCCGATTTATTGACCACCGGAAGTTTTTCCACTTTATGCTTGCGCAAAATAGTCTCTGCCATTTTCAGATCGGTTCCTTCCGGTGCCAGGATGAGATTGTCTTTCGTCATCACCTCGCGGATTTTTCTTTTCCGGTCGTCTTCAAAACGAAGGTCCCGATTAGTGAGAATACCCACCAGTTTATGATGAGCATCTACAATTGGAATGCCACCGATCTTATTTTCCTTCATCAGTGTCAGCGCATCTCCAATCGTTGCATCTGCATGTAATGTAATGGGATCGATGATTAGCCCGCTTTCACTCCTCTTTACTTTCCGCACGTGCTCTACCTGTTTTTCGATAGGCATATTTTTGTGAAGAATACCCATACCACCTTCACGCGCAAGGGCGATGGCCAGTGTGGCTTCGGTAACGGTATCCATAGCCGCCGAAAGCATGGGTATATTTATAGTAATTTTTTTTGTCAGGCTGGTACGAATATCTGTTTCCCGCGGAAGAACATCCGAATAAGCGGGTAGCAATAAGACATCGTCAAATGTAAGGCCGTCACCAAAAAATTTGGGAGGAAGGGTGGTTTTGGAGGAATTTATTCTTGCCATGTGCAAAGATAGTGCAAGGGATAAATTGCTCCCAAATCCAATTTATCGGGGTTTTTTTCACTTCAAACGGTATATTCTACCGGGCATACTGCATATCAGATCCTTCATTTCCAGTTCCAGTAATGCCGCGGCATTACGACTCCCGGTAAATCCGGTGGTGGCATTGATAACGTCTATATGTATCTGTTCTCTTTCCCTCAGCAATTCCATTATACGCTGTTCGACTTCATTAAGCAGAATGAACAGACCACCCTGGTTTTTCTCCGGAACAGGTTTTTTTTCTTCCCAGCCCATCATCCTTACAAGATCTTCCGCATTTTCCAGTAATGTAGCCTGGTTGTTGCGGATCAGCCAGTTGCAACCGGCACTTTTAAAATCGGTCGTTCTTCCGGGAAATGCAAAAACATCTTTGTGATACCCATTAGCCAGATCGGCTGTTATCATGCTGCCGCCTTTTACTGCAGTTTCACTTACAATGGTGCAATCACTGATGCCTGCCACTATGCGGTTTCGAACGGGGAAATGATGTTTGTCTGCTTTGACATGACTGATATACTCGGTAATCAACCCGCCCTGTTTTATCATTTGTTTCGACAACTGGCTGTGCTCAGGAGGATAAAGAGAAGCCAGACCATGTGCCAGCACAGCCACTGTTGCCATCCCCTGTTTTACTGCAGTTTTGTGAGCAATTGCATCTATGCCGAATGCAAGCCCGCTAACAATTGTCACATCATATGGCCCGAGGTCGCGGATTAAGTTTTCGGTGATTAGTTTTCCATATTCTGAATTCCTCCTGGTTCCGACAATTGAAATGATTCGTTTTGCATTGAGGTCTGCACTGCCTTTGTAAAAAAGAAGCAGCGGCGCATCATAAGCAGGCAATAATCTTTGAGGATAATCCGGATCATGAATGGTAAGAGCGCGTACCCCGTATCGTTGCAGAAAAAAAATTTCTTTTTCAGAGCCAGCGAAATCACGGAAAGATTTTATCGAATGAGCCCGGATCTTTCCAATGCCTTCAATCATTTCCAATGCATGTATGGAGGATTTAAAGATTGCTTCTGCTGATCCAAAATGCTGCAACAGGATACGTGCATGAGTTGTACCTACTCTGGGTACCTGGGTCAGGCTGATCAGGAAGGGGAGGTCAGCTTGCATATTTTTTACACAAACTTATATACCGGATCCTGATAGGTTAGGTGAGAACACCCGGATAATTACCGTTCTTTTCGAATTATCTGGCATGGTGGAAAGCATATAACTATTGGCATTCCCCCGTTTAACATTTATGCGTTAAATATTATAACGAAAGGCTTAATTGATCTTTAATACTTTCAATTCCGTGCGCCTGTTCTTAGCCCTTCCGGCTTCCGTGGTATTCGGACCAACGGGTTGTGTTTCACCAAATCCCTTTGCAGATAGTCTTTTTGGATCAATTCCTCTAGACTTTAGAAAGTTCACAACAGCCCTGGCCCTGTTTTCCGAAAGTATCAGATTGTCTGCAGGTTTACCTACATTGTCGGTATAGCCATTGATCTGAATATAAACAAGCGGATTTTCTTTCATCAGTTTAACCACGTCATCGAGTTCAATCTGTGATGCGGGTTTGAGTTCAAACTGATTAACGTCGAAGAAGATATTTTTTAAAATAATACTCGCATTCACTTCGATGGGTTGCAGTGGAATATCGATTTGGTAAACAGAATCCGCAGAAGGATTGGAGAGCATGAAATTTTCAGAGAAAAACAAATATCCTTTCCTGTTCACATTAAACGCATAATCATTTCCAATGGGTAGAGTAGTCAGGTAGTTACCAGATTCGTCAGTCTGTAATTTGCTTACGATCCGTTTATTTTTTAAATCGCCCAGCTCAACGGAGGAAGGAAGACCCTTGCCTGTTTTTTTATCGTACACTTTGCCTTTCACCCAGATAGTTCTTGCCGGTCGCAGGTCATCACGCAGTTCAAAAGAATATAAATCAAGCAGCCCACGACTATCTGCCCGGTCACTTGCATAGTAGGCTGTTTTTCCATCAGCAGCGACTACCAGGCTTCCTTCGTTTTCGATGGTATTGATCGGATACCCGAGATTTTCGGGAATTCCCCAATCACCGGTAGCTGTTTTTCGAACAACAAAAAGGTCCGTGCCGCCATAACCTGGTAATTCATTCGATGTAAAATATAGTGAGCTGTTATCGGCATGAATAAAGGGAAAACTTTCATCACCTGCCGTATTTATATTGGGTCCCAAATTCTGCGGTACCGACCAGCGGCCATTTTCATTCCGGTGTACTACATAAATATCATTGCCACCAAAGCCTCCCGGGCGGTTGCTGGTGAAATACAAATCTCGTTTGTCCGGTGAAAGAGAAGGTGCCGATTCCCAGAATTCAGTATTGAAATTAGGTCCCAGATTTTCCGGCGCGCTCCATCCCTCAGGCGTCAGGTAAGATATGTACAAGTCACAGCTTCCGAATCCATTTTGGAAATTACACCCGGTAAAAATCAGCCATTGGCCATCCTGCGAAATATTCAGGGCTCCTTCATTGTCATTGCTGTTTATATTCCCTTCCAATGGTCTGGCACGGGTCCAACCATTCGAAGTACGGTCGGATTGATAAAAATCCTCATTGGTTCCATGAACCCTTCGTGTGAATACAAGGTGTTTCCCATCCAGGCTGATAGTTGGAAAATATTCAGAGACCGCACTGTTTACACTATCTCCCATATTCAGGGGCTCGAATTTATAGGAAGACAGATTTTTTTTGGCGGCATAATCGATGGCAAACTGGTAGGATTTGCTTCGGTAGGCAGCGGATCTAACAGAGGATTCTCGTAATGTCGGAATGGTTTGAAATACTTTAACAGCCGCCAACGCTTCTTCGAATCTACCCAACCCGGCAAGCGGGAGGGAATACGAAAGGTTATAGTCAATAAAATAAATGCTGTCTATTGATTTGGCAATTTTATAATTCTCAACGGCTGCTTTGTAATTTTTTACTTCAGTATACATACCTGCCATTGAAAGATAGGCATCTGCATAGCCGGGATCGATGGCCACCGCTTTTTTAAGAGACTCTATGCCTTCTGCGAGATTGCCATCCCGGCCCTGTTCCATTGACAAATCGAACAGTTGAACGGCTCTTTTATTTATTTTATTGGGATCGTATTGGGCCTCCGAATGCAGGTACAATATGGAAAGAGAAATTATACTAAATAGTTTCGTGGGATTCATTAAAAACAAAATTAAGCAAGTCTGGGAGTGTGGGAGTGTGCATTATGGGACCTGGATATATTTATGGAGCTGAAGGGAAAACTCCCATTTTGGATTTTCCATGATGTAAGCGGAGATGAGAGGAATCATGATTTCTCTTTTACCCCATTCCGGTTGTAAAAAAAGTTTGCATCCTGGTTTCACTTTTTCTGCAAATGATTCAGCCCATTCGAAATCTGAAGGATGATAAATGACCACTTTCAACTCGTCGGCATTTTCGATCGGGCCGTAAAGCGGCCTTTTAAATTTCTTGGGGGAAAGACAGATCCAGTCCCATTCTCCACTGAGCGGATAGGCACCGGAAGTTTCGATATGTGTGTGAAATCCGGCGGCATGTAATTCCCGTGTAAGCGGTAGACAGTCGTATATTAAAGGTTCACCGCCGGTAACCACGGCGATCCGCCCGGGAAATTTCTTTGCATTGTTTACCATGGTTGCAATAGGAACTGACGGATGTGCAGCAGCATCCCAGCTCTCTTTTACATCGCACCAGACACAGCCTACATCACATCCCCCCAGGCGTATAAAATAAGCTGCTTTTCCCTGGTGAAAACCCTCTCCCTGGATGGTGTAGAAAGCTTCCATCAGCGGGAGCGACTGTGGTGCAGAAATAATCGATCCGGTCATTGTATTCAATACTTGCGCTTCAGAGCGGTAAACGTATTTTTCATGAGTGCTGCGATGGTCATGGGTCCGACGCCGCCGGGTACGGGTGTTATAAAACTGCATTTGGGAGCAACTTCCGCAAATGCCACATCTCCTTTTAAGGCAAAACCACTTTTTTTAGAGGCATCCGGTATCCGGGTAATTCCCACATCAATTACCACGGCGCCTTCTTTTACCATACCAGATTTTACAAATTCAGGTTTTCCCAGGGCTGCCACAATAATATCACTGCCCGCACATATTTCCTTCAGGTTCTTGGTATGGGAATGACATAGCGTTACGGTTGAATTGCCCGGGTTGGTATTAGCGCTGAGCAGGATGCTCATCGGCCGCCCGACAATATTGCTCCTGCCTACCACCGTAGCCTGTTTGCCAGCCGTTTCTATTTTATAATGCTCCAGTAACAGCATGATGCCATGGGGGGTAGCGGAAATAAAACTTGGTTTTCCGAGAACCAGTTTGCCTACATTAACAGGATGAAATCCATCCACATCCTTTGAGGGATCGATGGCAAGTATTATCTTTTCATCAGAGATATGTTTAGGCAGTGGCAGCTGAACCAGGATACCATCAATGTCCATATCACTATTCAGATCCTCTATCAGTGAAAGCAACCTGGCTTCCGTAACAGAATCTTCAAGCCGGTGCATGGTGGACTTAAATCCTATTTCCGCACAGGCCTTTACTTTTGCTGCTACATACGTTTCACTCGCACCATTATTACCTACGAGAACGGCTGCGAGATGTGGGATTTTTTTTCCTTCCGCCACCAGTGCGGCGGTATCAAGTTTCAGTCTTTCTTTAATTGTCCGGGAAACAAGCTGACCATCTAAAATTTGCATCGTGCAAAGGTAAATGAACCGGTTTTAATACTCAGCTTTAAAGGTCTTTTAGCTGTCATTCCTTCTTCATTCGGATATAATTTGCATTTAGTCGGAAGGATATGATGAGGGGGATAATATTATGGAGTGCTTTGTTATTTAGCCAGCGTGGGATAACACAGGTTTCACATCTGCAGTCGGCGAGTGGTTACCTGACAACTGGTGCCTATGGTACGAAGTATCTGGATGCTTTCTCCTTTACTTCTAATCCAGCCTGTCTCGGCAGCATACGTGCTTTTTTAAGCGGTTGCCTGGGCGAGAGAAAATGGATGTTAAAAGAACTGGACAATTATGCACTGACGATGGCTCTTCCGGCGCTGAATGGAGGACTGGGCATCGCATTTCAGCGGAGTGGAGATGCAGACTACAATGAGCAGACTATACAACTGGCTTACGGTAGAAATCTTGGACGGCTGGAAATGGGGATCAATTTTACTTATCTGCGTAGTCATGCAGCGGGATATCACGGACTAAATTTTGGCAGTTCAGGAATCGGTGCACGGTTTCATGTTTCGGAAAAACTAATTACCGGATGGGAGATTGTCATACCATTGTTACTCAACAAGAGTAAAATGAATCCGGAAACAGCCCCGGAGCTTATCAGGATGGGCTTCGGATATGAACCGGCGCCTGAAGTGATCGTCGCATTACAGATAGAAAAATCATCCGGATTGCCTCTGGATGTAATCCCCAGCATTGGATACTGTTATGATGAGCAATACTTATTTTCATTCGGGATCAATAGTGACAGCGGAGCACTATTTTTTAAAACCGGTTGGAGAAACAGCCGGCTCTGTATCCAATTATATACCGTATATGAGCCCTTACTGGGGTTCACTCCAGGCCTGGTATTACTCTGGGAAGGTAAAAACAGGAAGGGATGAGTCGTTGGATAAAATCTTTTTTTGTTTTATTATCTGTAATATATGCCGCTAAGGGGGCTGCTCAAATTCCGGATCAATCTGAATTCAGGATTGCCCAGTTGGAGGCTCAGTCGGAAAAAAAAGAAAATGAACCGGAAGACGATTCTTACGAATTGGATATGCAAAGTTTTCGTGACCATCCGGTGAATATGAATACAGTTACTGAGGATGAACTTACACAAATGCGTTTACTGGGTATTTTACAAATAAGCAATTTTATTTCTTACCGGAAATTACTCGGGCCCTTACTCAGTCTGCATGAGTTGCAGGCTGTACCCGGATGGGATCTTGAGACCATACGCCGTTTGTTGCCTTTCATAGTGGTTGACAGGGACGAATCACTTTCTTCCGCATTAAGCGAAAGGTGGAAGGCTGGAGATGCAACGCTATTAATACGGACAGCCCGGACCCTGGAAAAATCCGTTGGCTATGAAAAGCCGGTTAAACCAGCCACGTCCTATTATTTGGGTTCACCGCAAAATCTATTTATACGCTATACATATAATTATAAGCAGTTGCTGGCATTTGGTTTTGCAGGTGACAAGGATGCGGGAGAACCTTTTTTCACTGGTGCCCAAAAGGGTGGATTTGATTTTTATTCGTTTCATTTTTTTCTCAGGCAGGTTGGAATTATCCGCGCATTGGCAATCGGAGATTTCACTGTAAACCTTGGACAGGGTTTGATTCAATGGCAGACTTTTTCCTTTACGAAAAGTAGTCAGGCGCTTGCTATCAAGAGGGAAGCCCCCATTTTAAAACCATATCACTCGGCTGGTGAGTTTAACTTTCACCGGGGGTTGGGCATCAGTTTGCAATTGGGTAAATGGCAGACAACTCTTTTTGTTTCTTGCCAGAAAATCAGTGCCAGACCGAAGACTGATACTACTGGAAGGGATGATCTCTTCAGCTCATTTCAAAATAGTGGATATCACCGGACTTCCGCCGAAATTGCAGACCGAAATAATAGTCGGCAGCTTTCCTTCGGGGGCAATTTCAACTTTTCTGAAAACCGGTTCAGGCTGGGATTCAACTGGATCATTTTTAATTTCAACAGGTTCTTTCAGAAAAAGGTTGAACCATATAACTTATATAGTCTGCAAGGGAAGAGCCTTTCAGATTATAGTATTGACTATAGTTATACACATGGCAATTTTCATTTGTTTGGCGAACTCGCGATGGACAGCTGGAGGAAACTGGCTTTTATTCAGGGTGCATTGATAAGTCTGAATGAAAAAATGGATCTGGGGTTCATTTACAGAAATATTTCTCCGGCTTTTCAATCACTTTATAGTGATGCGTTTACTGAAAACCCTGCACCAAATAATGAAAAAGGATTTTACTCCGGGTTCGTTTTAAAGCCAGCACCTGGTTTGCAACTGGACATTTATTATGATTTATTTGTATTCCCCTGGTTGAAATATAGAGTTGACGCGCCTTCAGAAGGAAGGGAATGCCTGATTCATGCCAGCTATCAGCCCAATAAAAACTGGCATTTCTCCAGTCTGTATAAGCAGGAAATGAAATCAGGAAACAACCCGGTTTCATATATTGGCACAAGAAGATTGGAAGCAACTATAAAAAAGCGATGGCGCATAGAATCTGAGGCTTTGATTTCAAGAACTTTGGGTTTCACCAGCCGGATGGAATTTGTATGGCTGGATAACCCGGGAATGCCCACCGTCCCGGGGTTTTTGGGATCAACCGGATTCAGCTTAAATAAGCCGGGAATATCGGGAGATATGGCTGTAACCCTATTTGAGTCTGCTGTTTATGGTGCTCGTATTTATATGTATGAGCCAGATTTGCTATACAATTTTTCTCTTCCTGCTTACTACGGGAAAGGCTGGCATTATTTCATAAATCTTCACCGGAATTTTAACCGGCTGAAAATAGGGGGTGTAAAACATTTAAAGCTATCCGGATGGCTAAAATGGGCTCAGACTTTTTACCCCGGTGTTCATTCGATCGGCACCGGGCTTGATGAAATTCCCGGCAACCGGAAATCGGAAATAAAATTGGAGGTTTTTGCCCAGTGGCAATAGGTGTACCATATATATGAAGGGGGTATCTTATTTTTGCAGAAATCAATAGCGATGCCGGATCAGCCTAATAACCAGTTAAACATTGAAATCAGCGAGGAAGTTGCAGAAGGTGAATATGCCAACCTGGCGATCATAACACACTCCCACGCTGAGTTTGTGATCGATTTTGTCAATGTCATGCCCGGCACTCCTAAGAGCAAGGTAAAATCCCGTATCATCTTTACGCCCCAGCATGCCAAACGATTCATGAAAGCACTTACTGAAAATGTACTTCGTTTTGAAGGTACCAATGGCAAAATCCAGGATCTGGAGGAAGTTGCACTGCCCATGAACTTCGGAGGCCCGACTGCTCAGGCTTAGGCAATACCCGGAAGATATTTCTCTTATTTTCTTGTCATAAATCAATATATGTAATAATTAGTATATAACATATATCGAATTATTTTTATAATGCATGCCAATATTATGGAAATAATAGTTATATATATTATTATATAATGCATTACCTGCTCATTTGACAAATCAAATTTTTCGATCCTAAATTAAATATATTTTAATGGAATGCTGTTAAATTGTTAATTATCAAAGGTCAATGCCAAACCCTTGGAAAGTTTAAATACCTGGATTTTTCAAGTCTCCCCCCTGCATTTTTTATATGATATAATTACAATAATTATAATAGGCTGATAAATACCTGTTTACAATCCTGATAAAATTGGACTCGTTTTATTGATTTGCAGCGAATAGCGATTTGATATTGTCTAATCATGAAAAGGGGGATATTTAACATTTTTTTTTGTTGGATATAAAACTTCCCTATTTTGCACGATCTAAATTCAAAATTCACAGTCACATGAGAAAATTTCTAACACTGTTAGCGGTGCTAGTGCTTTTGGGCTCATTAGCATTTTCGCAAACGAAAGTAGTTACCGGAAAGGTGACAGATCAGGCGGGACAAGGGGTCCCTTTTGCGACAATCAGGGTCAAGGGGACAAAAGTTGGAACAAGTGCTGATGCAGAAGGTTACTACACAATCAAAGCAACACCTTCACAAACACTTATTATTTCAGGAACGGGCATCACAGCCAAAGAGGTACCGGTAGGTGATGGCTCAACGCTGAACATCGAGGTTCAGCATCAGACGACCAGTTTATCTGAGGTTGTTGTGACTTCCTTAGGTATCCAGCGTCAAAGCAAAGAGCTTGGATATTCAACATCAAAAGTGAATACCAGCGAGTTAACCCAGGCCAAAGTGGTGAACGTTGCTACAGGTCTTGCAGGAAAGGTATCTGGTCTCCAGATTAACCTGGTAAATAACGGCGTGAAACCAGACGTGCGCATCACTTTACGTGGTAACCGTTCCATTCTGGGTAATAATGAACCCCTGCTGGTTTTCGACGGTATTCAGTTGCCGGTTACTTACCTGTCACTGTTTAATCCCGACGATGTGATGAATGTAACGGTGTTGAAAGGAGCTTCGGCTTCCGCCCTTTACGGTTCTGCGGCATCAAACGGGGTAATGATCGTTACTACCCGCAAAGGGAAACCAAAGCCGCAGGTAACCTTCAGCTCAACTGTAAATTTTGAGTCCATCGCTTACCTGCCGAAATTCCAGAATACTTTCGGGCCTTATGGTGGTGAAGGGAATGCGAATCCGTTTTCGGCAAACCCTTATGCAGGAACTGTCCAGATCGGTGATAACCCATACACCGTTTATGTCCCTTATGAAAACCAGAACTATGGTCCAAGGTATAACGGCCAGAAAACTTCGATCGGACCTCCAATCCGGGTTTATGCAGCAGACGGAACCTATACCATTCAACAGGACTCTATCAATTACAGCGCTGTTAACAACGCAAAATCCTCCTTCTTCAATACTGGCATACAAACGCAGAACGGTCTGACTTATGCCGTGGGAGATGATAAAAGCAATTTCTATATTTCTTTCCAGGATGTTCTTTCCCACGGTATTATTCCGAACGACCAGAGCCGGAGAGACAATTTTCATATTAATGGCACACATACAACCGGTATTTTCACAGCGCAATACAGTCTGAACTATACGGTTACATCAACCAGTGTTACAGCAGAAGACCAGACTCCGTTCAGATGGGGTACGCTTCCTGTTTATGTAGGATCCTTCGGACAGAACACTGGCGGCGGTTATTTCCAGAACAGGCCATTATACTGGAATATCATTAACCAGCCCGCAAACATAGATTTCAAAACTTACAAGAACTGGCAAACCGATCCGTTTGCCAATCCGAATGGTTACTTCAACGCTTATTATGGTAACCCATGGTGGCAGATTGACCAGTCAAGATTTAATGAAAACCAGTCAGACATCCTCGGTACCCTGTCTCTTGACCTGAAGCCGACCAGCTGGCTGGATTTGAACTATCGGGTAAGCATTGCCCGGGATGATTACAGTAATCAGTATACCCAGGCCGGATTTACATTCGCTCCATGGGCAATTGCTGATACGCTGGGATCAGGAAGTATTCCATCATCAGTGAAGGCATTTTCACCATCTTCAGGAAATGCATCCAGTTTTAACCAGACGATCAATAGTGAATTTCTTATTGAAGGCACCAAAACTTTCGGAGACTTTAACACCAAGCTGATTCTGGGTTCCCAGGTCATAGCCAATAATGCCTCGATTATGAGCATGTCGGCCAGCGCACTGGTTATTCCTGATTTTTACAATATAAGCAATCGTTTAGGTTCTCCAACTGTAGGTCAGGATATCTACCAGCAACGTGTTATCGGTGTGTTTGGGGACCTGACTGTTGGATATAAAAATTTCCTCTTCCTGCACGGGTCCTTACGTAATGACTGGAATTCACTGCTTTCAAGTAATAACCGTTCATACTTGTATCCGGCTGTTGATGCGGCCTTTGTATTTACAGACGGGATTAGTTCAATGCAGAACAGTAAATTCCTGAGTTTTGGTAAAATACGTGCTGCATGGGCCAAGACAGCGCAGGTAAGTATTCTTCCATATTCCCTGCAGAGTACATTCGATCCGGGAAACGGTTTCCCATACGGAGGTGTTGCCGGTTATTCCGTCAACGGACAATTTGCTAACCCAAACATTAAACCGGAAATCAGCGAGGATATGGAAGTAGGGTTAGACCTCGGATTCCTGAACAACCGGATTAATTTATCCTTAGCAGTCTACAATACGAATACAAATAACCAGACGATTCCGATTACCATTTCTTCAACTACCGGTTATACATCAGCCTTTGTTAACTCAGGGGAAATGCAGAACCAGGGTTACGAAGTGGATTTGAGATTCACACCCCTTTTAAAGACGGAAAGCGGTTTCCGCTGGGATGTTGGAGCAAACTTTTCATACAACAAAAACACGGTTAAGTCTCTGGGATACGGTTTGAACCAGGTTACAATTGTAAATCCTTTCGCTGTTGAAAACCAGATCGCCAATGCTACGGTGGCAGCTGTCGGCAAGCCCTACGGTCAGCTTCAGACAACAGATTGGAACAGGTCACCGTCAGGCCAGATTATTGTTGACCCTACAACAGGTAATCCAACATTAAACAGTACGCCACAATTGTTCGGAACTACCGTTCCTCCAACCAAGATTGGGGTTACAACCACTTTAAGCTATAAAGGATTTACCCTGAATGCTGTTGCAGACGGACGTTTTGGTGCAGTGCTTTTCAACGGTATCGGACCAGCACTGGATTTCACCGGTGTCTCCGGATACTCTGTATCCAGTGGCAGACAGCCTTTTATTATGCCGAACAGTGTTATTTCCGATGGGAACGGAAAATATGTTACGAACACAAGCGTAACGTCCCAGAAACCCAATCTCGGAGCAAACAATTTCTGGGCTTCTACCTGGAACCAGGGTGGTGTAAATTATGTCAACAGCGCGGATTTCTGGAAATTGAGAGAGCTTTCTCTTACTTACAATTTCCCTGCAAAAATGCTGGCACCGCTTAAATATATCAATGGAGCGACGCTTGGTTTTGTTGCAAGAAACCTGATCACGATCCGGGCTGCGGATAATATTTGGGCGGATCCTGAATTTGCTAATACCAATGGCAACGCAACAGGAAATACTGACGTTAATCAGTTACCACCAACTAAATTTTTAGGTTTCAATATCACCTTAACATTTTAACCTAAGTCCCTGGCTTTTATCTAAAATATGTTAGAAATGAAAAAATTATCAGTTTTAGTTGTAATTATTATAGCGGGTATTGGCCTGTCAGGTTGCGGCAAGTCTTACCTGGACATCAATACACCCAATCCGAATGCAGCCACCGGAGCTACCCCTGAACTGGTTATAACCAGCGCGATGGCCGGTACTGCCAGTGGACAAATTTGTAATACGAACCTGGCACCTACGAATTTTATCAACGGCTGGGTGGGTTATTGGGCTCCCAGCGGAAGTTATGCCACGAATAACCAGGATGTTGCATCCTATTACGAAACCAATGCTTTCGGAAATGTACTGTGGATTGCTTCCTACAGAAACCTGGAAGATTATTATTATGTAGAAACTTCAGCGAAAGAACAACTCAAGCCTTTTTATGTAGCCATGGCAAAAGCTATGAAGTGTGTTGTTTTTTCACAATTGGTTGATGTGTTTAATAATGTCCCATACCACGATGCTTTCCAGGGTACACTCGTGATCCAGCCGAAATATGAAACCGGACAGTCTATTTATGAAGACCTCTCTGCCCAGCTGGATACGGTTGCTGCCTTGATGGCCAGTCCTGCAGCAGTCGGCGTTCCAAAGTCCGACATCATGTTTGCCGGTGATAATGCTTCATGGATTCAATTTGCCAATACACTGAAGCTTCGTCTCCTGATGCGTCAGACACAGATGAGCGGCCGGGACGCGTATATTAAAGCAGAAATCGCGAAAATCATTGCAAACGGGGGAGGCTTCCTGACTACGGATGCTTCTGTTAACCCGGGTTATTCAAATAATGATGGCCAGCAAAATCCGCTTTATGGATATTTCAGAACGCTGACCGATCTTCCGACCAGTGGGGGACAGGCAGATTATTTCAAGGCTGCACAGTATGCGATCAGCACACTCCAGGGTTACAACGATACTAACCGCCTGGCACAGATATATGCTAAAAATGACAAGGGTACGTATGCAGGAAGTGTATTGGGAAGTCAGTTTAATCCGCCCGGAAACGGCACTTCATCTATCGGACCCGGATTATTAAAAGACGTAAGTCAGGATGCAATTATATTGAGTGCTGCTGAGAGCCATTTCCTACAGGCTGAAGCGATTGTGAGGGGTTACCTGACTGGTAATGCCCAGACTGAGTATGAAGCAGGCGTGACTTCTTCCTTCCTTTTCCTGGAGGCGAGCGGTGCTGCAGCTTATCTCGCTCAGAATAATGCGAATACAAACTGGACCAAGGTTTCCGGAGTGCCTGCCCAGATAGCATTGATCATAGGCCAGAAATGGATTGCAATGAACGGTGTAACTCCGCTGGAAGCCTATGCGGATTACCGCAGACTGGGCTTGCCAGCAACTATTCCAGTATCCATTTCTCCGTATAGAAATCCGCCGGATGCGCAGATGCCTGTAAGGTATCTGTACCCGACCAGCGAATACACAACCAACACAGTCAATGTGAATGCGCAGGGTTCGATTGATTATCATACTTCTAAAGTATTCTGGAATCAATAATCGCAATCATGAAGAACAATCATTATAAAAAAATCAGTGGCATGAAAAGAAATAATATAAATAGGTTTTTCAAATTGGGGCTTCTGTCCCTGGTGGTTGCATTTACAGGTTCATCCTGTGTTAAAAGTGTATCGGGACGTACTGATTTTGAAAATCTGACTCCCAATGTTCTAATACCTGATGGTGGCATCGCAAATTTTGGGGGTGCTGCCATTTTGTTCCCACCAACAGATCCTGTAGACACTGCGTTCTTTCACCTGAATTACGCAGCTACAGATGTGGCACCCCAGGATGAGACAATCACAATCGGTGTTGATCTGGATGCTTTGGCAGCCTATAATGCCTTGGGCGGAAATCAATATGCAATTTTCCCTGATAGTATTTATTCATTTACAACCACTGCGGTAACAATTAAGAAAGGGAATAACTATTCAGACTTAGTCCCTCTAATTATGTATCCGGATAAGATCAATCTGCTGAATAATTATATGTTACCTATCAGCATTAAAGTTGCTCCGGCAGGCTCCGGTATCGCCAGTAATTTTAAAACTATTTATTACCACCTCATTGGGAACCCGATAGCAGGTGTTTATAATAGACTTTGGGTGAGATATAATAATCTTGCGGGAACCGGATCACCCGCAGGGGGATCCCCTACCAATGTGCTTGTGCCTATTGCTCCGGTAGACGGCACGACTGCTCAGGCAGTGAGCGGCTCAGCAGGATTAACCTATATCATCACATTTACCAATACAGGTGGTGTACTCAGCAATTTTGGTGTTTCATTTCTTGCATCCAGTGTTGCTGCATCAGGTGTTGCGATTATTGGTGGCCCGACTATTATAACAGCAGATCCTGTAGCGGGTGTTTATAAATTCAATTATCAGTATGACAACCTTGCAGGAGGGCTAAGGAATATAACGGATACATACACTAAACAATAAATAACTTTCAGTTAATAAGCTAAAAAAGCCCCTTAAAGGGGCTTTTTTAGCTTATTGAATTACTCCGGAAATCCTGATACCTTTTATCATTCCTGTATAAACCTTCCTAAAGCCCGGATTAGCGGTTAAATTGTTTAACCATCCCTATCAGATATTCTTCGTCGATAATTCCCTGAGGATGATTCTTTAAAAAAGATTCTGCATTGAAACCAAGATCCGCAAATGATTTTTTAAGACTTTTTGATTTCAATTGAACTGCTATGAGCACAGTTTTTGGTTTGATAAGATAGTAGGTGTTTTTATCAACAAACGCATCATTTATATCCCCTTCCCTTACTTTCATCATATCTCTCATGTCCGCTTTCACCAGGGTTGTTTTGATATATTTTAACAGCGTTAATCCTGTAGAATCATATACTAAAATCTGGTAGAAAACTTCTGGTCTCTCCTCAGTGTAAAATTTAGAATTGACGAAATTATATTGTTCATTACGGTCATTCTTCAAACTGAATGACTTTATCTCATCCTTGTTGGTAAGCAATATGAGAGAGGAGTCCTTCTGTCTGGCAAAAAGTTCCTGCCGGACTTTATCGTAAATAAACTGCAGGCCATCACTATATACTTCTTTTCGTATAGTTGTCACTTCGCCGACGGACCAGTCCGGTAAAAAAAACTGGCTTCCTTCCACCTGGTTGGAAGAATATGACTGGAATGCAGCGAAACCTTTTCCGGAAAGACCACCATGGGCTGCCAGTTCAGCAAACTCCTGCCCCATAGCCACTGCTGTGGTGCCGGACTGGGAAAAAAGGGTGCTTGTAGATAAGGTTACTATAGAAAGAATAAGCGCTGTTCTCATTTTTGATTATTAAGTAATCATAACCAATAGACCCACGAGTCTGTTGATTAAAGGTTGAATGCTTTAACCATTTCAATGAGATATTTTTCATCCTGTGGGCCCGGATGATTATTAAAATAAGCTTCATAATTGATATGGAATTCTTCCAATGCTTTTTTAATACTTTTTGATTTTAACTGGATGGCTTTGAGTTCGTCTTTCCCTTTTGCT
Source organism: uncultured Bacteroidota bacterium (assembly GCA_963741345.1). GTDB lineage: Bacteria > Bacteroidota > Bacteroidia > Chitinophagales > Chitinophagaceae > Puia. The sequence goes on from CAVUHS010000001.1 coordinate 602,241, forward strand.
AAATAGTAAATATTTTTATCAACAAATTCATCATAAACTGCCCCCTGATTTTGCTTCATCATGTCATTCGGATTACCCTTGACGAGAGTGGTTTTAATATATTTAAAGAGGGACAGTTTGGAACTGTCATATACCAATACCTGGTAAAACACTTCAGGCCTGTCGTCGGTGAAGAATTTTGAATTGACAAAATTGTACTTGTTTTTATTTTCATCTGTCAGACTGAAGGATTTAATTTCATCTTTATTGGTAAGCAATACGGGCGCAGCGTCTTTTTTTCTTACAAAAAGTTCCTGTCTTACTTTATCATAAACAAACTGAAGATCTTCGCCATAAACTTCTTTCCTCACTGTAACTACTTCACCATTCGACCAGTCGGTTAAAAAAAACTGACTTCCTTTAACATCTCCAGCGGAACCTGTACCAAATGCAGCCAGTCCGCCACCGCCCGCTTTTTGATAAATGTTAAATTCATTTCCGCTATTGTAAACTGGATTGCTCATGGCAGTTCGACTGGTCTGGGTTTGGCAGAATCCGATAACTGGAAATAAAAGTATAACGAATAAGAATTTCTGTATTTTATGGTAAGGACTCTTCATTCTTAAAGTTATTATTTTAATAAGAAATTCATTATTATAACTATTCTAATAACATATAATCCGCGTACTGGTTTAAACGCTCACATCATTCCCTCATCTGCAAAACTGAAATAGCCATCGCGGCTCACGATGATATGATCAATTACCTTGATGTCGAAAAAACGGGCGGCTTCGCGGATTTTATAAGTAAGTTCCTCATCTGACTTGCTCGGTTTCAGATTGCCGGAAGGATGATTGTGACATAAAATGACACTAACCGCATGTGATTCCAGGGCTTTTTTTAAGATCAGCCTGGGATCTGCCACCGTACCGGTGATACCTCCCTGGCTAATTACTTCAAAATGATTCACCCGGTTGGCCTGGTTGAGGAAAATAACTGCAAAAACCTCCCGGCTATGGTCCTGTAGCATGATTTGAAGATAACCGGCAACCTGCCGGCTGTCCTTGACAACCGGCTTTTCCAATGCTCCTGCGCCTTGTCGTCGTCTGCCCAGTTCCAGGGCAGCCAGGATAACCACAGCCTTCACTTTTCCTATTCCATTCAGTTTGAGCAGATCATGAATTTCCAGGCGGCCTAGCTCATTGAGATTATTTTTTACCGAAAAAAGTAGTTCTTTGGCCAGGTCAACGGCATTTTTTTCCCGCGTGCCTTTCCCTATAAGGATCGCGAGGAGTTCTGAATCTGTCAGGCTATTGGGGTTTTTACTAAGTAGTTTTTCGCGGGGCCTGTCGTCCACAGCCCAGTCCTTGATAGAGTAGTTTTGCGATTGCATGGAATAATGATAAGTACTATATTTATCCCTAACAATCCCCTGTTTGTGTAGTTTCCTCAGAAGGAAAAGACCCTGAACAGAATCCTAGAAAAAACTAAAGTAATATCCATGAAACCAAAATCTAATCTTTCTGCCATCGGTGGCTGGAACTCCTTCTTCTTTTGTGTTGGAATGTATTTCGTCGCATTATTCTTTTCAATTTTTGTTTGTTCTTCTATCTTTTACGTTGTAAACAGCAACAAAGACACGAAGAAAGCTTTAGTTGAAAAAACAACTGCGAAAACTGAATTAGCATCTATTAAATAAGCCCTAAAAAGCCTAAAGCCTAAAGCCCGGTAATTTGGGTTAATAAGTTACCTGTTTTTATAAGAGCACCCCGGTGCTCTTTTTTTATTATAGATCCCGGAACAATCTATTATTACAGCCCATTTTTCAAATTCTCAAATTCTCAAGTTTTCAAATTGGTTTTGGCTTTGGCTTTGGGCATTAGGCTTAAAAGATTATATCTTCGTCGCAACTATAATCTTATGGAAGGAACAGCAAAGATCTTCTCCGGTACGGGCTCCCAATACCTGGCCGAAAAAATTTGTCGTCGTTATGGCTGTCCTTCCGGAAAAATAACCATCCAGCATTTCAGTGACGGGGAAATCCAGCCGGTTTTTAATGAAAGTGTTCGTGGCGATATGGTTTTCCTGGTACAAAGCACTTTTGCACCCACCGATAACCTCATGGAGCTGCTGCTCATGATTGATGCTGCCCGCCGGGCTTCAGCCTATAAGGTAGTTCCAGTAATTCCATATTATGGTTATGCCCGCCAGGATCGAAAGGACAAACCCCGGGTGGCAATCGGTTCTAAGCTGGTTGCCAATATGTTAGTAGCCGCCGGGGCAGACCGGGTCATTACCATGGACCTGCATGCTCCGCAGATCCAGGGCTATTTTGATATACCGGTAGATCACCTGGACAGCTCGGCCATTTTTATCCCCTATATAGAGAATCTTAAAGCTTGAAAACCTTACCTTTGCGGCCCCTGACGTGGGAAGTGCCAACCGGATCCGGGAAATTGCTACTTATTTCAATGCAGAAATGGTGATCTGTGATAAGCACCGGAAAAGGGCAAATGAAATAGCCAGTATGGTGGTGATCGGGGATGTGGAAGACAGGGACGTGGTGCTGATCGATGATATTTGTGATACAGGTGGAACGCTGGCGAAAGCGGCAGGACTTTTAAGGGAAAAAGGTGCAAGAAGTGTGAGAGCACTTTGTACACACCCGGTGATGAGCGGAAATGCTTATGCAAATATTGAGAACAGTGTTTTGGAAGAGCTGGTGGTTTGTGATACGATTCCGCTCAAACAAAAATGTTCCAAAATAAAAGTGTTGAGTGTGGCTGAACTTTTTGCGATTGCAATCCGGAATGCATTTGAGAACAGAAGTATCACCGGATTGTTCATCCACTCACAACTCAGGAATAAATAGGTATTTTTTAAATCAAATATAAACATGCAAACAATTACCATCGAAGGACAACTCAGGACCGGACTCGGCAAACAAGCCACCCGCCAACTCCGCTCTGAGGGAAAAGTGCCCGGTGTAATTTACGGGGGTGCACGCGAACTGAATTTTTCAGCGCCTGTCACGGCTTTTAAGAACCTTGTATACACACCGGATTTTCAGCTCGCAGAAATCAAACTGGACGGTGCAACATATCGTTGTATCATGAAAGATATCCAGTTTGACAAAGTTACAGACGATCTTAACCATGTAGATTTCCTGGAACTGGTAGAAGACAAGAAAGTGATTGCTACTATTCCCCTGAAGTTTACAGGCGCTGCCAAAGGCGTTAAAGACGGAGGAAAGCTCATCACCAAGATGAAGGCACTTAAGGTAAAAACCTTACCTAAATACCTGCGCGAAAATATTGAAGTGGATCTGACCAATCTCGAATTGAACGGCAACGTACGTGTAGAAGACGTAAAAACCGATCATTACGAAATCCTGAATTCCCCGAGAATTCCGGTTGCGTCCATCGTGCTGACCCGCGTATTGAAACAGGAAGAAACAACGACTGTTGCCGGTGCCGCACCTGCTCCTGCCGCTACCGCTGCTGCCGCAGCACCTGCAGCCGCTGCTGCGAAGGCACCAGCTGCAAAACCTGCCGCCAAGAAGTAGTCATCGAGGATATTTTGAAAGGCTGTTTCATTCGTTTGGAACAGCCTTTTTTAATTTTTAATTGTTAATGGTTAATTATTAACGAAGGTGGCAGTATGCTGGGATAGATGGCAAAATTTATTGATCTTCACTCTCATACTCCCATACTCACACACTATGAATTTTCTCATCGCCGGCCTCGGTAACATAGGACCTGATTATGAAGGTACCCGTCACAATATCGGTTTCGATGTGGCAGATGCCCTGGTTTCCAAACATGGCGGGTCTTTTTCCATTGACCGCCTGGCTGCAAAAGCCGAAATCTCTTACCGGGGTAAAATAATTACCTGCATTAAGCCTTCCACGTTTATGAATCTAAGTGGTAAGGCGGTTCGATACTGGCTTGAAAAGAAAAAGGTGTCCATGGAACACCTCCTGGTAATCACCGATGATATTGCTCTTCCCCTGTCAAGATTGCGACTAAGGGGCAATGGTTCAGACGCCGGCCATAATGGATTAAGGAGCATTTTTGAGGAACTTCAAACTGAAAAATATGCGCGTCTGAGGTATGGTATCGGGAATAATTTTCCCCGTGGCATGCAGGTTGAATACGTATTGGGACGCTGGCACAAAGAGGACCTTCCACTCGTTAAATTAAAGAATGAGAAGGCCGTTCAGATTGTTGAAAGCTTTGTTCATATGGGCCTGGAAAGGACTATGAATGATTACAACAAAATAGAGATAACGCTATGATTTGTAATTGGGAATCATTATTTTAGCAGTCAAATTCCAATCCGGGACCAAAGGGTCCGTTCCAGCTCCTATGTTGAAAATCCATGCCTTTCCAGGCCTTTTGAACTCATTAAATCTTCTATCTAAAACCTTAATCGGATATGAAAATATTCTGCGTTGGTCGCAACTACGTTGCGCATGCCATTGAACTGAATAACGAGGTGCCGGATGAGCCGGTCATCTTTATGAAACCTAAAAGTGCTCTTCTGCAGGCACATACTCCATTTTATTATCCGGAGTTTACAAACGAGCTGCACTATGAATGCGAGCTTGTATTGCGAATTTCAAAAAATGGAAAGTATATACAGGATCGCTTCGCAAACAAATATTACGACGCTCTTAGTGTGGGCATTGATTTTACGGCAAGGGATATTCAAAATGACCTAAAAGCCAAAGGACTTCCATGGGAAAAAGCGAAGGCCTGGGATAATTCCGCTGCGGTCGGAAAATGGATTCCTTTTCAAAATCTGAAGAATAAAAAGGATATTAATTTCGGACTATACAAAAACAAGGAACTGGTTCAAACCGGAAAGTCAAGCTTGATGCTGCACAATTTCGACCAGATTGTTGCTTACATATCCACTTATTTTTCTATCAATATCGGAGATCTCATTTTTACCGGAACACCTGCCGGTGTTGGTGAATGCGTGGTTGGGGATGAATTGGAAGCCTTTATCGAAGAGGAGAGTATGCTGTCTCTTGAAATAAAGTAGAATTTGGAAATTTGAAATTGTAATTCCGAAATTTCCTCAAGCCTTCAGGAGGACCAAATTCTCAAATTATTGTAATGGTCGATGCCGGAATATTCATTCGTGCCTTTAAGTTAATGGTTACAGCCAGAGCTATGGCTTTAACCTATGAACAAAATCGTTCAGTTTGTAAATATGTTCATTCCACTTCATCAGGACATGAAGCCATTCAACTCGCGACTGCCTTCCAATTTCAGCCACAGGACTATGTGAGCCCTTATTATCGGGATGAAAGTCTCCTGCTCGGACTCGGGTTTTCACCGGAAATACTGATGCTACAATTATTGGCCAAGGGCAATGATCTGTTCACCGGAGGGAAAGTTTATTATTCACATCCCAATTACCGGGGTGAAGATAAGCCCTCGATCATTCACCAGAGCAGCGCAACAGGTATGCAGGCGATACCGGCTACAGGAATTGCACAGGGACTTGCATTCAAAGAAAAAACGGGGCTTATCCAGAATAGTCCTCTGGTAGTATGTTCACTGGGTGATGCATCCATTACTGAAGGGGAAGTGAGCGAAGCATTTCAGGTGGCTGTGTTAAAAAAGCTTCCAATCATTTATCTGGTGCAGGATAATGATTGGGGTATCAGTGTTTCTTCTGAAGAATCCAGGAAGATGGATGCTTTTCAATACGCTGGTGGCTTTCCAGGGATGGAAAGAATCAGAATCGATGGGGCTGATTTTGAGCAATCATATAATTGTATGCAGCAGGTTTTTCAACATGTACGAAAATTTCGAAGTCCATACCTGGTTCAGGCACGTGTTCCTTTGCTTACACACCATACCAGTGGTGTGCGGATGGAATCATACCGCTCAGAAGAGGATCTTGCCAAACACAGAGCCGCAGATCCACTGCATGTTATAAAACGGCAATTACAAAGACATGGTATTACAAAGGAATATATCGAAGAGATGGAAACGGAAGCAGCACTATTGGTATCGGAAGAATTTAAAAAAGCAGTAGCGGCACCCGAGCCGGAACCAATCACGGCGCATGAGAATATTTTTGTCCCGACAAAAATAATATCGGAGGCGGGTGAACGTATACCGATCGATGGAAAAAAAATTCCAATGGTGGATGCCGTTTTATATGCGCTCCGTGAAATATTGGAAGATTGTCCCGAGGCGATTATTTATGGCCAGGATATTGGAAGGCGACTGGGTGGTGTATTCCGCGAAACGGCTACCCTGGCCGCACAGTTCGGCGACGAACGCGTTTTCAATACAGCCATACAGGAAGCTTATATCATCGGATCAACTGCCGGCATGTGCGCAACAGGATTAAAGCCCATCGTAGAAATTCAGTTCGGAGATTATATTTTTCCCGGGTTTAATCAGCTTGTCACCGAAATTTCAAAATCCTGTTACCTGAGTTGTGGAAAATTTCCCATTCAAACCCTTATTCGAATTCCCGTCGGTGCATACCAGGGCGGGGGACCTTATCATAGTGGCTCGATTGAAACAACCTTGCTATCCATTAAAGGGTTGAAAATTGTTTATCCATCTAATGCCGCCGATATGAAAGGGTTGATGAAAGCCGCATTTCTCGATCCGAATCCAGTAGTCATGCTGGAACACAAAGGCCTGTACTGGAGTAAAGTGCCGGGAACTGAAGACGCTAAAACGATCGAGCCTTCGCGTGATTATATCATACCTCTGGGCAGTGCTGCTGTTACACTTTCCGCATCTGAAGCAGCTATTGGTAATGGGGAATCGGTCGCTGTGATTACTTATGGAATGGGCGTTTACTGGGCAAAGACAGCTGCTAAAAATCTGCCCGGTCAGATTGAAATCATTGACCTTCGTTGTTTATTTCCTTTGGATGAAGAATTGGTTTTTGATACGGTCAGGAAACATGGAAAATGTCTGGTTCTCACTGAAGAGCCACAGAATAATTCATTTGCAGAGGCACTGGCATCACGGATTTCAAAAGCCTGCTTCACTTCACTGGATGCAGCAGTAGAAGTATTGGGAGCACTTAATGTGCCCGCTATTCCAATGAATATAATTTTGGAGAATGAAGTATTGCCGAATGCTGTTAAAGTGGAAGCGAAACTGAGGGAATTACTTGCGTTATAGTAATGTGGCAAATGTGGAATTATGAGATTCCACATTTGCCAGACTAACGTTGCTCCTCCTTCCCGGTATCTTTTACCCTGAATGACGGGGCCACATAATCCTTTGGCAAATTTTCCGCAGGCACGGTCGTCTTGTTGCCATCGCGAATATTGCTGTAGTGTGAGCTCATGATCTCAACGCCAGCCTCATTAAAGGAATCCTGGATATTCTGATGAAGGATGGAATAGGTAATATGCTGTATGATTGGGTGAACGTGTATAAGCATTGATCTGGTAATTGCACATAAAAATCATCGAGCTTTTCCTGGAATACAAATGGTGCCGGATTTTTTTCGATCAGGTCTGTTGCCAAAGCTGCTTTTATTAGCAGTTCATGAACCTGCCTCCAGGGTGCATCATAACCAATAGTGACACTGGTATGCAGGATTAAACCATGTTCGGCAGCGTCGGCACTGAAATTTGTAGTATGACTCGCCATTACAGTGGAATTCGGGATCGATACGATTTCATTCTTGATGGTCTTTATCCGGGTCACCAGAAGAGATTTTTCCACCACATCTCCTGTGACTTGCCCAATCTGTATACGGTCGCCGATTTTATAAGCCCGCATATAGGTTAGCACGAGACCGGCAACTATGTTGCTAAGCGCACCGGCTGATCCAAATGTAAAAAGCACGCCCAGGAATACGGATACACCTTTAAAGATCGGAGAATCAGATCCGGGCAGGTAAGGGAAAATAACGATCAACATAAAGGCCAATATCAGTACGCGGATAATTTGAAAAGTGGGGTTGGCCCAGTCAATATAAAACCCCGGGATTCTTAACTTGCCTTTTTCTATCTCTGATTTCATGAAAGCCAGTATTCGTAGAAAATACCGGAATACAGTTACCAGCACAATGATCGTTAATAGGTTTGGAAGGTAATGCCAGACAGAAACCAGTATATTGTTGATAGGATTCAGTAAATAGGAAAACATCTTCCCGGAAAATCTACCCGTCCATGGGAAAATATCAAGCAGAATGAGTAAAGTAATGTATACCAGGATCAATATGATGATCCATTTGACAATATTGAGAATGGCGAAAAGAACATTCAGCTGGCGGTTGGTATCCAGGAATTCATAGTCACGGAATTTAAGACCCTTGAATTTTTTTCCGCGCTGGCTTTCGATTTTATTTTTAAAAAATCGGAATAATTTTCCATTTAGAAATAAAACTATGCCGAGTGTGGCAATGACCAGGATTGCCAGTGAGATGTCCATTGAAATGGCTTTCCAGTTGTGCTCTGACTGATATTTTTTTACCGATCGTGAAATAATTTGATCATATTTCTTTGCCAGCTTTTCCTGATCGCTGTTTTCCCAAATGGCGTCCATATCGGTGACGCTTTTAATCACATTTTCATTATAAACAATGTCAGTTGTGAGATCGGCCGCAACAATTTTTAATGAATCCGGATTGAAGGAATAATCATCAGCAAGCTCTTTTATTCGAACAGACACAACGTCTGCGCGGGCTTTTGCAGAACGGGCTGCCGAGTCTGGCATATACAAAAAACAGGGTATCGTCTCCGAGCACTACCGGAAAACCGGTAATCGAAGCGCGTGCTGAATCAACTTTCCGTCGCAGTTGACGATATCGGATTGTGTCCCGGGTGATGATCTGGTCCCTTTCAGCAGACAGAGCCTGTTTTTTTTTCCTGTCTATCGTATCCCGCTCGAGTTCTTTTTTCAACTGAAGCAAACGCAGGGAATCTCCCAGGCGGTCAACCTGGATGGCGCGGAACTCTTCATTCTGGTTTGTAAGTATCTGGACCTTTTCAGAATCCGCCTGCTTGACCGCAGCACGATTCCTCTTCAACGCATTCGTGTCCTTTTGGGCAAGCAGCGGATTCATGCACGTCAGCATGCAGGCAGAAAAGAAAATTATGAATGACAGAATCCGGATCATTCTTTTTAGATTGAATATAAAGTTCGCGGTTTAAGGCTGATAACTGAAACTCACTTTTTGATCACCAATCATCAGGTCGTAATTACCAGCTTCGGTGACTGTTTTCAAATTTTCATTGACAAAGGCAAGGTCAGCTGCTGTGAGTGTAAATGAGACCGTTTGCGTTTCCCCTGCTTTCAGACTAATTTTTTTAAAAGCGCGCAAACGTCGCATGTTGGGCGTAATACTCCCATATTGTTGATGAGTATATAATTCAACCGCATGCTTGCCGTCCCTTGAACCGGAATTCGTTACAGTTAAATTTATTGTAATGCTGCCCGATCCCTTTAACACAGGTGCACTCAGGCTAACTGGTCCATATTTAAATTGGGTATAACTCAGTCCCCATCCAAAAGGAAATAACGGGTTGTATCCATCCCAGGTCATATCCGAATTAAAAATTTCACGGACATCTTCCGTATGTTTCCGGTCGTACAATACAATTTCTCCTGAATAACGCGGATAAGAATATGGAAGGATTCCACTCGGGTTATAATCGCCAAACAATACATCTGCAACTGCCTCGGCTGTTTTTTTGCCAGACCAGTACGCCATCAGGATACCCTGCATAGCAGGTTCGATTCCTGTTATCAAACGTGGTCTGCCTTCTGTTAATACAAGGATGACGGGCTTTCCGGTAGCTGCAGCCGAACGTGCAAGTGCCATTTGATTTTCGGGAAGGGCCAGGTCACGGATATTTCCGGGACTTTCAGCATAAGCATTTTCACCGAGGCATAATACAATTACATCAGCGTTTTCGGCTGCCGCTTTTAGTTTTAACGTGTCAAAGTTCTGTGGGTTGTCAAACCCTTTCACACTGATGACGGTCGATTTGCCGCCCGTCTTTTCTGATATGGTTTCACCGATTGTTTTACTGTCGGCCGGATACCATTGCTCCTGGTTACCCTGCCAGGTATAGGACCATGCGCCATTTAACGGGGCAATGCTGCTGGCGGAGGGACCTGCAACCAGGACTTTTTTATCTTTTGAAAGGGGAAGAATATTGTTCTGATTTTTGAGCAGGGTCATGGCTTCCTGCGCTGCCTGAAGCGCCGCCTGCTGATATTCCGGCTTACCGAAATTAGCAAGGGTTGCTGGTTCCGGGTAGGGATTATCAAATAATCCGAGGCGATATTTCAAAATCAATATGCGGCGAACGGCATCATTGATCCGGCTCATCGGTACCTCTTTTTTCTCTACGGCTTCTTTTAATAAATCAAAAAATGAAAAATCCGAAGGAACCATACTCATGTCGATGCCGGCATTAATCGCAAGGACGACCGCCTGGCGCGGACTGTTGGCTACCAGGTGCCGTGTATGAAGACGAATGATATCTTCCCAGTCGGTAACGATTACACCCTGGAATCCCATTTCTTTTCGCAACAGATCCGTGAGCAGATATTTACTGGCGTGTACCGGTACACCATTGATCTCACCGGAGTTGATCATGATGGTGGCCGCACCTGCTTTGATGGCTTCATGGAATTGGGGCAGGAAGTATTCCCTCAGTTCAATTTCGGGTATATAGGATGGACTGCGATCCTTACCGGATCGCGGCTCTGAATATCCCAGGTAGTGTTTCATGCATGCAGCAACGCCGGTCGGATTGCTGAGTCCGTCTGCCTGGTAAGCGCGTATTGCAGTTGCACCCATTGTTTTGCCGATGTAGACGTCTTCACCGAAAGTTTCCGGAAACCTTGACCAGAGCGGCTGTCTTCCGCAATCCAGTACAGGCGCAAATTCCCAACGAACGCCGGAAGCACGCAGTTCATTGGCTGTGATATGGGCTGCCCGGGCTACCAGTTCCGGGTTGCGCGTCGCTGCCATGGCAATATTTTGCGGAAAGAGAGTGGAATTCAGCGTGTATGTTTGTCCATGCATACCATCGAGGCCATAAATAATAGGAATTTTAAGCCTGGTTTTTTTTGCTTCATCCTGGATCTCTGTTTGTACGGATCTCCATTTATCAACGGAGACTGCATGTGCGGTTACGTTTAAAATGGATCCTACTTTATAATCCTGTATTGCGTGCCTGAGTAACTGGGGATCGACAGATCCGTCTTCATTGGCCCCGCCACCCTTTGCAACCACCGCAAGAGCTACCTGAGTCATCTGGCCGATTTTTTCATCCAGGGTCATTTCACTGATGAGCTTGTCAACCTTGCTGTTGATCTCCGGCGTTTGAGCATGGAGGTTTGTAAGAACGAATACAGATAAGAGAACGGCAGTCAATCGTTTGAATGGCATATGCAGTTGTTTTTGTAAGGGACACTAAGTTAGCAGGATTCAAAGAAACGGAGAACAGTTTTTATTCGTCCCCAACCAGCTTTTTATGAAGCTTCTCCAGGGTCGAAGCGGGGTCGGTAGTGAGTCCGGGATGTACTTTGGAGCACTGAAGTACTGTGCTGCGGGTGGCTGTTAACCAGCGAAACCGGGCACCCATGTCAAGTTTTCCAATCGGCCCGGCACCGGAACCCCCTTTGCAGATATTGCAAAAAGCGGCCAGATGTTTCTTTATTTCATCCAGTTCAATGGCTGGTGAAAGGACGAGCAGTTTTTTTTCATTTAGCGTAAATAATGCATCCAGGTAGGATAGTGACTGGCAATAAAGGATCACACCCACATTCATGAATTCTTCCCTTTCTACTTTAGGAACAACGCGGAGTACCGCGTATTCAAACGAGTGCTGCTCTTGCATTTTGTGCCTCCTTTATAAAAATTTCTGATGCAGCCATTCGTAATTGCAAAAAACGAAAATACATATCCTTTGTTACTGCCAGCTGTCGGTCATCTTCACTTATCCATTCATCGGGTATCAAATTCACAATTTCTTTCAATTTCCGGGAACTCAAAATAGATTTAAACTGCTGATCGATGTTGTCCAGTTCAGTGGCCCAGGGCAGCAGTACATGGTTTCTGACCTGTATAAAAGGAGATTCCGCCTTCTTTTGCCAATCTTCAGGTGAATAATGAAAGTACAGAGATGCACCGTGATCAATCAGCCAAAGTTCCTTATTCCACACAAGCATATTGGTATTATTGGAAGTCCGGTCTACATTGGTAAGCAGACAATCCAGCCATACGATAGCCGATGCCAGGTGAGGATCAACATCCGTTACGATGGGATCAAAACTGATTGCACCGGAGAGGTAATGCAGACCCAGATTCAGCCCCACGCTCGCTTTAAGCAGATCCTGGATTTCTTCATCGGGTTCTGTTCGTCCGAATGCTGAATCAAGATCAGCAAAAACAATTTCAGGAACCCGTAGCCCGAGGGTACGGGCGATTTCTCCTCCTAACAACTCAGCGATCAGGGTTTTGGGACCCTGTCCCGCACCACGGAACTTCAGCACGTATAAAAAATTATCATCTGCTTCAGCAATGGCAGGAAGGGATCCTCCTTCGCGTAAAGGGGTGATATATCTTATCACCTGTACTTGTCTGATTTCGGGATGAAAGACAGGCATCAGAATTCTTTTTGTAATCTCCTGGCCCAAATTAGTCTTTTCATACAGCTCTTATGTGAAAATCTGCAAATGTAAAAAAATCTGAAATGCGTGATGACTTGCATATACTTTTAATCGTGGATCAGGATCGTATATTCGTTACCGGTAGAATATGTTTTTGTTTTGCTTCCATGAGCAGGCATTAACGGTGGAGGTATTCTTTATGGCGTACAATGAAGACCAAAAATTTCACAGGAGATTATCTCCGATGATCTCGGGGTGGGGGCTGACAATTCAAGCAATGGCGTTCGCTTCGCTCACTTACTTTGGCATTTTTCTTCGCTTTTTTCAAGCAAGCTTGAAAAAACCTCCGAAAAATACCAATGCCCGCATACGCGGGCATTGCTTGAATTGTGCGGAAGAGGAGATTCGAACTCCCACGCCAGTTACGGCGCTACCACCTCAAAGTAGTGCGTCTACCAGTTTCGCCACCTCCGCATCATGGACTTTAAAATGGGACTGCAAAAATAGCTGTTCCGGGCTAGAATTCCCATTTCCGGATTTCCCAATTTTTCAAATTTTAGGTAGTATAATCCGGAAAGTGGTTCCCTTGCCAATATCGGATTGTTTAACAAACAATTCTCCTTTGTGGTAGGCTTCTATGATTCGCTTTGATAAGGTCAGTCCCAATCCCCAGCCCCTTTTTTTAGTGGTAAATCCGGGATCGAAAACACGCCTGATATTGGCCGCTGAAATACCCTTGCCGCTATCACTCAGGTCAATAATAACCTGTTGCGGTTCATCCTTAATTTTAATATCAATATTTCCTCTTCCTTCCATTGCATCCAGCGCATTTTTCAATAAGTTTTCTATTACCCAGTCGAATAGGGGAGGAGAAATATCCGCTTCAATATGTGCAATGCCACCGGTTTCAAAACTGAATTGCACTTTTGATGTTGTCCGCCTGCGCATATAATCCAGCATTTGCTGAATCTGGAATACCAGGTCAGATTTTTCAAGTTGCGGAATACTGCCGATTTTACTGAACCGGTCGGAGACCAGTTTCAACCGGTCCAGATCTTTTTGCAATTCTGATACTGTTTCATCCGGGGTTCCCTGTTCTTTCAGCATTTCTATCCAACCCTGGAGGGAAGAAAGGGGCGTTCCCAGCTGATGGGCCGTCTCCTTGGCCATACCTGCCCATACCTGGTTCTGGGTGGCCCTGTTATGCGATGAAATCGAATACACAATAAAAAATATCAGGACCGCAACCAACATCAGTTGTATAAGCGGATAATAACGGACCTGGTCAAGCAGCGCTGTATGTCCATAGTAATAGCGATTTGCAGTATAAGGTGAATCACTCCATTTAATTTCCAACGGTGGATTTTGCGAACGAAAAATTTCCAGTTGCTTGGATAAATAGTTTTTATCGTGGTCAATCTTCACGGTATCCAGGTTAAAATAACTGGTGATACTATCGTTTTCGTTCGTCTCTATTATGGGGATGGAATGCTGCTCGTTCCGGATCAGGTTGGGTAATGTAAGGTCCGGATTCAGGATGGCTTTACTGGCTGCAAGCCACTGTTCAATTTTCTGTTGCTCCTCTTTTCGTATCTTCTGAGCAAGGTAGTGGGAATAGTAAATCGTTCCGCACACAATGGCAATTCCAAGAAGAGCCAGGAGCCAGCGCCAGTTAAATCGAAATCCGATCATGCCGCTAATGTAGTTAATGCGCATGAATTCATATTTCAGAAAGCGTTTACAGGTCAAAGCCTTATTTTTGGCCCAGATTTTTTATTTTCTAAGTATTTAAAATTTGGCTAAAGTATCTGTTGTCATCATTAATTATAACGGGCGTAAGTACCTGGAAAAGTTTCTGCCTTCTGTTATGGCAAGTACATATTCCAATATGGAACTGATCATTGCGGATAATGCCTCTACCGATGACTCCCTGGAATTTATTAGAACCTCTTATCCCGATGCCCGGATTATTTCCATGAAAAGAAATCATGGATATGCGGGTGGTTATAATGAGGCTTTGAAAGAAGTGAAATCGGAATATTATGTTTTATTGAATTCGGATGTTGAAGTGACTGCAGGCTGGATCGAACCGGTGATTGAACTGATGGAAAAAGACAGGCAGATCGGCGCCTGCCAGCCGAAAATATTAAGCTATCGTCAAAAAGATCAATTTGAATATGCGGGGGGCGCCGGCGGATGGCTTGATTGCCTGGGCTATCCATTTGCAAGGGGACGGATTTTTGATATTTGTGAGAAGGATGAAGGGCAGTATAATAATACCGAACCGATTTTCTGGGCCAGTGGCGCAGCCCTGTTTGTGCGGTCCGAACTATTTCATCAGGTGAAGGGATTTGATACTTATTTTTTTGCTCACATGGAGGAGATAGATTTTTGCTGGCGACTCCAATTGCTGGGCTATAGTATTTTTGCCTGCCCTGCTTCAGTGGTTTATCATGTGGGTGGCGGCACTTTACCTAAAGGAAATGAGCGGAAAGTATTTCTGAATTTCAGAAACAATATGATCATGCTGGCCAAAAACCTGCCCAAAAGACAATCGTTCTGGAAGATACCTGTCCGAATCGGGTTGGATTTTATTTCTGCCTTTAAGTCACTTTTTGCAGGCCAGTTTGTTTATTTCCTGGCGGTAGGAGAGGCGCATCTGGCATTTTTCAAATGGGTATTGTTTATGCAGGGGAAAAGCGTATTTCCGCTCCGGCGAAGGGCCCGGTTATCCGGCTGGTATATGCATTGTGTGGCATGGAAGCATTTTGTAGAAGGGAAAGCAAGATTTGATGAAATTGTGGGCAACAAAAGATGATTTTTTAATGGATTCTGCTATTTTTGCGCTGTAAATAACTGATTCTTATGAGCGAAGAAGTCGAAGAATACAAGGATCCCAAGCTGAAAGACATTTCCTATAACTGGGTAAATTCTTCGGTTTTTCTGTTTTATCTCGAGGTATTTTGTATTATAGCCCTGCTTTTGGGCGGATGTTACGGACTGTACGTCCATCGCTATAAGGGAAAGCCGGATGTGGTGGTTCCTGCCAATACCCAATATACCCCGGAATACAAGTAGCAAAAAATTTCAAAAGGAGGGCCGGAATACTTATTTTTGCAGCCCCCTTACAGTTCTTATGATAGGTAATCAGCGGAAGTAGCTCATTTGGTAGAGCACGACCTTGCCAAGGTCGGGGTGGCCGGTTCGAGCCCGGTCTTCCGCTCAGCGATTCCATCCGAAAGAGGTGGAATTTTTTTTTTGACAGACCCTGGTGGCGGAACTGGTAGACGCGCAGGACTTAAAATCCTGTCTGCAGAAATGCGGGTACGGGTTCGATTCCCGTCTGGGGTACAATAAATATTACGAGGCCTCACAGACAAAAAATTTGTGAGGCTTTTTTATATCGGATCGCTTTGTTTTGGAATATTGAATCCACTATTTCCGTCGCAATTATCTCAGCTCGATCGTCTTTCCACTCGCCGTGAAACGGGCATCTTTAACGGATCCCCCGCCCCGAAAGCGGTAATGCACACCGACGATATCGCTCGCTTTATTGGAAAAATCAAGCGAATAGGCGGGCTTGTCGTCGACGGTAAATTTCATATGCCTGTCAACCGTCTCAATTTTTAAAGTTGTCCACTTTGTAAGATCAGATCCGAAGCCGGATAGATCTGCCTCTTTGCTGCTAACCGTTTTGCCTTGCACATAAAGTTGGAGGTCGCCGATACAGGCCGGAGCGCTGAGGGGAATAATAAATACATCATCCTTGCATTGTATCAGGACTTCCACCTGCTGACAGGCTTCCGCGCCGCTGCTACGATCGCTTCGCAGGGTAGTCTCGAATGTAAAATTATCATCGGACAGGGCCCCCATGTCTTTTATATAACTGATCCTGATCCAAGGAGCCTGGGGATAGAGAGGCAAATGATTTTTGGCAAGCAAAGCACTGTCGACCATGACTCCTCCTTCCTTTGGCGTGTATTCCTCCTTTTTGAAATAAAAAGGCGTCGGGTCTCCTTCAGCCAGAGCCAGCCAGCCTCCCGACGCGATCATGAGGCCCCGGGTTTGGACAATCTGGGTGTCTACCACTAATTTGGCGTTAAAATATCCAGGATAATAATAAATGGCTGAATGCGCGTGACCCTTCCTGCTTACGAGGGTTCTCCGGCTCATATCCCAGGTCTGCACAATGAATACGGAATCCGTCGGCGCCTTTGATGCATCGTAGTGGAATACGACTGAGTTGGGTACGCCTTCAGTCAGGACTTTATTGCAGGAGAAGAAATAGAGAGAAGGGTTGACGGGGCCCTGACGCGATACCCTGGCGGAACCGACGAAGAGATAGCCCAATGCAGCAAGAGGTAATATAAGCAGAGGCCACCAGGGAAGCTTTTTTTTCTTGATCTTCTCACTATCGGTTTCATACACGATAGTATTCGCTTTCGGTAGAATCATCTGCGGCGCTGTAGCCGGACCAGATGTCTGAGCGGCCCCTGGTGTCGGACTGGTCGCATCCCGCCATTTAAAGGCATTCCAGTCTTCATAGCCTACAAAGCGGGCCAGTGTATTGAGTGTAGATAAGGAAGGTAAATTGTTATAGGCGACCTTGCCGAACAGGCGCTTAAGCGTGGATATGCTGAGAGATATTCCTGTACTGTCATATATCTCGTCGCTTAATTTTTCGAAATCATAACTTTTCCATTCACCGCTCGGGCCCCGCTGCCACCGGGCCTCGATGAGTTCCATACACTGCCGGATATAGAAGGCGTCTGTAGTATTATTCATTGGAGGGGAATTGAGTTCCTGATTCCAAATGAATCAAGTTGAACGGGTTTGAATCGTCTGTTCGCCTCACCCTTTGCAAATTGCCGCATTAAAATTAAAATATTATGCTAAAAGTCTTTTTGGGTCTATGTTTTCTTTTTTCTGGCGTAGTTTGTTTTCCGAACACTACCAGGGCTCAGGGGTCGCAGACAGGTTCTGGCGAGCCTGCCCATACCATCTCTCTTAGTGCAGACAGTTGGAGCTTCCAGCCCGGAACGGTAGAATTCCTGCCGGCTGCACCTTCGATAGGCGGAGTTACCCCAACGGGTCCCGCGATGAAGATCATTGGCGGCGGGGACGGTCGTTGCAAAAAATACTAATTTTTCGGAAGGAGACATCGAATTCGATATTCAGCCGACGGACTCGAATTTTGCGTCTTTCAATTTTCACTGGCAGGATGAAATGGAGAGTGAAAGCTTTTACTTCCGTACCGGATGGGCAGCGGGCCACCCGGAGATCATGGAGGGTGTTCAATATACTCCTGTCATCAAAGGGGTCAGTTGCTGGAACCTGATGCCGCACTACCAGGGGAATGCCAGCTTTAGACAGGATGCCTGGAACCATATCCGGATCCTGATCGCCGGCAGGCAGATGCTGGTCTATGTCAACAGCGATATCAGGCCCACACTAACTATTCCCCGGCTGGAGGGGAATACGACACATGGCTCATTTGCCTTTGCAGGACAGATGACGATAGCCCATCTCGTGGTCCGCCCGGTGCTGACGACGGAAATCAGCTCGCACGGCGGGCTGGAAGATTACGATCCTACGGATAATGATCCCCGTTATATCCGTCACTGGCAGGTCACGCAACCCGATACCATTCCCGCCGGTATAGACTTCAGCAAAAACCTGATGCCTGGTAAGCAATCGACCTGGTCGCCCATCCAGGCTGAGAGACGAGGACTGGTTAATCTTACGCGTCTTTTTGGAGGTAACCTTCCCCGCCGGTATGAAGGAGGTGCTCCGCGTCGAATCGCCTGGCTGAAGACGACACTGCTGGCAAACCGGGAATGGAATTACAAGATACGGCTGGGCTTCACCAATGATGTCTGGGTTTTTCTTAACGGCCGGTATATATATATCGACAAGAATTATTACGACGAGCCCAGTATGAAGACACCGAGGGGAAGAGTTTCCATCGAGAATTGCTCATTTGAGCTACCCCTGAAGGCTGGTGCCAATGAGTTGCTCATTGGCGTGGGCAACGATTTTTTTGGATGGGGGATTATTGCCCGCCTGGATGATGCTCTTGGCGTAAAAATCGAATATTAGTTTCGACCTGATTCTTTTTCCTGATCGGTGGTAACCGCTTAATCGCCTGGCATCCTGTATTCCGTCTGGGGTGCTTATTTAAGTTTAGAAAAATCTGAAACCCGTGTATATACGGGTTTCTTATTTTGGATTTCATTAGAATCTTTTTTCTTTTTTCAGACACTCTCATTGTAAACGAATATTGCAGGATATCTTTAATAGCTAAATCGGGAAAATTCCCGTCTCTTTATAAGAACACTCAAAAATCAGACAAAATAAATTGTGTTTCGAATACCAGCAGTCAAACTATTCCCGTCGCTGATTTTAGCCCTATCCGCATTATTATCAAATGCTCAAATACGTAAGTACACAGTTGCGAATGCACATTCACACAATGATTATGAACAGCAGATACCTTACTGGCTGGCTTATGAGGCGGGGTTTGGTTCCATCGAAGCAGATATTTTTCTGGTGGATTCTGTTTTATATGTGGCACATGACCGAAAAGAATTAGAACATGGAATAAAACTGGAAACCGAATATCTCATTCCCATATCGAATTGCCTTCAAAAAAATAACGGATATCCATTCATGGACAGGAGAAAAAAATTGCAGCTCCTGATAGATATTAAATCAGATTCCATCCGCACATTAAATGCGTTGATTGTTTTACTGGAGAAATATCCAGCACTGATCCATTGCAGGACCCTGACCTGGGTCATTACCGGAAACCGGCCGGATGAAAAGCTGTTTACTAAATATCCCGCGTTTATCCGCTTTGATGGCGTGGTTCAGGAAAACTATAGTGCAGAAGCGCTGACCAAAATTTCCTTGCTAAGCGATGACTTCCAAAAATATAGTTCCTGGAAAGGAAATAATGATTTACCTGCGAGGGATGATTCCATATTACATGCTGCCGTTAAAAAATCCCATGATTTGAATAAACCGGTCCGCTTTTGGAATGCGCCGGATATACCGCTGGCCTGGCAGTGGCTGATGCGCCTGGAGGTGGACTATATAAATACGGATAAGATTCAGCTTTTGGCTGGGGTTTTAGACAAATAGGTTCGCTTCAGCCAGGCTCTTACCGGTTCATCATAAAACTTAAATGCAGCCCAGGCTAGTACAATAAAAAAGATAAAGAGAAAGATAGCGACGGGTATAATATCGGCTGGTGCGGGCTTTTTATTTACAACCCACATCGTGTAAATGTAGATGAAGGGATAGTGCACGATATAAATGGGATATGAAATGTCTCCGGAAAATTTACACAATTTCGCCCAGCGACCGCTGATTTGTCCGCCGGCTCCTGCGGCAACAATGAATGGAAACGCGATAATGATACAGGCTGCTTCAAACAAGCCGTTATATTTATAATACGGCACGAAAAATAATACGGCAAGCATCAGCGAACATATGGTGTAGGCCCTGGGAATACGGATTAGTTTACCCATGCGAAACAGCAGCAAACCGGCAAAGAAAGGATACATCATCCTTGCAACGGCTATCCCAAAAGTAGTGTAACCCCAACCGGTACCAAGATTTCCCCGCCATACAGCCACCCAGGTAAGCGCGATGGCGCTCAGGATTACAAGAATCCATAAAGCAATTTTGCTCATTTTCTTTCCAAATACCGCATAGATCAGATTAGCTATATATTCCTGCAATAAGGACCAGCAGGGTCCGTCCAGTGAATGTGTTTCACCCCAGCCACGAATATCAGGTGAAGGCAGGAGTGTAAAACCGATCAGCATGACCCCGATTAATTTTAACAAGCCGACCTGGTGACCCAGGTTCGTATATGGATCAAACCAAAAACAAATTGCGCCGATGGTTACTCCTAAAATAACCAGCGGATGAAGGCGTATCAGGCGAATCCTGATAAAATCTTTTATACTCATCTTGCCCCACCGGTCATCGTACGCATAGCCCACTACAAAACCCGAAAGCAGGTAAAAAAAATCAACAGCCAGATATCCATGATGCATGGGGTGGTTGGCCATCACGGGAAAGTAAGCCTCAAATAAGTGGAAAATCACAACCAAAATGGCGGCCGTGCCGCGTAGTCCGTCCAGGATAGGGTAATGCGGTTTCATCAATATGGCGTTCGTTCAGGATCTAGTTATTGTCGAAGATAACGGATGAAATTTGAGTTTCTGCTTTTCTAAGAAATCTTTTGCAATTGGGTTAATTTACGGTACGTACTTTCCTCCTTCAGCAAATTCAGATGAGTACCCCTTTCAATAATTTCTCCATCCTTCATGATCAATATTTCATCAGCATCTTTGATCGTACTGAGACGGTGCGCTATTACCAGTGTGGTTCTGCCTTCCATTAGATTATCCAGAGCATGCTGTACAGACAGCTCGGATTCAGTATCCAGTGCAGAAGTAGCTTCATCCAGAATCAATATTGATGGATTTTTAAATACTGCCCTCGCGATGCTCAATCTTTGTCTTTGTCCCCCGGATAGCCGGATTCCCCTGTCACCGATAATAGTATCATACCCCTGTTCGGTGTGAGTGATGAATTCGTGCGCATTGGCAATTCTGGCCGCTTTAACTACATCTTCCATTTTTGCTTCCGGATGCCCAAGTGCTATATTATTAAATACTGTGTCGTTGAACAAAATGATTTCCTGGGTAACGATACTCATTTGTGAACGCAGGGATTCCATTTTGAATTCCCGGACATCCCTGCCATCAATCAGTATCTGTCCTTCCGTTACATCATAAAACCTGGGTATCAGATCTGCAATGGTAGATTTTCCCACGCCTGACGGTCCAATCAAGGCAACTTTTTTTCCTTTTTGAATTGAAAAATTTATGTTGGTTAAAATAACAGCTTCATCATATTTAAATGCGACGTTCCTGAATTCTATACTGTTCTTAAACATCGGCATTGGTATAGCCCCTGGCCTGTCTGCTACTTTTACCGGGGTCTCCAATATTTCAAGTATACGTTCACCGGCTGCACGTCCCTGTTGAATATTACCCGATGCAATTACAATAGCTTTTGCCGGTCGTATGACCTGGGAAAAAATGGCAATGAAAGCAATAAATTCACTGGCCAGCAGGCCGGTTCCTTTGTTTAAAACCAGGGATCCACCGTAAATCAAGATGCAGGCCACTACAAAAACGCCGGAAGCTTCCGAAAAAGCCGGAGCCAGTTCTCGTTTTTTAAATCCCTGCAAACTGGCTTTCCGATAGAAATCGTTTTCGATGCTAAATCGTTTAATTATAAATGGAGTTGCATTAAATGCTCGGATGATCCGCATGCCCAATAAGGTCTCATCGATAAGCGACAATAACCTGCCCATGGAAGCCTGTACATCCTTCGCTTCTTTTCTCAACCTTTTTGTTACGGCTGCTATACCGATGGCCGAAACAGGAATTATAACCAGCGTGAAAAGTGTGAGTTTTACAGAAATGGTAAAAAGTGCAATAAAGTAGGCAATCAACATATAAGGCTCTTTAAATACAACTTCCAGGGAGCTTGCCGCAACGCCTTCGATTCCATATACATCCGAATTCAACCTGGAAAGCAGGTCTCCTTTGTGTTCCTTGGTAAAATAGCCTAAATGCAAATGATTTATTTTTTCAAATAGTGCTTCGCGGAGTCTTTTAACCAGTAAGGTCCTTGCTTTAATTAACGATTGTTGCGCCAGGTACCTGAAGATATTAGTCAGGATAACCGCCAGTACAATTATGCCAGCCAGAAAATATAATGAATATACCGGATTGGTTAGTTTGAAATGATTCACGAGATAATAGAAGTAATCCTTGAAGAAACTGGTGGAAAATTGAAACTGGGGTATATGGGAATATTTTGCCGCGTCTGCCGGGTTGGTGGAATCAAATAAAAAATTAAGTAACGGAATGATCAGGGCATATTGAAATACTCCAAAAAACACACTAAATAGAGTAAAGACAAAAAAGGGCACAATGTATTTGCTATAGTTTCCGGTGTACCTGAAAAGCTTTCGGTAAATTTTCATTTTTTACAATTTCATACTAAAAATACAGCGCATCTATTGGGCCAGACTTTCATAGACTTCTAAATACGCCCTGGCTGCGTTGTCCCAGGAAAATGAACGACCATGGTCTTTGATATTATCCTGCATGGAAAACTCCTTATATTTTTTCATCCCCTGAACAAAATCCGATTGCATCTGGTCACTCTCAAAGTTTTTAAAATAGAACGCGTGTTTGCCCCCGATTTCAGGCAAAGATGTACTTCCGGAAAGAAATACCGGTTTGCCTACAGACATTGCTTCCGGAACGGTAAGTCCAAATCCTTCTGAAAGAGAAGGAAGAAGAAATGAATAACAGTTATGATAATACCATGATTTTTCGCCTTCAGTTATATTGAAAAGAAGATGTAAGTTTTTGGCTACGCCCAATTTTAGTGCAGTTCTGTTAATTTCAGTAATGTAGTGCAAGTCATCCGGACGTCCGGCAATCAGCAATTCAAGAAATTTATTATGTCTTAATAAAGATAGTAATACATGAAAGTTTTTCTTCCGGTGAAACGTGCCCAGTGAAAACAGAAAAGGTTTTCTGGGTGTATAGGAGGAATTCCCGAGTATAGGATCATTAAGACTATTCAGGCCATTGTGAATTACAGTCAGCGGTTTATTTTTAATATCACAATATTTCAATACATCATTCCGGGTATATTCAGAGACACAAACAACGGCATCACTCCTGTCGATATTTTTTTGGAGGTGTTTCAGGTTGACGGCTTTCTTTATTTCAGGTTTGTCCTGATAAATAAAATTTAGGTCATGAATGGTAAGTAATACCTTAATTCTTCGATCCCGGCGCGGCATATAATCTGAATTTTGATAAGTGCAATGCCAGATGTCGAAATCTTTTAATGATGGCATCCAGAATTTATGCAATGAATTTTGGGGGTAATAGCAGGCATTCACTCCGAAACAGGGGTCTATGTTGCCAGGGGCAAAAAAGCATGGTTGTATCCTTGTCGGATCAAGATTATTTTGAATGGCTATGCCTAAATTAAGACAGTAGGAATACAGCCCCGTATTAAAATACTTCATCCGTTCACAATCAAATAAAATCTTCCCCATATTGGTCTGCTTGGATCAATGAAATATTTGCGGGGTGTAGTAAAGTCGTTGCCTGAAAAAGTGTTGCTGAACAATTAATCAATTGAACCTTAGTAAGATATGCCAAATAGCTTGTAATGTGTATGAGAAAAAGCAATATATGGGATGATTTTCGTCAAGCATTGCTTACTGACATATGCCTATTTTTCTGCACAAAATATTGATACTATTGTTGGACCTTGGGAGGCTGGCGTTAGTGAACTGATATAATTTATCATTCGTGTGGGATTGCTTACAATTTGCAGTTAGTTGGGAAATTGATTGGCTGCATTTATAATTTATATGGAAGGAATTATTTTGGATTGCAGTTTGATGCGTTACCCTCACTCGGGGCTTTATCAATATTGCCTCAACCTGAGTGAAAGGGTAAATAATGCTCTTAAAATGCAGAACTGCCCGCCTTTGAGAATGTACCTGCCTTCACCCAGAATTTTACCATTCGACCATAGGTATCACATTATAGAAAGGACCTGGCATAAATATTTGAACCCATTCCTGTCAAATTGCAGGATCTGGCACGCTCCTTTTCAATCCGGCCGGATTCTGCCTGATGCTAAGATCCACAAACATATCAAGGTTGTACTTACCATTCACGATCTGAATTCGTTGCATGAAGGCAAACCAAAAGAGGAACAACATAAAAGCCTGGTTCATACCCAGCGCCTGATCGACAGGAGTGACGCAATTGTATGTATTTCGGAATTTACCAGGGAGGACGTTTATAAACATTGTGAAGTGGGGGAAAAGCCTGTATATGTTATTCATAATGGGATCCACAAATTGGAAACACCGGCTTTGAGCAGATCTTCATACCGCCCGACACGTCCATTTCTTTTCGGGATGGGATATATCAACAGGAAAAAAAACTATCATGTATTGCTCGACCTGATAAAAAGAAATCCAGGGATGGACCTTGTGATTGCCGGAAGACTTGACGAGCCGGACTATGTCGATCATATCAGGGCGAAGGCAGAAAAACTAAGAATATCCGAATTTATTCATTTGCTGGGCCCGGTTTCTGAACCGGAAAAAGCCTGGTATTTGAATCATTGTATGGCTTTCATGCAGCCTTCCCTCGCTGAGGGATTTGGGGCTCCGGTTGTTGAAGCCATGCAATTTGGGAAACCAATATTTCTATCCAACCTTACCTCATTGCCTGAAATAGGTGGCGAAACTGCCTTTTATTTTTCCAGTTTTGAATCCGATCATATGCATGGGATATTTTCTGAGGGGATGTCTTCTTATACTAAGAATAATATGACGGAATCAATCATCAACCGGGGTAAGAATTTTGAATGGGGAAAGAGTGCGTTGAAATATCTCGAGGTTTATAAATCACTATTATAAGTATTCTATTCAATATATGTAAAGGGGAATATAACAAGAGCTGTTTATTATGGATGTAAGTCTCACCAGAAAATCTGAATTGTGCAAGGCCAGGGATTGGCATACTGAGTGGTATATACGCTGGTGTAAGGAAATAAATGAGCCAGCGAGGTTCCATCGTAAACAATGGGAGTACGTCTATATCATGCAGGCTTTATGGGAAAGGGGATGTATTGAAAAGGGAAAGAGAGGGTTGGTATTTGCTGTTGGTTCCGAACCTTTGCCGTCAATTTTTGCCAATTACGGTTGTGAAATCATGGCTACTGATATTTTTCCCCAGGAAGGAGTTGCCAAAGGCTGGGATTCAGGAGACCAGCTTTGTTTTGGTATTGAATCACTGAACAAAAGGGGTTTATGCAGCGGGGAAATATTGGAAAAGCATGTGAATTACCGGGCCGTTGATATGAACGATATTCCTTCTGATTTAAGGGGATTTGATTTTAATTGGTCCAGTTGTTCGTTTGAACATCTCGGATCCCTGGAATTGGGACAAAAATTTCTAAAAAACCAACTGGAGACGTTGAAGCCGGGAGGTTGGGCGGTACATACTACGGAATTCAATTTATCATCGAACAGCCGCACCCAGGAAAAAGGGGATACTGTTATATACAGGGCAAAAGATATCGAATCAATTGCAAACGAACTCCGGTCTTCAGGTCATTATGTAGAAGAGCTCGATTATTCTTATGGTGATGAGCCTGAAGATTTTATGGTGGATATGAGCCCCCATAAGGAAAGGGTACACCTTAAACTGCAATTGAACGAGTTTCTCGTTACATCGATAGGAATAATAGTCCAAAAAAAGCAGAATTAGAATTATAGGCGAAGGTCCTGATCCCTATGACATTCTGGCAAAATTAAATAATAGTTGGATCAGCGTCGGTTATCAGTTCGTAGTTTTTTCGCTTAACTGGGCGAACACTATGCGAACACTATACGAATGCTATACGAACCGTATACGAACAAATCCATTCTTCACCCTGAATCTGACCAGAATCAATGTCGTCTACACCCATCTGTCATTTATTCAGGGTTTTCCAATCTCCATCTTTCCCCATATTCAATTTAAGTTATTTTCAGCCAGGTTAAAAAAAATATTTCGAAGGCTATGCACCGAAATCCATCAACTAAAATTGTGCTTCTGTTACTAATTAAATCGGGGTATCGGATATTGCGATGTCGGGTTTTCATGCAAACTGTAAGTACCGGTGCGGGGAAATATTGAATGGGGGAGAGCACCTGTGGCATCCCGAAACTTATCATTCATCCAACTTTTCGCAATAAGTTTATACCCATATAATATGGCAAAAGAAATGGGATGGCCGGAATGGAGACTGCAAATTCAGCAGTCGCAAAGGGTTCATTGGAGAGGGGTAAGAGAATGATTAATGCTCCCAGCAAACTTAACAGGATATAAATACGACCCGCAGCTTTTCTGAACCAGCCGGCAGAAATCATTGATGCCGCAAAAAATGCGGTTGCTATATAGGTCAGTGCGACTTCCACCACAGAGATCAGTTCAAATTGGTTTCTTAGGGGTTGATACCATTCGGGCATTTTTTCATAGCCGGACGCCGCAACTATTTCACTAGTCTCAACAATATAACTGCCCCAGAAAGTCATGTTTAAAATAAAAAGAGGAACCGCAATCATGAAGGCGGTAAAACCAAGTCGTGAAAAAAAATTTTCTCCATCATTTCTTAATTTTTCTTTTAACAGGGCGAAGCCAAATGCAATCGAAATGCCTGCAGCTATCAGGAAAGAATATCTGACTTGCTGTTCGATAGCCAGCGCTGCCCAGCCTCCTGCATCAGCAGGGGGCGGACCCAGTCCAAAAAACATAGATATCAGCATCCATGGTATAATCAGCAACAATGCCGGGAAAGCCAGTTGTTTTTTATCAGGATCCTGACCCCTGATAAATCGTGCGCCAAGAATCCATGCCGCTGCAAACATGCCGCACACATTCAAAAGCCATATTGGTAAATATATTTTGTAGCTGATATGTCCGATTCCAAAGCCCGCTAAGGCAACCAGGACCGGCACCAATATGAGGTAGAGCCGGCATATATTCCGTTTAAGTTGCGAAGGTTGCATTTCCGAAGTTATGGATGTTCTTAAAAAGCATCCTGAATGTTGATTCGATTTCCGGGAATTTATTCTTGCAATTTCTGCCAATCCGGTCATAACCATTTGCAGGTTTCACCAGGATTACCCGTGGTTCGGGCATTTTAGCAGATACCAATAATCAGATAACCGGGACCCGGCCATTCCATATACTTTATGCTATGATCTGCTTAGGCAAAACAATTATCAATTAGGGCTAAGCTATTACGCCTTCTACTTTTGATACGGCAGCTTTAAATGACAGTAGAAAATTTTTAATCCAAAATCAGCTATTATGAAACTACTTACAGCAAGTTTATTATTCAGCCTTTTGTTTTTACAAAATCTGAAATCCCAGGATAGCTTGCAAATGAAGAAAAATAAACCGCAGCCTCCGGTTTATAGTATAAAGCTTATTCTGCCTGGCAGTCAAACATTCGAAGCTCACCTGATGAATATCAAGGATTCATCCATATATGTGTATACAAAGAGCAAAGCAAAACAGCGTCCCTCACATAAAATAAATAAGAATGATCCTTCCAACTGGGAAAGTTACCATTACAAATTCGTCACCGGCATTAAGATGCGTAACAATGGACTCAGATCCTGGTTAATGCCGACAACCATCGTCGCTGGTATTATCGGGGGGGCACTAATTGGAAAGAACGCCGGAAGTGGAGGCAGTGGCTGGAATGGAGCGGGGAATGCTGCAGGTAGTATTTTTCTGGGAGGAGTATTGGGCTGTGCTGCGGGAGCAATTACAGGGGCGGTGATCTGCAGCGCGTCTGAGAAAAAATATATGATTAACGGGGATTGGAAAAGTTTTGAGGAACTGAAGGCGGACCTGAAGTATTAAGAGACTTATTGTGACATTCCCATTTCCTTCATTACTTCTTCGGTAATATCCAGGTTGGATTTTGCATACAATACGGTAATGCCTTCACTTTTATCCAGTACTGCAGTATATTTTAGCCGGGCTGCAGTTGACTGAACAGCTGCATTCACTTTATTTTCCAGCGGTTTAATTAAATCCTGTCTCATTTTATACTGATCGCCCTGGTATCCAAAACGCGTCCTTTGCAATTCGCGCAGTTCTTTTTCACGATAAAAAATCTGGTCCGTTCTTTTTTTCCTGAATTCATCCGTCAGCATGGGTTCATCCGTTTGAAAATCAACCTTCATCCTGTCCACGACGGCCTGTTTATCGTCAATTTCCTTTTGCCATAGCGCACTCTGATAATTTAGTTTATTCAGCGAATCCCTGTATTCCGGCATTTTGTTCAGAATATATTTGGTGTCCACAAATGCAATTTGGGCTGATGAAAAAGATGAAAAGCAACAAAATGCCAGTATGAAAAGAAAGGTATTTTTCATAATAATTTTGAAGTTACAAATTTGAAATGGAACATTGTAATGTCATGAAGAGATGATTCGCCGGTCGTAACGAAATCAAACTAAATAATTGTATATGAAAAATTACCTGGTTCTGACGATTGCATGCTTTTTAATATCAGGGTTGGTGCTGGCAGGTACTCATAATCCGAAACCAGGTAATCATGGGCAGCTGATAAGACTTCCCCGCATTGCGATAGCGGGTCTTGCCATTGAGTCGAGCACATTTTCACCGGCGTTGACAGCTGAGGACGCCTTTCATGCCAGGTACGGAATCAATGTATTTACACTTTATCCATTTCTGTCAGCTGATTCGCCACTTCGGAAAGGAGCCGTTTGGATTCCTGCCCTGGTGGGTTATGCATTGCCTGGTGGTGCCGTAACCCGGCAGGCATATGAATCGCTGGTATCCAAAACGCTGGATTCACTCAGGAAAAATGGTCCATATGATGGTTTGTATTTTGATATCCATGGCGCAATGAGTGTGGTTGGTCTGGATGACCCGGAGGGCGATTTTATTGTCAGGATCAGGGAAGTGGTTGGAAAGAAAACAATCATCTCAACTTCTATGGACCTGCACGGTAATGTTTCCTGGAGGCTGGCAGAAAACACAGACCTGATTACCTGTTACCGGATGGCACCTCATGAAGATGCCATGCAAACGAGGGAACGTGCAGTCAGGAACCTCCTGGATCGATTATTAAGCGGAAAGGGAAAGCCTGCATTCAAAGCATGGATTGATGTTCCGATATTATTACCGGGTGAAAAAACCAGTACCCGGATCGAGCCGGGGAAAAGCCTGTATGCGCAGGTGGCCCCCGTTGCCGCAGAACCGGGAATTGTTGATGCGGCGATCTGGATTGGATACGCCTGGGCTGACGAGCCCCGCAATCATGCCGTTGTTATGGTAACCGGCGATGATCAGGAAAAAGTAAAACATGCTGCCGAAAAGCTGGCTCAAAGTTTTTGGAAAGACAGGTTTGAATTTGCGTTCGTAGCGCCTACGGCAACTTTAAGTGAATGCCTCGACAGTGCCCTGAAAAGTAATAAGCATCCGTTTTTCATCAGTGATATGGGCGATAACCCCACCGCCGGTGGAGCAGGAGATGTGACCTGGACACTGAAAGAAATACTTGCACGCCCCGAATTTAAATCTGCTGATGGGCCCTCACTTATTTATGCGTCTATTCCCGGGCCGGATCTGGTAAAAAATGCGATCCAGGCTGGCGTGGGCGCCCATGTGCAAGGTTATGCAGGTGCCATGGTGGATGCAAGATATGCACCACCGTTGCTGATATCCGGTATGGTTGAGTCTATTCAGCACGGCGATCCGGACGCTGAAACGGAAGTCGTTGTCCGGGTTGGATCCGTGCGCATTATAGTCACAAAAAAACGCAAGCCCTATCACCGGGAAATAGATTTTACCCGCCTGGGTCTTAAACCACGAATAACAGCAATCGTAGTTGTAAAAATCGGATATCTGCAACCCGAACTTTATGCCATGAGAGCAGATTGGATCATGGCCCTGACACCCGGCGGCGTAGATCAAAATCTGGAGGGACTGAAGTATAACAGAATTCAAAGACCCATTTTTCCTTTTGATAAAAACATGAAGGATCCCGACCTGACAGCCCGCATGGTTCCCATATCAGATTAAAACGACGGCTTCAGTTTCTAACTCCGGAACAACACGATCTTAATTCTGGCTGATTGCCACCGCATGCTCACCGGGATAGTAAGTGCCTGCTTTCGTTCGAAAGGCGACATTAATCCGGTTATAACTATTAATGTTTAAGATACCCATCGTCAGATCAAGCAATTCGATTTCGGAAAACTGATCGCTTTCATAAGGATTCATCCTCTGGTCCATATTTCTCATTTTAATTTAAATTGAAAGAATGCATAACACTTTATTTTTTTTTCTGTTATCCATCAGACAGGATTTTACGTATATTATAATGTTCAAAAAGACTGACCTTTAAGCAGTTCAGAGAATATTTCACCATCCATGAACCCGGTTTTTTCTTGAAAGCAATATTATTTGCCTGTTTACTGGTTATACCGTTTTATGGCTGGTCACAAACCTTCCCGGCCAAGGGCCAATATCCATCAACGGCATTTCCGCTTTGTGGAGCCGATACGATCCGGCAACCGGCAGTCCCTTTAGGCTTTACCACTTCTATTCCCGTTGCGGGCTGTGATCAGTATCCGGATATGAATCCTTTTTACTATGCATTTACCTGTTACCGTTCGGGCAGTCTGCAATTTGTGATCACGCCGAATGATCCTCTTGATGATTATGACTGGATGCTGTTTGACATAACCGGCTTTCTGCCCAGTATCATTTATACCGATTCAACCCTGATTGTAAACGGTAACCGATCTGCTACACCCGGACCCACCGGTGCAAGCAATGACGGAGTTGCTTTTGCGAAATGTACTGCGCCTACATCGGATAACGTTTCAGCATTTACCAGAACACTTAATCTTATTGCGGGCCACAGTTACATTTTATTGGTCAGTCATCCATCCTCTGTACAAAGCGGCTATACGCTGAGTTTTAGCGGGACGGCTGTTTTAAATGATCCGGAACCACCGCGACTGCTATCGGTTGTAACGAGTTGTGATAAGAAAACGCTTACCGTCGGGATCACTAAATTTGTGCGTTGCAATAGCCTGTCTAGCGACGGATCAGATTTCTCTATCATATCTTCAACCGGATTTATAACAAAGGCGATCGGATTAAATTGCAGCCCACAATTTGATTTTGATTATCTGGAACTTTCCCTGAGCGACCCGCTACCTCCGGGAAACTATTCACTTTTAATTCAAAACGGAATAGACGGTAATACTTTAATGGATGACTGTGGAATCCAGGCACCTGTCGGGAATAAAATTGAATTCTCAGTATCTGCCCTGCTGCCTGCGCTGGACAGCATTGTACCCCCGACTTGTGAACCGGCTAAACTAAATCTGGTATTTTCAATACCGGTAAAATGTAGTTCTATTGCACCGGATGGGTCTGATTTTATAATAACAGGAAATTCGATTGTTGGAATCGCCAAAGCGGAATCTCAATGCGCGGGAAACCTCACCAATAATATTGAACTAACATTAAGCTCACCAATCGTAGTGGATGGTGACTACCAGATTTCTCTCAAAAAGGGTACAGATGGAAATACGATTACCAATGAATGCGATTCAATGGCGCCGGCAGGTGCTGCGATTCCGTTTGTTATAAAGGGAGCGGTATCTGCTGATTTTGATTATGGCATTGGCTACGGATGTAAGTCTGATACGATCAATTTGCATTACCTCCCCTCAAACGGGGTGAAGCAATGGTCCTGGTATACGGATTTTTCATGGTCAAGTTCATTGCCTGATACCAGTATAGTTGAAAATGTATTCGGATTGAAAAATGTTCAACACATGGTATCAAACGGTTTTTGCAGCGATACCGTTTCAAAAACAATCAATCTCGACAATCAGCTAAAAGCTGAATTTAAGGCCCCCAATGAAGTTTGTCCCAAGGGCCTGACAGCTTTCACTAACATGAGTACCGGAAATATTGTTTCTTATCTGTGGAATTTCGGTGATGGTTCTACCAGTGCGGAACAAATCCCACCAGATCATATGTTTCCTGATACAAGAGAAACGCAGACTTACCAGGTTAATCTGATTGTACAAAATAACCTGGGTTGCCAGGATACCGCCACCGAAGAAATCATTAAACTCCAAAGTTGTTATGTTACGGTTCCGAATGCTTTTACACCGAACGGAGATGGCAAGAATGACTGGCTTTATCCCCTCAATACTTTTAATGTTACCAATTTTGAGTTTCGGGTATATAACCGTCTTGGACAGCTGGTATTTGAAACAAGAGACCGTTCGAAAAAATGGGATGGTACATTGAATGGCCGGTTACAACAGTCAGGAACTTATGTTTGGATGCTTAGCTACACCGATAAATCCGGCAAAATATCATCTTTAAGGGGGACTACCGTCCTGATCAGGTGAATTGACCTGGCTTCTGCGGTCAGTCACTCTGCCATTCCTGCCATTTACAACCCCAGAGACGCATATTACACAGTGGTGTTCGGTTTAGGATACCAGATAGGTTAGGTTTATATACCACACCTTAAAACAAACACCATGAAAAAAATTAAACCACTGATTCTGGTAGTAGCAATCGCTTCTATGCTCCCGACCGGGTGTAAAAAAGAAGACGGCCATGGTAATTATGATGGCAAACATGGCATTCCCACTTCGGCATATAATGCTGACGTTCCTCTGGCCTGGTTCAAACTGGCGATATCTCTTGTAAGGGCTATACCAGGAAACACCGGTCCCGTACAGACACGTAGTTTTGGGTACATGGGACTGGCCCTGTACGAATCTGTCGTTCCGGGAATGTGGGATTACAGGTCCATTCAAGGTGAACTGAATGGTCTACCATCATTACCGAAGCCAGATAATAACAAGAAATATTTTTATCCGGTTTCTGCAAATGCCGCGCTGGCAAACATGGCACACCATATGTTTGGGAATGCAACAGATGCTCAAAATTTTACTATTGATTCACTGGAAGAAGCTCTGAACACTGAGTTTAAGTCCACTCTGCCTAAACCGGATTTTGAACGGTCCGTTCTCTTTGGTCAGGCGATTTCGGACGCGATCTATAATTGGTCAACAACAGATGGAGGAGACAAGGGATACGCCAATGTTACTTCTCCGGGTTATGTTCTGCCGGTAGGTCCCGGATTATATGTTACGCAACCGGGCCAGGTAGCCCAGCATCCGTATTGGGGTAACAACAGAACATTTGTGGCTGGTAATGCCACGAATACGCAACCCGTTCCACCCCCGGTATATTCAACTGATCCCACTTCCCAGATGTATAAGGAAGAGTTGGAAGTATACAACGAAACTGCGCTGGCAGATCCTGAGCACCAAACCATCGCTAAATACTGGGCAGCGCTACCCCCGCCCATTGTTTCACTGTCAATATTAAATTCTGTAATAATCGACAAAGATGCAAATCTATCGACTGCTGCATTTGCCTATTGTAAATTGGGGATGGCCATCTCGGATGCATTTGTTTCATGTTACAAAACAAAGTACATTTATACGCAGCTACGTCCAATTACTTATATTCAGGCGAACTTTAGTTCCACCTGGACGCCACTCATACCTACACCACCTTTTCCCGATTTTACTTCGGCACATTCTGTTCAAACAGGTGCCGCGGCCAGGATTTTAGCGGATATTTTTGGGGACAATACCACATTTACTGACTACAGTATAAATGATCTGGGATTCGTTCCGCGTACATTCAATAAATTTTCCGATTATGCCAATGAAGTCGGCCTTTCACGTATTTACGGAGGTATCCATATCCGCAGTTCTGATTTTATCGGTCTGGACCAGGGAGATAAAGTAGGCAAAAATGTGAGCTCACTTCATTTCAAACGATAATTTTTTTAAACCCTTACGGCAACCAGCAGAAGTAATGCACATTTTCCCCTCGCGGAGAGTGTGCATTTTTTTTATTCAGGCAATCAATTAAATATCGTTTTTCAACAGTGCGAATTGAATACCTGCATCTACAATAAATTATCCCAGCTGTTTTTATCTTTCAGCAACAACTCCCTCAATAGTTTTATGGGAGGCATGCCGTTGTCCAATATCAGATCGTGAAATTTCTGGAGAGAGAAATTGGCACCTTCCTGCCGCTGATAATCTGCCCGAAGCTTAAGGATCTCCAGTTTACCAATGGTATAGTAAAGATAACCCGGATCAAAAGTACCCCGCAGGGCCTCTTGCCTGGACGGCTTGTCTCCCTGATACCAGTTAGTCATCAGGAACTTTGTTGCATCATCTATTGACATACCCTGGCAATGGGTTTTAACGGACACACATAAACGACATAAACGAAGCAGGGCATCCCCTGACTGTGCGAGGCGAAATTTAGCTGCCCGAACGGAATCGCCGTTTTTTCCGTAGCCTTCATCCAGCATCATTTTTTCACAATAGTGAGCCCAGCCCTCAACAAAAGCATAGCTGTTGAATATTTTTTCAATGCGTGTTGCGGATGAAGCATTCAAATGCAGAAACTGTGTGTAATGACCTGGATATGCTTCATGAATGGTTACCACATCCGTTGTATAATAATTGAATTGACGCAGCCAGTCCTCCTGTTGGGTGGGCGTCCATTTCGATTCCACCGGTGTGATATAGTAGTAAGCTTCAGTGGTCTTCTTCTCGAAAGGGCCGGGAGTATCCATGGAAGCTGTGCTGGTCTCACGGGCATATTGCGGGGTTTCTTTTACCTGGACACGAACCTCGGACGGCATGGTTACAATTTTCCTGTCTATTACATACTGACGTATTGAATCCATTGTTTTTCTTGCATCCGGAAGCAGGTTTGCGGCGGAAGGGTGTTCGTTTTCCAAATCATTGTAAACATCCACTGGTTTTTTTCGGGGATTGATGATCCTGGCGGCTGAATTAAATAATTCCTGTTCTTTTTTTAATTCTTCCATTCCGATTTCCAGGATGCGTTCGGGCGATATGGATATGCCTTCATTATAAAGTAACATTTTCCGGTAGTTTTCGCGCCCGATGGCATAATGGTTATGCGCTTTGGGAAGTTTTTCCTTCTCCAGGTAGTTAATGAAACCATTGAGTGCATCGATTGCCTTTTTATTCGAGGCCTGGAAGGATGCCATCAGGGTATCGTTGTTTATATTTTTCAATGCGATAAGCAGGTCAGTTCCCAGGAATGAGACCGACCCTTTTGCGATCTGTATGGCGGTTTCTATATAGGGTTTGCCCAGCGAATCTTCCAGATTGGTTTTTGCATATTCAAATTGCTGCGGGGCCTGATTTTCAATAGCGATGATGGATCTAACCCTGTCTTCGATGGGTGCAAAATTTCTTTTTATATAAACATTTACATCTATTATACCTGCATAATTCATTGGGTTTTTAGTGTATGCCCCCAGGTCAGCGAGGTTAAAAATCTCTGTTTTGATAGCATTTTTTAAAATCCGGTAGTCATAGAATATTTTTTCAGTCAACACGCTGGTATCAATTGCTGAAAGTTTTTGATCATAGTCTTTGAGCCGGATCAGTTCATGGTTTATTGAGCCCATACTCAGGTCAGTAAGTTTACCATCATATTCATGAAGGCCCAGGTTAACACCCTGCTGTGGTCTCCAGGCCAGGTAGCCGGAGATAAAAGATTCGGAAACCTGCTGGAATTCTTTATCTGCGGTACCGGCTTTTGGAACCGATCCGGATTGATCGCATCCGGAAAGAATAAACCAGATGCTTGCCAGAAGAAAGATTTTCTTTTTCATGATGTTTGAATGATAGTCCTGTCAAAACAATAAAAATTATACACGATCGTAATTACCGCTTATAAAATAAGGTCTTTAATAAATCATATTTATTCAACAGATCAGATTTATTTTATCATTGGGTTTAATAGTCTGGCAGTTTTCCGGTTAATTTCAGGGGAAGGGCCCTTCTCACCGATTCAAGATTGCCGTAAGCAGTTTATTTTCTGTCGGGCTACAGGACTTTCTATTTGCCAGGTTGAATAAAATTTCCACCGATGGGAAAAACCCTGCTTGGCAGATATCTGACCGCCAATCAGGGACCGGTTGCACTGCGCGCTACCAAAAAAGACTGATCTTTAAACCTTTTCATGGCAACGTTTATATAATGCAAGCTGTCATATAGTATAATTGTGAAAACTGCTTTAGCTGTAATATTACTGCTTATTTGGGGTCAGGGCCTGGGGCAGGGATTTCCGGTAACCGGACAGACGGCTTCTTCCGCCTTCCCGGTCTGTGGTGAAGATACTTTCAAACAGGCGACCGTTCCAATCGGTAAAACCCACAACTTACAGGTGCCGGGTTGCACTATGGATGGGGCTCTATACCAGGATACAAATCCCTTTTGGTACTCTTTTACCTGCTACGTGGGTGGCACTCTTGGGTTTTTGATCACTCCAAACAGTCCGAGAACAGACGACTACGACTGGATGCTCTATGATGTCACGGGCCATAATGTGAACGAAGTTTATACCAATTCATCACTGATTGTAAGCGGTAACTGGGCGGGCACCTATGGTCTGACCGGTGCAAGAAGTGGTGGAAGTGCAAAGATCCAGTGTGCTTCCAACCCGAAAGACAATCATCCCACATTTAGTGTGATGCCAACATTAAAGCAGGGGCATAAATATCTTTTACTTGTAAGTCATTTTACCAATTCCCAAAGCGGCTATTCACTGACTTTTGGCGGCGGCTCGGCGGTTATTAATGACCCCGTTCTGCCACATTTGAAATCAGCAACTATACAATGTGACCGAAAAACTCTCTCGGTCGTCCTGAATAAGCCGATGCGTTGTGGTAGTCTGGCGTCAGACGGTTCCGATTTTTTTCTTGATTCAAATCCGGTAACCGTTTCCGGTGCTTCCGGTGCAAATTGCAGTAACAGTTTTGATATGGATTCTCTGCTGGTCATCCTGAGTGCTCCTCTGGATCCCGGCACTTACCTGCTGAAGTCAAAAACAGGTACGGACGAAAACACTTTGTTAGATGATTGTGGTACACCACTCCCCGAAAACGAATCCATTTCCTTTACCGTATTACCTCCTCATGCTACACCCATGGACAGCCTGGTGCCTGTAACCTGTGCTCCAAAAATTCTTCATCTTGTATTTTCAGATCCGTTGCTATGCAGTTCCATTGCACCGGATGGTTCAGATTTTATGATATCCGGCAATGCGGCTGTAGGAATCGCCAAAGCTTCAGGAAACTGCAGAGGGGATGGATTAACCAGCGTAATTGATATTACATTGAGTTCACCAATTGTAACCGATGGCAACTATCAGATTATTCTAAAGGCAGGTTTTGATGGAAATACGATTGTTAACCAATGCGGTCTTGAAACACCTGCGGGTTCCGCGATCCCCTTCTTCACAAAAGATACTGTTTCGGCCTTCTTCAATTACGATATCGACTATGGCTGTAAGTTTGATACAATCCGGTTAAGCTATCAACCCGCCAACGGAGTGTACCAGTGGCAATGGATGATTGACAGTGCTTTTTCGGGTTCCTCGCAGGAGCCGGCGATTGCAGAGGGGGTATTCGGACCCAAGCAGGTGCAACATATTGTCAGCAATGGATTTTGCAGCGATACGGTTACACGCACGGTAAACCTCGATAATATTTTAAAAGCCGCTTTCCAGGCGCCCGGCGAAGTTTGTCCTAAAGACGAAATAAATTTTAGTAATACAAGCATCGGCAATATTGTTTCATGGAACTGGGATTTTGGAGATGGTACATCCAGCACAGATGAAACCCCTGTTTCCCATTTGTTCCCGAATACCGCTGCGGGAAAAACTTATACAGTCACCCTTTCTGTGAAAAGTAATCTGGGTTGCACCGATATCGTCACGCTGCCCATTACAAAACTGCAGAGCTGTTATATTACGGTACCCAATGGGTTTACCCCGAATAATGACGGGAGGAACGATTACCTGTATCCTCTGAATGCATTCTCTGCAACCGACCTCGAATTCATGGTTTATAACCGTTATGGACAGC
The DNA here is from genome assembly GCA_963741345.1 of uncultured Bacteroidota bacterium. Lineage (GTDB taxonomy): Bacteria > Bacteroidota > Bacteroidia > Chitinophagales > Chitinophagaceae > Puia. The sequence goes on from CAVUHS010000001.1 coordinate 640,559, forward strand.
TTGTTTTTGAAACCCGCGACTGGACCAGGAAGTGGGATGGCACTATATCCGGCAAGCCCCAGCCAACCGGAACTTACCTTTGGACACTTAGGTACACAGATGCTTCCGGTAAAAAATTCTTTCTGAAGGGAACAAGCGTTTTAATCCGGTGACACCTGTTTGTAACTTTCTATATAACGGTAACGATTTTAATTCAGGGTAGAGCAAAGATTTGGCATCCTGACAATATGAACCGGCAGGTATGAATATTGTAACAAAAACTGCCAGGATGCCGAATCTTTGGGATGCAGGCATGTGTTGGGGGTTAAAATTTATCTCACCGTATATTGATAACAGTCGCTCGACAGCACTGTTGTCAAAGATACAGCGTCTATGATTTGAAAATGTATGCGAAACTCCGCACCTCTTGCGACGGCCGTGATATCGCGAAATAGGTCCTCATGACCGTTCCCTTTTGCATCGGTATGAATCATTTGAGGTACAAGACCTTTACCCAGTGTTAACCATGCAGTGCTGGTGCAATCCGCATCTGTTATTGGATTGACTGCTCTTTGCAGCTGGTAGTCATGATCGGGCATCAGGTTAAAAACCCAGGTATCGAGGGTAATAATCCGGGCGGTATCGGGATCCTGGCGAAATTTGACAAATCCAAAACCAGCGCCTGGTTTGTCCTTGCCCACTTCCGGGCGAAGAGTAACATCAATATTGTAAGGCTGGGAATTATCGTCTCCCGGAACAGATTTTTCGCAGGCAGTAAATGCGGATATAAACAGGATGAATGAAAGTATTTTTGCCATGTTCCCAAACCGCAGCTGTGTTTTCATATTATAAGTTTTGTGTTAAAAAATGGTTTACCCTATTAAGCTAATGCAATCAATGGTAGGGGAGGTTATCATTTGAGTATATAGTGGGTTTCACTGAGTAAAATGCGGGAAAATGGAGAGTGCCGGCAAAAAAGATTTATATTGGAAGGACTTTCTCCGTAAATAATGTGATTAGAATGTGGCATGATGATCATCCCCGGAGATTAATAAGTATTGAAACAGATGAAAATGTCCGCCCGTAAAGTAGGGATGATTGTTTTTTTCAGCCTGGTTACCGCAGGAATTTTGGTTTTTATAAATCAACGTTATTTTAAAAAAGCGGTTTTTACCGGAAAGGATAGATCGATCGCAGTACTGCCTTTCAGGAATAGTGCGGGCGATACTTCGAAAGAGTATTTTAACGATGGTATGACAGATGAAATCATTAATCAGCTTTCGAAAGTTTCCCGATTGAAAGTAATTGCCCGGAGTTCCGTGTTGCGTTATAAGGGTAAAAATAATGTCATTCAAAATGTAGCGGATGAACTTCATGTTTCCGCGATATTGGAAGGAATAATCCGTAAATCGGGGAATAGAATTAACATCCATGTAAAACTGACAGATGTTAATACGCGCAGACTGATCTGGGAGGAAGATTATGATCGGGAAATGAGTGAAATTTTTTCCGTTCAAAATGAATTGGCGAATTTAGTCGCTGATAAACTGAACACAGAATTATCTAAGGTTGAAAAAGGAAATATTACTGAAAGACCTACCCAAAATTTGGAGGCATATGATCAATACCTGCAGGGCCGGTACTATTGGAACAAGGGAAATGAGCCGTCGTTCAGAAAAGCAATTGGTTTTTTTAATCAGGCTATCAAACTCGATACAAATTACGCCAGAGCATATTCCGGTTTAGCGGACTGCTATTCCGCGCTGGGGTATGGCAGTTATGAGCTGCCCGCCAATGCTTTTTTAAAAGCTGAGTCAGCCGCAGTGAAAGCACTCCGGTTAGATTCAGGCCTGGCAGATCCACACACATCACTTGGGTATATCAAATTTTATTATTACTGGGACTGGGCCGGAGCGGAGCAGGAATTTCGCCGGGCGATCCAGTTGAATCCCACTTATGTTCTGGCGTATGATGCTTATTGTTACTACCTGACAGCGATGGAAAGACTTCCGGAAGCCAGGGCAACAATCGAAAGAGCGGTCCAGCTGGATCCCCTCTCTTCTAAAATCAATACCGACCTGGGATTTTTTTATTATTATTCCGGGAATTACGATCAGGCTATAACCGCCTTAACTACATCGTTGGGCTTAAATCCAAAGAATGTACTAGCGCATATCTGGCTGGCCAGGTGTTACCAGGTGAAAAAAATGTATCAGGAAGCGATAGACGAAAATAAACAAGCTCTTGGTATTAATAAGAACTGGCCTGTAGCATTTGCAGCAATCGGTTATGTATATGGAATCTCAGGAAAATTGGAGCAATCAAAAAAGACACTGGACACTATGCAGGCGCTTACCGGTTCAATGTATGTAACACCCTATGGACTGGCGCTGGTCTACGCCGCGAGAAATGATATGGAAAATACTTTTAATTGTTTAAACAAGGCATTTACCGATCGCTCCAACTGGCTGGTATGGCTGAAATTAGATCCAAGATGGGCAATTATTAGCCGTGACCCCCGGTATGCTGCAATGATCGCGAAAGTCGGCCTACGCAAAACTCCCGGCCAATTCAATAAAGAATAACGAAGACTCTTCTGTTGTAGGGCTAAATTCTTCTGACTGGTATTTGAATCCGGACTGAAGTTCCGCAGTTTTTTCCGGATTCATCCACAAGGTCCAGGATCTTCACTTCCGTCGATTCATGATATCGGGGGTCGGCTAGCTTCAGACGATTTTTAGTTAATTCTATGCCCAGTGATTTTTTGCCGCCCTCACTATATTTTTTCCCGGCATCAGATGCCTTCAAGCCGATTCCGTTATCGGCGATTTCACAAATTAAAAGTTCATTCTCCAAATGAAGATTCAGGCTGATTTTTGCCGGGCTGTTCGGACTTGGATGTAACCCATGCCAGATTGCATTTTCTATAAATGGCTGGATCATTAATGAAGGAACCATCACCGAAGAACTCTCCATTCCGATGCAATTTATTTCATAAATAAACGGTTTTTCAAAGCGTAGTCCTTCCAGATCCATGTATAACTTCAGGCAGGCCAATTCTTCTTCGAGCGGAATAAACGAATTACCCGATTTTTCAAGGACCATACGGATAAGCTTTGCAAATTTAGTCAGGTAGTCGGCCGCCTTTTCTGCATCATTTCGTATGATAAACCGGTTTATGGAATTGAGGCAATTAAAAATAAAATGAGGGTTCATTTGTGCTCTGAGCGCTTTCATTTCCAGGTCTGCACGTTGTTGTAATAGCTCCACCCTGGCTTTTTCCGATTCCAGTTTTTGAATATGCAATTCGTTCTCAGCTAATTCGCGGCGGCGGGCTTCTGATTTTCTTTTCAGGTCAATATTCCTAAAGAGTGTAAAAGCCAACAATATCAAAATGATCAAACTGGCGATTAGAAAATCCTTTATTAATGTTTGTTTTTGCAGTTGTATGGCCTGAATTTCCTTTTCCTTATTTATCAAAGCGATTCTTTGTCTATAATTAAAAGCTGCGATTCTGCCTTTTGCTTGGTCATTCAGTACAACATCTTTCAGCACCGTATATTTTCTGAAGTAGGAATTGGAACTGTCTGTTCGCCCCAACAGGTTATATGAATCTGAAATAATCCTGTATCCGTCACGTGAATATTGGACAGCCCTTGTTTTCAATGAAATGCTAAGGCCCTCTCGGGCATACTTCAGTGCCGCTTGTGGATTATTTAGTGCCAGATAAGCTTTTGCCATATCGAGAACAATCCGCATCAATTCATTTACATCGCTGTACGATTGGTTTTCTGCAAGGGCCCGTTGAAATTGACGGAGTGCCATTTGAAAATCACCCTTTAACAGATAATATTCTCCAAAGCTTACCAGGTAATATCTTTTAGATGCAGCCCCGGATGGTAGATATTTCTTGTAATAGTAGAAAGCTGAATCGAACTGGTTTGTCAGGCTGAATACTTCTGCAAATTGCATTTCAAAGCGGGTGCCCGATTCTGTCTCAACAGGGAGCGTCTCCAATTCCCCGTTATTTATTTCATACGCCCTACGATAATAATTCAATGAAGATGAATAATCTTCAATATCGGCATATAGCTGGCCGAGTCCCCATAAAGACGTTTGGATCCAGTGTTTATTCTCCGAATTTAAAGCGATATCATAAAGCTGTTCCGCGTAATCGAAACTTTTTTCATAGTTACCTGTCTGCAGGTATAATACAAACATATTGGTCAGCGACTCAAAAATTTTATTCAAATCCTTTTCCTGACTTGCTATGTTATAGTATTTTTCACCATAGTCCATGGCATCTTCAAATCTGGATTCCCGGAAAGCAGTCCAGAAAAGATTGTTCAATATTTTATCTGGCAGCGAATCCCGCTGTTTTATCGACAAATTCGAGCCATTGTCCTGGCCCGAACCAAAAAGAAAAAGGTAACCGGAAAGAACAGTGATTAAAAAGTAAATACGAAGGAGGGTTAAATAATTCCTGCCTGGAGAGAAATGGTATTTGTTGGCAATTTGAGCCATATTCAGGGCGAAAGATGGGTAATCATGTTTAACAACTCTTCCTTTTTATTTCGTGAAACCGGTAGTGAAATTTCATTGTGCAGGATAAGATTTCCTCCTTCTCCCTTGATATAGCGAATTGCATACTGAAGATTTACAAGGTATGAATGATGGATTCTGTAAAAAGGTGGCATATTCAGCAGTTCTTCTATTTCCTTCAGTGTTTTAGAAACCACAATATTTTTCCCGCTATTCAGGCGGATATTGGTATAATTACTGTTACTCTCGCAAACCATGATATCACTCAGCGGAACCAGTTCATAACTGTGTAAAGTGGGGAAAGCGATCTTTTGAAATGAAAAATCATTGTTTTTACGGGTATGGGTAAGAAGCGCGCCCAGCTGATTTAATGAGATTTGATCTCCTAGTTTCAGATACCTGTCAACAGCGATCCGTAATTCATCTTTATCCACCGGTTTCATCAGATAATCTAGTGCACCGAATTTGATAGCACGCAATGCATATTGATCATAGGCAGTTGTAAAAATGATATTAAAATGTATTTCCCTTAAATTTTCAAGCATCTCGAAGCCTGATCCGCCTGGCATCTCCACATCTAAAAATATCAGTTGGGGTTTTTGCTGATTAATCTGGCTGAGTCCTTCTTCTGCATTGTTGCAGATTGCCGCCAGTTCAATTTCCGGGCAATATTTTTTCAATTGCCATGACAAGCTTTCGCAGCAGTGTTTCTCATCATCAATGATCAGCGTTTTTATCATTTGCCGGAGCAGTTTGGAGTCGCTGACTAAGATAATGCAGTTTTGGCTCAGTATTTATAGGAAAGCATGATGGAAAAAGGGACCGGGCGGCGGGTTAACGGGCGTACCATCCATAAAGTCATGTAAATATGGAAGCTGAGGAGTGGAACCTGGACGGCGGGGAACAGGAATCCTATGGGCCCGGGTGCTGGTTATGATGAAGGCAAAAATAGGGTCCGGGATGGTTGGCAGGCTGTCCGGGCATTAAATAGAAAGAATATGTTTGAATGGGCGGGCCGAATACGCAACCGGGAGTCCCGCAGTTCGTATTGATACAATGGAGTAGGCCAGGGTGAGATAAGGAATACTTCCTTCTTTGCATCCTTTTGTGTAAATTCGATTACCTGTCCGGAGGTTCCTGTGGTAATGAAAAAACAGATTATCTGTACGTTGTTTTGTTTTGCCATTTCGTACATTTTACATGCGCAGGGAATCGTACGTTCCGAAATTTATCAGATCAGCACTCCATTTCCATATGCAAACGATATATCGTTTAATGGAAAAAATTTTTATTTTGACAGCAGCTGGGTTAAGGCAAGAATTTTATCTGCCAACAATACCATCATCAGCAGCGATTCATTTCTTTTCAATTTCGATAAAATAGAGCACCGGCTTCTGATAACGACCGACTTCAAACGGGTATACGAAATCGATCGCAGGGAATTTAAAGCGGTATTATTTTACTGGCACGATTCCGCCTATGTTTTCAAACATATCAATTTTATTAATGACAAGGATCTGTTCGAAGTCATCATAAGTGACAATAATAAATATTCGCTTTACAAAGTGGTACGTACAAAACTCGTCAAGGGGCACTATGGGGGATCCGGATTTTCTGCAACCAATGACAGATCTTCAGATAAATACCTGGATGACAAAGAATACTATATCTTTTTTCCCAATCGCGAGTACCGCATCATTCATTTATTAAAGAAAGCAGCTATTGAACGTGCCTTTAAACTGAATCCTGACAGCAATATCGTTGACGAATTCCTGAGTATGGCCGGGAACAAAGAATTTTATGGGGAAGGCGAACTAAAACAATTGATAATGTATTTGAACAATTCGATTTTATAATCTCTGAGTCCGCTACCTTAAAATCACCCGCCGATTAATTTCAGAAATACTTCCTTTTTTCTTCGGGAAACGTCGATGACATCTCCGTTTCGCAGGATGATTTGCCCTCCGTCGCCGCGGACATATTTGGTAATATAATTCAGATTCACCAGGTGAGAATGATGCACCCTGTAAAACCGGTAGTCCTGCAACAGTTCTTCAAAATCCTTTAATTGTCTTGTTACCAGCATTTGTTGCCCGCTCAGCAAAGCCAGTTTTGAATAATTGGAACTGGATTCAATGCGTATGATTTGTTTTATCTGGATAAATTCAAGCCCGTCGTTAGTTGGGATAGCGATATGGTCCTCCTGGCTTTTAGGGTTTGCCAGGTTCTTCTTCAATAATTCAGCACGTTCCCTTGTTTTTTTAACGGTAAAATTTCCAAGTCGTTCAACAGTTTGCTGAAGATCTTCAATAGCGACGGGTTTCACGAGGTAATCAAAGGCGCTGATCCGTATGGCGTTGATAGCATAATGATTGTAGGCGGTAATGAAAATCACTTCGAAATCGACTTCCGGGATCTGTTCCAGCATCTTAAAGCCACTCATCCGCGGCATTTCTATGTCCAGGAAAATGACATCCGGTTTAAATTGTTGAATCAGCCGGATGGCTTCTTCCGGATTTTGCGACTGGGCGACGACCTTTATGGAAGGACAGTATTCCTGTATTTTGAATTGCAGGTTCTGCAGGCTGTTTAATTCGTCATCTACCAGGATGGCTTTGAGCGCTTGCATGGTTTACAACTTTTAAGGCAAATTCAATCCGGGTACCCATGGGGTGGTGGTCCTCATCATATAAATCGATGATTTTTACAGTTTCGGATGAACCGGCCTGTTGATTAAAGATATTTATCCGGTCCTGGGTAAGTTTCATCCCAACACTTTTGTGAAATGGCTTGTTTAACTGGTTATATACTTTCGACTGTTCCCGGCCGATTCCGTTATCCTCTATAATATAGTGAATCATATTGTTCACCGGCCTTACTTTCAAACAAATTTTCAGATCCTGCCTGTCACTGGGGCCGATCCCATGATTGATGGCATTTTCCAGGAATGGTTGAACCAGTAGAGCGGGCACGCGGTAATCGCCATGTAACAGTTGAGGATCTACCTGGCAGAAATATTTGAATTTGTTGTTGAAACGTAACTGTTCCAGGTCAATGTAGAGCTGGAGTGATTCGATGTCCTTATTTAATTCTATCATGTCATTATTGCTGCTATCCAGGATGCTGCGGATAAAGCGGGCGAATTTATTCAAATAATCAGACGCGAGTTTTTTCTCATTCTGCATGATAAAATTCTCAATGCTGTTCAGACTGTTAAAAAAGAAATGGGGATTCATCTGTGCCTGCAGGGCCTGCATTTCTGTTTCGGCTATTTTCTGTTTATACTGGGATACATCCTTTAATTTTTTTGCCTGAAAGGATTTATATAAAAGAAAGGCTGCAAAAACAGCCAGCAGGAATCCGATGCCGATCAGGAACAGCAGGATATTTGAAAAAGCAATTTGCCGTTTCTGACTGGCTGCAAGTTGTTTGAGATTGGCATTTTCCAATTCCTTCCTTTTGACTGTCCACTCAGATTCATTGACAATCATTTTCCGTTGATTATTCTCGGAAAACAGTGAATCAGAAACCGACCGGTACCTCCGATAATAAAATAGAGATGAATCCCGGTTGTTCAGTGCATCATAAGCATTAGACAATTGTTCGGAACTTTTTGCAATTCCTTCTGCGTATTGTGTTTGTTCAGCAAGATTCATAGCCCTGGAAAGAAGCAAAATTTTTTCACGCTCGGGAATATTTTTGAGATATTTTACTTCAGCGAGATATACCTGGAATTCATTTCTTAGTTCCCCCTTCAGACGGGCCGTACCAATTGCCTTCCTAAAATAGATGTTTGCCGAGTCGTAATGGTTATTAATGGCATGCAGCTTTCCATATCCCAGGTAAAATGAAGATAGGATATAGCTTTCCATGGATTCCAGTGCATACGGCATGCCTTTATCGAGATTTATTTTGGCAGTCGCATAAAATCCCTGTTCCAGGTCGCAGCGATGTAATAACTCATAATTGATGGCTACACCTCGTACGGCTTTCAATATCATGTTTATTTCTACGGCCTGAAGGGCATATTCCCGGCATTTATCAAAATCCTTCAGGGATGCAAAATTTTCCCCGATATCATTTAGGGCAACTGCTTCAATTCGGGGTTCATTACATTCTTTGGCCTGGTCAATGGCTTTAATAAAAGCATTGGTGCTGGCTTCGAAATTACCGGAGGAAGAAAGCAGGATGCCCAGGTTAATATTACCAAGGGCTTTTCCATAAGTAAAATTGAGTGAATCACTTAGCCGTGAAACCATACCATAATAGGCAAAAGATCTGGCCACATCAGATTCGCTCAGCATATAACTGATCGTATGCATCCAATGAATTTTGGTAGAATCATTTGCCGGATGCTGCTCGACCAGCCTGATAAGGCTGTCAACGCTGGTTATTTGGGAATTGACATGCCTGGCGGACGCCAGGAATAAAAAAAGAAAAAAAAGGGCACGGCTTGGTCGGAGGCTAGGGGTTATAAATTTCTTTATATGAATGGAATTTGCGCAGGTATTCGGCTTGTCAGCAATCATTAACAGGCTACATTTTTTCTAAGTTAATCATTTAAGTATTTGCTTTTTGTATGATCGCCTGCGGCGTATGAGCCATGATCCACATATCCATCAGCATGTTTGATTTGTCTGCATAATCCAGGTCCAGACCGATCCGTTCGTTTTCAGATATCTCCGATTTTCCTCTTTTTTGAATTTGCCAGAGTCCCGTCATGCCGGCAGGCGCGAGGAATCGCTTCGCCAGGGCATTGGTTGTCATATTTTCCGCCTCATATAAAGGCAGTGGCCGGTTTCCCACCAGCGACATGTCTCCAATCAGCACATTATATAATTGTGGCAATTCGTCCAGACTTGTGTTCCGGAGAAAGCGGCCGACGCGCGTTACCCGGGGGTCGTTCTTAACCTTGAAGAATCTGGCCAGTTCCGAATCCTGGTACTGGTTCAAGTGTGCGAAATCCAGTCTGCGTTTCTCTGCATCGGGAAACATTGTCCTGAATTTAAAAAAATCAAAAATGCGGTATCCCATCCCTGCTCTTTTGGAAACATAAAAGACAGGGCCGTCTGATTCAATGCGTATCGCCAGGGCGATCAGCATAAATAACGGTGCCAGTAAAACGAGCGCAGCAAAACTGATTACTATATCAAAAACTCTTTTTAACATACTTTCCAGAGAATAGGAAAATTTTGAAATATTCTCGTCATTTGATTGTTTTTGAAGATGGAGGGTCCGGGTTTTATATTTCTGCAAAAACCTGATTTTCGAATTCAGATTATCTTCATCCCATTCCTGCAGATTCAAAATATCATCTACTATTTTATCGCTGATAAAATGAAAATTTTCAACTGTCGTCATTCGGTCCGCATCGATAATCAGCGGGAGTCCTTGCCAGTCGCTCGTTTTTGGAAAGTAGAGCAGCCCACTGTTTAATAGTCTGGAAACCATATTCTGACTCGCAACAAATCACTTCAGGCAGCATCTGTTCATTTCCTGTCAAATCCCTGATCGCCTGATCTAAATTGCCGGAAGCATAACCGCGCTTATATATATTGACAAGTTTTGTAATATTCGCCCGTTTTGTGCCGACATAGTAGAAGCCGGTCATGCTTTCCTGCAATTTCATAAGTAAGGTTTAATGGTAATGGTATTCATTTCCTGCGACCTGAATACCAGTCCAAATTAATTCTCCTTTCAACAAATAAATACGGGAATGTGTAGTTTGCCGGTATGATCATGTAACTGGCTGATAAGAAACTGCCTGCTGGCATGAAATTCCTAGTCCGTCAATGCCCAGTTCAACCTGGTCGCCGGGAGTGAGATAGAGTGGGGGATTCATCCCCAGTCCGACTCCGGCCGGGGTTCCCGTTGAAATGATGTCGCCGGGTAATAGTGTCATGAAATGACTGACATAGGAAATCAGGTAGGGGATTTTAAATATCAGGTTTGCTGTTGTTCCGTCCTGCATTATTTTGTCATTTACTTTCAGCCAGAGACGCAGATGATTGACATCTTTAATTTCATCCGGTGTTGCAAGGAACGGCCCGAGCGGTGCAAAATGGTCGCAGCCCTTTCCTTTGTCCCAGGTACCACTTCTTTCAATCTGGAATTCTCTTTCACTCACATCATTGTGCAAACAATAGCCGGCAATATAATTCATCGCATCCCGCTCTTCCACATAGGAAGCTTTTTTTGCTATTACGATGGCCAGTTCCACTTCCCAGTCCGTTTTCCTGGAATTTTTGGGAATGATAATCGGATCAAAGGGCCCGCACAGGGCAGTCGTGGACTTCAGAAAGATAACGGGTTCTGCAGGCGGTTGTGCTTTGGTTTCTCTTGCATGATCTGCATAATTTAAACCGATGCAAACAATTTTCGATGGTCTTGCAACCGGACTGTCCAACAGAACCGGTTCCTCCAGTTTCTTAAATACGCTTTTATTTTTTTCAATGAATATTTTTAAGCGTCTCAGCCCGTCAGATTCAAAAAAATGTTCGTTATAATCTTCTTCCCAGGGAGAAATATCATAGTAGTGATCCTCGAGCATAACTCCCGGAAAGATCCTGGCTCCTTTTCTCCACCTGATAAGTTTCATGTAAACGATTTTACGGGTTTCGATCACCTGCCTTGCACCAGGACAACGATTAATCTAAACTATGATAATATCGCCGGATATTTTGATTAATAAAAATTCCGTTCATAATTTGTTAATCTCTCGGTAACGATAAGTTAATCGCTTGTTAACGCTTTCCATGTAACACTCATATACTTTCGCGCTAATTAAAACTAATTGGCCCGTGAAAGGAACGCTATTAGCCGGGATTTTTTATTTCTTATTCTTTAATTGTTCCTATGCTCAGGCTAAATATGCAAAGATTTCCGGAAGGGTAACTGATCAAACCAATGGGAGTCCGTTGGTAGGCGCTTCTGTCGTAATTGAAAGCAATAAGGCTGGTGTGAAGACCGATGTGGAAGGGAATTTTTTTATAAACCTGGAGATCGGTAAATCATATAACTTATTGATTTCGAATATTGGGTATCTAGTCCAAAATTATTAACGATGTCAAGGTCTCCGGTTCCGGAAATGACCCCCTGAATGTTTCACTGGAACATGGATCGGCAACGTTGACCAGCGTTGTTGTGCGAAGTTCAGCACATCAGGCATCGATCGCCTCATTATATACAATTCAAAAAAACAGTTCCTCTATTTCTGACGGAATTTCCGCTGAATCCATACAGCGTTCACCGGACCGTAATACCGGCGAAGTGTTGAAAAGAGTCAGTGGCACTTCGGTTCAGGACAATAAGTTTGTCATTGTGCGCGGCTTGAATGAAAGGTATAATACCTCCTTATTAAATAATTCAGTCTTACCCAGCACGGAGCCGGATAAAAAGGCTTTTTCTTTTGATATCATTCCGGCTTCACTGGTAGATAACATTACCATATTCAAATCTCCTACACCGGATCTGCCGGGAGATTTTGCCGGAGGAGCCGTAAAAGTGACGACCAAGGATTACCCGACTAAGGGCCTGAGCCAACTTACTTTTATCGTAGGTTATAATTCACTTACAACCTTCAAACCATTTTACAAACAGGATCCGGTTGGGAAGTTTGATGCACTGGGTTATTTCGATAATTCAAGGTTAATGCCGGGAGGTTATTATAATAACCGGGGTGCGGAGTTTATAAATCTTTCCAGCGAACAAAAACTTGCGATTACCAAACAGTTTCCCAACAATTATGCCTATCAGACGGCCTGTCCGAGTCAGCCGAATTTCAGCCTTCAATTTACCGGTGGAAATACTACAATTCTTAAGAACAATAATAAACTGGGATTTATATATACGCTCGGATATACCGCGGGTCGCCGGGTAATCGACCGTACCAGGCAGGAATATGAAACCTATGGAATCCTGGATTATTTCTATAACACAGTAGGGTATGATATGCGGACCATTACCTCTGCCCTCATCAACCTGTCATATTCTTACAGGAAGAGTAAAATTTCATTAAAGACTTTATTTAATAACGATTTTGTAAAAAATGTTTCCCTGAGAAACGGAACAAACCAGGTAAACCCGTCATCTCCATTTTCATATAAGAGTTCTTTTTCAGAAGGAAATGCGAATGGTATCGGGAGCGCCGTTGTGGAAGGATTACATGGTTTGAACAGGAATTGGACGATTGACTGGAACACGTCTTACAGTATAGCATGGCGCTGGCAACCCGATCAAACCGTATTAGCTTTTCACACGGATCCCAACAGTACACAATACTACCTGAGTTTATCCAATGAAAATTCACCAGATATTGTCAATGCCGGCCGGGTATATTCATATCTCACAGAAAATATTTACGGTGCCAATATCAATGCAACCAAATTATTTAACTGGCATGGTCAGCCACAAAGACTGAAAATCGGAACGGCCAATTATTACAGGAACCGTGATGTAGAAGTAGACGCATTGGGTTATTCTTCCCTGGATGCGGGTTTTGGAACCATCCATATTCCGGAAACCAAGGGAGTTAATGTCAACACCATTTTTACTCCTCCTTATATTGATCAATACAGGATGATTGTTGCCAATATCGGTACCAATTCCACAAGTTATAAAGGAACAGCCCTGCTGAATGCCGGTTATGTAATGCTGGATAATAAATTTTCAGACAAACTCAAATTAACCTGGGGTCTCCGGGTCGAAAATTATACGCAGGATCTCAAGGCGGCCGGGAAACCAGATATTAATCTAAGTAACCTGGACTTTTTACCTTCCTTATTATTCACTTATGCGCTCAGTAATAAAACAAATTTAAGACTGGCTGGTTCCCAGAGTGTCAATCGTCCTGAATTCAGGGAATTGGCTACTTACCGTCAATATGATTATGAAAATCAGTTCATCATCCAGGGCAATAATAATCTCGTGAGAAGCAAGAATACGAACGCCGATTTACGATATGAATATTTCCCGGCACCCGGAGAAATAATTTCTGCCAGTGTGTTTTATAAATATTTTGATCAACCAATTGAGCAAACAAATCTGGGGAATGATGTGCTGAGTTATGCCAATGCAGACAATGCGAATGTATATGGCGTTGAAGTGGAATTTCGCAAAAGCTTCAGTTTTATAAAGGGGGAATTTTTCAATAACCTGGTGCTTTATGCAAACGGCGCTATCATGAAAGGTTCTGTTGCTTTTGATACAGTCACGTATAATAGCCCGATGCAGGGCCAGTCGCCCTACCTGGTCAATGGCGGATTGAATTATAGCACGGATAATAACAGTCTCTCATTTAATCTGCTATACAATATTATCGGACCCCGCCTGAAATTCAGGGCGATTGGCGGTGCAGGCAAAAATATATTCGAAGAGCCCAGAAATGTACTCGATTTCCAGGTAAGCAAAAAACTGATGCGGGGAAATATGGAATTGAAACTTACGGTCAGTGATATTTTTGCCGAACCCTATACCTGGTATTATAAATACCAAGTGGATCCAACCAAATTGTCATTACGATCCATCGCAGGATCGTATCGTGAACACGTATAAATTCGGAACCACCATTTATTTCGCAGTCCGATACAGCTTTTGATTTATTAATATTCCCTTAATCGGGAACTAACACTTGATTAACAAACTAAGTATAATTTTTCATCGCAAATAAAAACACATGAACAAACTATTAGCAGCAGTTATTTTTGGCGGGATTTTTATTGTTTCTTCCTGTTCGAAGAGCGACAATAGTCCAACGCCCCCTCCACCGCCTCCGCCACCACCTGTTGATTCCACAAGTACAATAGATATCAGAGGTGTTATTAAAACAGATCAGACCTGGCACAAGAGCAGGAAGTATCGCCTGCGCGGATATGTATACGTAACTGACGGTGCGAAAATTACTATTGAAGCAGGAACAACCATTATTTCAAACAAGGATTCGGCAGGTGTACTGGTAATTTATCGGGATGCAACGATAATTGCCGAAGGAACCGCCTCTTCGCCTATCGTATTTACATCTGCTGAAACAACACCAAATCCGGGAGATCTGGGTGGAGTGGTGTTGGTCGGTCAGGCCAGGGGAAATGGTAACCATTCAGTAATTGAAGGTGGTGTTGATCCGGCCTACAGTGCTTTTGGAGGAACAAATGATGCACATAGTTCGGGAATATTAAAATATGTACGTATTGAATATGCAGGTAAAGCGGTGAACCCCGGGGATGAAATAAACGGATTGTCATTATATGGAGTTGGATCCGGAACAACCATCGATTATGTGGAAGTCATCAGGGGCCTCGATGATGCGTTTGAATTTTTTGGAGGAACGGTAAATTGCAAACACCTGATCGCTTACAATTCTGCTGACGATGATTATGATATGGACGACGGTTACAGTGGAAAAATTCAGTTTGCTATTTCTGTAAAAGATCCAAAATTCACGGATAACAAAGGAACAACCGGCGACATTTCCAATAATTTTGAAGTGGACAATGTGAATCCTGCCAACGGGTTTTTATGGACACGCGCCCCGATTACTTCACCAACTATGTCAAATTTTACGGCTATAGGGCCGAATAACGCCACAGGTACCAGCCCTGACTATGGGTATGGCATGCGCTGGAGAAGAGGTACAAAGTTTATTCTGGCGAATTCAATCGTCATGGGCGGGCAAAGAGCAGGTTTGGATATTGACGATGACTCCACGGCTTCATTTTACAAGTCCACAACCAGTAGCTTTTTCAACAGTTTCTTAAACGCATATGGTAAACCATACCAGGTTGATAAGCAGGTATCCAATCCCAAAATCCTGGATTCAGCACAGCTTGCAACGATCACACAGACAACAGATTCCAGTATATATTATGCAAATGCCGCCAATATAATGCTCACCGATCCTTTTAACAATGCGAGTCCGAATTTAAAACCCCTGCCAGGATCACCTGCCCTGACCACGGCGGCTAAATTTACCCGGGGAGTTTTAACAGATCCTTTCTTTGAGAAAGTAACCTATATCGGTGCTTTGGACGCTACAACTGACTGGACAACAGGCTGGGCTGTATGGAATAAGTAATTAAAGACTGTTTTTTATAATTTGATCAGGCGAGGCCTTTCCAGGCTTCGCCTTTTTTATGCTTATATTTACCTGAAACATAAAAAAATCACAGTGGCACCAAAATCAAAATCAGCTTCCCGGACCGCGGAAACCGTCCCGGAACCAGTAGTAACTAAAGAAGTTAAAGTGCCCGTTAAACGGAAATCACCAGCGAAAATATCTGTATCGAAAATTTTCCATGAAAAAGAGATCCCCATGGCTCAGATTGAGAAAACGAATGTGGATCATCATATGGCAAAAAAATATCTGACCAAGTACCTGGACAGGATTCCGACCGACGCCGATATAGATAAGGCAACCATCATCAAAAAATCTGATTCTATCAGCTATTTGAAATATGGCGGAAAATTCCTCGGCACCATGACGAAGACCATCTATCAAACAGCTGAGCAAAAGAAAACGGGCAAGGGGATTGGCGTAAAAATGGAATTCAAGCCAAAATAGACTTATGCCGGTACATGAGACCATTTATATTTCTCGGCATATTTTGCCGGTTGAATAGGTTGATTCTTGAATTCAGCCCAAACTCTGGTGAAACAGGCTCCAAAATAAAACATAAAAGAGGAATAGAAAACGAATAACAGAAGGAGGACTGAAGCAGCGGACGCTCCGTAAATAGTTTGCATGCTGCTATAATTTAATAGCCACTGCAATAATAATTTCCCCGCAGTAAATAATAGTCCCGTAAAAGCCGCTCCGGTTATGACTGTTTTCCACCCGGGACGTCCATCCGGTAGAAATTTAAACAGGAGAGAAAACCAGATTGTAACCAATATTAATGAGATAATCTGCCTGTAAAATGATTTCGCCAGTAAGCCATGCATGGGTGTTAACCCATTTGAATTTTGCTGGACCAGATTAATTCCTCCTTCTGCCAACAGTACTATCAGGAATAAAATACCGGCAACCAGGATTACCATAAAAGATTTTACCCTGTTCATCAGGCTGAATTTTATACCAAGTTTTTTCCCGACTCTTATACTCCATAGCTGGTTTAGGGAATCCTTGATCACTTTCATCAAAGTGGTTGCTACAAATATCAGGAAAAGAAAACCGAGTGAAGCTTCGATCCAGTTTTTGAATAAGTGGCGTACCTGAAAAAGTGTTTTATGCAGCTCACCTGCGGTATTTTTTCCCACCAATTCACCGAGGCTGTTAAAAAGCTGCCTGGTCATGAACCGGGGACTAAGGACAAGACCGAAAACCTGTATAATGATTATCAGGACGGCGGGTAATGCAAAAGTTGTAAAAAAAGCGGTTGCGCCCGCCATTCTCAATGGATCATTTTTCCTGAATTCAACAAGTGACTTACGGAGGAGGAATAAAATTTTTATCCTATAGAGAAATCCCATTAATTACAATTCAGATTGAGATAGCAGTATAAAAAAAGGGGCCAGCCGGCCCCAAGTTAATTAACTAATATCTATTCGGTGCCGGTCCCTTCCGGAGCCGGAGGGGTCTGCCCCCCGCCAAAACGGCTTTTCCAGTCCTGTTTGAATTGATTTTTTTCTTCCGGGGACAGATTGAACCATTTATTTCTCATTTCTGCCATCTCATGCCGGCGGCGACCATGGCCCGCCCATCCGGGTTTGCCCGGGAACCCACCGAATAAGATCCTGGACAGGAGAAACAACCCCAGTGCCTGCCAGAAATTTATAATTGTCACCGGAATGATCACTGCGAGGATATTGTTCCAAAGTGCCATTATAATAAAGCCAAGCGGAACAACAACGGCGAATACAAATAACAGGAATAAAAGAAATCGGGGAAATCTGGATCGTTTCATTGTGTTTTTATTTTAGTAATTTTTTAATGCATCATGCAGATCAGCCAGTTTTTTTCTCAGGTACAGAACAGCGTATCGCTTTCTTGTTATCAATGTATTTACAGGTATACCGGATTCATCTGAAATTTTTTTGAAAGGAACACCTTCCATTTCATTGAGAACAAATGCCTGTTTTTGTTCGGGTGGCAATTCATCCAACCCTTCGTTCAAAGTTTCCTGGAAAAGGTTTCTCAGATAGATAGTCTCGGGGTTGGATGTATCGTCTGCCAGAATCTCCAGCCATTCATTCATTTCCCCGTTTTCAGGATCTGAAAACAAATCTTCCAGCAGAAGGGGCGTTTTTTTTCTTTTACGGTCAATAATTTTATTCCTCGCCACGGTAAAAAGCCAGGCCGCCACATGGTCGATGGGTTCCTTGTTTCCCAAAAGCTGGTAAAAGACATCCTGCATAATATCTTCCGCATCCGCCTCACTGGGAACCCTCTTGCGGATAAAGCCCATTAACCGCCGGCTAAAGTCCTTTACAACACTGGTAATTGAATTTGCAGTTTGAATCAGTCATCGGAACTTGTATCGTGTCTGTGCGGAACATGTTATAAAATGGTAGACGGATCTGCAGCAATAATATTTTAAATTAGAAAAAAATGTGAAAGTTTACAGGTACAGTGAAAATGTGAACCGCTGTGAGTGTAAATTATCCACTTCAAACCATCCCGACCGAAAATCCCCGGAAGTTAAAAATAGGAAGCCTATAAGAAATACTGACGCAGGCACAGAATTTGAAATATTGTATGGATAAAATTGATCTATCATGAAACACACAAATCATGCGGGAGCTCACAAGGAACAGGGAGCTACAGATCAGCAAAAAAAGTCAAACAAAGTGCAGAATGAACGGAATGATGCGATGGGCCAACAGGATCAACAGTCCCGTACCATGAAGGAACATTCCGGTGGAAAAACCAATGACAATTCAGACTGGCAAAAAGGCAAACAAGGCAATAAGAAATAGGGGTATCTGGTAATTGTGAGAGAAAAACCTGCCGGGAGGCAGGTTTTTCCATTTAAGCAATGATGATATTTTGCCATCCACTGATAGATTTTTATCTTCATTTCAGGAGTATAGGAAGAAAATTGTCTGTCAAACTACAACTTGCTGAAATTCAATATACTGTATTTTATATTTGGGTGGTTATTTATAATAATCTTATGATTTGAATCGTTAATTTTGCACCCCGAAAATGAAATATTTCGTTTGAAAAACCTGGAATTGTTACCGGGGATCAAAACAACCGTGTTTTACGGTTGTCGCCCTGTTGATAATTTACCTATTAAACCTGAAAATGAAATCCAAAAATAAAGATGGCATCAGTACCCCTACACAACATATTTCCGCTTTGGAGAGGCTGAGCGAACTGGGTTTAAAGGAGCGTTTAATCAAAGAAAGAGAGCTTTCGGATCTCATCATCAATAGCCTTCCGGGTATTTTCTATCTGCAGGATCATTCCGGTAAATACCTTCGCTGGAACAAGAATTTTGAAAAGGCTTCCGGTTATAGCAAGGAAGAAATTGAGCACATGCATCCCCTGGATTTTTTTGATCCAAAGGATCATGAATACATGAAGGAAGCGACCCGGAAAGTTTATAAAGAAGGATACAATGAAACGGAAGCGGAAATTGTAACTAAATCCGGTCAGCGATTACTCTATTACCTGAATGGTGTTGCTGTGATTTATGAGGGAAAGCCTGCCTCCTTGGTTCGGGAATCGACCTGACCGCAAGGGAAAAAGCCCAGCGGGAAATTAAGGGGAATGAAAAAAAATATCGTTCTCTCTTCGAACAGGCTTCGGATCCCATCCTGATCACAGACTTCCAGGGAAATTTTACAGATGTAAACGGCAGTTTCTGTAAACTTATTTGGTTATACAAAGAAGGAATTATTGCGGATGAATGTTAAGTCCCTGGTCTGTCCTTATGAGCTCAAGGAAAGACCACTTCGCAATGATTTACTGATGAAGGGGAAACATATTTTTAGTGACAGGCTCATGATCCGTAAAGATGGTACCATTATAGAAACCGAAGCAAACCTGAAAAAATTTGGAGAAGCGAGTATCATGGGTATCGTACGGGATGTAACGGAAATTCGCCGTTTGCAAAAAGAAATGGAGCGGGAAAGACTGGAGCAAAATGTTCAGGAACAAAAAAAAATAACCCGGGCAGTCATTAAAGCACAGGAAAGAGAAAGAAATAATATCGGCAAGGAACTCCACGATAATGTGAACCAGCTCCTGGCCAGCACCCGGATGTGCCTGAGTACAGCAAAATTAACGCCTGCCGGTAAAAAGGAATTTGTTGATAAATCAATCCGCCTGATCGATGCAACCATTTTTGAAATCCGGGTGCTGAGCAGAAAGCATGTTACCCCCCTGAAAGGATTTGATTTAAAGGAACAGATTCAATCCCTGATAAAAATCATGGAAGAAGGAATCGGTTTCAGGATTTCTTTTGACTACGAACTACCGGATAATATCGAATTACAGGACGATCTGAAGTTAAATATTTACAGGATTATCCAGGAAAAACTCAACAATGTGTACAAACATGCTTCCGCTTCCCGGGTGCAGATTAAAATGTTATGCGGAAGAAAAACATATCAACATCCTGATCAGCGACAACGGTATTGGATTCGAAGTTAGGAATGAAAAAAAACGGGGTAGGTATCGTAAATATTATTAACCGGGTGGAGTCATTTAACGGGAAAGTAAATTTTGAAACCAAACCGGGCATCGGTTGCAAACTGGATATCCGGATCCCCATGACATTCTAATGGGATATTTATTTACGTATTTCACTTGCCTCCTCCCTGATTTTTCATGAACCCCTGATTCTGAAGTTCCGTTACCAGGATCTGTGTATATTGTTTGCTTGCCTTGGTAATATCACCCGGATTTACAACTTTGGACTGCATGGAGATGAGTAGCTTCTCGGTATTTACATCGTACAGGTTGCTTTCTATGAAATACGTTTTATCAGTTGTATAGTAGCCCGGAGAATAAAACGCGGGACTGTAAGAATAAAACCCACTGTAGTAATATCCATAACCCCCATAGGGCGTATAAACGCTGGAAGATGTGGCGGGAACATAATGTGTTTCAGATTGCTGGTCAACTACAGCTACCGAAAAAATTGCATCGCAACCCAGATCCTTGATCGCCTTTATTAAAACTTCTTTTTTGGGTAACTTATCGACTGTGAGTATAGGGCCGAAAGCGTCGATACTTCTGACGGTTTTAATACCTTTTGATTCGGCAGCCGTTGCCAGGTCATTTTCGAGATTCACCTGTGCTTCGTAATTCTGGGTCATTACGAAAATAAAAATCTTATGTTTTCCTGGTTGTGCAGCGGGCATATCTTTTTTATTTACCCAGGTTGCCATGACCCGCATGGATGAATTAGAACATGAACTGAAGCTCATTGCCAGAACGAATGCCGAAATGAAAATCTTTGATCTTGTCATAAGAACAGAATAAATGTAGTGAATGTGGTGAATGTAGAAAATGTATGAAATGCAAATTTTCATACTCACCCGCTAAGATACGAAGGTTCAGCATGATCGGGCGCGCTACCTATTTTCGCTTGAGCTTTACGCCTTAAGCCTTACGCCTTATGCCTTGCGCCTATAGTTCGTTTTTCTTCATTTGGGAAACCGCATAATCACAGGCCCTGGCAGTGAGGGCCATATAAGTAAGAGAAGGATTTTGGGTGGAAGTGGAAGTCATGCAGGCTCCATCTGTGACGAAAACATTCTCACATGCATGCAACTGGTTCCATTTATTAAGCATGGAAGTCTTTGGATCCTTACCCATACGCACTCCGCCCATTTCATGAATATCCAGTCCTGGTGCCTGATGGGAGTCGCTTGTTTTAATATTGGTGAATCCGGCCCTGGTGTACATTTCAGTTAGCTGGTCAAAGAAATCTTTTATCATCTTTTCATCATTCTCATCATAGTCGATGGAGAATCGAAGTTGGGGGATGCCCCATTCATCTTTCCTGTCGGGATCGAGGCTCAGGAAATTTGTTTCCTTCGGAATGGTTTCACCCATCATTTGCGACCCCACATGCCATGGACCCGGATCTTTTTTGGAAAGGTTATCTTTTAATGTTGTGCCGAATCCATCAGCCTTTGCCCCCGGAATATCTGCCACCATTAAATGCGGAGGCATAGCCACGCAGAAAATCTGTTTCCTGTTTACGTACATTTCTGAATCGGGGAATATATGCACTCGTAGGTCTGCCGCCAGCCGTCGTGCTATCCATGAATCCTTCATATTCTGCTGAAATACGGGCCCTGTAATTATGAAAAGCAAAATATTTTCCCAGTATACCGCTGTCATTCCCCAGTCCATTCGGAAAGCGGTTCGATTTTGAATTTAACAGGATGAGGTTTGTATTGGTTGCGGCAGCATTTACAAAAATTATCCTCGCATAGTACTCTATCACTTCCTTGGTATGCGCATCGATAACCCGGACTCCGGATGCCTTTCCTTTCTTTTCATCATAAATAATGGAATGTACAACAGAAAAGGGGCGGAGTGTCATGTTGCCGGTTTTTATTGCCCAGGGGATGGTGGTTGAGTTGGCGGCAAAATAACCTCCGAAAGGACATCCGCGCTGACAGAGATTCCTGTTCTGGCATTGTCCTCGTCCCTGATCGAGATGAATCTGTTTGGGTTCCGTCAGGTGTGCACAGCGTGAATAAATTACATGACGATCTTTATAATTCTTTGATACCACGTCCTTGAAATAATTTTCAACACAGCTAAGCTCCAATGGTGGCAGAAATTCTCCATCAGGCAATTCCGCAAGTCCGTCTTTGTTACCTGAGATGCCGGCAAATTTCTCAACATGACTATACCAGGGTGCTATGTCTTTATACCGGATGGGCCAGTCTATAGCATAACCATCCCGGGCAGGTCCTTCGTAATCAAAATCGCTCCAGCGTTGCGTAAACCTCGCCCATAGTAGTGATTTCCCTCCCACCTGGTAACCACGGATCCAGTCGAAGGGTTTGTCCTGAACATAGGGATGTTCATTGTCTTTTACGAAAAACTGCATGGCGTCCTCCCTGAAATTATAACATTTGCTCACAACAGGATTGGCTTCCTGGATCGCCTGGGGAACCTGCAGCCGGTGTTCAAATTCCCATGGCTGCATATTGGTTGTGGGATAATCTTTCAGGTGAACCACATCGCGTCCTCTTTCCAATACCAGTGTTTTCAATCCCTTTTCACATAATTCCTTTGCGGCCCATCCGCCGCTCATACCGGACCCGATCACAATCGCATCAAAGGTTCTGGCTTTTACATCATCATTCAGATTGCCCATATCAGAAATTTGAAATTATGCTGTTTTTAAAGGAACACATCCCTGGAATTTTCCGGGAATCATTTTATATCCACGGATTTTGGTGAGATAGTATTCGCAGGTTGTATACGCCTGGACCGTTAATTTTTTTGTAGACTGGTAGAAATAAGCCATCCCGTCAGTGGCTGGTTTTTGTTGATCCAGATCCGCCACGATGTTTTGCCGTTCCGAAGCATTATTTTCGACGAATGATTTGCCGGTTTTTTTCATCACAAAGGATTCAAATTCCTTCATGCCCTGCATAAATTTCTCCTGATTGGTTTTTGTATAGCAGTCATCAACCATTTTCAACGCAAATAAATGGGCCGAGAGGTCCCTGGCACCCGGACTGTCTGTCTTGGGTAGTATGGTTTCTGTCAATTCAGCCAGCATATTTTCATCATCCGGTGTGATCTGTATATCCTTTAAAGGAATGGAAACTTTCTGTTCATTGTGTAAGCAGCCGGGCAGAAAGGCAACTCCGGCCCAGATCAGGAGTAACTGCTGAATGGCAACGCGTCTGTTAGGCATGTGTTAAGTATAGACGTAAAGATAAGGACCAAATCCAAAGGGATGCTACTACAATACTACTTCATGGATGTTAAATATCGAACCCGGATTTGATATACCACATCATTTCCTTAACAATGAGCAGTTTTGCTTACAAAATGAAAACCCATAACCCCTGCCTGCGGCAGGCAGGCATAACCCATAACCCCTGCCTGCGGCAGGCAGGCATAACTCATAACCCATAACTCATATCGACCATAATTACAAATCAGGCCTGACGGTAAACATGATTTTCGTCAGGTCTGCAGGCTGGGATGAAATTTAAGCCGGGCTTTATCGTTATAATATTTAATTTTGTAGTCAATATTTGTCGGCCTCCATCTATCGGGCATTTAATGAAGAAGCCTTTCATCGCCATACTTGCTTTCGTCTATCTCTCTACCTCAGTAGGGGCTACCATCCACTTTCATTATTGCATGGGCAAACTGATTGCCTGGGGACTGGTAAATCATGAAACGAAAAATTGCAATTATTGTGGCATGCCCAAATCGAGCGGCAATCAGGATAATTGGGAATTCCAAAAGAACTGTTGCAAGGATGAACATAAACAGGTAAAAAACGATAAAGATCAGAAACCGGCTCAGGTTGAGTTGCAGGTTAATAAACTAATTCCGGACCCGTTAATTCACCTTCAGGATCTGGCCGGATTAAAAGTATATCCGCTTATTATTGCGCATCCATCAGCACACGCGCCGCCAATAATTGGGCACGAACCTATTTTCCTCCTCTGTTGTAATTTCCGCATTTGATCTCTGTTCTTCTGTAATACCTGACATCCTGTTGGGTACATGTTTTCGTTCGCCGAAGCATTGATAATTATTCGTATTCCAAATTCTTATATAATTATAATATGAAAAAGTATTTGCTTTTTACCGTCCTGTTTTTAATAACATCTTCACTGTTATCTGCACAATCCTCCAAACCAAAGACCGATACATCAAAGAATCAGATCTATACCTGCACGATGCATCCCGAAATACATATGAATAAGCCGGGAAAATGCCCAAAATGCGGTATGACGTTGGTGCCCGTTAAAAAAAGCCCCATGAAAATGTATACATGTACCATGCATCCGGAAATTTCAAGCAGTAAGCCCGGGAACTGCCCGAAATGCGGGATGGCCCTGGTAGAGAAAAAAGGAGGAAAAAACATGGACTCATCCATGCATATGATACCAATGCACCATATGGATTCGTCCAATCACAAAATGCCGATGTAAACAGGAAAGTACGAATAGATACCGGACCTGATTTTTTGAAATAATATCATTTAAAATAAAACCATGGTTCAAAGATTAATTGAACTATCGCTGCGAAACCGGCTCATCGTAATGCTTGTAGCCGCTGGTCTTTTTGCCGGAGGCATTTATGCGGTAAGACAGAATCCCATTGATGCGATTCCGGATTTGTCGGAAAATCAGGTGATCGTTTTCACTGAATGGATGGGTCGGAGTCCGCAGATCATTGAAGACCAGATAACATACCCGATGGTTAGTAACCTGCAGGGTATTCCGAAGGTGAAGAATATACGGGGCAGTTCTATGTTCGGGATGAGTTTTGTTTATATCATTTTTGAAGACAATGTTGATATCTACTGGGCGAGAACAAGGGTGCTGGAAAGATTGAGTTATGCGCAAAGGTTACTACCTGCTGGCATTACACCCACACTGGGACCAGATGGCACCGGGGTTGGCCATATTTTTTGGTATACCCTGGATGCAAAACAGATGGATCTGGGTGAACAAAGGGCTCTTCAGGACTGGTATATCAAACTGGCACTTCAAACGGTTCCTGGTGTCGCGGAAGTTGCATCGTTTGGCGGATTTGAAAAGCAATACCAGCTCGTCATTGATCCCGTTAAACTTCAGTTTTACAATATTTCCATGATGGATGTGATGAATAAGGTAAAAGCCAGTAATAATGATGTGGGCGGGAGGAAATTTGAAATGAGCGATATGGCTTATATCATCCGGGGACTCGGATATGTAAAAAACAAAGAGGACCTGGAGAGTATCGCACTGGGAAATAATAACGGAATCCCGATCCGGGTAAAGGATGTCGGAACTGTTCAGATGGGTGGCGACTTGCGCCTGGGCATTTTTGATGAGAATGGTGAAGGCGAAGTGGTGGGTGGCATTGTAGTGATGCGATATGGCGGGAATGCCAGCGAGGTGATTGAAAATGTAAAAAAGAAAATGGCTGACGTTCAGCGCGGACTTCCGGAAGGAGTAAAATTTAAAGTGGCCTATGACCGTACAGAATTAATAAAGGCCGCCATTGCCAATGTAAAAGATAAGCTGGTGGAAGAAATGATCATTGTCTCACTGATCGTAATCTTTTTCCTGATGCACTGGCGAAGTGCTTTAAGTATTATTATCCAGATTCCGGTTACCATCGCCATTAGCTTTATTCTATTGAATGCATTCGGATTCTCTTCCAATATCATGTCCCTGACTGGTATTGCGCTTGCGATAGGAGTTATAGTGGATAATGGAATCATCATGTCGGAAAATGCTTACCGGAACTTGTCCGAACGCCAGAATAACCCAAACTCATAAACTGTAAAACATGTCCTTTAATATAAACAAGAAACTTTCCTACATCAAAATACCCGACGCGGAACGGATGGCCATCATTGAGCGTTCCTGCAAACAGGTTTCAAGAGGTGTCTTTTTTTCCACCATCATTATTATTACTTCATTCCTGCCGGTATTTCTTCTCTCGGGGCAGGAGGGAAAATTATTTCATCCGCTCGCATACACCAAAACTTTCATTCTGGTGGTGGATGCATTCCTGGTCATTACATTAGCACCGGTGCTCATTTCCTTTTTTATGAAAGGAAAGTTCAGACCCGAGTCAGCTAATCCCGTAAACAGATTTTTAGAACGGGTGTATGAGCCGGTGATAAGGACCTGTATTAAGTGGAGAAAAACGACGATCGGGCTGAATCTCGCCGCGTTGCTGGTGAGTGTTCCTCTCCTCATCGGGATGGGTCGCGAATTTATGCCTCCTCTTGACGAAGGTTCCATTCTTTTCATGCCTCTAACATTACCGGATGTTTCCAATTCGGAGGCGAAAAGATTGTTGCAGGTGCAGGATAAAATTATAAAGTCTGTGCCCGAGGTGGAGAATGTGCTCGGTAAAGCCGGAAGGGCCGGTACGGCTACCGATAATTCCCCTATTAATATGATTGAAACGATCATTCTCCTGAAACCAAAAGCCACATGGAGGACGGGTCTTACCAAAGAGGCCATTATCAACGAACTCAATTCAAAACTGCAGATTCCGGGTGTATCTAATGGATGGACCCAGCCTATCATCAACCGGATAAATATGTTATCCACGGGAATCCGCACCGATGTCGGGGTAAAATTATATGGTCAGAATCTGGATTCGATAAATGTTTTCGCCCAACAAATCAAAACGGCACTCAATGGGATCCAGGGAGTAAAGGATCTATATGTCGAACCTATTACCGGAGGGAAATATATAGACATTGTCATCCGGCGGGATGAAATTGCCCGTTACGGATTAACAATAGATGATGTAAATACCGTGATTGAAACCGCACTCGGGGGAATTAAGCTCACTACAACTGTGGAGGGAAGACAACGGTTTTCGGTAAATGCCCGCTTCGGCCAGGATTTTAGAAATAATATTCAGTCCCTGAAAAGACTTCCAATACAAACTACCGGCTTCGGTCCGGTTCCGCTTGGCAGTATGGCAGATATAAAAATATCCGAAGGACCACCGATGATCAATTCGGAAAATGC
This sequence comes from uncultured Bacteroidota bacterium, assembly GCA_963741345.1. Classification (GTDB taxonomy): domain Bacteria; phylum Bacteroidota; class Bacteroidia; order Chitinophagales; family Chitinophagaceae; genus Puia. The sequence continues at coordinate 667,724 of CAVUHS010000001.1, forward strand.
TTTACTCCGCGGGACTGTTCTGTTTAATGTACGGGATCGCGATCTCGCAGGCACCGTTAAGGAAGCGCAAACCAAGCTGGATAAAATGCTCGTCCGGTTACCCAAAGGTTATTTTATTGAATGGAGTGGTCAATATGAAAACATGATCCGGAGTGAACACACGATGAAATTAATTTTACCCGTCGTCGTACTCATTATTTTCATCTGCATGTACCTCGCTTTTCATTCTGTCAGGGAAGCATTTTTCAGTTTGATTTCCATTCCGTTTGCGCTGATCGGGGGAGCCCTGATGGTATATTTCTGGGGCGTTAACCTCTCCGTAGCAGTAGCGGTAGGATTTATCGCGCTGTTTGGTCTTGCCGTGGAAACAGGCATTGTAATGGTCATATATCTCAACGATGCCATGCAAAGACTGGTAGCTCTCAAAGGAAATTCTGGAGAAACCATTTCACGTGATGATTTAAGAGAGTATGTGATTGCCGGAGCCGCAAAAAGACTGAGGCCCAAGCTGATGACCGTTTCGGTGTCCCTATTTGCATTAATTCCCATTTTATGGAGCAGCGGCGTCGGCAGTGATGTTATGAAACCAATTGTACTGCCAATGGTGGGAGGGGTAATTACCTCCGCAATCCATATTCTATTGGTCACACCGGTTATTTTCCTGATGACCAAAGAATATGAATTGAGAAAATCAGGTCGGATTGATATTCCGGAAGTCAAAAGCTAACACTATGAAAAAATTTATATTCTTATTCATATTATTCTATTCTTCCAGGGCTATTTCGCAACAGGTAATGGAGCTGGATAGTATTCTATCTGCAATTACAAGTAACTACCCGGCCATTAAAAGCTATGATGCTAATATCCGGTCGCTGGATGCAGCAGCTAAAGGCGCCAGGAACTGGGATGCTCCTCTTGTGAGTACGGGTTTGTGGATGACGCCTTATGATCCGAATTTATGGAAAAAGCAAAGTAACGGAGCAACCGGAATGGGCCAGTATATGATATCTGTACAGCAAATGTTCCCTAATAAGAAGAAACTGGATGCGGATGAAAAATATATGCAGGGTATGGCATCAGTCGAAACGGAGAAAAGGAATGCTGTTATCAATGAATTGTATGCTGCGGCTAAACAAAATTATTATCAGTGGATTATCCTGAAGAAAAAGCTTGCAACGATTTATCAGGATAGCACGATGCTGGATTTCATGATCAGAAATGCGGAGTTGAGGTATAAAAATAACCTTGGTAAAATCAATGCCTACTATAAAGTAAAAGCTTCACTGGGAAATCTGGAGGTGTTGCGCATTAAGATAGAAAACGAAATCATTGAAAAAAAGATTGCGCTGAATACCCTAATGAACCGGGGAAAGGACATCAATTTTGAAATCGATACGGCATATTTTATCAAACCCCTGATCGCAATATCTCCTGACAGTATTTTTATGAGTTATTCACGCAGCGAAATAAGGGCCGTTGAAAAGGACATATTACTTACTTCTCTGCAGCAGGACGCTGAGCGCGGGAAATTGAAACCTGAATTCGGAATTCGCTACGATAATATGTTTGGTTTTGGAGGATTCCCCATGCAGTATTCTTTGATGGGAATGGTGCGCCTGCCGATGGCGAACTGGTCATCCAAAGCATCAAAAGCAAATGTGGAAAGCCTTAAATGGAAGGCTGAGTCACTCAGTCAGCAAAGACAATCTATGATAAACGAGTCGACGGGCAATTCTTACAGCCTGCAACGGTCTATCATCGCAAAGAAAAAACAGATTCAGTTATTTGAGTACAGCATTTTGCCTGCCCTGCATAAGAACTTCCAAACGATGCAATTGGGGTATGAACAGAATACTGAGGAACTTTTTGCATTATTTGATGCCTGGGAAGCGCTGAACATGACGCAGCTTGAGTACTGGGAGCAATTACAGCAATTGTTGCTCATGCAGATAGAACTGGAAAGAATACTTGAAATAAAATAAATGAAATGAATCTCGATTTGATAAATAGTAAACGCTTATGCCTGGTGGGGATTTTTTCAGTAATCCTGTGGACACTTTCCTGCAGAAATAAACATGATAATAATGTGTCGGCGGTTCAGCGGGAAGAATGGACCTGTTCCATGCATCCCGAAATTATTCGTGACCATCCGGGAAGCTGCCCCATTTGTGGGATGGAACTTGTAAAAAAGAATATAAATGCAGCTGCTATTACGGGTATCAAACTGAATGATTTGATTAAACCAGCAGGCGAAAATGTTATTTCATCCATACAGCTTACAGCTATCTCAGGAAAAGAGGTTCGGCCTGAGATAGCGGCACTGGGATCCATCAATTATGATACGCGGTTGGTTAATACGATTACGGCAAGAATATCGGGTCGAATTGAAAAATTATATGTCCATTACAGGTACCAGCATGTTATGAAAGGGGAACGCATCATGGATATATACAGCCCGGAATTGTTGACTGCGCAACAGGAATTGCTATTCCTGTCCAGGAATGATCCGGAAAATCATTCTCTGATAAATGCTTCGAAGCAAAAACTCCTTTTACTCGGAATGAGTGAAAGTCAGATACTACAGGTATTGCAATCAAAAGAGCCCTCCCTGATGACTTCCGTCTACAGCAGTTACACCGGCCACCTGCATGATGCGGGTAATTCTATGCCTGGAGAAGGTAATTCAGGGTATATGAATTCCTCAACCACAGAACAACTCAATTTAAAGGAAGGAATGTATGTGCAAAAAGGGCAAATCATGTTTCAGATTTTTAATACAGACAAAAGCTGGATAGTGCTGAATATTTATCCCGAAGACCAGTCAGTGGTAAAGACAGGGAATCGGGTGAAAATCGTTCCCGAGACCGCGCCCGAAAAAGAATTTATGGCGAAAATAGATTTTATTGAACCCTTCTTCCGGGAAAAGAATAATACAATGACCGTAAGAGTATATTTCGATAATGCAAGTCGTAATCTTCCAACCGGCACCCAGGTAAAATCTGTCATTTATGGAGATCCGGTGAATGCCAGCTGGCTTCCTCGTGCGGCAGTAATTTCTCTCGGATTGAGTAAAGCCGTATTCATTAAACAGACAGGAGGGTTTGTGGCACACAAGATTGAAACCGGAATGGTATATGAGGATTTGGTTCAGGTTTTATCCGGATTAAGTCCCGCGGATTCAGTGGCGGCAAATGCACAATACCTGGCAGATAGTGAGGGATTTATTAAAATGAATCATCAGCCATGAAAAATATTATTGTATTGAGCCTTTTATTATTTGCAGCCGGGTGTAGAGAAAAGACACCCCCGGCAGTCCTGAAGGATGATATCTATTATACCTGCTCCATGCATCCGCAGATATCGGAACCTGTCCCGGGGAAATGTCCGATTTGCGGTATGGAATTAATAGCCGTGAAAAAAGACGCCGGCCAGGGAGCTGGTGCCGTTATTTTGAGCGACCAACAGGTTCAGCTGGGGAATATTCAAACCGATACGGTTGGCAGTGGATCGATTGGTGATAAAACAATTTTAAGTGCTACACTTACAATCGATGAGTCAAAAACAGTTGCTGTAAATACCAGGATTGCCGGGCGGATCGAAAAATTGTATTTCAAAAGTTCCGGCGAATATATTCACAAAGGAGACCGTCTGTATGATTTGTATAGTGAAGAATTGAATAACGCCAAACAGGAGTACATGCTGGCGGTTGAAAAACAAAAATTGTTAGGTAATTCAATAATAGATTTTAAACAAGTGGTAGAGAGCAGTCGGAACAAGCTCCTGTTATGGGGGATGACAGAGTCTCAGGTGGCGGACTTACCGAAAACAAAATCCAATTCAGGATTGACCACATTTTACAGTCCTTCGGATGGAACCATCATGATGCTGGAAAGCCATGAAGGAGATTATGTTTCAGAAGGAACGGTGGTCCTCCGGTTATCAAATTTATCAGGATTATGGGCTGAAGCGCAGGTATTCTCTTCCCAGCTTTCCGCATTTGATTCAAAAAGCACTGTGATGGTTCAGTTACCTGAGTTGTCAAAGGAGATACCGGGTCGTGTTGATTTTGCGAGCCCCGAGATAAATCCCGCCGCGCGGGTGGATCTGATCAGGGTTTCCATTCCAAATCCAGACGGATTGTTAAAGCCGGGAATGCCCGCCTATGTTGTTTTAAAGAACCGGAAGACCAATTCCCTGACACTACCTACTGATGCCATCATCAGGAATGAGAAGGGAAGCCTGGTATGGATTTTAACCGGGCATAACACTTTTAAAAGTATTATGATTAAAACAGGACTGGAAGATGGGGAAAGAGTAGAGATCATTTCAGGTTTAAAAACAGGAGACATTGTCGTAACCAGGGGTGCTTATTTGCTGAACAGCGAATACATTTTGAAAAACGGAACTGAACCAATGGCTGGTCATGAAATGTTTTAATTTTGCATTTATGGCATTACATACAATACTTGGAGCGAATGGGACAATTGCAACAGAACTGATTCCCATTCTTCAGTCTAATGAGCAGCAGCTTCGTCTGGTATCGCGGAATCCAAAATCGGTTCCCGGTGCAGAAACCATGCGTGGGGATGTATTGAACCGGGAAGAGGTTTTCCAGGTTGTGAAGGGTTCCGATATCGTATATCTCCTCGTGGGTCTTGATTATAACAGAAAGGTTTGGGAAGCCAGCTGGCCCGTGATTATGCGTAATACAATTGACGCATGCAAAGCATCGGGATCAAAACTGATATTTTTCGACAATGTTTATATGTACGGCAGGGTTCAGGGAAAAATGACTGAATCCACTCCATTTAAACCGGATAGCATAAAAGGAAGAATCCGGGCAGGTGTTGCTGAGATGCTTATTAAAGAAATTCAGGCCGGGACCTTGCAGGCAATCATCGCCAGGGCAGCCGATTTTTATGGTCCACGCACAACAGCCACCAGTGTGGCGAGCATTATGATTTTCGATAAAATGAAAAAAGGCAAGACTGCACAGTGGTTCGTAAATGCCCGCCAGCCCCATTCATTTACATATACCCCGGATGCAGCAAAAGCACTCTATATGCTTGCAACCAGCGATAGCGCGTATGGACAGACCTGGCACCTTCCAACAGCTCACCCGGCTTTAACAGGAACTGAATTTGTTTCCATTGCCGCAAAATATATGCATGCAAAAGATAAAGTGCAGGTATTACCCAAATGGCTGATTGGATTTATCGGAATATTTGTACCAATCATGAAGGAACTGGGGGAGATGACTTATCAGAATGAATACCCGTATGAATTCGACTCCTCCAAATTTCAAAAGGCATTTCAATTCACACCTACACCTTACGAAGAAGGAATAAAAGCAACGGCGGCCTGGTATTTAGCCGGGCAGTTATAAAGTGAGATTAACTGTTTTACCGGACGCTGCCGATTTATAAATGCCTTCGATAACTTTCAGATCTTTAAGGGCCTCCTCTCCGTCAACGGGTACGATGGGTTTTTTCCCGTCGAATATGATGGCTGCCATTTCATCCATCTGAACGGTCTGATGGGTTGTGTTGGGAAAATTCAGTGGTCCTTTATTGGTAAGCCCCTGTGTAGGATCGTAACTGGTAGCAGGATGCAATTCTGCGAACCCGCTTACCCCATCCAGGAAAAACCGGTCGAGCCAGTTCATCGAGTAGGTTGAAAGACAGGAAGCAACGGCGCCGCTGGGAAAGCCCAGCTGAAACTGGATAGTTTCATCAATACCGGGTTTGAATTTTACCGGGTCATTTTTTGTTTCAACGGCATTTACCCAGACAGGGTCTTCACCCACCATGTAACGGGAACCATTAACCGAATAGATGCCTATATCCATCAGTGCCCCGCCGCCGGACAGTTTTGGATTCAGTCTCCATTGATTCGGATCACCAATAATGAAGCCGGATAGTCCCTGGAAAAAAGTGATTTTTCCAAACTCACCCGCTTTGCGCAGACGTATTATTTCCAATGTATGAGGTTCGAAGTGCATCCGGTACCCGACCAGCAATTTTACGTTCGCCTTCTTGCAGGCTTCGATCATGTCTTCGCCTTCTTTTACACTGATGGCCATCGGTTTTTCACAAATTACCTGCTTGCCCGCCCTGGCCACCCGGATCACCTCCTCGGCATGAAGGGCATTGGGTGTAATCACATATACCGCGTCAATATCAGGATTATTCTTGATGGCATCGTAATTCTCATAGTTATAACAATTCTTATCCGGGATATTGTACCTGGCCTGCCAGGCTTTGATTTTCGCAGGTGTTCCGCTGATCAGGCCCGTAAGTTTGGCTCTTTTACAGGATACCATGGCTTCTGCCACACGCGTGGCATAACCGCCTAGCCCCAGAATGGCTACCCGGAGAACCGGACCTTCACTAACTTGTCCCGGTATAGATGTACAGGCAGCCGAAAGAGTCCCGGGTAATAAACTAAGTCCAATGGCGGAGCCACTTAATTTTTGTAGAAATTCCCGACGTGAATTCATAAAAATGATTAAAATGTAAGAAGTTAATATTTTAACCGAAAGCGGAAGTCAGTCGGTTTATCTGTAATTTATCTAAAATCGGGGAGACATTATTGAATCCACGGGAAATGAAATGGTCTTTTTGATCGGCAACGATGGGCTGGTATGATTTTCCCAGTGAAACCTGATATATGGTAAATGAGAAATTATCTTCAATTAGAGACCAAAACTGCTTGTAGCCGGCGCATTCTATAAATTGAGACACCTATTCACTGAAACAACAATGTATCAAACAGGTTATTCTGAACTTTCGAATCCTGCGACCAGTATTACGGCCGATCCCGCAATTGCCAATCGTCTTCTTTTTCAACATCTGCCAGATTACAGCCGGTTTCTAATGAATGAAAGGATTTTTGAATTGTCTGAGGAACAACATAGACTTTCCTTAGAATTGAAGCTACCTCTTCTTGCTAATTTTTCCCATCTGTCAGAAGCGCAATTGAAGGAGAGGGGAAAACAGGGATTGATCAATTTGCTGAAAGCCCTTTCTGCTAACAACGGATCGGAGTATATTGAAAAAGCAGTATCAAGCTGGGTAAACAACAAGATACCGGATCTTTCCTATAACCAGATTTCTCCGGAAGATGTATCATTGATCGGGTTTATCAGATCCAAAATATTCAGGGATTCTCTCCCTTTTTATACTCATGATATAAATCTGGGTATACGCGTGATGGAAGAAATAAATGTGTTTAATTCGACCCTGGAGTCTCTGTTTGTCAGGAGACTGATTGATATGCAGCAGGAACTGCATGACCAGGCGCAGCAAATCGCTCATATAGGTAATTGGTCTCTGGAATTTGCTACGAATACCATTTCATGGTCGGATGAACTCTTCCGGATTTATGAATTGGAGCCCCAGAAAAAAATTACTTATGATCTGGCTTCATTTAATCACCCGGATGATGCGGAGTTTATTAAGGAGCAGATGCGCATTTCCAGGGAAACCGGCGAGCCGCATGATTTTTATTACCGGATCTTACTTAGGAATGGCCGGGAGAAGTACCTGCACGCAAGGGGACAGGTAGTAAAGAACGCCATGGGCATCACGGAAAAAATGTATGGCACCCTGCAGGACGTAACATTTCAGAAGAAATTGGAAAAAGAGCATCGCGAAAATGAATATTTTATTCAAAAGGTAACCGAATTAACTCCTTCACTGATTGTAGTTTATAATATCAATACCGGCCGCTACCTGTTTATAAACCGGGCTATCCAAACGATGCTGGGATATTCGCCCGAAGAAGCGTTGAAAAGAGGGATTGAATTTTACATGGAAATTATGCACCCTGACGATCTGCCCCGTATCATGTCCGAAAATAGTCAGGCCATAAGAGAACAAAATAGAAATTCCGGATCGACATATATGGATGAAATCCGGGAATTTAAATACCGCATCCGCCATGCGAATGGGCAGTATAGATGGTTTCATACATTTGGTGCCGTCTTTGAAAGAAATGAGAATAATCAGATAGAAACCGTTATCAATGTCTCCATGGATGTTTCGGAACAAATGGATTTAGACATGAAAATGAAACTGAGCGCCGATGAAATCCGTAGGCAGGAAGATCGTTATCACAAAATGATCGCTGAAGTTGAAGATTATGCCATCCTGCTGCTTTCTCCCGATGGAATTGTTGAAAATTGGAATAACGGGGCAGAAAAAATAAAAGGATATAGATCGGATGAAATCATCGGAAAAAATTTCCGTATTTTTTATCCTCCGGAGGATCTCGTGGCCAAAGTTCCCGATATGCTTATAGAGGAAGCCTCGAAGACCGGAAAAGCAAGTCATGAAGGCTGGCGTGTACGTAAAGACAAGAGCAGGTTTTGGGGGAATATCGTGATCACTGCCCTTCATAATAAGCAGGGAGATGTAATTGGCTTCTCAAAGGTTACCCGGGACCTGACACAGAAAAAGCTGGCTGAGGATAATTTGAGAAAATATGCAAGCAATCTGGAGCAAAAAAATGAGGAGCTCAAACAAAAGAACCTGGAGCTCGAGTCATTTGGCTATATAGCCAGCCACGATCTGCAGGAACCGGTAAGGAAAATCCAAATCTGGGCTAACAGACTGGAGGAGACGGAGGATATTTCTGTTAATCTGAAGGATACACTTAGCAGGATTCAAAAAGCATGCATTCAAATGCAAAACCTGATAAAGGGAATATTGCAATACTCTTTGACAGATCAGAAGTATTTGCCCCGGGAACTGACCGACCTGGATCAGCTCCTGGATGAAGTGATAGACGGAGTTTCAGAAGCAATCGAAGAAAATCACATAGAAATAACAAGAGACCATTTGCCACAGCTGACTGTCGTCAGGATCCAGTTTTTGCAATTATTTTCGAACCTGATCTCAAATGCGATTCGTTTTCGCCGTGAGGATGTTCCGTTAAAAATAAAAATAAGCTGTCAGCTTGTAAAAGAACCGGACGTTCCGGAAAACGGCAGGATTGATTTTTATAAGATAACCATTTCAGATAATGGGATTGGATTTATGCAGGAGTATGCCGACAAAATGTTTGAACTATTCCGGAGGCTTGAATCAGGCCCCCGATATGCAGGTACAGGAATCGGACTGGCGATTTGTAAAAAAATCGTGACGAACCATCATGGCATGATCAGGGCCATAGGCACGCCCGAAGAGGGTGCCAGTTTTGAAATCCTTTTGCCCGTGGAATAATATTTTCGACAAATCAATTCAACTCATTTCTCCAGCAGTGCCTCATACAATATCTCAACCGGGTGCATGGCTTTTTTACCGCTGCCATCCTTGATCTGGTGACGGCAGCTCGTACCTGGTGCCGCAATGATTACATTTTCAGGTTGCAACCGGACAGCGGGTAACAGAACCAGTTCCCCGATTTGCATGGAAAGATCATAGTGTTCCTTTTCATAACCAAAGGATCCCGCCATGCCGCAACAGCCGGAAGGAATGGTTTCAACGCGGTAATTTTCGGGAAGTGAAAGCATGGTCACAGAGTGAGAAACGGATGAGAGGGCTTTTTGCTGACAATGCCCATGCAGCTTGATGAGACGGCTCTCTTTGGTAAACAAATTTTTGTCCAGCATTCCCGCCTTGATTTCTGCAGCGATGAATTCATCTATGAGAAATACATTTTTTGAAAGCTCTTTCGCTTCATTGAACTGCTCATCGTTTGCAAGATCCACATATTCATCCCGGAAACAAAGTATGGCACTGGGTTCAATACCAAGCAGCGGATTTTCTTTATTCACCAGGTTTTTCAAAAGTGAAATGTTTTTATTGGCAATTTTTTTTGCCTCCCTAACCAATCCTTTCGACAACCACGCGCGGCCACTTTCTTCATGATCCGGAATAGTCACTTCATAACCCAGCTTTTCCAAAAGACGGATTGCCTTGATGCCCGTATCCGTATCGTTATAATTCGTGAACTCGTCGCAAAAAAGAAAAACTTTTCTTTTTGAATTTTTGCTTTTCCCTTTGGAATGTTTCTGCCACCATTTTAGCAGATTTTGTTTTGACAGCGTGGGCATGGACCGGTCTTTGGCAAATCCCGAAACCTGCTTGATGATCCTGCTGGTGACCGTATTGGTGACCAGAAAATTATAAAAGCCGGGGGCAAGAGATCCGATTCGGGCTGATCTATTAAAATTTGCAATCAGCCTGGAGCGGAAAGGGACACCGTGAACATCATGATATTGCTGGAGAAATTCCGCTTTCAGTTTCGCTACATCCACATTGGAGGGACATTCCGATTTACATCCCTTACAACTCAAACAAAGATCCATTACATCATAGATCTCCTGATGGTCGAAACGATTCAGCTTCTCTGAATTCGTCAGGAATTCCCGCAAAATATTGGCGCGGGCCCGGGTGGTATCTTTTTCATTCCTGGTAGCCATAAAAGAGGGGCACATGGTTCCGCCCGAAAGTTCCGTTTTCCTGCAGTCACCCGATCCGTTGCATTGCTCCGCGTGTTGCAAAACATCCTGGTTATAATAACGGAAAACCGTATTGAACACAGGGGTCTTTTGTCCGGGTGTATACCGGAGCATTGTATTCATCGGAGGAGTATCTACAATTTTATTCGGATTGAATATATTTTGTGGATCCCAGCTTTTTTTGATGTCTTTAAAAAGTTCATAATTCTTACTGCCCACCATCTGTTTGATGAATTCACCGCGCAAACGGCCGTCACCATGCTCTCCGCTTAGTGAACCCTGGTATTTCTTTACCAGCCCGGCAATTTCCGTTGCAATGGTTCGGAACATTTGGTTTCCTTCTTCCGTTTTTAAATTAATGATAGGACGAAGGTGAATTTCACCGGAACCAGCATGCGCGTAGTGAACGGAATGCAGACCATGTTTAATCAGCAGTTGGTTAAATTCAGCGATATAAGCGGGAAGGTCCTGTACATCCACGGCAGTATCTTCCACTACCGGTACCGGCTTATTATCACCCGGCATATTGCCAAGTAATCCCAGGCCGGCTTTTCGCAGGGACCATATTTTATTTGTATCCTCTCCAAACAGCAGGGGAAAATGATATCCCAGGCCAGCCGCTCTCAATTCTTCAATCAGCGGTGTTACGATATTTTCAATCTCGTCCCGGCTTTCTTTCTTAAATTCTATTACAAGTATGGCACCCGGATCGCCTTTTACAAAAAACCTGTTTTTATTTTGTTCGATATTATCTTTCGTACACTCCAATATATAATGGTCGATCAGTTCGCTGGCACTGGGTTTATATTTGAGGGCTATCAGGTTGGCCCGGAGGGATTCATCTATACTATTGAAATGGACGCATAATAATCCGGTTTCCCTGGGAGGCAGCGGTATCAGGTTCAGTTTAATCTCTGTAATTAATGCGAGAGTTCCTTCAGAGCCTGCGATCAGTTTGCAAAAATTAAAATCAGGACCACCTGCACTGAAGGGAGCTGAATCCAATAATATATCGAGCGCGTAACCGGTATTTCTCCTTTCAATGGATTTCCGTGGAAATTCTTTCCGGATGCCCAGCTGGTTTTCATAATTTCCCAGGATACTCCGGGTGGTTTTATAAATCGCCGATTCAAGATTATCTCCTTCACATTTTTTGTGAAATTCATCCAGTCCCAGGGCCTGAAAAGAAGTTGCCGTTCCATCGCTGAGCAGGGCTTTAACTTCTAACACATGATCCCTTGTGCTGCCATAAACCACCGAATTGGATCCGCAGGAATTGTTTCCAACCATACCTCCGATCATGGCCCTGTTTGCTGTTGAAGTTTCCGGTCCGAAGAGAAGACCATGGGGTTTTAAAAAAAGATTCAGTTCGTCCCGGATCACACCCGGTTCCACCCGAATCCAGGATTGTTCTTTATTGAATTCAAGAATTTTTGTAAAATATTTGGAAACATCTACGATTATGCCTTTGCCCACTACCTGTCCGGCCAGTGAAGTTCCCGCAGTACGCGGTATAAGCGAACGGTGATTTTCTCTTGCAAAAAGAATCAGCTTTTTAAGATCATCCACCGATTTAGGAACAGCTACCGCCTCCGGGATTTCGCGGTACGCAGAAGCATCCGTAGCGTAAAGTATCCGGGTGGTTTCATCGGTAAATAATTCGCCTTCGAGTTCGTCAGAGAGCAGGGAAAAGTTTTGAGTCATGGGAAAAACTGGAATGCAAAATTACGAAACTATGGGCTTTTTTCGGCCAATTATGGTAATCCGGACCGATCGTTTCCGTATTTTCATATAAACAGAACCATACCATGTACAGTCTAAAAAATAAAACAGCCATTGTTACCGGTGGCGGTAGTGGTATTGGCAAAGCGATTTGTATACTCTTCGCAAAACAGGGTGCAGGAGTTTATTTGCTTGACAGAGATGAAAAAGGGTCTTTGGAAACAGTTGAGCAGATCCGGCTGACGGGGGGAACCGCGGAATATATTCACTGTGAAGTGGATCATGAATCTTCCGTTCAAAATGCCGTCCAGACAATCCTGGAGAGGCAACCACCAGACATACTGGTAAATAATGCCGGCATCGCACATGTTGGCAATGTAGAAAATACGAGTGCAGCAGATATTGAGAAATTATTTTCTGTCAATGTGAAAGGTGTCTTTCATCTGCTAAAAACATGTATTCCCCATATGAAGGCGCAGGGTGGTGTGATTCTCAACATGTCATCCATTGCGGCACTGGTTGGTTTGTCAGACCGCTTTGCTTACAGCATGACCAAGGGCGCTGTATCCGCGATGACCTTATCGGTTGCGAAGGATTATATCAGGTATCATATCCGCTGCAATTCCATTTCACCGGCCCGTGTGCACACGCCGTTTGTGGATAGTTTCATTGCAAAAAATTATCCGGGACTGGAGGATGAAATGTTTAAAAAATTGTCTGCTGGTCAGCCTATTGGAAGGATGGCGGAACCGGAGGAAATAGCAGCCCTTGCACTGTATCTCTGTTCGGATGAAGCTTCATTTATAACGGGAACGGATTATCCGATCGATGGGGGATTTATAAAGCTAAACAGTTGAGTCTATCTTCTGGGACGGTATCCACCGTCCCGGTTACTATCCCTGCTGTCCCTGGGTTTATCTTCCGCTTCACGAACCACGAGTTCCTTGCCCCCGCGCAGTCTGGCGCCGTTTAACGCATCGATGGCTTCCTTCGCTTCCAGGGCGGCACTCATTTCCAGAAATCCAAAGCCCCTGCTTTTTCTTGTTTCACGATCAATGGCAACTTTGGCAGAAACCACTTCTCCATAGAGTTCAAACATTTCTTTCAAATCAGTATCGTCAAAATCATAAGGGAGTCCGGCAACAAAAAGTTTCATGTTGTTCTTATAAGACCCAAATCTAGTTTATTCCTTTAGGAACCAAGAGCTTTTTTTCTGAAATCTGGAAAGGAAAATGAGCGTTGGGGACCAGGCAGAGCCGTTACTGTATTCCGGGAACCAGGTAGTCCAGGCTGTCTCCCCTGAAATCGTGCATGCGGTAAATCACGAAATAACGAACCAGGTTTCCACTCCTGAACTGCGGAATAAGAACGGAGTCCTCCACTTGTTGGAATTTATCTTTCAATGATTGTTTTGGAGGTCCGTAATAATTGGAAGGATAAATAAAATACGCGTCGGAACCCGATTGTAAGCGGGGACCCCGCTGATTCATCCAGGCAAAATGATGGATATCTCCGATGGGACCAAAGGCAAGAAGTTGATAGTGATAGGGAATTGCATAATAATAATCCAGATGTCCGGCAGGGAACCAATAGTCTGACAGGAGGAAGGCACCGGGTTTCATTCTTCTTGAAACCAAATCTGCCTTATACAGAGAATCAAATTTTACAGAAGATCCACGCCAACCAATCATGTCCAGAGTGACATCTCCCTCTCCCCGGTTTTTTATGGTTCGCTTGCCAATCTGGAAAGGTAAAAGCAAAATAATGAGGACCCCAAGAATTACCACGCTCCCATAAACCCACACGGCAGTTTTCAGCCAGACTGAACGGATGAAGCTCTTTATTTCTCCCTCCATCCGGCAGGAGCTGAGTAATATCAACGAAAGGTAGGCCGGACCCGACCAGTGGGGAAGGGTGTCATTAAAAAGAGAAGTCCATATCAGAACAAGTATAAGGGGCAGACTAAGCCATAGAAACAGAGGATATTCCTTCGGGAGGGATTTGGTTTTTCCCCTGATGATATAATAGAGCGTAACTGCATATAGTATAAAGTTAACCGGGTTACTATAAAACACCGTACCCAGGACCTGTTGCAGCAAATGATCCAAATCAGGATGCTTCCCCCAGAAACTGATTCTTCCCTGGTGATACTGATAGGTTATAAAATGATTTTCATGATTCCACCAATAAATTGGGAAAATGATAGTAAGAGTTAGTATCCCGGAAATCCAGAGTGCAGGAGATTTCAAAAGATCCCTGCGATGGAAACTAATATATCCGCCAAAGCCAACCCAGAGAAAAATCCCATGTACCTTACTCATAATACATAGGCCTGCACTGATGCCAAGCAAAATAAATAATGCAAGCAACTGCTTTCTGCTTGTATTCTCTTCAGAAATCCTGATCATTAAATAGATACATATCAACCAGCAAAGTATCTGTGGCGAGTCGGGTAGGATGAATGTTCCCGCAATGATGGAACAATAAAATGAAGTATTGTACAAGAGTGCTGCGATCCAGCCCGCACGCTCATTGCGTAGCCGGCTACCGGTTTTGAAAATCAGCCAGGTACCCATAGCGGCACAACAAATGGATCCCATCCGGCTGAATAACTCGTGGTGAAAATAAAGGTTGAAAGTGGAAAGACGGATCAGCAGGGCTACCATCGGCGGATGATCAAAATAATTCCACTGGAGGTGCCGGGCATAGATTTGATAGTATACTTCATCATTACCCAGTTCCAGGGAAGCTGCTATGCAGATGCGTAGCAGGGAACTGAAAAGAATCAATAACCAGATTTTTTTGTTTAATCTCAAATCAGATTGTTACCGCAATTTAAATGATTGGCGGTCCCATTCCTCCTCCGTGTATTTTTTCTCGAATGTTTTCAATGGAATGAACCGGTAGCTGAAAATTGAAACGAAAACCCCAAGGAGGGAACCCGCCAGCACATCCAGGGGAAAATGCTGCGAAAGATAGATTCTGGAAAAGCCGGTCAGCACAGCGATTATGATCAGCAAAATACCCGAATTTTTGCCCGGGAAATAAAAGGAGAGAAGGGTTGCCAGCGCAAAAATCGTAGCCGTATGTCCGGAAGGAAAACTGCTGTATCCGGTGCCTGTGATTCCATGGATACAATGGATGGCACCTGGCCCGAAATACAATTGGGGCCTGGCACTATGAACAATATGTTTTAAGACCTGGACAAGAAAACCAGAAACAAGGAAGCTGACTGCAATTTGAAAGGAATGTCCATTTTTTCTGCGGACCAGCATAAATATCATCAGGATGATTGCAAATATGCCGTTACCAAGGTTGGTGAACAGAACAAAGAAATCATCCAGCAACTTGAAATGAAATTGATTGATCAGTAAAAACCCCTCTGATTTTTCGACGGTAAGGCAATAAATAGAAACAATGACGGCGAAAATAAGGTAACCTGAAAAATAAGAGGGATTGCGGTTGATAGCCCGGGTTAATTTTTCCATGCTAAAGTTGCGGTTATCAGCAACAAAGTTAAAAATAACCGTAGCCTCTCAAGTTAACCTGTGGTTAAAATTGCGATTGTATTTTCGCAGGATGAGGGCCTGTTTCCTGGTTTCACTATTTTTAATATCCGCTCAGGCTTTCAGCCAGTTTAAGACCGATAAGTTGCTGGAAAAAATTCTGCGATCTGATACCGGTTCGGTTTTGCAGAAGATTATTCAACAGCCGGAAAAATACCGGGTTCAAATTATATATACTAAGATCGACCGCGATGCACGTAACAATCCACGGTTTATAAATTATAATTTTCATGTGGATAAGGATTTTTATTTCTATCCGGCTTCCACAGTTAAACTGCCGCTGGCCCTGCTTTCTCTGGAAAGACTAAACCAAATGTCAGTGCCCGGTATTGATAAGTTTACAAGACTCAAATATGACAGCAGTTATCCGGGACAACAGTCACTTTACAAAGACAGCACCTCCGAGACGGGGTATCCCTCCATCGCACAGTTTATCCGGAAAGCGCTTCTGATCAGTGACAATGATGCTTACAACCGGATGTATGAATTTGTTGGTCAGCAGGAAATAAACAGGCGACTGTCTGCAATGGGATATTCTGATATTAGAATTGTTCGCCAGTTTATGCCTTTGACTGAATCTGAAAACCGGCACACCAATCAAATTCTTTTCCTGGACAGTTTGGGAAATACCATTTTCCTGCAACAGCCGGCATTCAACAGGGATTCTTTTCAATTTTCTGTTCCTGCGAAAATCGGGGCAGGCTGGCTGGATGAACGGGACAGCCTGGTAAATCAGCCGAAGGACTTTACCCGGCATAACCGTATTCCCCTCCATGACCTGCAACAAATGCTGCAGTCAGCACTTTTCCCTTTATCAGTACCGGGATCCATGCGTTTTAAGCTGAATCCCCCTGACTATTCATTTCTAAAACAATTTCTGTCGCAGTATCCATCTGAAACGGCGTATCCGAAATATGATACCTCTGTTTTCTATGACAGCTATGTGAAATATTATTTTCAGAAGGGCTCACGGCATATTCCGGAAAATATCCGGGTATTTAATAAAGTGGGATGGGCCTATGGTTTTCTGACAGATGTATCATATATCGTGGATTTTAAGAATCAAATTGAATTCATGTTAACCGCCACAGTCTATACAAATGAGGACGGAATTCTGAATGATAATAAATACGAGTATGAAACCATCGCACTTCCCTTTCTTTATCGCCTTGGGCAGGATATCTATCAATACGATCTTCACAGGGAAAGGAAGTTCAGGCCCGATTTGACAGATTTTAAGATCAAATATGGTCACCGGGATCCATCGGACAAGCGCCCTTCAATTAAAGACGTGGACAACTGAGTTTAATTGTTAGTTGTTAGTTGTTAATTGTTAGGTTGTTCTTTTATTTAGTCGTCCCAATTAACAACTAACAACTAACAACTAACAATTAAAAAAGCCCCTGCATTGCAGGGGCTTTTTCTTTTAAACACGCTTGGATTATAAATTGGTTACAACAAAATTCTCAGACAATTTACGGTTTACTGAAAACTTACGTTCAACCTGTTCATTTGCTGTACGGATTACAAATGTTGGGTGTATTTCGGATTCTTCCCTCTGTATGCGGATATTCTTTTCGAAATGAACGTCGTTGTAAGTAGCCTGGTAAACGATATCACCTGCATCGTTCTTAACAATCAGGGAAAATTTTTCACCTGTCTTGTTTTCAAATTCAAGGTGGAATACAAGGCTGTTATCAGTGGCTCCGACAAAAGTTACATTTACGTTTTTGTCGGTCGGACTGATAATTTTCTCAATAACCGGTGCTGCCTGCAATTTTGCAGATCCAAGAGTCAGCAGCGCTGCTGCTGCGAATACTGAAGCTGATTTCTTCAGGTTTAAGTTTGCGAATACTCGTTTCATAATGTGACGATTTTAGTAGTGAAAAAAAATTTTAATAAAATGTTTTATTTCTTAATGGCAGGAATCGTCAATAATTATGGCTAAAGGAGGCAAACGAAAGAGTGGAAAAGCAACCTGGGAACCGATCCGGATGGATATATTAAATTTCAATCCCAGAACAAAGATAGACGTCTTTCAATAAGTTGGGAACCCAATATTGATCGGTTTTATCATGGCAAACTGCTCCAATGAATTGTTAAAACCCTTAACTGGTAAGGGTTTTACCTGATATTATCTATGATGACCAAGCGTCAAAAATGACTGGAATGTTACCAGATTTTGACCCGTAAACTATCCGGCCTGTACATGGGATCAGTTGGTAGCACATGAAAAGCTTCATAAAAAGAAGGCATATTGGATACGGATCCGTTTACTCTCCACATCGGTGCAGAATGAGGATTCGTACGCGTCAGCGTAATCAGTCTTTCATTCCGGATTTTCATTTTCCATATCTGCGAAAAGGAAAGAAAGAATCGCTGATCCGGCGTAAGCCCGTCAATTTTTTCCTTGCTCATACCCTGGGGAGTTTTTTTGAATGCTGCATAGGTCAGGGCGAGACCGCCATTGTCCGCAATGTTCTCACCTTCGGTCAGTTCCCCATTGAGATGAAAAGTATCTACGGAAACATAGCCATTGTATTGTTTGATAATATTTAAAGCATGCTCGTTGAACCGTTTTGCATCTTCAGGCGACCACCAGTCTTTCAGATTTCCGTCTGCATCATACTGGCGGCCCTGATCGTCAAAGCCATGTGTTATTTCGTGCCCGATACCGGCGCCGATGGCTCCATAGTTCACCGCATCGTCACCGGAAGAGAAAAAGAAGGGGGGTTGTAATATTCCTGCGGGGAAATTGATATTGTTCTGGGTCGGGTCATAATAAGCGTCGATGGTGGGAACGGTCATCTGCCACTCTGTTCTGTCCACCGGGTTACCAATCTTTGCAATGTCTTTTTTGAACTTGTAATTCGTAGTGGCCCGAAGATTCGCAACGATGTCATCCCTTGTAATTGTAGCGGATGAGTAATCCTTCCATTGGTCAGGATATCCCACTTTTTTCACAATGGCGTTTAGTTTGATCAGGGCTTTTTGTTTGGTTGAATCGCTCATCCAGTCAAGATGCTGTATTCTTTCGGCGAAAGTCGCGAGCAAATTATCTACCAGTTGGTTGATCCTCGCTTTATCTGCCGGTGTAAAATATGTCCGGGCATAAATCCTGCCCAGGTTATCTCCCAGTTGTTCATCCACCATCGATGTCATTCGTTTCCATCTTTCTTTCATGACTGCCTGCCCGGTAAGTAGTTTATTGAAATCAAATTTTGCATTTACAAAATCATTTGACAGGTAATCAGCATCGTCATCCAATACATGAAACCGCAGGTAGTTTTTCAAATTTTCCAGCGGCATATCATTCATCAGTCTATTTAATCCAAGGTAATAGGCGGGTTGTCCGACCAGGATGGTGTCTGATGAGATACCGAAAACAGCCACCAGTTTCTTCAACTGGGGATTCGCAGCCAGATTTATTTTATGATAGTTGGCATGGGGATCTCTTAATTCAACGGGTGTTTTGGAAATCTTTGCCATAGCTGTTTCCAGGCTTAATACGGTTTTTGCAGTTTCCGAAGCCTGTGTCGGCGACTGGCCGGTAAGCATGAAAATCCTCGTGATATAGGATATATAATTGTCCCTTATTTTTTTTGTGGAAGAGTCGTTCTTAAAATAATAGTCACGGCTGGGCAGGCCCAGGCCGCCCTGGTCAAAATGGGCAGCGTTGATCAGACTGTTCCTGTCGTCTGCATACACACTGAAGGAGAAGAATGGCTTATGATTTATGGCATATTCTTTTGCGATCTCACGGAGAAGATCAGCTTTAGTTTTTATCGCTTCTATACTATCGAGCTCCCATTTAACGGGTAAATACCCCTTTTTCTCAATTCCGGCTGAATCCATCGCACTGACAAATAAATCACCAGTCTGCTGGGCGATGGAACCTTTATCTGCGTTAGATATGCCGGATAATGAGTCGAGGATCCGGTGCAATCTGTTAATGGAACTGTCCAGTAGTATGGAAAAAGATCCCCAGGCAGGCTGCGAAGGCGGAATTTCTGTTGTCTTCAGCCAGGTTCCATTGGCAAATAAATAAAAATTTGACTGCGGCCGGACTGAACTATCCTGCGAAGAAATATCAAGTGGGTCTTTTTGATCGTCCGTTTTGATAGAATCTCCTCGTGTCTGACAGGAAAAAAACAATGCAATGGAAAAAAAACCGGCCAGGATATATTTCATATTAGTTTTTTATTGGAGTCTAAAATAACGATAAACCAGTCTTTTACAGGGTGATTATGACAAACGGCTTCCGTTCTTAAAAAAAATATGCCCCGGATCGCAGTAATTAAACAAACGTTTAATTAATTTTGCGGAATGAAACCGGCTTTATCAGAAAAACAGGTTCAGTTACTTGACACGGCTGAGAAATTATTTTCCCAAAAAGGCTTTGATGGGACATCCGTGAGAGATATCGCAGAAGCAGCAGGATTTAATACGGCCATGATCTCCTACTATTTCGGCTCCAAGGAAAAACTGATGGAGGAAATCTTCGAAAGGAAGAGCCTGAACATCAGGGAAAAGGTGGACAATCTTTTGCAAGATGAGTCCCTGGACCCCTTGCAGAAGATGTACAGCCTGGTAGATGAGTTCATAGACGGGATTTTACAACGGAAACGCTTTCACCGAATTCTATTAACGGAGCAGATCATCAATCAGAATCCTCCCATTATACAAATGGTCGAAAAAATGAAGGCGAGGAATTCGGAGTGCATCAACGATCTGATCCGTCTCGGTCAGAAAAAAGGAATGTTTAAAAAGAATATTGACATTCCTATGCTGTCAAATACCCTGATCGGCACTATTTCGCACACGCTTCTTAACATGGATTTTTATAAAAATTACCATCGTATGGAAACGATGAAGGACGAAGATTTTGACCGCCTACTGAAAAAGAAACTGTCTGTACACCTTAAAAATATTTATAAAGCAATTTTAACTCATGAAGCTTAGATCACATTATATAGTCTGTGCGGTTATTCCCTTATTATTTCTTGTCCGGCCAGTATGGGCACAGGATAGCAGCGGTCGGAAGATTTCATTGGAGGAAGCCATCGATCTGAGTATTAAAAATAGCAAACCCCTGCGTGCTGCACATGCCCGGGTACAACAGGCAGTGGCGAATACGACCATTTCAAAACAGAACCAACTGCCGGATTTAAAAGTCAGCGGTTCTTATCTACGGCTTACCCAGCCCAATATCGACATGCAGTATAAAAGCAATAGTGGTGGAAGCGCCGCTGCACCTATTAAGATCGACCAGGCCGCTTATGGAATGGTAAACCTGAGCCTGCCCATATATTCCGGTATGAAGATTCAAACAGGAATCCGTTCTTCTGAATTCCTGGAAAAGGCATCCATGCTGGATGCAGAGCAAGAGAAAGATGCAGTTGTATTAAATACCATTGATGCATTCAGTAATCTGTATAAGGCAAGAGCCAACGTGCGTGTAATCCGGGAGAACCTTGCCCAATCCAGGGCCCGCGATGCAGATTTCGCCAACCTGGAAAAAAATGGTCTGCTGGCACGCAATGATAAACTCAAAGCATTACTACAAACAGCAAATATTGAACTGGCACTCGCAGATGTGGAAAATAATCTCAAAGTGACCATGGTAAATACGAATATCATGCTGGGTCTGCCTGAGGAAACTGTGCTGGTGCCTGATTCGGCCAGCCTGGGAGAACCGGGTGCTGTCAAAAGCATGGTAGATTATGAGCAGATAGCACTCCAGAACAGGAAAGACATGCAGGCAATAGCCTATCGCAAAAAAGCTTCCCAGGCAGGAATTCAGTTGGCCAAAGCGGACTATTATCCTTCGCTGGCTTTAACCAGCGGTTACATTGCAGCTGACATTCCCAACTTCATTACTATCACCAATGCGCTCACATTCGGTGTCGGTCTTTCCTACAATGTTTCTTCCCTTTGGAAAACAAGTGCACATGTCACCGAAGCAAAAGCCAGATTTGCAGAAGTCCAGGCGAACGAGGAAGAATTGAATGACCAGATAAGGCGGCAGGTAAACCAGGCGTATGAATCATTATTAACCGCCAATAAAAAAATTGAAGTCTCCCGCGTATCCATTGAACAGGGGATGGAAAATTATAAGATCGTAAAAAACAAATACGATAACAGCCTTCTGACAGTGACTGACCTGCTCGATGCGAACCTGCTCATGCTGCAAAGCCAGATTAGTCTGGAAATTGCAAAAGCAGACGCGATTGTGGCATATAATACTTTACTGGAAAGGGCCGGTATTTTGGCATCTACCCGGAATATAAAATAATCAACTAATAATTCTCATGTTTTATGGCAACAGCAAATGAAAATGTTGGACAGGCACAAACACCCAAAAGAAGCAAAGTATTTCTCATCATACTCATTGCTCTCGTGGTCGGAGGCGTCTGGTTTGGAATATCAAAATGGCACCATGCCCAATTGCACGCTGAAACAGATGATGCCCAGGTGGAAGCCAATATCAGCCCGATCATTCCCCGGGTTTCCGGTTATGTAAAGGAAGTACGGGTAGCGGATAACCAGGTTGTTAAAAAAGGGGATACCCTGATGATACTGGATGACCGGGATATGCGCATAAAAGTTGAACAGGCAGAAGCTGCATTGGCCACAGCAGAGAGCAATTTGCTGGCAGCGAAGGCTTCAACCGCCGCTGCCCATTCCAATATCGGTACCAGTGAAAATGCAGCCCTCGCGATAGATGCACAAATTGAAAAGGCAAAGGTTGCCGTTTGGCAGAGCACACAGGAATTTAACCGGTACGCAAACCTGATCAAGGATCATTCAGTAACACAACAGCAATATGAAGACAAACTTGCCGCCAAGGAATCGGCTGAAAAACAATTGGTGATTCTTGAACAGCAGAAAAAGCAGGCCAATAGTCAGACATTCGCCGTTAGCAGCCAGAGTCTGGCAACTTCTTCCCAGATCAGCATTGCCAATGCAACCATCAAGCAAAGACAGGTTGATGTGGACGATGCAAAACTGAATTTATCTTATTCTGTGATTACATCGCCCGCAGATGGACTGATTAGTAAAGTGAATGTGCAGGTTGGGCAGTTTCTGGGAGTGGGCCAGTCAACATTCAGTGTAGTACTGGATCAGAATTTATGGGTTATCGCGAATTTCAAAGAAACCCAATACTATAAAATCAAGGTCGGACAGCCGGTAGTCGTTGAAGTGGATGCGATTCCGGGTCATGACTTCGAAGGTAAGGTATCTTCATTTTCGCCTGCAACAGGTGCCCGTTTCGCACTTCTTCCTCCGGATAATGCCAGCGGAAATTTTGTAAAAGTCGTACAGCGTCTTCCGGTAAAAATTGAATTCAGCAATCCGCAGGATTCTTTATTAGAACCGTTTGAAAGCAGGTATGAACGTAAACGTGGATGTTCATATCGGGAAATAGTTTCTTGAAAAGATCGTATTATGACAAAAACATTCTCACCCGATTCTCTGGTTGAATATGGTTCAAGGCGTGTGATCATTACGCTGACCGCGATCATTTGTACCCTGCTGGAAATTATTGATACCACGATTGTAAATGTGGCACTGAATGATATGCGGGGAAATCTGGGTGCCACTCTAACGGAAGTTGCCTGGGTAATTACCGCCTATGCAATCGGGAATGTGATCATCATTCCCATGACCAGCTGGCTGTCGACCCAGTTTGGAAGGCGTAATTATTTTGCCGCATCCATCATGATTTTTACGGTCTGTTCATTTCTTTGCGGAAATGCAAACGGCATCTGGGAACTGGTCTTATTTCGCTTTTTGCAGGGACTTGGCGGTGGTGCCTTGCTGGCCACTTCACAAACCATCATTACAGAAGCTTATCCTCCTGAAAAAAGAAATATGGCGCAGGCGATATACGGTCTGGGCGTAATCGTGGGGCCGACACTCGGTCCGCCATTGGGCGGTTTTATCGTTGAAAATTATTCCTGGCCTTATATATTTTATATCAACATTCCCATCGGGGTGATTGCTACCCTGCTGACCCTGCAGTTTGTACGCAATCCAAATTATGGTACAAAAAGTGCCACCAGTGATATCGACTGGCTGGGTATTGCCCTGCTGGCTGCTTCTGTCGGATCTCTCCAGTATGTATTGGAGAAGGGTCAGGACGATGACTGGTTTTCCAGCCGGGTCATTATCATTTTGGCATGCACCGCATTTTTGTGTGCATTCTTTTTTATCTGGCGGGAACTGACTTTCAGAAACCCGATCGTGAATCTGCGCGTATTGAAAAACGGAAACCTTCGTATTGGCACCGGCCTTACTTTTTTATTGGGATTTGGCTTGTACGGGTCCACGTTTATTATTCCGGTATATACACAGAGCACCCTGGGCTGGACGGCTTTTCAATCGGGTATGCTCATGGTGCCCGCAGCGATAACGACCGCATTCCTGATGCCGGTGATCGGAAAAATACTGAGCAAGGGTGTGCCCCAGCAGTTTCTGGTTTCCATGGGTATGCTGTTCTTCGCCATGTTTCTGTTTCTGGGGATATTTTATTCTGACCAATAGCAACACCCGACGAAAATTTTTTCTGGATGCTGGTAACCCGCGGGTGTAGGATTACCACTGTTTGTTTATCCCCATCACCAGTTTGTCACTTAGTACATTGAAGGGACCTGAAATAGGCCAGGGTGTGGCATTTACGGGTATGATGCGTCAGGTCGGCGGATCATTTGGTGTTGCCCTCATCACCACATTTATGGCACGTCAGAATATGTTTCACCGCAGTACACTCGTGAGCAAACTGAGTGTGGATGATCCGGCAGTTATGGCCCGGGTGCATGCGATGCAACATGGATTTATGGCCAAGGGTATGCCGCCCGATGTTGCACTTCAGTCTGCCTACAAAGCACTCGACTATACGGTAACAGGCCAGGCGAATGTATTATCCTATATGGATGTGTTTTATTATCTCGGGATTTTGTTCCTGATCTGCATCCCGTTTGTATTGTTTGTAAAAAGAAACAAACAGAAAGTGGATTTGTCTGAAGCGATGCACTAATGGAAGCTATAGCTGTAGCGGATCTTTAACGACTACCTGTCTTTTTTTATCATAACAGGTTTCACTGGACTTTAATCCGTTGGCATTATACATATAGATCCATCGCTGATAGTCAGTTGACCCGGTCGGAACAAAAAGCATGGAAGAAATCCGGCCGGAATTATATTCAAATACATAGTCCGGCAGCAGTCTGCCGGCTTTTTGATTATAACGTACTATATCCGTCAGCCGTCCTTCACCGTCATAATAATAATAAATAGAAGGCAAGGGACTGTCCGCCACGGACTGGTTTTTCTTCGATGATATTTCCTTTCTCATCTTTTACCAGGTTCACCAAAGTGGTATCTGTTTCACCCTTTATTTTAATCATCTGTTTGAGCGTTTCCGCCTTCATAGATCCATACATGTTTTTCAGTAGCCACGACCTGATTGTCTGTTTCTACTGAATTGATTCAGCAGACTGCTGATCTGTCCATTTTCATTGTAGGTATATTCAGTGGTGCTTTTATAGGTGTCGCTGGTGTCAACGGTTTTTAGCAGCTGTCCGTTGCGGTCATAAAAGGTCGTCAGGGTGGATGCGGCAATATTGGCGGATTTGGTAAAAGTGGATATTTCACTGAAATCCGGTGAAATAGTTTGGGTACAGGTGAAACCGGGTGTCATTTCATTATTGGCATCGATACTCTGAATATTTACTTCCCTCACTTTTTGGTCATGGTAAGATTTCCAGTTTTCCTGGTTTTGCCGGGTAAGCAGGATATCCTTGTAGTAATATTGGGATTTTGCTGAAAAACCAGTCAGAAAGGAACACAATAACAAGGGAAAACCATACACGCATGATACCAATTATTTAGTTGTCTATTTTCAAAACGGAAAAACCGGGTGTTAATTATTGCCAGTATCTTTATTTTTAATTAAAATACCGGGTGTCACACAGCAAGATAAGAACGGAAAAGATATGTCTTAACTGCGGAACCGAAACCCCGGGCAGGTATTGTCCTGCCTGTGGACAGGAAAATATCGAGCCAAAACAATCCGTTTGGCACCTGATTCAGCATTTTTTCTCCGATATCACGCATTTTGACGGAAAGTTTTTTTTGACCGTTAAGGATCTTTTTGCGAAACCCGGCTTCCTTTCCAAAGAATATATGATCGGCCGCCGGGCAAGCTACCTGGACCCGATCCGGATGTATATTTTCACTTCCGCCATTTTTTTCCTGATTTTCTTTTCGCTCGTTGATGTGAAAAATATGAAAATGGGAGATGGAACCCGCACTGAAAATCAAAAAGACTCCAGCCTGCGCGAGGCGTTGGCCGAAGTGAAAACCCCTCGTGACTCGGCGAGAGTCATTGATGCCTATCGACGTGCAAATGGACTTCTCGCAGATATTGATGTAGACAGTGCGAAACAAAATGGCGGACTGAGTTTTAGTCTGAACAAAGCAGAATATCCCACCATAGCAGCCTATGATTCAGCCCAAAGCAAATTACCGGAAAGCAGTAGGGACGGATGGCTGAGAAGAAAGGTTGAGAAGAAGACGATTGAGTTAAACTTACGGTATAAGAGAGAACGGGGGAACCTGTTCCGTGAATTGATCAATAATAACGTTCACAACTGGCCCAAAGTGCTTTTTATTTCTCTGCCGCTTTTTGCGTTGCTGCTTAAACTGCTCTACGTGCGACTGCGGCAGTTCTATTATGTGGATCATGGAATTTTTTCCATCCATCTGTATATCTTTTCATTTCTGATCCTCCTGTTATTTTTCTGTGTTGCCCAATTGCAGTCCAAGATGCGATGGGGATGGCTTGACTGGCTGATTTTAGCGATCGTCATATATCCCTTTATCTACTATTATAAAGCCATGCGCCGGTTTTACGGACAGAGTAGGGGTAAAACCATATTGAAATATATTTTGCTTTTTATCCTATCGTTTTTTGTTTATCTGACAGTCTTCCTGGGTGGCATCCTTCTAACCGTTTTTGAAGCGTAAATTATGGAATCAGAAAATTTGACAGAGGCGTTTTTAAGACTGGTGAATATCATGGATGAACTCCGGGAGAAATGTCCCTGGGACCGTAAACAAACCATTCACACACTAAGAACCCTGAGCATCGAGGAATTATACGAACTGACCGATGCCATTTTATCGGAGGACTGGCCCGGAATCAAAGAAGAATTGGGAGATCTTTTCCTGCACCTTCTTTTTTATGCCCGGATTGCTAAGGAGCAGAATCGTTTCAGTCTGGTGGATGTATTGAATGGGATCAGTGAGAAACTCATCAGCCGTCACCCGCATATTTACGGCGACGTGAAAGTAGATTCAGATGAAGAAGTGAAACAGAACTGGGAAAAACTCAAACTCAGGGAAGGCAAAAAATCAGTACTAAGCGGTGTGCCCGCTTCATTGCCTGCAATGGTCAAAGCGATCCGTCTGCAGGAAAAATCAAAACAGGTTGGATTTGAATGGAGTAATGCCCGGGAGGTATGGGAAAAGGTAGAAGAAGAGCAGAGAGAATTAATGGACGCAGTAATATCCGGCAACCGGGAGGATATGGAAGAAGAATTCGGGGACCTGATGTTTTCAATGATTAATTATGCACGATTTTTGAGCATAGATGCGGAAACAGCACTTGAAAGAACAAACCGAAAATTTATTTACGCGGTTTACGAAAATGGAAGAAGCCGTCGGATTATCCGGCAAACAAATGAATGAACTTTCACTCGCAGAACTGGATGCGATCTGGAATACGGTAAAAAAACAAAAAACGACCGATTGATTTTATTTCTAAAAAACTTTTTACTCCGGAATATATACCTCATCCTCGCGGGTATTTTTCTGTTTATTGCATCCTTTGCCATCAATGCCTATCTCAGTGGCAATTCCACTACCCGTATTCTTCGGAATTCCATTGAATCCTTTTTGCAGGAAAGAGAAAATGATTTTCAGAAGCTAATCAGGAATGAACTGAAAGATCCGCAGGCTTTCGGATAAAAATTATTCGCTGAACGAACTCAGTGATCTCATGGATAAACAATATGGTATCCTGATTTATGAACGGAACCATCCTTTTAGCGAACATCTCACTTTCTGGAGTGATCAGTCTTCAGTTTTGCCCGATAGCATCCTGCTGAAACCCGATGGAAATTATTTTGCAAACCTCAGTAACGGCCAGTTTGAAATTATAAAGCATTCCTTCAACCAGATGCTGCCCTATCCGCTCACGGTGATTGCACTGATTCCGGTACGCTGGCAATATTTTATTTCTCCGGAAAACCTGACCCCGACATTTGTTGGATTTCCGACTGCCGAAAAGAGGGTTCGCATTACGGCCAGTCCTACACCGTTTCCCGTCAGGAACCATGAAGGGAAAACACTTTTTTACCTGGTCAAAACAGAATCCTATCATGCAGCAAAATATAGTATTCTCTTATTACTGGTTGTCTTTGCCGGTGTACTGTTGCTCCTGGTAGTCATTCACAATATGGCCCATGCCATTGCGGAACGGTATAACCGCCTGTCCGGAATACTTTTCCTGGTACTTACGATGCTTTGCTTGCGGATCCTTACCTATTATTTCCCGGGCATTTTCCATTTCCGTCAATATGAATTGTTCGACCCAACGATTTACAGTTCAAATTTTATACTACGCTCGCTGGGGGACTTGCTGATCAATGCCCTTCTCTTTTGCTGGATTGTACTGTTTATCCAGCAGGAAATCGGCGAATACCAGTTTACCTGTATACCGCCGTTTTTCGAAAAGGGCCCTGGTGGTTGTGGGCACCATGATCCTGCTGGTAACAACCACATTTCTTTTTGCAGATATCGTACAAAGCCTGGTGGCAGATGCGCGGATTTCATTCAACGTAACGAATTTTTTCAGTCTTACGATTTACAGCTTTATCGGGTTTATCATACTCGCCGCGCTTGCCCTGAGTTATTTTATTTTTACCCAGATCCTGCTAAGACTGATCAGGAATTACCTGGAGGGCAATGTATTGATCATATCCATCCTCGTCGCAACCATCGGTCTGGCTGTACTCACATTCGAAAGCAAGACCCGCCTGGTGGAGCTGGATATTTATGTGCTGATCTGGCTTTTATGTTATCTGTGGCTGATGATTCGAAGCCTGATCTCGGGATTACATTTCAGGCTGAATATTTCTGTGCTCATGTTCTGGCTTTTTATTTTTTCCGGCTCCATTTCTGTGATCATCATTTTTGAAAATAAGAAAATCGAATTGGAGCAGCGGAAAAGTTTCGCAGACCGGCTGGCGGAACAAATTGATCCATCCAGCGAAAAGCTCGTAAGCATGTCGCTGATCTATTTTGAGAATGATTTTTTATTGCAGCGTCAGTTCGACCGGTTCCGCAACCCGGTGGAGAATCATTATCTCAAAGACAGCCTGATCAATAGTAATTTCAGTTTCTATCTCAGCAAATATGACACGAAAATATATACATACGACTCTTCGGAAAGACCCCTGTATAACCAGGTTTCGGTTTCATATCGACACCCTGAATACAATTTTCAAATTACAGGGGAAACCTACGACCATACCAAACCTGATGTACTATGAAAAAGCCTATGATAAGTTCAGTTACATCTATAAAAAAGTAATACAGGATGGTGCTGGCAGGATATCCGGTTACCTTTTTGTTCAGGCCGAACCCAGGAGTTATAAAAGCGAAGGCCTGGCTCCCCAGCTCACCCAGCAACGTAAGGAATATCTGCCGGAATATTCTCCTGTCTATTCTTATGCGATATACAGCAACAATGAACTGGTCACCTATTATAATAATTATCCATTTCCGACCCTGCTGGATGACAGTCTGGTGCCTAAACGGGATTTTGTTCAGCGCAGAAATAACGGATATGATGAACTATGGCATACGATTTCCGAGGATAAAATTATCGTGATCGCAAAAAAAGATAACCTGGTTATCGAAGCCATCACCTTGTTTTCCTATCTGTTCAGTGCTTTCCTGATCCTGGTGGCCCTGATCTGGCTGAGTTCGGCATTGATTCAAACGCGGCTTCACTGGCAGCAGCTGAAAAAATTCCTTCAGCTGAATATCCGGTCGCAGATTCAGACAACCATTATTTTTGTCAGCCTTTTTCTGTTCCTGGTTATCGGTGTCTCTACCATTTTCTTTCTGATCAACCGGTATAACCGGAATAACCAGGACCGGCTCAGTGCCTCATTAAAAGTGATTTCCGGAGAAATCGGAACACGGCTCCTGGCCTTTCAGGCGGCGACCCAGGTTTCCAATCCGGTAAAGCAAATGCCGCGCGGCAGACCTGGATAGAATTGTGAATAATGTTGCAGAGATTCATAACGCGGATATCAATCTTTATGATGTGAACGGTTCCCTGATCGTTTCTTCCAATCCGTTTATTTATACATAAGGGCATGCTGAGCGAGCAGATGAACCCGCTGGCATTTTATTATATGAACCAGTTGAATTCTATTGAATTTTTCAACCAGGAAAGAATGGGAGGGATCAGTTTCCAAAGTATCTATTGTCCCAGTGAGATTGGAATACGGGATCTTCCTCAGCTTATATCAATATTCCCTCTTTCAATACGGAGGATGAACTAAATGATGAGATTTCCACGATTCCTGGTAACCATCATCAATCTGAATGTATTTATATTCCTGATTGCCGGAACCATTGCCGTATTCCTGACAAACCGTATCACCACATCCTTTTCCCTGATCTCTGAAAAAATGCGACAGGTGAACCTGAGTAAGACCAATGAAGTGATTGAATGGAAGAAAAATGATGAAATCGGCGGCCTGATCCGGGAGTATAATAAAATGGTGGCCAAGCTGGTAGAAAGCGCATCCGCACTGGCAAAAAGTGAACGGGAAGGAGCCTGGCGGGAAATGGCCCGGCAGGTAGCTCATGAAATCAAAAATCCGCTGACGCCCATGAAGCTGAGCATTCAATACCTGCAGAAAGCAAATAACAGCGGCGCACCCAATGTGAAAGAACTTACGGCCAATGTCGCGAAAGACACTGGTAGAGCAAATCGATCATCTTTCAAAAATTGCATCTGACTTCAGCCAGTTTGCACATATCGGCAATCCCGTCAATGAAGTGCTTGACTTGCATGAAATGTTGTCCACACTGACATCCCTGTATGAGACCATGGAAAATGTACTATTCAAATGGGTACCTGTCCATGAAAAAGTACTGGTCTTTGCAGACAAGACCCAGATGAACCGGCTGTTCACCAATCTGCTCCAGAATGCCCTGGAAGCCTGTCACAATCAGGACATCTGTGTGATCAGCGTCAGTGAGGAATTACTCGACGACCGGATCCTGATCCGGATCAGTGACAATGGGGAAGGAATACCTGAACAAATGCAGTCCAAGATTTTCATTCCCAATTTCACTACCAAGTCCTCCGGTACCGGTCTCGGACTTGCGATGAGTAAGACCATTGTGGAACAGGCCAAGGGGAAGGATATGGTTTGAAACGGAGGAAGATGAAGGAACGACGTTTTTTGTTGAATTGCCGGTTTACGACGAAACGTGCAGTCTGATTTCATAGTGTGGTAATGTGGAAGTGATGAAGTATGTAATTGCTAATGGCAGTCTGCAAATGCTTGTCTGTCATTTAGATCGCGGTGAAGGAAGCCAGTGAAACCCTCTATTGGCTCAGGCTATGTGAAAAAATGGATGAATTTGAATTTCAACCGGAAATTATGAATGATCTAAAGGAAATTATGGCGATACTCTCCGGAATAATAATTACCAGTAAGAAAAATCTAAATTGAAGAATTAACTACCACACTACCACACTACCACACTACAAAGGCACCCGCCTTTTACCAACAAACCCCCTCATCTGTTCCAAACTAAAGCTGCTCAAATTATTCCGTGCCGTAACCCCGCCCTTTTGTGCAGCCAGTACACCATAATGTATATCGTGGTAGCCTGCGATGGAATGTGCGTCTGGATCGATGGAGATCATCACGTTTTTTTGCAAAGCATAATCAATCCATCGCCAGTCAATATCGAGGCGGCGGGGATGTGCATTCAGTTCGATCACCACTCCATGAGCGGCGCAGGCATCGATCAGGGTTTTGTGATCCACGGGATAACCGGCGCGACTTAACAGGAGACGGCCGGTGGGATGGCCGAGAATACGGGTATGCGGATTTTGAATAGCGCCCAGCAGGCGGCTCATGGCTTTTTCCTCACTCATTTTTAGATTCGAATGCACGGATGCAATCACCAGGTCGAAAGTGGAGAGAATCTGATCGCTGTAATCCAGGCGTCCATCGTTGAGGATATCGCATTCGATGCTTTTAAAAATATGGAACGGTGCCAGTCGTGCATTCAGTTCATCCACATACTTATGCTGCTCACGGATTCTTTCTTCGGAAAGACCGTTTGCATAAAAAGCCGACTTGCTGTGATCGCTGATCACCAGGTATTCAAATCCCTGCTCAATGCAGGCTTTGGCCATTTCTTCCACGGTATTGCAGTCCATCGCTCCAGTTGCTGTGGCTGTGGATGATTCCCTTTATATCAGAAACCCGGATCAGCGCAGGCAGGGAAGCTTTCCGGGCTTTTTCTATTATAGCGGATCTTCCCGTAGCGGGGCAGGAATAAAGTGAATACCGGCCTGCTGAAAAATTTTTTCTTCTGATACTGCATCGCGAATCGGTCCGAAATGTCTGTTCCAGTTTTCCAGGAATGCAGGACTGCAGCTGGTTTCAAAAATCCGTGTATGGAAATTTTCGTGCAGTCGCATGTAGAAACTGCAGTCTGATATTTTCATTTCCGGTAATCACCAGTTTGCCGGGATTTTCTTCCTCAATCTGAAATTTTTGTTCTGTAAAAAAAGCGGGTAAGGTCATTGATGGGAATAGAACTGATCCATTCAGCCTGATCGATGGTTTCGAGCTGTCTTCGGAAAGCACCGGTAATAGAAATTTGTTGTCCGGGAAATGATTCGCGGAGATTTTTATGAATGGTGAGGACATAACCTTCCACTTCAGCGAAGAGAAAACTTCCCTGGCTACGCAGATAGAACGCAATTGTGTCACGAATATTATTCTGGGTCTTTTCTCCGAATCCTTTGTAAAGCATCAGCCGGTTTTCGTTGCAGGCATACATCAATTCGCCGATGGATTCGATTTCCATCTCCTTCCAGACTGTTGAAATCTTTTTTGGACCCAAACCCTTAATTCGGAGCATTTCGATGACTCCGGGAGGTGTTTTGCTGATTATTTCATGAAGCTGGGGTAGTTCACCGGTGTCCAGAATTTCGATGATTTGTTTGCCGATACTGGGTCCGATACCCTTTACCGATAATATTTTTTCGCGCGGAATGGTGCTGAGTTCTTCCGTTAATTTATCGATACTGAACGATGCAGATGCGTAGGATTTTATTTTAAAAGGGTTCTCTCCGTGGATGTCCATGAGTTTGGCCAGGAGAGAAAAACTTTCGGCAATCACTTCGTTAGAAACCGCCATGGGCTTATGTTTGAGAGGATGATGCTCACAAAGGTATGAAATTAAAAAGTCCCCCGGAATGAACCGGGGGAC
Organism: uncultured Bacteroidota bacterium; assembly: GCA_963741345.1. GTDB lineage: Bacteria > Bacteroidota > Bacteroidia > Chitinophagales > Chitinophagaceae > Puia. The sequence goes on from CAVUHS010000001.1 coordinate 701,084, forward strand.
TTTACTATTTTCAGCTAACGAATGAAGAAAATTATTTCTTCTTTGCAGCTTTCTTAGCAGCCTTTTTCTTTGGAGCTGCTTTCTTTTTTGGAGCTGCTTTTTTCTTAGCGGCTTTTTTTGCTGTTGCCATTGTTTGTAGAATTTAAATGGTTAGTAAAATACTTTACGTAGTAAAAATAGAAATTCTTTAGAATTATCCAAAAATTTTTTTGAATATTTCTAAAGAATCACTAATTAATCCGAAAATATGTTATTAACTAAGCGCTCGCTGTAACGTCAGCAGGTGCATCAACTACGTGCACAAAAGTTCTGTCGGCCTTTCCTTTTTTAAATTCAACAACACCATCAGTGAGTGCAAAAATGTGAAGTCTCTGCCCACACCAACATTTTTTCCGGGATGATATTCTGTACCACGCTGACGAACGATGATGTTGCCGGCAATGGCAGCCTGTCCGCCAAAAATTTTTACACCGAGTCTTTTACTCTGCGAATCACGGCCGTTCTTTACACTGCCTTCGCCTTTTTTATGTGCCATGAGAAGTTAATTTGAGAATTTTGAAAATTGGAAATTTGATAATTCCGGTTCAAAAATTTTATTAAGCGATGTCTGTCACTTTAATTTTCGTATAGTGCGTACGATGTCCGTGTTTTTTACGAAACCCTTTTCTTCTGTTCATTTTAAACGATATCACTTTGTCACCCTGAACATGACCAAGGATTTCAACCTTTACAACACTCTTCACGTCTTTTCCGGTCGCGAACTTATCGCCTGCACTGGAAAGCAGCACATCGGAAAATTCCACATTGTCGCCGGCGTTACCTTCAACCCGGGGAACATAAAGTGTCTGGTCTTTCTGGACCCTGAACTGGCTGCCTGCGATTTGTACTACTGCGAACATAACGATACAATATTAGGGCTGCAAAGGTAGGGGAAATCGGGTCAATTTCGAAGGAATCCGTTAAAAATATTGGGCTCCGGGCACCGGGGCCGGTGTTATTGCCTTTTATTGTAGGTTTGTTATTCAATCGCCTGCCTAAAACATGAAGATTAAGTCGTTTTTAGCCAAGCCCTTCGCTTCATATATATATAGGAGTATCCGTAAAGAGATCAGCTCGGCCCTGGAGGACCAGGAAAATATCCTTAAAAGTCTGCTAAAAACCGGCTCAAAAACGGTTTTCGGGCGGGAACACCATCTGGAAGGGGTGAAAACCTATGAGGAATTCAAAGCCGCCATCCCCATCCGGGATTATGAGCAGTTTAAACCTTATATCGACCAGATCAAACAGGGTAAACATAATGTATTATGGCCGGGCCAGCCCATTTATTTTGCCAAGACCTCCGGTACCACCAGCGGGATCAAATACATTCCCATTTCCAAGGACTCGATTTCCAACCATATTAATACTGCCCGGAACACCCTGCTCTGTTATATGGCTGAAACGGGAAATTCAGGATTCGCCAACGGGAAAATGATCTTTCTTTCAGGTTCCCCCGAACTGGAAAGAGTGGCAAATATTCCTACCGGCCGGCTGAGCGGTATCGTGAATCACCATATTCCCCACTACCTGCGCACAAACCAGCTGCCCAGTTATGAAACCAATTGTATCGAAGAATGGGAAACCAAACTGGATAAAATCGTGGAAGAAACCATCAATCAGAATATGACCCTGATCAGCGGTATTCCACCCTGGATGCAAATGTATTTCGACCGGCTCAATACAGTTTCAGGTAAACGCATCAAAGACATCTTCCCGAATTTCTCCGTGCTGGTACATGGTGGTGTAAATTTTGAACCCTATAAGGACCGCCTGCTCGACAGTATCGGTAAACCGGTTGATACCATCGAAACCTATCCGGCTTCTGAAGGATTTTTTGCTTTCCAGGACAGCCGCAAGGAAGAAGGCCTTTTACTGAATACGAACAGCGGTATATTTTTTGAATTCATTCCGGCGGATGAAATATTCAAGGAGAACCCAACACGTATTTCCCTGAAGGATGTGAAAACCGGTGTTAACTATGCCCTGGTCATTAATAATAATGCCGGATTATGGGGATATAATCTCGGAGATACCATTCGCTTTTTAACGGTCGATCCATATCGCATCGTGGTTACCGGGCGAATCAAACATTTTATTTCTGCATTCGGGGAACATGTGATCGGGGAAGAAGTGGAATATAGTCTCATGAAAGCGGCCAAAGAAGAAGGTGTACAGATTAATGAGTTTACGGTTGCACCCTTTATCATGCGACAGGGTGACGGGAAATCATTTCACGAATGGTTTGTTGAATTTGAAAACCGACCCGCTGATATGCATGCATTCGCCAAAAAAGTCGACAGCAACCTGCGGGCAAAGAATATTTATTATGATGATTTGATTTCCGGTAATATTCTGCAGCCCCTGCAAATACATGCCGGTAAAGAAAAACGGCTTTATTGATTATATGAAATCAATTGGCAAGCTCGGCGGACAGAATAAAGTGCCGCGACTCAGCAATGACCGGAGTTTTGCCGAACAAATGGAAAAATACATGGACTGATCTTGCCATTCTTCCACCCGGAACTACTAGTTTTACCCTTCAACACCTTTGTTTTCATGAGTAGTCAGCAAAAAAAAAGGATTGCGATTTTTGGTTCAACCGGATCGGTGGGAACACAGGCTCTGGAAGTAATTGCTGCCAACCCGGAATTATTTTCCGCCGAAATACTAACGGCACAACAAAACGATGAACTGTTAATTAAACAGGCGCTGAGATTTGTGCCCGATATTGTAGTGATCGGTGATGAATCCAAATATCAAAAAGTAAAACAGGCACTCTCTGAACAACCTATTAAAGTATTTGCTGGTGAGAAAGCGCTGTTGGAAGTTGCCGCCATGGATAGCTATGACGTGATGATGGCGGCCATTGTCGGTTTCGCCGGACTGATGCCAACACTTACCGCCATCGAGCAGGGGAAGACCATTGCGCTGGCCAATAAAGAAACCCTGGTAGTAGCCGGCGATATCGTCATGCGCAAAGCAGTTGACAACCGTTCACCTATTATACCGGTGGATTCTGAACATTCAGCCATCTTTCAATGCCTCCTGGGAGAGACACGCAACCGGATTGAAAAAATTATTCTGACTGCTTCCGGCGGACCTTTTCTCGGGAAGAAACCGAATTTCCTGGTCAATGTAAAAAGAGATCATGCGCTCCAGCATCCGAACTGGGCCATGGGAGCAAAAATATCTATCGATTCGGCTACGCTGATGAATAAAGGACTTGAAATGATCGAAGCCAGATGGTTATTCAACCTGCAGCCGCAACAGATCCAGGTAGTGATCCATTCGCAAAGTATCATTCACAGCATGGTGCAGTTTGAAGACGGCAGTATCAAAGCGCAGATGGGTCTTCCGGATATGAAATTGCCCATTCAGTATGCACTCGGATTTCCACTCCGCCTTCCGAATAAATTACCGAGATATACGTTTAATAAACCGGATAAGTTAACATTTGAAGAACCGGATATCCGCACCTTCCGTAATTTACAACTGGCCAAAGAAGCACTGGCAAAAGGAGGTAATGCAGGATGTGTGCTGAATGCGGCCAATGAAATCGCCGTATATGCATTTTTAAAGAACCGAATCGGCTTCCTGGACATGACGGACCTGATTGAAAAAACCATCCAGAAAATCCCTTTTGTGGAGCAGCCGACACTGGAAGATTATTTTGAAAGCGATGGCGAGGCGCGTAACTTTGCGGCTTCTTTAATAAAATTGTAAAATCCCCGGCAAGCATAACGTGAACACGGTCTGCAGCTGATCTTTGTAAGATGAATAATACCTCTTTATTGCTGGCGATCGATTGGGCAAATGCCGGCGTCAAGGCCGCCCAGCTGATACTTTCCTTATCCCTGATCGTTATCGTGCATGAGTTCGGTCATTTTCTTCCATCCAAACTTTTCAAGTGCCGGGTGGAAAAATTCTATTTATTTTTTGATCCCTGGTTTTCTCTTGTTAAGAAAAAAATCGGGGATACAGTATATGGAATCGGCTGGCTTCCCCTCGGCGGATATGTTAAAATTTCCGGTATGGTGGATGAAAGCATGGACAAGGACCAGATGAGCCAGCCTGCGCAACCCTGGGAATTCAGAAGCAAGCCGGCCTGGCAACGCCTGATTATCATGCTCGGCGGCGTAACCATGAATGTCCTGCTCGCATTTGTCATCTATGCCATGATCCTGTATACCTGGGGTCAGAAAAAAGTGCTCATGGCCAGTCTGCCGTACGGCGTATCAGTCAGCGACAGCCTCATGTATAATATCGGATTCAGGAACGGAGATAAAATTCTTTCCGTAAACGGAAAAGAAGTCGTTTATTTCGATGACCTGCCCGAAAGTATTTTAATGGGAGGTGGCGCGCACGTGGATCTCATTCGCGACGGGCAACATCAGACCATCGATTTACCGGAAGCACTGATCGGAAAACTGGTGGAGAGGAAAAAAAACAGTCCGGTATTATTTATTCCCCGGATACCCGTGATTGCCGATATGATTCCCGATACTTCCAATGCATTTAAAGCGGGCCTCAGACGATTTGATCAGATTACGGCCGTGGATGGAATCGCCACACCATTTTTTGAAGAATATAAAAAAGCCATCGACGCACATAAAGGACAGACTGTGACACTGACCATTGATAGAAAAGGCAAAGAGGATTCGTTGCATGCACTGGTGAGACCGGATGGCACGCTGGGATACTACCGGTTGAACGGCTTTACGGATCTGGAAACGCTGGACAGCCTCGGACTGATCCGCGTTGAAAAAACACAGTTCAGTTTTTTTGGCTCTTTCCCGGCAGGCGTTCACCTGGCCGTAGACAAACTGACCAGTTATGTAAACCAGTTCAAAAAAATTCTTTCTCCAAAAACAGAAGCGTATAAGGGTGTGGGTGGTTTTAAAGCAATGGGATCCATCTTCCCTCCAATGTGGGACTGGCAATCCTTCTGGACCATCACGGCATTTTTCTCTATTGCGCTGGCTTTTATGAATATTTTACCGATCCCGGCCCTCGACGGTGGTCACGTACTTTTCACTTTACTGGAAATGATTACCGGACGCAAGCCCAGCCAGAAACTGTTGGAATATGCGCAGGTAGTGGGTATGGTGCTGCTGTTGGCACTCATGATCTATGTGAATGGGAATGACTGGTTCGGTTGGGGGAAGAGCAGGTAATAAGCTTGAAGCCTAAAGCCCAAAGCCCAAGGCTTAACGCTTAACGCAAGACGCTTAACGCAGAATACAGTACTTTGGATGCTTCAGGTTAAACGCCTTCCGCCTTTTTAAATAAGGCATTAACTGCAGGAAGTCAGTCTCCCTTTTTACTTCTCAATGCAACCTTTTAAAAGGTTTTTCTGTCATTATTAATTGTAAACGGTGATTCCTGTATGAAAAAGATCCTGATTTTTTTTATATGCTGCATTTGCATTCTTTCCTGTAAAAAGAATTGTGGTTCTATGGAACCTGCTGGTTCGCAGAAAATTTCAGGCACACTGCATTATTCCGATCCGGCGGTGGATGGAGCAGGACTCTTCTATGAAACAGATAAAGGAGAACTGCTTCTATTTAAAAATGAATTTACAGATCTGTATACACAGTACATGGTATTTAAAAATTATGTCGGAGTTCATACCAGTCTGACATATCAGGATACCGGAACAACCGGTTGCACCTTAGGTATGGTTCCCGGACCCTGCGATCATCCCCTCCGTGTGGTTGCGGTAATTAAGCTCGTAAATCAATAAATGAAGGCGGACATTTCAGAATGCTATGCATTCATGATCGCAACCCGTAAATTATATTTGGTTAACCAACAACGGATATTATGACCCTCCATTATTTGAATACCGGAGAAAGAGGATGCGTACAGGAAGGTGAAACGAATTGCGACTACCGGGTGATGGAAGCGATGGATCTGCAGAAAAAATAAGTCATAATATGCTTGGGCAGACCGGGTTCTCTGCTACGGGCAAATTCGCCGGGAAATCTTGAAAAAATTGATTAAATTTGCAGGTTCATTTATCCGGGGGTGCCTGGTATTGACAGCGTAGATCTTTGAAAGTATAAGCATGTCGTGCGTTGGATAATTAGCACGTAAATCTGAATATTCAAAACTCAAATGGCAATACACAGTATGCCATGGCTGCCTAATCAGTGATTAAGTAGTCATTTGGGCCGTGTGGCAGGTTCGCCTGTTACCAAGCTGCACCGCCGACTAAAAACAAAAGAGGATGCTGTTCAGAAAGGCTGTGATCTGAACCTAAGACGATTCAGCTAAGAGAAGAATTGGTTTGTTGCCGTCCGGTTCTTCTTCGACAATCAATCAGCAAATAAGCATGTAGAAAGCTTTTGAAGAATATGTTTGGACAGGAGTTCGATTCTCCTCACCTCCACCTCCCCATAGCCTTTTTAATCGCCGAAGCATTAGCGCAGGCGGTAGCGAAGGAGGGCCTGAATATCTGTGAAAGCTCGTGAAACCATCTGTTTGCGGGCTTTTTGGTTTTTAAAAATCTTTTACCACTAAGCGACATGCATTATGCAAAAAAGAACTATTCGACTAATTCTTTTTTTGTTTTACTGCCTGGCATTAACAGGATGTCATCAGCAGGAGGTAAAAAAGCAGATTCGTTTTGAAGTGATAAGTTCGGGATTGGTCATTGACAGCCTGGCCGTTCATATCGCTAACTACAAAGAGGATTTCAATCAATGGCAATCGGCTTATGAACAATGCCTGCATGATTCACTTTTCCGTAATGCTTTTTACCTGGGGCTGCAAACCAATCTGGGAATTGGAAGTATTAGTAACCAAATTGTTCAAAATATAAACAGGCAAATAACGGTCTTAGATACATCTGCGAATGGAAATATTATGGATATACTCGCCATAAATTACTCAGCCAATTGCTATGCTAAAATGAATCTGAGTAAAGACCTGCAGGATACCTTTTATAATGAATTGATCAGGAACTTAAACAACTCAGGGAATTTTAAATACCTGACTAGCCTGGTTGATTCGAATCAAATTGCTTTTAAGATCGGCACCCTGATTGACTATTCTATTCGGCCCGATACCCTGGTCAGCATACTTCATCGAACACAGGATTCCACGCTACTTTACTTCAGGAAAATACTCACGACCCCTGGAAATGCATTGCTGGTCAGGGCGGGTATGATATTCGGTTTCTATACGGAATTTCATTTAAAAAGAAAAATAACACCGGCGGAAGAAGACCAATTCAAAAAGGAAGTCTATTTTAAATTAGGAGATCATGGTGAACAGGGTATTATTAAATTAATGGCAGATCAAATGGTGCAGGTATACATCAACAGGAATTATACGGTCTTCGGACAATTCTACTCATTTTCCTCGAACTAACATCCTTCAGATTTCTCTTATACTTAGCCGGCAGCGGTGGCCGTACGGTCTTGATGATCTACGATGCAGGATAATTTCTTCCCGTCGTTTTGATAAATAACTCATTCCTGAACTAGCCACTTCAAATCATAGCTCTTAAGCAGAATCCAGCCTTAAAATGTATTGGGAAATAATATAGAATTATACTTAAATAGACGTAAAGAAACGTAAAGAGACGTAAAGAAACGTAAAAAAACGTAATATATTTAAATAATCACTATATTAAAGGTATAACTATTAAGTCATGGCAAAGGTCTCTGAGAACATCATCCTGGCGAAGATGAAAGGAGCGATTGGAAAACAATTAGTATACAGGCAGTTTAACGGGAAAACCGTGGTAAGTAAATATCCCGATCGCAGCGAAGTGGAATATACACCGGGGCAACTTAAATACAGGGAAGTCTTTGCAAAAGCCTCCAAATATGCAAGCAGTATAATAAAAGACCCCGCTAAAAAAAAGGCTTATAAAGTTGAGCCAGGAGTGTCTGTATACCATACTGCTCTAAGAGACTTCATGAATACATATGGGAAATCACTCCTTGTAACTGAATCAAATTGACAGGGGTTAGTGCCAAAATATTTTTTCGGTATTAATAAGGTCAGAAATTCAATACATAACTTCATTATCGCGCTTATAAGTTTGAAGATTACTTAAATGAATTTTATGAATACATTGTATAGGAGGTTCATATTTTCAGTCAGTTTGATTTTTTTCCTGTTTAATGCACTTTCGGCCCAGCAGGATACCGGGCGGGTTCGGGTAATTATGTTCGGCGCCCATCCGGATGATTGTGATGAGGATGGCGGGGGTACCGCAGTGCTTTATGCAAAAATGGGCTATGCAGTAAAATTTGTTTCCTTAACCAACGGCGATGCCGGTCATCAGACATTAAAAGGGAAGGAACTTGCAAAAAGAAGATATGCGGAAGCACAACTGGCAGGGAAGCGGTTGGGGGTCACATACGATGTGCTCGACAACCACGATGGATTATTAATGCCCACGCTTGAAGTAAGGTTGGAAGTCATCAAAAAGATCCGTGAATGGAATGCCGATTTGGTCATTGCTCCCCGCCCAAATGATTATCACCCCGATCATCGATATACCGGGGTGTTGGTACAGGACGCAGCTTATATGGTGGCCGTTCCTGACATTGCTCCGGAAACACCAGCACTGAGGAAGAATCCTGTATTCCTGTATTATGAAGACCATTTTAAGAGACCCAATCCTTTTCGTCCCGATATTGCCGTAGATATAACCGATGTGTATGCAATAAAAATTGCCGGCCTGGATGCCCATGAATCCCAGATGTATGAATGGCTGCCATGGATCGGAGGGTATCTGATAGAAGTTCCCCAAAGTAAAGAAGATCGGATTGTTTGGCTTTCCAAAAGAACATCAAGACCGATTAATCCGGAAACGAAAGCTGCGTTGGAAAAATGGTATGGGAAAGAAAAAGCAGAGAAAGTGGCACATGCAGAGTCCTTTGAGATATGTGAATATGGCGCTCAGCCAAATGATGCGGACATAAAAAGATTATTCCCCATGTTCGGCAAATAAAGAAGAATGCAACCGGAGAATTAAGATCTTATAATTCTTTCAACATTGGTAAAATTTATTTATTCATTGCTTTTATTTTCCCTGCCCGTCGCCACAATAATGGGCCAATCGTCTGATTCAACCATCCTGGTGGTAAATAAAACGGCCGATTTTGAAATTACCGGAGATGGCCGGGCACCCAATTGGAAAAAGGGAAATTGGCTTTCCCTTCCAAAAAGAAATGAAGGGGGTGCCGGATACACAACGAAAATGAAGATCCTGTATTCCGACTCTGGTATCTATTGCCTGTTTAACTGCCAGGACAATGTATTAACATCTGCTTTAAGAGAAGATTTTTCAGACCTGTTTAATGAAGATGTGGTGGAGGCGTTTTTCTGGCCGGATGAAGAAGTACCCGTCTATTTTGAATATGAGCTTTCGCCTTTCAATTTTGAATTGCCAATACTCGTTCCGAATATAGATGGATCTTACCTGGGATGGCGGCCCTGGCACTATGAAGGTGATCGAAAAGTCAGGCATGCGACGCAGATAATAAAAAATAGCGGCAATATTGCGGGATGGACTGCCGAGTTTTTCATTCCTTATAAATTACTTAAGCCATTATCAAATACGCCACCTGTTAAGAACACCCACTGGCGCGCTAATTTTTACCGGATGGACTATGACAATAATAACAGGGTCTCGGATTGGTCCTGGCAACTTACTCGAATCAATTTTCATGACTATCAAAGGTTCGGGTCTTTATTATTCAACTGATTCTTTTTTCTGGCAAAAAATATTTGATCCATATGAAAGATAAGAATCGATATCCGGCAGCCATCACCATATTTGGTGCGAAAGGTGACCTTACCCATCGAAAGCTGATTCCGGCTCTGTACAATTTATTTGTCAATGGCCACCTGCCAGCTGCCTTCATCATAGTATGCGTGGATTTCCTGGCGGTGAATGATCAGGAATATTTGAAGGATCTCCTCGCAGGGATCAATGAATTCAGCCGAAGTGGAAAGGCGGATGAAAATAAATGGGTTGAATTTTCCTCCAGGGTATTTTATATCCAGGGCGATTTCCTGAAGGCGGATACTTTTATGAGACTTAAAGAAAAACTCAATTCATTCGACAAGGAAAATAAACAAAGGGGTACCAGGATGTTTTACTATGCCGTGGCCCCGCGATTTATTGAAACTATATCGGATTCCTTGTATAAACAGAAACTTTGCCACCGGGTGAACCGTGACCGCATCGTCGTGGAAAAGCCATTTGGAACCGATCTGAATTCCTCAAAAACGCTCAACCGGTTTTTAGGCCGGCGGTTTAATGAAAATCAGATATACCGGATTGATCATTACCTGGGAAAGGAGACAGTGCAAAACATACTGGCCTTCCGGTTCGCCAATCATGTTTTTGAACCATTGTGGAATAATAAATATGTAGATCATATCCAGATCAGTGTTGCAGAGGAAGTGGGAGTCGGGAAACGTGGCGGTTATTACGACAGCAGTGGCGCTTTAAGAGATATGATTCAGAATCATCTGTTGCAACTTCTTTGTATCGTGGCGATGGAATGTCCTGCGGCCTATAAAGCAGAAATGATCCGAAATGAGAAAACAAAAGTTATGCAAAGTGTCCGGACCTGGACCATGGCGGAGGTTTTCAGGAATGTAGTGCGTGGTCAATATACAGCCGGCATCGTCGATAATGAACCAAGACCTGCTTATCGTAATGAAGAACAAGTGCCCTCCGGTTCAAATACGGAAACTTTTGTGGCGGCTAAATTTTTCATAGACAATAAAAGATGGAAAGGAGTGCCCTTCTTCGTCGGTACCGGTAAGTCGCTTCCTAAACAAACTTCCGTTATTGTTGTTCAATTTAAAGATTCGCCCAATAAAATATTTAAAGATGATATTGTTCCGAACCGGTTGATCATTAGCATCCAGCCGGAGCTGGAAATTTGTTTGCTTTTTGAAAGCAAGGTTCCGGGACTTGAGATGAAATTACAGGCGGTCAATATGGATTTCACTTACCAGGAAAATTATACGGAGAGTTTGCCCGAAGCTTATGAAGCTTTGCTGCTGGACGTGCTGGAAGGAGATGCGACATTATTTATGCGCGCCGACCAGGTGGATGCTGCCTGGAAAGTCGTAATGCCCATCCTCGATGCCTGGAAAAAATTTCCCACCAGAAAATTGCATTTTTACCCGGCCGGGACCTGGGGTCCTGTTGCTGCCCGCGACCTGGTGAAGCCTTATGCAAAAGAATGGTTTCATTTGCCGGTAAGGATAAAAAGATAGACCACGGTACGGTATCTTTGCGAGGGGGATTTTTAAACCAGCATGTTGACCGTATTGAACGGTTTAAGAAATGAAAATAGCTACCTACAATGTAAACGGAGTCAATGGCCGTCTGCCGGTATTACTACGATGGTTAAAGGAATCATCGCCGGATATCGTTTGTTTGCAGGAACTGAAAGCACCCCAGGAAAAATTTCCCGGGCAGGCGATTGCTGATGCGGGTTATGATGCTATCTGGCATGGACAAAAAAGTTGGAACGGAGTTGCCATCCTCTCACGGATCGGAAAGCCGGAAGAAGTCAGACGGGCGTTGCCAGGCGATCCGGATGATTTACATAGTCGCTATATTGAAGCAAGGGTAGACGGCATCCTCATCGGATGCATTTATCTGCCAAACGGAAATCCATACCCGGGGCCAAAATTTGAATACAAATTAGGCTGGTTTAAAAGGCTGGCGGCGCACGCGAAAAAACTTCTTGCTCAGGATGAGCCGGTGGTGCTAACCGGTGATTATAATGTGATGCCCACCGAACTGGATGTATATAAACCGGAGCGTTGGTTAAATGATGCATTGTTCCGGATCGAAGTCCGGGAAGCGTTTCAAAACCTGAAAGCCCAGGGATGGACGGATGCCATACGGAAACTTCATCCGGATGAAAAAATTTATACATTCTGGGATTATTTCCGCGATGCATATAAACGCGATGCCGGTTTGCGGATAGATCATTTCCTGTTGAGTCCGCATTTGGAAAAACGCCTGGTCGCAGCGGGCGTTGACCGTCATGTCAGGGGTTGGGAAAAATCCAGTGACCATGCACCCACCTGGATTGAACTGACGGGTAAAAAATCATAGTACTCCAAATCATTCTGCCTTGCATGATCTCAGTCATTTAATAAAAACATTTACCAATTAAACAGGCCGTATATCCGCAGGCGCTGACAATTTTATACCTTCAGCCGGCCAAAGTGGATAATGAATCGGAGGAGGATTATTAAACAACTATATATGATTAGTCTGGTCATACCTGTTTATAATGAAGAGGTACTCATTTTTGATCTTTTTACACGGGTAAAGGCTGCAATGGAGTCCATTGGTGAGGATTTCGAAGTCGTGATCGTAGACGACGGAAGTTCAGACAGTACTTTTGAAAAACTGGTCATCTGCCACGAAAGAGACAAACGTTTTAAAGTTTTAGCACTATCACGGAATTTTGGACACCAGGCTGCTTATACTGCCGGATTAAACTATGCAAAAGGTGAATACGTAGCCATGATGGATGGTGATCTGCAGGATCCGCCCGAACTGATCAGGGAAATGTATCAAAAAGCTTCCGGAGAAGGAATCGATATTGTTTATGGACGAAGAATAGAACGAAATGAAAAGATTTCCAAACGACTGTCCATTAGAATTTTCCATTTCATTTTTGACAAACTATCCAACCTGGAAAATATAAAGCAGGTAGGTAATTTTTCACTCATGTCAAAAAGGGCACTCGGCGCCTTTCTATCCTTGCAAGAGAAGAACCGTTATCTGCCGGGCCTGAGATCCTTCGTGGGATACAAACAGGGATTTGTTGACTATTCAAGACCCGACCGGGTGCAGGGTGAAGCCAAGATGAGCACCTATAAATTAGTTACACTGGCACTCGATGCCATTTTTTCCTTCTCCAGCCTGCCCGTCAAAATATGTCTTTACTCAGGTCTTATTGGTGTTATTCTGATTTTTCTTTCACTGATATACATCCTCGTAAGTAAATTGGCCGGACTTGCACCAGTCGGCTGGTCTTCAATTATTTTAAGCGTGTACTTTATCGGCTCGGTGCAATTGGTATCCATTGGAATTTTGGGCGAATATGTATTCAGGATATATAAGGAAACTCAAAATCGACCGATTTTCCTGGTAAATAAATTTATAGAATAACCGATAGAGGCGAATACGGCTTTTACAAAAAAAAATATAATATAATTCAGATTGGCATGTTAAACCGGACTGGCATTAGTAAATCGATGCTTTGGATTTTAGCAACGGTAGCAGTCATCATCATTTTTCAGATCTCCTATGGTTTGGCCTGTCTGCAGCCTTCGAATATCAACTGGCTGATGAGTATCCGTCACGACTGGGGTCAGCACTATCTGGGATGGGCGTTCTATAAAAATGAGCCCTGGCATTTTCCATTAGGGAAAGTGACGGGGTTTAACTATCCCGTTGGAACCAATGTGGGGTTTACAGATTCCATTCCTTTACTCGCTATCTTTTTTAAAATTTTTGCTCCGCTGCTTTCCAATGAATTTCAATATTTTGGAATCTGGCTATTTCTATGCCATTTGCTAATTGCATATTTCACTATTTTGTTGTTCAGGCTATTCAAAGTCAATTCACTCATTACACTTGCTGCAGTAATTTTCATAACAGCGAATCCCGAACTTCTTCACAGGGGTATGCATCCTGCATTGTGCGGACAATGGGTATTAGTCGCCTCCATATATTTTTATTTCCTGGATCCGCAAACTACTGATGCGAAAAAAATTCTGCTTTATCAATTTGCCCTGCTGGCTATTAGTTCCCTGATTAACCCCTATCTCTGTTGGATGGTGCTTGGATTTACGTTTGCGACTCCCCTGAAACTTTGGTTTTACGAAAAAGCTATTAGCAGAAAGACTTTTTTTATTTATCTGATTGCTTCGATTGTTTCCCTGATACTTATCTGGTATGTGGCCGGTATGATAACTTTCAGTAGAAAGGAGGACTTATGGGTCAACGGTTCATATGGCTTATATGCATTCAATTTGAATTCATTGTTCAATTCAGGCGGATGGTCCGCTCTTATACCACCATTGAAACAGGTAAGCTGGCATCAATATGAAAGTTTTATGTATCTGGGAGCGGGTATGCTAATTTTGCTATTTGTTTTGCTTTTATACTATGGTTACCTTTTTATCGGACGCATGTTGAACAAAGAGGTAACCCCTGAAAGAACATCGACGAAAAATAAACGCCTGGTCCCCCTTTATATTTTGATTGGCCTGTATGCTATTTTTGCAATTACTCTCCGGTTTACTTTGAATGATAAGGTATTGCTGCAGATTCCTGCGCCAGGAATATTTATACAACTGGAAGAAACATTCCGGGCCTGCGCAAGATTTTTCTGGGTGCCCTATTACCTGATTATTATATTTACGATCATCGGCCTGGCGAAAAGCGGAATCAAACCTGTTCTTGTATCCTCATTAATATTTGTTGCGTTGGCTGTTCAGCTCTACGATATTAAACTCTTGTTGACATTCAGGACCATGCCCCGGGGTACTTATACGCCACCCATGGATAAAAAAGACTGGATCCGGGTGATGGGGCAGTTTGATGAAATTCTGTTTTATCCGCCTTTTGAAACCCCCAATATCAGGTTTATGGATTACCAGGACTTCGCTTATCTGGCTTTAAAGGCGGGAAAGCCGGTAAATATCGGATACGTAGCAAGAGCAGATTCGCGGGCCATGAAAAAATTTGGAGACAGTCTCACAGTGAATGTGGAAAATGGCCGGTTATCCCCAAAAGCACTCTATATCACAAATGCTGCAAATCTGGGACATTTTTCTCTGGCATTTCAGTTAAATGCGGCCCGGTTGAACATGCTTGACAGTTGCTTTTATATATATTCGGGTGAGTTGAAAAATAGTGAACTCGATGCGCTGGCACACACACTGAATGGTCCGTACCAATCTTCTTTGGACAGCGCATTGACGATGTTGCGAAAAAAAACGGAATTTGTAGAAACGGTCAAAGTTCCCATTGAGGATAATAAAGCCATACGATACTGGGTGCAGTATGAAAATATTAATGAGAAATTTATTTCCATGGAAGGCTTCTCGTTTATTGAAGAGACTAAAAATAATAAAGGGGATTCAATATTTATCACATTGACAAGCACCGAAAAGTCATATATCGTTCCTGCCACCATCAAACAAAGGCCGGATGTTACCGGTAGTCTAAAAAGGCCCTACCTCGATGATTCGGGTTTTATATTTATGGCATTTACTGACAGCGTGCAAAAAGGGAACTACCAGTTAGGAATAGCAATTAAGAATGCACAGGGCCGATTCCTGTACCAGCCAATCGGAAAAGAAATTAAAATAAAAAGTCCCTGACGAAATCCCGGGCACGGTCCATCAGGAGTTATTGAAAATGTTGAAATATTTTACCCAGGGACCAATTTCCTGCTTATACTGTTTGGCCATCACTCTCGTCACCTGCGTCAGATGACCGAGATCATGAACCACCCAGGTTGCCAGTAATTGTTTAAGTGTCACTTCACCAAATTCAGGATGTATACCTTTTTTTTGGAGTTGTTCTTCACTTAATTTTATTTCTTTAAGTATCCGGAGATTTTCAGATCTTAATTTTTTGAATTCGCTGAGCAATGCAGCCACGCTTTTTCCTTTGCTTTCTTCAAACTGTGCAAAACGGTCGAAGGGTGTAAATTTTTTATCGCCTCCCTCACCCAGGATAATCATCATTCTCGGTACCCAGTCTGTTTTTTCACCGTGGATCAGATGTCCGACCACATCATAGGGTGACCAGGTCTCTTTACCTTCATTACCAGTAATCCATGGTTCTTCTAAGCCTGACAGAAGTATTTCAAGTACCGCGGGGGTCCTTTGGAGGATTTCCACAGATTCTTCAATATTAAATAACATTCAGAAAAATTTAAAAATTGCTCCAGGTAGTAGGGGACTTGCCTGGTATTTGATCTTCAAAATTATTGGATAATTTTGGTTTATGGCGAACAATAGCACCAGCCGGTTTAGCAATCGTGTTGAAGACTATGTTAAATACAGGCCTGGTTATCCGAAGGGCATTCTGAATTATTTGCAGGAGGATTTTGGCCTCAACACCGAACAGATCGTAGTGGATATTGGTGCGGGGACAGGAATTTCTACTGCTTTATTTCTGGAGGAGGGATACCATGTCTTTGCGGTGGAACCCAACCGGGAAATGCGTGAAAAATCAGTAGAACTCCTGAGTCATTTTTCAAAGTTGATTACCATTGATGGCAATGCCGAAAATACAACTCTTCCCGAAGATTGCGCTGACGTTATTGTTGCGGGTCAGGCATTTCACTGGTTTGACCAGGAAAAATCCAAAGAGGAATTTAAAAGAATTCTAAAACCTGGTGGTCGCGTTGTAATAGTCTGGAATGAAAGAAAAACGGATACGCCTTTTGAATTGGAATATGAAAGACTCATCAAAAAGCATGGTACAGATTATGAAAGAATTGATCATAGGAATATTAGCGATCAGGATATTGACGCTTACTTTTACCCTTGCATATGCTCACTTAAAATTTTTGACAATTTTCAGTTATTTAATTTTGAAGGATTGAGGGGCCGTCTTTTGTCTTCCTCGTATATGCCGGCTAAGGATGCGCCCGGATATCATGAAATGATAGTGGATCTGGAAAACCTTTTTCAAAAATTCAGCGAACATAATCAGATCCGGATAAATTACGATACAAAATTATATGCGGGCCGGTTCAAGTAGCTGAAAGTGTTGATGGGCAACTATCTAGTTCAGCCAGTATACCAGTTTCATCGTGAAACTATAGCCCTGGATGATATATCCGGGCGTAATATAATTGGATGAATAAACCAGGAAAACGTCTGACATGGGTTTGAACCTCCACTGAAATTTACTATTGAAATTAAAATTATGTATGTCGGAATTGTATTGGGAAAAAGTGGTCAGGAACATATTCCTGTTGAATGCAAATTCAATCGTCGGACTAATGATGAGCGGGTTTACTTTTTTCCCATCTGCTTCAATATGGTTGTAATTGAGCATGATCCCAAAATTTCCCCAGGGCTGGATGCGTTGTAAGACCTTTGCAGTAATAGAAATCCGGTTTCCATCAAAATAATTTCCAATCTCCGTATTTAAACTCCATGAAAATGGCTTCAGGAAATTGGATTCATAATCCAGTTGAAGATATCCAAAATGGTAGTGTCCGGGTTTGAAGTTGTCCAGCCCGCTGAAAATACTGGTTTCAAAAGGCAGGTTGATTATCTTCTGAACCCATCCCAGGTATAAAGTCCTGCGGTTAGCAAACAGTATAGAATATTTGAAAGCCAGATCAGCCTCATTTAAACTTCCATCCGACTCATTCAGAAAAATGGAAGGGTTGAATTCAGCAACCAGCATATTAATGCGTGATTTATTTTTAGGATACATGTCGTATTCAACGTGTGTGCTGTTTTCATAGTATCCGAGCCTGATCGTCTCCTTGCGGCCAGCATCATAGTTATACAGTCTGGGCGTAAAGCCCATGGCAGGTATATAGTTTTTCCCGATTTGGTTGAATTGACTGGAGAGATTCAGATGGCGGCTGAAATAATCCAGGTTAAGATTGGTAAATAAATTATCGCCGGAAACCGAAGAGGCGAATGCCTCCGAAAATTTAGCTCCAATGTCAAAATTCCCCTTTGCAGCCACATAGGTAAATTCAGCACCGGCCACCCGGTTGTACTTATCCGTGTTGCCGGATTTAAAAGCGGAGTCTCCGAATAATTCAGTATCCGTGTAGTAAAGCCGGATATTGGATCTTTTCAATACCTGCCTTTCTATAACCGTCGTAAAGTAATTTTGATAAAAACTTTTTTGCTGCTTACCGGATTGCATATCCATCACCTCGATACGGGTTTTTGTATTCAGATATCCATTCAGCCGGGCGCCGGCGATTAATGGTATCGGCTGGCCATCATCTGTTAGCCCGATCTTGCGTGAAAAATATGGTCTAATGTTGGCGGATCCGATAATGGAATACAGATCACTGTTTTCGAGAAAGAATAATCTTTTTTCAGGAAGAGAAATACTATACCGGTCGAGGTTGATTACCTGCTGGTCCACATCCACCTGCGAAAAGTCTGGATGGATGGTGGCCGCCAGGTTGAGCGACGAGTTCACCGCGATACGCGCATCCAGTCCGGCATTAAAATTTACACGGGCCGAACTGTCATGACTGATCGTGGTATTAATATAAGGGATGAAAGAGTTATTGTTTGAGGGCTTCCTTGGAATTCCGTCAAAAACGGCACTGCCCAGGCAGCCCAGGTTGGCACCAAAATACTGCACGGGTACACGATTCCATGTAGAAAAGCAATTGTTATGCATATCGTTTCGGATAAAATTGATTCCCCATCCCGACTTGTCTGCCGGAAAACGGAGAGATTTAAATGGAATGGCCAGTTCGGCAGTCCAATATTTGTCAAAACGTTGTGTGGCGGAATACCATTTACTATCCATTTCAAAAGACACACTGTTTTGCTGCGCGATACCGTCAAACTGTGCGCCACTGGCATTTACGCCAAATGTGAATCCTGAAGCCTTCTGGCCGGTAGGATCAATTACAATAGAAAACCCCTCGCTGTAATAAGGATTGATATCACGTTTTAAGGACTGAATAACCAGCTTATTGTCCTCGACCTGCATGACCGCGAAAACATACAGGTACTTGTCATCATAAAGCATGCGGACATTGGTCTGTAGTTTTGCGAGACCTGTATCCAGCGGCCATTTATTAATAAACTGACCGGCCTCCCGGGTCAAAGCCCAGCTGCCTTCACGGTCCAGACCGTCAATTGTTATTTGCTCATTTGTCTTTGTTATTTGAAGGGTCTTATTAGCTTCTCCCTGTGCAAGGCCCGCAAGCGGGGAAAAAATGACCCATCCCAACATCCCTAACCAGGTCAGTATTTTGTTCTGCATACCTTGGGTTTTAATTTTGTTGACAAAAGAATGTCAAATAATAACCGGGCAGCGGGAATTTAGACCTATGTTGATGTAGTGACCGGATACAGCCGATTCATAGGTGTAAGTGGTGCAACCTGACCAGTACATGTTGTTCAGGAGGCGCACCCCGTTGTTGGTCGAAAAATATGCGTGGTGGAACCATATTGTATTCAAACAACAGAAGACTGAAAATATTTAATCGCTGACTGGTCCGGATATTGAGCATGAAATGCTAATAATCGTGTATCATACTCAGGCACATGACGAGAATCAGGTGGTTTTTTGACAATGCCCGGCGTTTTCCCTCCATTTCGGATTCATTTAACCGTTACATGAACAATCAATGTTATGAATATGAACTTTATAACCGGAATTAGACGAATTTTGGAGTCCCAGTAATATTTAGATGTTGAGATCATTCTGAAGCATTTATGTCGCATGGGTAAAAGATATTCGCTAATCAATTTAAAACAACATTAAAACTTCAATTATGAGAAAGCTAAGTACGGGTATTCTTCTTGCTATTCTGATTGCATTCAGTTCCTGCAAAGCCAAGAAAGAACTGGCTGTTTGCGCTTCTGCAAATACACAACTGCATTCTGATTTGGCAGCCTGTAATACAAACCTGACAAACACAACAAATGCTGACAATGCCAAGATCGCCGATCTGAACAGTCAGCTTTCAACTTGCACCAGTCTAAATGCTTCGCTAGCCAAAGATGCTGCGGCATACAAGCAGCTGAAAGCAGATATGAAAGCCAGGCAGGATCGGATGAATGCTGATATGAAAGAAATCCGTGAAAAAATCATTCAGGGTCTTTCTCAACTTGCTGATTCTGGTATTGATGTGTCATTTAAAAATGGTTTCCTTTATGTAACCCTCCCTGAAGCAACGTTGTTTCCTGAAGGGAGTGCTACACTGAATCCTAAATCAAAGAGTGCGCTTTCGCCACTTGCGTCAGTTTTGAATAATTATCCTAACGTGCAGGTTTACGTCATTGGAAATACCGATTCCAAGACTATTCATACGGCCCGTTTTACTGACAACTGGTCTTTAAGTACTGAAAGGGCAAATAGCATTGTGCGGGTTTTAAGGGACAAATATAGTATGGATCCTACCAGGTTACTGGCTGGCGGAAGAAGCAAGTACAACCCGGTTGCAGATAATGGCACCAAGGAAGGAAGGGCTCTGAATCGCCGTATCCAGATCGTCCTCAATCCAGATCTTACAAAACTGTGGGAGATGATGGAAGAAAATAATTAAGGATATTTGTTTTATAGACTTTTTTAATGTCCCCTGTTATTTAAATTTAAAATAACAGGGGATTTTTTTATACCCTTATCAAAATGTGCTATATGAGGTAAAATATTTCAGGGGAGCATGGATGCCGGTTAGCGTATTTTCAGGTACCACTACTATTAAAGGATTCACCGATTTTATTCTGTTTGTCCAGTGTCCAGTTATCCGTCAGGGAAGTTTCGATCCACAGGTTCCCTGATTTTCGAAATACCTGGGCTGATAATCCAAACGAATCCCAGAATTCCTGTTCTACGTCAGCAACTGTACGGCTGCTCTCAATATTGATGCTATGATGATCATGAATCCGGCTAATCTTTTTTACTCGTTCTTCGGGGTTTATCTTTTCAGCTTTTGGGGAAAGCCTCTTTTCGGGATGTGGTTTCCTGAAAAACTCCAGTTTCAAAAAAGGATAATAGGCATTGAACTCTTTTTGAATATCAATTAATCGCATTCCCTGATTGATTCCTAATTCGAGTTCCATAAAGCGTTGATTGCAGGAATTATTAAATATTTTAATCATTTGTCATGATAACCTTTAAGGCCTTTTCCCTTGCCGCATTTTGAAATGTGTCATATGCCTGTACTATTTCAGACAATTTAAAATGATGCGTGATGAGTTGTTTTGAGTTAAGTTTTTTAGACTGCACTGTTTTCAACAACATCGGGGTGGTAACTGTATCTACCAGTCTTGTTGTTATAGTAATATTATGTGCCCAAAGAATTTCCAGGTGTAGCTCTGCCGATTTGCCGTGAACGCCTATATTGGCGATGGTGCCGCCCGGGGCAACAAGGTACTGGCATAACTCAAAAGTTTCGGGAATACCGACAGCTTCGATAGCCGTGTCAACTCCTTTATTATTGGTAAACTCCTTTATCTTGTCAATGGCATTTTCCTTCCTGTTGTTGATGGTTTGTGTCGCACCGAATTTTTTTGCTGTCGCCAGCCTGTTATCGTCCGGGTCGATCATGATTATTTCCGCTGGTGCATAAAATTGTGCGGTAAGAAGTGCCGCGAGACCTACGGGACCCGCGCCAACGATGGCAACGGAATCTCCCGGTTTCACTTTTCCGTTTAGTACCCCGCATTCAAAGCCGGTTGGCAGGATATCGCTTAACATGACCAGTGCTTCTTCATCGCTTCCCGGAGGAATATGGTAAAGACTGTTATCTGCAAATGGAATTCTTACATATTCAGCCTGTGTTCCGTCAATCAAATGACCCAGTATCCATCCGCCTTTTTCACAATGGGAGTACATGCCGCGCTTGCAATACTCGCATTTGCCACAGGAACTGATACAGGAAATCAGGACCCTGTCGCCTTTTTTGAAATTAGTGACTGAGGTACCGGTTTCTTCAATTACCCCCACGCCTTCATGACCCAGGATTCGTCCATCAGTCACTTCAGGTACATCTCCTTTCAGGATATGAAGATCAGTACCGCAGATGGTAGTTTGGGTAATACGAACAATGGCATCTCCCGCTTCCAGGATGGATGGTTTAGGTTTAGTTTCCCAGGATTTATTTCCGGGTCCGTGATATACAAGTGCTTTCATGGATTCATTATGTTTAGACCGCAACCTAATTTCATTTTATTCTATATTAGATGATGTCCATTAGGAGACCGAATGATTTATATCAGTTTTTGGAAACCGGGCCTCTGCCGCTCCCGGAATTCGGCGAAAGGTTTCCAGGCGATCATATCGGAGTGTAAGCCATGAAAATTATCACCGGGGATTATGACCTGAGTCATATAAACTCGCGTTTCAAATCTTATTTTTGGAAAAAAATTAAACATGTTCGGAGATTTAAGCCAGAAAGAAATTGAAGAAGTGCTTCATCATGAAGTTATTGGCCGGGTGGGTTGCCATGCAGAGGGGCTCACCTACGTAGTTCCGGTCAGCTATGCATATGACGGTGAATTCGTATATGGACACACCCTGGAGGGAATGAAAATTCAAATGATGCGTAAAAACCGGAACGTATGTTTTGAAGTGGACTCGCTGAAAAATATGGCCAACTGGCAGAGTGTAATTGCCTGGGCCGAATTTGAAGAATTGACCGATGAAACCAATCGCACCTTTGCAATAAAAAAACTGCATGAACGGATACTGCCCATGATATCCAGTGCCACCACCCGGTTATCTCCGGACTGGCCGTTTACCCCCAGTGATGTGAATTCCATTAAAGGAATAGTATACCGGTTGAAGTTGACAAAAAAAACCGGGAGGTTTGAAAACAATACAGTGCCGTCTTTTTTAGCCTGGGACTAAGTCCGTCTTGAAAAAGCCAGTTTAGTAAAGCAGATTTTTCAATTTTTCCATATTCAGGATCCTGGTTTTACCATCTTTGATTTCAATCAGTTTTTCTGATTTAAAATCGCTGAGTGTACGAATCAGGGATTCAGTAGCAGTTCCTACATACTGCGCAATGTCTTCCCGTGAAATCTCCAGGGTGGGGGATTTGTCATGGCTGTTAAACTTTTCATGAATATCTATCAGGGCCTTTGCAACCCGTTTGCGCAGGGAACTGTACGCGAGGTTCAAAAGTCTTTCTTCTTTTTCCTTTACATTCTGGGCAATCAGTCTGATAAATTTGGTGGCGATATTGAGATCATTAAATACGAGCCCGGTAAATTCTTCCTTGGGAATCATAGCCACTTCAGCAGTTTCAAGCACTTCCGCCGTGTCTTCGTAGGATTTATTCTCCAAAAGGGCCATATAACCGATAAAGTCTCCGGGTGAGAATAAATTCGTTATGTATTCCTTTCCGTCTTCATGTAAACGGAAAGTCTTAATCTTGCCGCTTTTCAGATAATAAAGATGCTTAGGTCTTTTCCCCTCACCGTATAGAATGTTCTTTTTGGAAATAACTGTTGTTTCATAATTATCCATTTCCATATTAAAAAACCCGGATGAACGGAGATCCCCAATCATTTCTGAAGCTCCCTTTTCACCGGGTGCATACTTGGTATTAAGGATATCTAACTTTTTTAAACGGGTTTCAATGGCATTCAGGAGCTCGATATCATCGAAGGGTTTGGTAATATAATCGTCGGCGCCCATTTCCATTCCTTTGCGAAAATCTGATCTTTCTGTCTTGGCCGTCAGGAAGATCAATGGAATCGACTCGGTATCCGGATTTTTCTTCAGCAGATGAAGTACCCCATAACCATCCAGTTCCGGCATCATGATATCACAAATAATCAGGTCTGGTTTTTCTCTTATAGCTGCTTCCACCCCCTTTTTTCCATTTTCGGCTGTTATCGTATGGTATCCGGCCAGGCTAAGGATTTCAGCGATGTTTTCGCGTATTTCTTCATGATCGTCTATTATGAGCAAGGAGCGCATATAATATTTTAACGGGAAGTTAGTAAAAATCCTCATGGATAAAGGATTGGAAAAATCAGAAGTTCCCGGGTCTGCTGACAAGGATCATCGCTGGTAATGATTCTGGTCAGCCTGAATGCAAAGGGTAGTCGATTATTTTACTATTTCTTTATGTCGCAATTAGTTGAAAATAAAATAGCCTGCTTTCATTGTGGAGAAACATGTTCTGACAGCCGGATTCGTTCCGAAGATCATGTTTTTTGCTGCGAGGGATGCAGAATGGTATACCAGTTACTGAATCAGAGCGGTCTTTGTGATTATTATAATTTTAACCGGCAACCCGGGATCAACCGCCGTCAGAATAGCCGGAAGGATAAGTTTCTATTTCTGGAAGATGAATCCATCGGAGGGCAGCTTATAAAATTCAGGGACCGGGAAGAAATTCATGTACAATTTTATCTTCCGCAGATTCATTGCAGTTCCTGTCTATATCTGCTGGAAAACCTCCACAAACTGGAACCTGGTATCATTTCCTCCAAAGTCAATTTTGCAAGAAAAGAGCTGTCCCTGATTTTTAAACAGGACAATATTTCTCTCAGGGGTGTTGCGGAACTGCTGGCCGACATTGGATATGAGCCCTATATAAGCCTGAATGATTCCAACAAAATCAAACCGGGACTGGCAAAGACGCTCATTTATCAACTCGGAATCGCCGGATTTTGTTTTGCGAACATCATGTTATTGAGTTTTCCGGAATACCTCGGATTGGATGGTACGGAAAAAACAATCCGGACTGTTTTCCGGATTCTGAATTTTGTTCTCGCACTGCCTGTTTTCTTTTTTAGTGCAGTTCCCTTTTACGAATCTGCCTGGAAATCCCTGCAGCACAAATTTCTGAATATAGATGCCCCGATAGCACTCGCGATTATCATAACCTTTGGCAGAAGCACATATGAAATACTTTCAGGAACCGGGGCTGGATATTTTGATTCTATGTCAGGAATCGTATTTTTTATGCTGGCCGGAAGAGTCTTGCAGGAAAAAACATACTTGCAGTTATCCTTTGACCGGGATTTTAGTTCCTATTTCCCGCTTGCAGTGATTTTATTAAAAGGTAATAAAGAAATGGCGACCGGTCTCCGAAATGTAAAAGCGGGTGACACTTTGCTGATTCATAATCAGGAACTCATACCGGTTGACGGTATCCTCTCCCGCGGCAAAGCACTGATCGATTACAGTTTTGTAACCGGCGAATCATTGCCGGTTTTGAAAGAAGTGGGAGAGATTATTTACGCCGGAGGACGTCAAACGGGAGCCAATATAGAATTGTTATCCATCAGGGAAGTTTCCCAAAGCTACCTTACCAGTCTGTGGAACCGCGAGCATGGCAGGGATCCGGAAGATCAGAAGAAGTCGTCTTTCGTGCACCTCGTCAGCCGGTATTTCACAATCATTGTATTTTTGATCGCTGCTGCAGCCGCTGTCTATTGGTGGTATCACAATCCCTTAAAAATATGGAATGCTGTAACAGCTGTCATGATCATTGCCTGCCCCTGCGCTTTGCTTTTGTCTTCCAGCTTTACCAATGGTAACATTCTGCGTATCCTTGGTCGCAATCATTTCTATCTGAAGAATGCGTCGACAATCGAAGAACTTGCCCGGATCAACCATATTGTATTTGATAAAACTGGAACCCTCACTTCGGGGGAAATTCCTGAAATTATTTTTGAAGGGTCACCACTGACAGAGAATCAGAGACTGGTAATCGCGTCACTCGCTTCCCAATCCACTCATCCCCTTAGCATTGCGTTGGCCAGCTACCTCACCCCATTTATCAAACTGTATCCGCAAAAATTTAGTGAAACGACAGGTAAGGGAATGGAGGCATTTATCAACGGAAACCGGATAAAGCTGGGTTCAGCAGAGTTTATAACCGGCAGTCATGGAGATGGAGAATCCGCCAGCAGCATTTATGTTTCATGGAATGGAAAACTGCTTGGAAGATTTTTATTCCGGAATCATTACCGTGAGGACCTTGACTCACTGATTCGATGGCTCAGCCCGCGTTACCGGCTGTCAGTCCTTTCGGGCGACAATCCGGCAGAAAGAAAGAACCTCCTTCATATTTTCGGTCAGAAAGCGATCGTCCTTTTCCGGCAGATGCCGCAGGATAAAATGAAATATATCAGAAAAATGCAGGAATTCGGCGATCATATTGCCATGATTGGCGATGGATTAAACGATGCGATTGCCCTGCGGGAAAGCCGGGTCGGGATCGCAGTTACTGAGGATACCAGTAATTTTACGCCGGCCAGTGATGCGATCCTCCAAGCCAGGCAACTGACGAAACTTCCCGCCTTTATACAATTATGCCGGGCTAACCGGAAAATAATAACAGCCAGTTTTATTTTGTCCATTCTATACAATTTCGCAGGTCTATATTTTGCGGTTCAGGGAACTCTCTCTCCGGTTATCGCGGCTATATTAATGCCTGCAAGCAGTTTAAGTATCCTGCTGATCACTTTTGGAAGTAGTAACTGGGTAGCCCGCTGGCTGCGGCTCTAACCGGTATGCGGTGTCTGGAAAAATCATGTCTGTTGCTGATCTGGATCATGGATATTTAGTTTTCTCCGGATGAATTTTGTGAAAAATAGATTTATGAAAAAGAACCTGGGTTCATTTGACAGAATCATCAGATTAACTGTTGCAATTGTGCTGATTTTCCTGAATCTGGAAGGGGTGTTTACAGGTACATTGGGAGTCATTATCATGGCGATTTCTATTATCTTCCTGTTTACCAGCGTTTTCGGTATTTGTCCGCTTTATTCCCTTTTTGGAATAAGGACAAACAGGAACAGTACGAAAGCTTGATGAATAAAGACACCCGAAATTCTGATAAGATTTTACATGATTAAAGTCATATATCATGTGAATTCAAATCATACCTGTTCACTGTACACAAAAATACATTTGACGATTACATAATAATCCCATGAATGTACTTATCATACTCTTAATAGCCAGCCTGTCTGTCTCAGTTATTTTCCTCCTGGCATTCATCTGGAGTGTGAAGAACAGGCAGTTCGAAGATCAGTATTCCTCCTCCATGCGTATTCTTTTTGAAGATCAGCCGGGTTCTGCGGAAAAATCAGATGAGCTCCAGGTAACAGATAAGACGTCATCCAAATTAAAATATTCCGAAAATCCTTCAGACTTAAATTAAATATTCGATATGCAAGTTGAAAAATTCTACTACGACAACAAGATTGTAAAGTGGTTTGCCTATGCCGTGCTCTTGTGGAGTATTGTCGGAATGTTGGCAGGCCTCTGGGCTTCAATTGCATTATTTTATCCGGCACTGAACCTGGGGATTCCGGCAACTACATTTGGAAGAATGCGGCCTGTACACACAAATGCCGTCATTTTTGCATTTGTAGGGAACGGCATCTTCATGGGCATTTACTATTCCCTTCAGCGCCTTTGCAAAACACGGATGTTTAGCGATAAGCTAAGTAAAATCCATTTCTGGGGATGGCAGCTGATTATTGTTGCCGCCGCTATTACCCTTTGGGCTGGCAAAACAAGCGGGAAGGAATATGCAGAGCTGGAATGGCCCATCGACATTGCTATTGCCGTCGTATGGATCATTTTCGGCATCAATATGTTTGGCACCATCATTAAAAGAAGGGAAAGCCATATCTATGTGGCTATCTGGTTTTATATAGCCACCTGGGTAACCGTGGCCATGCTGCATATCGTGAATTCCATTGAATTACCCATTTCATTTTTGAAAAGTTATAGTGTATATGCCGGTGTTCAGGATGCCCTGGTGCAATGGTGGTACGGCCATAATGCCGTGGCTTTTTTCCTAACGACACCTTACCTGGGCCTGATGTACTATTTCCTTCCAAAAGCCGCTAACCGTCCGATATATTCTTATCGTTTGTCCATTATACATTTCTGGGCGTTGATTTTTATTTATATATGGGCAGGTCCGCATCATTTATTATATACAGCCCTGCCAGACTGGGCACAATCCCTGGGTGTTGTATTCTCTATTATGCTGATCGCTCCGAGTTGGGGCGGCATGCTGAATGGGCTATTTACACTACGTGGCGCCTGGGATAGAGTGCGTGAAGATCCTGTTTTAAAATTCATGGTCGTGGCAATTACCTGTTATGGTATGGCGACATTTGAAGGCCCCATGTTAAGCCTGAAAAGTGTCAATGCGATTTCCCATTTCACAGACTGGACGATTGCGCATGTGCATGTTGGCGCGCTTGGATGGAATGGCTTCTTAACCTTCAGCGTATTGTACTGGCTGATTCCAAAAATGTGGAACACTACCCTGTATTCAAAAAAACTGGCGGGCACTCATTTCTGGATTGGAACGATCGGTATCGTACTCTATGTTATCCCTCTTTACTGGGCCGGGTTTCACCCAGAGTATGATGTGGAAAACCTTTACCGAAGAAGGTCAGCTGAAATTCCAGTTTCTCGAAACCGTTACACATATTATTCCGATGTATGTAACCAGAAGTATTGGAGGCACCCTGTACCTGGTCGGTGCATTTGTAATGCTCTATAACCTGGTTAAGACAATAAAGAAGGGACAGTTCGTTGCGAATGAGGCAGCTGAGGCAGCTCCCCTGCCAGCTGTTATCACGACACATGGAAAAGAATATTGGCATCGCTGGATCGAAAGGCGCCCAATGAAAATGCTCGTCTTCAGCCTGATTGCTGTTTTGATCGGTGGTGTTATCGAACTCATCCCGACCTTTCTTGTCAAGTCAAATATTCCAACAATCAGTAGTGTGAAACCATATACACCACTTGAACTGCATGGTCGTGATATTTATATCCGTGAAGGATGTTACTTATGCCATTCTCAAATGGTCAGACCATTCCGGGATGAAGTAGCCAGATATGGCGAATACTCCAAGGCTGGGGAATTCGTATACGACCATCCCTTCCAATGGGGCTCCAGACGAACAGGCCCCGACCTGGCAAGAGTTGGCGGAAAATATCCCGATAGCTGGCATTATAATCATATGATGGACCCTCAATCCATGTCACCCGGATCCATCATGCCTTCCTATGGCTGGCTCCTGGAAAACAATATCGATACGGCCATGACACCTAATATGATCTGGGCGATGCGTAAACTCGGTGTTCCCTACGCGGACGGGTATGAACAACAGGCAAACAAAGACCTGGAAATTCAAGCAGACAGTATTCGTACCAACCTGATCCTGGATAAATTAAAAACTCCGCACAATAAAGAGATTCTGGCCCTGGTGGCTTACCTGCAAAGATTGGGAAAAGATATAAAGTCTGCACCCAAAGTAGAAATGGCTCAACAGGAAACCGGTCAATCAGTATTAGGAAACTAAAATCAATAAAACACTTGATATGAAATTCATTCATTACCTGGAGAAAATAAGCGGAGTGAGCATATACGGGCTTTCATCTTTCGCTCTCTTCGGAATATTTTTTCTGCTGATGCTTTTCTGGGCGTTGAAAGCAGATAAGAAAATGATTGATGAAATCAGCCGTATTCCGCTGGATTCAAAAGCTTAACCCAAAAAATTGAATCATGTCTTTCCCAATGTACCGATATAAAAAAATATTCAGAACCTTTAGCTTTCTGTTCATGGTCATGATGTTCAGCCTTTCCCTGAAAGCGGAAAGTCCGCCACCACCTCCTTCCATATCCAATCCTTTTGTCATGACAATGGTAATTGTCATTATAATACTGGCGTTGATCATCGGATTGCTGGCTAACGTGGTAATGGGCGCCGCATTTGTTCAAAGAGAGAAAGAAAAAGAGGACAAGCAGCAAGAGGAAAATAAATTCAAGCCATCCGTTTCGACGGTTGTAATTATACTATTATTACTGTCGCTCCCGGGTCTCGCCCAGTCAAATTCATCCGAAGCAGCTGCTTCAGCAACCAATGCGGTCGAGGGTGTTTCACAAACGGCCTTTTATATGATCGCCGGCGTTATTTTTCTTGAATTAGTAGTCCTGCTTGGACTATTATACAACCTTCGGCTGATACTGAATATTGAAAGAAAGAAAAAAGTAGTTGTTGCGAAAGAAAAACTGGCTGCGGTCAACAAGCCGCGGGTCAGTTGGTGGGACAAATTCAATCAATTCAAACCCATCGAACAGGAAGTGGACATTGACCTCGGTCACAACTATGACGGCATACGGGAATTGGATAACCGTCTTCCGCCCTGGTGGATCTATGGATTTTACTGCACTATTTTTTTTGCATGCATTTATCTCTGGAGATTCCATGTTTCCCATACAGCCCCGCTGAGTGGGGAAGAGTACCAGATTTCCATGCAGCAGGCAGCGATCCAGAAAGAAGCCTATTTAAAAAAGGCTGCCAATAATATCGATGAAACGAATGTCAGGTTATTAACGACCCCGGGCGACCTGGCAGCGGGTAAGGGAATTTTTGAAGCTACCTGTTTCCCCTGCCACGGGAAAAACGGCGAAGGAATCGTCGGACCCAATCTGACCGACGAGTACTGGATACATGGTGGTAGTATCAATGATGTGTTTAAGACAATTAAATACGGATATCCTGAAAAAGGAATGAAAAGCTGGAAAGATGATTATTCCCCGACTCAGATGGCGGAACTGGCAAGCTATATCAAATCACTACGCGGCACCAATCCTGCTAATCCTAAAGCGCCGCAGGGTATCATTTATTCGGATACTGATGCTTCTTTAACTGGAGCGTTAAAAGATTCCACAACAAATTCCAATGACAGCACGAAAAAAACTACTCAATAAATGGACCCTCAACAGGCAATACCCACAAATGAAAGCCAGCCGGATGAATCTTTCCGGGATCACTTGGCAACAGTGGATGCCAGGGGCAAACGGAAATGGGTATTTGCACAGAAACCGGCCGGATTCTTTTATAACATGCGCAGTTATAGCAGCTGGTTTTTCTTTGCACTATTTTTTGCCCTGCCTTTTATCTATGTGAAAGGAAGACCCTTATTTCTGTTTAACATTCCCAACGCTAAATTCATTTTATTCAGTAAGGTTTTCTGGCCCCAGGATTTTTTCATTTTCGGCCTGACAATGGTGACCTTTGTCGTCTTCATCATTCTTTTCACAGCAGCCTTCGGGCGTCTTTTCTGCGGCTGGGTATGCCCGCAAACCATATTCATGGAAATGCTTTTCCGGAAAGTAGAATTTGCCATTGAAGGAAATGCGGCACAGCAAAGAATTTTACAGAGTGCTCCATGGACAACGCATAAAATACTGGTCAAAACAAGTAAACACCTTGCTTTTTATGTACTGGCCTTCCTGATTGCAAATACCTTTCTTGCCTATATTATCGGCATAAAAGAACTATGGAAGGTTATGACTGAACCGGTGTCGGCTCATGTAATCGGACTTCTATCCATTATTGTTTTTTCAGCAGTATTTTACGCGGTGTATGCATATTTCCGGGAACAGGTTTGCACGGTGGTCTGTCCGTATGGCAGGCTGCAAAGTGTGTTGCTGGATCAAAATTCAATGATCGTCGCTTACGATTATAAAAGAGGTGAGCCCCGGGGAAAGTATACTAAAAATTCCGGGAGCGAACTGGGAGACTGTATCGACTGCCATCAATGTGTAAAAGTTTGTCCAACGGCCATCGATATCCGAAACGGGACGCAAATGGAATGTGTGGGTTGCACCGCCTGCATTGATGCATGTGATCATATGATGGAGGGAGTCGATAGGCCGAAGGGTTTGATACGTTATGCTTCGGAAAACGGAATCGCAAAGGGTGACAAACTGAAATATACGACCCGGATGAAATTATACACGGGTCTACTGGGTATGCTGATTATCATCCTTAGTACCCTGCTGATGACCAGAAAGGACGTGGATGCCACCATCATGAGAACACCCGGCATGTTGTTTCAGGAACGGGGAAAGGATAGCCTTACAAACTTATATAATATCAAAGTAGCCAATAAAACCGTTAAAAATATTCCGCTGTCCATCCGGCTGGAGGATGTGGAAGGCAAGATCGAAATCATCGGAGGTAAGACGATAGATATTAAAATGGAAGATGAAGGGTCGGGCTCGTTTTTTATTGTTCTGCCCAGGGATCTTATCCATCAGCGCAAAACGAGTATCCGGTTAGGGTTGTACGAGGGAAATGAAAAAATTGATGTAATTAAAACTAATTTTTTGGGACCTGTTCCGGGTTCTGAAGATGATTAAAATATTTTTATGAGTTGGGGAAACAGGCTTCTGCTGGTTTTTATTGCTTTTGCCGCATTAATGACTTACATGGTATACCGCTGTGTACAAACTCCGGTGGAACTCGTTTCCAGTGAATATTATAAGGATGAACTGGCTTATCAAAATGTTATTAATGATTCAAAAAAAGCCAACGCACTCAGTAAGAATATCCATATATCCAGAGAAAACAACAGTGTCGTATTAGTGTTCCCGCCCGAGATGGAAAATTTACCAATGATTGGGAATATTCATTTTTACTGTGCGTCTGATGAAAAGAAGGACCGGAAATTCGCATTGAATGTTGCAAATGGCGGCAGATGGGAAATCCGGGACAAATCTTTTGTTCCGGGTCATTATCTGGTAAAAATTCAATGGCATACGAATGACACGAATTATTATTCGGAACAACCTTTTATAATACCATAATATGGTTCAGCTCCTTATCGCAGGATTCATATTGGGCTCGGTCAGCAGCTTTCATTGTGTCGGCATGTGCGGTCCGTTGGCGCTTGCGTTGCCTGTACAACATTTGCCGAATTGGAAGAAATTGGGCGCATTGCTTTTATACCATGCCGGCCGAATAAGCCTGTATGCCGGATTCGGATTGATCTTTGGATTAGCCGGAAGACGGATTTACATTGCAGGATTCCAGCAATGGTTTTCTGTCGGACTGGGAATATTTATGTTGATGATGGCGGTCCAATATTTTATTTTTAAGCATGCTGGTCAACCTTCCTTGTTGAAGAAATTCTACTTTAAGATCCAGCAATGGATGATTTTTCTCTGGAAGTCTCCCGGCGGAGCCAGTTTTTTCCTGCTAGGCATGGCGAATGGACTACTTCCCTGTGGTATGGTTTACCTGGCGATCGCCGGCGCTTTGAATACTACACAGGTAAATTCAGGTGTGTTATTTATGTTTATGTTTGGCTTGGGTACTCTGCCGCCCCTGTTTGCGCTGGGTTATTTCGGTTCAGTCATTAAATTATCCTTCCGGACCAAAATTAAACAAATGACGCCTTTTGTTATAGCCCTGATGGCCATGATCCTGATACTACGTGGTCTGAATCTGGGTATCCCGTTTATAAGCCCCTTGCTAGGTGCCGCCAGGTCGCCGGCTGTTATATGTCATTGAACAAAAAATCTCC
Source organism: uncultured Bacteroidota bacterium (assembly GCA_963741345.1). GTDB lineage: Bacteria > Bacteroidota > Bacteroidia > Chitinophagales > Chitinophagaceae > Puia. The sequence continues at coordinate 734,196 of CAVUHS010000001.1, forward strand.
ATTTCAGTCTAACAAATGTCTTCATATCCATATTCATGCTCTTTTAATTCCGGGCCTGTATATCTTCCATAGCGCAGGATAGTGTAAACCACCCAGATTAACAGGAAAGGATAAAAAGCAAATAAATACCAGACTGCCTCCTGAAGAGTTTCCACATTCAGACAAACGCAATAAAAGACCAGGTAAACAGATCCCGTGATAACTGCAAATGCCGGATTCTTTACCATATAATAAAGTTAAATCGCATAAAAACCTGTCCATTTGATTACAATTAAAAATCATGCCCCTGGGAAAGAAGGTTTGTCCCCGATTAAATCATGCGCAGGTATGATTAAAATCATCCCATTCCCTCCTTACAGACATTAATTTTAATTTTTATCTATGGAAAAGGCGGAAAATCATCAGACTGAAGGTATAGGAACTATTGATAAACAATCTTTTGTATCCGATATCGTGAAAAAGGACTACCGGACGGCAGCCGTTTTTCGCCGTTATGGTATTGAATATTGCTGCGGTGCGAAATTCCCTTTGGAAATGATTTGCTCCTTAAAGAATCTGGATCCCGAAGACCTGTTGGTTGAGCTTAATCATGTTTCACGAACCATCACGATTTCCAATACATTAAAATTTGAGGAATGGGATCCGATATTTCTGGCTGACTTTATTGTCAATGTTCATCACGAATACCTGAAGACGATGTTGCCAGTGGCCATCGAAACCATTCAACAATTTGCGGAGGGGCATAAAAAGAAATTTAATTACCTGGGAGATCTGGTTTCTGAATTTTCGGCGCTTACCAATGAATTGTTGACTCACCTCCGTTACGAAGAAGAAATAATATTTCCATATATCAGGCAGATTGTTCATGCGCACAGGAGCAAAGAATCCTATGCCAGCCTGCTCGTGAGAACGCTCAGCAAACCTGTGGGAGATGTCATGCAGCATGAACATCGCTTTGTATTGGATGCACTGGTGCGGATAAGGGAATTGACCGGCAATTATAACGTGCCGCCGGATGCATGCACAAGCCACAAAGTTAGCTTCCAAACGCTGCAGGAAATTGATCACGATATCATGCAGCACCTGTATCTTGAAAACGATATTCTTTTCCCTGGTGCGATCCGGTTGGAGAAGGAATTACTGGCGGGTTAATATTCATTTAAAGAAAGCATACACGAGATTAAAATAGCAAAATGGAATCCTTCGAACTATTAAAAAAATATGACGTGCCGGTACCCCGGTACACCAGCTATCCGACGGTCCCTGTTTGGGACCCCACTATTCAGGCGGGCCAGTGGATGAAAACATTTAAAAATCAGTTTCAGGTATCCAACCGTTCACATGGTATAAGCCTTTATATACATCTTCCCTTTTGTGAATCACTTTGCACGTACTGTGGTTGCAATAAAAAAATCACTACCAACCATAAAGTGGAAAATGAATACATAGCAGCGATCATAAAGGAATGGAACATGTATTGTGAATTGATGGAGGAAGTTCCTGTTATACGGGAAATTCATCTCGGGGGTGGAACGCCTACTTTTTTCTCGCCCGAAAATCTGATCTTACTATTGGGCTCCATACTCGAAAATTCAATTGTACATCCTAACGCCAATTTTAGCCTGGAGGGTCATCCAAACAATACGACCCGCGAACATCTTATAGCATTATACAACGCAGGCTTCAGACGGATCAGTTATGGAGTACAGGATAATGATCCGGTGGTTCAGAAAACGATCAATCGTATTCAGCCATTTGAAAACGTGAGAAATGCGACTTCCATAGCCAGGGAAATCGGATTTCAGTCAATCAATTTCGACCTGATCTACGGCTTACCGCACCAGACACCAGAATCCATCCGGCGTACTGTGCAAGAATGCATCTCGCTGGCTCCGGACCGGTTTGCCTTCTATAGTTATGCCCATGTACCCTGGACGAGCCGTGGGCAAAGACTATTTGATGAAAATGATCTTCCAACAGCCATTCAAAAAATGACCCTGTACCAGGAGGGGAAAAAAATATTTCTTGAAAACAACTACCGTCATATCGGAATGGATCATTTTGTTTTACCGGATGATGAGTTGTTTCTTGCTTCTGAGCGGGGAACATTGCACAGAAATTTTATGGGATACACCAGCCAGTTCACCGATTTACAGCTCGGTCTTGGAGTTTCTGCTATCAGCGATGCCCTGCATGCTTTCGCGCAGAACGCAAAATCGCTCCATGACTATTATAAAATAATCGAAAGGGGAGAGCTGCCTGTCGAAAAAGGGTATTTTCTGACCCGGGAGGATGAGATTTTCCGCAATTATATCCAGGACATTAGTTGCCGGGGGAAGACGTATTTCAATCCCCGGCACCTGGAGCTTCTCATGGAATATACATTTCCGGAATTGGCAAAACTCCAATCGGACGGATTGGTGATCTATGATAAAAGGCAGGTTCTTGTGACTGAGCAGGGAAAAAACTTCATCCGGAATATCTGCAGGGCATTCGATATGCACCTGTTAAAGAAAAAGAGTGGGTCCGAAAGCTTCAGATACAGTAAAGCAGTTTAAAATTTTTCTGATTCGGTATCCAGGGCTGGTACAGATACAGTAATTTCTGTTCCCTCATGAATTTTGCTTTTCAGTTTTATTTCTCCCTGAAGCAATTCAGTATATCTCTTTACAATATGGAGACCCAGGCCGGTCCCCTCAATGTTAATTACGTTTTTCCCTCTGTAAAAACTGCTGAATAAATGAAGTTGGTCATCTTCGGAAATACCTATTCCTTCATCACGAATAATCAGTTCCATAGATTGGTTCATATTCTTAATTTCGAGCCAGATATTCCCGGATTGAGGAGAAAATTTGATAGCATTACCCAGCAGATTGATCAGGATATTTTTCAGCAGCCGTCTGTCAGATTGAAATATCTCGTCTCCTTCGCAAGCCGTGTTTATGGTCTGATTGTCCCTGAGCATAGATCTCATTTCGTCCGCCACTTCCTCCATAAATTCCCGTACATGAAAAGCTGCGGGCAGGGCCTTTACATGACCTTCCTCCAGTTTGCCCAGGGATAAAAAGTCCTCAAGCAATTCATTGAGGTGCTTTACGGAATCTTTTATCCGGTTAATATGTTTATCCCTTCTATCCTGTTCTTCCGATAATTTATATTTTGAGATCAGTGATGCAGATGACAAAACGGTGCTCAGGGGTGTCCTGAATTCATGGGATGCCATGGAAACAAACCTCGACTTGATTTCACTGAGTTCTTTTTCCTTACTGAGTGCTTCATTTAATTCGGTCTGTGATTTTTCCAGCTCCTGCAGGGCCTCCCGCAGAATCAGGGTACGCTGTTCAACCTTTGTTTCAAGTTCGGTGTTCAGTTTTTTCATCTCTTCCGTGATCCCTTCGAGTTGTTTTTTCTGATTTAATAATTCCAATTCTGCCTTTTTCCTGGAAGTAATATCAACGACGAAAGCAATAACATAATCTTCATTCTTCTGGCGATAGAAACTCAGGCTGACTTCCACCGGAAACTCACCTCCATTCTTTTTTCTTGCATATAAATCCCTTCCATGGCCCATTGTACGGTTGGAAGGATTTTTGTAAAATCCTTCACGAAAGCCATGATGTTTGTCGTGGAAGCGGCTGGGGATAAGCGTTTCAATCGTTTTTCCCAGCAGCTCGGATGTTTCATATTGAAACAGGGCTGCTGCTGCCGGATTGAGCAGCACAATCTGTCCCATGCTGTTGGTCAGTACAATTCCTTCTGTGGCATGCTCGAACAGCGCATTTACCTGCCGTTCATCCGACTCGATAGAACGATAAAGTTTCTTTATATATAATACCGCTAATGTTGAAAGAATTACGATAATGCCTGAAAACAAGTGCTGGGTTATTACCTGCTTTGCACTAAAATTCTGATGATTATAAAAGGCCGAAACCACAACAAAAAGAATTCCAATGCCTCCGAAAAGCCGGGTATAAAAATCATTTTTCAGGAATACAGTCAGCAAAATAGAAATGATAATCCCGGAATCTATCAAACTGATATCGGGATTTAGATATTGAAGTACGCCGGTGCAGACAATAACAATCAGACAAAACAGTAAGACATTAAACGGTTTTTCAGTAAACATCCGGCCGCGGGTTAAAATGAATAACCCAAATTAACACAAAGATTCTTTATAGGTTATGATTTTAATCAGAATCGTTTATTATAATCGAATGAAGTTTGAATGGAAATATACATGGCACAAAGAACCGCCAGAACTTTAGGTACGATATATAAAAATAATGCTAATATTGTTCCATCCGGATTTTAAAGTTCCCCTCAGCAATATGCGATTCAAGAGAAATATTACCGTTTTTTCCATCACGGCATTTATAGGTTTTGGAACTTTCCTGGTTCAGCAGTGTAAGCCCGGTGATTCCTCAAAACCTGAGGAAACAGGCGCTAATTCATTTGTGGGAGATGGAGAATGCAGGAGCTGTCATTCCAGGGAATATGACGCATGGGCCGGCTCGGGTCATTTTAAAGCCATGATGCCGTTGAATGATTCTTCTGTATCTGGTGACTTTAATGATAAGACCCTGGTTGGCGAGGGCGTCTCCAGCCGCTTTTTTAAAAAAGACGGGAAATATTTTATTAATACTGAAGGTGAAGACGGAAAGAATCATGATTTTGAAGTGAAATACACTTTTGGTTATTACCCTTTGCAGCAATACCTGGTGGAATTTCCTGGCGGCAGAATGCAGGCTACACGTGCCAGCTGGGATCTTATTCATAAAAAATGGTTTTATCAGTATGGCGGTCAGAAGATTTCCGCCCATAACTGGTTGCACTGGACAGGCAATGCACAAAACTGGAATACCATGTGTGCCAGTTGCCATAGCACCAACCTCCAAAAAAATTATGATATTGAATCTGACAACTATCATACAACATTTAGTTCAATTAATGTGAGTTGCGAAACCTGCCATGGCGCCGGCCGTCACCACATTGATTATATAAAAGGATCAGACTATCAGTCAGGGAAAAAAGTGGCGGGCTCGTATTTACTGAATCAGAAGAAAGGTGGGCAGGTAGCCCAGATAAATTCCTGTGCTGTTTGCCATGCGAGAAAATCCGATATCACAGCCCATCCGACTCCCGGCGCCCAGCTCCTGGAAAATTATATTCCGGAAATACCAACTACAGAACATTACTATGCCGATGGCCAGGCAAACGATGAGGATTATAACTACACTTCTTTTGCTGAAAGTAAAATGTTCAGACAGGGAGTGAAATGCACCAATTGTCATGAACCCCATACCGCAAAATTGTTATTCCCGGGTAACCAGCTCTGCGGGCAATGTCATGCAAAAACAACTTACGATAATCCATCTCATACTTTTCATCCGGTTGGATCTGCCGGATCTGAATGCAAAAACTGTCATATGCCCGGTAAAATTTACATGGGCAATGATTTCCGTTATGATCATACGTTTCGTGTCCCACGTCCTGATTTATCGGTTCAATACGGTACCCCGAATGCATGTAATAACTGCCATCAAAATAAAAACCCCCAATGGGCAGCGGACGCTATATTGAAATGGTATGGGCCGGTTAGGAAGTACCATTTTGCAGAGGACCTGATTCCGGGAAGCCAGATTAATGAAAAAAGCGAACCACACCTGATCAAATTGCTGAAGGACACTTCTGTGCCTGATATAGTCAAGGCGGCGTCTGCAAACTACCTTGGCAATATTCAAACCAATAATAGTTTATATGCATTACAGAACTGCCTGAATATGCAGGATGCAAATATCAGGTACCGTGCGTTGAGAAGCCTTGCCAATTTCTCTCCACAGCAATGGTTGTATGCAGTCGCTCCGATGTTGAAAGATACAGTGCGCGCTGTTCGGATTGCGGCGGCGGACTTATTTCTTTCTATTCCGGAAAATCAGATTCCATCCGATTATCAGAAGGATTATATAAAGGCAAAATCCGAATTGGAATCATATAATCTTTACCAGGCTGATTTTGCGGTAGGAAATGTCATGATCGGGGATTATTATTTAAAACAAAGCGATTATTCCAATGCGGAAAAATATTACCGGCGCGGATTAAAGAAAGATTCCCTCATGAATTATGCCAGGCTGAATCTTTCTGTTGCGTATAATTTATCAAAGCAAAACGAACAGGCATTGCAGGTTTTGCTGGAGGCAATAAAGGTTGATCCCAAAAATGAAAGGACTTATTATAACCTGGCTCTATTGTATAATGAAATGGGCAAACAAGAGGAAGCCGCCCGTTCATTTGCTAAAGCGGTGGAATTAAAATCTTCAAATCCGCGGCTGTATTATAATTATGCCCTTCTTCTCCAGCAAATGGGAAAAAATAAGATGGCTGCTGATATGTATACTAAAGGGTTGGAAATTTCGCCGGCCGATCCACAGCTTAATTATGCGCTGGCTCTGTTATACCTGCAGGCAGGCCAGGCTGAGAAAGCCAGGGCACCGGCAGCAGTATTGAAGAAATATTACCCCGATAATCCGGATTATCAGAAAATGTTCAAATACCTGAAATTATAACACTACGCCTGACAAATAAGTTCCGGCCCACCTGGTATATTGATTAATTTTGCAATGTGAACATCGGTAGTGGAAGTAGTTCATCTGCGATCAATATGACGGAATGAATATATCCGGAAGCAAAATCAGAATATGGCTGGCATGCATTGTTATTTGCATTCCGGTTTTTATATGCTGCGCCGCAGCTCAGCAGAATATCACTATTCAGTCTCTGCCCGATATCCATAAAGGAAACCTGACACCTTTTTTTGAAAAAGATGAAACTGTAGGCAGCACCTACCTTTCCCGCAGCTGGCTACGGGGAGTTGCTGAATTATGGAATCATCAGCGAATACCGGAACCTGATCAGCCACTGTTATTCAATTTTGATAAAATAAATAACGTTTTATATACAGTTAACCGTCAGAATAAAATCAGGTTTTATCCTTCAGACTCTGTCTTGAGCTTCAACCTCGTGGACGATAATACGGTTTTCTCTTTTGAAAAAGTGCCGTGGATCAGCGACAATTTTTTTCTGATGCCAGTAATTAAATCTGATAAAGGATATTCCCTGTATAAAAGACTTTTTACAAAATATTTACAGGCAGATTTTTCAAGTGAGGGATATTATACTAAGGGAAGGAAATATGATGAATATGTAGATTATTATGAATATTATATTACCTATCCGGGCAATCTGCAATTCCGGAAATTGTACCTCAAAGAAAAAGATATCCGTAAGGCGTTAAGGGATGAATCCAAATTGCTGGAAGATTTTTTTTCGATACACGACAATGAAATAAATGAACAGAGTCTGATAGGTATAATTCAGTTTATTAATGATAAAAAATATCCTGATTAATCAGCTGGTTAATTTGTAAACCAACCAGTGTGGGCGGGTTTATCTTATGGGATATCCCTGGTTTGATTGACCTTAGCGAATTAAAAAATTTCTAATAAATGAATATTTTAAAATCTCTTGTTATCCTTTTACTGGCTATGGTATGGAAGGCTGATGGATATTCCCAAACAGCGACTGCGTCTGCAAAAAACCCTGTTCACCCGCTCACCGGCCAACTGGCTCCCCTGCCGCCAATGGGGTGGAATACATGGAATACATTTCAAACGAAGATTAACGAGGATATGCTGAAGGATATGGTTAATGCTTATATCAGTTCGGGTATGCGGGAGGCGGGTTATCAATATTTTGTATTGGACGATGGATGGATGTCAATGGAAAGGGATCATTCAGGCAGCCTCGTTGCAGATCCGGTAAAATTTCCACACGGTATGAAAGCATTCGCGGATTATGTGCATTCCAAAGGTTTGAAATTCGGCATATATAATTGCGCCGGAAGTAAAACCTGTGCAGGGTATCCTGGGACCCGGGGACATGAATATGAAGATGCCAGACTTTACGCATCCTGGGGCGTGGACTTTCTAAAGTATGACTGGTGCAATACAGACAGTCTCAACGCTCCCGAAGCATATAAAACTATGAGTGCTGCTTTGCGGGCAACCGGCAGACCGATCGTCTTCAGTATTTGTGAATGGGGTGACCACGCGCCCTGGCTATGGGCATCAGGCGTCGGGGAGCTATACCGGACCACAGGAGATATCAGTGCCAGTTTTAATGTCAGGAAACCCATAGGAAACTGGACACCACAGTCCGTCATCAGTATTCTCGATTTGCAGGAAGCCATTCGCAAATATAATGGTCCCAATCACTGGAATGATCCGGATATGCTGGAAGTGGGAAATGGGATGACGTGGGTTGAAGACAAATCTCACTTTACGTTATGGTGTATGTTGGCCGCCCCGCTGGCAGCAGGAAATGATCTGCGAAAAATGTCACCAGAGACCCGTGATATCCTGACAAATAAGGAGATGATAGCAATAGATCAGGATCCACGAGGCATTGCCGCTTTCAAGATGATTATTCAGGATAGCATTGAATTATGGGTAAAGCCAATGAAGAATAGTGAACTGGCATTGTGTTTTTTTAACAGGACCGGCAGGCCAGGGAAAATCAGTCTTGACTGGAAGGAGTTGACCATTTCGGACAGTTTCTCCGGGACGGAGATCCATTTTGACAAACAAATTTTTCTCGCGCGCGATATTTGGTCCGGGAAAGATATTGGAATGACGAAATCCAAGTTCGTAAAGGGGATTGCACCCCATGATGTAATCGTTTTAAGACTGAAACCGGCATTGGAGCAATCCAGGTAAAGGATTTTAAATACCAGGTATGATAGAATTAGATTGGTGGTAATTGTTTAAATTACCTTTCTAAATCTTTTTTATGAATGAGTTATTACAAACATTACAGGAAAAACTCGGCATCAATGCAGAGCAGGCGCAAGGGGCAATCACTCATGTGATGGAATATTTTAAATCCAAACTGCCTGCATCATTACACGAACACCTCGATGCGGCGGCAATCGGAGAAACTTTGAAAACAAAAGGTGCTGAATATATAGCTGAAGCACAAGCTAAGGGAGGAGATTTTCTACAGACTGCCCAGGAAAAAATCAGCAGTTTATTACATTCAAAGGAAGCTTAGGCTAGTATGGAAAGTGTGGTAGTGTGGTAGTATCTGAGCGTGGGCGTGAAAAAAAGTCCACTACCAATCTACCACACTCTCATTCCTGCCCAAGCTTTTCCATTTCTTTTAAAATCCCTCGTTTCTCCGTTTCCGTATTTGCAAGTGCAAGTGCCTGGCCTAAATGGGTTTTAGCTTTCTGATTATCTATATCCCTATACAGGTTTCCCAGCAAAACATGGTAGAGATGATTTTTCGTTAAACCGAGTTTTTCCGCCTCCACAATGGCGGTTCGCTTTCCTTTGATTTTTGACAAAGCATATGTGCGGTTCAACGCACTTACAGGTGAATAGCTCAGACATAGTAACTGATTATATAATTGCAGAATATTTTCCCATTTTTCCTCACTATCGGTTTTTATCGTATGCCAGTAAGCGATACCTGCTTCGAGATGATATCTGCTCAAAACTTTACCGCGCGACGCTTTATTAAGATAGTAATGACCGGTGGAAATAAGTTCATCATTCCACAGTTCAATATTCTGTTCATCGTAACGGATAATTTCTCCATTTTCATCAGTCCTGGCATCAAATCGGGATGCATGAAAACACATGAGTGCGAACAAGGCATCCACTCGTGGCAGACCGGTTTGTTCATTTTCGCACAACAGACTTGTCAAACGCATCGCTTCGAGGCAAAAGTCCTTCCGAAGCACATTATCCCGGCTGCTGGAATAATACCCTTCGTTGAATAAAAGGTATAAACTGGTTAGCACCGCATCTATTCTTTGATTGATTTCACCAGAAGCCGGCAACCTGATTTTCACATTGGCTGTTCTCAATTTCTCTTTGCCGCGGGACAATCTCTTATTTATGGTTTCCCGGTTAGTTAAGAATGCATCTGCAATTTCATCTATACCGAATCCACAGAGGATACGAAGCGTCAGAGCCACTTGTGATTCAAGTGGAAGGATCGGATTGCAAAGAGCAAACATCATCTGTAACTGGCTGTCCCTGATATTTTGCTCTGACAGATCAATATCGGTTTCAGGAAGAGAGGATGTTTCTGTTTCTAATACGGGCCTGATTTTTTCCTGGAAAAGGGTCATTCGCCTCAGCTGATCGCGCGATTTATTTCTCGCTACCGTGTAAAGCCATGCGACCGGGTTTTCCGGCAGGCCCTTGAGGCCCCAGGTTTCAGCAGCTACCAAAAAAGTGTCGCTGGCAACGTCTTCCGCAATGGAGAGTTTTTCCAATCCATAATAACGCGCCAGTACCGAGACGATTTTTCGGTATTCATTCCGGAATAAATGAGGGAGTAATTCCTTTTCCTGCATAATGGATTCCTTCTTCCCGGATTTACATTTCCATTTGAATAATGCTGCGTACTTCCACATTTCCGCCTATCGACAGTATGGGGCAACCTTTGGCAACTTCTGCGGCTTCTTCCAAAGATCCGGCCCGGATAATTGTATAACCGCCAATCGCCTCTTTAATTTCCACGTAGGGTCCGTTAGTAACCACATCGCCGGATTTTACTACTTTGCCGTCGGCGGACAACCGGTTTCCGGCATTAACCAGCTTGTTCTGAGCGGCAATGTTGCCCATCCAGTTTTGCCATTCCTTCATCATATTTTGTAATTGTTCAGGGGAGGGCTGTATTCCTGCCGAATTGAAATCTCTTCTGAAGATTAATAAGAACTCGTTCATTTTTATTAAGATTTAAATGATAAAAACCTATGACGATTGAGCCGGAAAAAACTGGACCAAAACCAATTACTTCGAAAGTTAATTCGAAGCAATTGATTGATGCAACAATTTCCACGGATTGGTGTCCTTCTGTAATGCCGGCCATTTTCAACAAGGAAAAACCGGACAACCACCGTATCAAAACCGGTCAGTGCGTATTGGGAAAAGAAGCTTATATGTCTGATTTATAATTAGTTGCCGATCTGGCACCGGACTGGATACACGGATATAGGGAATTTATCAAAACAATAGTATTCATTATCAATAATTGTTTCATGGCAGCCCTCCAATCCAGTCATTAGACCTATTTCAGAAAATATATTTAAAATTCACCATTTAAAATTCAGATTATGAGAAGTTTCAGTCTTGTCTTACTATTTATTATTTCGGGAATGATTTCTCAGGCGCAGAATTCGCAGCGGGGCTTTTTGTATTTAAATAAGACTTTAACTGCGGAATCCATTAATCAGGTGGATGCTAAAACTTCTGGCGGAGGTATTGAGGTTTTGGGTGGCAGCCCTTCTGAAGCACACATTGAAGTATATATTAATGAAAATGGTCATCATGGATCCTATTCAAAAGAAGAAATTGATAAGATCATTGCGAGTGACTATGATTTGACAGTAACTGCTTCCGGGAATAAACTGACTGCTATTGCGAAGCCAAAAAAAAGTTTCAGAAACTGGGAGAATCAGTTAAGTATTTCGTATCGGATTTTTGTTCCGACGTCCTGTAGTACACATCTGAATACCAGCGGAGGTGGTATCAGCATTGCGAATCTGTCCGGCGAACAGCATTTTAATACAAGTGGGGGAGGACTTGAAGTAAAAGGACTCAGCGGTAAAATAATTGGCCGGACTTCGGGCGGGGGCATTGAGGTTTCGGATTCAAAAAATGATATTGATCTCGAGACCAGCGGAGGCGGGATCGAGGCCAGCCGTTGTTCGGGGCAAATCCGGCTGAATACTTCAGGTGGATCACTGGAATTAAAAGATCTGAGTGGAAGTATACGGGCCACTACCAGCGGGGGTAATGTGGATGCTGAAAGAATTAACGGTGATTTGATTACCCATACTTCTGGCGGTAATATTGATTTGACAGCGATGAGCGGAAGCCTGGAAGCTTCTACCAGCGGCGGAAATATAGATGTCGAGATCCTTGAAACAGGAAAATATGTTAAACTAAGTAATTCAGGTGGAAGTGTTCATTTGAAAATTCCGAAGGGCAAGGGACTTGACCTGGATATACATGGTGACCGGATAAAGACAGAGGGGCTGAATAATTTCAGTGGTTCCATGGAGAAACAGAGTATTAACGGAACCGTAAACGGGGGTGGCACACCTGTAGATATCAATGCCGGCAGCGGAGGCGTTACACTCGCGCTAAAATGAAGTCACGTAAAATTGGCATGGATTTTACTTTTCATGCAAGGAACTGATCTTTGCAAATTTCTTTTTTCAGGATAATAAACTTCTGACCCGAGGCAAATGTTATTGTATGCCTTCGCAGGCATATGTGTAATGTCTTCAATTATGGCAACTTCAGCTCCTACGGGAAAATTAACCAACAAAAAGTTGTTCGGTTTGGGGAAATAATTTTCTCCGGGTTTTGTTCCTGACAGAAAATAACAACCAGATAGCCGGTCCTATTACGAAATATACATATCCCGCCAGTCCGGCGGAGCCGTCTTTAAGCATCATGGCTGCGATCAGGGATCCAAATCCTGAAAGGATCATGATTAAAAGTCTGTACATATTTGAGGTGCAATCAAATTTTTCAAGCGGGGTTAGCACCAATTTTTTATGGTTTTGTTTTGCATGTACGTACATAAGAAAAAATAGTGTGTAAATGGCCATAAAACCCATAGAATAAATCATCATGAGTGAGGGCACCTGGTGCGGACTGATAGTGAATGGAGATTTCCCATCCCCAAAGATCTGATTGCCGAACATAAGTGAAAATAAAAATTTAAGCGGGTAAACATAAAACAGCACAAGAAAAAGAAGTGTCCCGTTCAGCGTGAGCGTCCATCCGTCCTCCAGACCGTAATTGCGAAAAAACCGATGTTGCTCATTCCAGATCATTACAAGTAACAGAAAACTTATTCCAAAGGCAAAAAATCCCCGCATCGTCGTTGTAAGTTCTTCAAGACTCTTTGGAACTTCCAGCGAAACAATCAGCAGGGTTACAGCAAATGCAAATACACCGTCGCTGAATGTTTCAATTCGCTGGATCTCATTATTTCGTTTTGAGCCGGTCATATGGCTTCTTTCGTGGCCGGTAGATAAAAGCTTTCTGAGCATTTGTTCAGTTTTCCCAATTTAATCATTATTCAATTTAGAACTATCGCAATTGGGAGTATAGTAGGCAGTCTGATTTCACCCGGTATTTAAAAGGCAGGAATTTAAAGGAGCTTAACTGGGTTTTAATATCTTTTCGACTTCATGGCGGTACATCCTGCTGATAGGTAATTCCTGTTTTCCTATGCCGACAAGTTCATTAGTAAAGAATTCAATTTTATTAATTGAAATGATATAAGATCGGTGAATACGGATAAAGGCATTCGCCGGGAGGTTTTCTTCCAGAGACGAAATTGAGTGTTTAGTCAAAAAGGTTTTCGACCGGGTAACTACTTTAATGTAATCTTTCAGGCTTTCAATATAGAGAATATCATCCAATTCAACTTTCAGGATTTTCCGGTCCGCACGGAAATGAATGAATGAATCAGCTGGTATTTTTTCGTTGTTGCCGGAAGAATCCTGGTAATGGGTTTGTTGGATAGAGATATTCATGATCTTGTTAACGGCTTTCAGAAACCTTTCAAAGGGGATTGGTTTCAAAAGATAATCTACTGCATTCAGATCGAAACCCTCTACTGCATATTTACGGTATGCCGTGGTGAATATTATTTTCGGTGGATTGGCAAGGGTCCTTATAAAATCGGTTCCCAGGATCTGCGGCATTTGAATATCCAGAAATAATAAATCGATCGGCTGCTTTTGGATCTCAGCCAGCGCTTCCACCGCATTTGAACAGGATCCCGCAAGCTGCAGGGAAGGAATGGATTCAATATACTTTTTCAGGACATCCAGTGCAGGTGGCTCATCGTCCACGATCAGGCAGCTGATTTTTTTGTTGGTTGTCATGATGAGGAATAGGTTTTAAGGGGATTAAAACTAATTCAATTTTAAAAGTACGCAACAATTAGAGGAATATACACATTTTAATTTTTGTGGATTTCCCGGGTTGAATACAGGTCAGCCCCGGAATTCTTCACATCATTTTCAGATAGCTTGATTTCCAATTTTACCGTATAATTTTCCCCTGAATTTAGGACCTGGAGTTTGTGTTTTCCCGGATATATGAGGTCCAGCCTTTTTTTCACGTTTTCAAGACCCAAACCATTTTTTTTGTCCTGGGTTTTAACAGAGGATGGTTTGGTATTGCTGAGAAAAAAATGAAGGGTATTCGTGTCTACATATATTTTTAAAAGGATATTTGGCTGGTTGATCGTTTGGCTTACTCCATGTTTGAAACAGTTTTCAACAAATGGTAACATGAGTAGTGGGGCGATCTGGAAATTACCTCCCGGTTGAATCAGTTCAACCTGCATGCTTAAACGACTGCCATAACGAATCCTTTCCAATTCAATATAATTAGCAATCATGTTCAGCTCATTCTTTAGTGGAACATAAGCATGATTGCATTCAGCAATCATGTAATGAACCGTATGTTTTAGTTTATTCACAAGGTCTGCAGCGAAGGAAGTTTTATTCAGTGAAAATGAGTAAATATTATTGAGGGTATTGAAAAGAAAATGAGGATGAATCTGGGATTTCAGCAATTGAAGCTCAGCATGAGTATTTGCAAGTGCCAGGGATTCGCTTTCTTCTTTTTTTTGATGCCAGTTCTTTAGACTTCTTAGCGATAGTAACAATACACAAACCAGAAGTGGATTCCCCAAAAATCTAATGATGCCTGTTTCTAGCAGCAGACGGTTATGTGTGATGTCCGATACATGACTGAACGATTCGTTCGCCTCGTAATAGTCATGCAAATAATTTATTCCGTTCAAAAAAATTATCAAAGCCAAAACCGCCACGGAAAAAAGTATATATTTTTTCCGAAAGAAGAATTCAGGAACGAACACATAGACGGTCAGGTAGCAGAAGAAGAGTATAAGAGAGGTCCAGTGAATTGCATAGGAAAAGAAAGTGGGTAGCAGATTCCAAAATTGACTTGCGGGATACTGAATACCTATCCGGAGAAAGTTTGAAAAAAAAACAGAACTGCAGAACAGCCCATGTCGCAGAAACCTGTATTTGTTTTCCCTTGAAAATATTAAGTCATGCATATTCATGGCCTTCTTTTAGAAATTCCCTGGATTTTTCAGCATTGCTTAAATTATGAATCATATTTAGTTGAAGATCGATCACAATTTCCCTATCATTGGATTTTAAAATCAGCTGATGGTTACCGGGGTAAAGGTTTTCAACTCTCCTGGTAATGTCTGACCAGATCGGCTGCTGGTAGAACTTGGCTCCTGAGGGATTATCTTCTGTACAGGTAAGGCTAAAATAGAGAATGCCCTCACGAGCCCTGATCCTTACATCGAGATTTTTTGCAGTTGAATCCATCACCATCAGGTATTCAAAACTCGTTTCCAGAAAAGGCAGTAAAATCAGCGGCGCCAGATAGGAGTCGTCGGTTTCGTCATTTATTTCGAGACTTATTTGGATATTATCGTAATGGTTTACCTTTTGAAGGTCGATATACTCACGTATTACTTCGAGTTCCTTTTCCAGCAAAACATAATCCCCTTCACTACCGAACAATACATAGTTCAGAAGTTCTGACATTTTAAGGATCAGGGTGGGCGATTCCGGCAGACCGGTCCTTAATTTGCTCTCCAATGAGTTCAGCGAATGAAATAGAAACCGGGGGTGGATCCGGGTTTTCAGTAATTTTAATTCCTTTGAAATTTTGTCCTTTACCAGTTTTTCATTCATGGTCTGCTGCAAAATCCATTTTTTGGTCATCTGTATACCGCATGTGAGTGTCAAAACAATTAATGGGATCCAGATTCCGTTTACGAAAAGGTTAAATTTAATTTGACTTAGTGTGATCTGGCTATAAGGTATTTGTTGAGTAGTGCGGATATATAAAATTTCTGCAAAACAGGCGGTTATGAAATCGACTATGAGCAAACCTGTAAAACAAAGAATGAAGAGGGTAATCTTCCTGGTATAAAGATAGGCGGGTGATATTATATATAAGAGAATGTAGGAGGAGATCACAAAGCCAGGGAAAAAGAAAGAGATATACTGAAACAATTTGAACAGACTCCGAAAATGGATTTCTCCCGAGGGTTCGCTTATAATAATATTTTGTACAGCGTAGTGGCCCAGGAATACCATCCAGAATGCCAGATGCCTAAGGAACCGGTATGGGAATTTGTTGGAAAATATGAATGGATATCCGTTCACACAATATTTTCAGGTCAAAATTTGCCACCAGCAAAAAAAAGATTACCTGAAATATACGGGATAAGGCAATCAATGCCGCATTAAATCGACCAATGCCATTTATCTACATTGAGTGACGGTTGAAATTTTATAAATTCAGGCAGGAACGCGAATTGAGTTCTTGTTAAGTCGGAAGTTCCCTGTCTTAGTTGCTACGTAAATGCCAGGCTTTTGGTCTGACAAAGGATTGAAGCCCGGCATGCGAAAGCGTTGTACCGAATCCTGAATGATTTCTGCCACTCCATGGCAGGGGGGCGGATACCCGGTCGCAGCAATTCCAATATCCGGATCCTGTGTTGATTTGTCTTAATATTTTTTCCGCTCTTGATTTGTTTGTGCTGTATACCGATGCGGTAAGTCCATACTCAGTATCGGCCATTAATCGAATGGCTTCTTCATCATTTTTTACTTTCATGATTCCGATAATGGGACCGAAGGATTCCTCTTTCATAACCATCATGTCATGGGTAGTCTCGGTCAGGATGGTGGGTTCGAAATAATATCCCTTTCTACTCATTCGTTTGCCTCCCAGCAATAGATGAGCGCCCTTTGAAGTAGCGTCTGCCACCTGGTGCTCCAAAACATCCAGTTGTGCTTTTCTTGTCAGAGGACCAAAATATATATCTGCCTCGGTGGGTTCGCCGGCTTTCCATGTCTCTACTTCCTTCTTAAATTCCCGGAGATATTCATCGTAAACAGATTCCTGTACATAGATTCGTTCAACCGCACAGCAGCTCTGACCATTATTATAAAATGCCCCGTCAGCTGTAGCCATCGCTACTTGCCGGATATCACTGATATCATCTGCGACATATAACGGATCTTTGCCACCCATTTCCAGTTGGCAGGGAACTATTTTAGCTGCGCATTTTTCGTAAATATATTTCCCGGTCTTGTATGAGCCAGTGAAAAAATATCCGTCGAAAGGAAGATCCAATAATAATTCCCCAACTTCCTTCCCGCCAACTGCGACCTGGAAAACGCCGGAAGGCAATCCGGATTGTTTTAGCAATTTTTCAATTTCCAATCCTGTCAGGGTTGCATATTCGGAAGGTTTATACATTACTGCGTTGCCGGCCAGCATGGCGCTTACAAATACATTTACTCCGACAAGCCAGGGATAATTCCACGCGGAGATATTACAAATAATGCCTAAGGGATCATAGGAAATTTTTTCCTCCAGACCAGCTTCGCTGGTCATCAGTTCTTCACTTAGATATTTTGCTGCATTTTCTGTCAGCCATTTGATTCTCACCCGGGCTCCATTAATTTCATTGCGGCTTTGCTGAAGGGGCTTGCCCACTTCAGCAGTTAAAATAGTCGCGAGTGATTCAATGCTACGTTCCATTCCGGCGGAGAATTTTTGCAGGATTCCGATCCTTTGGGCCAGGTTTGTACCTTCCCATTCCTTCTGTGCATTTTTCAACAACAGGAATTTTGCTACAAGAGTTTCCTGGTTGTCTTCCGGTATTTCACGGATCAATTCTTCTGTTGCCGGATTAATGATTTTCATATTCACTGAATATTGATTTAATCCTAGAGTGCTTTCAAATAGAGTTTTTTAAAATCCTCTCTGGTTACCGGTTTGGGATTATTCGGGTGTGCGAAATCCGCCAGGGCCAGATCGGCCAGTGTTTCAATATGTTCAGGTTTTACCCCGATAGCACCCAGTGTTCGCGGGATATTTATTTTTTCATTCAGATCGAGCAGATACCGGACAACGGCTTCACCTGTTTCAACTTCCAGGCCTAATGCGTGTGCCATTTGCTCAAATTTTTTTTCGAATCCGTCAATATTAAATTCCATGCCATATGGAATATTGACGGCATTGGCCAGGCCATGATGTGTATCGAGCAATGAAGACAGGGGATGGGCAAGGGAATGTACGACACCCAGCCCTTTTTGAAATGCGACGGCACCCATCAGGGAGGCGATCAGCATCCGGCTTCTGGATTCCAGGTCTGGACGATTGACCGCTTTTTCGAGAGAGGAATGGATTAATGAAATAGCCTGCAATGCGATGCCGTCGCACATCGGGTGGAACATATTCACCAGAAAGGCTTCCATATTATGAGTAAGTGCATCCATACCTGTAGCTGCTGTGATAAACGGGGGCAATTCCATCGTGAGCAGAGGGTCTGCGAAGACAATTCGCGCCAGCAGTTTGGGCGAAAACAGGATTTTCTTCTGATGAGTTTCATCGTCCGAGATGACGGCACTTCTTCCCACCTCACTTCCTGTTCCCGCCGTTGTGGGTATGGTAATGAAATGCGGCACTTCATTCGTCACAAAAATGTCTCCCCCTTTCAGGTCATCATATTTGAAAAGGTCTTCGCGGTGATTTACTCTCAGTGCAATGGCCCTTGCCACATCCAGTGCAGCTCCGCCACCAATGCCGACGATACAATCTCTTTCTTCTTCATCAAATACGCTGGTGCCTCTGTACACATCAGATTTCACCGGATTCTTATGGATATCATGAAATGTCTCTGCAGAAATATTTTTCACCTGCAGCTCCCTGATGATGTTTTTAAAAAAATTCAGTTGAGATACAGTCGTGTCTGTTACAATCAATGGACGGCTCAATTCATTTTTTAAAAGGTATGGCGCCAGTTCGTTGCTGGAGCCGGGGCCAAATCGGATGATCGTCGGAAAATTGTATTGGATAATTTTATTAAAATTCAAGTTTGTATTGATTAAATGATTTCAAAATATCTTTTTAATTCCCAGTCTGTAACTGATTTAAGATGCTGGCGCCATTCCCACTCGCGGGTCCTGGTAAAATGGTCCGTAAACCCCGCACCCAGTATTTCGGCAGCTATTTTAGATAGCTTCATCATTTTTGTGGCCTCGTCTAGTGTGGCCGGTAAACGCCCATGGGATTGATCAAGATATCCATTTCCGCTGGTCGCTTCCTGTTTCAATGCCAGTTTGTTTTTAATTCCGTAGAGTCCGGCCGCCAGTGCTCCTGCCATGGCCAGGTAAGGATTTGCGTCGGCGCCGATCACACGCGTTTCCAGTCTGCAGGAAGTATTATTACCGGCTAGTACACGAAGTGCCACGGTGCGGTTGTCAATTCCCCAGGTAAGTGTGGTGGGCGCCCATGCACCTTCCACCAGGCGTTTATAACTATTGATAGTGGGTGCAAACAAGGGGAGCAACGAAGGCATTAAGAGCAATTGTCCTGCCATATATTGCTTCATGGTTGCACTCATATGCAAGGGGTCTGCGGCGTCATAAAACAAATTTTTACTGCGTTCTGCATCCCATAAGCTCTGGTGTACATGGCCGCCGCATCCAGGCAGATTTTCATTCACTTTAGCCATAAAAGTGGCCATGATTCCATGCTTGTAAGCGATCTCTTTGACGGCAGTTTTAAAAAGTACTGCCCGGTCTCCGGCTTCCGGTAATTCGGAATAACAGATGGCCGCTTCATAAGTGCCCGGGCCGGTCTCTGTATGCAGCCCTTCTATCGGTACATCAAAGCGGGTAAGCCATTCAAAGAGATCAGTCATAAATTCATTCTGGAGACTGCTTCTCAGTATCGAATAACCAAACATACCCGGCGTGAGGGGTTGCGGATTCTTGTATTGCTTTTCCTGCAAACTGCGGGGGGTCTCGGCAAAATTGTACCATTCAAATTCCTGGGAAAATAAAGGGCAGAATCCCTCAGAAAGGGCATCGGCTAATATCTTTTTTAGTAATGTCCTCGGACAGGGAGTTGGCGTTTCACCATTTTGTATCAATTCTCCAAGGAAAAAAGGAAGATCATTTTCCCATGGAATTTTCCGGAAAGTGGAAAGATCCAGTCGCGCAGCTGCATCGGGATAGCCTGTGTGCCACCCTGTATATGAACCGTTATCATATGCCGCATCAGCCGCATCCCATCCAAAAATTACATCACAAAAACTAGTATCAGATTCTATAACAGAATGAAATTTTTCGGTAGAAATATATTTGCCCCGTAACACACCGTCAATGTCCGTGATGGCAATTTTTACTTTCCGGGAGGGATGATTTTTAACGTAGTGAAGAATTTCATTCTTGTTCATACCCTGATTTTTAATGGGTTTTCCGCTTTTCAAGCAGTTTAAAGAATCCAAACGACAATACCATAATCAAAATATAAAATAACGCCAATTTGAAATTATAAATCGTCATGGCGATCATAGAAATGGTAGCAATCACAAGGGCAGTTAATGGGAAATAGGGATAAAAAGGCACCCGGAAGGGACGTTCGAGATGAGGTTCTTTCATTCTGAGCCTTAGCATACAGACCATGGAAATGATATAGAGGTTTAGTGCCCCAAAAACGGAAATGGTAATGATTTCGGCCGTTTTACCCGAGAACAGGGCAATCATGCCAACAACCATATTTGCCAGCAAAGCATTGGAGGGAGTTTTGAATTTAGGATGAATTTTCCCCAATATCGCGGGAGCAAATTTTACCCTCCCAAATTCATAAGTGGACCTTCCGGCGGATAGGATCAGTCCGTGAAAAGAGGCAACCAGTCCAAACAATCCAACCATGATCAGCAGGTGATATAACAGACTATTATTACCGGTAATATGAGCGAGAGCCAGCGGCAGGGGAGAATCCGAAGCCGTACCGTCTGATTTATATACGATGGCTTCCCATCCGTCGACTCCAATAGAACTCAAAAAAATAAGTACGCATAATATAACCAGGGTAATAATGGCAGATCCAAAACCAAGCAATAGTGTGCGTTGGGGCCTTACAACTTCTTCTGCCGTATTGGCTACACCTTCTATTCCCAGAAAAAACCAGATGGCGAAAGGTACAGCAGCCAGAATACCCTGCCATCCATGTGGCAGTGCATTGTGTTGAATGTTTTTGATTTGGAAATGAGGAAGGGTTATGCCTGTAAACAACAATAATTCGCCAACGGCCAACAATGTAATGACCAACTCGAAAACAGCCGCCGCTTTAATGCCATAAATATTCAGGGCCGTAAAAGCCAGGTAGGCAAAAACAGCTATAGCCAGAATGGGGATCTGTGGGAAAAAAAGATTGAAATATGCACCGATCGCAAAGGCAATGGCGGGAGGTGCAAAAATGAATTCAATGTTCTGTGCCATGCCCGCAATAAAACCGAGATCCTTTCCCAGGGCCCTGTAAGCATAATCGAAAGCACCGCCCGCTTTCGGAATAGCGGCTGCCAACTCTGCATAACTGAATGTGAATGTTGTATAGAGAACAATAATAAAAAAAGTGGCAATGGCCAGACCTCCGGTACCTCCTTGTTCCAGCCCCAGGTTCCAGCCGAAATACATACCTGAAATCACATATCCCACACCCAATCCCCAGAGGAGAAAGGGACTGAGTATTCTTTTTAAAGCTGGATCCGGCAATTGTAAAATTTAAAGGGGGTAATAAAATTGTGTAAAATGGTCGCCCTTATCAAAAATAGATTGAATTCTTTCATATAAAATGCTTTAGGTAAATTGTTGAATAAAATACAGATTATGCAGGAAAAGGATCCACGGGTGGATGCTTACATTGAAAAATCTGCCCCTTTTGCCAAACCCATCCTGGTCAAGCTCCGGAAACTGGTTTTTCAGGCTTGCCCGGAAGTGGAAGAAACCATCAAATGGAGTTTTCCGAATTATGAAATTCACGGCTCTATGCTTTGCAGCATGGCAGCATTTAAAGAACATTGTGCATTTGGATTTTGGAAGGCAGCTCTTCTGGAAGACCCGGCAGATATTTTGAAGCTGGCGGATAAAAATTCAATGGGCCACCTCGACAGGATTGGTTCAGTGAAAGATCTTCCGGCGGATAAGATCCTTGTAGCCTATCTCAAAGAAGCTGCGTTGCTGAATAAGAACAAAGTAAAACTGGCAAGGCCAAAAGCGCCACCAAAAAAGGAATTACCAATACCGAAACAGCTCGCTGCGGCGCTAAAGAAAAATAAGAAAGCCCTGACTGTGTTTGAATCCTTTCCTCCTTCGCAAAGACGTGAATATATCGAGTGGATCACAGAGGCTAAAACAGAGGAAACGCTGAACAAACGCCTGATGACGACCATTGAATGGCTGGAAGAAGGAAAGAGCCGAAATTGGAAATACAAGAAGGCCTGAAATCAAAGGTACCTGTCAATTAGCTTAAAGATTAAAGAGACCAAAAATTAACGAGAGAAAGATTTTTAATTCATAAACTATTCATATTGCAAGAACGCAACCCCCGATTTCTGATAGATCCTGATATTTCGAAAGCAAAGACGCTGCACACAGATTTTTATACAGATCCGGAACTGTTTAGAGAAAGCCGCAGTAAAATATTTGCCAAAAGCTGGCAATATATCGGGCCTGATTCGCTGGTTTCAAGTCCGGGAACCTGTTATCCATTTACTTTACTGGAGCATTATCTGAATGAACCTTTGCTGCTGACAAGAGAGGGTGATCAGGTTTATTGTTTATCCAATGTATGCACACATCGCGGAACCACACTGGTCGCGGAACCCTGCCAGTCTGCGCATATCCGGTGCCGTTATCATGGGCGTCAGTTCCGGCTGGATGGGAGGTTCTTTTCGATGCCGGAATTTAAGGAAGTAAAAGACTTTCCCAGCCCTTCAGACAATCTCACACGATTGCCTTTATTTAAGTGGGGTCCTTTGTTTTTCACTTCACTCGATCAACATGCTGATACGATAAAATATTTCCATGCAATGCAGGAACGATTGTCCTGGCTACCGATGACTGATTTTGTTTTTAAACCCGATTTGTCTGCCGAGTATACGGTAAAATCCCATTGGGCACTCTACTGCGAAAATTACCTGGAAGGGTTTCATATCCCCTTTGTACATGCAGGATTAAATGCCGTAATTGATTTCGGAACCTATACAACAGAAACCTTTGAATTTTCGAATCTGCAACTGGGTCTGGCGAAGTCAGATGAAGAAATATTTGATCTGCCTGTCACATCTCCCGATTATGGGAAAAAAGTTGCGGCTTATTATTTCTTTGTGTTCCCGAACATGATGTTCAATTTCTATCCATGGGGACTCAGTATTAACCTCGTCCGGCCGGTTTCTATGGATTCCACCCGCGTTTCATTTTATACTTATGTTTGGAAAGAAGAATTTTTCAATAAAGGAGCAGGGTCAGGACTGGATACCGTGGAAATGGAGGATGAAGAAGTGGTGGAAGCGGTTCAGAATGGAATACGCTCCAGCTTCTACCATCAGGGGCGTTATTCTGTAACTCGGGAACAGGGGATACATCATTTTCACCAGATGATATGTAAATCGTTGAATGCTGCCTCTTGACCGAATTAAAACGAAATCTCGATCAAAATTTTATCACAACATCTCTCCATTAAATACAAATAAGGACCAATCGCCAACGTTCAATCAAACACATGAGTAATAATTCGCGACAGGTCATTGGTTACGGCGCAGCAGTTTCTTTTGTTATTGGAGGTGTTATCGGATCCGGCATTTTTATGAAGCCGGCAACCATGGCGGGTGAGTTGGGATCACCGGTCTGGCTGATAGTAGTCTGGATTATCGGCGGGATTTTCACATTGATAGGAGCACTTATTTATTCCGAGATAGGTGCCATGCTTCCTAAAACCGGTGGTCTCTATGTTTATTTACGTTTTATGTATGGCGATTTTGTCGCTTTTCTGTATGGTTGGGCGGCATTCACCGTTATCAATACGGCTTCTGTCTCAGCAATCGCTTTTGTGTGCGCAGCTTATCTAAACTATTTTCTTCAAATGCCCAGGTTGTCTCCTGCAGCAGAAAATAGTTTTGTTTGGCATATCCCTTATTTGGGAAATCTTTATCCTCTGGCGAACCTGGGTGTTAAATCCCTGGCCATCGCATTGGTAATAGGAATAACAGGATTGAATTATATAACGACCAAAGGTAGTAGTACGCTCCAATTCCTCAGTACAGTAGTGAAAGTGATAGTTATCGTAGCCCTGGTCGCAGGTATTTTCTTTTCCGGCAATGGGCATGTCAGTAATTTTATATTGCCTTCTGCGAATCCGAAACATGGATGGCTTTTAATAGGAGGTATTATTGGGGCCATGACAAGCGCGTTTATGGCATATGATGGCTGGATTAACCTGACTTTTATCGGGGGTGAAATAAAAAATCCACAAAAAAATATTCCAAGAAGTCTTATTACAGGTGTTTTTGGTTGTATCGTGATATATGTCATGCTGAACCTGGCTTTTTTATACATATTACCCATCGATCAGGTGGCCAATTCATCGCTGGTTGCTTCAGATGCGATTGCGCGGGCCCTGGGTAATACGAGCGGAGCCGTGATTGCGGCCATGATAGTCATATGCACATTCGGAGCTATCAATTCGTGTAATATGTCCGAAGCACGCGTTACATATACGATGGCGAAAGACAATTTATTTTTCGGATGGGTCGGAAAGGAACACCCCCGATTCCGTACGCCAGCCAATGCATTGCTTATGCACGGAATACTAGCCTGCTTATTTATACTGACCGGATCATTCGATATGCTGGCAGATATTTTTACTTTCATTGCCTGGTTGTTTTACCTGCTGGGTGCCATCGGAATTTTTATTCTCAGAAAAAAAATGCCCACCCTGCCAAGACCTTACCGGGTATGGGGCTATCCCTACCTGCCCTTGTTATTTATCTTATTCTCCGCCTTTTATGTAATCAGTACCATCTGGAATGATATCAATAATTACATTTCAGGCGAAACGCCTGTTGTTAACTCCTTGCTTGGGCTGGCGATTACGGCACTGGGTATTCCCTTATACCTGTATTTTAGAAAAAATAAGGCCGTGGCTCGGGAAGATCTGAATCCTTAACAGGGTTTTAAGGGGAGAATATGTAACTAATATATTTATCTACTAATTTGATAGACTAATAAATAATCTTTATATTTGTTGTCCTGACCTAAAGGTTTGGTTTTTAAACCTGAATTATGAAATATTCTAAAGATTTGAATTGGCTTAGCGCCCCTGCTTTTTTTCTGATCATCGGAATGCTTGCCCTCAGTTCCAAAAAGCAGAACAGCCACTTGCGTCATTTGGAAAAGGCTAAATCAGAAATCACAACTCCGGCTCAGAAACCTTCCTGATCTCCATATTATATAATTTTATCATCGACTTTCATTAAGCCTGCTCTGGCAGGTTTTTTTATATATAATATGTTTGCGTAACTGAACAGTTACATATATATTTGTAACTGAAAGGTTACACAATAAATCCTGCAATACCATGAGAAGGGACAGTTTTCAGGCCATAGCTGATCCGACGCGTAGAGCTATTATCCAGAAGTTGGCAGGCAGGCCTATGAACCTGAATGAAATAGCGGAGCATTTTGACATCAGCCGTCCGGCCATTTCCAAACAGATTAAAATTCTGGCAGAATGTGGCATGATCCGCATAAAAAAGGAGGGCCGGGAACGTTTTTGTGAAGTTCAGATACAAAAACTGGATGAAGTTTCAGACTGGATTGAAAAATACCGGATTTTCTGGGCACGGAAAATGGACGATTTGGAACAATTTCTTATGAAGGACAAAAAGAGAAATTCCATTCAATTTAAAAAATCAAAAAATGAGTAATCAGCCATTTGTAATCGAACGGGAATTTGATGCGCACATTTCACAGGTTTGGGACGCTCTTACCAATAATGAACAAATGAAAAAATGGTATTTCCAATTGCCGGAATTCAAGCCGGTCGTTGGGTTTGAATTCCAGTTCATCGGCGGGGAGGAGGGTCATGAGCAATACAGGCACCTGTGCAAGGTTACTGATGTGGTGCCAGGCAAAAAAATTGCCTACAGCTGGCGATATGATGGATATCCGGGAAACTCAGTTGTGTCTTTTGAATTGTTTGAAAGAGGTGAAAAAACGAAATTGAAAATCACGCATGCGGGACTGGAATCGTTCGCCGCAGCAGGACCTGATTTCGATCAAAAAAAATTTGCAGAAGGATGGACTCAGATTTTGGATATTTCCCTAAAAGGATTTCTGGCGGATGCAGCACCAAAGGCATAAAGTTTAGCCGTGTCGTACTGCAAATTGCTATTTCTTTAACCCAAGAATAGAATACTCAGTATTCTCTGCTACAATTTTATTCTTCAAACTCCCCAGCCCCTCAATTTGCAGTTCAATTTCATCATCTGCCTGTAGCCATTGTTCCGGGTAGCCGGAGTCATTTAGTTTTCCTGTTCCGTTCAACTCAAGGAAGCATCCGGTACCCACAGTTCCTGAACCAATAATTTCCCCTGGATATAGTTCAACTCCATAGGAAGCTCTTTCAATCAATTCAGCGAAAGTCCATTCCATATCGGAAAGATTTCCTTTGCTGACCATTTTTCCATTCACAGAAGCGGACATCTTCAGGTTCCATGACTTTCCGGTATGATTATTTTTACAAGGGGTTTCAAAAGATTTTAATTCTTCTGTTGTGACCAGCCAGGGGCCGGTGGCAGTAGCAAAATCTTTTCCTTTTGCAGGGCCCAGGCTAAGGAGCATTTCTTCCATTTGTAAATCACGGGCACTGAAATCATTTAGGATCATCAGGCCGGCAATAAATGTATCGGCTTTTGCTGCCGGAATATTTTTACCATTCCGGGAAATGACTATAGCGGCTTCTAATTCAAAGTCCAGTTTCTTAAAATGATCGGGCATACATAAAACTGGCCCGGGACCCAGGATTGTATGATGGTTCCCAAAATAGAAAACCGGAAAGGAATCGAAGACAGGAGTCATTTCCAGCCCGCGGTTTTTCCGGGCAGTTTCAACATGTTGGCGGAACGCATAACCATCCCGTAGTGATTTCGGTTTCGGAACTGGTGCCAGCAGACCGACCTCTTTTAATGGTAGACCACGGCTTATCATGCTGGGGGAATTATCTATTTCTTGGTGTAATTTCAATAGAGCCGGATAAATCTCATTCCAATGCGACAATATCTCATCCATTTTGCCCGGTATCCCCGGATGCATCATATTGATGTCAAAAAGTTGTTCGCCGGAAATCAATCCCGCGCATTCATTCCCGTTTTTTATAAAGCTGGCCAATTTCATACATCATAAAATTTCATGAACGAACTGCCCGGATGTTGAATAAATATTAGTGAGGGGTTACAGGTTTCCCCTTTTTTCCTGTTCACGTTCTATGGCTTCAAACAATGCTTTGAAATTTCCCTTTCCAAAACTTTTTGCTCCTTTGCGCTGGATGATTTCAAAAAAGACGGTTGGCCTGTCCTGCACCGGTTTGCTGAATATTTGCAATAGATAACCATCGGGATCACGGTCTACCAATATTCCCAGTCTCTTGAGCGGCTCAAGGTCTTCATCAATTTTTCCCACGCGTCCCTGCAGGTCGTCATAATAACTGGTAGGGATTTTTAAAAATTCCACCCCCCGATGCATTAATTCCGAGACTGTATCCACAATATTATTCGTCGCGAGGGCAACATGCTGAACTCCTTCTCCGTTGAAAAATTCCAAATATTCTTCCACCTGGGATTTCTTTTTCCCTTCAGCGGGCTCATTAATGGGAAACTTAACCATCCCGTTCCCGTTGCTCATAACCTTGCTCATCAGGGCTGAATACTCGGTGGAAATATCTGTATCATCGAAAGTTAGAATATTTTTAAATCCCATTACATTTTCATAAAAAGCGACCCAGCGGTTCATCTGGTTCCAACCCACATTTCCAACGCAATGATCCACGTAAAGTAACCCGGTAGAATCCGGCTGATAGACGGAATCCCAGACTTGATACCCCGGCATAAAAGACCCGCTGTATTTTTGCCTTTCAATAAAAAGATGAACGGTATCGCCGTAAAGGCGAATACCGCTCATCGTTAGGGAGCCTGATTCATCGGTCAGCACTATTGGTTCCAGATAGGATAAAGCACCCCGCCGGGTGGTTTCCTTCCAGGCCAAACCTGCGTCTTCCACCAAAAGCGCAATGGCTTTTACTCCATCACCGTGCTTTGATACCTGTCCGGAAATTTCATGATCCGTCCTGAGTGCAGAAGTAAGAACAAAAGTCAGCTTGTTTTGACGCAGCACATAACTTGCCCTGTCCATAACTCCGGTTTCAGGGCCCGCATAAGCAATCCCCCGGAAACCAAAGGCGGTCTTATAATAATGGGCCGCCTGTTTTGCATTGCCCACATAAAATTCTATATAATCGGTGCCAAGTAAAGGCAGAAAATCATTTTCCATAAAAAGAATTAAAAATAAAAAGAAGGGGCAGCTTCGACTAAAGGCAATAGCCCGATGAATCGGTTGCCAGCGATATTAGTAAAAAGATATATCGCCTGCGCTGATCAGCAAATATTTTACAAGCAAAGTCCGGGCGCATTATTCCATAAAATTAGATAAAATAAAATTGATTATATGGATAAATGGAGCGGAACTTTGTACCCATGCTTGCTTAAAATAATTATTATGGCATACTATACCAGCCGGGGCCAGATTCCGGAAAAAAGGCATACACAATTTCGAAGCCCCACCGGAAAATTATATTCTGAAGAACTCGTATCCACGGAAGGATTTTCCAGTGACTATAGCCTGCTTTACCATATTCATCCGCCAACTCAGATCCTGGCGACGGATCCTCCGATTGCAATTGACCTCGGCGTGCATGAAGAAAAAATGCTTAGACACAGGAGCCTTGAGGGATTTAAATTAATCCCGGAAGATGATTATCTGATCAGCCGAAAACCTGTACTGGTTAACCGTGATGTTCATATATCTCTGGCGGCACCGGGACAGTCTCTGACCAATTACCATTATAAAAATGCGGATGCTGATGAATTGATTTTTGTACATGAGGGGAATGGGAAACTAACAACTGTATACGGGGAACTGAGTTTTTCTTACGGTGATTATATTCATATTCCCAGGGGAACTATCTATCAGATTGGATTTGAAACGACAGATAACCGGCTTTTCATTGTTGAATCGTTCAGCCCGATCCGTTATCCAAAAAAATACGTTAGCAGATTTGGTCAGCTGCTTGAACATTCTCCTTATTGTGAACGGGATATTCGTGGGCCGGTGTATTTTGAGCCCAAAGATGAATCCGGCGACTTCCTGGTACGTATTAAAAAACAGGGCGTTATTTATGGCATTCACTATGGTCATCATCCCTTCGATGTGGTAGGATGGGATGGTTGTTGTTACCCGTATATTTTCTCCATACACAATTTCGAACCGATTACCGGCCGCGTCCATCAGCCGCCGCCCGTACATATTACTTTTGAAGGAAATAATTTTGTGGTTTGCAGTTTTGTACCTCGACTATTCGACTATCATCCGCTGTCCATTCCCGTTCCCTATAACCATAGCAATATTGATAGTGATGAAGTTTTGTATTATGTTGATGGGGATTTCATGAGTCGTAAAATGGTAACACGCGGTATGATTACACTTCATCCCGCAGGTATTCCGCATGGACCGCATCCTGGAACAGTTGAGAAAAGCCTGGGTGCAAAGGAGACAAAGGAACTCGCGGTCATGGTAGATACTTTTCATCCGCTGCAGCTAACAGATACCGCACTGGCGATCGAGAATCCGGGTTACACTACCAGTTGGAAGGAATAATAAAGTATTAGAGTTAAAAAGTATGGGATGGTAAAATGAATATCGCCTACTGTCAACAATCAACGAAATTTAATTCGCCAGTATATAAATTGTTCAAATGCGATTTAGAAACAAGGTGGCCATCGTTACCGGAGCAGGGCAGGGCATCGGCTTTGAAATTTGCAGAAGTCTTGCTCAGGAAGGGGCCAGGGTATTTTTGAATGACATAGACCCGGTTCTGGCAGAACAAGCGGCTCAATTAATTAATCGGGAAAATGATGGGGCATGCAAGGTTGTAGTGGGAGATTCAAGTAGTTTACCGGTTATTCATAGTCTGGTCGATGCGGCGTTTAAAAAATTTGGGCGCCTGGATATAGCTGTTGCTAACTCGGGTATCACCTTATTCGGCGACTTTCTGAATTACACGGAAGACTCATTTTATAAGGTTATGCAGGTGAATCTGGGCGGTTCTTTTTTCCTGGCACAGGCTTCAGCCAATCGGATGAAATCCCAGCCTGAAGGGGGAGCTATTTTATTTACCTCCTCCGTAACAGGCCACCAGGCTCATAAAAATCTGGCAGCATATGGAATGAGCAAAGCGGCACTGGAAATGCTGGCTAAAAACCTGGTGTTGGAACTTTCATCATTCGGCATTACCGTAAATGCGATTGCACCGGGAGCTACTCTGACTGAACGTACCTTACTGGATCCTGCATATATTAAAACCTGGTCGAGGATAACGCCGATGGGCAGGCCTGCATATACCAAAGACATTGCAGATACCGCACTTTTCCTTGTTTCTGATCAAGCAAGGCATATTACCGGACAAACGATTATTGTGGACGGTGGGTGGACAGCTGTGAGTCTGCCTCCCGAGTAGCACCGGCTCGATTTATAGCCGGAAGGATAACAAAAAAAACCTGCAATATTATAATTGCAGGTTTTTTTGTGGAGGATACCGGGATCGAACCGGTCACCTCTAACATGCCATGCTAGCGCTCTACCAGATGAGCTAATCCCCCTGCTGCCTTTAAATTCCGCCGGTTTTTTAATGCGTTCTGGATAACGATATCAAGCGGATATCTAAACGAGCTGCAAATATATCCATTCTGAACAAATCGCGCATGCTCTTGTTAATTATCTTTGACATTAAGATGGGAATACTACAGAAATTTGCAGAATATCTCTATCTCAGGAAAAGAGATCCTAATGAGCCAACCAGTACCTGGATCCGTTATATGAACCGAATTAACAGGATCTCGATTTTCATGTTCCTGATCGGTCTGCTGATCATATTATTCAGGTTGATTTTTCACAAAAGGTGAAGGATAATTGCCTGACACAAATTTCACGATCGATTCAGCTGCTTTTTCCGAAGCATTTCCTCCCTGGCTCAATAGTACACGTAGTTCGTCGTAGTCAATTTGTAACTGTTTGCGGGTAGCTTCATCCGAAATCAGTTTCTTCAATTCAGAAACAATATTTTTCACATTCATCTCATCCTGGATCAGTTCTTTCACAACAGGTTTGTCCATAATGAGGTTAACCAGCGAAATATATTTTACTTTAATCAGCCGTCTGGCAATCTGATAAGAAACAGGACTTCCCTTATAGCAAATCACTTCCGGAACACCGAACAATGCAGTCTCCAGTGTGGCGGTACCGGAAGTAACACAGGCGGCTCTTGCATGCATGAGAAGAGAATAGGTCTGGTTTCTGACCCTCCCGGCATGAGGAAAATTTTTCAACACTTCATCATAAAAAGCGGGATCCTGACCAGGAGCTTCTGCTACCACAAACATGAATTCCGGAAAATAGCGGCTTGCTTCCAGCATAACAGGCAATTTTTTTAAAATTTCCTGTTTTCGGCTGCCCGGTAACAAGGCTATCAGTGGAAGCCTGGGTTGTGTGGGGTTTTTGCTGACGTTCATGTAAATTTCGGGTAGCTTAAGAGCTTCAGGAGATTTTTTGAACCGTTCAATCACTTCCACGAGGGGATGGCCAACATATTCAGTTTCGTAATTCCATTTGTGAAAAAAACTTTTTTCAAACGGAAGGATAACCAGCATTTTATCAATATTTGCCCGAATACTTCTAACCCGGCTTTCTTTCCAGGCCCAGACCTGCGGCGATATATAATAAATGGTTTTGAATTCCATTTTCCTGGCCCATTCAGCAATCCGGAGGTTAAATCCGGGGTAGTCTATAAAGACAATGGCATCGGGTTTGAATGCAAGAATATCTTCTTTGCAGAATTTGATATTTTTTAAGATGGTTGGAAGATTGCTAATTACTTCCGTAAAACCCATAAATGCCAGGTCGCGGTAATCTTTAACAATTTCGGCGCCAGCTTCCCGCATCAGCGCTCCACCCCAACCCCGAATCAGGGCCCCCGGATCCTTAATCACAATTTCACGGATGAGGTTGCTGGCATGCAGGTCACCGGATGCTTCGCCCGCAATGATGTAATATTTCATTAGAATCAAAGATAAAGAACGATGAGGGATGACCGTACTCGTATCGGGTTAAATAGTATATGGCAGATGGATATGCTTTGGTTTTACATAGAATGAACCAATTTGTAAACAAGTACGGCGATCCCATAAATCAGCGTAGCTATAAAAATGCCCTTGGCGGTTTTATCCCGATGCGTATTGATATAAACGGTAAAAAGAATGGCATTGGCCAGGAGCGAAATGCTGCTGATAGCAGTTAAAAGTGGCTTATTGTTGCGTAATACGTAGAAATATTCGGTAAAACTGATCGTCCGGCTAAAATTCCAGAAATAGTAAAGTATCATCGCCAGCAGTGGACCGAGAATTCCCAGGAGAATACCAAATTTTAAGTTGTCCTTTTTGAATATCAAAATTTCCAGGATTTTTCAAGCTTTGTTTTCAAATCATAATTCGTGAGATCAAATTGCACCGGAACCACACTGACATAATTGTGTTCGAGTGCCCATACATCTGAATCCCTTCCCTTATCAAAATTCACAAATTCACCGGTGAGCCAGAAGTATTTTTTCCCGTTTGGATCACTTCTTTCCACAAAATCCTCTTCATACTTTGCATATGCCTGCTTACAGATGCGAACACCCTTAATCAGTTCAATGGGAACTGCCGGGATATTTACATTCAGTACAGTATGTTTATCCAGTCTTGTTTTCAGCATTTGCTGAACAACCAATCGGGCGTATTTACGGGCACCGGTAAAATCAGCCTCCACACTATGATCCAGCAGGGAAAAGCCTGCTGAAGGAATGCTTTCGATGGCAGCTTCAACGGCAGCAGACATGGTGCCTGAATAAATGACATTGATGGAATGATTGGCACCATGATTAATGCCACTGAGGCAGATATCCGGCTTACGATGAAGTACTTTATCCACAGCCAGTTTTACACAATCCACCGGTGTTCCGGAACATTGCCAGGCTTCGATGCCTTCAAAAATAGTTACCGGATGTAGTCGGAGAGGCAATCCGATGGTAATGGCGTGTCCCATACCAGATTGCGGTTTATCAGGGGCAACTACCACAACTTTCCCCAAATCTTTAACTGCCTCCACGAGGCTTCGGATGCCGGGTGCCATGATTCCATCGTCGTTGGTAATCAGGATAACAGGCAGATCGTTTTTCTTTGATTTAGACATAGTTATAAAGGGGTTGCGAAAGTACTATTTTTTTCCTTCTTTTAAGTTGAACCGCTACCTTTGCACCCGGCTTAAAATACCCATATGGCAGGACAACTGAAGGAAGTGCGAAACCGGATCAAATCCATCCAGAGCACGCAGCAGATCACCAAAGCGATGAAAATGATCAGTGCCACCAAACTGCGGAAGGCACAGGAGGCCATTCAGCAAATGCGTCCCTATTCCAAAAAACTTCAGCAGGTCCTTTCCAATATTGCCGGTAATGCGGATGGCGACTCAACTTCAGCCCTGTCCACAGCAAGACCTGTCGAAAAAGTATTGCTTATCCTGATCACGAGCGATCGTTCTTCCTGCGGCGCCTACAATTCAACCCTGATTAAACTGGCAAAGGCCACTATGCAGGAAAAGTATCCTGCACAAACGGCCAAAGGCAATACAATCATCTGGAGCATTGGTAAAAAAGGCTATGAACATTTCCTGAAGAACAACTATAAAGTAAACGGAGAATTCCGTGATATATTTCAACATCTGCACTTTGAGTCAGTCCAGCTTTGTGCCCAGGCAGCGGTTAAGGCTTTTGAAAGCGGAGAATTCGATGCGGTGGATATCATTTACAGCGAATTTAAAAATGCCGCTACACAGATTTTCGTCGTGGAGCCATTTCTTCCTATTCCCAAAGCAAAAAAAACTCCGGGAGCCATTGCCCACGATTTTATTTTCGAGCCTTCAAAGGAAGTTCTCCTAAATGAACTGATGCCCAAAATTCTCAATACCCAGTTATTTAAAGCTGTGCTCGACGCCAATGCTTCCGAACATGGAGCCCGCATGACAGCTATGGATAAGGCGACTGAAAATGCCAATGAAATTTTAAAAACCCTGCGAATTTCTTACAACCGCGCTCGCCAGGCAGCCATCACTACAGAACTGACAGAAATTGTTTCAGGCGCAGCAGCATTGCAGGGATAGTGTGGGTGAAATGTGCAAATGTGCAAATCTGCAAATGTGCAATTTGAAGAATCAATGCCTAATTTGCGCATGAAGATGCTGGAAATGAATTGCACGTCCACACTTCCATACGACCACACTTTCATAATTTGACTATGGAGATTTCTGACTTAATTCCACATATTGAAGCATTGATCTTCGCCAGCGACAAGCCGCTGACGGCCATGGAAATGACGGAACTGCTCAATAATGCATTTGGTTTCATGGATGACAAACTAACCCTTGATCAGGTACAGACCGGCATTGATGGGATTGTTGATAAATATAATTCTGAATTTTATCCATTTGAAGTGAAGGAAAGCGGCGGCGGTTGGCAGTTCCTGTCCAAAAAGGAATTTCATAAAACTATCGCCCAGCTGAATGGTGAAAAATTCCTGAAACGTCTTTCCGTTGCAGCTTTGGAAACCCTCGCCATTGTGGCCTACAAACAGCCCATCACCAAGGGCGAAATAGAATCCATCCGGGGCGTGAACAGCGATTATTCCATTCAGAAATTACTTGAAAAGGAACTGATCGTTATTATCGGACGAAATGAAGACATGCCCGGCAAACCGCTGATTTATGCCACTTCAAAATCATTCATGGATTATTTCGGGATCAACCAAACTGCCGATCTGCCGAGACTGCGGGAAGTATTGGGTGAAAGCCTGGAAGAACCTTCTCTGATAAATTATACGCCCGGCACTCCTGAAATAAATCCCGCCCTGGTGGTAAGTGAAGAAGGTGAATTGCTTGAAAATAATCCATTATCTTCTTCTCCGGAAGAAGGAGAGGAACCATGTCTAAAGGTTAAATACTTCCACACCCTCACACTTTCATTCTTGCTTCATATATTCGCTGACCATTTGAGAATATGACAACTCCCCTTTCCCACACCGATCTCATTTCAATAGCTGAAGAATATGGCACACCACTTTACGTATACCATGCAGAGAAAATAAAAGAACAATACCTCAAACTTCAAAATGCTTTCATCAATTCCAATACGGTTTTTTTTTATGCCTGTAAGGCACTCACGAATGTGAACGTGCTGCGCTATATACGAAACCTCGGTGCCAATGTGGACTGCAGTTCAATCAACGAAGTAAAACTGGCCTTGCATGCCGGATTTCCGGCATCCCGCGTATTATACACTTCCAACGGGATTGATTTCGATGAAATAAAAGAAGCCAAGGAACTGGGTGTTTATATTAATATTGACAGTCTTTCCAACCTGGAAAAATTCGGTGATGCATTCGGGTCCTCGTACCCGGTAGGTATTCGTCTTCGACCCAATATTCTGGCTGGGGGAAATATGAAAATTTCTACGGGTCACGATAAAAGTAAATTCGGTATACCGGTAGATCAGATCGATCTTATTCTCAACATTGTTCATAAATACCAGTTGCGAATCAGCGACCTGCATATTCATACCGGCAGTGAAATAAAGGATGTGGATGTTTTTCTGAAAGGCATTGAAGTGTTATTTGATATTGCCAATCATTTCGAACATCTCGAATTTATTGATCTCGGCGGCGGATTTAAAGTTGCCAGCAAGGAAGGGGAAGAGGAAACGGATATGCCACTGCTTGCGGAAAAAGTTAACCATGGCATTTGCAAATCACCCATACAGGAACGGGAAGAAACTTCAGGTTTGGTTTGAACCGGGAAAATTCCTGGTGAGTGCGGCCGGATATTTTATCACAAAAGTGAATGTGCTTGAAAGAAACCAGCGCGGCCGATTTTGTCAGTGTGAACAGCGGGTTTAACCACTTGATACGTCCTATGTTTTATGATGCCTATCATCATATTGAAAATATCAGTAACCCGGAGGGTCCTATGAAAAATTATTCTGTTGTCGGAAATATTTGCGAAACCGACACTTTTGCCTGGGACCGGCCATTGAACCAGGTGCGGGAAGGTGATTATCTTGTCTTTCGAAATGCAGGCGCTTATGGTTTCGAAATGTCTTCCAATTTCAATTCCCGTTTCAAACCCGCGGAAGTAATGGTTATTGACGGGAAAGCCCATTTGATACGCCGTCGGGATCAATTTGAAGATCTGCTGCGTAATCAGCTGGACGTGATTTAAATTTTTTCATATTCCCCGCATTCTTTATTTTCAAAGACCCGAGGCCTGATTACTGCAACTATTATTTCTTCAACCTATAAATTATTGCTATGCCTGTACGCATGACAGATGATCCGGCGGAAGCGGACGATAGTGGCGGTGGTTTTGAAGGCGGAGGTGGTGGTAGAGGTGGTGGTGGTGGCGGTGGGCTATTTGGTTTGCTTCCCCTGATATTCGGACTGATCCGTGGTCCTAAAAGTCTGCTCCTGATAATTGCATTGGGAATCGGCGCTTATTTTTTGCTGGGTCGCGGCGGAGGGTGTAATATAGGAGGCATTGCAGATCAGGTTCAGCAATTGGCAACAGGTGGTATTCTCGATCCGCGCCAATTCGATAAATCAAAAGTATATGAACCTCTTTCGGATGATGATTACAAAAACCCGCTACCGGAATCGGCTAACTTGCAAAAGTATGCACCGGCAGTAGGCGATCAGGGAAAACAGGGAAGTTGTGTTGCCTGGAGCAGTGCTTACGGGGCCCGTACTATTCTGGAATCCGCCAGGACTGGTTCCGATCCAAATGCATTAAAATTTAGTCCTGCATTTCTATATAACCAGATCGGACTGGACGGATGCGAAGGATCCTATATCAACCGCGCCATGGACTTCATGAGTCAGAAGGGCTCGGTTCCTTATGAATCCTTTCCATATACCGATCAGGATTGTTCAAAGCAACCCGATCAGCAGTTGCTGGAACAGGCGAGACAGTACCGGATGCGCGGTTCAAACCGGCTAACCGTCGGTGATAACACGAACAAAATTGATCTTCGGGCGATAAAAGAAAATCTTTCCCAGGGTGCTCCGGTGGTGATTGGCATGATGGTGGGCGGTTCTTACATGCAACCCATGATGGGCCAGGATGTTTGGAATCCTACACAGGACGATGCAAGCATGATGGGTTTTGGGGGGCATGCTCAATGCGTGGTGGGATACGATGATGCCAAATATGGTGGTGCTTTCCTCATCATGAACAGTTGGGGACCACAATGGGGAAACAATGGATTTGCATGGGTAAGATATAAGCACTTTTTATATTTTGTTCGGGAGGCATATGGCCTCGAATCTATGCCAGCTGTGGGCGCCGCAGCCAATAAGACCTTTTGAATGCGAAGTTGGTCTGGTGCAGGTAAAATTTGATGGTAAAAAAACGGTTGCAGGTGATTATATACCCTTGAAAAAAACCTCGGAAAACATATTTGAAACCACTTCAAATGTGAAACCGGGTACCCGGTTTAAAATGGAAATTCGAAATGAATCTGAGTGTTATATTTATGTTTTTGGTAAGGAAACGGATGGTAGCAGCTATACGCTATTTCCCTATCCCAGGGCTGGTGATCCCACGAAAAACGAAATATTCACCATTTTGCGGTATAGCAGGATATCGCCTGTTTCCCAGGGATAAAAGCATGGAACCTGACAGCATTGGTACGAAGGACCTGATGGCCGTCGTGGTCAGTAAGGACAGCCTGAATTGGGCAGCGCTCAATGAAAAATTAAGTCAGAATAAAAGCGGTGATTATGCCAGCAGACTACGGTCAGCCCTGGGTTCCACTTCCTCGCTTATACAGGCGGATGTTTCCCAAAAAGGGAATATTCATTTCAAGGGTGACGGAGTAAATAGCAGACTGGTAGCCTGTATCGTTGAGATTAATAAATAAAAAAACGGCTGCTTTTCAGCAACCGTCCAAATCTGTTCGTTAAGGGTCATCAATTTTTAGTTTTCCGTCAAGAAAAGGTACAGATTTCAAAGTTTTTCGATACTGGATCTAATTCGATTTTCATTAGGATAAAGGAAGGGTTCAGGGGTCGTGTCAACATTTTTTTCAGGGATTCAGGTTCTGTTTCACAGGCTAATACTTTTTAAGGTCTGATCAGTTAATTTGGTTTTCATCGGATTGGTTCTGTCGGCTTTCATCGGATTGGTTTGTCGGTTTTCATCGGATTTTCTCTGTTGGTTTTTCATTCGTCTGGATTTCAGTAATCTCGGTTTCTTAGGAATCGGTTCGGTTTTGTCTCTATTTTTTTCTTAGGATTGGGTGGATATTTTTCAGCTGGCATTCAACTTTTCTGGATTTCATCGGATCGGATCATTCGCGCGCTTCAACAATACAAAGATGCAAAGTGTATCACGCTTCCCATAGCTTATTCGACAGACAAGGTGAATCCTTCGATTTTTGGGATAAAAAGTGCGATAAGCTGGATTTTCATTCAGTTTTCACATTGTAAGCCACTGAATACGAGTGTATTCTTTAAGGGTTTACCCTTATATCATCCTGCCAGCAGCTATTAGAATACCGGTTGCAGTTATAGAGATAATGAATGGCATAAGGGAAATCAATCAGGGATAGTCTTGAAAAGACAGTCAAGTCCTCACATTCATCTTAAACAATATTCAATCTGCGGAAAACATCGGCTTTATTGGCTTTGCTCACCGGGATTTCATTGCCCTTTATGAATAAAAGGTTCTCGCGCATATCGTCGATTTTATGGAGGTTGACGATGTATGATCTGTGCACTTTTAGGAAATACTGCTTGCTGACTTTTTCTTCCAGATTTTTGATGGTGTTATGGGTAATATATTTTTTGCCGTCGACGGTTACGAATTTAACATAGTCGCCCATACTCTCTATATACAGGATGGCGTCGTTATTTAAGCGAATCAGTTTGCCGTCTGTTTTGATATAAATATGATCCGAAGCACTGTTGGTGGAAATTGTTTCCCTGGAGGGTTGTATTTTCTGCAGCGCTTCCATAAATCGCTGGAAGGTGAACGGCTTCATCAGGTAATCCGAAACATTATATTGGAAGGCATTGTATGCGTATTCTGATTTCGCAGTAGTAAGGATTACTTTCGGTGAAAAAGCAATCTGATCAAGTAATTCAAATCCATTGGCGCCAGGCATTTCGACGTCCAGGAAAATCAGGTCGACCGTATTGCTGTTTAAAAAAGACAAGGCATCGGTTACATTGCTAAAATGGCCCCGTACTTCAACCTGCCCGCTTTTCTCACAACAATTTCTCAGGTAGTTGGCGGCAACCTGTAAATCTTCTACAATGATACAGCTGAGACTCATGAACAATTGCTATTAAATAATTCCAATTTTTTCTTTTCTTCTTCTATTAGTTGCCTGCTCTGAAATATTTTATTTTTTAAAGTTTCAAAATCTCCGGCCAGTTGATCAGGTGACTTAGCCGCGTCGCAGATTTTTTCAAACTGTTGACATTGTTCCTGGACATTGGTAAGTCCGACAAATCCAAATACCGGTTTAATTTTATGTACAGATGATCTTAATGCCGTGAGGTTGCCCGACGAGTAACTATACTCGATATTGTCGGTCAGAGATTGATAGTCACATAAAACCGTGTCGAATACTTCCTGGAGGTAATTATAGTCGTCACCATAAAGGCTGAAGAGGTAATTAGTATCGAATTCAGTGTTGAAAACGAAGGAATTAGCGGTTTTTAGGTTATTCATGGTGCTGGATTCATTTATATTAACGCTTTAAATAATAATTATTATGCTGCCCGCGTTTTAATATTCAAATAAATTCATCTGATACCCTCCCTGAAATCCCGCCTCTCGCCCTTATTATGGTCTGTCTATCAGGATATTGTTTATTCCGGATTGGACCAGGGTAATTCACTTTCCCAGCGTAAGAAAATCATCCGTTTCAACCAGTTTATCTTTCTTACTCTTTGCGGCACGTTGATGTCTGTAGTCAGTTATTTCACTTTAAGCCTTTATAT
The DNA here is from genome assembly GCA_963741345.1 of uncultured Bacteroidota bacterium. Classification (GTDB taxonomy): domain Bacteria; phylum Bacteroidota; class Bacteroidia; order Chitinophagales; family Chitinophagaceae; genus Puia. The sequence goes on from CAVUHS010000001.1 coordinate 774,626, forward strand.
CAGCGCCCTGATCAACCTCTCGGCAGGTTATATATTCATTCTGGCATTTCATCTGAATTCAAAAAAACGGTTTGAACTTGCCCGTATCATAGCCATTGTGAATCTCAATCTTTACCTGATCGTGATGAATTATATGGAAGGATTACGTGCCGGAGAATACCTCCTTTATTTTCCTTACTTCCTGGTAATGACCCTGGTGATTGATGTGAAGAGAAATTTCACTGAGCTGAAATTCGTTTATCTCATCACTATTATCTCCGTTTTATTGTGTTTGAATGTGAGCCCATATGAAAATTATTACCAGGTACGTATAGCCGGAATGTTTGCGCGCCTGTATAATTCCAACCTCGCGATTTCACTTACACTGACCACATTCTTCTCTTATTTTATTTTCAGGGTAAACCGTGATCACGAAGAAGCGATATTGAAAGAAAAACATTTTGTGGATACGATTTATAATACTTCCCTCGATGGAGTCCTTATTATGAATGCAGAGGAAAGGAAAATCATCGGTTGTAATAACCGGGCCTGTGAACTGCTCCATATAAAAAATAAAAGGGAAATTGAAGGAACTGCCATTGAAGACTGGTTTACCAGCGACCATATTAAACTGTTTAAATCAATCGAGTTGAACCTCGCGACCCAACAGGTCAAGGATTGGCAGGGTGAACTGTCCCTGACTTCAGCCGAGAGAACTTTCTTTGCATTTGTAAACATCGTACCCTTTCTGGATTTTGGTAAAAGATTTCTGAAGATCAGTATCCTGGATATTTCCGAAATCAAGACTGCTCAATTTGAGCTGATGAAGGCCAAGCAGAAAGCGGAAGTGGCTTCCCAGGCAAAATCACGTTTTCTTTCCAATATGAGTCATGAACTGAGGACACCTCTTAACGGAATCATCGGTACCTCGAATCTGCTTTTACAGGAAAATTATCTTCCTGACCAGAAATCACATTTGGATATACTCAAGTATTCATCCGAGCACATGATGATGCTGATTAATGAGATCCTTGATTTTGGAAAAATCGAGGTCGGGAAATTGCAACTGGGCGAACACCCCGTAGATCTGAAAAAATTTCTGGATAAAATCAATCTGCAATTTGGTGCCCAGGCGCAGGCGAAGGGATTGGGATTTAAAATGGAATACGACAGTCTGGATATTGAAGTGATGACAGACGAAACCAGGCTTAACCAGGTTTTCAGTAATCTGATAGCAAACGCTCTTAAGTTTACGCATTATGGCGAGATAACGGTTGTGGCAAAAAAAATATTTTCTACCAGTCAAAAAGCGACGATCCAGTTTATGGTAAAGGATACAGGTATCGGGATTCCTGCCAATAAACAACAGGAAATTTTTGAAAGCTTTACGCAGGCCGATGTAAATACGACGCGCAAATACGGGGGGACAGGTCTTGGACTGGCGATAACAAAAAAACTTGTCAATCTGTTTCATGGCGAATTGCAGCTCGAAAGTGAAGAGGGTAGGGGATCCACATTTCATTTCACCCTCAAACTCGCCATCAACGAAAACAGGAAACAATATATTAATGAAGATAAAGTGAAACATTTATCACTATTTCCCGGTGTTAAAGTGATGGTTGCCGAGGACAATGCGATCAATATGTCCATCGCGCGCCGGTTCCTCATGAAGTGGGGTATTGAAGTAAAGGAAGCATATAATGGTAAGCAGGCCGTGGACCTGTTCTCCCAACATACATTTGACCTTGTGTTGATCGACCTTGAAATGCCCGAAATGGATGGTATTACTGCTTTGGGGGAAATTAAGAAAATCAATCCATCCGTTCCCGCCATCGCATTTACAGCCGCGGTATACGACAATATGCGCACAGACTTATTGCAAAAAGGATTCATGGAATTTGTTCCGAAACCGTTCCGACCGGAAGACCTTCATAATAAGATCTCTATATTACTTTCTGCAAAAAGCAGTGCAGTGTAAGTCCTGCCTGTCAGATCGCTGATACTTTTTCCAACATTCGGTAAATTCAGGATGTGAATGTTGCTAAACAAAGAAAGATCCCTAACAGTTTGTTAACAAAAGAATTTTAAGGATCCGTTAAACCCCGGAAACAAATACCTGTCTCAATAAAAAAATATTGTAATTATGAAAGCAAACCTCATTCGCCGGATGGCTATTGCCTTTTGCATGCTATCCTGCATCAGCATTTATTCCTGCAAGAAGGATACATCCGCATCCGGGGATACTACAACTGCCAATGTAACCACTACAGGTGACGACCAGGAGGAAGTGTCCAATGAAGCCGATATCATCAGTAATGATGCAAATACCGCGCTGAACGGGCAGTCTGATTTTTCAGGTTCACTAAACAGTTCAACTGAGCAGTCAGGTACAACGGTAGTGAATGGGGTAAATGGCAGCAGCCAGGTTTCGGGGCTGATCAATGTACATCAGTTCATTTGCGACGCCACAATCACCTATGATACAACGAATGGCCAGCGTGTGATTACTATAGTTTATGACGGTACCAACTGCTGGGGTAACAGGACAAGAACCGGAACAGTGACCATCTCAATGCCCAAGGGACAACGATGGAAAGACGTTGGTGCAACAGCAACCATTACCGTGGATAAACTCACGATTACACGAAAAAGGGATGGCAAGACCATTGTGATCAATGGAACAAAAACCATCATAAATGTGAGCGGTGGATTGTTAAAGGATTTATCCACTTTGCAAACTATTACACATACCATCAATGGCAGTCTGAAGGTAGATTTTCCAAATGGAACAAATAGAACCTGGAATGTTGCAAAAAAGCGTGTTTTCACTTACGATAATGGCATCGTAGTTACAACTACAGGCACCTATTCTGATGGTACAGACAATAATATTGCCGAATGGGGAACAAACCGCTTCAATGAGACTTTCAAAACCTTAATCAGCGCGCCCATCGTCATCCGCCAGGATTGTGATTTCAGGCTGGTCAGCGGACAAAATACAGTGATTACTAATAAAGGCACAGGAGTCATTACTTATGGGCTCGATGCGACAGGCGTCCCAACCGGATGTCCTGGTACAGGCAATTATTATTTCAAACTGGTTTGGACGGGTGCAAACGGAAAAATTTATACCATCATCTGGCCTTATTAATCCGTACGTTTAATAGAAAAAACCTCTCCCTTAGAGAGGTTTTTTTTATTGTTTGTAGCAGACGGAGAATTGACCTTTGAATTCCATCAACCTTTTTGCGAACACATATATTATACTAATGTTTTGTGCCCTGATAATACTTCATAGCCTCAGGCATTACTTTTTTAAGGTCATCGATTCTTTGCTGGTCTGCCGGATGGTCACTTAGTAAAACAGGTGGTTTCGATCCGCCCATGGAAGCCATCCTGGTCCAGAATGCAATTGCTTCTTCGGGGTTATATCCTGCCATGGCAGCGAATATTAATCCGTAATGATCCGCTTCAGTTTCCTGTTTCCGGGAATAAGGAAGGAGCACACCAATCTGGGCGGCAGGTCCGTAAACCTGATTAAAAATATCCACGGTTTTTGGGTTGCTGCCGAGTGCGACGTTTCCCGCCACCTGTATGCCCTGTGCCAGCATTTCCTGGCTCATACGCTCCCTGCCATGCCCCGCTACGGCATGAGTAATTTCATGTCCCAGTACGATTGCCAGGGCAGTTTCATTCTGTGTGATGGGCAGTAATCCGGTATAAACGACCACTTTTCCACCAGGCATACACCAGGCATTTACTTCCTTACTTTCTACCAGGTTAAATTCCCAGGTATACCCTTTTAATTCATCACCTGCGCCATGTTCCGTATAATATTTATTTATGGCTGAAGCGATCCGGTTACCAACCCTCCGAACCATTTCCTGGTTCGCGTTGGTAGATGGAACTACGGGATTCTTTGCTAAAAATTCTTTGTATTGTGTGAGAGCCATTGTCTGAACCTCAGATTCAGATACCAGGTCCAACTGGCTGCGACCTGTAATTGAATTGGTTTTGCATCCAAAAAAAATAGAAGAAAGAAACAGTACGGCAAAAGATAAACTAATCTTCATGTGGTTGTTTTGTGAATACTGGCTATGTAAATATTATGCCATGAAATATAAATACTTGAAATATAAGGCATAACGAGTCAGCCTGAACCTTTAGCCAACGACCAGCTGCATCGAAAAAAAATCCACATTTTTACCCCTTTCGTATGACCGGGGCCACTTGGGAACCGAAAAGTTCAATGGAGTGCATAACCTGTACATGTGGCATAGTGCCCACACTTACGTGCAGGAGAAAACGATCCAGGTCGAATAATTCTTTTTCATAAAGAATTTTATCGATAACCTGTTGTGGAGATCCTACCAATAATGCACCCTGTGGGGATCTGCCAGCTTCAAATTGTGCCCGGGTAGTCGGGGGCCATCCCCTTTCCCTGCCGATGTTCGACATTACATAGGAATAGGATGGGAAGAATTCATCAGCTGCTTTTTGCGAATTTTCTGAAATGTATCCATGGGAATGAACCGCCAGTGGCAAATGCTCATGTCCTGCAGAATTCGCAGTTTTACGATAAAGTTCCACCAGGGGACGAAAATTAGCCGGATTCCCTCCAATTATGGCAAGCGCCATTGGCAGGCCCAGGCTGCCCGCCCGGATGACTGACTCCGGTGTGCCGCCAACCGCAATCCATACAGGTATTTTCGACTGAATTGGTCTTGGATAGACACCCATATTCTGAATTGGAGGACGGTGTTTTCCCTTCCATGTTATTTTTTCTGATTGATTTAATTTGAGCAGAAGATCAAGTTTTTCGGCAAATAAGTCATCATAATCGTCCAGGTCATATCCGAATAAAGGGAATGACTCTATAAAAGAACCACGGCCAGCCATAATTTCTGCCCTTCCGCCTGATAAAAGATCCAGGGTTGCAAAATCCTGAAAAACTCTTACCGGATCATCAGAACTAAGAACTGTTACAGCACTCGATAGCCTGAGACTCCGGGTCTTTACGGCTGCGGCTGCCAGTACAACAGCGGGAGATGATACGATAAAGTCTGGCCGATGATGCTCCCCCAGCGCATACACATCGAGCCCGATCTGGTCAGCTAGTTCAATTTCCTCCATCAAATCCATCATGCGCTGATGCCCGCTGATGATTTTTCCGGTGATCGGGTCCGGTGTCAATTCGGCAAAACTGCTTATTCCTAATTCCATTCCGCAATTTAAAGCCTGCGACCCAGACCTTAAAACCACCTGCCTGAACGGCTAATCCGTATCCGCTCGCCCCGATCATTCACCATTTTTCATTATTTTAGTCGCCCGGTTATGATCACGAAAGCATCGATTATAGGATTCTTTACCAAGGGCAAGATCATTTTTGCATCCATTGCGGCCGTGGTTACTTTTTGTATAACATTATATAATCAGTTCAAATCTGTTCCAAAGACCGAAATTTCCGGGTTTGTTTCTGCCGATAGAAATTCTGTTGTGCCCGTGGATGCCGTTGTTAAAATTATCAGCCCCATTCAAAGCCAGACGGAAACTGATTCAAAGGGGCGGTTTAAATTCAAATTACCCAATCTGCAAAGCGACACCTTCCTGCTTATCATTCAAAATAAAAAGACCAACATTGAGACCAAGCAAAATGAGTATGTAGATGCTGCGAATGGCAGGAAAGACATTTATGTATTGTTTAATTCAGATCAGGATCAGGAAAAAGTATATGCTCCCCTGGGAAAAAGCATGTCGCCTGCCTATGCGAAAAGAACACCCAGTGTGATCCGTGTATTCAATCAGCTCCGGTTTCCAAAAAGAAAATCGCACTGATTAATAGCAGACACAGGCACCCACTCTGACTTACTGAAAGCCTGGAATTTTTTAATCGGGTCCCTAACAACATGAAAAAAATAACCTTAGCCGTCATTTCCCTCACATTATCTGTCTCCTGTTCTTTTCATATCCCGCTCATGAACGGTGTATTTCATGCCGATGATGCGCACACGGGTGTTTATTTGATATATCCGGTGGATAACTACAATAATTTTGGCAGGTTGCATTGGAAGTTTAAAACAGGAGGAAAAATATTTGCTTCACCCGTTGTACTGGATGGAATCGCCTACATTGGCAGTGAAGACAGTAACCTCTATGCAATACACGCAGTCACCGGAGAACTGATCTGGAAATTTAAGACGGGTGGTGCAGTTTCGTCGACGCCGGCGGTATACAATAATGTCATTTATTTTACGAGCTATGACGGCTATTGCTACGCTGCTGACGCGATTACGGGGAAGGAGATCTGGAAATTTAAGACAGGAGGTGAAAAAAAAGTGGGTGCAAAAGGATTGTGGACAATGAAACCTGTGGATACGTATATGGAAGATCTTTGGGATTTTTTTCTTTCCTCACCCGTAGTGGAACTGAATGATGACCCGGTTGTTTATTTTGGGAGCAGCGACGGAAATTTATATGCAGTCAGTGCAAAAAATGGTTCTCTAAAATGGAAATTTAAATCAAACGGAATTATTCATACAAGCCCGGCTCTTTACAATGGTACTGTTTATTTCGGAAGCTGGGACACTTATTTATATGCAGTAGATGCACAGTCCGGAAAAGAAAAATGGAAATTCAAAACCGGCGAGCAACCAGTCTATCATGTACTGGAAGGCATTCAGGCATCACCGTCGATTGCAGACAGTATTGTATACTTTGGGGCGAGAGATGGGTTTTTTTATGCGCTGAACGCTTCAACAGGCAGGATGGTCTGGAATTTTTCAGCCGATAATTCATGGATACTTACCACTGCAGCTGTGAAAGACAGTGTTATTTATTTCGGTACTTCAGATACTTATTTGTTTCTCGCCCTGGATGCAAAGACAGGAATGAAAAAATATAGTATGAAAGCGAATGGATATTTGTATTCTTCTCCTGCCATCGCAGGTCATACCGCGTACTTCGGTGACTTCACGGGCAACATGTTTTGTCTTGATCTGAATTCAGAAGGGAAGAACTGGAAAACTTTTTCTACAGAAAGCCGGAAAGCGAATGCAGGCCGTATCCTGAATCAAAAAGGCGAACTGGATTTTACTTTTACGGCTGGCACACAGGACCTTTCACTATATGAATCCAGCGTGGACGTTATGAATGAATTTTATACACTGGGTTCCATCGTTTCTTCACCGGCTATATCCGGAAACACTGTTTACTTTGGAAGTACAGATGGATACCTTTATGCTTTAGAGTTGAAAAACTGACCTTATTTCATTGGCCTTTCTTATTTGAAAACCTGGCATGACTTAAATAATAAATGGACAGCCTGACGCATTTTGCTATTGGAGCCTGTATCGGGGACCTGTTTCTTGGAAGAAAAATCGGGAAGAAGGCCATGTTATATGGCATCATAGCTGCCAGCCTGCCAGACATCGATTTTATAGCATCTTTCTGGTTGGATCCGGCAGACAATTTGCTGGCTCACCGTGGATTTACCCACTCATTCCTGTTTGCAATATTGTCTGTATTAGCGCTTGCTTTTATTTTACGAAAACGACATATTACAGATAAGGTACCCGTAAAAGTCTGGCTGGCTTTTATGGGTACCGAAATATTCATACATATTTTCCTGGATGGATTGAATGCTTACGGTGTTGGTTGGTTTGAGCCCTTCAGCCATTACAGAATTTCGTATAACCTGATATTTGTAGCCGATCCTTTTTTTTCTATCTGGCCGGGCATTGCTGTAGTCTTTTTACTGATAGTCAAACATAACAACAGGAAACGAAGGGCCTGGGCTTTTTTCGCTCTGCTCCTGAGTTCGTTTTATTTAATGTACTGTTTATCCAATAAATTAAGGATCGAAAGCACAGCCCGTTATGCGCTGGTCCACCAGGGGATACCTTACAACAGGTATTTTACCACACCTACTCCGTTTAACAACTGGCTATGGTTTGTTGTTGCTGAGACAGATTCGGGATTTCATATCGGATACCATTCGGTCCTTGATGGTAGCAGGCAATGGGAATTCCATTATTTTCCGCGCAATGAAAATTTGCTGGCCCCCTATCGCGAACAAAAGGATCTGCAGAAACTGGTGCGTTTTTCACAGGGCTATTATACGTCAGATTCCACAAGATTTGGAGTAGAATTCAATGATCTCCGTTTTGGCCAGGTGATGGGTTGGCAAAATCCGGAAGCACCCTTTGTTTTTCATTTTTACCTGCAAGATCGGGGCGCCAATAAGATGGTAGTTCAACGTGGCCGGTTTGCGAACTGGAACCGCGAAACACTTAGAGCATTTTTGAAAAGGATTGGGGGATCTAAGCAATAACTGGGTGTTAGTGGTTCCGCCTAATTATCCCGTTGTTTGAAATTGAAAGTGAATAGATAAAACAACAGGCGTATGAACCAATAACAAATGCGCTCCCATATTTTATTCAGTATTCCATTGCGCGACTGGAAATCTTCTTTTGTAATTAGAACACAATCCTCCCGGATGATTTTTCCCAATGTGTGATTTAACATCCCGGCAAACGGGGAATTATTGACATCAATATTTAATTCGAGACTTGCATATGCGCTGATAATATTTACATTGTATGATCCGATGGTTGCCCATTGCTGATCATATACGGACACTTTCCCGTGGAGAACGCAGGGTTTGTATTCATAAACCTCAATATTATTTTTGAAAAGCCAGTTGTACATATATTTTTCTGCATTCTTAGCAACCATCACATCTGACATGCCTGCGAGAATCAATTTTATCTTTACTCCCCTGGCAGCAGCTCTTTTCATATTTTTCCGGATAACCGGACCCGGTAAAAAATAGCCCGACATTATGGTAATGTGTTCATTAGCCTTTCGGAACATTTCAATATAACTTCGGGAGACCTGATTTTTTTTCATTACCCAATCGTTGCGTCTAACCCGTAACTGGCATTCCTCATTTGGTCTGGCAACAAAATGAAAATGGTTTTCCCTGCAAAGCGACAGTCGTTCCGTAGTTAAATAGCCCTGCCATATTTTCTGGCAGATGCGGCAAAGATCCCTTACGACTTCTCCTTCCATGTGCAATGCGAAATCCAGCCAGGCCGGCTGATCCGCAAGGTCATTATAATGATTACTGATATTGATTCCGCCCACCATCGCAAATCGGTTATCCACTACAATCACTTTGTGATGAAGCCTTCTGCCAAAATATGACTTGCGGCTTTTAAACAACGGCTCAAAAAATCGAAAATGGATTCCTGCATCTGCCAGTTTATGAATAAATGCACTTGAAAGTTTCTGGGAAGCATATCCGTCTGCCATAAGGTAGACCTGAACATTTTTTTGGGCAGCAGCTATCAGGGCGTCCGCAACTTCCCGCCCTGTTTCATCTTCATCATAGATATATACCTGCAGTTGTATAACTTCCTCGGCCTGCCGGATCATTTTCAGGAGCTGGTCGAAATAAGTACGGCCCCCGCGAACCAGCCTGATTTTGTTCTGCGTAGTATATGCAGAGGCGGATCTTTTGCGTCTGGTCGGGCGTCCCATTCCTGATCTGTTGATAAAGGAGATTTAAACATGTAAAATAAGGCTTTAAATTGGAAAAGGCCGGCCTGTAAGATCTACTTGTTCTTGCGCAGGTACATTAGATCATATGTCACTGAAATCGTTTTCCCACTATCATCCGTTACGTCCTGGTATTGCCGCACAGAATCCCTGCTGATAAAATAAAATATAAAATTTCCATTTATTTTTTTTCCATCGGGATTTGCTGATTCGTATGAAAAATGCATGGCGCCGTTTTTAAATTCGCCATTGAAATATCGCTGGCGGTCACTGGCACCGCCGGATCCGATCCAGTCCTGTTCCCATTTACCTCTGATCGTATCGTAAAAATTAAAACTCTTCCCGGTATAACCCTGGGTGGAGGTATAATTTTCCAGTATTGCACAACCGCCTGCCATTTCTTCTATATGGCTATATCCGGATAAGATCTGCGTGCCGTTTCGATAACAATTCCAGTCGCCAATCCAGAAATCAAAATCGCGGTTCCTGGGTTCCTTACTGCAGGGAAATACAAGTTCGTAAATTTTTTTCCTGATTTCCGGGAAGTTTGGTGCAGATCGTAAATTGGTAAACGCCGGAAGACTATCAAGGTCATGCAGGCTGTTATAGCCGCCAATCGTTGCTTTCATTAACCAGTCAACCGATTCCGGCTTCTTATTAAGTAATGAATAAACCATCGCCAGCCTGAATTGGGCGCTGCTTTTAATCATCGGCGGGGGATTCAGAGTCAGCGATTTATTATAATTGCGGACTGCCTCCGGGTAATTGCCGAGGTTTTGATTGCAATAACCCAGCCTGTTCCAGACAAGGCTGTTAGAAGAATCATCCCCCAGATATTTTAAATATTTCTGTTTGGCTACTGGCCAGTTCTTATTCATATAAAATGAATCAGCTATCTGCAAATCTGCAGTCGCCTGTCCGTAAGTGCTTTTGGTTGAGATCATTAACAGAATAACGCAAAGTGGAAAAGTTGGGTATTTTTTCATTCTGAATTGTATTGGTTATGAAATGTATTTTAAAATAAAATCAAAAATGACAATTGCTGAATAATCCCCCTGCAGGCGGGATTTTGTTTCTGATAGAAAACATCCGAGTGGGTTGTTAATAGTTTTATAACGGCATTTTTAATTTATTATGGATGGTGCAGCGAACAGGAATTGCAGGCGTGTTATCCTCCGCAAGGGAGAAGAGTACATTGTTTTTAAAACAATTGACATCGCCTATTTCTACCTGGAAAATAAAACCTGCTTTCTGGTAGATATCCGAAATGGAAATTCTCATAAAGTATCGGGATCATTGAGGGATATCTATGAAATGCTTGACCCTGGCGAGTTCTACCGGGTTAACAAAAATTATATCGTGAGTATCGGGGCCATAATCAGCCTGAAAAGTTGCAATATCAATAAAATGGAACTGATTTTAAGACCTCCGCCGGAGGATAGAATTTATATAAGCCAGTTGCGGATAAGCAGTTTTAAAGAATGGATTGAAAGAGAAAATGCACCGCTGCACGAGCTGTAAAAATATTCACCCCTTTTTGTTTGCCGTCGTGAAAGATTAACAATCGTACTACTAGGGTTTGTTTGGTTTATAGAAAAATAATTTTAGAAAATATAGTTAAGTAACAAAAAATATTGGTTGAGTAAGGATTTTTAATGGATGGAAAATATAGGCGGTTTTATAGTACAGCGGTTGTTGGGCTAAGACTGTCTTAACAAATGGGTGATATAAATCTAAATTCTGATTCATTTCTGATCCGCATAGACCAAGTTAATATTTCAAAGGTTAAAATGTAAACGGTTTCTTATGAGAAATTTATTATTCATGTTATTGATTTTCGTTTCATATGCTGGCTTCGCACAGAATGAAATGGCGTCGGGAAAAATAACCAATCCCCGCGGGGAGCCGGTTTCCTTTGCCACGATTGGTGTGAAAGGAACAAAGACAACTGCAATAGCCGAAGCGGATGGGACTTTCAGAATAAAAGCGGCCCCCGGACAAACCCTTGTGATTTCAGCTGCATCCTATTCTCCGTTGGATTTCCATTTGACACAGCTGTCCGGCAATGATGTGATTCTTCAGCCCGGTCAATCTTCGCTCAATGAAGTGGTGGTTGTCGCACTCGGGCAAAGCAAGAGTAAAGCGAAAGTTGGCTATTCCACATCAACCTTTAATTCTGAGGCTATCAATAAGGTATCACCGGTGAGCATGATGGACGGGTTAACCGGCAAAGTGGCCGGTGCCGATATTTCAAATGTTAGTGGTACTCCGGGTGGTTCTACTAAAGTTGTACTTCGTGGATATGGTGTAATAGGCGGAGGGAATAATCAGCCCCTTTATATCATTGATGGTATTCCTTTGAGTGATGCGTCCATTGATATAGGGGGTGCTGGAGGAAACGGGCCGGCTCTCACAGATTATGGAAACGGAATGACAGACATTAATCCAAATGATATAGAATCTATAACCGTTCTGAAAGGTACGGCAGCCTCATCCTTATACGGATCATTGGCTAAAAACGGGGTTATAATAGTGACAACAAAAAAAGGGAAATCAGGAAAACTTACAATCAACCTTGCAAGTTCTTTCAATGGTTCTGTGGTCGGGAAATTACCGGATGAGCAACAACAATTTGGGCAGGGTTGGGGAGGCGTATCGGATATCACGCAGAATGGTAGTTGGGGACCGGCACTGGATGGACAGATGCATCCCTGGGGCGCCACCGTAAACAATTCTCAATTGGTAAAACCTTTTGCTTTCCAGAAAAATAGTATTCGTGATTTTTATGACGTCGGGACGGAAGCCAACAATACTCTTTCGTTATCGGGAGGGAACGAAAAAACCAATTTTTACTTCTCTTACGGCAATGTGACTAGCAACGGTATTCTGCCGGGCGACTACGATAAACTTCAAAGAAATAATTTCAATTTGCGGACCAGCAGCACTTTTGGAAACTTCAATATGAGTTTCTCGCTGAATTATATTAACCGGCATCTTACCACGCCTGCTAAATTTTCATTGTCCGGACTGGGCAATGACCTTTTTGTAAATATTCTTCAAATTCCTGTAGACATCCGGATAAAGGATTTAAGTCTTTATACCAATCAGTTCTTCAATGTAGACAATTACTTTACACCCTTTGCAGAAAATCCGTATTATGATCTCACGCAAAACGGAAGTGATCAGAACTCTAATAGGATATTTGGCAAAATTGATCTGACGTATAAGTTTACACCTGACTTGTCCGCAGAATTCAGAGTTGGTGGCGATTTCACAAATACCAGCACTGAAATATGGAACGCGGTGAATGCACCTTCCCCCGGTAGCTGGAACTCTGGCAATAATCCCTCCGGTTCTTCCAGGCAGCCGGACATTGGTTCTTATCAGCAACAGTCTGATTATAACGGACTGATCGATGCAGATTTTCTCGTAAAATATACCAGGGATCTGAACAGCGATTTTAGCCTGGACGCCCTGGCCGGTGTGAATTTCTACCAATCTAAAACTACGAACCAGGTAACGGCTATTCAGGGTCTGACAATACCTCTTTTCTATAATCTATCCAATTCCAATAGTCCGCCTACAGGTGCTAATAGCCTTTTTGAAAAAAGACTGATTGGCATTTATGCGCAGGCAACGCTGGGATACAGAGACCAATTATACTTAACATTGAATGCACGAAATGACTGGTCAAGCACACTGCCCGTAGGCAATAACAATTTTTTCTATCCCGGTGCGAATTTATCCTGGTTAGCTTCCAATACGTTCGATATGAAAGGCAGCAAAGTTTCACTGTTGAAATTCAGAGTAGCATATGGAGAAACCGGTGCTGACGCACTTCCCTATTTGATTTATCCGACAATCCAGCAGGGCAATATCCTTTCACCGCTTGGCATGCCCTATGGAACGATTACATTTCCAATTGCTGGTATCAATGGCTTCACCACAACACCTAATATCGGAAATCTGAACCTGAAACCGATTATTACAAAAGAGCTGGAACTGGGTGTGGAAGCTAAATTCCTGGATAACCGGTTAGGTATTGACGCGGCTGTGTACGATAAAAAAACAGACGGGCAGATTTTCAATGTTCCGATTTCGCCTTCCAGCGGTTACAGCGGATTGATAGAAAATGTGGGCCTCGTGCAGAACAGAGGAATTGAAATTACATTTACCGCCACACCTGTTCGAAACAGGGATTTTGGCTGGAACCTGAATTTTACATTCGCCAAGAACGAAAGTGAAGTCGTCAGCCTGACCAATGGGCTCAATAAAATTCAGATCGGATCAGATGGATTGACCGGCGGAATGGAGTTTGATTTATTCCCGGGTAAACCGGTGGGCATATTTTACAGCCCTGCGCCGGTGTATTCACCCGATGGAAAGATTGTTGTGGATCCTAACACCGGATTTCCCGTTGTCAATCCGGAAAAGGCAGATATCGGGAGCTCCGAAAGAGATTTTTCAATGGGTTTGATCAATTCATTTACCTATAAGAACTGGACCTTCAGCTTTTCATTGGATTATAGGAAGGGTGGTTACTTTTACAGTTCCACGGCAGATATAACCATGTTTTCCGGTAATGCGGCTATCACAACATACAATAACCGGAACCCCTTTATCATTCCAAATTCTGTAAACCAGGTAGATGATGGAGGCGGCAAACCAGTATATGTTGAAAATAAAACGGTCATCGCTGAAAGTGTCTACGACAGTTATTTCTACACAAATAATAACAAACCGCTGGCCTATCCTATGCGGCTGATCGACAAATCCTTTGTCAAGCTGAGGGATATCACTTTGGCATATAACCTTCCGGCAAAATGGACCACAACCGATCCATGCAAGCAACCTGATGCTTTCCGTTTACGGCAGGAACTTTTTGTTGTGGCTTCCCAAACAAAATGCATATATAGATCCGGAGGTTTCCAACCTGGGCAATGACCTCCAGAGTGAATTTGGGGAATATTCTCCAACAGGACCTACAACTGTTCAATATGGTATTTCATTAAAAGCGACATTCTGAGTTTATTCAAATATTTTAAAAATTCAACCGGATTTCAATGAAATGGAAAAAAATAATACTGGTAATTGTACTGGGCGCAGGTTTTGGACTTGGGTCCTGTAAGAAGCAACTGGATATCAACCAGGATCCAAATAATCCGTCAACAGATCAGGCAACGACTCCGCTGTTATTTCCAGCCGCAGAAATATCTGCCGCATCTGCCATCGGGGGCGAACTGGCAATCATCGGTATGTTGTGGTCGGAATTTACAACACAGGATGTTTCTTCTTCCCAGTACAGGAATTACGATTCGTATAATGTGGTGAGTACGGATCTGAACACAGACTATAACCAGCTATATACAGGCGCATTAAACGATCTGGAACTAATTCTGCAAAAGACGAAGGCTGCAGAAGACTGGAATTATAATCTCCTGGCGACTGTGCTGAAAGTGTACACTTATCAGGTATTGGTTGATCTTTATGATCAGGTTCCTTATACAGAGGCATTGCAGGGTGCAGCCAATCTCCAACCCAAATTTGATAACGGCGAAGCCATTTATGAGGCGCTGATCTCAAGCCTGGATTCAGCGCTGAATCAAAATTTTGATGCTTCAACGAATACTCAGCCAGGCGCTGAAGATTATTTCTTTGCCGGTGATATGTCTAAATGGAAAGCCTTTGCCAATACATTGAAATTAAAAATGTATTTGAGAATGGTAAATACAAAATCCGCTGAAGCGGAAAGCGGGATCAAAGCGCTTTATAGTTCCAATGCCGAATTCTTAACTGAAGATGCATCTATTACCCAGTGGACTACCACCCCAAACAAACAAAACCCGTTTTTTGCTGAGAATAATTTTGCGTTGAACACACCTGATAATCTGAAAGCGAGTGTAACATTCATCAGCTGGCTCACTAAAAATAATGATCCGCGTATCGTATCCTATTTCGGAACTGCATCTCCGGTGGGCGTTGATCAGGGAAATTACCTGAGTACGAATCCGGTTTACAAAACCGCCACCACTTTTGTACAAGCGGCAACCGACCCGGTTCAGTTCATTTCAGGTCCCGAATCATACTTTATGCAGGCTGAAGCAAGAGAAAGATATTTTGCCGGAGATCAGGCCCAGACTTTATATAACGCGGGTGTGACAGCTGCATTTAACTTCTACGGATTTAATGCGACCAGTTATATCGCACCAGGGGGTGCTTATGCATATCCAGTTGCAGGTACACTGGATGATAAAATAAATGCAATCATTACGCAGAAATGGGCTTCACTTCCCGGTTCCCATGCTTTGGAAGGCTGGCTCGAAAGAAACAGAACTGGATTTCCGAAATCGAGTCTGGTATATTCCGACGATCCGGGATACGTAGCCGGACAGTTTGTGATTTCTGCAACGTCAGTTATTGGAAATGCATTTCCCAAACGAATTGTATTTCCGGATAATGAAAGATCCAGGAATACAAATACGCCACCCCAGGTTCCGATCACTACTCCGGTTTGGTGGGGTAAATGAATTCAAAAAAAAAGTTATCATGAAGAATATTTTAAGACTTGCATGCTGTTGGTTCCTGGTCATTACCTGTTCTTGTAATAAGGAAACCATCGTTGATACTCCTACCCAGGTTGGCATATCAAAAGTTGCTTACTATCCGTCCATAACGATCAATGGACCCAAGTTCGTTACCATTACAGAAGGGAACGCTTATGCCGATCCGGGTGCAACAGCTATGTTGAATGGCGATTCAATCCCATATACGACCAGTATGGCCATCACGGCTTCTACTCCCGCTGCAGTATATACCATTAACTATACCGCTACCAGTCCCGACGGTACGAACAGTGATCAGCGTATTGTAGTTGTAGTTCCTGCATCTGTGGTGGCGGATCCTGTCATCATCTCCCATGATTACTCCGGAACTTATCTGCGCGCCGCTACCGGTGTAACCAGTACCTGGACAAAACTGTCCACAGGAGTATATACGGTTGAAAATCCCGGCGGATCCTCCGGAGTGGGTCAATTGGTAGTAGCCACTAATTATTCGTCAAACAATATTCAGATTCCTGAACAGGATAGTCCTTATTTCGGAGGAGTGGTAAGCAGTACAGAAACTACTTATGACCCTCCGGGAAAATATACCTGGGTATATTTCGCCCCGGGCTATGGAACAGGACCGAGAACCTTCGAAAAGCAATAAATCGAATTATATGAATAGAATGTATAGAATTATGGCGATTATCATGGTACTATTTCTTTCTTGTACCAAAAAGCTGGAAAACCCTGGCGCCACCAATACCGTGGCGATGTCGAATGAATGGTGGGTAACGCTATCCCTCAATGGTAACGACTTGCTGGGCGCACATGTCCTTTTTTCAACCTATAACACTTCACAGAATGTGGCTGATTCCCTATGGTTGGATGACCTTCAAAATGGCTATGTTTTCAAATGCAAAGTGCTGGCCGATCCAAAAAATCTCACATTCACGACTGACTCATCACAGAATGACTACTATGATGTGAAAGTGCATATTGCGAATGGTAAAATTATTCCCAACGGAGGCAAAGGGAAGACAACAGGAAATATTGTTGACAGTATCTATATGCAAGCTTCCTTTGGCGATGATCCGGGAGATACATTTATTATTAGTGGAGTAGCCCGTTCACGCTGGGCACAGGACGACTACAATTAGCTATTTTTTCCACTTCACCTTTCTTCCCAATATCACTTTTAATACAAAGGGATCTGTGGCGGGAGTCAGTCCGAAACCGGCCCCTATATTGAGCTCCCATTTGGGATTATTCAGCATATCATATGCCAGGAACAGTGCATGATTCTGCTGTGAACCCTGGTCGAAAGAAGTGACGGGACCCATATCACCATAATATTCAATTCCGAAAGCTGCATTCTTAAATACAGCATAGGACAACTTAAGATTGGGTTCGAAAGTCGGCACAGAATTATTATACTGACTCTGCAGCGCAATACCAAACGTGGGGTTAAAAGACGCATAAAAATCTCCCCATTGCTTATCGATGATGGGCCTTATTTCAAGGCTCCACTCATCATCCGCATAGGCCGGTTTCTGGTAACCGATTTCCAGCGAAAGACTTAATCCGAAGGGAAGACCCCAATCGGCCGGCGCCATAACGCGTGGACGTAAGTGGGCACCCACAATTTGATAGCCATAACCCGGAGTATAATTTGTAAAAAGATAAACGCCCGTTTCAAAAACAGGTGTAATGCCGGTTGTTATTTCCACCGTTTCATGCAGTGAGTGATTGGAAGGGAGCACACCGTTTACCACTTCCGTGCTGCCATCAAAAGTGTAGTTGCTGTGAAGCTCAAACATGGTAGAACCTGCAGTCTGGGTGGGGGAAGCGTAAACCTGGATCTCATAATTATTCTGCGCATCCGTGAACACAGGAATTAGGATAAAAATCACACCCGTGATGATTGTTATCCTGAAGAAGCGGATGGCATTGAGATTTCCATTTCTGGTCATTCTTATTCCCGGTATGTAAATATAATTCCGATTCGGGTATATTGACAGAACACATTTAAATACAAACCGGAATCTCAAATTTTACTAACTTAGTAGAAGCCGAAAGTATTGTAACTGGATGTACTGAATACCCGCCGCAATGATAGCCTGGCACTTTGTAATATACAGGTACATCATAGATATTATCTATCATTTCTAAATGAATATATATGCGTATTCAAACCGAACCAATTGGGAGTATTCCCCGCCCGGTTGAATTGATCCTGGGCATCCGGGCACATGCTGCCGGTCAGATAAAGGACCGGGATCTGCAGCAATTATATGATATGGCAATTTTGGAAACAATCAGGAGTTTTGAAGCAACTGGTTCACCCGTCATTTCTGATGGTGAACAATCCAAACCCAGCTTTGTAACTTACCCAATTCAGGGATCACGGAACCTTTCGCCTGATGGAGTGGTAATACCTTTTGCAGACGGACACACCAGGCAATTACCAAAACTTAACGCGGGACCCTTTCGATACCAAATCTTTTCTGATAGTTATCTTCAACATGCAAAGCGACTTACCGGCCTGCCCGTAAAACAGGCAGTTATAGCTGCATCGGCGATCAGCCTTTTATATCCTGCAGAAGGTGTGGAGGGGTATACCCGTGAACAATTCATCAACGATCTGATCAATGAAGCAACGGCTGATATCAGGAGGAGTCTTGAAAGCGGGGCTTATAATGTGCAGATAGATTTTACGGAAGCAAGGCTTGCATTAAAATTGGACCCGAGTGGTGGACTGCTTCAGTCTTTCATTGATTTAAATAACCTTGTTCTTGGTCGTTTTACGGATGAAGAAAGAAAGAAAATTGGAATTCATTCCTGCCCGGGAGGTGATCATGATTCGACACACAGTGCAGATATCAGTTACTCAAACCTCCTGCCCTTATTGTTTACATTGAATGCAGGAAATTTTTATCTGGAATATGCCGGCGAGAAAAATAAAAGCCAGGTACTGAATGCCATTAAAAAGAATTTGAAACCGGGACAACGCGTTTTTCTGGGAGTTACCAATGTGCTGGATCCCAGAGTGGAGACTCCGGAAGAAATCCGGGACACTATTCTGGAAGCCGCTGAATCTATTCCGGTCAGCCAGCTCGGAACAACAGATGATTGTGGGTTTTCACCTTTTGCGGATGATATTTCGACATCCAGGGATATTGCCTTTGCAAAAATAAAGTCGCGGGTGGAAGGTACTATTCTCGCGGAAGCAGCCATCAATAAGAAAAGGCATTTTTTTCAGTCCTGATCTAAAAACAAAGAAATCTTTTCTCCTGTCACCGCTGCAAACCGGTAAAATGAATCAATGCAGGACCCGTTTTTGAATTTTCAGAAATTTTATGATAAGGAGGCGGCCGTCGATATGGCATCGCATCTGGAAGCGCATCAGATACCGATAGCATTGGAAGACAGTGAACGGTATTTTGATGTAACATTTGCAAACAATCCGATGCTTAAACCATATTGGTTGAAAGTAAAATCATCGGATATGACGAAAGCAGAAAAGATCCTGCATACCTACTATCAAAAAAAACTGGAGCTGGTTCCGCCAGATTATTATTTATTTGATTTCTCCGACAGGCAATTGATGGAGATCGTCCGGACTCCCGATGAATGGGGGTTTCTCGACTATCCGCTGGCGATTCGAATTCTGGAAAACAGGGGTCTGTCCTTTACTAAAAAGGAAATTGACCAGATGAATGACGAACGGATTGATGTTATTTCCAGTCCGGTAAATTCTCCGGTTTCTTATATCTTACTGGCTTATTTGGTTTCAGTTTGTTGGCCCGTGGGCTGGATAGCCGGTAGCACTATGGCTTTTATGAAAAAAACAATTTATAATGGTGACCGCGTATATGCCTATTCAAAAACTGACCGGAATCACGGTGTTCGCATTTTGATTTTGTCGACACTCTTTTTTCTGATCTGGGTTATCCGTATATTTTTATAGAACCACCACCACGGTACCTTTATAGACTTGTTTCGTGCCATCAGTAAATTCAATGACGACGATATATACATAGGCTTCCGCAGTGGCAGGTTTGCCATTCACCAGACCATTCCATCCAAAGACTGGGTCATTGGCCGGGAAATTATTTGCTTTAAATACAGCCTGTCCCCAGCGGTTAAAAACTGAGAACTCTTTCACGATTTTAATGTCCCGACTTCCTATAATATAAAAAACATCATTGCGTCCATCCCCATTCGGACTGAAAGCATTGGGGATATTCACTTTTCCTCCGCTGAATGTTTTAATCCGGGTATAGGCCTTTGCGATACATGAATATTCATTCTGGACTTCCAGCTCATATTGCATGTCATGCGGGGGTGTGATGACAGTTTCTGTGCAGGTCAGGCAGGAAATAAATTCTGACGGATTCCAGGAGAATGATCCGGTCTGGCCCCCGGAAACTTCGAGATGTACTGTGACAGGCATAAGCCTGCCAACAGTCGTATCAGCAGGTGTAATGTCGGCAGAAAATGGAATTACGGAAGAAGTTGAACTGTTATTGGTTAGATCTGTTTCACGTAAAGCAGTATCAGGGCTGCTCGAATCATCAAGCCCCTTATCATTTACAACGATGGTAAGATTGCCGGACTGGGGTGATTTTATGACCGCTGAGAAATTATTGCAATTTCCCGGAGTAACTTTACCAGTGTAAAAAGTCGGCTTCAATAATTTGCTCTGGCCACCCCAGCTTCCATCATAAAATGAAACCGGGATTTCTCCTGCCAGGCTGTCAAATCCGTTATTCGCACAAACCTGGAATTTAACCAACAGACTGTCGTTTGTATAACAATGCGTTTCCATTATCTGCCCTGTGAAATCCGGTGGAATAACATGAATCGTTGCCTTTCCCTCCAGCCGGCAGCCATACTGATTATTGGAATGCATCGTCACTGTTCCGTTGTCGGAGGCAGTAACCAGGGGCGACAGACAATCCAAGCAACTAAGCGAATATCCGGGACCCGGATCCCAAACGGTGGATGCAGGATCAAAGAGTCTGGATTTAATTGAAATGGGAAAAGATTGATTCAGGTGAACCGTAGTGTCGGCCGGCTCCAGTATAATCTGTCCGGGTTGATATTGAAATTGTACGGTGTTATTAGAATAATCCTTTTCCAGGTAAAGGGTGTCAGCGGGTAATTTTACCGGAGGACTGATACTGCTGTCATTTACAACGGCAAAAATGGATCCTGATTGAACAGCGGCAAAATTGCTGGTGAATGACAAACATTTACTTTGATTGTTGGAAGCGACAGAATAATAAGGTTGTAGCAGGCGTGCGGTGTCTGTCAAGGGGTCTCCTTCATAAAAGGTAATCTTCAGACCATTAGGTACAATACCATTTCTGAATTTGTTGCAAACTGTAAAAGCGATCAGCGCACTGTCATTTCTTGCGCACTCCATGCTATCGATTTGAATAATATAGTCATCGGCTACTGGAACACTGATCACTGCCTCCGCACTATCCGCACAGCCAAAACTGCTGGTGGCAATGAATTTTTTTGTCACATTTATTTTGCTGGCAGTAAATAACGGACTGGCACAATCAGTGCAGCTCAAACCCGTCGCACTGCTCCATAAATAAGTTGAGACTACTCCCGGACTGCCGGAGCCGGAAAGACGAAGCGTATCACCAGGCTCTAATGTTGCGGAAGGGGGATTCACTTTTGCTCTGAATTGAAAATTACTGGCCGTTGCAATATTGTTGTTGTAATTCGTTTCCGGCAAAGGATTATTTGGCAGAACCAGTGGAATGGTCGTGCCATTGTCATTGACTACTGCATATAATTGATTAAGACCCGGCTTCCCGATGTCTATAATGGTGTTAAAATAACTGCAACAATTACCGGCAATATCAGCAGGACAAATAAAAACAGGTCCCAGCTTTTTTGAAGTTCCGGAATGCGGGTCACCGTCATAAAAAGTTATTGGTATGCCGGAAGGGATAGAAACAAAACCGTTATTACAGACAGTCACTACTACACTGATTTTAGTCTCTTGATAACACTGCACATCCCGGAAGCCGATTGTAGCGTCTGCTGTGGGGTCAGAAACAGTGAAAATAAATTTTTCACTTGTATCAGTACAGGCACCATTGGAAGCAACCAGCCAGACCGAATAAATACCAGGCGACTGGAAAATCTGGTGTAAGTCGGTTCCGGTGCTGACGATCCCGGGAGCCATCCCTGTATCCTTACTAATCCACCATTGATAACCAGTCGCATTGACCGAGCGGTTTTCAAAAAAAACGGTGTCTAACATGATCTGAGCCTTGGATGCGATTTTTCTTTTATCCGGCGTGAACCTGGCCAAAACTCCACAAGTAATAAAAACAGAATCGGAATAACCTGCAAAACATCCGGGATTTGCATTAAATACTTTCAACGAGACCTTATGGGCTCCCTTCTGGGGAAAACTTTGTGAAAATGAGGCACTGTTTGAACCGGCAATAACACCATCTACAGACCACTGATAATTTGTTCCCCCGGCGGATATAGCGGTAAAATTAATGAGATCACCGGGTACCGGCAGCCACTTGT
Organism: uncultured Bacteroidota bacterium; assembly: GCA_963741345.1. Taxonomy (GTDB): domain Bacteria; phylum Bacteroidota; class Bacteroidia; order Chitinophagales; family Chitinophagaceae; genus Puia. The sequence continues at coordinate 797,272 of CAVUHS010000001.1, forward strand.
CGCGTGTAAAACTGGCTGATATATTTTCGGAACAGGGAGGATCACACTTATTTTGCATCAATAAACTGTTGCGTGCTCCTGACAGAATACTACGCATTTTTGCAGCCTGACCTGATGTAAATGAATTGGTACAGTAGCCGGAGAAACTCATAAAGTTTGAAATCAGATCCGGCATGTCTTTGTTAAAACCACTGAGTGTATCAGAGGAGCAGGAGTTTTGGTATCCGGTGCATGTATTTGCCGGCCCGGAAGCCGGTGGTGTATCGCAAATTCCGTCTCCATCTGTATCGCAATTATTATTTGCGCAACTTCCGTAAACATAGGTGGGATTCAGCCCGAGATATGAGCCCATGAGTGCAGCCAGGGGTGCTCCGAATCCCGTCGAGACAATCCCATCCAGGGGATCTCCGGGCAAAAAACTGGCGTAAGTCTTATTGAATTTCCTGTTCCAGTTTCCGCAATTAAAATTGGTATAATATTCATTTCTTACGCTATCCACCAGCCAGATATTGCAGTACTCATTAGTATTCCAGGTGACCAGTTTTTTTAACCTGTCATTTTCCAAATCCTGATCAAAATCCGTGAGCGTTGATTGGGTACGGGTGATGCCGGAACTGATGGCGCCATCGGGGTCAATCCTTGCCAGGCAAAATGATATACCTGTATTAATACCGGGTCCCGTTGCATAGGGACCGCCATGAGCAAAAGCATCATTCAGATCCTGTACAGCGTCCCGGATCTGCTGATCGGTGATCGAATCCGGATTGCCGCTGATAATATGAAAGACAACAGGTACTATATTAGGTCCTGAAAGGCCTGCTGATATGCTGATTTGCTGATTCGAAAGTATGGTTTGTACATCCCCGGTTTTTAATTTCTTCTCAAACAATTTTTGGGAAAAACCGGCGGCAGCACCAGTGCGATAAAAAGCAGAAGTAATATAATTTGGAATGGAATTAGAATTTTTAGTTTCCGCATGTTGCTGAATGGACAGTTGCCTCCAATAATTGGGCCACCCATTTTGTACTTTTCAGGCAGACTTCCTTTACAAGTTTTTCTTCATTTGTCATTCACGTTGGTAATTAAATTGTAATATGCAGAAGAACAATATGTTTGCCAGACTTAACTGATATTCTTCTAAATGCAATGAGGTGGTTGCAATGGAAGGTGATCCCAATCATGGAAATTTATTCTTTATTGGATCTTGGATGCCGATCAAAATCTGCCGGGGCAACTACTCAAATATGGGTAACGGTGCAATCAAATTGTTCCTGGAGATACGGCAAGAAGGGAAATGGCGTTAAGAAGCATGTGGTGCCCGGGAACAGCCAGGGAATTAAGAAAGAATCCCGACATTTGAAAAATAGTTCAGCCCTGTAAAAATATAGCCCTTTTCGACTGATGAACCAACAAATTGCTCCCTAACCTTTATGAGTGCCTGTCTTCTGCTGGCATCGTTTATTCGTCTGCATGCACAATCTGAGGATAGCAAAAGGCTTATAGCCCTCGAAAAAAGACGTTTTGATGCAGTAATTCACCGGGATACCACCCTGCTTTCGAGTTTGCTCGACGACAGCCTGACTTATATCCATTCCAGTGGCATCGTTGACAATAAAAAATCCTTCCTGAAGGATATTGGTTCTGGCCGGATAACCTATATTTTCATTATTCCTGAAAAAGTAACTGCGATGGTGGATGGTAATTATGGATGGATTTACGGGAGGGCGAACGTACGGTTTAAATTTGCTAGCATGACCGTTAATATAGATCAGTACGTCAGTTTTGTGGAAGTATACCATCTCAAGCGAAATCAATGGCAAATGGTGCTCTGCCACAATGCCCGGATTGAAAATAATGCCCCGTATTTCAATAATGAAGTGCCGCAGGTGAAAGCAGGTTCCGTGCCATCCATTTATTAGAGTGTGGCTTATTTTTACGCAGTCACGAAGCGCTCTTCACCCAAAAAATACATGTCCACGCTGCCCTTGCTTTTGACTTCTATCTTTCCCCGGTACTTGGAGTCGAACTGATCTCGGATAAGAGCATAGGTGTTTGCTGAAATATTTATCTTTCCTGGTTCGCCATGTTTTTCCATCAGCGAGGCCATATTGACTGTATCGCCCCAGATATCATAAGCAAATTTCCGGCTTCCCACTACACCTGCAATGACAGGTCCGGTATGAATACCAATTCGGATTTCAAAAACCGGAAGATTTTGTGTTTTGCAGGCCAACCCGAAGCCGGTAATAAACTGCTGCATATCAATTGCCGTCCGGACTGCCTTCATCGCATTATCGCTATCTGACCTTGGAAGCCCGCAGGCACACATATAGGCATCCCCAATCGTCTTGATTTTTTCCATATCATACTTGTCGACTATATTGTCGAATGCTCGGAATACTTCGTCCAGCGCCGTGACGAGTTTTTCCGGAGAAAGTGTTTCCGCAACAAGCGTAAATCCCTTGATATCTGCAAATAAGCACACTGACTTCATTGTGCTTTCGCGCATAGGATCTCCCGAAACGTTTTAATTCCTCTGCAATTTCATCAGGCAGAATATTTAATAGCAGCGAGTCGGATTGTATCTTTGGCAGCCTGGATCAGCTCTTTCTGTCTTTCCACTTCCAGCGTCCGGCTCCTGACTTTTTCTTCGAGATGTTCATTGGTAGATTGGAGTTCGGTGATCAGCTTCCGGTTATTTCGCCTGAGCATGACAGTTTCAACAGCGTTGTCAATAGTGATTTTCAGTTCCTCCTTATCCCAGGGCTTCGTAATATAACGGTATAACTTTCCCCGTGTTAATGGCTTCGATGATGGATTCGATATCACTGAATCCCGGTCAGGATAATCCGGATATTATCCTGGTCGCCGGGAATATGCTGGAGAAATTGAACGCCGGTCATATTGGGCATACGCTGATCCGTGACGACTACATGGATATCGTTTTTGGAAATAATATCAATTCCTTCTGTCTCCGCTTTCTGCAGTAAAGACATTGTAATGCCTTCTCAGGGCAGCCCGAAAAGAATTCAGATTATTGATTTCATCATCTACATACAGGATATTGTATTCATGCTGCTGTTCCATATCACGCAGATATTTTTTGTTCAATAGGCATGGTGATCACAAATTCAGTTCCCTCACCGACACGGGAAATCACTTCTATCTTACCATTGTGCTTTTCTATGATTCCATAAGAAATATATAAACCCAGGCCAGTTCCCTTACCTACTTCCTTGGTAGTAAAAAAGGGATCGTATATTTTTTTTCGAACTTCTTCAGTCATTCCGCCCCCTGTATCTTTTATTGAAATCCTTCACCATATCCCCTGTCACTCTGGTACTGATATATATTTTTCCGATTTCAGATATGGCCTGGATCGCATTCGAGAATAGATTCATGAATACCTGATTTATCTGACCAGGGAAACAATCTACTTCCGGAAGTTCGGCATAGTTCTTTATAATTTCTATCCTGTTTTTATAAGAACTGTGAAGTAGGGTGAGGGTCGATTCCAGGCATTCATTCAGATTTGTTTTCTTAAACACATTCTGGTCGGCGCGCGAAAAATTCCTGAGCCCCTTCACAATTTCCGATGTTCTCCTGGCTCCGTCTTCAATACCTGTCAATAATTTTCTAACTTCTGAAATCGTCAGGTCGTAGCTTGTTTCTTCTTTCAGTTTTTTAACTTCCAGGAAGTCCTTTTCCAGGGATTTTTCCTGAATCACCTTATCATAGCCCCGCAAAACCTGCAAAAGATCCGCGAGGTCTTCTTTAAGCGGTATGATATTGGCGGATACAAAATTAATGGGATTATTGATTTCATGCGCGATACCTGCAGTCAGTTGCCCGAGGGATGCCATTTTTTCTGCCTGTATCAGTTGCTCCTGGGCTTCCCTGAGATCATCCATGGATGCATTGAGTGCTTCATTGGTGGAAGCCAGGGAAATATTTGCCTGCTTCAGTTCCATGCGGGCCTTTTCCAGGTCTTCAACCATTTTATTGAAAGGCTTCGGTAAGGTCCCCGATTTCGTCGCCCGTAGACTTCTTTACTCTTTGAGTCAAGATCACCTTCACCTACATGACGGGCCGCTTCCCGCAGGGAAAGTATGGGCTTCGAAATATTCCTGGCCAGCCAGAACCCCACAAGGATTGCAATCATGAAGAACCACGCCACTTGCTATAAAGGATACCTTTCTGAGCTGGTCCTTGATCTTGGAAATTTCTGCGGTTTTGAAACCCAGTTCTATAGCGCCGTTACCGTTCATTAATTTGGTATTCAGGGAAGCCCGTTTCACAATCAATAAGCCATTAGACGAAATTTCATGCGGAATGGAAACATTTTCGGGAAAAGAAGTCAGCACAGTGTCGTGAATGATAAACTTTCCCGGAACCCCGGTCCAAACGGTATCTTCTTCCAGTAAGGCTACAAAACTTAGCCTGGGGTCGTTCTTTACAATTTCTATCTCTTTCTTGATGCCTTTGAAGTTTTGCTCATTAATTGCGATTTCTACACCCACAGCAACCGTTTTGGCAAGATTCTGAACTTCATTATTATAATTATTCGAGCAGGTATTCTTCTTCGCGTGCAGGAAAATATAGAAAAGTGAAGAATGAGAACATCAGGATGATGGTCAGAATCGTCAGCCAGATCTTGGCCTTTAAATTGATTCGCATAATGGGGACTGAATTGTTGATGCCTGACTATATTCAGAACGACTTTTTTCCGCCGACCAGTACCGTCTTTATTTCCGGTGTAGTAATGGCTTTATTGATTATTGCAATGGAACCGGGATTTTGCGAAACAAAAGTTTCCACTTCATCCGTTGTATTAAATACATTGGGCGGATCAAATTTTCCCGCAAATGAAATTCTGGCCCAGAATCCCCTCACTTCGTCCCCACTCATGGAATAGACCTTTTCACTGATTAGGTTTCCAAGCGGGGTTGTTGACTTGATCATGGCAATCACCACTTTGGTCCCATCCGGCCATCTTTGTCGTTCACCCCTGAATACCGCTTTTAGTTCTTTCATGGATATATCTGCTGGCACGCCCTGGCTGCCGATGGCGACCAGTGTGGTATCCTGTGCCATGGACGACAGACAAGCAGGACAATAAAATGCCTGTGATGAAATATTTTATAAATTGAAACCATATTTGAATAGCGCGAATGCTCATTGTTCTTTTTACCGTTTAGAATCCAAGGGCTACCTGAAAAGTGACGGCGTCTGCCTTTCCCTGAATCTGTGTATCGATATGCTGATATTCAAGTTTGAGTACAAGGAGGTAATCGACATAGTATCTGACACCTATCAGGAAAGCCTTTGTATTATTCTTTATATAATACACTTCTCCGGAACCATATTGAAGATTGTCAAGCCTGAAATAAGGCACTAGCTTGTCCGTAATTCTATATCCGACATATAGATATGATGCCCAGTTATGCTGGGTGCCGGTTGAATCTGTTTTGTCCAGCGCAAGGGTACCTTCGGTTAATAATTCGAATTTTCTTCCGAAATAGGAAATCGATGCGGTAAATAATTGTTGATTTACCTGCACCGGGATTATATTACCGCTGTGAGATTCAGCACCTGGTGAAATAACGTCATTGTAGTATGAGCCGCCCAGCTTAAGATCGTCTGTTGGTTTGATGTACACGGCCGTCGTAACAGATACACGCTGGTCGTTGTTTGATACATCACTGGCGCCAATGCCATTTCCCACCAGCACATTGTAGCCAAACCGGATCTTTCCCAGGTCATGCCCTTCGGCCGCAATTCCCGTAGTATGAAGCGGGATAAAATTAGCGGGAAACAAAAGCGGCCGTTCTATCGTAGGGTAAAATACCCTTCCATGATGATAGGTGTCATTCCAGAAATTTATGGGTGTGTGTTGCTTGCCCAGGAGCAGATTATTATTTCCGGAGTAGTTGTATTTGGCAATAGCGCGCTCTATACTGACTGAAAACTCTGTAGGTGTACTGGGAGTATATTTAAAAACCGTTTCCCCTAAAAATGAAAACCGGTCATTTAACTGGGATGTGATAAACAAATCCTGTTCCCCGAAACCAAAATTCATTTTTTTATCCGCGTAGGAAGCATCCAGTTCAATAAATCCACGGATATGGGTGTTCTGGAGAATCGAGTTCTGGCCAAAAGCTGTCTCGGCAATTCCTGATAAGAAAAGAATTGATAATATCCGGAGTAGTCCACAGTTTTGATTCCTCATGTTGGCTGGGATTTGAGGATCAAGAAAAATTGACTGACTAAATATAACTTTATCCTGTAAAAAATAAAAAATTATTACCGAAACCGGGACTCCCGTGGATGGATATCCAAAGAACGCTGTATACGTATCACAATTAAAGAATTAGTACATGGCAATCGCAAAAGTCACAATCAGGGAAAAATTAAGTCAGATCTCCGACTACTGGAATCCCCGCATTGCCGGGGAACTGAATGGCCAGCAGGTAAAACTGGTTAAGTTCAAAGGAGAATTTATTTGGCACAAACACGATGATGAAGATGAAATGTTCCTGGTCATATCAGGAGGATTTAAAATGGAATTGAGAGACAAAACCCTGCATCTTCAGGAAGGCGAATTCGTGATTATCCCAAGAGGAACGGAGCACAAACCCGTTGCGCCGGAAGAAGTGCATGTAATGTTATTTGAGCCCGCTTCAACCTTAAATACCGGTGATCAGAAAAACGATTTGACCAGGGAGGTTTTGGACATAATCTGAATTGGTAATGGAAGAATTAAAATAACAGGACATTTACGATCAGGAAGAGTATTAAAAAACTTCTAAATGGAAACACTGCAAAAGACCTGGGAAACCAAATCGCTGATCCGTTTCCCGGATTGTGATCCCTTTAATCATCTGAATAATTCCCGCTACCTGGACTATTTTATCAATGCCCGGGAAGATCATTTGATGAAATTCCATCATTTTAATATTTATGAACTCGCACGGGATAAAGGTATCAGTTGGGTCGTAAGTAAAAACCAGATCGTTTATTTGAAACCTGCTTTACTAATGGAAATGGTCGTTATTCAGACAACACTTGCCAGAATGGATGAAAGGGAAATACTTGTCGAAATGGGCATGTGGAACGCAGATAAAACGATCTTAAAATCTTTTCTCTGGACGAATTTCGTTCACTTCAATCTGAGAACGCAGCGCAGGGAAACGCATTCTCCCGAATTAATGCAGGCATTTCAGCCCTATAGTATTTCACTTCCGGACTCCCTGCTTTTTGAACAAAGGCTGCAACAAATAAAGGCTTCCTGAAGATCGTATCAGCCTTGGCTATTTCTGTGTTTTTCTTTGCCAATATAACCCAGATGGGTGTGGTTGGGTGAATCCTGAAACTTAAGCCCGTATCCCAGCATCCGGTCAAAACTGCTATGACTGTAAAACAGCAGTCCGAAAAGCAGACAGTCCTGTTGTTTCCAGATGATTCCTGCTGCAATCAATGCGAGGGCGAGCGCCTTGTGATGCGAAAAATTGTACAGGATGGATCCTGCACGGGGGCTTATGAAATATCCTATGGCAAAAAAATCGGGTAAAAAAAATATTAAAATGTACCAGGCATGCAATGGAATAAATAGAAGTTTAAGGATAAAAAGAGTGAATACAAATTGAGCAGCTTCTTCCAGGGCGATTAATTTCTTCATGTATTGATATTCAAATGGTGAATGCTTGATTTATTTACACAATTCAACCATTGCAAATATTCAAAAATCATGAATTACTTCAAAATTCATTTGAACTTGCTTTAATCAAAACGCGTATCCTATACTAATCGCATACCTGAAACCGAGAAAAGGGATCTTCTGTGTTGCACTTCCGGAAGAATAGACTGTTTTACCACTTGACAAGTCTTTTAAAAGAGGAAGCTTTTCTTTGAGGGCATCTATAACAGCCTGTAAGGTTTCTCCCGGATCTCCATTGATATGCCCCTGTAAATTTGCCTTAAAATTATAATAGGAATAGGAAGGGCCGAATAATTCACAATCCACTACAAAATGCTTTGCGATTACAAACTGGTAACCTAATTCAACTCCGATATTGTAAAAATCGGTGTTTAACATCAGGCTGGCAGACTGGGATCCGCTGGAATCATTATGGGTAAGTGTATTGGTTGAACTGAAATTATAATAGCTTATATAGGGGGCCAGGAAAACCCCGTGCGGGGCTGCATATTTGTTTTCCTTTGGAAGGTAAAACCGGAATTCCGCTCCGAAAGAATAGCCCGATTTATTCTTTGAGCCGGATATGAAAGTACCTGTCAGATTCAGGTTGACTATTTTCGGGAATTCATTATACCCGCCAAATATATAAATACTGTGACTGCTGTTTAATACCCTTTCATAACCCAGGTGTAACGATTTTTGATAAATGGTATATGAAGAAATACTGAATTTTGGAATATTCGGATAAGCAACTTTAACGGGGGTACTATCCTTTATTTGTCCAAAACCGTTGAGAACGAATAGAAGAAGTGCTGGGACCATTAAATAAAAGCGAATGTGAACTCCCGGTTTGCATAATTTATTTTTCATTTTTTGCACTTTTTATTTTTAACATTCAATATTTGTACTAGAGGTTTATTAAAATAATTTTTAATTTCTTAAGTTATACTGGGAAGGTAGTCATGTTTAATTAAAAATCACCCCGCACGCATTGACGCCTCTCGTGGTAGCTATGGCCTGTCTGTTGGTTGTTTGTCAAAGGCCGGGGTGATGATTTCAGGCATACCGATCCAATCCCCATTCTTATAATATAATTATGTAATCAAAAGTATTCAGGGGAAAAAAGATATACACTGAGATATGTCAACGTTTTGACTGATTTTGATCATGGTATAGAACTGAAAGGCCCGCTTTCAGATCATGGTGAGTCCCTGCTAAAAATATACGAATTAAGTAATAACTGAAAAAAATAGAATTCAACTTTGGTTGGAATTTTTGGGGGAAATAATTTTAGCTGAACGGGCAAAATTGGATAATGTTCCTTAATTTACCTAGGTTCTCCTTATTTCTTTGTATGTGAGTCTCACGGTATCAGGTATTCTTCCCAAGTTGTATTCCGATAAATATCCGCAGGCATATTATAAACTGGTCAACCTGGCAGAAACCGGAAAGGGAAAGCCCGTCGATGGTAAATACAGATACGAGGAATTAAAAAAACCTACGATCTTTTCCTGAAAAGGAATATAAAGGCTGATTCCAAATAAGTCTGTCTTCATATTTTCCGCTACCCGCTTTATCCGCTATGCTTCAGATTTAATTTTTAAAATTAAAATAACAAATATGAAACTTCGGGTCATCGTACTGGGTGCTGGTTTCGGAGGCCTTGAGCTGACCACAATTCTTTCCCAAACCCTGGGAGAAAGTTTGGATCTCACTTTAATAGATCAGCATGATTCATTTTATTTCGGTTTTTCCAAACTGGATATCATGTTTGGACGCACTTCTCCGGAGGCTGTAAAAATAGCATATAGAAACATTATTAAGCCTGGTGTAAATTTTCGCCAGGAAAGGATTAACTCCATTGATCCTGTTTTAAAGATAGTTACTACAGATAAAGGGAATTATGAAGCCGATCTCCTGGTTGTAGCATTGGGCGCTGACTATGATATAGACTCCACGCCCGGTCTCGCAGAAGCTGGCAATGAATTTTATTCATTTTCCGGAGCGGTCAAATTAAGAGAAATCATTCCCGGATTTTCAAGAGGCCATGCCATCGTTGGGGTAACTTCAGCGCCTTTCAAATGCCCGCCGGCTCCGAGCGAAGCTGCTTTATTATTGCATGACGATCTTCTAAAGCGTGGTGTCCGCGACAATTGTGAAATAAGTATTGTCATGCCTTTCGGCCTGCCGATACCACCGTCGCCTGATACTTCTAAGGCATTGCTGACCGCTTTTGCGGAACGTAATATCAAATTTATCCCTAATCATAAGGTTCGTGCACTCGATCCTGCCCGAAAACTGGCCATACTGGACGATGAAACAGAAATCCCATTTGATTTGTTCCTGGGCATACCCAGGCACTGCGCCCCCGATGTTGTATTGAAAAGCGGAATGACCGAGAATGGCTGGATCCCGGTTGATCGGAAAAATCTGAAAACAAAATTCCCCGGCGTATATGCAATCGGTGATGTTACCAGTGTGGGTACGCCGAAGGCCGGTGTATTTGCTGAAGGAGCTGCAAAGATCGCCGCCGCATTCCATTATTGCCGAATTCCGGAGAGGGGATGAGTCCGCAGGCTACAATGGCGCGGGTTCCTGCTATGTGGAATTCGGCCAGGATCTGGTTGGACGGGTGGATGTAGACTTTTTTTCGGGTCCCAAGCCCACCGGAATATTTATTGCGCCATCCGAGGAACAAGTAAGAGACAAACAGTTTTTTGGTTCCAGCCGCAAAGAACGCTGGTTTGGAAAATAATTTGGTTTACCGGAAATTTTTATTGCGGTTTCTCAACAAATTAGAATTTGAATACTGGTTCTGATTTCCACACCCGGAAATATATTATACCATTATGATTTTGAAAGATGCTTTAAAATGCTCATGGCCTGGCTGCAGTCTTTTTTATCTACAAAAATGTGATCGTGATAATAAGCTGCAATTACATTACAGCTGATTTGTGCATCAGAGAGTGCTTTGGCAAATATGGCTGTCAAACCCACCGCTTCCAAAGAAGAATGTACCGTGAGGGTTATCCAGGAAGCAATAAAATCATATTTGAGGTTTAATTGATCGGCATCGGTTTTTCGGATAACGACAGATATTCCTTCGGATTCCCTGAAAAATGAAATGGTATCCCTGACCGGGAAATCAAATCCTTCCGGCAAAGTGCAAAAGACATAGTCACCTTCGTTTAACGCAGGCTTCATTGTTTTTAAAAGCAATTCCAAATTCTTTTCACCCGACATACAAAATAGTTTGGTTTTGTGCACGAATTCTATGCGAATTTACGCGGGAAAAAAAGATATCAATCCCTGTGACCTGAGGCTTATTTGTCAATCCTTCGTGCAGTTCTTGTGAAATCAACCCCGGACGGCGGGGTCCCGGATAAAATAAAAGGGACCCCGGAATCTCTGCCTGCAAAATGTTTCAATGGATCTGACAGTTACAGACGCTAGTGATGACAACTGTGCATGGAAGGCTTATGCTGGGAGCCTTTAACAGGATCCACCACTTCGAAATGTGCCATCATTCCTGCTGCATGATGTTCAAGAATATGACAATGATACATCCACCTGCCGGGGCGGTTATCGGGAATCCAGGCAATTTTAGCCGTACTCTTTGGAGGCAGGTTGATAGTATCTTTCCAGGCATTGTACAATGGCTTTTTGTTATTCACCTCCAGCACCTGGAAAAAGAATCCGTGCAGGTGAAAACCCAATGCACGAATTGTTTTTCCTTCGGCAATTTCCCAGTCAAATTCAGAAACGGTTAACTGATAATGATGTGTGTTGGTTTGCATTGTTTTTATTTTTTTGATTTTCATATTGAAACAGGAGGCCTGTTCCGGCCCCCTGTTTTGATAAAGGAACTACGCGTTACCGCAATTACAATTTTCGCCGCAAAGACAAACTGAACAGTTACATTTTGTCTGGCAGTTGCTGTTTTGAATTAACATTTTCATAATTTTTTTTTAATTGTTATTGAATGAATTGAAGACTCAAAAGTACATCCGGCATAAGCCGCCGGCTTTATGCAATTGAGGGGAAGATTTATAAAATTTTTGGATTATGAATATTTACCGGTCACGAATAGCTACCGGTCACTTATACGTGAAATCAAGGGATTTCTCCTTCCGTCGAATTCATGCAATTCCACTCTGATCTTTCCTATCATAATGGAACTTTCCACTTGCAACGGAACGTGGTTAGGATCATCACTTACCCAAACAGTCATGTTTTCACCTTCCTGGAACATGGTTCCTTTGATGAGCAGTGGTTTAAACTTGAGGGTGTGGAACCTGCCAAATTTCGTTTTGATAATCTCTTTGCCGAGGAATCGGACATAGGTCAGATGGAGCTTGTTGTCAAGAAATAGGTTGAAATATATTTTATCACCGGTCTTCACTTTATTAAAGTCGATGTTCCTGGCGTAATACATCGCGCCCAGCACATCTTTTGTGCATTCAGGAACCTTAAATACACCTTTGTCTGTGATGATGGTATTTGCTTCTCTGATAAACCGGATATTCTCATATTTTTTTGTACCTCCTTCAAATACGTTCCGCTCGAACCGGTACGTCTGAAGATTTCCTGTGTCCAGGTAGGATTCATACTTATCCCGCACTTTGAAAAAATTATCATAGAAGGAATAAGTTTTGCCGGTAGCAGTAATGTGATAGACCGGCTTGTTTTCAAAACTTTCTACGGCGCATTGAAAACTAACTTCTCCTGCTGCAATATATATTCCTGCTACCATGTAATAAATCTTATAACTGATTTTTTCACCTTCCTGAAAGGAAAAATTCTGTACTTCGCATAATTTCTGTCCGTTTAAACCGACAGAACAAAAAGATAATGTGAGCAGTATAACAATGAGCCGAATTGAATTCATTTCAATTCTTTTTCTCGGGGTTGCGGGGATACAAGCTGTTTTCGTATTCATCATTTTCCTTATACCGGGTCCTGATTTCTTTCAGCCTGTAAGTTAGAACTTTTCTTACCTGTGAATAGGCGGGATCGCCAAACACATTTTTCATTTCTAATGGATCGGTTTTCAAATCGTACAATTCCCATTCATCTATGTCGTAGTAGAAATGAATCAAAACATAACGGTCGTTACTGATACCATAATGTCTTTTAACACTGTGAACGGCGGGATATTCGTAATAGTGATAATAATGTTCCTTTCGCCAGTCCGCAGGCTTTTGACCACGAAGAAGAGGAACCATACTCTTGCCCTGCATATCTGCGGGTACAGGCGTTCCGGCAATTTCCAAAAAAGTTTCAGCAAAATCCAGGTTAGATACAATGTCTTTGTTGGTAGTTCCGGGAGAAATTACCCCCGGCCACTTAATTAATAGCGGAGTCCGGTAAGATTGTTCATACATAAATCTTTTATCAAACCAGCCGTGCTCACCTAAATAGAACCCCTGGTCAGAAGTATAAATGACGATGGTATTTTCATCCAACCCCGCTTCTTTCAGGTAGTCCAGTATTCTTCCGACGCTTTCATCCACAGATTTTATGCATGTCAGGTAATCATATATATAACGCTGGTATTTCCATCTGACCAGATCCTGTGACTGAGGGTTTAATTTGTCCAGTCCGGATTTGACAGAATCGTAGAACCGGTCCCACAGGACTCCCTGGGCACTGTCCAGCCTTGCCCTGGTCCGCAGGTAGTTTTTGTCTGTTTTGTTTCGCCACATTTTGAGATCGGCGTCCATGAGCATGTCCTTGCTGACAGACATTTTCTGTTCATGCGCGGCCCTGCCTCTTCCTGAATAATTGTCAAACAAGGTCGACGGCTCCGGAAATATCACTCCTTGATAGTAGGTGAGATATTTCAACGCGGGTTCCCATTCCCGGTGAGGCGCTTTGTGATGAATCATTAACATGAATGGTTTTCCGGTTTGTTTTTCTTCTTTCAACCAGGCCAGCGCTTTTTCAGTAATTAAATCCGTGACGTAGCCTTTCTCTCTGTGCTCCCCGTTTTTATTGATAAAGTCCGGATTATAATATTGTCCCTGGTCATCCAGAATTTCCCAACTGTTGAATCCGGTGGGAGCCGAACCCAGGTGCCATTTCCCGATGATGGCAGTCTGGTATCCGGACTGCTGAAGCAGTTTGGGAAAGGTTGGTTGTGATCCGTCAAATTTTTCGCCGCTGTTTCCCAGGAAGCCATTTAAATGGCTGTATTTCCCTGTAAGAATTACGGCTCTTGCAGGACCACAGAGAGAATTGGTTACCAGGCAACGGTCGAAACGCATTCCTTCTGCTGCCAGTCTGTCGATGTTGGGAGTGGGAGCAACGTTTTTGAATCGGTCACTATATGCACTGATAGCCTGATAACCATGATCATCACTCATTATAAAAATTATATTGGGCTTCCCTGTTTTTATTGGACGTTGGGTCCCGGAAGCCATGGCTCTCACGCAAATCGCAATGGCAACCGCAGCAACTACGACTGTTCTAATTGCTTTTTTCATCGAATACAAATTCCTGTGTTCTATTTTCATTTATCGTTATCACCGTTTTCAAATTCAGACCTCCTCCTGCTACTGCTCACGCTTTGATATGGGAAGAAGATATTCCTGAATGAAATTAACCCGCAAGTTGATAATATGAACAGACGACTCCTCCTTTGAATACCCGGCTTTCCAGCAATTTCAGGTTTATCTGCTTGTTCATTTCACGAAATAAGGGAATGCCCTTTCCCAGTATAACCGGATTGACCAGAAGCCAATATTCATCAATCAGGTTATGATCCGTTAAATAGGCTGCCAGAGCAGGACTACCAAACATAATGATTTCACCGCCGGGTTTTTTCTTTAATTCTTTAATCCGTTCCGGAATCTGTTCGTTCAAAATTTTTATTTTAGGGATTTTTTTTTGTTCCAATGTTTTTGAAACCACAATTTTCTCCACCTGATTATACCAACTGGAATGTTCTTTATCGTGTTTGGATGCGTTGGGCTGCTCTGCTGCCGCGGGCCAGTAGGCATCCATCAATTCAAAGGTCTTTCTTCCATACAATGCCGTATCAGATTGCTCGGTACGAATCCTCGCGTATTCAAACATGTCATCATCAATATGGATCCAGTCCATAGCACCATCCGGTCTTGCGGTGAATCCGTCCAGCGAGGTATGCATGAATAAAACCAGTTTTCGCGCCCCATTTTTATTATTTGATTCCATGAATTTAAATTTATAGTTATCAAATCTCTGTTTGCAGATCGGAGACGGCCTCATCCGGATGAACTGTTTTATTCATCTCTGTTTCCAACGGTTCTTGTGGAACGGTGGGCAGTGTATTTTTTTTACCTGCCTGTAATTTTTCAGTGTCCATTCGTTCCATCCCATGGATTAGGATAACAAATCCCATGGTTATTTGCAATATGCTGTCGGTTTTTCTCTTATGAGCGGGATGGGCTTTTTTATCTTTGAATATAGAACTTAAATCAGAAAAAAGCGGACCCCTTTTTTGGAATAGTCCGCCGGGGTTTTATAATTAATCGTGAAGGATTATAGAGAATATTCCTCATATTCGACACTCATCAGCCTATCGGGTCAGGTCTTAGTAAGGCAATATAATTGCATGGATGTAGGGGTAAGAAAAATGAATGAACCTCACAGGTTGGTCCTGTTAAATTTTGATAAATGCACAAAACAGATGTGTCCTTCAGGTTTTTGGATAATGTCTATGCAGCAGAAGTGGAATATTTTGAACCGCCGGGGGTAATGCCGTACTATAAGGTAAATGTTTCAGATCCTGACCTGATGGAAAAATTTGGCATGGTTCATAATTTTAAGGAAACCGTCCGGAATGGATGGATTGTCTTGGAGCCGGCCCTGGATCCTCAGGGAAGATATCATGCCTATTTCTGGACCTGCCTGATGACATCTATCTATATATTACTTCTGAACGATTAACCGGTTGCTCTGTTCACCAGGTAATCTCTCTCTTATTTATTGCCTGTCTCTCGCAGAATGATTCGGATGATCGGGTACACCCTTTCCTTCGTTCAGTAATTTAGCGAGACTTTCCTTAACATAGTGATTCCAGCCGATGGTACAATCCTCGAAACATTCGATTCCCGGTTTTAAACCGATATGCGTCATTTGAATTTCCGTTGCTCCTTTCACCGGGATAATCTCCCACAAAATATCCGTTCCTTTCCATTCCTTTTTATCCTTTAACCAGTGCAGATTACAATCCACCACATGCCATTTTATTTTTCGATCCTGCACCATTTGAGTTATTTCAAAATTGGCCCAGGTTTCTCCGAAAGGAACAAAAAATTGACCACCTGATTTCTCTGTGTTGCCCTTGCAATTGACTGTCCACCATTCGGAAACCCGGCAAATTCCCTTGAAGGCCTCCCTGTGATTTGCATCAACCAGAATGGATGCATGGTAGTCAGTTTGAGTGTGTGCTTTCATTTTTTGATTTTTTGTTTAATAAATGTTAGCGCATTGATCGTCAGACCTTCCTTCGTAAGTAATCTTAGCATATGTCGCCTGTTCGGATCGCCGATAGCCTCGAACGGATCAACGTTCTGTTTCTTTCGCCTGGTGTTTGATGATCAAATCCTGCATTTTGATTTTTATGTTCTCGTCCCAGCCCTCGTACATGGTCCTGAACGCAAAGGCATCTTCCGGATCTCTCAGGCCCGAGTGCACCAGATTGAGTTCTGTTCCTCTGTCTTTCGAAGCCAGGGTCCAGGTAACTAGGGAATCCAGGTTTATCTTACCCGGTTCCGGTCCGAATTTCCAGGAGTAGACCAGTTTTTTCAAGGGCAGGATTTCCAGAACCTGGCAATAGACATTCCCGTCAAAGTCCATCTCGCGCACGGGACGGGTGCGAAACATGAAATGATGCCCGATGATGGGCTGGAAGTCGTTTGGCATCAGCCATTGGGCTATCAGATCTGAATTTGTCAGATATTCCCAAACGGTAGACGGTGGCTGTGGCATGAACCATCGGTGTTTAATTTCTGTTTGCATAATAGGTAACTTAAAAGTTACTCAAATATAGGTAACTTTTTGGTTACTCAAAATAATTCTTAAAAATATTTTGTAAAGCCTGTTTTCTCGTAGCCGCCGTTCAGATGACGCGGGACGGGGAAATTAATAGGCGGGTTTTTTAACCGCTTTGTCATTACTTTAAAATATAAGACTATTTTGAGTGTACAACCCTTAGAATGAGCCGCTCCGTTAAATATTTCATACCGGGTCCGGGTGATGATCCTTTTGTACTTTCTCATGCTGATCACGTATCTGGACAGGGTTTCCATTTCTCTGGTTGGGGTAAGGATCAAGGCCGCATTTCATCTTAGCAATACGCAATTCGGCTGGGTGCTCAGTTCATTTGTACTTGCTTATGCACTGTTTGAAATTCCCTCCGGTATTCTGGGAGACCGCCTGGGTCAGCGGAAAGTTCTACTACGGATCGTTATCTGGTGGTCATTTTTTACTGCACTGACCGGCTGTGTATTCGGGCTCACCAGCCTGATAGTCGTACGATTTCTATTCGGGATGGGCGAAGCGGGTGCTTATCCGAATAGTTGTGGAGTGATCTCCCGCTGGATGCCGAAATCAGAAACTTCGAGGGGCATGTCCTGGTTGGGAATGGGATCTCCGACAGGCTTTGCCCTGGCCCCGCTGATCGTTATTCCCATCGCTTCTGCATGGGGCTGGCGAGCCCCCTTTTTCATAAATGGAATCCTGGGCCTTGTCTGGGTCCTGGTCTGCTGGTTATGGTTTCGAAACGAGCCGCGGGAGATGAAAGGCATTTCAAACGAAGAAAAAGAACTGATTGAGGCAAACCGAAACTATGTAAAACATGATCAGTCATTTCCCTGGAAACAGATTTTCAGAAATCCCATGCTCTGGGCATTATTCTTTTCCTATTTCTGTATACAATGGGCCAATTATTTTTTTACTGCCTGGATGCCCAACTATTTGCAGGAAGGAAAACATTTCTCCGAAAAACAAATGGGAACTGCCATGACATTTGTGTCCGGTGGCGGATTTCTGGCTGCTTTCTTATTCGGAATTCTTAGCGACTGGATGATTAGAAAAAAAGGCGTTGCATTTACCCGTAAATCCATCGCAATGGTGTCGTTCTGGCTTATGTCGCTAGCCATTTTTATATCCGCCAGGTCTACGGATCATGCCCTCGTGACCGTTAGTTTTGTTGCTGCCTGTTTTTTACTGGTGATCATTGTACTTACCTGCTTTGCTACTTGCGTGGATATCGGCGGCGACCGGGTGTCGACGCTTACGGGTATCATGAATTTTTGCGGACAATCAGGTGCTTTCCTGATGTCCATGATTTTTGGAAAAATCGTGGATATTACCCATAGTTTTGAAGTACCTCAGTTTTTAATGGCGATATTATTAGTCCTTGCCGGAATATGCTGGATAAGAATCGATTCTTCTAAAAAGATTATGATAGAACCGGCGCCGGTTCCCGTTATACTGCCCGTTTCAGGCTGCTAAAAAGCACATCCTGAACTTGTCCTGCCTTTGTCCAGCATTTGTCCCACCCTTGTCATACCATTAGCATAAGACGAAATGGTCTCTATAAGGCCTCTATAAGGTCTCTATAATGTCTCTGCGGGACCGAAAATGGGATAGCTATTTTCTCTTGTAGTGACTAAACCTGTTTCTGAATCGCAAATTTTTAAGAACGCAATGGACTATCTTATTGAAAATTTGAACATTGATTCAGGGAGTAAAATGCCGATACATCTGGCGCCGGGTGGAGGGTTCGCAATCAGGATCGTGATAGAATAAATTAAACCGGAAAAAAATTAAACGATCATTTCTCTGTCTGCTAAAGACAAAACCGCCGGCCTTTGCAGGTCAGCGGTTTATAATTTGCAGATGGGATGAAAATCTGATCTGGTACCGCGTACGGGAATCGAACCCGTGATTCATCCGTGAAAGGGATGCGTCTTAACCCCTTGACCAACGCGGCGTAAACAGTTAAACCCAACAGGTTATGGCCGTTTAGGGCCTGCAAAGATATAGACTGGCCCGGTAACTTCCCAAATGTTTTTGTTCGTAACTTTGCATCCTAAAAATTAAACTATTAAGACTATGAGCACAGTTAAAGTTGCGATCAATGGTTTCGGCAGGATCGGACGTTTGGTTTACCGCCAGATTTATAATATGAAAGGTATTGAAGTCGTTGCGATCAACGACCTGACCAGTCCGAAAGTGCTGGCCCATCTCCTGAAATACGACAGTGCTCAGGGTCGGTTCAATGAAGACGTAAAATCAACAGAAAATTCCATCTCTGTAAACGGAGACGAAATAAAAATATACGCACATAAAAGTCCGGCAGATATTCCCTGGAAAGATCATGACGTGGATGTCGTATTGGAGTGTACGGGTTTTTTCACAGACAGGGAAAAAGCAGAATTGCACCTGAAAGGTGGTGCCAAGCGTGTTGTGATTTCCGCACCCGCCACCGGTGATATGAAAACCGTCGTATTCAATGTAAACCATTCCATCCTCGATGGTAAGGAAACTGTGATCAGTTGTGCATCCTGCACAACCAACTGCCTCGCTCCGATGGCAGATACCCTGGACAGGTCTTTCGGTATTGAAATGGGCTTCATGACTACCGTACATGCATATACGAACGATCAGAACACCCAGGATGCACCGCATCCCAAAGGTGACCTGCGCCGGGCAAGAGCAGCGGCCCAGAATATTGTTCCCAACAGCACCGGCGCTGCCAAGGCTATCGGCCTGGTTCTTCCTAAACTAAAAGGTAAACTGGATGGCAGTGCACAACGTGTTCCTGTCATAACCGGTTCGCTTACTGAACTCACTACAATCCTTAATAAAAAGGTAACAGTCGAAGAAGTGAATGCAGCCATGAAAGCCGCCAGCAATGAGAGCTTCGGTTACACGGAAGATGAAATTGTAAGCACAGATGTGGTTGGTAGTCATTTCGGTTCACTCTTTGATGCTACGCAAACCAAAGTAATGACTGTTGGAGACAAGCAACTGGTCAGAACTGTCAGTTGGTATGATAATGAAATGAGCTATGTAAGCCAGTTAGTGCGGACGGTTCATTACTTTGCCGGGCTGATTAGCAAATAATTTTAATTTTCAGGTGTCCCCCGCCTGCGCCAAGGCTTCGGCGGGCGAGGCGGGGGCATTCTTTTTTCATCCTTCCCGTAAAAATCACCGCATGCCAAAATTCTCGCAGTACAATTTCAAAGGGAAAAAAGCCCTGATCCGGGTTGACTTCAATGTTCCTCTGAACGATAAAATGGAAATCACCGACGACAACCGGATGCGCGCGGCTGTTCCAACGATTCAGAAAATTTTGAAGGATGGCGGCAGCGTTATCCTGATGTCCCACCTCGGTCGTCCGAAAGACGGTCCCACGGATAAATACTCCCTTAAATATCTGGTGAAACATTTGTCAGACCTGCTCGGCGGAGTGACCGTATTATTCGCCAATGACTGTATCGGTGACCAGGCTAAACTAACAGCGAATATGCTCAGGCCGGGGGAAGTGCTCCTGTTGGAAAACCTTCGTTTTTATAAAGAAGAAGAAAAGGGTGATGAGGGATTTGCAAAAAAGCTGGCTGCACTGGGAGATATATACGTAAATGATGCTTTTGGCACGGCGCACCGTGCTCATGCATCTACTGCTGTGATCGCAAAATTCTTCCCTGGCGATAAAAAAATGTTCGGGCTCCTGATGGAAGCTGAAGTGAAGAGTGCTGAAAAAGTGTTGCACCAGGCTGGCAAACCTTTCGTGGCTATCATTGGCGGTGCGAAAGTATCAGATAAAATGCTCATCCTTGAAAACCTGCTTGAAAAAGCTACGGATATCATAATCGGTGGCGGTATGGCATATACATTTATGAAAGCAGACGGCGGGAATATTGGAAAATCTCTTTGCGAAGAAGACCGGATCGCCACGGCCCTGGAAATATTAAGTAAGGCTTCTGAAAAAGGTGTCACCATTCACCTCCCTGCCGATTCCATCATCGCGGATAAATTTGATGCCCAGGCACAGACCTCTGCCTCGCCAAGTAATAATATTCCGGAGGGCTGGATGGGCCTTGATATTGGCCCAAATGCCTGTGAACAGTTTTCGAATGTGATCAAAAGATCCAAAACAATTCTTTGGAACGGACCTATGGGTGTTTTTGAAATGGAAAAATTCCGGCATGGTACCAAAGCAATCGCCGGCGCGGTAGCAGAAGCAACAAAGAAAGGAGCTTTTTCACTGGTTGGCGGCGGAGATTCCGTTGCAGCAGTTAACATGTTCGGGCTGGCAGACGAAGTCAGTTATGTGTCAACCGGGGGTGGTGCAATGCTGGAGTATTTTGAAGGAAAGGAACTTCCCGGCATCGCCGCAATCAATCAGGGCGTTTAAATAATTTCTGGCCGAACTTCTTTCTCTGGAAATTGTTACATTTATCATCCAACAAAAAACACACATATTATGAGTACGCGTAATCTCACTCTTATTATTATTGTTGCCGTTATTCTTGTTTTTGGCGGATGCGCCTGCAGTGGATACAACGGGTTGGTTGCAAAGGATGAAAATGTGAAGAACAAATGGGCCAATGTGCAGAGTGATTATCAACGCCGGAGCGACCTGATACCGAATCTCGTGAATACGGTGAAGGGCGCAGCTAATTTCGAACAAACTACTTTAACCAATGTTATAGAAGCCCGTGCAAAAGCGACCCAGGTGCAGATTAATGCAAATGACCTGACCCCGGAAAATCTCGCAAAGTTTCAACAGGCACAGGCCGGGCTTAGTGGAGCGCTTGGCAGACTGCTCGCTGTAGCGGAAGCCTATCCAGACCTCAAAGCGACCCAGAATTTCAGAGATCTTCAGGCACAATTAGAAGGAACAGAAAACAGGATCAAAGTTTCACGAAATGACTTCAACGCTGCAGTGCAGGATTACAACCAGTCGGTAAGGAGTTTTCCGAATAATATTTTCGGAGGCATGTTTGGTTTCCATGCCAAAGCGCCATTCCAGTCTGATCCGGGATCTGAAAAGGCACCCAACGTGCAATTTTAAAATGCGTTCAGATTTTAGTGCTGACAACGTTATAATAATACCGCATTGAAAATTCCATTTTTTTCCAGAAAGGATTTTTTTTCTGAAGAAGAAAAAAACCAGATCGTTGCTGCTATCCGGGAAGCAGAACAGCAGACCAGCGGAGAGATTCGTGTGTACGTGGAAGGACGCTGCCGTTTTGTTGATCCGCTGGACCGGGCAGCTGAGGTTTTTGCGATCCTGAAAATGGGGAATACAGCCAGTCACAATGCGGTTCTATTATACCTGGCCGTGAAAGACCGGCAGCTCGCCGTCTTTGGAGACAGTGGCATCCATGAAAAAGTGGGAGAAGAATTCTGGAAGAAGGAAGTCATGCAAATGCTCTCCCAGTTTCAGAAGGATCATTATGCGGATGCAGTTTCAAAAGTTATCCATGATATTGGTGCTGCATTAAAATATCATTTTCCTTACGACCGGCAGTCTGATATAAATGAATTGCCGGACGATATTGTTTTCGGCAGGTAAAAGCCTAACCGTTTCATGAAGAAATTAATATTGTCTCTGTTGGTTTTCACTTGCCTGGTTGCAGCAGCGCAAAACATTCCTGCGACGCCCAATCCACCCCGGCTGGTGAATGATTTTGCACATGTGATGACAGCGGACCAGGTCCAGGAACTGGAGGAAAAACTGGTTGCGTATGACGACAGCACATCGATACAGATTGCTGTGGTCACGGTGCAGACAACAGGAGATTACGTTATCGAAGACTACGCGTTAAAGATTCTCCGCGATTGGAAAGTGGGGAATAAAAGTACAAATAATGGTCTCGTTATACTGGCCGCAATCCAGGATCACAAGGTGTATATCGCCACCGGATATGGTATGGAAGGCTCGGTGCCTGACATTACTGCCAAACAGATCATTGAAGACGAAATCGTTCCCAATTTTAAACAACAGAATTATTATCGCGGATTTGATCTGGCAGCTGATGCCATCATTAAAGCTTCCCGCGGAGAATATGTAGCACCTTCGGGTTATGATCAGCGCAAAAAAGCGTGGAACCGGAGGAGGAAATATTCTCGGGACTCATTATTTTCTTTGTCATCATCCTCGTTCTGATTAGCCGGGGTGGTGGAAGAGGTGGTGGCGGCGGAATGTTTAACCGGAGCGGGGTACTTCCCTTCCTGATTGGAAACATGCTGGGTGGAATGGGCCGTAGCGGTGGCGGATGGTCTGGCGGTGGCGGCGGTGGCTGGTCCGGCGGCGGTGGTGGGGGATTTGGTGGATTTGGTGGCGGAAGCGGTGGTGGGGGCGGAGCTGGCGGAAGCTGGTGATTTTACTTAGCCGGAATCTTCGAAAGGATATAATCCGCCTGTTCCTTCATTCCTGCAGCCTCCTTGCGTTGACCGATGGGTTTTAGAAAATTATTGTTGATTAGAGCACCGAGTTCTGCCCTTTGACCAGCAGGAATGGATTCCCGAAAACGAACCAGCGCATCCACTCCTTTTTTGAATTGATCTGTATTTTGCATTTTCAATAATAAGGCAGCAAACTCCGGGAACTCGTTGAACTTTTCCTGGCTCATGGGCATTTTGTCAAAGCCTTCGATTACCAGATCGAATTTGGATTCATCACCTTCCTTGATAAATATTAAAGACATTGCAGCCAGTAAGTCTCCCCTGGCCGGATATTTTGCAAATTCATCGGCAATCTGATATGCTTGTGCTTCATCCAGCAGGCTTAAAGCTGTAAGGGCATTGCCGGCGACAGAATAGGATGAATCGGAGGTCTTTTTGACGAACAGGTCTTTATATTCCTGCTTTTTATAAGTCCCCAGCAGACCGATTGCAGTCGCCTGAACCGTACGGTCCGGATCTTTGGTTGAAAGTTCTAACAGTACGGGTTCAAAAGCAGTTTTTATTGCTGGTTTATCCATATCGAGAGAATTCATGGTCAGGTTCCTCAATTCAAAATAACGGTCTTTCATCGCCTGCTTAAGCAACGTTTGAGCGGTAGTTTCATCCTGATGTTCGGCGCAGTATTCGATGGCTTCACGACGGTCCAGATAGAGACCGGCATGATTATATTGGTAAATAAAATTGTCCAGAGTTTTGTGATCCTGCTTCTGGCAAAGAATGATTTTATCTCCATCCACATTGATCAGATCCGGTCTTTTATTATAAGTGAAGTAAAAACTGTCGCTTTCTTTTCCAAGCCATACGTTATGCCGCGATTTAGATCCGCTTTCGTAAACATCAATCGCCAGTGGTATGCGGAATATTTTACCGGTATTCTGAACCTGGTTGATTACTACCAGGGCTGTTTTTTTTGCATCATCGTAGGAATAATTTATATCGAAAATCGGATGTCCGCTCCCAAAGTACCACTGGTTCCAATACCAATTCAAATCCTGACCGGTAACCTGTTCAAAGGCCAGGCGCAGGTTATGGGCTTCTGCATTTTTAAATTTAAAATTGTTCAGGTAGAGGTTCAGAGACCTGAAGAAAGCGCTGTCACCAACATAGGTCTTCAACATATTCAGGATGCGGCCACCCTTTGAATAAGTAACCATATCAAACATTGATTCACGGTCGGGATAATAAAATCGAACGAGATTTTTTGTCGGATTAGTGGGATCCGCCAGATATTTTTCGATATCGTGAAAATTCTGGGCATCACCCGCATCTTTTCCATGTTTGTATTCAAACCAGAGTGTTTCACTGAAATTGGCAAAAGATTCATTCAGGGTAAGATTGCTCCAGCTTTCAGTAGTTGCCAGGTCGCCGAACCATTGATGAAAAAGCTCATGGGCTATATAATCCTCATATTTATTTCCGTCTGCCAGTTGGCGGGCATCCTGCTGCAGGGCGCTGGTATGCAGGGTGGCCGTGGTGTTTTCCATGGCGCCGCTTACATAGTCGCGGGCAGTCATCTGTGAATATTTGACCCAGGGATATTCAAAACCGAGAATTCGGGAATAAAAAGCCATCATTTCGGGTGTCAGACCGAATATGCGGCGGGCAACAGGTGCGTATTCCTTTTCTACATAATAGTTCACTTCCTTGCCTTTATAATTGTCCTTTATGATCGCAAAGTCACCTATCCCCATGAAAACCAGGTAAGGAGAATGGGGCAGGTCCATTTTCCAGGTATCGGTACGCGTCCCGTCGGCATTTTTGACCTGTGAAACCAGCTTTCCGTTGGACAGGGTGACATATTTAGCCGGAACTGTCATGCTTATTTCATCCGTCTGCTTCTGATCAGGTTTGTCGATAGTGGGAAACCAGGCAGAATTCGATTCTGTTTCACCTTGGGTCCAAATTTGGATGGGTTTTTCTTTGTCTGTACCCAACGGGTTTATGAAATATAATCCCTTGGCATCCGTTATGGCGGCGCTGCCCTGGGCCTTTAACTCATTGGGTTTGGAAGTATAATCTATGTAAACAGTGTAATTTTCTGTATAACGGTACGTTTTATCCAGGTGAACATGCAGCGTGGTGCCATCATAGTTATACTTCAGCGGACTGTGCTGATTGCCTTTGATGATGGAAACCTCTTTTAAATCCATCCCTTTGGCATCCAGTGTGAGAGAATCAGTAGGGTAGAAGTGGGGCTTTAATGTGATCCAGGCTTTTCCGTACAAATAAGATTTTGAATAATCGAAACGGACGTCAAGTTTGGTGTGCACCAGGTCATTGATATGGGGGAACATGGCCCGGTAAGTGAGGAGGGAAGGATCTTTGGCAGCCTGGACGCTGTCCTGGGATTTCAGATGTAAGAATAAAGAACAAGAAAGAAATAAAATCAAAAGTCGTTTCATTCGCATCGTTTTTTTTAGATAAGAAGTCTAGTCCGTCTCATATGAATCAGCAAGAAATATAAAATAATGCAAAAGCCTGGTCTCTTTGGGATGAACGGTTTCATCGTCTTTCTGCTCACCTTTTTCACATTCGGCGCGCGTGCACAGCAGGCAGCGGGACTGATATTGATTGATGCAGAAGGCAAAGAGGCATTTACCATTCGTGTTGGTGACCAGATGTACGCTTCATCGGCACATGGTCACCTAAGTCTATCCCATTTAAAAGATAGTGTCTACAGACTCTGCGTACGATTTCCAAAAAAGAATCTGGCGGAGCAGGTTTTTCCGGTGAAAGTACGTCAGAAAGATCTGGGATTTATTTTGAAAGGTGAAGACAGCAGTTGGGTACTTTATAACTGGCAGACGAAGGAAACAATACATCCGGTTTATGATACTTGACAGCAACCGCATTCTCGAGATGGGCGTGAAAAGGGATGATGGCTTTTCGAAGCTGATGGCATCAGTGGTCAATGACACTTCGGTAATGTATAACACATATAGTGGAAATGGTTTCCATGCTAACGATACTTCAGCAATCGGGCATAGAATTTTTGCCATTGGCGGAAAATCATCCGGCACAAACTCACCCAATACCACAAAAAAGGGATCGGTCGCGCCAAAGAGTCAACAACCGCTGTCAAATGTCAGCCATCAACGGTCTGCCAAAGACAGTCTGGTGGCGAATAATCTGTCAACCGTCACCCACCAACCGTCTGCCAAAGACAGTTTGGCGTCAAACAAACTCTCAGCTGCCAACCATCAGCAGTTGGCCAGGGACAGTCTGAATCTCGCTGCAGGCAATCCTTCAACAGTTAATCCTATACCGACAGCCGCGGTAACCGTTGCCGCTGCCTCAAAGAATCAGGACAAAGACAGTCTTTTAGCTGCGCGAAGGCAACAGCTTCATATTAAAGACAGTCTTAGGACGGCCCATAAAGCAGCTTTAAAAGACAGCCTGGCGGCGATGAGGATGGCCAAGGCTTCTAAGGATAGTTTGCAGGCGGTTCGGAAAGCATTTTTGAAGGACAGTCTGATGCTGGCTAAGAAACTTGCAAAAGACAGCCTGTTAGCAGTGAAAGTCAGAAACGACAGCCTGAAGCGTGAAGCTAAAAATTTGTCAGCCGTCACCCATCAACCGACAGCCGTCAGCACCTCTGCCACCGATGCCGGCGGTGAAAGCAGAGTATTGACTGCAGCAGGTACCCAGCAGGCAACCAGCCCGACTGGATCAGGTTCTGGTACACCAGGGAATTCGAATTCGGGTATCATACCATCAACCGTCAACCATCAACCGTCTGCCAAAGCATTGGCGGCTCCCAAAAAGATCAGGGAAGTTTCTCTGAAAATATCCAGAAAAATAGTTTTCCTGGATTTCGGTCCGGACGGCCATATAGACACCGTTACACTATTTGTCTATTTTGAAAGCAGGGATTCCCTGAAAAGGCGGACTGCAGCTGCACCCCAGTTAACAAAAAAACTGACTCAGGATACAGTCGTTCTGAATCAGGCGCAATTAAAGCCAAAAATGCCCGACACAGCGGCGCTGAATAAATCAGCGGTTCTTAATAAATCAGATACAATTTCCGCGGGCAAAATCCTTGCAAAGAATAAACCGGCAAAATCCGTTCAGCCACCTTGTCCGGATCTGGCATCCGATGCAGACATGTTATACCTTCGGACGGCCATTTTGAACGCCAACACCGACCAGGAAAAGATTGCCGTGGCTTCAGGAGGATTTGCACTGAAATGTTTTACTGTGGCTCAATTACGGCAACTGGCTTCCATATTTGTATCCGATAAGACCAGGTACCGCCTGATGGAAGCAGCACGTTTACATATTTCAGACCGGGAGCATTTCCCGGAGCTGGCAGACATGTATTCGGATAAGAATTTCCAACGTAAATTCCTTGTGATGGCCGAAAATCGGTCCTGATTCCCCGGTATCTTTGGGCATGTCCCGTTATTTTATAGAAGTTTCTTATAAGGGCACGGCCTACAGTGGTTTCCAGGTGCAGGCCAACGCTGGACTCCATCCAGGAAGAAATTGAAAAGGCATTTATGGTATTTTTCAGGAAAGAGGTCCTGATGACCGGTGCCTCACGCACGGATACCGGCGTTCATGCC
>CAVUHS010000001.1:830000-997530 GCA_963741345.1 uncultured Bacteroidota bacterium
GCCTGATTGAGAGTGCTAATAGCCGCCAAGAAAAACCTCTAAGGTTAGGTTAAAGCAGCCAGTACCGCAATCCGACACAGGTGGACGAGAAGAATATTCTAAGGCGCTCGGGTGAGCCGTGGAGAAGGAACTCGGCAAATTGATGCTGTAACTTCGGGATAAAGCATGCCCACTTCGGTGGGCCTCAGCAAAATGGTTCAACCAACTGTTTAACAAAAACACAGGGCCCTGCAAAATCGTAAGATGACGTATAGAGCCTGATACCTGCCCGGTGCTGGAAGGTTAAGGAAGGATGTTCGGCGCAAGCCAAAGCTTCTGACTGAAGCCCCAGTAAACGGCGGCCGTAACTATAACGGTCCTAAGGTAGCGAAATTCCTTGTCGGGTAAGTTCCGACCTGCACGAATGGTCTAATGAGTTGAACACTGTCTCCTCCACGAGCCCGGTGAAATTGTAGTATCGGTGAAGATGCCGGTTACCCGTCACGGGACGGAAAGACCCCGTGAACCTTCACTACAACTTTGCATTGATTTTGAATTACGGATGTGTAGAATAGTTGGGACGCTACGAAGCCTTGCCGCCAGGTGAGGTGGAGCGGTCGGTGAAATACCAACCTTCTTTGATTTAGAATCTAATCCCTCGCGGGAAACAGTGCATGGTGGGTAGTTTGACTGGGGTGGTCGCCTCCTAAAGTGTAACGGAGGCTTGCAAAGGTACCCTCAGTACGGTTGGTAATCGTACGAAGAGCGCATTAGTATAAGGGTGCTTGACTGTGAGACATACATGTCGAGCAGGAGCGAAAGCTGGCTAAAGTGATCCGGCGGTTCTGTATGGAAGGGCCGTCGCTCAAAGGATAAAAGGTACTCCGGGGATAACAGGCTGATCTCCCCCAAGAGCTCATATCGACGGGGAGGTTTGGCACCTCGATGTCGGTTCGTCACATCCTGGGGCTGGAGAAGGTCCCAAGGGTTCGGCTGTTCGCCGATTAAAGTGGCACGTGAACTGGGTTCAGAACGTCGCAAGACAGTTCGGTCCCTATCTGTGATGGGCGTAAGAAAATTGAGTGGACATGACCTTAGTACGAGAGGACCGGGTCGTACGTACCGCTGGTGTATCTGTTGTGCCGCCAGGTGCAGTGCAGAGTAGCTATGTACGGACAGGATAAACGCTGAAAGCATCTAAGCGTGAAACCTACCACGAGATGAGTTTTCTTTTAAGGGTCGTCAAAGACTATGACGTTGATAGGCTACAGGTATAAAACTGGTAACAGTAAAGCCGAGTAGTACTAATTGCCCGTATGCTTTAATTTTTTTTATTTTCTGTTTCGACAGTGAAATAAAAAATACCATAATATTCCTATTACAACTCCCAATATGCAATTTATTGAGCTGAAGAAGTAGAGTATGGCCCAACGTCATACTCCTACACTTTTAACTCTTAACTTTTTATGGTGGTTTTTCCAAGGGTGTTCACCTCTTCCCATTCCGAACAGAGAAGTTAAGCCCCTTATGGCCGATGGTACTGCACCACAATGCGGGAGAGTAGGTAGCTGCCATATTTATTGAAGCCTCGTCTTTTCAGACGGGGCTTTTTTTTTGTTTCGATCCTTCACTTCGCATTCTGGCACCCGTCTGATCATACATCGGATAACGGACACCTGGTTATCATTTCACGTATCCATTCCGAAATCCCGCAATTATCCAACGTCCGGTTGAGATTTATATCGTTGTATTCATTGCCCGGCTGATAAAGAAAGGGGTACCAATCCCGGAGAAAAGTTGACGGATTAAGAAATCCAATATGATAAATTTCAGTGTTTATCTGACAAGACTAAAAGGTTTACGTTTTATCAAAATGTTTTTTCATCGCAACAGGATAATCCGCCAACGCAATTTGCGGTTCAATAATTTCGGGGTGCCAGAGTTTTTCCCACTCGAAACTGTAGTAACCGGAATATTGATTGATATATAACAGATCAATAGCCTGGAAGATGGGTACGATTCCTGTGCCCAATAATACATACTCTTCTTTCCCATTTTCGATTTTCAAATCCTTGATGTGAGTATGTTTTATATACGTCTTCAATGTGGCATACACTTCATCCGGCGGCTCCTTGGTTGCGATCCACATATTACAAATGTCCCAAACCAGTCCCACATGCGGATTCGCCGCTCCTTCCATGAGTGCTAACAGGTCTTTTTTGTAAATCAGTTCGCCATGAGATTCCAATAAAACGGTAACCTTCGACTTGGTGGCATAAGCACCCAATTCCTTAAGTCCCTCAATAATCAGGTTAATGGATTCCTGTCGGTCACGATCCTTGGGTAATTGGTTGGGGAATACCCTGACATATGGGCAATTTAATTTTTCAGCGAGGTCGATAAATCTTTTCCCTTCATCCAGGTTTTTTGTTCTTTCTTCTCCTTTGGGAAAGTGAAGGGCGCAGGAAGAACCCAGGTCAACAAATACCAGTCCATGGGCCTTCATTTTATTCATACTTGCTGCAATCTTTTCATCTGATTGAAAACTCAGGTACTTTGGTCAGATCCATCTGACGGAGAATACCTCTTACTTCAAGGCCAGTATAATTATTGCTCTTTGCAAAATCGATGATTTTATCAAAACTCCAGTCTGGGCAACCCAGCGTGGAAAAAGATAAATTTAATGAAGGGTTTTTTCTCTCATATTTAGTCATTCCCGGTAATACGGCCAGTAAAGGAATATTTGCAAGAAACTGTTTTCTTGAGATATTTTTTTGAATTCCTATATTCATAGTACTGAATGTAGGCATTTTTAAAAAAATTACTATTGAAAAAGAGAGAATTTTATAACTAATGACTGGGAATTTGAAACGGGGAAATAGTAGGTGCCAAATAAGATCGTGGTTTTTTAAATAAGATTATTATGCGAAAATTGAGTTCTGTTACATTATGGGCATTTGTCAGCCTGTTCACATTTTCCTGTAATCCAGGTACCTCAGAACAATCCAGTCATGAAGAAAATGCCCCGAGGGCATTTGATATGCAGAAGGCAAAATCATTCATCGACAGTATAAATTTGAAATTTTCGGAGCAATTCAGAAAGGGAGATTCTGTGGCCCTGGCTGCTCACTACTGGCCGGATGCGGAAATGTTATTTGCCCATAGTGAACCTATAAAAGGAAAGGAGATTCTCCCGGCCTGGGGAGAAATGACACGCATGGGCGTCAGGGATTTTACTTTTGAAACGACCGATATTAAGGGTGATTCAGACTTCATTATTGAAACCGGAAATTATGAAATGAAAGATGAAAAGAAAACGCTGATTGACAGGGGCAAGTATGTCGTAATATGGCAGCAACGAAACGGTGAATGGAAATTATACCGGGATATTGGCA
Organism: uncultured Bacteroidota bacterium; assembly: GCA_963741345.1. Taxonomy (GTDB): domain Bacteria; phylum Bacteroidota; class Bacteroidia; order Chitinophagales; family Chitinophagaceae; genus Puia. The sequence continues at coordinate 833,375 of CAVUHS010000001.1, forward strand.
ATACCAGTATGCCTGTTTCAAAATAAGTTGTGCCTTTTAAAATATCACAAACCAGATAATATGTGAATAAAAAGTTGGGCGACAGCTTCGTTCAGTAATTCACTAGCAGGTAACACCAATCAGTGAGTGATCCTTGGTCTCCAGCAGGGAACTGCCCATCAGGTATTCATCTACTTTGCGTGCACATTCTCTTCCTTCACTGATGGCCCATACCACAAGAGATTGGCCCCGGCGCATATCACCAGCAGCAAATATTTTTTCGACACTGGTCTGGTATGATTTTTCAGCCGCTTTAACATTGCCCCGTTCATCGAGTTCCAGCCCCAGATCATTCACAAGTCCTTCCTGTTGAGGAGAAACAAATCCCATGGCCAGTAATGCGAGTTCACAGGGAATCACCTGTTCGGTTCCGGGAACTTCAACAAAATGTGCGGGTCTTCCGTCATCTGTCAGTTTCCATTCCAACTGGGCAATTTTTAAAGCCTTCAGGTTTCCGTTTTCATCACCGATAAATTCTTTCGTGGCCATGGCCCACTGACGTTCGCAGCCTTCTTCATGGGAAGAGGTCGTTTTCATGACCATAGGATAGGTCGGCCAGGGCATGAACGGCGTACGGTCCTTGGGTGGTTGTGGAAGTAATTCAAATTGTGTAATCTGTTTTGCATTATGACGGTTCGAGGTTCCCACACAATCACTGCCTGTATCACCACCTCCGATAACAATCACATTTTTACCCGTGGCAAAAATATCCTCCATAGGCACCGGTACACCCCGTACCCGCTGATTCTGCTGTTTTAAAAAATCCATCGCGAAATAAATGCCTTTCAGATCCCTTCCCGGTACGGGCAGGTCCCTGGGTATTGTTGATCCGCCGCTTAGAACAATGGCCTGAAAATCATGCATCAGTTCATTGATACGTACATCGACACCCACATTGGTATTGCATTTAAATACAATTCCCTCTTGTTCCAGCAGATTGATCCTTCTGTCGATAATCCATTTTTCCAGTTTAAAATCAGGAATCCCGTAGCGCAGCAAACCTCCAGGAGCATCATCCCTTTCAAAAACAGTTACGGAATGACCTGCAGAATTCAGTTGTGCAGCAGCGGCCAGTCCGGCAGGGCCAGAGCCTACAACGGCAATCATCTTCCCTGTGCGAATATTGGGTTGTTTTGCTTTTACAAAACCTTTTTCAAACGCAATTTCAATAATATGTTTTTCGATTTCTTCAATTGTAACAGCAGGCTGATTAATCCCCAATACACAACTGCTTTCGCAGGGAGCAGGACAAATCCTTCCTGTGAATTCCGGGAAATTATTCGTAGTGACCAGGATTTCATAAGCATCCTGCCATGAATTACGATAGACGGCATCATTAAATTCAGGAATCACATTCCCCAACGGACATCCGTGATGACAAAAGGGTATGCCGCAATTCATGCAGCGTGCCGCCTGTTTGTTCAACTGTTCCGGTTCGTACAGATTCACAAATTCATTATAATCCTTTCTTCTCTCCTGTACAGGCCGCTTGGAGGGAAGTTCACGTTTGTATTCCAGAAACCCTGTTGGTTTACCCATTTCTTTTTTCTTAAAATTTATGAATCAGGAATTGACGCCTACGCGGGCTTTCTTTTCAGCCAATACCTTTTTATAATCTTTCGGAAATACTTTCACGAAATTCCGAAGCTGGTTCTCGAAATCCCGCAAAACAAATTTTGCAACCGTACTGCCGGTATAGGTATAGTGACGAGTAATCATGTCTTTCATTTCGCGTATGTCTTCTTCATTGAGCGGATCCAGATCAACCATTTCGGAATTGCAAAGAGTTGAAAATTTTCCGTCTACATCGTATACATAGGCAATACCACCACTCATGCCTGCCGCGAAATTACGTCCGGTGGAACCCAGGATCACAACGCGGCCTCCGGTCATATATTCACAACCATGATCTCCTATACCTTCTACGACAGCGTTGGCTCCGGAATTGCGAACAGCGAATCGTTCGCCAGCCTTGCCGCGGATAAATGCTTCGCCCGAGGTTGCCCCGTAAAAAGCTACATTCCCGATGATGAAATTTTCCTCCGGTATGAAACCGGCATCCGTTGCGGGATAAACGATCAGACGTGCACCGGATAATCCCTTGCCGAAATAGTCATTGGCATCTCCTTCAAGTTCAAGTGTTACACCATGTGTATTAAAGGCACCAAAACTTTGTCCTGCGGTTCCTTTCAATTTGAAATGAATCGTATCAGTAGGCAGCCCTTTCGATTTATATATCTTGGAAATTTCATTGGACAGGATAGTTCCGATGGTCCTGTTTGTATTCTTCACATTGAATGAAGCAGTAATTTTTTGTCCCGATTCAAGTGCTGGTTTGGCTGCTTCCAGCAGTTTCCAGTCCAGCACTTCCGTAAGTCCATGATCCTGATCCTCCATATGATGGGTGCCTGTATACATGGAAGTGGGCTCTTTGTATAAAATCGGGGAAAGGTTTAATTTTTTGGTTTTCCAGTGTTTCTGGTTATTATTTACTTCGAGACACTCAACCTGTCCTACCATTTCATCAATGGTACGGAATCCGAGTTCAGCCATGATCTCGCGTAATTCCCGGGTGAGGAACTTGAAGAGGTTCACGACATGATCCGCATTACCGGTAAACCTTTTTCTCAATTCAGGATCCTGGGTGGCAACTCCTACCGGACAGGTATTCATATGACATTTGCGCATTAAAATACAGCCTTCCACCACAAGTGCCGCTGTGGCTACGCCCCATTCTTCTGCACCCAGCAGAGTAGCGATAGCAATATCACGGCCTGTTTTTAATTGACCGTCTGTTTGTAATACCACCCGGCTGCGTAATTTATTTTTCACCAGCGTCTGGTGTGATTCTGCTAATCCAAGTTCCCAGGGAAGTCCCGTATGACGGATAGAACTAATTGGCGATGCACCGGTTCCCCCATCGTGACCGGATATCAGGATCACATCGGATTTTGCTTTTGCAACACCCGCCGCAATAGTTCCGACACCGGCTTTTGAAACCAGCTTCACATTTATCCTTGCATTACGGTTGGAATTCTTAAGATCGAAAATGAGCTGTGCCAGATCTTCGATGGAATAAATATCATGATGGGGTGGAGGAGAGATCAACCCTACGCCAGGTGTTGAATGCCTTACTTTGCCGATCCATTCATCCACTTTATGACCAGGTAATTGTCCGCCTTCTCCTGGCTTTGCTCCCTGTGCCATTTTGATCTGCAGTTCATCTGCCTGAGTAAGATAATAACTTGTTACACCAAACCGGGCAGAGGCAACCTGTTTAATGGCAGACCTCATGGAATCCCCATTCTCCATAGTTTCAAAACGGAATTCGTCCTCACCGCCTTCTCCTGTATTACTTTTCGCACCGATCCGGTTCATCGCTATAGCGAGCGTTGAATGCGCTTCGTGGGATATCGAACCAAAGCTCATTGCCCCGGTTGCGAATCTTTTTAAAATATTTTCTTCCGGCTCAACATTTTCGATCGGAATGGAAGGCCTGTTTCTTTTAAATTGGAACATTCCACGGATAGTAGCTGCTTTTTCCATCTGATCATTTACCAGCCTTGAGTATTTTTTGAATGAAGCGTAGTCATTCATATGCGTTGAATACTGCAGGTAATGAATGGTATTCGGATTGAAGAGATGAAATTCTCCTTTCCGCTTCCACTGGTAGACACCCCCGGTTGGAAGGCGTTCTACCGGAATATCTTTCGGGCTGAATGCAAATAAATGTTTTGCCAGCGTTTCCCTTGCGATTTCATCCAGACCCATGCCCTCGATGCGGGAAGTCGCGCCTGTAAAATATTTTTCCACGACTGTATGATTGAGACCGATGATCTCAAATATCTGGGCGCCCTGGTATGACTGCAGCGTGGAGATGCCCATCTTGGAGAACACTTTCAGCAATCCTTCATTCACCGCTTTTACATAATTTTTCCTGAGTTGGTCTGGTTCGATTTGAGTTTGAAGTTTGCCGGAGGCCCGGGCATCCTGTATCGTTGCAAGTGCCAGGTAAGGATTGATGGCCGTTGCACCGAATCCGATCAGACAGGCATAGTGATGGACTTCCCACACATCACCGGCTTCCACGATAATGCCGACTTGTCCGCGTAGTCCTTTCCGGATCAGGTGATGATGAACCGCCGCGGTTGCCAGCAGGGTAGGGATCGGCGCATGATCCGAATCGATGGCGCGGTCCGATAAAATCAAAACCTCGAACCCGTCGAGTACGGCATCCACCGCATAACGGCAAAGTCTTTCAACACCTGCCTGCATGGAACCAGGTTTGCCATCAGCTCTGAAATAAAGTTGTAATGTTTTTGCCTGGAAAATTCCGGTATCGATACTGCGTATTTTTTCGAGTTCATGATTGGAAAGAACCGGGTGCTTTAATGCCACACAGTGACATGCCAACGGATCTTCCACAAGCAGGTTGCCGTTATTTCCTGCAAAAGTGGCCAATGACATCACCAGTCTTTCCCGTATGGGATCAATTGGCGGATTGGTTACCTGTGCGAACAGTTGTTTGAAATAACTGCTGAGGTGCTGAGGCTCATCACTAAGCACAGCCAGGGGAATATCCGAGCCCATGGAACCGATTGGTTCTTTTCCGTCAACGGCCATCGGAATAATAATTGATTCAACATCTTCCGTAGTATATCCGAAAGCTTTCTGATACTTAAAAATCTGATCGTGGTGGAGTTCGGTGAACGCAACCCGCGGTTCAGGTAATTCTTCGAGGCGTATTTTATATTTATTGAGCCACTCTGCATAAGGTTTGGAAGAGCAGATTTTATTTTTTAGTTCATCATCGCTGATGATTCTTCCCTGCTCCATATCTACCACAAACATTTTTCCTGGTTGCAGCCTTCCTTTTTCGCGGATGATTTTCTGGTCAATGGGAAGTACACCCGTTTCCGAAGCCATGATAACGCGGTCGTCAGTAGTAACACAATAGCGGGATGGACGCAAGCCATTCCGGTCGAGGGTGGCACCAATCATCTTTCCATCCGTAAATGAAATGGATGCAGGTCCGTCCCAGGGTTCCATCATCGAAGCATGGTATTCGTAAAATGCTTTTTTTACGGGATCCATTTGATCGTTGCCATCCCAGGCTTCGGGAATCAGCATCATCATCACATGGGGAAGAGAACGTCCGCACAGAAGCAGCAACTCGATCATATTATCCAGACAGGCAGAATCCGAAAGCCCTTCTGTGATCAGCGGGAGAAGCATCTCCATTTCTTCTTTTGTGAAAAAAGGGGACTCAAATCCTTTTTCACTTGTTTTCAGCCAGTTCAGATTTCCCTGAACAGTATTGATTTCTCCATTGTGTGCTATATAGCGAAAGGGTTGTGCCAGTTTCCATGATGGAAATGTGTTGGTTGCAAATCGGGAATGAATAAGTCCGAATGCAGATACGATTCTATTATTATTCAGGTCTGGGAAATAATGGCGCACCTGCATGCTGGTAAGCTGACCTTTGTATACAACGGTTTTATACGAAAGGGAAGCCAGGTAAAATCCAATCGGATCTTTCTTGACCGAATTTTCTATCAGGTGGCTGGAATAATTCCGCAGTATGAAAAGTTTTCTTTCAAATACTTCGGGGTCATTGATATGGTCGGGACTGGCAATAAAAACCTGTTCAATATCCGGCTCTACTGAAAGCGCCGTCGGTCCGATTCCGTCTGGATTTACAGGCACTTTGCGATAGCCAAGTACTTCCAACCCCAATTTGTCGGCTGCACGGTTAAAAATATCCCGGCATTCTTCTTTGAGCATCAGATCCCTCGGAAAGAAGATCATACCAACCCCATATTTACCATAGGCCGGCAGGTGAAATCCAAGACGGATGCATTCGTCAAAAAAGAATTCATGCGGAGTCTGTATCATGATACCGGCTCCATCGCCTGTATTGATTTCACAACCGCAGGCGCCCCGGTGCTCCATATGCTCCAGGATAGTGAGGGCGTCAGAAATGATCTGGTGACTTTTATTGCCTTTTATATTGGCGACAAAGCCGATGCCACAGGCATCCCGCTCAAAAGAAGGATGGTATAATCCTTGGTTTTGTTCCATTTATTTCGGTTAAGCAGTGAATGGCATCAACGAGCAATCGTAATTCTGTCGTTTTTTCTAAGGAAAGGAGGGATTCGTTTAAAAATATGCAAAAAACCCGAATTTTTGGCTAGTAAATTGTAAAAATTAAAGAACAAAAATTAAAGGATTTCTATTAAAAAACAGATTTTCAGCACATTTGTTTAACCATCCTACCCCTATTTCCTTTTTCCTTTTTAAAATCAAAAAATTTAGACCAGCAGGCTAAATAACGTATCACTTTTATTGATTTCGGTGAAGTCTATCTGGTATCTTTTCATGTTTTCCAAAAGTCTTTCATAGTCCCCCCGGCTGGCTAATTCAATGCCGACGACAGCCGGTCCGGATTCCTTGTCGGTTTTCTGCATATATTCAAAACGCGTAATATCATCCGTCGGCCCAAGTACATTGTTTACAAATTCCTTCAAAGCGCCGGGACGTTGTGCAAAACGGATTAGAAAATAATGTTTCAATCCTTCATACTGAAGGGAGCGTTCCTTGATTTCCGGCATCCGGTCGATATCATTATTGCTTCCGCTTACAATACAAACCACATTCTTGCCTCGGATTGCTTCTTTGTGATTTTCCAGGCCGGCAATAGAAAGGGCGCCGGCTGGCTCTACCACGATGGCATCTTCATTGTAGAGCTTGAGAATGGTTGAGCAGATCCGGCCTTCCGGAACCAGATCCAACGCGTCGAGCATTTCCCGGCATATAGAAAACGTGAGGTCGCCGGTTCTCTTTACAGCAGCACCATCTACAAAACGGTCTATTTTTTCCAGCGTTACCGGCTGTCCGGCCTTGAATGCTTCAGCCATAGAGGGTGCTCCTTCCGGTTCCAGGCCTATAATCTTTGTTTTAGGTGAATAGGTTTTGAAATAAGTGCCTACGCCAGATGCAAGACCGCCGCCACCCACCGGAACGAAGAGATAATCGATCGTGGAGAGGTCTTCCAGGATTTCGAGCGCCACGGTAGCCTGTCCTTCAATGATGCGGAGATCCTCGAAAGGAGGGATAAAAACCATATCATTTTCGGCGGTGTATTTTTTTGCCGCGATGGCACAGTCATCATACGTGTCACCTATGAGTTTGATCTCGACAAAATTTTCCCCAAACATCCGTGTCTGATCCACTTTTTGTTTCGGTGTGATGATGGGCATAAAAACCACTCCCTTAACATTCAGTTTTTTGCACGAGTAGGCAAAACCCTGGGCGTGATTGCCGGCACTGGAACATACGACACCCTTTCTCAGAATTTCCTCCGAAAAGCTACTCATCATATTATATGCGCCGCGAATCTTATAAGATCGTACTACCTGCAGGTCCTCTCTTTTCAGGTATACATTACAATGGTATCGGCGGGAAAGATTCTGATTTAATACCAGTGGCGTTCTGATCACCACTTTTTTCAATCTTTCTGCTGCTCCATGTACATCCAGCCGGATGGCGCGAGTTGAGGATTCCATAATTATACTTTTTCTGTCAGCTTTTTATCTGATTTAAGAACCGGTGATGGTTGATTTTCCGGGCGCAGGCTCCTGACTGTCTTTCCAGCCTGCCACATTTCACTGTCGCGTAATTCTTTCAATTCGACTTCCAGTTTTTCCCGGTAATCGGTCTTGCTGTTGCTGTCGATTGAACGTTGGGATTCTTTTCCTGAAGCGACACTTTCATACAATTCTTTGAATACAGGCGCAGTTGCATCCCGGAATTTTTTCCACCAGTCAAGTGCTCCGCGCTGCGCGGTGGTTGAGCAGTTGGCATACATCCAGTCCATCCCGTTTTCAGCGACGAGGGGCATGAGGCTCTGGGTGAGTTCTTCCACAGTTTCATTGAAAGCTTCGGAGGGTGTATGTCCCTTGTCGCGCAACACCTGATACTGGGCTGCGAAGATTCCCTGGATGGCACCCATCAGTGTACCGCGTTCTCCTGTGAGATCACTGTATACTTCTTTTTTGAAATTAGTTTCAAAAAGGTATCCGCTTCCCACGGCTATACCCAATGCGATCACGCGCTCTTTGGCCCTTCCTGTCGCGTCCTGGAAGATGGCATAACTGCTGTTCAGGCCACGACCCTGCAGAAACATTCTTCTTAAGGAAGTGCCTGAACCTTTCGGTGCCACAAGAAACACATCCACATCGGCTGGTGGTATGATGCCGGTCTGCTCCTTAAAAGTAATTCCGAAGCCATGGGAAAAATAGAGAGCCTTTCCCTTCGTCAGGTGCTTTTTTACCGTAGGCCATAATTCTATCTGAGCCGCATCGCTTAATAAATAACATATGATCGTGCCTCTTTGCAGGGCTTCTTCAATTTCAAAAAGTGTTTCTCCGGGAACGAATCCGTCACGAACGGCTTTATCCCAGGTTTTCGAATTTTTCCGCTGACCAACAATGACGTTTACTCCGTTGTCCTTTTGATTAAGTGCCTGGCCGGGACCCTGCACGCCATATCCGATAACAGCCACTACTTCATCCTTCAAAACCTGCTGGGCTTTCGAAAGCGGGAATTCTTCACGGGTTACAACCGTTTCATCTACTCCGCCGAAATTTAATGTTGCCATTTTTTTAGTTGTTAATTGTTAATTGTTAGTTGTTAATTCATATTTATTGCTTCGTCCTTCATTCATCCAAATTGTTTTCACTCCCACACTCCCTTACTCTCATACTTTCCTACATGCTAAACACCTCATCCTGCTTGTCCAGATATTCGTTTTCTATCACAACTTCGCCGGGTTCGGTTTGTTCGAATTCCTTTAGCTTTTCATGGAATCCGCTGCTTGCATTTATAATTGCTACCCTGGCAGTACGCACAAACTCGATCACACCATATGGCTCCAAAGCTTCCAGCAAACCATTGGTTTCTTCGCGATGGCCGGTGGTTTCAAATACGGTATAATCCTTACGGATCACAACAGCCCTGGCTCCATATTGCCTTAATAGCCGCTCTACTTTTACTTTCTCTACGATCTGATCGGTGGATACCTTGTATAAAGCAAGTTCCTGCCATACGATTTCATCATTATGGTTAAAATAGGCCTTCAGAACTTCCACCTGCTTTTCAATCTGGCGGCAAAGTTTTTTTACCACTTCTTCCGTTTCATTGATAACGATCGTAAAACGATGAATGCCTTCGATTTCAGAGGGGGAAGTATTCATGCTTTCTATATTGATCTTTCTGCGGGAGAAAATGATCGCTATCCTGTTCAGCAACCCGATCTGATTTTCCGTGTAGACTGTTATAGTGAATTCCTGCTTTATCATTTTTAAATATTAAATAAGTAATTTAAATGCTCCGCCTGGTGTGCTTCCCGCATCCCTATTTTTTTACTGCTATAATAATTCCCGTTGACCAGTTCATTTTAGTAAGTACAAGATTTTTTTTTGATTCTAACAGGTATATAAAATCATCTACTCTTTCTGCATGGCCCTCCGGCCAGTTAGCCTGCGGGAGCATGTCATCAATTATATAAAAACCCCCGGTCTTCAGTAATGAAATTGCCTCATCAAATAAATCATATTTCCCCGGCATCGCATCGGCAAAAATCAAATCAAATTTTTCCCCCCTAAATGTTTTTAGCCATTCATAACCGTCTGCAAGTATAAATTCAATGCGCGGATCATTTAATTGTCGTTTGGCAATTTCCAAGAGTCCGGCATTGTTTTCAATTGTCAGAAGTTTCGCATGCTCGTCCATTCCTTCCAGGATCCAGGCAGAGGCAAGGCCACCACCTGTTCCCAGTTCAAGTATTCGGCCACCTTTTTTAGAGGCAACCAGTGTCTTGAGTAAACTGCCTGTATACAAATCCGAATTCATATTAAAGGACAGTTTGCCCGTTGCTTCAACGATGACATTATATTGAACCGGTATATCTTTCAAAACAGCGTCTTCCATTCCCTAACTTTTGCAGTACATTTTAATTTTCATTTTTACATCAGCACATTCGTCATAATTCCTCATTTGTCACATTACGAAGTCAGCTCAGCCTGATTTCACTCACGCTGCAGCCCTGCGGAACCATTGGGAAAACATTGTTTTCCTTGCCAACCATGATTTCCAGCAAGTAGGCACCGGGATTTTCCAGCATTTCTTTCAATGCTTTCTTTAGTAAAGACCGCTCCGTCACTTTTTGACCGGCAATCCGATAGGACTTTGCCAGTTCTACAAAATCAGGACTCTGTATATCCACGAAAGAATATCTCCTTGAGTTAAAGAGTTCCTGCCATTGACGAACCATGCCCAGGAACTGGTTATTCAACACAATAATTTTCAGATTTAGGTCTGTCTGCATAATAGTACCTAATTCCTGCAGGGTCATCTGGAATCCACCATCGCCGGCTATGGCGATGACGGTTCTGTCAGGAGCACCGAATTTCGCTCCTATCGCTGCAGGAAGGGCAAAGCCCATGGTTCCGAGACCACCGGAAGTAATATTACTCTTGGATTGATTGTATTTCGCATAACGGCAGGTTACCATCTGATGCTGACCAACATCTGTCACAAGGATAGCGTTTCCCCCGGTTAGTTCATTCAGCGCGTCGATCACTTCACCCATGGAAAGGATTTCTGTATCCGGATGCAGCTCGGGATAGATACATTTTTCATCTTCCTGTTTTTGGAAGTCTTTGAATTTTTGGTGCCAGGCGGAATGCGTTTTCTTTTCTATCAATTGTGTAAGCAGGGGCAACGTTTCCTTACAATCTCCCCAAACCGGAACGGTTGATTTTACATTCTTATCTATTTCCGCCGGGTCAATATCCAGGTGAATTACTTTGGCCTGTTTGGCATATTTATCAAGCCGGCCCGTAACACGGTCATCGAAACGCATTCCGATGGCGATTAGTACGTCGCATTCGTTTGTCAGCACATTGGGGCCATAGTTGCCATGCATGCCCAGCATGCCAACCGCAAGCGGATGATCTGTTGGAATCGCACTCATGCCGAGGATAGTCCAGGCCGCAGGAATTCCGGATTTATCCAGGAAATTCTTAAATTCATTTTCCGCTCGCCCAAGAATTACTCCCTGACCGAATATGACAAATGGTTTTTTCGCTTCATTGATCAGCCTGGCTGCTTCTTCCACATATTTTTTCCGGACGATGGGCTTGGGCCGGTAGCTACGGATATGCTCGCAGGGAATGTATTCCTCGAAATCGAATTCCTGTATCTGGGCGTTCTTGGTAATATCTATAAGTACCGGTCCGGGGCGTCCGCTTGCTGCCAGATAAAAAGCTTTCGCAAGAACGGAAGGAATCTCTGTCGCATCTGTGACCTGGTAATTCCATTTAGTAACCGGCGTTGTAATATTGATAACGTCTGTCTCCTGGAATGCATCCGTGCCGAGCAGATGCGCATATACCTGGCCGGTAATACACACCAATGGGGTACTGTCGATCATGGCGTCAGCGAGACCGGTAACCAGGTTTGTTGCGCCGGGTCCACTGGTAGCAAATACGATACCTGTCTTACCTGAAACGCGGGCATATCCCTGGGCAGCATGAATGGCTCCCTGTTCATGGCGAACCAGCACATGATTCATTTTTTCCTGATAGTCATACAGGGCATCATAGATTGGCATAATCGCGCCACCTGGATATCCGAAAATGGTATCCACTTTTTCCGAAAGAAATACTTCCAGTAAAGCAGCTGATCCGGATAATTTCCGGACTTTTTGTTTTGCCTTCGATGCTTTTGCTTTTTTCACTTCAAGCGTTTCCATTTCTTCGATTTTATAAGAACAAAATTTTTTTAGTTTACTGATGAAAGTTGTCAGTTCATTCTCCCATACCCCCATACTTCCACACTCTTAACTTTCGTCAGTTACACATCCCTGGGATGCATCCTTCACAACGCGTGCGTACTTATACAGTACACCTTTGGTTTCTTTTAATGCTGGTTGCTTCCATTTTTTTCTTCTCGCTGCAATCACATCTTCTGCCACTCTTAAATTGATTGAATTTTTGACTGCATCTATTTCGATGATATCATTATCTTCTACCAGGGCGATCAATCCGCCATCGAATGCTTCCGGTGTTATATGACCCACCACGAATCCATGGGTTCCTCCGCTAAAACGGGCGTCAGTTATGAGCGCGACCGTTTTGCCAAGACCCGCACCGATAATGGCTCCGGTCGGTTTCAGCATTTCCGGCATGCCAGGCGCGCCTTTGGGACCAATATTTCTGATTACGACTACGTCACCTGCATGAACTTTTCCAGATTGAATACCGGCAATTAAATCATGCTCGCCATTGAATACCCTGGCTGTTCCCTCGAAACGCTCTCCTTCTTTTCCGCTGATCTTTGCAACACTTCCACCTTCCGCAAGGTTGCCGTATAAAATTTGTAAGTGCCCGGTTGCCTTTATCGGTCTTTCCAGGGGCATAATTATTTTTTGTTTATCAAAATCCAGATCTGGTGCCCCCTTGAGATTTTCTGAGACAGTTTTTCCCGTAACTGTTAAACAGTCGCCGTGAAGCATTCCGTTTTTCAAAAGATATTTCATTACAGCCGGGACACCACCATACTGATGCAGGTCCTCCATCAGATATTTGCCGCTGGGTTTAAAATCAGCGAGTACGGGGATCTTATTACTGATTGTCTGGAAATCGTCCTGTGTCAGCGGAACATCCACGCTTTTCGCCATAGCAATTAAATGCAGGACTGCATTGGTTGATCCACCAAGTACCATGACGACGGTAATTGCATTTTCAAATGCTTTGCGCGTCATGATATCCCTGGGCTTGAGATCCTTCTCGAGTAATAGTTTGATGGCAGCTCCGATTGCTTCACATTCCTTTTGTTTGTCCTCACTCAATGCAGGGTTGGAAGAAGAATAGGGAAGGCTCATGCCTAAAGCTTCGATGGCACTCGCCATGGTATTGGCGGTATACATACCGCCACAGGCACCAGCACCCGGACAACTGTTCCTTACAATTGCCTTAAAGTCGGCTTCACTCAGATTGCCGGCTATTTTCTGACCAAGGGCTTCAAAATTCGAAACGATATTCAGATCCTGCCCTTTATAATGACCAGGTGCGATGGTTCCACCGTACAGCATAATACCCGGACGATTTAACCTGCCCATGGCCATCAGCGAACCAGGCATATTCTTGTCACAACCCGGAATTGTAACAATGGCATCATAATACTGGGCTCCGGCGTTGGTCTCAATACTATCGGCAATGATATCCCGGCTAACAAGTGAATATCGCATGCCGTCGGTGCCCATGCTGATGCCGTCACTGACACCAATGGTATGAAATATCAATCCCAGGAGATTGGTTTTGTTGATGCTTGCTTTCACCTGCTTTGCAAGGTCATTCAGATGCATGTTGCAGGGATTTCCATCCCATCCCATACTGGCAATACCCACCTGTGCTTTTTTGAAATCTTCTTCTGAAAAGCCGATCGCATAATACATGGCCTGTGCACCCGGTTGGGTTTCATCCTGGGTTAAAGTCCTGGAATATTTGTTGAGTTCTGCCATAAATAATAAAAAAGAAACCCGCCTTTTGAGGCGGGTCGTTATAAATAATTTGAAATTTTAACGCATTAACCGCCTTGGGGAAGAGCAAGCACAATAATAATAATGACCACCACAAGACGGGCGACAAGTAATTTATTATATAGACTGCTTTTCAACATAAGACGTGTTGAAGCGAATATACGAACCGCAATTGATAAAACAAAGAACTAAATAATGGTTGACTTCCTGAGTGCAATATTTTCCTGGTTCAGCTCAGAACCGGAAATCTTTCCAACCAGGTAATCACTGATCAGCTCACCGATGGTGGTCGTGAAATAAAAATTCACCGGGTCAATATCCTTGGTTACAAATCCATGGATAAGAGTCCACTCCACTGCTTCACGCACCAGCGCTGCTTCCTTGTGCAAATCGAAATGATCCAGCATCATCGCCGCTGAAAGCACTGACCCCAGCGGGTTGGCAATATCTTTTCCTGCCGCCTGCGGATAGGAGCCATGAATAGGCTCGAACAGAGCCGGCCCCTTACCAACCGATGCAGAAGGGAGAAGTCCAAGTGAACCACTGATAACACTGGCTTCATCACTGAGAATATCACCAAACATATTTTCAGTCAGGATTACATCGAATTGTTTCGGGTTGACGATGATCTGCATAGCCGCATTATCTACAAAAAGAAAATCCAGGCTCACATCCGGATACTCTTTCGCAATCTCCTGGATAACTCTGCGCCAAAGCCGCGATGTTTCAAGCACGTTGGCTTTATCAACGAGGGTTAATTTCTTTCTGCGCTGGGAAGCCTGCCTGAACGCAAGATGTGCAATTCGTTCGATTTCTTCCCTGGAATAAGTGCATTCGTCTGAAGCACTGTTTTGATCAACACTGGTTTCTTTTTTCCCGAAATAGATCCCTCCTGTCAGTTCCCGGTAAATGATAAAATCAACACCTTCAAGATTTTTTGATTTTAAAGGGGAAAGATGATGGAGTGAATGATAAGTACTGATGGGACGTATGTTCGCATACAGCTGCAGGGATTTTCTAAGTTTCAGCAGTCCCTGTTCCGGTCTTACCTTGGCCGAGGGATCGTTATCGTATTTTGGATGCCCGATCGCACCAAAAAGAATGGCATCGCTTTCTAAGGCAAGTTGAATGGTTTCGTCCGGCAGGGGGTTGCCGGTTTTGTCAATCGCGACAGCGCCCATCAGGCAGTAGCGGTAATGGAATTCATGATGAAAGCACTCAGCCACCGCGTTGAGTACCTTGACGGCCTGCCGTGTGACTTCTGGTCCGATACCGTCTCCTTCTATGACAACAATGTTTTTTTTCATATTGCTTTCTCAGTAAGAGGTTTTTTTTCGAAGGCTGCAATTTCATTCTTCATATTCAGCAGGTAATCGATGTCGTCGTAGCCATTAAGCAGGCATGTTTTTTTGTACTTGCTGATTTCAAATTCTTTTTTATCGATTTTTCCGTCTTTCCCTTCCAGGCTGATGGTTTGGGTTTCGAGGTCGACGGTAATTTCGGTAGTAGGATCACGGTTGATGGCTTCAAATAGTTCATTCAGGAAATGATCACTAACGGTAACAGGCAAACAAAAATTATTGAGGGCGTTGTTTTTAAAGATATCTGCAAAAAAACTACTGACTACTACATCGAATCCATAGTCTTTAATGGCCCAGGCTGCGTGTTCACGCGAGGAACCGCACCCGAAATTTTTACCGGCTACCAGTATGCTGCCGTTGTAACGTGCGTCGTTCAGGGCAAATCCGGGTCTGGGTTGTTTCTCGTCGTCGTTTTCATAACGCCAGTCCCGGAATAGATTTTTCCCAAATCCATCCCGATTGGTTGCTTTAAGGAAACGCGCCGGTATGATCTGGTCGGTATCAATATTTTCGATGTTTATGGGCACCGCTGTACTGACTATCTTTTTTATTGCTTTCACTTTATTTAGCTTGGATTTGTGGAAGTATGAAAGTTCGGAAGAACCTCCTGCCAGAATTTCATTTCCGCTTTTTTTTAATCAGTTTTTAACTATTTGTTTCACTCGCATACTCTCATATTCACATACTTGCATCTTAAATTAGTTCTCTGATATCAGAAACCCTTCCTGTAATCGCAGCAGCTGCGGCAGTTAAGGGGCTCGTCAGGAACGTACGGGCATTCGGCCCCTGGCGCCCTTCGAAATTTCGGTTGCTCGTGGAAATACAATACTTCCCGGCTGGAATTTTGTCTTCATTCATGCCAAGGCATGCAGAACAACCTGGCTGGCGTAAAATAAATCCGGCTTCTTCAAAAACCTTATCAATTCCCTCTTCATGCGCCTGCTTTTCCACTTGTTTGCTTCCGGGCACGATCCAGACCTGGACATCCTTCGCTTTCTGTTTTCCTTTTACAAATGAGGCGACTAGCCGCAGGTCTTCAATCCGGCTATTGGTGCAACTGCCGATAAAGACATAGTCGACTTTCTTGCCCTTGATGCCCATGCCAGGCTCAAGGCCCATATAATGCAGTGATTTCTCAAATGAAAGTTTCTCTTTTTCTTCCACATCCCGGAGGTTGGGAACGTGGCCGCTGATCCCAATGCCCATACCCGGGTTGGTGCCGTAAGTGATCATCGGTTCAATTTCTGAAGCATCAATATTTAGTTCCGCGTCGAACTCGGCGCCCGGATCCGTAAAAAGTGTTTTCCAATAAGCCAGGGATTTATCCCAGCCATCACCATGCGGAACATATTTTCTTCCTTTCATATAGTTGAAAGTAGTTTCATCCGGTGCAATCATTCCGCAACGGGCACCCATTTCTATACTCATGTTACAAATCGTCATGCGGGCTTCCATGGAAAGATTGCGGATGGCTGTACCGGCATATTCAACGGCATAGCCGGTGGCTCCGCTCGCTGAAATTTTTGCGATAATATATAAAATAATGTCCTTCGACAATACTCCAGGGTGAAGAGTGCCTTCCACATTGATCCGCATAAGTTTAGGCCTGGTCTGCAATAGGCACTGGGTGGCCATTACCATTTCCACTTCGCTTGTACCGATACCAAAAGCGATAGTGCCGAATGCGCCATGTGTGGAAGTATGACTGTCTCCGCAAACGATAGTCATTCCCGGCTGGGTGAATCCCATTTCAGGCCCGATTA
The DNA here is from genome assembly GCA_963741345.1 of uncultured Bacteroidota bacterium. Lineage (GTDB taxonomy): Bacteria > Bacteroidota > Bacteroidia > Chitinophagales > Chitinophagaceae > Puia. The sequence goes on from CAVUHS010000001.1 coordinate 850,141, forward strand.
CATGAACAATGCCCTGGTACGGATGACCAAGTCCGTAGAGTTCAATGCCAAATTTTTTGCAGTTTTTGTCAAGCATTTCAACCTGCATTCGCGAAAGTGCTTCCTTGATGGGCAGGTGCTGGTTTTCAGTCGGTACATTATGATCAGCCGTGGCAACGATCTGTTCGGGACGGAATACGGGGAGACCTCTTTCCTCCAATCCCTTAAAAGCCTGGGGACTCGTCACTTCATGAATAAAATGCTTGTCTATATATAAAACGGATGGACCTTCCTCTATGGTTTTTACGACGTGCGTGTCCCAGATTTTTTCGAAAAGTGTTTTTGGTTTCATATAAATTTTAATCGCCTGCCCTGAATGAGTTATAACGAACAGGGGCTTTCTGTTCTAAGCAGTCACAGCCAGTTTGGCGAGTTCATGCAAATCTTCTTCACCCACTTCTTTTTTTGTGTCAGCCAGACGAAGAAATTCAGTATAAAGGGAATCTATTTCATTTCTGGTAAAATCATATCCAAGGATCCGGAAACGATGGGCAAGAGCGCTTCGTCCGCTACGGGCCGTAAGCACAATCTTCGAACCATCCGCACCAACTTCGTCCGGATTGATGATTTCATAAGTCTGTGCATCTTTTAGAAACCCGTCCTGGTGTATACCGGAGGAATGTGAAAAGGCATTTCCCCCTACGATCGCTTTATTGGGTTGGACAGGCATACGCATGATATCAGCCACCAGTCGGCTAACGGGATTCAATGAGGTTGCTTTTATGTTCGTTGTAAAGCCAAGATCTGCATGTTGGCGGATGATCATAACTACTTCCTCCAGGGCGGTGTTGCCGGCTCTTTCGCCAAGACCGTTGATGGTACATTCTATCTGTCGCGCACCGGCAATGATTCCGGCAATTGAATTAGCCGTGGCCAGTCCCAGGTCGTTGTGGCAGTGACAGGAAATAATGGCCTTATCAATATTACTCACATGGTTTACGAGATATGTGATTTTTTCTCCGTATTGGTGCGGCAGGCAATATCCGGTGGTATCGGGAATGTTTACGACCGTCGCACCGGCTTTAATCACAGCTTCTATAACGCGGGCCAGATATTCATTCTCTGTGCGTCCGGCATCTTCTGCATAGAATTCTACATCAGCTACCAGGTTTCTTGCCCATTTCACTGCCTGAACTGCACGTTCGATGATGTCTTCGCGGTTTGAGTTGAATTTAGCCTTAATGTGTAAATCGGAAGTTCCTATACCAGTGTGAATGCGGGGATGTCTTGCTTTTTTTAAGGCCTGGCCGGCGGCCTCTATATCGGCCTTCACTGCCCTGCTCAGGGCACAAACACTTGCCCGGTGAACAACTTTTGAAATTTCCTCTACGGAATGAAAATCGCCGGGACTTGAAACCGGGAATCCAGCTTCGATGATATCTACACCCAGTTCTTCAAGTTTCAGTGCCAGTTCCAGCTTTTCTTTCGTATTCAGTTTGCACCCCGGAACCTGCTCCCCGTCGCGCAGGGTGGTATCAAAAATGTAAATTTTATCGGATTTCATATCGTTTTGGGAAATGAGTTGTTTCGAAGGTATTTTTGTTTGGGTCAGTGCACAAATCAAAATCCCGTTTGAATTACAGTTCAGAAACGTGGTTTTTTCGGCTGAAACCCGCGCCAGTCCTTAATTTAGACGATTCAAATTACGATGCCCAACCGCTCTTCAGATACCCTGTTTCAACTTGTTAAATCGCTTAAAAAGTCCGAAAAGCGGAATTTCAAGCTGTATGTTAAGCGAAATACTGCTTCCGAAGACCTGAAAATCATCTATTTATTCGATGCACTGGATAAAATGGATACCTATGATGAAGCCGGGCTTTTGATGAAAAATAAGCGGCTGAGCAAACAACAGCTTTCCAATATAAAAGCACATCTGTATAAGCAGATTCTTTCCAGTCTAAGGTTGATACGTGGTGAAAACGATATTGTCGTACAGTTGCACGAACAACTGGACTATGCCGAGATATTATACAACCAGGGACTCTACCTGCAAAGTCTGAAAGTACTCGACCGGATCAAGGAATATGCCCGGGACTATCACCAGTATAGCTATATGCTGGAAACTCTTTTCTTTGAACAAAAAATTGAAGCACTGCATATAACACGCAGTATGCAGGACAGGGCCGGAAAACTGGCCGCTGAAATGCAGGAGGTAAATGAAAAAATACGGCTTGCCGGATCGCTGTCCAGCCTTTCCCTGCAGTTATACGGGTGGTATATCCAGCATGGTGTGGCAAGAAATGAAAAGGACGAGATCGCAGTTAAGGAGTTTTTTGAGTCAAAACTGCCGCAAAGGATGCCAGCTTTAAATGGGTTTTATGAGAATCTCTATCTCTATCAGTGTTATAGCTGGTTTGCATTTATAGGCCAGGATTTTCTTTCCTATTACCGCTACACTCATCGCTGGGTGGAAATATTTGACAAGGATCCCCGGATGATACCGATCGAAACAGCACACTACATTAAAGGCATGCATAACCTGTTGGGGGCGCATTTCGATTTACTGAATTATCCGAAGTTCCTTGAAACACTAAACCGCTTTGAAAATTTTTTTTATTCCGAAGCAGTACAGGAAAATGACAATAATCGGATTCAAACCTTCGTCTACCTGCACATTGCAAAAATCAACAAGCATTTTATCGATGGTACTTTTTCAGAAGGATTGACCCTCTTACCCTTTATAGAGGATAAGTTGAAAGAATATGAAATATATCTGGACCGTCATCGTATCCTGGTATTCTATTACAAGTTTGCGAGTCTGTATTTTGGCAGCGGTGACTACGAAAATACTATCAAGTATCTCAATAAAATTATAAACTGGAAAATGGATCTGCGTACTGATCTTCAGTGTTATTCGCGGCTCCTTCATCTGATTGCACACTATGAACTGGGTAACGATAACCTGTTGGAATACCTGATCAAATCAGTTTATCGATTCATGGCAAAAATGGAAAATCTGAGCCTGGTGGAAGAAGAAATATTTAGTTTCCTGAGGAAATCATTCAAGTGGAGTCCCAAGGCATTAAAACCGGAATTCTCCAAATTACTGGAGCGATTGAAGACATATGAAAAAAATCGGTTTGAGACCAGGGCATTTGTGTATCTGGATATTATTTCATGGCTGGAGAGCAAGATCCGGGAAGTGCCTGTTCAACAGATCATCCGTGAAAAATTTCTGGAACGAAATAAAGGAAACAAGGTGTTGGAGTCTTAGTAAGATGCAGGCTGTCAATTTTTTATCATGTCAATTAGAAAAGCCAGGATTTTATTTTTCACTTTACTGATTTCTCTGACCGGATTCCTGGGTTTTATTCCCGGTTACAATGGAGACATGCCCTTTTACATTGCAGCTGCTATGAATTTTGAGGGAAAGACTGACCAGGAGTCACTTTCAGGAGCAAGGGAAATTGTTCGAACTCAGTTGAATGGAGAGAAATCGAAATTTCTTGTCGATAACCTGGACCGGGCCGCACCCGGAATCCTCGATTTTTACAGAATCAAACCTGCCTATATTTACCTGATCATTATATTTCACCGGCTGGGGTTCTCTTATATACTGGCAACAACATTACCTTCCCTGATATCCTTTTTTCTGATCGGTTGTGTTGTTTTCAATTGGTCTTCCAAAAGATTCAAACCCCTGATCGCCGCGATCACGTCCTCGATTTTTATCCTGATGAGCCCGGTAGTTGTCCTTGCCCGCTTATCAACTCCGGATGCCCTCTCCAATCTTTTTATTTTTATTTGTTTTTACCGAATTTATTTTGGAAAACGGTATGAATGGACTATCCTGCTCCTCATGGCATCGCTATTAATCAGGATGGATAATCTCATCGCAGTTGGGATCATATTAACTCTTATGTATTTCTGGCCTCAAAAAGAAGAAAAGACAACTGTGCCGTTGTTACCCTTTATTTTGTCTCTGTTACTCACGGGAATCATTTGTATTTGGATGAACTTTCATTACACCAGCGATTTCTGGTGGTTCCGGAAAATTGGATATGTGCAATCTTTTCGTATTTACAGGCATGAGTTACTTTTATATTTCTTTTCATTTTCCGGAAGCCTTATTCCTGTCCTTGTTTTGATGTCCTGTTTTGCCTGGTTATACCGGTCTTCGGGAATAGCAAAAAGTATTCTTTATATGATGACAGCAATTGCACTCATTATTTTTGTGCGCTTTTTGTTTTTTCCTTCCCTGCAGGATCGCTTTATGACCGCTATTTATCTTTGCGGGTTCCTGTTGATACTTGACATATTCAACATGGAAAAAATTGAAAAAAAGGCTTCCATTCCCTCAGACAACATCAGCCGGTCCGGGAATTAATTTATTTGGGCTGGAATATAAATAGCATTGAATTTAAATACAGCTAAATGCAGAAAGCCATGAAAAAAGCCACAACAATTATTGGGATAGTTTTTATCCTGTGTAGCCATTTGACAGCCCAGGAACTTCATAGCAGGTGGGACGAACTGACAGCCAGCGAATGGCCTAAAGCTCTGCAGATGTCAAATCAAACATGTATACTGCCGATCGGAATCCTTGAAAAACATGGGCCCCATGTTCCGATTGGATCTGACCTGATACAGGTCCGTGAATGGGCTGCCCGGGCCACAAGAAAAGAATATGCGGTGGTTTTCCCTGATTACTTCTATGGTCAGATCAATGAGGCCAGGCACCAGTACGGCACTTTTGCCCTTCCTGAAAGGGTAGTCTGGGACTTACTCGAAGCAACCTGTGATGAGATCGGGCGGAACGGGTTTAATAAAATAGTCATCATTAATGGTCATGGCGGGAACCCGGAATTGATCAGGTATTTTATGCAGACGAGACTCGAGAAAAAACGAAACTATGCGGTGTACTTTTTTGAACCACCTGCTGATTCGGCATACCGTAAAAGAATGGCAGAACTTCATAAGTCAGATCCTTCGGGTGATCAGCATGCAGGTGAAAGGGAAACATCGTCTATTTTATATTTAAGGCCGGACCTGGTGAAAATGGATAGTGCCGGCAATGAATCGGGAGCTAACCAGAAGCGACTCGATATTCCCAATGTCTACACCCCGATCTGGTGGTATGCTGATTATCCCAATCATTATGCGGGAGAAGGTGCAAAGGCAACTGTTGAACTCGGCAAATTGGTGAACGAGCATTTTATCGACTCGTTTATACAGGCCCTGAAGTCGATCAAGGCGGATAAAAAAACACTGCAGCTTCAAAATGAATTTTTCGACCGGGTTAAAACACTTCCATAATCATTGTTCGGGCTGAAATGAAGCTTTCGAATGAATAGAAATAGCCAGGAAGCTGAATTTAAATAATCGCATCAGCGGCCTGGCTATTTTTGACTCTATGCTTTTTTGAATTTTTCCATTACCAGGATATTCCCTTCACTGTCGAGTTTGATGGTCCTCCAGTTTCTGTCATCTTCCAGTTTGATAAAATACTCAATGCCGGAGGGCGAAGTAATTTCGGTAACTCCGAAGATACTTTCTGCAGGAAATTTTTCCCGGATGGCGGCGACCAGGTAATACGGCAAAAATTCCTTTTTGTAATAGCGGGTGGATTTTAAAAAGGTTCCATCCTTCCTGAAAATAATCGTCGCCTTTATACCTTCTTCTGCAAAATAAACGGCATAGGTCTCGGGATATTCTTTCCAGCTTACCTGCACTGCATTTGGATAAATTTCCCTGAATGACTGTACCAGTTTCTCATTGACACTGTTATTAGCAGCCATCGAACTCAGTCCGGCCGTTACAAAATAAGCGATAAACAAAAACTTTTTCATGGCGATACTTTTTAAATGACGAATTGTTTGACGACATAAAAGTAAAAACCATTTGGACTACAAATGTGGCCGGTTTTTATATATTAAGTAGTCCGGTTTAATAAGCAGGTCAAGGGACTTTGCCGGTAGTAGGGAAGACCATAATTGATTATCTGGAAATAATACAGGGGTGGAAATTCAGATTTTTGTGCGGATTGTTTTTAAAAGGATTGCGATGGCCTTTTCTGTTTCTTTTTCATTCATCCAGGCAAATCCCAGGCGGGTGGCATTGAAGGAAACCGGAACCGTATTATGAATTAATCCATTGGACATTACCAATCCCTGCGTCTTTAATTTTTCTGTCAATGGTGGCAGGGGTATGGATTTGTCAAATTTAGCCCAGATGGCGAGTCCGCCATCCGGGATCTTAAATTCAATGATATCAGAAAAATGATTGGTCAGCAGGCTGCATAAAAGATCCCGGCGGCGATGATATTCCTGGAGAGACTTTTTCATATGTCTCCTGATTTCACCTGCAGAAAACATTTCTGCCAGGGCCAGTTCCATGATCGGATCACCCTGCGTATCGATCAGCTGCCTTAAACGGGCCAACTCCAAAATCAGATTGGGAGGAGCGACAACATAGCCTGTTCGAATTGCCGGCGCAATGGTCTTACTCAGTGTGCCAATATAAATGATCATTCCTTTCTGATCAGCACTGATCAAAGGGAGGATCGGACTGCTCAAATAATGGAAATCGTAATCATAGTCATCTTCAATGATTATAAATCCGAATTTTTCTGAAAGTTCCAACAGCCTGATTCTGCGGGAAGCAATCAGAGTAACCGTCGTGGGATAATGATGATGGGAAGTTATATAAACGGCGCGGATCTTTTTGCGCCTGCAGATTCGTTCAATACCATCTACATCTATGCCATATTCGTCCACTTTAACCCGGATCAGGTTCATACCTGCGTTTTCAAAACAATGATCCGCATAATAGTAGTTAGTCTCACCGACGATAATATTTTCGCCACTGGAAAATAGAACAGATGTGATTAAATACATACCATGCTGACTACCACGGGTGATCATAATATTTTCATAACCCGTTTGTAAACCCCGGCTGCTGTTCAAATATTCAGAAAGAACCTCCCTGAATTTCTGCACACCTGCTATTTCAACATAGGACATATATTTCAAATTCACTGGCCGGGACATGGTGCTTTTGTAAGCTCTTCCAAGTTCTTTGACCGGCATGAGCCTTACATCGGGACCATCATGAAAGCCGGTAATATTCCGGTATGGCAATACCGGTGTGCGGATATGATGATTGATTTTGACCGGATAGCCGGTTTCTGCAGGAAATGAATTCCGAATTTCTTTTTTGAGATAGAAGCGACGGGGATTTATTTCCGGCAATTCCTTACTGGTATAGGTTCCCTTCGAAGGTCGCATCTCAATCCAGCCCTGGGCATCGAGCTCCTCGTAAGCCCTGACCAAGGTCTTTCGGTGCACTTGCAATATTTCAGACATTTGACGTGTGCCAGGTAACTTAATGCCGGGTCCGATCCTACCTTTCTTCATCTCCTGAATGATGGCATTGGCAATCTGGAGGTAGACTGGGGTTGAACTATCTTTTTGAAGTGAAATGATCGTTCGCCAGGGAAGCATGCGGACTACTGAATTATATAAAAATGGACACTAAGATAGTCCAAATTAGAAAACCACAACATGGAAGTTTCTCAAAGGGTGATATCTTGGTAAATTAATACAAACCACGTACCTTTGCCCTCCTTATGCTGGCATTTTCAGAAATTATTTCTCTGTAAATTATTGATTTTCAACAAAGTAAGTTGTAAAATGGGGTGTTTCATCCTGTGATAAACTGCTTTGTAAACGCATTTGTGGTCACTGTCTTTTAAAAACCTGATATTAAAAATATGGCTATTAAAAAAGAAAATCGTCCCAAAGCCACTTTCTCAAAAATTACCATCGGACTTGCTTCTCCCGATTCCATTCTGGAAAGATCTTACGGAGAGGTTTTAAAACCTGAAACCATAAATTACAGAACATACAAACCTGAAAGGGATGGATTGTTCTGCGAACGCATTTTTGGTCCGGTTAAAGACTACGAATGTGCGTGCGGAAAGTATAAAAGGATCCGTTATAAAGGAATCGTTTGTGATCGTTGCGGAGTGGAAGTCACCGAGAAGAAAGTGCGTCGCGAACGTATGGGTCATATAAAACTCGTTGTACCGGTAGTTCATATCTGGTACTTCAAGAGCCTGCCGAATAAAACAGGTTATCTGCTCGGCATGAGTTCAAAAAAACTGGAGAGCATTGTTTATTATGAAAGATATGTGGTTATCCAGTCCGGGATTCGTGCTGATAAAAACCAGAATCCGGGCGATCTGCTTACGGAAGAAGAATATCTCGAAATCCTGGAAACGCTTCCTAAGGACAATCAATACCTGCCTGATGATGATCCGTCTAAGTTCATCGCTAAAATGGGTGCTGAAGCCGTACATGATTTATTACAACGCATTGATCTGGACCAGTTGAGTTTTGATCTTCGCGCAGCAGCTGCCAATGAAACTTCCCAGCAGCGTAAAGCCGACGCTCTAAAGCGTCTCAGCGTGGTCGAAAGTTTTCGTGATGCCAATACAAGAATTACGAACCGTCCTGAATGGATGGTTATGCAATATATTCCTGTTATTCCGCCTGAATTGCGCCCCCTCGTGCCTCTCGATGGTGGTCGGTTTGCCTCCTCAGATTTAAATGACTTATACCGTCGCGTGATCATCCGTAATAATCGTCTCAAACGTTTATTGGAAATCAAAGCGCCTGAAGTGATCCTGCGTAATGAAAAGAGAATGTTGCAGGAGGCGATCGATTCGCTTTTTGATAACAGCCGTAAATCCAATGCCGTTAAAGCGGAGGGTGGACGGGCGCTGAAATCACTCAGTGATGTACTCAAAGGGAAACAGGGCCGCTTCCGTCAGAATCTGCTTGGAAAACGTGTTGACTATTCTGGTCGTTCCGTAATCGTGGTAGGCCCTGAATTGAAACTGCATGAATGCGGTTTACCCAAGGATATGGCTGCCGAACTTTTCAAGCCTTTTATTATCCGTAAATTGATTGAGAGAGGAATTGTAAAAACAGTCAAGTCAGCGCGCAAGCTGGTGGACCGTAAGGAAGCCATCGTGTGGGATATCCTCGAAAATATTCTGAAGGGCCACCCTGTGATGTTGAATCGTGCTCCGACACTTCATCGATTATCAATCCAGGCATTTCAACCTAAATTAATTGAAGGAAAGGCTATCCAGTTGCATCCGCTGGTATGTACGGCGTTTAATGCCGATTTTGATGGTGACCAAATGGCGGTGCATGTCCCACTGAGCAGTGCAGCCGTATTAGAAGCACAGTTGCTGATGCTGTCCAGCCATAACATTTTAAATCCGCAGAATGGTACACCTATTACCCTGCCTTCACAGGATATGGTTCTGGGTTTATATTATATTACAAAAGGAAAGAAATCAACCGCTACTGAAAAGGTAAAGGGCGAAGGCAAGGCTTTCTACAGTCCGGAAGAAGTTATCATAGCATATAACGAAGGCCAGCTCGATCTTCATGCCTATATCAAAGTGAAAGTAAATGTGAGGAATGAGGATGATATGCTCGAGAGGAAACTGCTGGAAACAACAGTGGGTCGTGTGCTGTTCAACCAGTTCACACCAATTGAAGTTGGTTTTGTAAACCAGTTGCTGACCAAGAAATCCCTGCGCGAAATCATCGGTAATATCATCAAGTGGACAAACGTTCCAAAAACAGCTAAATTCCTGGATGATATAAAGACACTTGGATTCCGTATGGCATTCCGTGGCGGACTTTCATTCAGCATCAATGACCTGATCATCCCGGATACTAAGGAAGAATTGCTGGTGAATGCGAAAGTCGAAGTCGATGAAGTATGGGATAACTATAATACCGGTCTGATCACCAATAATGAAAGATATAACCAGATCGTAGACATCTGGTCCAGGGTAGATACCCGTATTACCGAAACCCTGATCCGCGAATTGAGCTCTGACAAGCAGGGTTTCAACTCAGTGTACATGATGCTTGATTCTGGTGCCCGCGGATCCAAACAACAAATCAAACAGCTGGCTGGTATACGCGGTCTGATGGCCAAGCCCAGAAAATCCGGATCTACCGGAAGTGAGATCATTGAAAATCCGATCCTGTCGAATTTCAAGGGTGGTCTAAATGTATTGGATTACTTCATCTCAACTCATGGTGCACGTAAAGGTCTTGCTGATACGGCGCTGAAAACAGCCGATGCCGGTTACCTCACACGTCGTCTCGTGGATGTGGCCCAGGACGTGGTGATCAAGGAAGAGGACTGTGGTACTTTACGGGGTATTGCCACCACGGCTTTGAAGGATAATGAAGATATCGTAGAACCATTATACGACCGTATTCTGGGTCGTGTTTCCCTCCATGACGTATATGATCCTCAAACGGATCAGATTATTGCCAAGGGTGGCATCGAGATCACAGAGGAAGTTGCGAAGAAAATAGAAGATGCAGGTATTGAAACAGTTGAAATCCGTTCCGTACTTACCTGTGAAAGTAAACGTGGTGTTTGTGTAAAATGTTACGGTAAAAATCTGGCCACTGGCTATACTGCACAGAAAGGGGATGCCGTTGGTATCATTGCTGCCCAGTCAATTGGTGAACCAGGTACCCAGCTTACCCTGCGTACTTTCCATGTGGGTGGTGTTGCGGGTTCTGCTTCTGTTGAGTCTTCTCTGCTAGCCAAGTTCGACGGTACAATCCAGTTCGACGGACTCAGAACTGTAATGGCCGAAAATAATGAAGGAGCTAAAGTGCCTGTCGTTATCGGCCGTACCGGTGAGGTCAGGATCATGGATGTCAAGAACGACCGTTTGATGATAACTAATAACGTTCCTTATGGTGCAACACTGACTGTAAAAGACGGACAGAAAGTTGCCAAGGGCGACATAATCTGCACATGGGATCCGTTCAATAACGTAGTGATTAGTGAAATTACCGGTAAACTGAAATTTGAAAATGTAATTGAAGGAATTACATTCCGCGAGGAAGCCGATGAACAAACAGGCCATCGCGAGAAAGTGGTTATCGATACTAAAGACAAGACAAAAATTCCGGGTATCGTAGTAGAGGGCGGTAAGGAAATAAAAAACTATAACCTTCCGGTAGGAAGCCATATTATCATGGAAGAAGGCGAAGAAGTTCGCGGCGGGCAGGTAATTGTTAAGATCCCGCGTGTACTTGGAAAACTTCGTGACATTACGGGTGGTCTTCCGCGTGTAACGGAATTGTTTGAAGCAAGGAATCCGGGCAATCCCGCCGTTGTTTCAGAAATAGATGGCGTGGTTACTTTTGGTAATATAAAAAGAGGAAACCGCGAAATCATCGTAGAAGCCAAAGATGGTATTGTAAAGAAATACCTGGTTCCCCTTACACGTCAGATCCTGGCACAGGACGGGGACTTTATCAAAGCAGGAGCACAACTTTCCGACGGACAGGTGGCTCCGGCTGACATACTTTCTATTAAGGGGCCATTTGCCGTTCAGGAATATGTGGTGAATGAAATTCAGGAAGTGTATCGTTTGCAGGGTGTAAAGATCAACGACAAACACATTGAAGTGATCGTTCGGCAGATGATGCGTAAACTGAATATTGTAGATCCGGGAGATACCCGATTCCTCGAAGATGAAACAGTCGACAAGATTGAATTCCTGGATGAAAATGACTGGATCTTTGATAAGAAAGTGGTAACCGATGCCGGCGATTCAACCAAGTTGAAACCTGGACAGATCGTTAGCCTGCGTGAAGTGCGGGAAGAAAATTCTATCCTGCGCCGCAACGATAAAAAGCTGGCGGAATTCCGTGACGCGCATTCGGCCACTTCAGCGCCGATGTTGTTGGGTATTACCAAGGCATCTCTGGGAACTCAAAGCTGGATTTCAGCTGCTTCCTTCCAGGAAACTACGAAAGTGCTGTCTTCTGCGGCCATACAGGGTAAGACTGATGACATGATGGGCCTGAAGGAAAACGTAATCACAGGTCATCCGATTCCCGCCGGAACCGGGCTTCGTGAATTTGAAAATATGATCGTAGGAAGCAAGGAAGAATATGAATTGCTGCAGAACACCCGCGAAGCCATGCAGTTTGACGAAGAAGAATAGAATAAACTTTAAGAATTAATAAGCAGTAGGAAGCAGAAATGCTTCCTACTTTTATATCTGGTATACCGATCATTCATTATAGAAAAATTCAAATGAGAAATATCGCGATAGTTCCGGGCTTACTGGCTTTATTACTTACAGGGGTTTTATTCTATGTGGTTTACCATAAGCCGCAACCTGCGGCAGTTATTACCGGTGCGACCGGAACAAATCAGCCCGTTACCAATAGTTTGCGGATGGCTTATTTCAACCTGGATTCTCTGGAAGCCCATTATCAGTATTTCAAGGACGTGCTGGATCAGGTGAAAGGAAAAGAAAATGAAATGAATGCCGAACTCAGCGGCATGGAAAAAAACTACCAGAAGAAAATTGCTGAATGGCAGAAGAAGGCCCCAACCATGTCACCGGCAGAAGGTCAGGAGGCACAGCAGGAATATGCGCAAATGCAGCAAAATTATCTGGCGCGTAAGCAAACACTACAGGAATCACTGCTTAAACATAATGAGGATCTGAAAGCAGATATAAGAAGAAAAATAGAAGAGTACCTTAAAGAATATAATAAAACGAAAGGATACAATTATATCATTTCCTATGATGCCAATTCCTTCATTTATCTGAAGGATACGGCTAATAATATTACAGATGATCTTGTTGGCGGACTGAATGCTGAGTATAAGAAAAAGTAGTCGCGACTGAGCTTCACGGTTTTCCAATCGATTTACTATCTTCCGGGTCAAATCATCTTATGCCCGCAGAAAGCCATTCTTTTAAGCCGACACTTGGATTGATAGATGCAACCATGATTGTCGCAGGCTCCATGATTGGTTCCGGAATTTTTATTGTCAGTGCGGATATTGTAAGAAATGTGGGTGGTGCCGGCTGGCTGATACTGGTCTGGCTAGTCACCGGATTTATGACTCTTACCGCAGCAGTCAGTTATGGTGAGCTCAGCGGAATGTTTCCGAAAGCGGGCGGCCAGTATATTTACCTCAAAGAAGCCTATAATCCCCTGGTTAGTTTTTTGTACGGTTGGAGTTTGTTTTCTGTGATTCAAACCGGTACAATTGCTGCCGTAGGCGTTGCCTTCTCCAAATATGCCGCTTACCTGATTCCATCGCTTAGTGAAGATAATCATATACTTAGTTTTCAAACAGGAACAAACGCATGCGGCGATCCTACATATTTCACTGTAAGTGCTGCGCAGCTCACTTCGATTGGGATTATAGCCTTACTAACGTATACGAATACCCGGGGTTTGAAAGGCGGCAAATGGATCCAGAATATTTTCACGTCAACAAAACTCCTGGCTTTGTTCGGTCTTATCATCGCGGGGTTTATCGTATTTCATCCGGAAGTCTGGCATGCAAACTGGACCGCCGCCTGGCAGGCAACGAAGTCGAGTCTCAAAGATGTGTGTAACCCAGCCCTCGGATTTAATATTAATTCCATTAGCGGCGCAGCTTTGTTTGGAGGTATTGCTGCTGCGATGGTGGGCTCAGTTTTCAGCAGCGATGCCTGGAACAATGTCACTTTTATTGCCGGAGAAATCAAGCATCCACAAAAAAATATCGGCCTCTCACTATTTCTGGGCACACTGATTGTAACAGTTATTTACGTTTGTGCAAACCTGATGTATGTGGCAGTTCTGCCCTTAAATGAAATTGCACATGCAGAAAAGGACCGTATAGCCGTAGCGGCTTCCCAGGTCATTTTTGGGAAATCAGGGACATATATTATCGCCTTACTGATCATGGTTTCCACTTTCGGATGTAACAACGGATTGATACTCTCCGGCGCGAGAGTCTATTATACCATGGCAAAGGATAAATTATTTTTCCGCCAGGCAGGAAAGTTAAATAAAAATGCCGTTCCCCAATGGGCGCTTTGGGCACAGTTTGTGGTGGCTTCAGTGTTATGCCTCAGTGGGAAATATGGGGATCTGCTCGATATGATCTCATTTGTGGTTGTAATATTTTATGTACTAACCATACTGGGTATTTTCATACTGCGAAAAAAGCGACCCGACCTCCCGAGGCCCTACAAAGCTTTCGGATACCCTGTATTACCAATTCTTTATATGCTGATGGGTTCAAGTTTCTGCACATTGTTAATTATATATAAACCTGAATTTACCTGGCCGGGGCTGATTATAGCGCTGCTGGGAATACCTTTATACTATATTGCGAATTCCGGGAACCGGGGAAAAAAGGCGGATTAACATGGCAATCACTGTAGACTACAAAGAATTATTCAAAACTTTTTCTTCCGTTAAAATAGGAGTGATCGGGGATATGATGCTGGATACATACTGGTGGGGAAATGTAGAAAGAATTTCTCCCGAGGCTCCGGTGCCGGTTGTTACTGTTGACCGCAAGGAATACCGGATTGGAGGGGCCGGCAATGTCGCATTGAACCTGGCTTCTCTGGGAACCCCGGTTGCGGTATTTTCCGTTATCGGTGATGATGATGACGGACAGATTCTTACCGGGCTGCTCCAGGAAAAAAAAATAGAAACAGGATATTTGTTGAAGTCCCCCACACGTATTACGACGAATAAAATGCGTGTAATCAGTCGTAACCAGCAAATGATGCGATTGGACTCAGAAACAATTCAGCCGCTTACTCCCGATCAGGAAGATGAACTCATCGCTCAGGTGCAACAGTATATCAGTGAACAATCTCCGGTGGCCATCATATTCGAAGATTATAACAAGGGGATTCTTACGGAGAAAGTAATCCGGTCTCTTATAGATATTTGTAATCAAAAATCGGTGATCACGGCTGTAGATCCCAAGAGGAAACATTTTTTTGAATACAGGGGTGTGGATATATTCAAACCCAATTTGAAAGAAGCGCGGGAAGCACTTAATTTATTGATTGAAGATGTAAACGAAAACACCCTTGCACTGATTCATCGTAAGTTAAAGGCAGAACTGGATCACCGCATTTCTTTTATCACCTTATCTGAAAAAGGCGTCTTTTATGAAGATGGTCAGGCATCTCACCTGGTCCCTTCTCATATCCGGAATGTGGCCGATGTCTCAGGTGCGGGGGATACGGTGATTGCAGTTGCGACCCTGATTTATGCTCTGACAGGCAACACGGCCATGATGGCTGAGATTGCCAATCTTGCCGGTGGACTGGTCTGTGAATCTGTTGGAACTGTAGCCATAGATAAATCCCGATTGCTGCGTGAATGTCAGCGATTATTGACTGACAGATAATATGTCCGGATAACCGTATAAAATGGATTTGACTTTATAATGAAACGACAGATTGAACGCCATGAAAAAATATGCTGTTATTGTTGCAGGGGGATCCGGGTTACGCATGGGTAGTCCCTTGCCTAAGCAGTTCCTTTTGATACATCAAAAACCAATTCTTTGGTATACCCTGCATACCTTCCTGAAATCATATAAGGATATCCATCTCATACTGGTGCTGCCTGCTGAATATTATGATACGGGTCTTGCTATTTGTGAAGAAATAATTTCTGCAAATCCAATTGAGACTGTCATCGGGGGTGAAACAAGATTTCATTCCGTGCAAAAAGGTCTCTCCTTAATTCAGGAACCATCCGTCATATTTATACATGATGCGGTTCGGTGCCTGTTGAGTCCTTCCCTGATTCATCACTGCTACGAGGAAGCTCTCCGGTTTGGATCCGCGATACCTTGTATTGAATCTAGAGATAGTGTAAGGATCATACAGGAATCGGGGCATAAATCAATCAGCAGGACAGATGTCAAACTCATGCAAACGCCGCAGACTTTCCTGAGTGAAATAATCTTGCCTTCTTACCAGGTTAATTACAGGGAATTTTTTACCGACGACGCGTCGGTCGCAGAGGCATCTGATCATCAAATTCATTTGGTGGAGGGGGAGTTTAATAACATAAAAATAACCACTCCGCTCGATCTTGCCATTGCGGAGGAATTATTGGATCCTCCACAGCACCCGGTTTGAGAAATTTGTCCCAATCCGTGTAAAATGAATTTTTCAAGGGGGTCATTTGAAATATCTGAATGGGAAAGGTAATCGGTTAAATTTAAAAAAAGGGTAGGGTTGATTTTGAGTGCCAAATTTACGGTAGAATTCTGCAATCCCCGGATTTTCTGAACCCTCAAAATCCAGCAGAAGTTTTTTTGAAGCAAATTCACGAATCAACTGATCGAGTAAATAAAAATGTGCTCTTTTCTTACGTCCCGCTGGCAAGGTCACCGACATAATATTATATATTCTGTTTTCATCTGTAAAAAAAATACTTGTATTCAGTAATTCACCTGTTTCATCATGTACTTCTCTGGAAAATATCATATTTTTTTCGCGGAGCTTGTTGCATAACATTTCAAAATGCTGATAGTCTGAAGGTCTGGTACTGGAAAGCCTTTTCCCATACTCATTCATAAAAAGACGGATGGTCTTGCTAAAATCCACGGAGGGTAAATAATGTAGACTATGAACTGATGACTCTAGCAAATTTTCTATGAGTCTCTTCTTATATTCTTTCTTTAATTCTGAGTAGGGCCTTTCCAGGTTCAGGATATAATTTGCCCGTACGGTGTTGTCGACGACCGGATTGTTGAAATTCAGATGAATTTCGCAAAACCTGAATCGTAATTTTAATATCTGCAGAAAATTCTCAATCATTTCGCTGTCTATCAGTGTCTGGGAAAATACACCAAGTTGGGCGGTAAATGCCGGCTGATATAAATACGTTATTCCGTATTTGCGATTCCAGGTAAGAGGCATAACGGTTTCATAATCATTTACCACCAGTGCGGACCAGTTTTTAGCCATGGTGTCCAGGTAAAAAGATCTGGCATAAATCAGTCCATTGGAAGATTTAATAATGCAATTATCCCATTTTTCGATATCGATATTGTTTCGATCGAAATATTTGATTTGGGATTTTAAAACATTCATAGTCCTGCCGCTTTCCTGATTAATTTTTTATAGTTGATATTCTGGATATCGATGCTGAAGGTAATTTTTCTTCCGAAACTTGTAGTTCCCAATGCATCGTCGAAATCACTACTGTAGATCAAGGGTGCATATATATTTAGAACATTCTTAAATAAACTTAACTGGATACCTCCCGTATAGAGGAAATGACTGGTAGGGGAATTGTTTTCCCATGCCTCTGCATATGTGCCAAAATCAAAGAATATTCTTATTGGAAGGGGAAAGGGAAATAATTTTTGCGGCAACGTCGTATTGAAGTTTAGTGAGCTAACCCAGTTCGCCGATTTTCCCTGCACATAGTCGTACGCATCAATCCTCAGTTTTAAGCCCCCGTCCCGGTTCATGATTTGCTGGGCAGGCAATCCGGCATTGGGAATAGAAGTATTTTCAATCGCATATGAAGCTGACCGGCCAATAAAATAGTCTTCATATAAATAATCTTCATCTCCGTTCACGCCCAATAACTTTGGTTCGAACCTGGAAACAGGAGAGTTGTTGTTGTTCCAAACTCCGAATTTGGCAGCAAATAAGCGAACCTGTAGACCACCCCCATCCGGATAATTGAAAAAGTAATTCGCGTGCAGGTTTATTCTGTAAAACAATTCACTTTGCTGAAATTCCGCTCTAAGGCTGTAAGGATACAAGGCACGGCAGTCCTGGAGGTTAAAACTCAGTTGGTTTACATAACGGAAACTGGTGCTTACTGAATTTGGATGGATCAGCGAGTCCTTAGATGATACATCAAATTCGCCATAAGTACTCTCCGATATCAGGTATGATTTAAAATCCATCCATTTTCTGATACTACTTCTGGGATTCGAAGGTTTGAAGTCCACTCGAATGTACGGTACCAGCTTGGAAAAACTTTCCAAAAGTGTTTTACCTGTGCTGTCAGTGGCTTTGTTGGTTGCAAAACGACCTCCGTTAATTCCTATACTGACCTGGCTGAAATGATTTTCGGGATGCCATGAATAACTAAGCCTTCCCAGGCCTTCCAGCCTTTCAGAGCCAAACGCATAAAGAGGTGTGAATAAAAATTCAAATTTATTTGCGGGTAGGTTTATGTTATGAATCAAAGCGCCCAGCATAAAGCCATCATAACGGTTATATCCTGGTATGGGTGCAAGCCCGATATAATCATAGCGTTCAGAATTTTTGGCAGAAAAAATAAATGCCGGTTTAAGTTTTCGCTTTCCTGAAGCGGGGGAAAGTGATTCGTTTCCATTCAATTTGTCAAATGCCGGCTGAAGGTATTTTGTGACACCATCATTCATCACGGATTCAAAGTCTGCCGGATAGGGATGTTTATATCGCCAGGCCAAAAAATAATTCTCCATATTCTTATCGAAAGATCTTCGTCCGATAGAATCTTCCAGTTGTTTAAGCCAAAGGGCCGCTTTATTTTCCGGGATAAGGGAATCATTTTCTGTGCTGAATGCAGGAGCAGGTGTTTCAATAGGCTGTGTGGTTTTTTCATTTTCTGCCACTCTTAACCAGAGGTTGTTGTTTGAATCAGTGTTTTGCCGGGAATTTGTATTTGTCAAATACAGACTCATACGCTGATTGTAAAAGCGGATAAACCCTTTGGAAAACCAGGGTTGGTTTCTTTGGTCTGTCATCAGTATGGTTTGAAACCATTGCCCGGGGATTCCTCCCTCCAGGGAATTTTTTTTCCTTTCTTTAAAAGTGTTTACGTCCGTGCAAATAAGCCCGGAGAAATTTTGATCTTTCATGGGGGTTGCCACTGCAATGCTGATGGATGGATGGGGATAAGAGCCAAGCCATTCCGAAAAAATCCTCAGTTCTGCTTTCACAGCAGCGAGGACCTTATCCTGATTACCTGCCGCCGCTTTAGTATAAAAATACCTGACATATATGGGAGTATGCGAACCGGTGATCAGAGTGTCCGTCTTCACTTGGTATCTGCTATCGGCAATCCAGGCAAATGAATTTGCGTTTTTGATATTAAATCGAACCATATTATTTGCGTCCCCGGCAGTGAGAGTATCTGCCAGGGCTCCTGCTGCAATATGATACGCAGAGGGGGCCTCAATTTCCACATTATAATCCGCTGCTTCATGATAGGCGCCCCCCTGAATTAGGAATGGCATGGGATGCCAGCCCTTTGCATCATACACCGCTGGTTCCGGATACCAGTTTCTCAGTTCAAAATGATGGGCACTATATCCGTTACCATTAAAATTAAAAGGAAGGCGCAGGTGGAAGGAGACAGCAATAGAAATACTATCTCCGGGAAGGAGTTGTTCAGGTAACACCAATTTTATTACGTCAATATATGCTGGGTGATCCTGGATGCTGGCAAAATTGCCATTCACCCGGAAATCCAGCCTGTTCATGTAGCCTTTTTGTTCTTTGGAAGAAAAATAAAAGCGGGTATCTCCGTTTTCGATTAACTGTTCACTATAGAGAGTCCTGTCGTTCCGATATGCATTGGGCCATACATGAAACCATATAAAGGATAAAGTGTCGGGTGAATGATTGATATACTGCAATTTCATGACTGCGTCCAGTGACTTCTCTTCAGGCTTGAATTTTACGTGCAGATCATAACGGAGAGTCTGTTTCCAATCTGATTGGGCACTGACCTGAATGATCATAAATAAAACGGGGATTATGATAATTTTTTTCAAATAAGCGCTGGTTTGAAAACTTACCGGCCCTTGCCCTTAATAATTGTAAGTAATGTGTGCATCATGATTTTAAAGTCCAGAGCCAGAGAAATATTTTCGATATAAATAAGGTCATACTTCATCCGTTCTATCATTTCATCAACGTTTTCAGCGTATCCGAATTGTACCATCCCCCATGAAGTAACGCCAGGCTTTACTTTCAGGAGGTATTTAAAATAAGGTGTTTTCTGCAAGATGCGATCGATATAATATTGTCTTTCCGGCCGGGGTCCAACCAGGCTCATTTCTCCCCTGATTACATTCTGGAGTTGGGGGAGCTCGTCAATACGCCATTTTCGCATGATTTTACCCCATCGGGTAACTCTGTCATCATTCTTGGAGGACAGACTGGGACCTTCTTTCTCTGCCTCCCTTATCATGGAACGGAATTTATGTATCATGAATTTTTTTCCTTTATAACCTGTTCTTTCCTGGGAATAAAACACCGGCCCGGGAGAGCTGAGTTTTACACGAATGGCGGCATACAATAGGACAGGTGACAAGAGAACCAGCGCAAATACAGAAAATAATATATCAATCAGCCTTTTAATATGCATTTGCCACTCAGGCATTAGTCCGGTATGTATATCTGTCAGCAACGCCCCAAAGAGGTTGCTGGTCTTTACCGAGCCGGACAGGATATCAAGAATATCCGGAATAATTTTAATTTCCACATCCTTGTCACTCAGACGCTGAACTAATTTCTCTGCCGCCTGTTGGTCGGATCGGTCGAGTGCGATAACAACGAGTTGTATATTATATCTGTCAACCAGTTCTTCGAGCTCGCCGGCATGTCCCAGGCAGGGCAGGGGGATCGCCATATAATCTGTCGTCGAATGCGCTTGGATATAACCGGTATACAAATAGCCAATTGCGCGGAGACCGCTAACCGTATCTTCATAAGTTTTTGCGCCAATGGGACCGGATCCGAGCAGGAGGCTGTTGAATACAATTTTTCCTGAGCGAATCTGCATTTTGGCAAATGATAGCAACAACCATCTTCCGGTCCAGGTGATTAAGAAATGCATAATCAGAAAAGTAAAATAGGCCTTATAATAGTACCGGTAGTCAGTTTGCGGATCGTTGATCACGATGGCAAAAAATAAAACAGTACATCCGATCAGGCTGGAGATGCCAGTTCGGGAAAATTCATTCAACCTGGATTTTCTGTAGAGAGAATGGTAGGTTCCGGTCAGCGCGTAAAAGACAATCCACCCTGCCGGAATCAGCAAGAGTCCAAGCCAGAAGCGGTTGTTTAAAAAAAGGGTTCCATCTGTAAAAATCGGTTCGTTTAACAAAGCACGCCTGGTAAAATATAGAATTACCCAGGAAAGGACCGCTGATATAAAATCGCTCAGCACGTACCAGGCGATATGGATCTTTCTTCCTGCGTGCAACATGAATCAGCTATTGATGGAATTGTATTTTATTTTCTGAAGAATCTGATGAGCAATATCCATCGCCCGGTACCCGTCCAGTTCCGAAACAATTGTCGGTTTATTTTGAAGAACTGACTCGGTAAATTTTTCTAGTTCCATCAGGATTGCATTTACTTCAGGCACTTCCGGATTTCTTACTAGGATGGACTTGGTTCCATTCATAGTTTCAATGTCAAAAGAGAAGCCGTCACCTGGATGATCAGAATGATCCAGGCTGATGATTTCGGTTTTTTTATTCAGGAAATCCACACCGATATAAGCATCTTTCTGAAATATTCGCATCTTCCGCATTTTCTTCATGGAAATTCGGCTGGATGTCAGATTGGCTACGCAACCATTATTGAATTCAATCCGCACATTGGCGATATCAGGTGTATCTGTCATTACCGCAACACCGCTGGAATAGATATTTTTCACTTCACTGTTCACAATATGCAGGATGATGTCAATGTCATGAATCATCAGGTCGAGTATTACACTTACTTCCGTACCCCGGGGATTGAATTCGGCCAGTCGATGTACTTCAATAAACATCGGCTGAAGGGGCACGCCTTCGAGGGCAAGGAAGGCAGGATTAAATCTTTCAACATGACCCACCTGCAATTTGACATTTGATTCCTTTACTAGTTTCAGCAAGGTTCTTGCCTCGGCCATGTCGTTCGCCAGAGGTTTTTCAACAAAAACATGTTTACCCCTTCGAATGGCCATTTCACAAATATTGAAATGCTCAGGTGTGGGCGCAATAATATCAGCTGCATCGCAGCATTCCATTAGTTCTTCCGGATCTTTAAATCTTTTGAGCTGGTATTTCTCAGCTACTTCCTTTGCGGTCTGATCGTTTGGGTCGTAAAATCCAACAACTTCTGCATCCCGGATGAGTTTCCAGTTATTTAAATGAAATTTCCCGAGATGTCCTGTACCAAATACACCGACTTTAAGCATTCTGACCGTTTAAGAATTCAAATATAAATAATGTGCAAGGATGTGAGGGAGAATGATTTGCGGAATGCAGCGTAAATGTGGATATGTGGGAAAGCTTTGACGGGCCAGGAACTGAAGTTCTTGGGTATACCTGTAAATCTTAGGGGAAGAAAAACTAAATCTGCCCCTGGTCAGGGACAGCCTGGTTGCCCATCAGACGGAGTCGGAGATACTTGTAGATATTAGAGAATGTAACAGGAATATTTTTCCGGGGAAATACTTTTTTCTGGATCAGTTTAACAATGGTATATGAAAATAGCATGATAAAAAGGACAAGTACAAAATCAAAACAAATATTGTACTTTCTCAGGAAATAGGTCCTCATGGAAATGGAATCTGCTATTTGTTTTCCTAAAGCCAGGTCCAATATTTTTTTAACAGCAGGCAGGATGACGGGAATCTTTGTCCAATTGGTGTAACGTACATCTTCATAGTCGTATGTCATGTCATAACCGTTAGGCGTCTGTTTCTTATAGTAACTCCAGTCTTTCTTTACGTCTTCAAAACTTGCCAGTTGGGCATTGGGTTTCACAAAATAGGCGTCAAAAAGAGGGTCCAGCACGACCCAGCCATGGTTGGTCTTGGCTTCGACAATATTATGTGCAGCAAAGACCCCTCTCGATTTCATCTGGGCAATCCTTACATCATAATGATACCCTTGTAGCACCCTGGCCAGAACCATGGAAAAACTTCCGCATGCCCCTCTGGCTGTCATCAGGTCGAATGAAGTAGGCTCCAGAAAGTCTGATTTGATACTGCCAAACTGCTTCCCTTCAAACACGGATCCGCGGTTAACCAGGAGTTCATGTATGGAATGCATGACTTTGCCGACTACAGAATCCTGCGAATCGGTTGATTTGATCCGGGTATTAATATCAGAACGGATGGCCTGGAAGAGCTCCTGTTCATAGTTTGCCTCCATTTTAAAATAAAAAAGAGAAGCCAGCAAAAATCCATTTAGAAAAGTGAGGAAATACAAATTTCCGAAAACACGTCTGATCATTACTGTACGGCTGTTAAATTCTAAAACATCAATATTTCTTCGGAATGGTCAGTTATAGGTCAGATTCAGGAAGACTGTTTTCAAAGGATTGGAAAAACCCAAAAATCAGGAATCTGATTACCGGAGGTCAAAAATACCCAATATCATCCAACTTCATTGCACAGAGCAACCGATGTTGTACAATATTTATACCACTAATGTAAGTGAAAACTCTTAGGCGGAATTCCTGGCCGCATTAATAATTCCGAAGGAACAGCGGATGATCAGTTTTTCATAAATCTTCTTCATTCCGGACCCCGAAATTTCTGCTTCCCGAAATTTAACAATCGCGTATTGCTGGATCGTGCTCAGAGGAAGGACTATTCTTTCACGCATCTGGATGGATAATTGCTCGATCGGATAATCCGACATAAGTTCCTGTTTACCAGATAGTTTGAATATGTATTTTTTTGTAAGCTCGAATTCATTATAAATCATCATCCATATTTTTCCAAACTTAGGATGTCTCGAAAAGGCTTCCGTAAGGGGGAAAAAACATTTCTTCATTGCCATCTCACTATTGTCCAGTAAAGTTTTAAAGTAAGGCGAGTTCATATATAAATTCTTAACCTGTTTCCATTTCCCTTTTTTCTCCATTTCCTGCAGAGCGGCGCCCACACCATAATAACCGGAAACGTTTTGCTTTAACTGACTAAAGGCGCCGACGAATGGAATTGCACGGAGGTCTTTAAGTTCAAGTCTTCCTGAATTCTTTCTCTTACTGGGTCGACTTCCAATATTAGTTTCTCCGTAAAACTGCAGGGGGCTTACTTCACTCAGGTATTCCGTAAAATGGTCATGGTCCCTTAGGCTCGCATACGCATGGTAACTGCTCTCTGCCATTTCTGACAGCAGCGCTTCTTCCTCTTCGGTGAGAGTTACCTTCCGTGCCGAGAATAAATCGTTTGCAATGCCCGCATGGACGAGCTGCTCTATGTTAAATTGGGCGGCGTCCACCGTACCAAAATTTGAACTCACGGTCTGTCCCTGAACTGTCAGCTGAATTTCCTTATTGGCTATATTTTTCCCCAGTGAGGAATAAAAGCGATGCGTTTTTCCACCACCCCTGGCCGGTGGTCCACCGCGGCCATCAAAAAAAACAACACGTATACCCTGTTCTTTGGAAATGCGGGTGAGTTCTTCCTTGGCCTTGTAAATGCTCCAATTGGCCATGAGATAACCCCCATCCTTCGTTCCATCTGAAAACCCAACCATGATGGTTTGGGTTTCATGTCTTCTTTTCAGGTGAGCGCGGTAATCAGGATTTGCATAGAGTGTATTCATGATATCAGCCGCGTGATGCAGGTCATCCACGGTTTCAAAAAGAGGAACAATATCCAGGTTTATCTGGTCCTTTTTCCAGCCGCCCAGCAGGAACAGTGCGTATACTTCCATCACATTCCTGGCAGTATTGCACTGACTGATAATATACCTGTTGCAACC
The DNA here is from genome assembly GCA_963741345.1 of uncultured Bacteroidota bacterium. Classification (GTDB taxonomy): domain Bacteria; phylum Bacteroidota; class Bacteroidia; order Chitinophagales; family Chitinophagaceae; genus Puia. The sequence goes on from CAVUHS010000001.1 coordinate 874,747, forward strand.
GTCCTCGCCATTTTTTTCCTGTATGGTTTTAACTGCCCGAACACTGGCAAGTGTGTCTTCTACCAGCTCATCGGAAAAAGGAGTTTTTGAGACGGACTTTTGATGCGCGAGAATTTTTATTTTCTCTTTTTCGCCCAGCGATTCATAATTATTCGGAAATATCTCTTCACGGTCATTAATAATATTCAAAACTTTTTCATGTACAGAGCTTTCCTGCCGTAAGTCGAGTGTGGCAAAATGAAGCCCGAAAATGCGCATCTTGCTGATGAAATTGTCAACCATGTTCAGGAATAATCCATTATTCTGGTAGATAAGTATCTCCCGGATTTTGAGCATTGCTCTCAGCATATCTGCGAAATGAAAAGGTTTGGCAGGATCGGGTGTAAACAACTCCTGGTATAATTTATCTTCCCATACTGCAATGATCAGGTCCACTTCTTTAAATGTGAGCCGGCGTTTCAGGCGACGTACATCAAAATAATAACAGCGTAATAAAGCAGTGCGCAGGGATTCAGCCACTTTGACTGTGGTATCCGATTTTACAAAGGGATTGCCATCCCGGTCTCCACCCGGCCAGAAACCCATCTGGATAATGGGATTCTGATCGCTTACGGCATCCGGAAATTGCTGTTTCAGGGAAGACAATATTTTGCCCGCCGCATGATAAAAAATATTTTCCAGGTACCAAATAAGACTGACAGCCTCATCGAAAGGCGTTGGCTTTTGTTTTTTCAGGAATGGTGTCTTACCCAACTGCTGCATGAAAGTATTGATTTCAGCGGCGTTATTATGTATAACTGCCCGGGAAAGGTCGTTGATAATTCCAAGTACCGGGCCCGGATAAAACTGGGTCGGATGAGCTGTTAATACCAGCCGCACCGCATAATCTTCCAGTTTGGTTTTTAGCTCTTTTTCTTTCTCATACTGAATGATTTCAGATGAAAGATGTTTAAGGGTGCCGGTTCCACCCATATCATTCACACTGGTAAAGGCCGCGTCTTCCAGGGCATCAAATAAAACAACTTGCCTCTCCACATATTGGACGAACCGAAATAATATATCTGATTTCTCGCGGTCAGTGCCGCCCGGATTGTGCTTGCTGAAAAATTCTTCTATGATCTGGACCGGGCTTTGTTTTTTATGATATCCTTCTTCACAATAAGTGAGCAGCAGGGATAAAAAAATACCTGTTTTTTCTATCCGGTGGAAAGGAAGGGATGTAAACAGGCTGTTATATAATTGGAACTTAATGCCCACAAGATTTTTAAACTCCTGTAACCCGGTCGCTTGATTACTCATAAGCGAATTTAAAATTCATTCAACAAATCAAACAATATATAAGCGGGAAATCAAAACATTTGGGAAAATTCGTTGGATATAGTATAAATTATCATGATTTGTTTCATTTTCATTAATATTATTCGTTAGCTTTGCTTCTCTTTTGTCATGTATTATCCGGTCAATCATATTAACAATATTCCCGTTATTACCTGCACTGCCGGTGCCACCATTGCTATTATCCCTACGACCCTTTAGGGGTTGTACAATTACATATCATTTCCGGGCTCAGGCTGTTTACACTTCAGCTTCTTTTTCTCAACTATTCTTTCTTTCAAATTTTTTTTATGCAGGTTCTTAAATTCGGAGGGTCGTCTGTAGCAAGTGCAACAAACATCAGTAAGTGCATTGCCATCATCCGCAGGTCAATAGAAACAGATAAAACCATAGTTGTGGTTTCGGCACTTGGAGGTATTACAGATAACTTATTGCATTGCGCAACTGCCGCTGCTGCAGGAAATGAAAATTATACCGATTCCCTGAAGGCAATTGAACAAAGGCATCTCGAAACAGTTCGGGAACTGATTCCTGTGACGAGTCAGAGCAGCATACTGAGCATGGTGAAAAAAACATCCAACCAGTTGGAAGATATTTTGAAAGGGATTTTCCTGCTTCGGGAACTGTCTGCCAGGACTAAGGATTGCGTCCTGAGCTTTGGAGAATTATTGTCGTCGCGGATTTTATCTGCCGGCCTCGCTGCACAGGATATTTCTAATGAATGGAAGGATTCCCGGGACTTGATTATCACCGATTCACGGTACAATCATGCGCTGGTGGATTTTGCGGCCACAAGAAAAAAAATGACCGCTTATTTTAAACAATCACCCGCTGCACTTTATATCGTTCCTGGTTTTATTGCGTCAGATGTCCACGGCATTACGACAACGCTGGGTAGGGGAGGCTCAGACTACACGGCCGCGATATACGGAAGTGCATTGGACTGTAAAAGAATAGAAATATGGACCGATGTCTCCGGTATGATGACAGCCGATCCGCGTTTGGTCAGTAATGCACGAGTAATTCCCGATATCTCCTACCAGGAGGCTATGGAACTTTCGCATTTTGGCGCAAAGGTTATTTATCCGCCCACTCTTCAGCCGGTAATGAATAAAGGTATCCCGGTATGGATTAAAAATACATTCGCCCCCGCAGAGCCAGGAACGCTCATTGAAAAAGTTTCCACTACGCCCGGCAATAGTATACGTGGCATCTCGAGCATTCACCGGATTGCCCTGTTGAGCCTGGAAGGTAGTGGCATGATCGGTATACCCGGATTTTCAAAGCGCCTGTTTGAAGCTTTATCCGGGCAACAGATCAATGTCATCCTGATCACCCAGGCTTCTTCAGAGCATTCCATCTGTGTAGGAGTTGACAGCTCCCAGGCGGCCATCGCGAAAGTTTCAATAGACGAAACCTTTACACAGGAAATCCAGGCAGGAACTGTTTTGCCGTTGATTGTGGAGGAAGAACTGGCAATAGTTGCCCTGGTCGGAGACAATATGAAGAGCCATCCTGGCATCAGTGGAAAATTGTTCGGTGTGCTTGGCAGGAATGGCATCAATGTGCGCGCTATCGCACAGGGTTCTTCAGAAAGAAATATCTCGGCCGTAATTTCCACCAAAGACGTCAAAAAAGCAGTGAATGTATTGCATGAAGAATTTTTCGAGGCGACTTACAAACAGTTGAATCTCTTTATCACAGGAACCGGTAATGTGGGCAAACGGTTGATTCAGCAACTGGCCCAACAAAAGCATTTCCTCTTCGACAAGCTTCGGTTACAGGTGCGCGTTATCGGTCTTGCCAATAGCCGGCGGATGCTTGTCCAGGAAGAGGGGATCGATTTAAGTAACTGGCAGGCCGAATTGGAGAAAGGTGAGCCGATGCACCTACGGGAATTTATTAAAGTCATTTATTCGAAAAACCTGCGCAACTCTGTATTTGTGGATGTGACCGCCAATAAGGAAGTAGCACTGGGATACGAACATCTTTTACAAAAAAGCATTTCTGTTGTAGCCTGTAATAAAATTGCATGCTCATCACCCTATAGTTATTACAGGCGTCTGAAAGACCTGTCCAAAGAATTCAACGCGGCTTATTTTTTTGAAACCAATGTGGGTGCAGGGCTTCCTGTCATTGGGACGCTCAATGACCTGCTGCACAGTGGCGATAAAATCCGCAAAATAGAAGCTGTGCTCAGCGGTACGTTAAATTTTGTATTTAATCATTATGATGGGAAATCAAAATTTGCATCCGTTGTGAAGCAGGCGCAGGACGAAGGATATACTGAACCAGATCCCCGGCTGGATCTGAGCGGCACGGATGTCATGCGAAAAATTATGATCCTGGCCCGGGAAGCGGGAAATGCCATTGAAATGGAAGATATCAGCAACAATATTTTCCTGCCCCCGACCTGCATGGAAGGATCGGTGGCTGACTTTTATCACGCAATGGAAAAAGAGGAAGGTCATTTCAGAAAATTGTTTGACGGAGCAGCCCTTGAGGGTAAAAAATTAAAGTTTGTTGCGACCTATGAAAACGGCAAGGCCTCTGTGGGGTTGCAGCATATTGGAACTGCTCATGATTTTTACCACTTGTACGGCAAGGATAATATTGTGCTTTTTTATACAGACCGATATCCTGAACAGCCACTGGTCATCAAGGGAGCTGGCGCGGGCGCTGAAGTAACTGCCTCGGGTGTCTTTGCCGATATCATCCGGGCGGCGAACACTTAACTTGCATCTATGAAGGAAATTACTGTTCATGCGCCCGCTACTGTTGCAAACCTGGTTTGTGGTTTCGATGTGCTCGGACTTTGCCTGGCGGAACCGTATGATATCATGCGGGTACGTCTGCTTGACAAAAGACAGGTGATCATACAGACTACTGACGGATTTCCCCTGCCCTCAGATCCGGCACAGAATACTGCGGGGGCACCTTTGCTTGAAATGCTCGCTGTTTTGAATCAGGAAGTTGGTTTTGAGGTTCATATTACAAAGCAGATCAAACCAGGCAGCGGAATTGGTTCAAGCGCTGCCAGCGCCGCTGGCGCTGTGGTAGCTGCTAATGAATTACTTGGAAATATTTTTTCAAATGAAGAGCTGGTGCGATTTGCCATGTTTGGCGAAAAAGTGGCCTCGGGTGTTAAACATGCCGACAATATTGCCCCCTGCATATATGGTGGAGTAACCCTGATCCGCTCTATCTTTCCCCTTGATATCATTCCCATTTCGTCACCACCATTGTTTGTATCGGTTTTGCATCCGCAAATTGAGGTCAGAACTTCTGATGCGAGAGAAATATTAAGAAAGGAAGTGCTATTAAAAGATGCAATCAAGCAGTGGGGGAACATCGCCGGCCTGGTAGCCGGTTTAATGAAAAATGATTATGAACTTATTGGCACGTTCGCTGGAAGATGTAATTATTGAACCTGTCCGATCCATACTGATTCCGGGATTTGACATTTTGAAATCGGAGTGCAAGGCAGCAGGTGCCATCGGTGGAGGCATATCCGGATCGGGTCCCTCCATTTTTATGCTAAGTAAGGATGCAGCGACGGCAGAAGCTGTTGCCGACGTCATGAAATCAATTTATGACAGGATAGGTGTCAGCTATCATATCTACGTAACTACTGTTAATTACCAGGGAGTCAGATGCATTGTCTGAGCATGGTGTCTGACACAATAGAAAATATTAAGATCAATGTTATTTTACAACCTCAACAATAACTCGGAAAAGGTAGATTTCAGGACAGCAACTATCCAGGGACTTGGATCCGGTAAAGGCCTGTTTTTTCCGGAGCGCATTGCGCATTTTCCGGAATCCTGGATAATGGATATCGAAAAATTTTCAAACGAAGAAATCGCCTATACAGTTATGCGCGAATATGTTGGCAATTCCATTCCGGAAAGCATCCTCAGGCGAATTACGGCGGAAACCATTTCATTTGATATCCCGCTGGTCCCGATTGCCAAAAATATATTTACACTTGAATTATTTCATGGCCCTACCATGGCTTTCAAGGATGTTGGAGCCCGGTTTATGAGCCGCTGTCTCGGATATTTTATGAAGGATGAGAAAAGGCCGGTTACCGTACTGGTTGCCACTTCGGGTGATACTGGCGGGGCTGTAGCCAGTGGATTCCTGGGTGTAGAGGGTGTTAAAGTAGTTATTCTCTATCCTTCAGAAAAAGTGAGTGAAGTGCAGGAACTGCAGCTGACTACCCCGGGCCATAATATATCTGCCCTGGAAGTGAACGGAAGCTTTGATGACTGCCAGGCCCTTGTAAAACAAGCTTTTTCAGACCGGGAACTGGGGGAGAAAGTTTTTTTGACTTCTGCTAATTCAATTAATGTGGCCAGATGGTTACCCCAACAGATTTACTATTTCCTGGCGTGGAAGCAATGGAAAGACAAATCGAATCCGCCAGTTTTTTCTGTGCCCAGCGGAAATTTTGGTAATATCTGTGCTGGCTTGCTGGCCTATCATTCAGGACTTCCTGTGAGTCATTTTATAGCCGCCTGTAATGTGAATGCTGTTGTACCCGAATATTTAAGAACGGGCATTTACAGGGCTGTAAAAGCCAAATCCAGCTATTCCAATGCAATGGATGTGGGCGATCCCAGCAATTTTGTGCGAATACTGGCTTTATTCAATTCAGAATTCGAATCCTTAAAAAAAATGATGAGTAGTGAAAGTATTTCCGATGAAGAAACGGGTGCTGCTATTAAAGCCATTTACAGTGATTATGGATATATGGCAGATCCCCATGGCGCCGTTGGCTGGCTTGCACTACATCGCTGGCTGGAACGGCATCCCGGACGGGAAGGTATATTTCTGGAAACGGCGCACCCTGTTAAATTTCCAGATACGGTAGAAAAATTCGCAGGCCGGCCGGTAAACATACCAGCGGCTGTTGGGGACCTGTTCAGTAAGAAGAAAGTTTCCATTAAAATGCAACCGGATTACGACACTTTTAGAAAAATACTATTAAAGGTATAAAGCCTGAAGCCGGAAATATTCGGAGGCTCACAACTTGCGGGTCAGATCCCAAAGTCTATTTTGCCAGGCCATACGGTGAATGACTCAATTCACAGCATTTACCTGATTTTCCGTCTTGAAGTTTTTATAGTTTCATTTCTTTATTTTTATATTCTTAAACCTTAAAAAAGAAAATATGAAACATCTGAAACAGTTTTCCCTGATAGCTTTCGTGTTATTCATATCAACACGGGGATTAGGGCAGAAAGTGGAATTGCTCGAGGGAGATTTATCTGTATTGAAGTCAGAAAAATCAATTGACTTTGCATTTACGTATGACAGCATGACGGTTGGTAAGGGCAGAAAGGCCGTGACTGAAACGGAATATGTTTCTAAAAAAACAGCCGATTACAATAAAAAAACCCCGGGAAAAGGCGATGAATGGGCGAAGGCCTGGAAGGATGACCGCGAAGCAAAATATCAGCCGGCTTTTACCAAAATGTTTGAGCAATACAGCTCACTCCAGATGGCTGCTAGTGCAAAATATACACTGATTTTTAAAACCACCATGACCGAACCCGGATTCAATATCATGGTACATCAGGAACCAGCTCAGATAGACGGGCTGGCAATGATCGTTGAAACAGCCAATAAATCTCATATTATCGCCAAACTGAGCCTTGTTAAAGCAAATGGCAGAGGTTACTGGGGTTCTGAATTTGACACAGGTGAACGTCTGACAGAAGCTTATGAGGCAGCAGGAAGAGGGCTGGCATATTTTATTAGAGGGAAAATGTAATCAAACCGAAGGGGTTAACGCCAAGTCCCTGAGACGGATCTGCCCGTTCGGTCCTTACTCGGCTTTTGCTGACCTTTACGCCGATAAACCGGTTTTTTCTTCAAATAATTAGGGAGTAATAATTATAAAAAACCCTCCCGGAAATCCCGGGAGGGTTTATATTATGAAGGCGTCTGGATTTATGCTTTAGGCGCCGTTTTGACTTTAGTCGAAACGCAGATCAAGTCCAAGACCGCGAAGTTCATGCACCAACACATTGAATGATTCAGGTATACCTGCTCTCGGTATGCTGTCCCCCTTCACGATGGCTTCATAAGTTTTTGCGCGGCCGATGATATCATCGGACTTGAGGGTTAGCAATTCCTGGAGGATATTAGAAGCTCCATAGGCTTCGAGTGCCCAAACTTCCATTTCCCCAAAACGCTGGCCACCGAACTGTGCCTTACCACCAAGTGGTTGCTGAGTTATCAGGCTGTAAGGTCCGATACTGCGGGCATGCATTTTATCATCCACCATATGATGAAGTTTGATGATATAGATAATGCCGACGGTAGCTTTCTGGTCAAAACGATCGCCGGTTTCACCGTCATACAGATAAGTGTGACCAAATGTTGGCAGGCCGGCACGATCAATATGCTCTGCAATTTCTTCAACGGTTGCTCCGTCAAAAATTGGCGTAGCGAATTTCAATCCGAGTTTTTCACCAGCCCATCCCAGAACGGTTTCATAGATCTGACCAAGATTCATACGGGAAGGTACACCCAACGGATTCAGTACGATGTCAACAGGCGTACCGTCTTCCAGGAAAGGCATGTCTTCCGCACGTACAATTTTAGCGACGATACCTTTATTACCATGTCGACCCGCCATCTTATCGCCCACTTTCAATTTACGTTTCACAGCCAGGTAAACCTTTGCCAGTTTCAACACCCCTGCCGGTAGTTCATCACCGATAGAAATATTGAATTTTTCTCTTTTATATCTTCCCAACTCTTCGTTGTACTTGATATTATAGTTATGCAGGAGAACGTTCACTAATTCGTCTGACTTCGGATCTCCCGTCCAGCCAAGCGGATTTACATTCAGGTAGTCGATGCCACTCAGGTTTTTTTGAGTAAATTTTGCTCCCTTACCAATCTGCACTTCGCCGAAATTATTGTTTACACCGGTCGATGTATGGTCCTTCAACAGTACCTGCAATTTGGATATCAGTACTTCAAGCAGATCTGTTTCATTCTTCTCATGTACTTTTTCAATCTTATCCAGAACTGCCTTCTCACGAACCTTTGCGTTTTTATCTTTCTTGGCACGCTGGAATAATTTCTTGCTGATCACTACGCCTTCGGTACCACTCGGTGCTTTCAGGGAAGCATCTTTTGCATCGCCGGCCTTATCTCCGAAGATCGCACGGAGCAGTTTTTCTTCGGGAGTCGGATCGCTTTCACCCTTTGGTGTAATTTTTCCGATCAGTATGTCGCCTTCCTTGATCTGTGCACCCACACGGATTATACCATTTTCGTCGAGATCCTTTGTAGCTTCTTCAGATACATTGGGGATATCCGGCGTCAGTTCTTCTTCTCCCAGTTTGGTATCCCGTACTTCGAGTTCATATTCTGAAATATGTACAGAAGTGAACAAATCTTCACGAACTACTTTTTCACTGATCACGATGGCATCTTCGAAGTTGTATCCTTTCCAGGGCATGAATGCCACTTTCAGGTTTCTTCCAAGCGCCATTTCTCCTGCCTGTACAGCGTATCCTTCTGTAAGGAAGTCACCTTCTTTCACCCGCTGTCCTTTTCTAACTGCTGGTTTCAGATTGATACAGGTTTCCTGGTTCGTTTTGATGAACTTGGTGAGCTTGTATATTTTCAGGTCGTCTTCAAAGCTGACGAGCTTTTGTATTTCATTCCTTTCGTAACGGACATGGATTTCATTTGCGTCCACAAATTCAACCACACCTTCTCCTTCAGAATGGATCTGGATACGGGCATCGCGGGCCGCTTTGGCTTCCAGTCCGGTACCCACGATGGGTCTTTCGGGAAGAATCAACGGTACTGCCTGTCTTTGCATGTTTGATCCCATGAGTGCACGGTTGGCATCATCATGTTCCAGGAAGGGGATGAGCGAAGCACTCAGACCAACAATCTGGTTCGGCGCAACGTCCATGAATTCCACTTCATTCCTGTCAAGAATCGGAAAATCTCCGGTCTGGCGGGAAACGATTTTATCTTCTACGAAATTTCCTTTTTCATCCAGGGCGATATTAGCCTGGGCGATCTTGGCAATATCTTCTTCTTCTGCACTCAGATAAGTGAGTTTTTTCATATCCACCCGGCCTTCGTTCACTTTCCGGTAAGGTGTTTCAATAAAACCCATTTCATTGATCTTCGCGTGAACACAAAGGGTTGAAATAAGTCCGATGTTTGGTCCTTCCGGAGTTTCGATCGTACAGAGGCGACCATAATGTGAATAATGCACGTCCCTTACTTCGAATCCTGCTCTTTCACGACTTAAACCTCCGGGTCCGAGAGCGGAAATACGGCGCTTATGGGTGATCTCACTTAAGGGATTGGTTTGATCCAGGAACTGTGACAATTGGGAGGTTCCGAAGAAAGAATTGATTACGGAAGAAAGAGTTCTTGCGTTGATCAGATCCACTGGTGTGAATACTTCATTGTCGCGTACATTCATTCTTTCGCGGATAGTACGTGCCATACGGGCAAGACCCACTCCGAATTGTGCGTAGAGTTGTTCGCCCACGGTACGTACGCGACGGTTGCTCAGATGATCGATATCATCAATTTCGGCCTTGCCATTCGTTAAGCGTACGAGATATTTAATAATTTCAATCATATCTCCCTTGGTGAGAGTTTTCTGCGTTAACGGCAGATTCAGATTGAGCTTACGGTTGATTTTATAGCGGCCCACTTCCCCGAGGTCATACCTTTTATCGCTGAAGAATAATTTGTCGATAATTCCACGGGCTGTTTCATCGTCCGGAGCATCAGCGCCACGCAACTGACGATAGATATGCTGCACAGCTTCCAGTTCACTGTTTGATGTGTCCTTGTTGAGCGTGTTGTAGATGATGGCGTAGTCGCCACCAACATCTTCTTTCTGGATGAATACACTTTTTACATCCATTTCAATAACCATGTCGATAGCTTCTTCGTCCAGCACCGTATCACGTTCCAGCACGATTTCGTTTCTCTCGATGGATACTACTTCACCGGTATCTTCATCTACAAAATCTTCCACCCAGGTTCTTAAAACGCGGGCAGCCAGTTTTTTCCCAATGTATTTATGAAGCGTTTTTTTGTCCACTTTCACTTCGTCGGCCATGCCAAAAAGTGCGAGGATATCTTTATCAGTTTCATAGCCAATGGAACGCAGAAGGGTAGTGACCGGGAATTTCTTTTTCCGGTCAATATACGCAAACATGACGTTGTTGATATCAGTTGCAAATTCCATCCAGGCGCCTTTAAAAGGAATCACTCGGGCGGAATAAATTTTTGTTCCGTTGGGATGGATGGACTGTCCGAAGAATACTCCGGGAGAACGGTGAAGCTGGGAAACAACTACGCGTTCAGCGCCATTGATAACAAAAGTTCCACGCGGAGTCATGTATGGAATATTGCCCAGGAATACATCCTGTACGATGGTCTGAAAATCCACATGTTCTTCATCGTTACAACTGAGACGGAGTTTCGCTTTCAGCGGTACAGCGTAAGTAAGACCGCGTTCCATACATTCTTCAATGGTATAACGGGGCGGATCAATGAAATAATCCAGGAATTCCAGCATGAAAATGTTCCGCGTATCGGTGATCGGGAAATTTTCTTTAAACACTTTGAACAAGCCTTCAATATTACGCTTGTCCGGAGTGGTTTCCAGTTGGAAAAACTCTTTAAATGACTGGATCTGTACTTCGAGCAGGTCCGGTGTTTCAGCAAGGTGTTTAATTTTACCGAAATTGACCCTTGGTGTGAGCTTTGTGGAAGACATATGGTATATATCCTTTTTTAAATGTTCAAACTACAGTTCGCGGGAAAACAAAAAAATGCCCTGGAAATTCATTGAATTCCCAATGCATTGATTATTAGCATGTTATATTGTGCTGAATGTTTATAGCTTAATTGATAATACAAACGGACGGCAAAGTTAAGGATTTTGTCTGAATTTTTGGGATTCCGGCAAATATTTCGACGACTGCTAATGGATGACCAATGACTGTCGGAATCAGGGTAAAAAACCATGATCCGGATTAGTATAGCCCCGGCATTTAAGTATGCTGTCGTATATCATCTATCAATGGTCATTGATGAAAAAGGAAATGGTGAATGATTACGAAAACCATCCACCATTCGCCACAAATTTTATTGCAGAAATACTTACTGAATTTCCACTTCAGCACCTGCTTCCTTCAGCTTGGCAACCAGACCTTCAGCATCTGCCTTGCTAACACCTTCCTTAACGGGCTTTGGTGCGCCGTCAACCAGATCTTTCGCTTCTTTCAGACCGAGGCCGGTCAAATCCTTCACGATTTTAACAACATTCAGCTTGTTTGCACCAGCAGCTTTCAGGATAACATTGAAAGATGTTTTTTCCTCAGCAGCAGGGGCAGCACCGCCAGCAGCCGGACCAGCAACAGCAACCGCTGCAGCAGCAGGCTCGATACCATACTCTTCTTTCAGGATTTTTGCGAGTTCATTTACTTCTTTTACAGTCAGGGAAACTAACTGTTCTGCGAATACTTTTAAATCTGCCATTTTGTTTGATTTTTCCCCCTTCATGGTCCGCCTTACGGCCAACTCCGGAGGATGGTTATTAAAAAAATATTCTACTTCGGTTTATTCGTGTTTCATTAATTGAATATCGTTTATCGATCCACGATCTACGCCTGTGCTCTCGCTTCCAGCGCCTGGACAAGTCCCGCTAGTTTCGCGCCTGCATTCAACCCACTGATTACATTCTTGGCAGGTGACTGCAGTAATCCAATGATTTCGCCAATCAGGTCATGTTTGCTTTTCAGCGTAGTTAGTGTTTTCAGTTGGCTATCTCCTTCAAACACATCTCCATCAATAAAAGCAGCTTTCAGAACCGGCTTTTCGAAGTTGCCATCCTTACGGAAACTGCTAATGATAAGCGCGGGTTCTTTTGCATTTTCTGAAAAAAGCAGGGCGGTAACACCATTCAGCGAATTGAAAACCCCTGAATAACGTTTTGAATCCAGGTTTTCCAGTGCTTTTTTTATCAGTGTATTCTTAGCCACTTTCATTTCCACTTTTTTGTTGAAACAGATCCGTCGCAGTTTTCCAACCTGTTCTACAGAAAGTGATTCCGTATTGGTCACATAAAAATTGTTGTATTGGGAGAACTTGCCTTTCAACAGTTCAATGACTTCGTTTTTTTGATCTTTGTTCATAACCTCTTTTTTTAAATGTATTATTGAGCTGCAAAAGCGCGGGTATCTATTGAAATGGACGGACTCATAGTCGTTGCCATGAATACGCTTTTTACATAGGTTCCTTTAGAAGTAGCCGGTTTTGCACGAATAACTGCATTGATGAGTTCCTGGCTGTTCTGTGTGATTTTCTCCGGGGAAAAACTCACTCTCCCGATGGAAGCGTGTATAATGCCGGCTTTGTCCACCTTAAAAGCAATTTTACCGCCCTTCACTTCATTTACTGCGCCTGCAACATCATTGGTTACAGTACCTGTTTTCGGATTTGGCATCAGGTTACGTGGTCCCAGTACTTTCCCCAGCTTACCAATTTTAGGCATCACGGAAGGCGTTGCGATCACGACGTCTACTTCCACCCATCCAGCTTCAATTTTCTGAATAAATTCATCCAGACCAACAAAATCAGCTCCGGCAGCCCGTGCATCGGCTTCCTTATCAGGAGTACAAAGTACCAGCACCCGTTTGGTTTTACCGGTACCATGTGGCAGACTTACAGTTCCTCTTACAGACTGGTCGGCTTTTTTTGGATCTACCCCAAGGCGGATATGCAGGTCCACTGAGGCATCAAATTTTGTAATGTTCACTTCCTTTACCAGCGATGAAGCATCTTTCAGCGTGTAGGCTTTATTTTTGTCAACCTTTGCGGCAACAGATTTTCTTTTTTTAGAGATAGCCATATCATAATTTTTTTAAGAGTTCAGAATCAATTGTCCCACGGAGCTTTGCCTTCCACATTGACGCCCATGCTGCGTGCCGTTCCGGCAACCATCCGCATGGCACTTTCAACGGTAAAGCAGTTCAGGTCAGGCATTTTGTCTTTTGCAATTGCCTCCACCTGGGTCCAGTTGACCTTCCCTACTTTGTTACGATTTGGCTCTTTAGAACCGCTCTGTAGTTTGGCTGCTTCCAGGATCTGGACTGCTGCCGGCGGTGTTTTAATAATAAATTCGAATGATTTGTCGGAGTAAACTGTAATTAAAACCGGAAGAACCTTCCCGATTTTATCCTGGGTTCTTGCATTAAACTGCTTACAGAACTCCATGATGTTGATACCCTTTGATCCTAATGCAGGTCCGATCGGGGGGGCCGGGTTGGCCTGACCGCCTTTAACCTGCAACTTGACATAACCGGAAATTTGCTTTGCCATGTTTACAATTTTTGGTGTTAACGTAGCGCTTATAGCGCTACTCCCAAACCATACGGTATACTAAGAACTTTCGATTGGGGTTGCAAAATTAGGGCTATTTTCCCAAATTTTCAAAATAATGGTTTTTTAGCCTATTGCCGGTGGGTAAGATCCGTTGTTTGTATGTCCGAAACCGGAATATACAGTTCAGATATCCCGGTGGTAGCGATCTCCACTTTTCCACTTTAAATGGCCACCATTAACTGCAAACTGCCTACCAGCAAAACTCATCATCCAAGGAAAACTCATCATTCAACTATCAACTATATACGAATTCGAAATGAAAACCGGTAATGAGCGTTCATCTTATATAGGCAAAACTCAAAATAAGTGATCTCATTTTTTTCTATATCAAGATTTCTGTTTAACTTTTTGGTGCGAACTTGTATTGCCTTCAAATCAATTTAAATTGTCTTCAAATTATGGCAAATTCAAAGAAAAAAGTAGCTAAAAAAGCAGTTAAAAAGGCAGTTAGAAAAGCTGTCGTCAAGAGAGCCGTTAAAAAAGCGGTCCTGAAAAAGGCGGCTCGTAAAAGAGTAGTTAAAAAAGCAGTTAAAAAAGCTGTCGTCAAAAGAGCCGTTAAAAAAGCGGTCCTGAAAAAGGCGGTTCGTAAGAGGGTAGTTAAAAAAGCTCTCGTCAAAAAAGCTGTAAAGAAAGCAATCGTCAAAAAAGCAGTTAAAAAGGCAATTATACGCCGTGTAATTGCATCCCGTATTGCGGGCTCTGGACTTGGTGCTTCTATATTGCCAGCAAATGAAACGCCAGTCATTAATCCGGAAAATTCGGGCGGACCGGAAAATCAGGATTCAGGCGGCAGTTCTTTCTAAAATTGATTTTGCAGTTTGAGGATAGCGATAAATAACAGAACAATAAAAAAAGACGCGAAATCTGCGTCTTTTTTTATTGCTGTAATTCTATAAAACCCCTAGGCGATTTTTTCTACCTGCATATAGTTGAGTTCCACCGGTGTGGATCTTCCAAAAATCTTAACGGTTACCTTCAATTTCTTCTTTTCATCGTTTACTTCTTCAATGATTCCATTGAAGTCATTAAAAGGTCCTTCGATGATTTTTATTGTTTCGCCAATGATGAAAGGCTCGCTCATGCTCATTCCGCCGGCTTCTGCCATCTCATCCATTTTTCCAAGCATCTTATTAACTTCTGCTTTACGGAGTGCAATCGGATTTTCTTTTCCCAGAAAATGTATAACACTGGGGGTGTTTTTTACCGCATCCCTCAAATCATCTCCCAGTTTGCCATCGACCACTTCAACCATGACATAGCCAGGATAATAGTTACGCTCGCGCATCACTTTTTTCCCGTTCTGCACCTTGTATACTTTCTCGATGGGAAGGAAAATCTGCTTAACCACTTCACTCCATCCACCCCTGGAAATTTCTTTATCGAGATACTCCTTTACTTTTCTTTCCTTTCCACTTACAACACGAAGTACATACCACTTGGTTTCCTTTACAGGAACCTGCGGCGTCTGTTCTGCCGGATCTGTTGCAGCCGTTTGATTTATAGTTTCCATTAGGATAATAATGAATAAATGAATTTTAAAATACCGTTGGAGAATATGTCCATGACATAAACCATTACGGTAATGAGCAGGGTAGCAACCAATACAATCACGGTTGACTGCTGCAATTCTGACCAGGAAGGCCATGTTACTTTCTCCATCAGCTCTTTATAAGACTCCCTGAAATAATTAGTGACTTTGTTCACAAGTAAAATTTGAGAATTTAAAAATGCGGAAAGCTGAAAATCGCTGGAAATACAGATCCTGGAAAGGGAAGACCCCTGTTTCCGGATTATCTAATTTCCAGTTTTCAAATTTCCTTTGCACGGGAACAAGGATTCGAACCCTGATCAAAGGTTTTGGAGACCTCTATTCTAACCGTTGAACTATTCCCGTAGAAAGCTAAAAGCTATCCCGCTTGACCGAGACAGCTTTTAGTTCTTGCAAATATAATTAAAATCTGAATTTTTCCCATCCGTACCAATTGGGCGGGCTGAATTCAGCTTATTTCAGGATCTCAGTAACCTGTCCGGCACCCACGGTACGGCCGCCTTCACGTATCGCAAACTTTAACCCTTTTTCCATGGCAATTGGCTGGATCAGCTTAACAGTCAATGCGCTGTTATCTCCAGGCATAACCATTTCGGTACCTGTCGGTAGTTCAACCTCGCCTGTAACATCCGTAGTGCGGAAGTAAAACTGTGGACGATATTTATTAAAGAAAGGAGTGTGACGTCCACCTTCTTCCTTGCTCAATACATATACTTCGCATTTGAACTCGGTATGCGGGGTGATGGATCCCGGTTTGCAAAGTACCATTCCACGACGGACCTGGTTCTTTTCAATACCACGCAGAAGCAGACCAGCATTATCTCCTGCTTCACCTGCATCCAGGAGTTTGCGGAACATTTCTACACCGGTTACTGTTGAAGCCAGCGGTGCTTCCATCAATCCGACAATTTCAATGGCTTCACCTACTTTAATCCGACCCCTTTCAATACGTCCTGTCGCAACAGTTCCGCGACCTGTGATCGAAAACACGTCTTCCACAGACATCAGGAAAGGCTGATCAACGGGGCGAGGAGGTAATGGAATATAGCTATCTACAGCGTCCATCAATTCATCAATGGCGGTAATCCATTTTGCTTCGCCGGCGAGGGCGCCGGTAGCAGAGCCTTTAATAATAGGGGTATTGTCACCATCGAAGCCGTAGAACGTAAGGAGTTCGCGGATTTCCATTTCAACCAGTTCCAATAATTCCGGATCATCTACCAGATCCACTTTATTCATAAACACAACCATGCGCGGAACGCCTACCTGGCGGGCGAGCAGGATATGTTCTTTTGTTTGCGGCATCGGACC
The DNA here is from genome assembly GCA_963741345.1 of uncultured Bacteroidota bacterium. GTDB lineage: Bacteria > Bacteroidota > Bacteroidia > Chitinophagales > Chitinophagaceae > Puia. The sequence continues at coordinate 891,398 of CAVUHS010000001.1, forward strand.
GTCGGTAGCCGCCACTACGAGAATAGCGCCATCCATCTGGGCCGCACCGGTAATCATATTTTTTACATAGTCAGCATGACCCGGGCAATCCACGTGCGCGTAGTGACGATTGGCCGTCTGGTATTCTACGTGCGCCGTATTGATGGTAATACCACGCTCTTTTTCTTCCGGAGCTGCATCGATTTCATCGTATTTTTTTGCTGTTGCCAGTCCTCTCGAAGACAAAATAGTTGTAATGGCAGCAGTCAAAGTGGTTTTACCGTGGTCAATATGACCAATGGTTCCAACGTTAACGTGGGGTTTATCCCTTTTGAAGGTCTCTTTTGACATTGGTATCTAGTTTTAAATTGTGTTTTTAAATAATTGATTCTATTTTCCTGAAACCTGCTTTCTATTTTCCATTCAACCACTCTGTTCCCATGAGCCGTTGAAGAGAATTGAACTCTTGACCTCTTCCTTACCAAGGAAGTGCTCTACCACTGAGCTACAACGGCATGACCTGTTTTGGCCGCCATAGCTTTAGCGAGGGCAGCCTGCCTGTGCTAAGAACTACATTGCTGAAACTTTCCTTCGCCAGAGCTACGGAAAGTAAGAGCGGAAGACGAGGTTCGAACCCGCGACCTACAGCTTGGAAGGCTGTCGCTCTACCAACTGAGCTACTTCCGCATAATACAAGTATGAAAGTATGGAAGTATGGAAATATGGAAGTGAAGCTCACTTTCATATTTAAATCCACACAACTATAATTTCAGCTCAAAGAACTTATTTTACTGACAACCTACTTCCATATTTTCATACTTCCATACTTGGTCGTTCCCGCCAGAGGCGGCATTGTGGGCAAGGATGGATTCGAACCACCGAACTCCGGAGAGAACAGATTTACAGTCTGTTGTCGTTGGCCACTTGACTACTTGCCCGATGGTGTTCTGTTTTCCTGCCTGAAAAACTGTTTTCACGTCTGAGAACCGCCTGTCCTGCCAGCTGAGCCTGAGAGGGGAATCGAACCCGCGACCTGCTGATTACAAATCAGCTGCTCTACCAACTGAGCTACTCAGGCATGATAACTTCCATAACATACTCATACCGGTTTACAAAGAACTAAAACTGACGTAATTATCCGCCTGTTTTTTTGGGAAGGCAAAGGTAAGCGAATTTGTTAAATGGAAAAATTTTGAAGTATTTTTTATGCGGAATGTGTGGGTTTGTTATTTCTTTCCACGTACATATCCAATAAAAAACCCCCTTTCGGGGGTTTTCGCCTATGCAGCTTGTTTATCTTTTTTTCTTTTTATCAGATTGATCAGGGATCCCATTGCTTTGTCGAAGGATTCTTCAAATGATTTGGAGGAACATTTTACAAAATAATCTTGACGGGGAACATGTACTTTAATTTCTGCAATCTTGTCTTTAATCGTGTGAACAACGTTGTCCAGTTTAAGGTATACTTCTACCTTTACAATTCTGTCGTGGAACGTATCCAGCCGTTGTAATTTTTTGCTTACGTAATCAACTAATTTGTTGTCGGCTTCGAAGTGCACTGTCTGAATGTTTACGTTCATAGCTTCGCTTTTTTAACAATGAAACAATAAATAGAAGAGCTTTTAAGGAGGCATTTCTCACCAAATGCCTACACACTCAAATTAGTTCCTAAAGGCAATTTTTCCAAATATTTCGTCTTATATATTACCTGTATATTTCACCGGACAATCAGCCCCGGGGGTGGGTTTTTTTATGAACTTCCCGAAGTTTTTCTATACTATTATGAGTGTATAACTGGGTTGCCGCCAGGCTGGAATGTCCCAGCAGTTCTTTAACGGAATTCAGATCAGCCCCATGATTCATTAAGTGAGTGGCAAAACTATGTCTTAGAACATGTGGACTCTTCTTATCAATTGTTGTTACCAGCGATAACCACTTACGTACAGCCAGATAGGCATATTTAACATAAATTGATTTTCCCTGGCCATTTACAAGCAGCGTTTCAGCTAATTCCCCTTTCTGCCCCCTTAAAATTGTCTGTTTTTCTTTTAAATAAAGTCGAATATCTTCCACCAGCGAGTTGCTTAAAGGGATCATCCTTTCCTTGTTTCCCTTTCCTAATACCCGGATGGTGGCTGCCGTAAGATCCACCTGGTTGGTTTTCAGCGACATAAGTTCGGAGAGCCGAACACCGGTATTGTAGAACATTTTTATCAGCAGGCGGTCAGTCTTTCCCTGCCAGGTATCTGGAAAATCAATTTGCCCAAGAAGTAACTGAATGTCTTTTTCCTCCACATATACTGGTAGTCGTTTGCCCGATTTCGGGCTAATAATACCTGTCATAGGTGATTTTTCCAGACGGCCCGTACGAAGCTGGTATTTGAAAAAGGATTTGAGCGAGGAAATTTTCCGGTTAATCGACTTTGAAGTGATCTTTTGTTCTTTTAAGCTGGCCAGCCAGGAGCGGATAAAAGAGGTTGAAATTCCTGGAAGAGTTGTTTCCCCAAATATGGATTCAAGATAAGCGAAGAACTGATCCAGGTCGTCCCGGTACGCCCGGACGGTATGAGCTGAATATCTTTTTTCGAACTTTAGATAGTCAATAAAGGGCTGGCTGAAATGGTTCAATGATGGATCATTGGTACTCCTAAAAGTAAAAAGTAAAATGGGAAAAATAAAAAAGCCTTTCAGGGATACCTGAAAGGCTTTGTATATAATAGGTTAAAATATGACTAGATATCAAATTTGCCAGTGGCAAGCTGTTGCTTATAGACGGCTTTCAGCACTTCGCCCCTCCGCTTGATGGAAGGCTTCGTGAAAGACTGGCGGCTGCGCAGCTGAATCAAAACCTTGGCTTTTTCGAATTTCTTCTTGTACTTCTTTAAAGCCTTGTCAATATTTTCGCAATCCTTTGAATCAATTATCAACATAGTGTAAAGTCCTTTTAAAAATGAATTTCGGTTTGCAAAGATAAGGAGTTTTTTAAAATAAAGTAATAAAAAGGGCGGAAATAACGATTTTTACAACATGTTCACGGGCATCATTGAAGCGACAGGCGTAATTTCTTCCATTTCTGATAAAGGAACCAATAGAACCTTTCAGATTATCTCTTCCCTTTCGCCGGAATTAAAATCGGATCAGAGTCTCTCACATGACGGGGTATGCCTTACAGTGGAATCTGTTACGGAACACACCTATCAGGTAACGGCCATCGAAGAAACACTTTCCAAAACCTGTCTTCATCAATGGAGACCGGGAACCAGGATAAACCTGGAGCGATGCCTCCAGATTAATGGCCGACTCGACGGCCATATGGTTCAGGGCCATGTGGACTCAACCGCCATATGTATAGAACAGCGAAACCAGGCAGGAAGTTGGGTTTTTCGCTTTGAGTTCCCCGAAACTTTCAAAAACCTGATTATCGAGAAAGGATCCGTTTCGGTAAACGGCATAAGCCTGACCTGTTTTGATGTAACGAACCAGGCCTTCTCTGTAGCGATCATCCCTTTCACTTATAATAACACGAATATTCGTGACCTGACCTTAGGATCTCTGGTTAATATCGAATTTGATCTGATAGGAAAATATGTGGAGAGATTGTACCGGACGGATTTAAACGTAAGTAAGCCTTCTTAAAAATGACAATCAATATCCGAAAAGGCTTTTTTGTTTATTTACTGCTACTTGTTTTTTTGCTCATTGCCTATTTCCCCCTTTCCAGCTTTTTATTTGCGCTGAAAAATGATGCACTCACAGCCAATTTCCCAAATAAATATTTTTTCAGTGCGGCCCTGCACGACGGATATTTCCCGGTCTGGAATCCTTATATCAATTTCGGGTTCCCGTTATATGCGGATCCGGGTTTTGCATTTTGGAATCCTATAACCTGGTTATTTGGATGGCTCGGCTATTCCGTTCCCATGCTTTCTGTCGAGATATTATTTTACATATGGATAGGAGGCGTCGGAGCCTATGAATTGGGAAGGTGGCTGGGACACGCAAGACGAGTTTCTTTTTGTATGGGGATAATGTATATGTGTTGTGGATTTTTTATTGGAAATCTGCAGCACATTAATTTTCTAACCTGCGCAGCCTTCCTTCCGTTGGTTCTGAAAACATACCTGGCTCTGCAACAGGATTTTAATATTAAAAATCTTTTTTATTGCCTGATCTGCCTTTTTTTGCTTGCGACAGGTGGTCACCCGGCTATACCAGTGGCAACACTTTATTTTCTGGTCCTCATTCAATTGGGAATGATTTTGTTTTCTGACACAGGTGAAAATAAAATGCAACTGTCTCTACGATCACTCAAATCATGTTTGATTCTTACAGGTTGTTTTATTGTCCTGGCGGGACCTCTTCTGTATTCTTACTTTGAAGTATATCCCCATTTTACCCGGGCAGCCCCTGTGATTCAGTCAAACTATTCTGATACCGGATTTGATATGGACTCCTATCTGTCCTTCCTTTATCCGTTTTCAACGACTGGTAACAATGAATGGTTAAAAGACGATCCTTTAATGAGGAACGGTTATTTTTCCATGGCTGGGCTTTTCTGCTTGCTGACTATATTTTGGAAGAAGAAAGATAATAATCAAAAGGTCTTTTTACTCGCCGGGACTTCCTTGCTTTTATTAAGCCTGGGTGGTCCGGTAAAGGAACTTTTGTATTCATACCTGCCCCTGCTGGATCATATACGGACGAATGGGGAATTCAGGGTTTTTGGCATCCTGGCATTTATACTGGCAGGCTCTTACTCTTTATCTGACTTGATAGAAAACAAAGAAGTACTGAATTTCAAAAAGGGGATGTTGATTATAGCCGGTATCTGTGTGATAATTATTTTGACACGGTTTATTTTTAATCTTCCCAGTACTCTTTTTTTAAATGTATCGAATGGGGATCACACGCCCTTCTTTCTGAATATTAAGATGAGACTGGATGCACTGACTTTTTATGATAGAATATTTATCAATGCGGTAATTTCTTTTCTGCTGATTGCCGTCTATTTTTTTCTGACTGTATTGATAAAGGGAAGTACAGGCCTTATAATTTTTATTGCAATCGATCTGATAGTGTTCAGCTGGATGCTATTACCCGTAACAGGTGTGCAAATTCTCAGTGCTGCCGCTATAGAAAATTACTTTAATGACGTTCCACCGGGAATTCCGATTCCCAGGCTAGAGCCGGTTTCTGAAAATCATGGGCATGGAGAAAAAATCCGGGATGTAATCGGCTGCTGGTCATATTATAGTAAACAGCCGGGCACCCCGGAGTTATGTAATTATCCCAGCAGACTTAACAGCACTGTTGCTTATTTCAACAGTTCATGGCCTGAATCAATAAACCGGAGACCGTTTGTTTTTATTAGGCATAAGGATTTTCCGAATAGTGTCCGCATAATCTCTTTTTCACCTTCCCAAATAAAAATCCAGGCCGTAACGGAAGTCATGGATTCGTTGGTCTTTTTACAAAATGACTATCCAGGATGGAAAGCCAGCGTTAATGGTAGTCCGGTTAACATAGACCGGGCAGTTATCACTTTTATGAAAGTTCCCATTCAGAAGGGATTAAACGAGGTCATATTTTATTTTGACAATCGTAAATTATTAGTATTCTCATTGATCTCAGTTTCATTATGGGCCATCTTTTCCATTTTTGTTTTTATCAGGATTGTAAAAATTCTGTAACCTGTTCCTGAATCGTCTATAAATGTTGAAAAAAAATCCGACTAAATATGTTCCTGCGCTGGACGGGCTACGGGGGCTAGCGATTCTGATGGTTATTTGCTACCATTATTTTCCAGGGATTAGATTATTTTCAATTGGATGGGCAGGAGTCGATCTTTTTTTTGTTTTGTCTGGTTATCTGATAACAGGCAGGCTTCAGGCAACCCTTGACAGTAAGCATTATTTTGAAAATTTTATAAAAAACAGAATTCTAAGAGTTTTCCCTTTATATTATGCTGTTTTGATAATTTTTTTTATTGCTGTTTACATACACGCTAAAGATGGAAATTCTTCGGCAAGTACTTTTTACAGTTCTCATTGGGTTAGCTTTTTTATTTTTACAGAAAACTGGTCTTTTATTTTCTACGGTCTGCCGGATGATTCTTATTTAAATCATTTTTGGTCCCTGGCCATTGAAGAACAGTTTTACTTTTTCTGGCCATGGGTAATTTATTTCATTTCTCCTGTCAGGAGGAGGTTAATGGTTATTTGTTTATTCATATTAGGCATTGTCATTACGCGTACTTACTTATACGAATTTAGTTCACTGGAGTTTAATTATTATTTCAATACATTCTGCCGGACTGATTCATTATTGATCGGTGCCGTTCTTAGTCAATTGTATTCGGAGAATTTGAAAATACCAGGGCGGTTTGTAAATATTCTCTTTGCCATATTGTTTTTTATTATCATTACCGGAATATATGTAATGAAAAGCGCCGGTCTGTTTAGTCCTTTCATGGCTACTGCTGGTTATACTTGCCTGGCATTTTGGTACGCGTGTATTTTATATATGATTTTGGAGGAGTATTCTCTCGTTAAAAGTTTTTTTAGCATTCCTATCTTGAGATATACCGGTAAAATTTCCTTTGGATTATATGTTTTTCATTGGCCGGTATTGTTAATTCTGAGAAATAAAGCGACCATTTGGGGATCGTCCCATTTTCAATTTTCAAAGAGTACTCTCTCAATGACATCCACAGGTATATCCATCCTCATTACTTTTACTTTAAGCGCACTGAGTTACCGGTATTTTGAATCCCGGTTTCTTAAGTACAAAACCTAGAAGAATCGTCCTGTATATTACTTCATCAGGAACATTTTTCCATAACCCTTGATAAAATACTGATCCGTATTGTCAGACTGGGATTTATATTTATCAAGTGATTTCCCATTCAGGTTGGTAACCACATGGTAAAGGTAGACGCCGTTGGCCAGACGCTGATTATACATATCCGTTCCGTCCCATTTGAATTCCGTGATATTTCTTCCCACATGAAGCGGTCCCAATTCGTCCTTTGTGATTTCCCGCACTATTTTTCCGGTAATCGTAAGGATCTGGATCTTGATATTCTGGGGTACTTCACTTCCGGTAATGGTAAATACAAAGGCCGTGGAAGTGGTAAACGGATTCGGATAGTTGAGCATATTCGAAATCATTGCTTTCGTAATAATCTTGAATGTAATCTGGTATTGAATGGTACCGGACGCATTGCCGCTTTTATCATTGCCGGTAACGATAAGGGTATAATCATCACCCTGGGGATTAATCTGGGTGCTGAATACCGGACTGAATTCAACACTGGCAGTATTATCGGCACTACTTGTGGCGGGGGTAAAGCGAAGTGTATCAGAATTAAAATAATATGGATGCAGCGATCCATCCGGATATCGGAGCTGGACACGTATCACTGAGGTATCATTCAATAGTAAGAACTTTGCCTCATCTTTCAGTTTGATCAGGATATGTGGCTTAGCTGAGACGATGTCTTCATTGAGAATATGAACATTGTCAAAAGTTACGTCCAGGAGTGGATTCGTCTGGTCGACTTTCACATAGAAATTCTTAAACAGGAAGTTATTGAAATGATATTGCTCCGGCTGGTCATTGGCAGGATTAACATCCAGGTTAATTGTGTTTAACCCGGGATAATCTTTGGTATCTATTTCGTAAACAATTTTTATGGTATCGCCGCTTACAAGTGGTTTAAACTTGGGAAAGGGGATGATATGAGTTACGTTATTTTTATCAATGATTTTAAATGAAATTTTCAGGCTGTCAAATTTCTGCAGGCTGATATTTTTGAACGCTATGCCGAAATCTATTTTTTCTCCTAGTTCCACCGAGTCCTTACCCGTTAAGAAGATATTGGGTGCAATCGCTCCTTCAGGAACCGGGATATAATTGATTCGCCAGTATTTCAGCTGGTAAGCTGTGGCATGGGATGTGTCCGTTGCCTGCAGTTTCAGCGTCAGATAGGGATAGACCTGCGGATTCACCGAGGAAATATCGAAATCCTGCGTGCCGGAGTTCAAACTGTATAATAAAGTCTGTACCCCGTTTGTATCCACTCCAAAAACATCCACACCGACGCTGTCAGTCGATGGTGTTTCCAGGCTGCTTCCACGCCAGTGAACCTGGCTCCATTGTTTGGCCGGACCAAAAATCGGTGAAGTGATTGTACCTGTCGTATTGGATGACGGACAATCTACCGAAAGGATGGTCCTGTCATAAATTCCATCGGTCCATTTTTTTTGCGGACTAAAGGAATTGTCATTTTTCTTGTAAACGAATGAAAATGCCCTGGGAACTGTAAAATTATCCAAATCAGTCAATCCGGCAGCAACCAGTCTGTGATATATCGAGTTGTTCGGCCCCCAGACCAGTGTATCTTTTTTCCAGCTATCCACGTAAACATTATCGGCCTGATTTGGACTAATAATATTTCGTACGGTAACATAATATCCATCAGGAATACTGTCCATGAACCTCACCATTTTGTAGCGGCTGACGGAATCCAGGTAGGAAAATTCAAAATTATAATAACGGGTTGGCGCGCAATTGGCAGAAGCGCTGCCACTTAAAAATAGATTGTTGCCTGATCCATCCACATTCTTCCATGGTTTAAATGTAACCGGATCAAACACGTTAAAAATCAGGGAATATCCCAGGCATGCACTTGCCATTACCCTTGTTCCATTTACGGAAATGGAAAAGTCATTGGTTTGAGTACTGCCTGTCGGAAACACAGTTTGCAAAATATAAAGATTATTCAGGTGGGTTCCATAAGTCCATTTCCTGTCAGTAAGTAAATTCATTCCGTTGCCTGCAGATTGCAAATGCTGGAAATAGTGAGATTGGTTAAATCCTACTGTGCTCCTTGTGGAATCAATATAAATGAAGGAGAATTCATTCCAGTGATAGGTTCCATTCTGGGCAGGAACAATAGAAGTTCTCCAGTAGTATACAGTGCTGTCCTGGTACTTAATACCGGGATCAAACTCAAATACACCGCCGACAGAATTTATATTCTTGGAAATCTTCGCAGGGGAACTGAATGCTTCCGTTGTATCGATTTCCATTACATATTGCGTCATAGGTGCAAATGGGTTAGCCGTGGAAGCGTATAATTTTTGAAATGGGTTGTTTATAATAGCGTAATCGTATGGATAGATAGGTGTCAGTTCATCCTGATAAATGAATATCGGCGTAGTAATCGTATTATTCGCTGTTGTAATCTCAGGCACATCATTGTCTGAATTCACCGTGACCGTAATAAAGCTCTGCCCCTTGTCTCTTGTGGCTACAATGGGTACCTGGATACGAATAGAATCTGAAAATCGTATGCCCGGAATTCTTTTTTTCAGAAGAACTGCAGAAGTTCCATCCGGATATTTTCTCGTTATTAGTATGGTAATGGAATCAGAAACAGCCTTTCCCAGGTTATAAAAAGTTGCGGCGACGTCAAAATGATTGTCGGAAACGGATATAAATGTCGGACTGATTTTGACTGTCTGTGCCTCAACATCATAGTCAGCCAGCTTTTCATCGCTTATTGTGATAGCAGGGTCGCCATGAATTCCCATTTGTTCAGTTTGACATCTTGCTATAAAGTCAGATGGGAGGGAAGAAAGAATTTTTTTGCCAGCATCTGCCTGTATGACGCCGATGCTTTTTCCATAGTCATCGTGTCCCATCAACAAATACAAATCATTCAGGTAAACATTCAGGTAATTCACTACTCCGAAATGTGAACTGGCTATAAAAGCAATCGAACCTTTGTTTTTTATAAAAACATAATTTTCCGAAAGTGATTTTGAATTATTGAGCCTGGCCAAATCATAAGTGTAGTAATTACCCGCATAACATCCGTTAACATACATGACCGGATATTTCGACTGGTTATTGTATATGCTTGGATCATCCAGATTAAATCCCAATGATGAAGCCGACGAGTGTCCAAAATAGTTAAGAACACCAATGCCGCCGCTGAAGAGCTGGGGAAATTGCGAACCGGCTGTTTGGTTATCCTGATCAACACTCGAGCTGCAGAAGCGATATACATTAGCACCAGCCAGGGTATCAGATATTATTTGCTGATAAAATGCCATGTAATTGCATAGTACGGCTTCGAGAAAAGGTTCTGAAGCTCCTGTGACATGAATGAAATTTTTGCGCCAGGCTCTGCCTTCGATGGTATTGGCTGCTGTTTGCTGAATTTTTTCATAGTCTTTTACCTTGGCCAGGTAATCCTCCACTTCGGTTCCCTTTACAGCCCCTATACGGCCGATTGGTATTGTGTTTACTGATCCCGTTCCATCGGCTGAAGCGAGCATCGGGTCCGATGCAGGAAATCCGTAGGTAGGTACCAGGTTTAACCTTTCTACATTGGGATCTGCCTGATTGGTCCGGTATTCGGAATATGAAACCCCTCTTCCAATCAGGAATACAAATTCAGGTTTTTGAAAAAAAGTATTCCGGGCGAAGTTTAAAAAATTCCGGATTGCCAGGGGATGCTTCTGAATGCCAAACGCAAACTGATCGGTCAGTTCGTTGATGTCATATAATTGCGCATTGAATGATCCGCCCGCCGCGGAAGAGCGGTAATTCAGATAATCAGCGACGGGGTTATTCCCGCTGGATCCTGTATATAAAAGGGGGTTACTGATGATAAGGTAGTTTCCCTGTACCAGCGGATCTGTAAAGGAAATGAAATTTTTTGTTGTGAGTGAGGTAATGGTTTTAATGTTGGAGGGATCCTCGCTCACAAGCACCAGGTTTCTTGAAACAGGAGAACCGGGCAGGGCAAAAGTCAGGATACCGGCAGAATTTATGGCGTCAAATCTTTGACCCGTTGCTTTGTCATAAAGAACCGGATTAGCACCACCTGCATTGAAATTGGTGATTTTTAAAAAATAACCGCCCGCATTTGCTGCAAGCTGGAAAGAAAAATCCGCAAGTCCGCCGAAATTAAATTGCCTTGGGTAAGTCAGCTCATAGAATGAAACCACCATTCGGTCTGAATAAGTAGTGGCCTGGGAATTATTAAAGAACTGGAAATTGGTTGAGCTTGTATTTAAAGATGCCAATGGTATCGTTGCACTACTTACAATATCGTTAAAGCTATTCAACGCTGTGTCCTTGAAAAGGATATTATTCACCAGCACCTGGATATTACGCAGGGTATCGGAACATCCGGCTGCCCCAAATTTTAATTTTGCCGAAGGGCCGCTACTGTAAATAAAAAGATTATTCTGGTTGTCTGATAAGGGAGTACTTTGGGAAGCGAAATCAGAACTCCAGAATTCACCCATGTCATAAGAGGAAGAATAAATGTATTGCTCGAGGACGACTGCCTGTCCCGGGTTAATCTGGTTCCGGAAATAAGTTCCGGTAGTATACATGAAATAAGGTTCTACAGGGAGTATATTTCCAGTCGTGTCATTTGGCAGGCTGTTATAATGAAAAGTGCTTCCGGATGGATTCAATGTCAGAAAATAAACTGCTGTATCAGATTGCAGACTCCATTTTTCCGTGTGCTGGTAGAGCGGGTTGCGGTAAAGTGGCTTGTCAGCCTTTCCATCGTTCATTTGTCCCCAGAATTCAATATAATCAGTGGGAGTGAGGGGTCCGCTGCTGACTGAAGTGTACAGCGGCACTTCAATACCATTTCGGAATAACTGAAAATCCTTAGCGTCTGCTCCGGATAAACCGGCACTCGCAAGGACTGCAGCGGGAATACGGTAAAGTCCGTCTGCGGTTACCTTAAATTTATAATAGGTTTTACTGTAGTCAATCCATTCATTGTTGTAAGGCTGCGCGAATGCGTGGCCCGCAACCAGGATCATACACAGTATTAAAATTTTTCTCATAGTCAGTTCGTTTATCAGCAGCTACTATTTTTTGCTGTTCTTTTTCTTCATATCCACCAGGTCCACCTTTAATGAAAACACATGGGTGTATAATGGATTGGATTGGTTGGCAAGGTTTGTAAAAGCATAGTCAATCTGGACATCACCAATTCTGAAACCGGCTCCAATCGAAGGCTGGTAAATCCAGATTTTTTTCTGGTTTGTCGTGTCACGGTCGTCCAGGGTCTGTTGAAAATTGTTTAAACCTCCCCGCACATAGAACACATTGCTGTACGAAAATTCCAATCCCAGTTTTGGGTCAACACTGACAGGATTTGAACTGATGACCGTATTTCTTTTGCCGTCAAACGTAATGTCAAAATCTGCTTCCGCCAGCAGGCTCATTTTTTTATTAATCGGAAAATTATAACTGAAACCGGGAATTAACTGCGGCGCTGTTAATTCAATGGAATTGGAAGGAATATCATTGGAAGTGGCATAAAACACTTCCCGCCATTCCTGACTGATATTATACGACCAGGCGTTGAAAGTGGTTGTCACGTCTTTGGCTACCAAACCGATTTTCCAGCGTTCGCCGATAATCTGAACGCCGGCGTCAAAACCAAATCCCCAGGAAGTTGTAAAATCACCTGCCTGCCGATGAATTATTTTAGCATTAAGGCCAAAATTCATTTTGCGGTCTTTTATCCAGTCCACCTGTTGGGCAAGTGAAATCAGGAATGCATAATCCGCTGAAGAAAACGTGGTGATATTGCTGAAATCAATCGAACCATCTGGCTGCACAAGGAATACAGTATTTGGAATATCATCTACTGCAAATCGCAGGAGACTAAGGCCCAGCGTGCGTTTGTTATCTTTCAGCGGAAGTGCCAGGCTGGCGTAATCATATTTTCCTATACCCGCGAAATATTCAGCATGCATAAGATTCAGTTGCGGAGCTGTTCTGACATCAGCCAGGGCCGCCGGGTTCCAATAGCCAGCTGTTCCGTCAGTAACAGATGCAACCTGGGCATTACCCATGGCCATACCACGTGCGCCCGCGCCGATATTCAAAAATTCATTGGAATATTTGGCAAACTGGCCCATCGACCGGTTGCAAATCAAAAGCAACAACAGCAGGGGCAGGGGGCGGCAGGTTCTGGTTCTACGGGCTACTGAAGTCAATACCATAAACTTATTCTAACGCGTTTTTATTCAGAATATTGCAACGTTTTCAGGATGCGAATATCCCTTACTTTTACCAAAATTCCGCGGATCAGTTTATGTCACTTATCGAAGAACTCAAATGGAGGGGTATGATACAGGATATTATGCCCGGTACCGAGGAGCAGCTTTCCCGGGAAATGACCTCCGGATATATTGGTTTTGACCCCACGGCAGACAGTCTGCATATTGGCAGTCTGGTGCCGATTCTGCTATTGGTACACCTGCAAAGATCAGGACATAAGCCTCTTGCACTGATAGGGGGGGCAACGGGCATGGTGGGCGACCCCAGCGGCAAAAGTGAGGAAAGAAATCTGCTGGATGAAGCTACGCTGAGTCACAACCTTCAGGGTATCCGGCAACAACTGGAAAAATATCTTGATTTTGATCAAGCCCTTCCCAATGCTGCTGAGATGGTCAATAATTTTGACTGGTTTAAAGAATTCCATTTCCTGGATTTCATCAGGGAAGTGGGAAAGCATATAACGGTGAATTATATGATGGCGAAGGATAGTGTAAAGAAAAGACTGGAAGGCACGACCGGCATGAGCTTTACAGAATTTTCCTACCAGTTGGTGCAGGGTTATGACTTTTACTGGCTATTTAAAAATCGCAATTGTAAACTGCAAATGGGTGGTAGTGATCAATGGGGAAACATTACTACCGGCACAGAATTAATCAGGCGCAAGTCGGGGGGCGAGGCCTTTGCATTTACCTGTCCATTGCTAACCAAATCGGATGGAGGGAAATTCGGGAAAACAGAGAAAGGAAATATATGGCTGGATCCGGCAAAAACTTCTCCTTATCAGTTTTACCAGTTTTGGTTGAACGCAACAGATGAAGATGCGGCAAAATGGGTAAAAATATTCACTTTTCTAAGCAGGGAAGAAATTCAGATTTTGATGGATGCTCATCAAAAAAACCCGGCAGGAAGAACGATTCAGAGAGCCCTTGGTAAAGAGGTAACCATATTCATTCATGGAAAATCTGAATTTGAACAAGCACTGGCGACAACAGAAAAATTATTCAGTCAATCGGGTGATATCGGAAATATGAGTGAGGAAGATTTACATGCCCTCGAAGGAATTGTAAAATCAGGTTATTCATTTAGTGAGTTGAAAAAGGGTGTGGACCTGGTGCGCTTTCTGGCTGAAACAGGGATTCTGCCAAGTAAGGGAGAAGCAAGGAAGATGGTTCAAAACGGTGGTATCAGTATAAATAGAATAAAAGTTGAGAATATTCAGTTTTATATAAATGCTGAATTATTACTGCATGAAAAATATATTCTCGTTCAAAAAGGCAAAAAAAATTTCTATCTCGTGGAAGCAAAATAATCTGGTGGAATTCCCGGATTCCTTCTAAACATTTTCAAAAAACCCTATTTTTGCGGGCTGTTCATTTAATTGCCCGATAGTATAAAGGCAGTACGACAGATTTTGATTCTGTTTGTCGAGGTTCGAATCCTCGTCGGGCAACACTGACCCTCTCGCCATAATCGGGAGGGTTTTTTTGCGGGCACTAAAAAAGTATGGTCCATCATATTTATAGTGACCCATTAAAAAAAAGAGCCCCTCTAAAGGGGCCCACGGCTTGAAGCGACCACGTTTCTATTGCTTAATTAGATATCCAAAAATGCCATCAGATTCATTATCCGGTCCGGCAGTAAAATAAAGTCTGCCTGGATCTATAGATGGCGAAGCCGTACCGGGAGGAAAGGAGAGGGCCCAGAGACCTTCTATCACGATTGGTTGCTTGTGTGAATGCAACTGTCCGAGAAATATGCCATCCTGGGAAAACACATTAATGTGCCCGTCTCCAAAGTTTCCGACCAGTATTACTGGATCCTTCGGATTTCGATTTCCGTGATTGCCGTTGTCACCAATATTATTTTTTTCGAGTGAGGAACTATGGCTATCACCATCACTAGCAATATCCCGGTCTTCCAGGAAACTGCCGGCGGCCATGGTTATTCCCCAGGGAACATTTAGTGTGCCCTGTGATGCAAATCGCCTGACAAAAGATCCATCAGTGTTGAACACGCTTACAAAGCCTTTTCCGGCTCCGGCCACACCATGACCGGCTGTTGGACCGCTCGTGGATAATTCAGCGTACATCACAAAAAGCCAGTTTCCAACTGCCTGAATATTGTATGGAGAATACTCGTCCGGTAGGGTTGGATCCTTGAAGGACATTGAAACTTTCCTGAAGGCGGTATCCCATACATCAATTTTTTTCTGTCCGAAATTCGCTGCGTAAATAAAATTCTGCCCTGCGTTAGACCCAATAGCCAGGCCAGTATAACTGGCACCCACAGGATTTCTAAGACGAAGTGCATTGTTTCCGGATGCAGGATTCCAGCCTGACAATACGCCGTCAAATCCGGTAAAAAGAAAAGCTGAACCCCCATTTGGAAGATTAAAACCTTTTCCTGAACTGAATACAATACCGCAGGGAAATCCACCAATGGTATCTGTAGGGGAGGGAATATTTACTCGCCTTAACGTATCGCCTTCCGCACTGTAGAGTTCGCTGACATGTCCGCCAACGGAATTCACCCAGGCTATGCCGCCCGGGGACCATGCGAGTCCGAATCCATTGATAAGTGTTGGATCAATAGTCCTGGGATGGTACTCTTCGGTGTTGGCCACCAGGTTGATCTGTTTAAAATCACGCAGATCCTGTTCATTAACATTTGATTTATGACATCCGAAAAATAAAAACGTAGCCAGGGCAATTATCAGTGGTAGGTTTTTAAAGGGTTGTCTTCTCATACGCGTTAGTTTCCTATTGTTCATACACAAAAAATTTTTGAGGTTTATAATGTTTAAATGAAATTCACCGGCGAAATTTGACTGGATACAAATTATTCGCCATTAACTGATAACCTTTTGCAATGTCCATGCGCATGGATGACTGGCAGTAAACATACGTGCCCTCTCTAAAATTTTGGATCATTGGTTTCCGAACGATATTCCTAAGCTTCCGAACGTTTCCGCTTTTTATCTAAATAAAAATTTGCAGCTATACATTATTATCACCCCCCAAGGGTTAGTCTGTATTCCAAAACGAGCCGCTATTAAAGAAGGGACCTTTGCCGGTAAATCGCTCCTTGATATGGATTCACCCAAACATATTTTTTTATAAAAAGGTTTTGGTAAGTGTTTATACTTAGCGCTCGTGTGAAACGCCAAAGCCTTATGCATAAAGTGTTTTAAGAATATATTTCCGGATTTACGTTCTAAAAAATTCCCATTTTGGGAACCTGGTTTTCAGCTAAAATATAAGCTGTCATTTACCGTTAAGGTTCTGTAATTATTCGGGCGACTATCCTTTATCCTAAAACCAGTTAGATGCCCCTGACCAAATTTTCAGGCGGAAGAATATTTTGCCTGTCGGTAATCATATTGTTACTGGGGGGCTTGTCTCCGGTAAAAGCACAACTGACAGCTGATTTTGCACCCAGTGTTTTTTCAGGTTGTTCGCCACTGGCTGTGAACTTTGTAAACACTTCAACAGGAACGAGTGCTTCTTCGGTTTATACATGGACATTTGGTAATGGTAACGGTATTACAACAACCGTTAAGAATAACCCCGTCTCGGCAACCTATTTCAACGGCCAGAACTATACAGTTACTCTTACAGTAAATGATGGCGCCAAATCTTCCTCTATTTCGAAGATCATTACTGTTTTTAAAAAGCCGGCAATCAATATATCTGCGGCCCGCACTATAGGTTGTACTCCGTTGCAGGTTGACTTCACGAGTGTATTGACTCCCGGAGATGGCACAATTACGGGTGCCTTATGGAATTTTGGAGATGGTAATACTCAAAGCACAACTGGTGCAGCTACCAATATATACCAGTTCCCGGGAACTTACACCGTTAGCCTGACGGCCACAAATAGTTTCGGGTGTATAAACACCTGGAAAGTGCCGGATATGGTTACTGTTTATCCCGCGCTCATTCCTGGTTTTAGTGTTGATTCCACGGCTATTTGCAGTTTATCACAGCCGGTTGTATTTCATAATAATTCCACCGGCGACGGTGCACTGAGTTATGTCTGGACTTTCGGCGATGGTGACAGCAGCACGACTGCGAGCCCTACACATTTGTATGCCGCCAAAGGGACATATGGTATCAGCCTGACTGTCTCCAATACATATGGATGTGCGTCTTCTGTTACGAAGCCGGCATACATCAATGCGGCTAACTATAGTGCCGATTTTACAACGGTGAGTTCATATTGTCCGGGGAATACGATTGTTTTTATAAACAAGAGCAGTCCGGCACCCTCCGCGATGCCCATTTGGTCATTTGGAGACGGCGGAAGTGGGATTGGGATTACCTATGGTCACAGTTATACTAATCCTGGTAACTATACGGTGAGGATGTATGAAAACTTTGGAAGTTGTCCTGATTCAGTTGTAAAAAATATCAATATTTTATCCGCCCCGAACATCAGTCCGTTTATCATGAATAAGGGAACCAGTTGTTCCTCACCCATGGTGGTAAATTTTTCAGATACAAGTGCGGGCGCGACCAACTGGCATTGGAATTTTACCGGTAACCCGGGAGACACTTCCAATCTGCAAAATCCGACTTTTACCTACCTGACAAATAATTTGTTCTCACCGACCCTGACGATTACTAATGCGAATGGTTGTTCTTCCACCATTTCTAAAACCTTTAATACGGCGCTGCCCACAGCAACAATTCACGCAGATACCGTTCTGATTCCTTCAGCGATTTATTGTGCAGATGTGCAGGCTACATTTACCGCTATTTCTGAAGATACACTCGCTACTTACCTCTGGACATTTGGTGATGGAACCACTTCAACGAGCCCAAACCCGGTACATGTTTTTTCCACTCCCGGGACATATATAATCAATCTGAGTTTTACAACAATTCATGGTTGTTCCGGGGGGGCGTTTCCTCCCGATACGATAATAGTTTATCCAAAACCACATGCCATTTTTAATGCAGCAGATTCATTACCATGTACGGCGAATCAATTGGAAACTTTTATTAACCTCGATGACAGCGCATTTCAATTCAGATGGTTTTACGGGGATGGTCAATCGGATATAAATAACAATATTTATCATACTCATCAGTACAATGCGGAAGGCTCCTATAATATGACCCTGGTCGCTTCGAGCCCGGGATGCAAAAGTGATACTTCTACTATCACACGGTATGTTAAGACAACACCCATACCGAATCTGACTGTCGTAAATACCTGTGACAGCGACCGGTTAAATGTTGCGCTCACCGTTGTGCCGCCTGGCGGGGACAAATACGTGTGGAGTTTTGGAGACGGATCGCCGGACGAAACAGAAACTGTATATGTTCCGACAAAAATTCATCACTATCCCAAGGGAGGTATTTATACAGCTTCTGTGCAGGTCACTTTTGGCGCCTGTGTTCAGACTACCGGGCCAATCCCTGTTTTTGTATTGGCAAGACAAAAACCTGTCTTGAGTTCAACCAAGGATACCATTTGCGCCAGCTCGACACTTCCTGTGAAAATTAACGGACTGGATACAAACTACCAGCGAAAATCGGTAAACGGTAGTTCGTACTATAAAACATATAAATGGCAGTACAATGATGGAACCTTTAATCCGACAGGACCCGCGGGATTTAAAAATTCTTACTCGGGAATAGTTTCAGGTCTGGTGGCTGGAAAAGACAGTATCCGCGTAATCATCCAGTCAGATTTTTTTGGTTGTTATGACACCAGTAATTATATCCCGATTCATATCATCGGACCGGTCGCTAATTTCGGCGATCAGGATCAGCTCTGCTATCACGCGCCGGTAATATTTTCAGATTCGTCCCAGGCCGTGAACGGTGTGCCGATTGTTTCCTGGCAATGGAATTTCGGAGACGGAAATTCAATAACAAACACCGCAGGAGATACAGTTCAGCATCTATATGCATTCCCGGGTACCTATAAACCCCAATTGACCGTCACCGACTCGAATGGTTGTAAAGCCACGGCAAAGCAAACTATAACCCAGGTTTTTATTTATGGAGCCAAAGCCAACTTTACCTGGAGCCCTTCGGCTATCACACCTGGATTTCCCATTACTTTTTATAACACATCTGTTAAAAATACGGGCGTCACATATATGTGGCGATTTTCAGGGGACGGAACCACATCGACCAATCCGGATTCGGTTGTTCATACATTTCCCAACGTGGGGAGTGATACAGTAACCCTGATAGCATATCCGACGATGGCTGGAACCTGCACCGACACGCTGGTCCAACCATTGATCATTCAGAGCATCCTGGCGCCTTTTATCGATTCATCTTATTATTATAATAATTCAAGTTGCCCGCCGCTTTTTGTAAATTTTACAGCGTTTCCTGTAAATACAACTGGCTTGCATTGGGATTTTGGTGATGGGAAAGGTACTGCTGACAATAAAATCACTCCCAAATACCAATATGATATTCCGGGAACCTACATCGTTTCTTTAACCGGCTATGGGGCCAATGGTATCTCGGTTATATCTTATGATACGATAACGGTTAAAGGACCATTTGCCACACTTTATACACCGCTGTATCAGGCCTGTGCCCCGGCGCCTGATACCCTGCATGCCACTGCGAGTTATGTGGGATCATATACCTGGGATTTTGGCGACGGAACAGTAATGACAACGCAGGATTCAATAGCTGTGCACACCTATATATTGCCCGGTTTGTTCACACCCGCTCTTATCCTGACGGATTCAACCGGTTGCCAGATGTCCTATAAATCAGATCATCAGATTTTAATAGATACGTTATTTGCTGCACTGGGACCTCCCGTAACTCTTTGTGGTGATGGTTCGATATTCTATGGCGCAAATGTCGTGAGCTATGTAGCCGACACACTGGGTTATCCGCTAAGTTATCACTGGGATTTTGGAACGGGTTCTCCGGCAGATACTTCGAACCTGTTGAATCCAACCTTCGGCTATTCTACACCGGGGGACTTTATTACCTCATTGCAGGTATCCTCACCGGTTGGTTGTGTAGCAAAGGCATATGATTCCGTACATGTCATCGGCCCATTTCCGATGCCGGCGTCGCCGGATACAACTATTTGTATCGGAGGTATGGCCTTCCTGCAGGCTGAAGGAGCGAATAGCTATTTGTGGTCGCCGGGGTCAAGTTTGAATAAAACCACCGGGGATAGTGTGGTTGCACGACCAACAGTCACAACACAATATCGTGTTATCGGAGAAGATAAATTTAAATGCTTCTTTGATACCGCTGCGATAAATGTAACCGTAGACATACTGCCATTGGTTAAGATACCCACGCCGAATCCTGTACTTGCCGGGACGGACGTGCAACTTGAACCCATCGTTAGCACGGATGTGGTTTCCTACGATTGGACCCCACCGTTATATCTGAATTGCACAGACTGTTCAACACCAATAAGCACACCGCTTGCGCCGACTACTTATACGCTTACCGTTAAGACGGCCAACGGGTGTACATCTTCTACTTCGGTTACGATTAAATTATTATGCCTTCAAAGTGGTGTGTATATGGCCAATGCCTTTACACCAAATTTCGATGGGAATAATGATTATTTCTATCCCACAGGCAGCGGGGTTAAAATCGTAAAGTCGTTCCAGGTTTATTCCAGGTGGGGTCAGTTGCTCTATTCGAGATCCGATTTTCCACCAAACGATAAAAAGTTTGGATGGGATGGTAACCTGAATGGTCTGCCCCAACCGGCGGATACATATGTATACGTTACAGAGATGATCTGTTTTTCAGGAGAAAATTTTGTTTTAAAAGGTACTGTTGAATTATTAAGATGAGTGAAAAGAGTTGAATGATGAAAAAGCGATTTCATTTTTTCATTTTATTGTTCCTGCTGACTAACGTGGTTGCCGCGCAGGACCCTTCATTTTCGCAATTTTTTGCATCACCACTTACACTGAATCCCGCATTAACCGGAAAGTTCAATGGGGACCTTCGCGCGGCTGGTAACTATCGGAATCAATGGCCCACAGTGAATAAAGCCTATGTGACTTCAACCTTATCTATTGACTTTAATCTTTTGCAGGATAAGCTGCGGGAAGGCGATCAGTTTGGATTGGGATTCCTGGCCATGACTGACAAAACGGCCAATGGTATTCTGAATAGCAACTATTTCGGATTTTCCACCGCTTATCATAAAGCGGTCGACGAGGAGGGCTTACATACAATAGGCGTCGGTTTTCAGGGGGTATACGCAAACCGGATTCTGGATGGTCCGCGTCTTCATTTTGTGGATGGACTCCAGCTGGATGGCTCCTGGCTACCCTCCGCTTCAGAACCGGTGAACTTACAGGTAGTAACGACCAGTTTTTTTGATTTGAATGCCGGCCTCTTATATAATGGATCGTTAAATGGTAAAAATGCAGTATACTTCGGTGTGGCGATGTATAATATTAATCAGCCAAAGGAATCTTTTCTCGGCGGCAATGATATTACGGTGCCATCCCGCCTGACTATTCATGGAGGCGGTTATTTCCCTTCCGAAAATTCTGGAACGACCTGGTATGTCAGTGCACTTTATAACCGGCAGGCCACCGCCAGTGAACTGGTTCTTGGTGGTGCGCTTGAAATAGGTGCCAGTGCGGACGAAACCAAACCGGTGAACGTTTATGTCGGCAGTTGGGTAAGAATTAATAACGTGGGTGATGCCGTCATTCCATATATAGGTTTAGACTATGGAAGATTTAACCTGGGAATGAGTTATGACGTGAACGTTTCCGGATTCAAAATCGCTTCACAGAGCCAGGGGGGAATTGAAATTTCCCTGATTTATATATTTAAAAAGCCGGAGGACAATGGCCAGCGCGAGAAAGTGCAATGCCCGCGGTTCTAGTTTCCCAAAATTGGAAATTCCCCCCATTTATAAATAATTTTTCGAGTATTTTCTCGCGTTTTATTTTCATGAAGAATACGCTAAAACCCTTGTGATTACAGTGTTTTCCGAGTATATTGTAAGTGAATTTAACCTGATCCCTGATACCCATGAAACAAAATCTGATTAAAGGATCATTGATCCTTCTTTGTACTTTCATTAGTGCAATAGCCTGTAAAAAATCGGTCGATCATCCCGCTCAGGATACTGGTATTAATAATATCCAGCATGATACGACGATGACCACACCGGTGATACCTTATCCGGTCAACCCCCTGCCTGAATGTAATAGTGCACCAAACTATGGGGATTCAATCGTTTATCCTCAACCTGCAACCAACAGTGACTATTATATATATCCCCAGAACAATCAGGGAATGCAGGGTACTTACCTGTCTTGGCCGGATGGTCTGAGTATTAACGCAAATACCGGCGCCGTCAATTTAACACAATCTGAAACAGCCATTTACAAATATTTTTTTCTCGTATTTTCTCACGTTTTTATTCAGCAGCACTTTCTCACGAATTACTTCCACAAGTTCTGAATCCGAAAATCTGGTTTTCTTATTCATAGATTAGTAACTGTGGGTTGAGCCATTGTAACTTAAAAAAGATCCTTTTTTAATGATTGCAAATTATTCAAAATCAATGATATATGTTTGATAACGTAAATGCCTGGGATCTAACGGACTTTTAGGTACCTGTAAGGGTAGTGACCTGTTGATAAAATGCCTGCCTTAATCTTCTGATATCCGCCTATGTTTCAACTGCCTAAGCTATCTTTGCAGCCGAAAATAATGGAAATTATTTCTTTGTAAGAAATTGCCTGATAGTATAACGGTAGTACGACAGACTCTGACTCTGTTTGTCTTGGTTCGAATCCAGGTCAGGCAACGGGGACCCTGGTTTCAGTGAAGCTGCGACCGGGGTTTGTTTTTTCGCATGGAGATCTGTGCCCGGAAGGCCATAAATATCTTCTTTTGAGCGTCTTTATATCATTTTTACAAAAAACGCTTGAAGGGGGAAATTATATACGGATAGTCCTTTCTTCTTGTAATTAAGATTAGTACTTTAGTAATGCTTATAAACACCATAAGACCTAAACCCCGCCCCTGCTCTGTGAGATTATTATACCTACTATTGTCGTCTGTTTGCTGGCTGCTGGTTGGCTGCAATTCCGGACTTTCACAGAGCAATACTTTTTCGTTCAATCAGTTTCAACCGTTGGATTCAGATCTGAACCGGCCCGGTGCGGGTGCGGAACAATGGATTGGCCAGAATACTGTAAATATCCCGGTAGAGGGAATCAATACGCCGCGCCTCGACGCCTACTACCGGTTTAACTGGCTGCAGTTCCAACCCTATGATGGTAAAGAAAACGAATATGATTTCACGGTCTTTGATGCGCAAATAAAAGACGCTATTTCAAAAAGACAGAAATTCAGTTTTGGGATCATGACTATATGCTCCTCCTGTGGACAAGGCACAAATGTTAGTGGTTTTAAATTGCAATACCCGCTTTTTCTTCATAATCAGATGCAGGCCGAAAAGGCCCATGACTGGGGATCTTCGATGTCCGGGCTGTGGATACCAAACTGGAACAGTAATGCATACCTGACAGCGCTTGAAAAACTAAACGCTGCAATCAATAACCATATAAATAATTCTTCCTTTAATGGGGTTGCCTATAAAACGGTAATCGGTTATATTGACATACGGCAATATGGCAACTGGGGCGAATGGCATCATTCATTTATTGTGAAAAACTGGTCGGATTTCCCGGAAGGAACAGCTGCTACAACAGCTTCCCTAAAGAGGCTTATCGATGCCCATGTAAATTATTTTAAAGATTTCCCGCTGGTCATCCTCATTGGGGCCTATGAGGCACAACAGCTTCCCGTCGCTTTTAATGTGCCGGCTGAAATAGGATATTATGCATTAACCCGTTCAAACAATGCTGGCAAAATTGGCTGGAGAAGAGACAACTGGGGCTGGACAGACAACTATATTTTTTCTTTTACAACCAGGAATACGATTGTTTACAAAGGACTAAATTTTGGTGCCGAAATATCAAATCGCTTTAAATACGCCCAGGTGGTGGGTGAGCCGGCTGACTTGGGAAATGCTAAGTACAAGGGCGTCAATTTTGGAGATCTTGAAAACCAGGTGAAAGAGGCACATGCGAAAAGTTTCGGAAATGGGAATCTGGATATGTCATTGAATGACCCCGAGGCAAAAAATGCCTATCGGGCTGCCTCCAAAGCGGCAGGTTACCGTTTGATTTTGGAGAGCGGAAACATGAGCAGGACAATAAGCGCGGGTTTTCCTTTTTTTACCTCTTTAAGCTGGAAAAACATAGGTGCCGCACCTGCCTATGAAAATTGGGACGTGATTTTTGAACTCAGAGACTCTAGTGAACGAGTAATGTGGTCCGGCAAATCCGCCATTCACCTTAAATTATTTTCACCTGACAACATATCTACGGTAATCAAAGATACATTTGCCCTGCCCGCAGTCGTTCGGCCTGGTATTTACAGTATGTTCCTGGTAATTCGTGATCCAGCCGGATACAGGGAACCACTTCCGCTCGCCATTACGGGCAGGAAAGCCGACGGTAGTTATTTATTGAGAAATAATATTTTGGTGGGGACGGAGAAACCGGAAAAATAATCAATTCCTTATTGCAGCATTCTTTCCTTTATATATTTTACAGGTGAACTTCCGTATCCCAGGAAGTTTTCATGAAATTCCTTCAATTTGTAATGCTTTCCCATTTTTGATTTGTATTCATCCCGCAGTGCAAGAATAGCGCTGGCTCCCGTATAATAAGAACATAGTTGAACCTGGGACAAAGTAGCTCTATGGTATTTTTCTTCGGCTTCAGCCCGGGTTTGAAAACATTCCCGAATAAGAAAATCCATTATAAATTCTTTGGATTTATCCAGACATTGCATGTCATAATCTATTATTACGTTGCCCAGTTCGCGTAACTTGAGCTTGCCGTGCATTAACTGCATTTCCGGTGAATTGCCAGACCATCCGTTTTCAAGCATCATGGTCTCGGTATAAACCGCCCATCCTTCAATCATTGCGCCATTCTGAAATACAGACCGGATCACATCGGGAGACTTCAGGTTATTATAGATACCCTGCATACAGTGCCCGGGTACGGCTTCATGGATGGAAAGCAATTGGGATGCATAATTGTTGAACTCCCTTAAAACACTTTCCTGTTTATCCTTCGGATATTTTGTTACATCATCGATATTAAAATAAGTATCTCCTTTTTTCT
The DNA here is from genome assembly GCA_963741345.1 of uncultured Bacteroidota bacterium. Lineage (GTDB taxonomy): Bacteria > Bacteroidota > Bacteroidia > Chitinophagales > Chitinophagaceae > Puia. Next base: position 916,680 of record CAVUHS010000001.1, read on the forward strand.
GATAGGGTGGAGTGAACTCAGCATTGGCAAGCGCAAATCCCCTGGCATATTCAGGCATCCAGCGAATAATGATCGGGTAAGTCGTGTCAAAATTAAACAGGTCATTGACGATCACAAACCTTTTCAATGCAAATACCTGGCTACGGAGTGAATCGAAGAAATTTTCCGGTCTGGCATGTTGGAGTGAAACTGCATCTACAACAGCCTGTATCAGCGCAATGCTATCTTTAGGTTTTGGTTTATTCATGAGATATTTTGGCCAAAGGCTGTCAGAGATCCTTATCATCCGGGAAGTCACCATTTTCTTTTCTGCGTTTGCTTTTTCATAAATTTCTTCCGGGCTGAAATTAGTAACGAGATCGTATTTGAATTTCTCTCTGAATAAATCCTTGCCTATCGCATACTTTCTAAAGACATAATTTTTGTTCTTCAGCAGCCCATTCAGCGAATCTGTAAAAACGTGTATAGCTTGAATGGTTTTGTTTATATTGTTATTAAGCGTGTCAGTCTCGGCGGCGCTCAGATGCGAGGCTTTGATAGAGTCTGTCAGGTCTTTTCCGAAAATCTGGATACCACCCTGGTTTTGCATGATGGAGAGGCCAACACTTTCTTTGGTTGGCCTGTACAGGGTTCTAAACGCCGCCTGGTAGTATAAATCGGCATTCTTAATATGTTTTGAGAGAATTTTCAGACGATCATCCAGCGATGCAAATGGCTGATGGATGAGATAGTAACATTCATTGCTGAGATTAAAGGTAGAGGCATCCCACTGTTGCAGGTTAAATTTGGACTGATACCATATATCGCTTTCAAGTTGATTCTTAATAATATTATAACTGATCTTATTATTATCACTGAGTCTTAAAAAATCCACTGTGTTTAGTGAATCAAGCCATTGCCTGGAAAAAGCAACATGGCCCGCAAACGCAGCGCTGTCCGGAATGACGAGGTTCTCATAGTATTTGCCATATCCGATGGTAATGGATTGCGACGGGTATTGTTTCCAGTATTGATCTAAAAAACGACTTTCGAAAGCCGAAAATTCTTCTTGGGGATGCTGGTCAGCTTTTGGTATCTGATCATTACAGGAAGAGATAAAAAGCACGGCCAGGGTAGCAAAAAAGTGAATTTTTTTCATGACTGCCGAAGGTTTTAAGAGGTTGAAACTAAGGAAAATAGGGCAATGCCGTTATTAATTGCCTGCATTATTAAAAGCATCTGGTTTATAATGTATTGTAATTTTTGAAATGGGCTTTTAATGCAAAGCCGTATTATTACGGTTTTTAAACGCAGGTATTTTTACGTTGTAGGTCTCAGGTCAGTAGGGTATTTTTAGAGTGTATTTAATCCAATCCTATCTAAAATTCAACTTATGGAAACTGTCATCGATTTGCTAAGAGCCATTCAGCTGAATATGCTGGAAGTAATGATTGCCGGTCTTTTTATTTTCTCCCTGGGTTATTTTATCGGCATAAAAAAAGTGAAGAAACTTACACACGAAATCTACGGTCTTCAAAAAGATGTCCTGGATCTGAACGAAGAAATACTGTATGGTGTCAATGGGAATTTGAGTGAAACACCTGTAATTGGTTTAAAACCGGAAAGTCTGAAGCAAACCAAATTGGCGAAATAATTAAAGAATTCTTATAGCAAATTTTACACTCCCTGCTTTTTTAATTTTTCGATGCAAGTTGCCAGGCTGGATTGCCAATCCGGAATGGTCAGGCCATACTCTTTCCGGATTTTTGATTTATCCAACAGGGAATATGCGGGACGCTTTGCCGGGGTCGGGTATCCGGATGCCGGTATCGGTAAGATTATGCAGCTGCTGCCGGTTAATCTTTTTATTTCCAGGGCAAATTCAAACCAGGATGTTTCTCCCTCATTACTGTAATGATAAATACCGGGGATGAAATGGCCGGATTCAAGTATTTGCATAATAGCATTAGCCAGGTCCGAAGCATATGTTGGAGACCCCCTCTGGTCCTCCACTACCTGGATAGTATCCCGGTCTTTCATCAGCCGTAACATAGTTTTGACAAAATTATTTCCCTCGGTAGAATACAACCAGGAAGTGCGGATTACCATCGTTGCCGGGTTGTTTTTTAAGACCAGCCTTTCTCCCTCCAGCTTGGAAGATCCATAAAAATTAACAGGATTTGTTTCGGCTTCTTCTGTAAGGGGCCTGGATGAGGTTCCATCGAATACATAATCAGTAGAAATATGAATAAGTTTTGTTCTGTTTTTTGAAAGAAAACCGGCAATGAAACCGGGAGCCGTCGTGTTTGCCTGGAATGCTTTTTCTTTTTCAGATTCCGCTTTATCCACGGCTGTATAGGCGGCGCAATGAATGAAATAATCTACGGGATGTTCAAGTAGCCAGGCTTCCATTTTTCCGGGGTCATCGAGCGGGAATATTTCTCTGGATAGAAATAAAAATTCAAAATGGGGATAATGCACTGAGATCCGGGCAAGTTCCTTACCCAATTGTCCATTGCTACCCGTTACGGCAACCCGATATAGGGATTGGTCAGACATCCTTTTTATAGATAAAATCCATAATTGTCTGATCAAAATTCGAAAGTTGCATATCCTTGGCAGAAATTAATGCTTTGTCAGTGGGTATACCCCAGTCAATATTCAATACCGGATCATCATAGAGGATGCCTGCTTCGCTTTGTTTATTATAAAACTGATCACATTTATATGAAATTTCTGCCGTTTCACTTAAGACCGAAAAGCCGTGTGCGAAACCTTTTGGAATGAATATCTGCTTTTTATTTTCTGAGGACAATTCGATGCTGTAGGTTTTGCCAAATCCCGGTGAACCTGATCGCAGATCCACAACAACATCCAGAATTTTACCTTGTAAAACGCGCACCAGTTTAGATTGTGCGTGGGGTTCCCGCTGGTAATGTAATCCGCGGATCACTCCATAAACAGAAAAGGATTGATTATCCTGTACAAAGTCATTTTGAATTTGGTTTGCTTCGAATAAACGCTGATTGTATGATTCGAAAAAAAAACCACGGTCATCAGGGTAAACAACGGGTTCAAATATAATAACACCGGGTAAGGAAGTTGCAGTGAATGGCATTATTTATGGTATTGTTTTTCGTAATAGTGCTGGTATTCGCCTGAAGTTACCTGTTTTATCCATTGTTCGTTTTCCAGGTACCAATCAACCGTTTTCTCCAATCCTTCTTCAAACTGCAAGGAAGGTTTCCATCCCAGTTCGCGGCTTAATTTAGTGGCATCAATGGCATACCGCATATCGTGGCCGGGTCGATCTTTCACAAAACTGATCAACCTGGCGGATTCACCTGGCGGTCGTCCCAGTTTCTTGTCCATAATGTTGCATAGCAAATGAACGATATCCAGGTTTTTCCATTCATTAAACCCACCAATATTATATTTTTCGCCGGCTCTTCCCCGGTGAAAAATGATATCTATGGCCGCTGCATGATCATCCACATATAACCAGTCCCGCACATTTTCCCCTTTGCCATAGACTGGCAGGGGGCGGTTATTTTTAATATTGTTAATCATCAGCGGAATGAGTTTTTCCGGGAAATGATGGGAGCCATAATTGTTCGAACAATTAGAAATAATTACAGGCAAACCATAGGTATGGTGATAAGCCATCACAAAATGATCAGAAGAAGCCTTGGAGGCAGAGTAGGGCGAACGAGGATCATAGGGAGTCGTTTCTGTAAAATACCCTTCTTTTCCAAGGGAACCGTAAACTTCATCGGTGGAAACGTGGTAAAATATTTTTTTATCCAAATGTTCGTTCCATTGTTTTCTGCAGACATTCAGAAGTGTGCAGGTACCCAGCACATTTGTTCTTACAAATGCCAGGGGGTCGGCAATGGAACGGTCTACATGGCTTTCAGCTGCAAGGTGGATAACTGCATCGAAGGCATATCTTTCAAAAAGCGCATGCATGGCTTCCTGGTCAGTAATATCGCCTTTTTCAAATACATAATTCGGAAAGGCCTCGATATCCCTGAGATTTTCGAGGTTTCCGGCATAGGTCAATGCATCCAGGTTTATGATCCGGTATTCGGGATATTTATTGATAAACAGACGAACTAAATGCGAGCCGATGAACCCAGCTCCCCCTGTTATCATGATCGTTCTTTTATATGAGTTCATCTGTATAGTTTGAATTATTTTAATTTTACAAAATTGAAAATAGTTTTTGGACTGCCTTGCGAAATCATTTCCAAATACTAAAAATCTTTATTTGGTGTTAAATTCTTTGGGTTGTTTGGTCAACTCTTCAGGAGGCAATGATTTAAAATACTCAAATGTTATTTTGAGACCCTCTTTCCTGGTTGTAACCGGTTCCCAGTTCAATATTTTTTTTGCCTTACTAATATCAGGTTTACGCTGTCTGGGGTCATCGGCTGGCAGGGGTTTATAGATTATTTTACGGGTTGTACCGGTAAGTGCAATTACTTCCTCCGCAAATTCCCGGAGAGTGATTTCTGATGGATTTCCAATATTGACCGGATCTGTGTAATCACTCATCAGCAAACGATAAATGCCTTCAATCAGATCATCTACATAACAAAAGGAGCGCGTCTGACTGCCATCCCCGAATACAGTCAGGTCTTCGCCTCTGAGGGCCTGCCCTATGAATGCCGGCAGTGCGCGCCCGTCATTCAGCCGCATCCGGGGTCCGTAAGTATTAAAAATGCGAACGATACGGGTGTCGAGTTTGTGAAAACGATGATAGGCCATCGTGATAGCTTCCTGGAATCTTTTTGCTTCGTCATAAACACCCCGGGGTCCTACCGGATTTACGTTTCCCCAATATTCTTCGGGTTGGGGATGCACCTGCGGATCACCATAAATTTCCGAAGTGGAGGCCACCAGTATGCGGGCATTTTTTGATTTTGCCAGGCCCAGGCAATGATGGGTACCCAGGGACCCTACCTTAAGAGTTTGAATAGGAATCTTTAAATAATCAATCGGGGAGGCGGGAGAAGCAAAATGAAGAATGTAATCGATTGGGCCGGGCACATGAATGTAGTTGCTTACATCCTGGTGATAAAATTCAAATTGTTCAAGTTTGAAAAGATGCTGGATGTTTTTCAGATCGCCTGTAATCAGGTTATCCATACCGATCACATGCAGCCCTTCTTTGATGAACCGGTCACAAAGATGAGAGCCCAAAAATCCAGCCGCACCTGTAATGAGTACCCGTTTTTTGCTCATGGGTTCCTTTTATGTAGATGACTGTTGACCGGGATAGCTGTAGCGCGGCCGATACTTTCATAATAAAATCCCAATTCCCGAATGGCATTAATATCGAAAAGGTTTCTCCCGTCAAAAATGACTTTATTTTTCATCGATGTTACCATCTTTAAAAAATTGGGTGTACGAAACTCATTCCATTCAGTCGCAATAATAAGTGCGTCTGCATTTTCCAGTACGTCGTATTGATTTTCTCCGTATTTCACCACTTCGCCAATTTGTTCTCTGACATTGCTCATAGCTTCCGGATCGTATACTGCAATCGTGCAACCTTCTTTTTTAAGCGCTTCAATGATATATAAAGCAGGTGCCTCGCGAATATCATCCGTATTTGGTTTGAAGGCCAGGCCCCAAAGAGCAAAGTGTTTTCCTTTCAGATTGTTTTCGAAATACTTTTTAATTTTCGGAATGAGGTGCATCTTCTGATTCTCATTTACATCCATGACGGCATTCAGGATTCTGAATTCGTATTTAACCTCGTTAGAAGATTTTACAAGTGCCTGGACATCCTTGGGGAAACAGCTGCCACCATATCCGATCCCCGGGAACAGGAAACGTTTGCCAATTCGCTCATCACTTCCTATTCCACGCCTCACCATGTCAACATCCGCGCCCATTCTTTCACAGAGCTGGGCAATTTCATTCATAAAACTGATTTTGGTTGCAAGAAATGAATTCGCAGCATACTTGGTAAGTTCTGCTGACCGTTCATTCATATATATAATGGGATTGCCCTGGCGGACAAATGGACTGTAAAGCTCTTCCATTACTTTTCGCGCACGATCGGATGATGTTCCAATTACCACCCGGTCGGGTTTCATAAAATCATCCACAGCGACACCCTCTCTTAAAAATTCCGGATTGGATACCACATCAAACTCTCCCTTGAAATTCCTGGCAACAGCTTCATGAACTTTTTCTGCCGTGCCCACCGGTACCGTGCTCTTGTCAATGATGACTTTATAATCCGTCATCAGTTTTCCGAGCTGCTCTGCAACACCCAACACAAATCTTAGGTCGGCTGAACCATCTGCGCCGGGGGGTGTAGGGAGTGCCAGGAAAATAATTGCCGCATCTTTTATTCCTGAAGCCAGATCGTTGGAAAATTTAAGTCGCTCTTCCTTCAGGTTTCTCAGGAATAATTTATTCAGACCCGGTTCATAAATGGTGATTTCACCTTCACTTAGTTTTTTTACTTTTTGATCGTCAATATCAATGCAGATCACTTCGTTGCCGGTTTCAGCAAAACAGGTACCTGTAACAAGACCAACATAACCTGTTCCGACTACTGCAATTTTCATATTAAAATTTCAGTTTATTTTTTATTCGGTTTAACTTAGAAATTCCAGAACGCCGGAACTTATAAATTCTAATTGTTCCTCATCGAGTTCTGTATGCATGGGAAGAGAAATTACACGCTCGGTAAGCCAGTCGGTAACTTCCAGTTCCTGCAAGTCTGATTGAAAGGAAGAAAACATCTTTTGCCGGTGTGCGGGAACCGGATAGTAAATCATGGATGGAATATTCCTGGAGGCGAGATATTCATTGAGTTTGTTACGGTCAGCTCCCTCAATAATCAGCGTGTACTGGTGGAAAACATGCTTTGAATAGGAAGCCCGGAAGGGTGTTTTAATTTTCGGATGCCCTGCAAACGCCCGGTCATAATAATCCGCAGCGGCCCGGCGCCGGCTGATGTATTCGTCCAACAGTGGCAATTTGACATTCAGGATCGCAGCCTGTATGGAATCAAGTCGGCTGTTGCAGCCCACAATTTCATGATAATACCTTTTTTTCTGCCCATGATTTGCGATCATCTTAAATGTTTCCGCCAATTCGGCCTGCCCGGTAAATAAAGCACCGCCATCCCCATATGCACCCAGGTTTTTTGAGGGGAAAAATGAAGTAGTGCCCACAGTGCCGATAGTCCCGGTTTTATATTTTTTCCCGTCCGGAAAAGTATAATCGCTGCCGATTGCCTGCGCATTGTCTTCCACTACTTTCAATCCGTATCTTCCAGCGATTTCCATGATTTCTTTCATCGGAGCTGATTGTCCGTATAAATGTACCGGAACAATAGCCCTGGTCTTCTTTGTAATTTGTTTTTCCAGGGACACCGGATCCATGCAGAACGTCTGGGCATCCACATCTGCAAACACAGGTTTAAGCCTGAGTAATGCGACCACTTCCGTTGTTGCAATAAAGGTGAAAGACGGAGTGATCACTTCATCACCGGGTTCCAGCCCCAGGCCCATTAATGCAATTTGTAAGGCATCGGTGCCATTTGCGCAAGGAATCACATGACCAATACCCAGGTAGGAAGAAAGACTTCGGGCAAATTCAGTTACGGCACTTCCATTAATGAAGGCGGTTGTTTCTAAGACACTGCGTATAGCATGATCCACTTCCTCTTTTATTCTTGTGTACTGGGATTTCAGATCAACCATTTGAATTGGCCGCATATGCTCTTTATTAAAGGGCACAAACCTACGCCAAAATAATCGTATATGCAATGACTCAATCAGTTATGAACGGTTCATTGAAAGGATTACATTTGCTTGCAAAATCTTCAATACCACTCCTTGACTATCCTTTTATATAATGTTTTTCTTTGGTTCTATCAGTTATGTGTCAAGGTGATTTCCCCTTGGAACAGAAAGGCAGATGCCTGGATAAATGGGAGGAAAGGCATTTTCAGGACTATCCGGGAAGCCGGTATTAAAGGTGAGCGGAGAATATGGATGCATTGTGCCTCTCTGGGAGAATTTGAACAGGGACGACCGGTTTTAGAGTCACTCAGGAAAATCTACCCCGAAATCACCATTATCATTAGTTTTTTTTCCCCGTCCGGCTATGAAATCCGGAAGAATTATAAAGGCGCTGATCATATTTTTTACCTGCCTATGGACTCCGACGTTCACGCAAAACGTTGGTTGGATCTGATAAATCCGACCTTGGTTCTTTGGATCAAATATGATTATTGGTATTATTATTTGCGCGAACTGCGCAAAAGAAAAATACCAGCCCTTCTTGTTTCACCCCTTTTTCGGACTGACCAGCCATTTTTTAAATGGTATGGTAACATTCACCGTCTGATGCTGGACAGCTTTCACGCTTTCTTTGTTCAGAATGAACAATCCAAAAAATTGCTGGAGACACTGGGCATTCAGCAGTCGGTATTCGTGAGCGGCGATACCCGTTTTGACCGGGTAATAGATATAGCAGAAGCTTTTGAATCTCTTCCCTTCATCGCCGATTTTTGTGGTAACAACCCTGTAATTGTTGCCGGGAGCACCTGGGAAGAAGATGAAGAAGAGTTGGATCATTTTGCGAATACACATCCGGAAATCCGGTTTATTATCGCGCCCCACGAAATAGAAGAAGATCATTTAAAAGACATTGAAACCTTATTCAGGAATACAGTCCGTTACTCAGTATGGGAGAAACAATCAATAACCGTCAACCGTATGCCGTTGTCAGCAGACCAACAACCAAACGTTCTTCTGATTGATAACATCGGCATGCTGGCCAGGTTATATTATTATGCGGATATCTGTTATGTGGGCGGGGGATTTGGCGACGACGGTGTCCATAACGTGCTGGAGGCAGCGGTTTATCAGAAACCAGTAGTGACAGGTCCGGTAATAGAAAAATATTTTGAAGTAATGGAACTGGCGGAAGTGGGGGGAGTAATCATCATAGATAATGCCCTCGAGGCAGAATCTGTGTTTAACCGCCTCCTAAAGAATGAGGAGGAGTATGCATTTCACGCCAGGCAGGCGCGCGACTATGTATATGCCCGAAGGGGTACTACCGGCAAAATTGTCCGCTATATTCAGGAAAACCGCCTTCTCACCAACTGATAGAAATGCTGCACGATATCCCGTGAATCATCCCAGCCTAATTTAATCTTGAGTTCCCGCTCCATCCAGTATTCGGCTTCCGGCAGAATCCGGAAATTGTTGATGGTTTTGATGCTCCTTTCATACATGGCTTCGTCACCACGGAACAGTTCATTAATAAAAACAAAACGGTCGTTAACACCGATGGCTTTGCGCAATTCCTTTACCGGTGAAGCTTTCAACACCGAACCCAGCTCGGCCGGACCAGCTGTTTTTAACTTGTCATTGATCGACGTGCTGCTGCTTCCGATCAGGTCGTTGATTTCCCGATTATTTGGCTGATGGGATAAGGTTGGTACTTCTATCAGCGGGTCGCCGCCCATCCAGGCCTGGTGCCCGCTGGGAATTGCCGGTGCAGCTTTTGGCTGATAGCTTGTTTCAAGCTGACGGGTGCGGGATTCTTTTTCTTTCTCCGGAATAATTTCTTCCAGGACCCGATTCGAAATATTCATGGAAGGCATAACAAGGGAAACACCGGGATTTTTTCTTCCAGTTACTGTTACCGTATGTAAATGGGTGAGTTCTGCTTCGATCTGTTTAAGGGTAGCAAGCATTTGAAGCGCACTTTCGTTTTGTTCGCTTTGTTCATTTAACTTGCTGATGAGTTGTCGCAATCTTTCCATTATCCGTTTGAGAGAATGATGATACCGTTATATAAAATTAGTGCAAATATTTATCCAAATTTTGTCAGTCCATGTTTATAGAGCCTGCTACTAAGTTTGACCGTCGCGGATGGATTGAAGTTATTTGCGGTTCCATGTTCTCCGGGAAAACGGAAGAACTTATCCGGAGACTGCGACGGGCCAGGATTGCAAACCTCCGCGTCGGAATTTTTAAGCCCGTAAAAGATGACCGTTATCATCCCAAAAACATCGTTTCACACGACGAAAACAGCATTCTTTCAATTCCGGTTCCTGATGCGAAATCCATACTCGCAGAGACCTCTTCTGTAGACGTAGTCGGCATTGACGAAGCACAGTTCTTCGACGAAGACCTGCCCGATGTTTGTGATACCCTGGCAGCCATGGGCACTCGGGTAATCGTTGCCGGCCTGGATATGGATTACCTTGGAAAGCCATTCGGACAAATACCTGTATTGCTTTCAAAGGCGGAATACATCACCAAGTTACATGCCATTTGTATGCAGTGCGGTAATATTGCGAACTATTCCTATAGAAAGACAGGAAATGCCGAACAGTTGTTGATCGGTAACAAGGATCTTTACGAGCCAAGATGCCGGTTCTGTTATGCGAAAGGCGATTTGTTAAAATAAGTTTAAAGAAAAATGTTTCCAGCTTCCAGGCTCATCTTAACACTGATTAAAAAAGACATATTGCTGGAATTTCGTCAGCAATACAGTTTTTATGGCGTATTACTCTATGTGGCTTCCACAATTTTTGTGCTTTATATGGCGATGGGCCAGCCTGAAAATATGGTATGGAACGGACTATTCTGGATGATGCAATTGTTTATTTGTGTGAATGCGGTAGCCAAAACTTTTCTACAGGAAGGAAAGGGGAGACAGTTATATTTTTATTCATTGTGCAGTCCCGTTCATTTCGTGCTGGCAAGGATGATTTTTAACGCGGCGTTGATGCTGCTAATGAATATGATCAGCCTCTTGTTGTTTAATCTATTACTGGGTTCCCCGATCAGTCATCCTTTTCTATTCCTGGGTATTTCCTGTTTTGGTGCCGCAAGTATAAGTCTGGTGTTCAGTTTTCTTGCTGCCATAGCTGCACGGGCGCAACAGAACGCAGCCTTGATGGCCATCCTTGGTTTTCCCCTGATTATTCCACAAGTCATGCTGCTGATGCGCCTATCCACCCTGGCTTTTTCCGATGTTTTTCAAAGCGGATTGACGTCAATAGTTTTATTGCTGGCCTGCTTTGATATTATGGTGATATTATTGTCAGTAATTCTTTTTCCTTTTTTATGGAAAGATTAATATCCAACATGGAAATAGGTTAATCAATTCGTTGTGCCGGGTGCAAAGCGTTGATCTTTGGAACTGGAAAGAAGGTTGTTTTTAAGGTTTGACCGCCTTATCCTATTTTTGCCTGCCGGAAATAACCGGTTGCTTGCCTTCTTAAGATTACCATATGCTTCGTAAGAACTGGTGGAAAATACTGTGTGTCATTTTTCTTCTTTATACATTCACTGCCGGGTTTTTGGGACCTGTTCCCGCCAAACCAATTTTGAATGAAACCATACGAAATCTGTATTTCCATGTGGCGATGTGGTTTGTAATGATGATATTTTTTATCTGCTCCGTAATTTATTCTGTCAAATATTTAAGACATAACAATCCGGTTGATGATATTTATGCGGTAGAATATGCAAGATCCGGAATAGTTTTTGGCCTGTTGGGCCTGGTTACGGGTTCTGTATGGGCCAGGTATACATGGGGTGATTTCTGGAGCAATGATCCTAAACAACTGGGTGCCGCCATTGCACTGCTGATTTACCTTGCATATTTTGTGTTGCGGAATTCATTGACGGATATGGATAAGTCTGCCCGCATAAGTGCCGTTTATAATGTATTCGCTTTTGCGATGTTATTCCCGACCATCTGGATAATCCCGAGGCTGGTGGAAAGTCTCCACCCGGGAGGAATGGGCAATCCCGCCCTCGATACCAAGGATATTGACAGCCGGATGCGGTTGGTTTTCTGGTTCGGTGCAGTTCCGGGATGGGCATTGCTGGGTGTCTGGATTTCTTCCCTGCGTATACGTTTACAGTTATTTTCCTTAAACCAAGAGCGCGATGTATAAAACTTTTCTCCGGTTATTCTTTTCCATTTCACTAACCTTGCTGACTTTTATATCCCGGTCACAGGATAGCCTCCGTAAAGAAACACCCCAGATGGCGGAAGGGATGCGTTCAAACGGGAAAATATATGTGGTGGTTACAGTGCTGGTCATTATTCTCGTCGGCTTAATTTTGTACGTCATCCAGTTAGACCGGAAATTGGCGCGCCTTGAAAAAAACAGTAAATATCCCAACCAAAAATAATTCTTCAACTAAAAACGATGTATGGCTGCCAAAAATGAGTATAAATTTTTTGAAGCTGTAGAAAAAAGCTTCGACAAAGCAACCCCCTTTACTTCCTGGGACCCGGGCGTTCTGGAACAAATTAAACAATGTAACGCGGTTTATCGTATGTACTTCCCCGTTAAAATCGGTGATAAGATTGAAGTGATTAAAGCATACCGTGTTCAGCATTCCCATCATAAAACTCCCTGTAAGGGCGGGATCCGGTTTTCACTTACCGTAAATCTCGACGAGGTAATGGCGCTGGCAGCATTGATGACTTTCAAATGCGCCATCGTAAATGTCCCATTCGGCGGAGCCAAGGGTGGAATTGCCATTGATCCGAAAAAATATTCGGCCTATGACCTGGAAAAAATCACTCGTCGTTACACTTCGGAATTAATTAAAAAGAATTTTATTGGACCGGGTACCGATGTGCCGGCACCGGATTATGGCACCGGGGAGAGGGAAATGGCCTGGATTCTCGACACTTATATGAGTATGCGTCCGGGTGAAATTGATGCACTGGGTTGTGTAACAGGGAAGCCGGTTACTCAGGGAGGTGTCCGTGGTAGAAAGGAAGCCACCGGCCTGGGGGTTTATTACGGTGTACGGGAAGTATTGAATATGAAAGATGTGATGGAAAGGTTAGGCATGCATACCGGCGTGGAGGGGAAACGGGTCGTTGTGCAAGGGCTGGGAAATGTGGGATATCACGCGGCAAAATTCTTCAGGGAAGGCGGAGCGAAAGTGGTTGGCCTGTCAGAATACGAAGGCGCCATAATGAATCAGGACGGACTCAATGAAGAAGAAGTATTTCAACACCGGAAAAAGACCGGTTCCATTTTAAATTTTCCGGGTGCAACTAATATTGAGAAGTCTACCGATGCACTGGAACTGGATTGTGATATCCTGATACCTGCGGCTTTGGAAAATGTGATCGACGGGGAAAATGCTCCGCGGATCAGGGCAAAAATTATCGGTGAAGCGGCAAATGGACCGCTCACGCCGGATGCAGATGAAATATTTATTAAGAGAGGGGTGCTGGTTATTCCTGATATGTATCTGAATGCAGGTGGCGTTACAGTTTCTTATTTTGAATGGCTGAAAAATCTGAGCCATGTACGCTATGGACGGCTTGAAAAAAGATTTACTGAAAATCTGAACTCCCATATCCTCGGACAAATGGAAGAACTCAGTGGAAAAAAAGTCAGGGCAGATGAGAGGGAATTTATTATGCATGGACCGGAGGAAGCGGACCTGGTTTACAGCGGACTGGAAGAAACCATGATTACCGCTACACATGAAATCATGAACTGCTGGAAGGGAAACCCCGCGATACCGGATATGCGTACGGCGGCTTATGTGGTTGCAATTAATAAGGTAGGAACCTCTTATGCTGAATTAGGTATTTTCCCGTAAAGCAAAATGCCCTGGATCTGGTTTATTCATCGTAAGTAGGTAAAACATTCATTTCTTCAAAATCAATTAGCGCTTTTTTATAGGCATGGCATTGCTGACCATTGGTCACAACCAAATATTTTACCGGGATAGCGAGGTTATAATGCAGGGCCTGCCATAATACAGATTTATCGAGGGGTTTGTGCATGGCTTTACATTCTATCATCATCCATGGCTTGGCGGCTTTATCATACACCAGGATATCAAAGCGCTTGTTCATCTCGCCAAGTTTCATTTTTTTCTCTACAGCTATATAACTGGAAGGGTATTTTTTTATCTGGAGCAGGTATTGGGCAAAGTTTTGGCGTACCCACTCTTCTTCAGTCAGCCGCACCCATTGTTTTCTTTGCTCATCAAAAATGAATTCCTTTCCGGGCTCTTCTTCTTTGATCTTAAAAGCATAATGAGGGTAATAGATTTTAATCATACCTCAACTATTTGCTAAATTACAGAATGTTGTTTTTGGCGAAAAGGCTTATTGGTTTATATCCAGGGATGAATTTATGAAAACTAAAGAAGAAATTGTAAGTAACTGGCTTCCCCGTTACACAGGGGAGGAACTGGAAAATTTTGGTTCTTATATTCTGCTCACCAATTTTTCCCACTATGTACATTTATTCGCAGACTTATTCAAAGTGAAAATGGTCGGCGAGGGCAGACCAATGCAGTGCGCTACCGCTGGCGATATCAGTATCATTAATTTCGGGATGGGCAGCCCGACAGCGGCAACCATCATGGACCTCCTCAGTGCTATTCACCCCAAGGCTGTTTTATTTTTGGGAAAATGCGGCGGACTGAAGAAAAGAAATAAACTGGGCGACCTGGTTCTTCCGATTGCTGCAATCCGGGGAGAGGGTACTTCCAATGATTATTTTCCACCTGAAGTCCCGGCCCTTCCGGCATTTGCGCTGCAAAAGGCGATTTCCACCACCATCCGGGAATTCGGAGTTGACTATTGGACAGGCACGGTCTATACCACGAATAGAAGAGTATGGGAGCATGATGAATTGTTCAAGGAATATTTGAAAAAAATCAGGGCTTACGCAATAGATATGGAGACAGCCACCATTTTTTCTGTTGGATTTTACAACAAGATTCCAACAGGTGCACTTCTGTTGGTGAGTGACCAGCCCATGATCCCGGATGGGGTGAAGACAGCTGAAAGTGACCAGCGGGTGACGGGTGACTTTGTGGAAACACATTTAAAAATCGGGATCGATTCTCTGAAACAACTCATAAACGGAGGACTAACTGTCAGACATCTGCGGTTTTAATTATTTACTTGCTTCCACTTATTCAAATAAAGGATTTAACGGTAGAATTTCCGGGTGTGGAATCCGCCTTACCCGCTTTACAGGATTTCTCCATGGAGCTGAATCGCGGTGAGCTGCTGGCAGTCGTTGGCGAATCCGGCTCTGGCAAATCGGTCATGGCACTCACACTAATGAATTTATTAAGCAGCGCCGCCAGGATCGTGCGGGGTTCCATTGCATTTTCACCCGATGGGACGGAAGCAATAGATCTGCTGACCTTACCCGAAAAAAAAATCCGTTTCCTTCGGGGGAACCGGTTGGCCATGATTTTCCAGGAGCCGATGACTTCTTTAAACCCGGTGATGACCTGCGGTGATCAATTGAGTGAACCCCTGAGGCAACATAGAAAATTAAACCGCCGAAAGGCCAGGTCGGAAGCTATACAGCTTTTGAAGAAAGTGCAGTTACCGGACCCCGAACGGGTTTTCGACAGATACCCGCATCAATTAAGTGGCGGACAAAAGCAGCGGGTGATGATAGCCATGGCCATCAGTTGCAAGCCCGATCTGTTGATATGTGATGAACCAACGACCGCTCTTGATGTAAGGGTTCAGAAAACCATTCTGGATTTGCTCAAGGAACTTCGCCACTCAGAAAACATGGGGATGATTTTCATTACACACGATCTGGGTCTGGTGGCCGACATGGCAGACCGGGCTCTGGTGATGCTTCGTGGAAAGGTGGTGGAATCAGGGTCCGTTACGAATATTTTTAAAAACCCGCAACATCCTTATACGAGGGGACTGTTGTTGTGCCGGCCCGCCCTGCACATAAAAGGAGAACGCCTTCCGGTAGTAACAGATTTTCTGGACGGCAAAAAAGCAGACCTGATAGAAACTGGTGAAAAATTCAGTCCATCAACCCATAGTCCTTATCCAAAGATGATGATATCCGGTCCCGAACCCGAGGTATTATTGCGTGTACGGGAAGTTGATCTTCGTTACTCTACAGGAAAAGACTGGCTTGGCCGGGAGAAACATTGGGTTAACGCGATCCGGGATATAAGTTTTGATGTATACCGTGGCGAAACACTGGGCCTGGTTGGAGAATCCGGATCTGGTAAAACAACGGTGGGCCGTGTGATTTTGGGCTTGAGTAAACCCATTCACGGTAACATTTCTTATGGAGGGATCGATTTACTTTCGATGAGTCCGGCAGATCTGCTTGCCTTCAGGAGAAATATCCAGATAGTTTTTCAGGATCCTTATTCTTCATTGAATCCAAGATTGATGATCGGTCCCGCTATTTCAGAACCACTCAAAGTACATGAATCACTGACAAGGGACGAAAGAAAAAATCGCGTTTTGGATCTGTTGAGAAAAGTGGATCTCAAACCTGAATATTTTAACAGGTACCCCTTCGCTTTTTCCGGGGGACAAAGACAAAGAATTGTGATCGCGCGGGCCCTGGCACTTAATCCGGGATTCGTAGTTTTCGATGAATCCGTTTCTGCGCTGGATGTGAGTGTACAGGCGCAGGTGTTAAACCTGATCAACGACCTGAAAAAAAACCTGGGCTTTACGGCAGTATTTATTTCTCACGATTTATCCGTAATCCGATACCTCTGCGACCGGGTAATTGTGATGGAAAAGGGCCGGATCGTAGAGTCCGGCACCGTAGAAATGGTCTATAACAGCCCGAAAACCGAATATACCCGGTCTCTGATTAAGGCAATTCCGGGGAATAATCTGTTTAAAACCCTATGATTCCGGAAATTTTATCCGGAGAATTAATATTTAAATTCACTATTGCTAATTGAGATTTCTTTACTACCTTCGCACGCTTGTAAAATCATGCCGTAACATGACCGAATCGGGTGCCGTAAGACCTGGTTTGACTGACCAGTTATTCTCGCTTCGTTCGACTCATGTACCGGGAACTCTAAAAATTAGATACTGAATGAAGCTTTCCCAGTTCAAATTCGACCTGCCCCTCAATCTGATCGCCCAGCATCCTGCCAAAAGAAGAGAAGACAGCCGCATGATGGTTGTTCACCGGAAAACCGGACAAATTGAAAACAAACATTTCAGGGATGTAATGGATTATTTCGATGACAAAGATGTTTTTGTTGTAAATAATACGAAAGTTTTTCCCGCCAGGATGTATGGCCGGAAGGAAAAAACAGGGGCCAAGATTGAAGTGTTTTTACTAAGGGAGCTGAACAAGCCGAACAGACTCTGGGATGTTATCGTGGACCCGGCCAGGAAAATCAGGGTCGGCAACAAGCTTTATTTCGGAGATAATGACGAACTGGTGGCAGAAGTTATCGATAATACTACGAGCCGGGGGCGTACCATCCGTTTCTTATGGGATGGCACCGACGATGAATTTCGCCAGGTATTGGAAATTCTTGGGGAAACACCACTTCCAAAATATATCAAACGTAAACCGGACGAAGAAGATAAGGAAAGATATCAGACAGTTTATGCCAAACACGAAGGTGCTGTTGCCGCTCCTACTGCCGGATTGCATTTCAGTAAGGAACTGATTAAAAGACTTGAAATAAAAGGGATTCGGTTTGCGGAAGCAACCCTTCACACAGGTCTGGGTACTTTTCGTCCGATTGAAGTTGAAGATCTGAGTAAACATAAAATGGATGCCGAATATTACCGCGTCGATGATGAAGCCTGCAAAATTGTGAATAAGGCCCGACTCGGCGGACATCGTATTTGTTCTGTGGGAACTACGACGATGCGCGCACTGGAATCATCTTTTACTGCTGAAAAATTATTGAAACCATCTGAAGGCTGGACGAATACTTTTATTCATCCGCCGTACCAATTCAATATTGCAGATGCCCTGATTACAAATTTTCATCTTCCTAAAACAAGCCTCCTGATCATGGTATGTGCCTTTGCCGGATATGATCTGACAATGGAGGCCTATAAAAGAGCCATCAAAGACAAGTACAGGTTTTTTAGTTATGGTGATGCCATGCTGCTTGTTTGAGTAAGGAGTACACGAAAGGAGGCTTCCAATTTGGCATAATTCTTTGTAATTTCAGACTTGCAGGAATAACGGTTATTTCATATTGTAAATAAATATGCCGTTTATTATTTGCCAGTATTCTTTATGAAGTTTGATTTTCCAAAAAAGATCAGAAGCGGTTACCTGGCAGTATTCCTACTCCTTCTGCTTTGCTATTTTCTTTCTCTTTCCTCCTTTATTTCTTTACGCGAACAAAATAAAAGTCTCGATCACACCCGCGAAGTGATCGCTGAACTGGGTGCGCTGAATTCCAATTTAAAAGATGCAGAAATCAACTGGCAGGAATACCTGCTCAGTAAAGAGAAAGCATACCTGAATGCTTACCGGGAAAGCCGGGCACTCATTGATTCGGTTTATGACGTGTTGTCCGAATCGGAGAATGTAAACCAGACGGAGAAACAGCGGCTTGAATCCATGCACGTGATGATTGGAAAAAAATACCAGCTTCTGGATGAGGAACTCGAAATTTTTAGTAGAAGCTTTTTTCAGGTCAATGATTCTATCCTGAGCAGGGAAGAAAAGAACAAGATACTCATTGATTCAATTGGTAAAGTGTCCGAATCGATTACGACAGATGAGAAGAATATGCTTTTACTCAGGACGGAGAAAGTGACTTATTATAGTAAGGTTGTGTTCTGGATAATCATTGGTGCCGGACTTGTTTCCGGCCTGCTTATTATTTATTCACTGGTCACATTTAATATCGAAAGCCAGGCTAAAAGAAAAGCCACCAAACAGGCAGAAAACTATCACGACCAGCTGGAAAAAAGAGTTGTCGAACTGGCTTCTGCAAACCGGGAACTGATGGAATTGCGCAGCCTGGAGCGGTTTACAAGTACAGGACGCGTTGCAAGAGTGATCGCGCACGAAATCCGCAATCCTCTCACCAATATTGATCTTTCAGCCAGCCACCTTGAAAATAATAAGCTGGGAGCTGAAGACAAAAAAACCTTTTTGGATATTATTGGAAGGAATTCCCGGCGCATCAATGAACTCATCAATGAATTGCTTTCTGCAACAAAATTTACTGATCTTCAATATGAGACAATCAGGGTGGACGAATTGTTGGATGAAGCGCTGAAAGAAGCAATTGACCGTGCCCAGTTAAGCCAGATCAGCATTGTCAAGAATTATACAAAAGAAAAAATCTGGTTAAGGGTAGACCGGTCACGGATGAAAATTGCTATTTTGAATATTATCGTCAATGCCATAGAAGCTATGACAGGAGAAAACGGCAGGCTCGAGCTTGAGACAAGAGTACAGCAAAATCATTGTGTAATCGTCATCCGGGATAATGGAAAGGGGATGGATACTGAGACACTGGCAAAGGTGTTTGATCCCTATTTTACGTCGAAGACCAAGGGTAATGGTCTTGGTATGACCAATACCCAAAATATCATTCTCAACCACAAAGGAAAAATAGAAGTGCTTAGTGAGGAAGGAAAGGGGACTGAATTCATCATCACAATGAATATTCTGGAAAAGGAGCCGGGCGATTCAGTTTAAATTTATCTGATTGTCTATCCATTTTTCTTTTTCACGAAGGGGATCTGTATTTTCAAAAATTCCCCGAAGTTCATTCATCCATGCCGCGAGTTCGCAGAATACAGGATCCTCAATGGATGTTTTCATTCCCTGATTTTCCTGTTCTTCGATTTGTTCCCAAAGTTTTATTCCCTGTTTAAATTGTTTTTCATAAAGTAAAATCACCCGGGTAAGAATTTCCGCTGAAACGGGCATATATCTCTCCATCTCATCGTTTCTCCAGGAAAGAATTCCGTTTATAATTTTAAATTTATATTTTCCCTTTCCGTGCATGTGAAAACCCATAAAAAAATTATTTCGCGGTAGTGCACAGGATTTCTTCCATGAAGGTAGGTGTTTGTTTGATAAAGTATGGTTGTCAGACAGCTGAATTTATTTTCCAAAAATGGGAATCGGGTTAAGTGTTGAATGAATTACACGCAGCAGTTTTCGCAGGAAGAGTATGTAAACATGCCGGCATGAATATTTAAAATTGTCAACATTTTTGTTCCGGCAGCCTGGTTTTTATCATTGAAATTTCGACGTTCGTCACCTGATAAGAGTTCCGGTCCCGAAGCCCTATCTTACGGCATTCACAGACTTCCACAGAATAAACGCCAAATTCTTCTACTACCTTTCCTTTCATCGCATAAAATCCCTTTCCGGTTACCGGATAATACCGGGATGTGGCGGGGAAGAAAATGCAATCCAGCCAGTCTCCTTCAGAATCCAGAAATGTATGGAAATGCATGGCCTCATTAGTGACCGTATTTACCGACTTAGATGTCACCAGCCAGCCCAATACAGAAACCTGTTTTCCCAGGTTTTGGGCAAGCTCCCGCGCCGGAAAAAACATTCCGGGAACTTCTGTTGATAATTCAAAAACATTACAAAGAGGGAATCCCAGTAATTCGATTTCATCCAGGGCATCATCCAGGGGATGGTGAACCAATACGGGTAGTTGAAATGGCTGGGCCTGTTCGCGAAATAGAAAACCGCTTGATGATACGGATACACTTTTTCTGTGCAGAAAATTGGCCTCCCATAGCAATTCTTTTTTTGTCTTTCCACAGAACCGGAAAGCACCAATACGGATCAGGATATTCAACTGTTCAATTGCCGGAGAGACCCGTTCAATAAAATCAGCCAGGTCAATAAATGCGCCCATCCTCTGACGGTTTTTAATCACGTACTCCAGGGATTTTTCTTCCAACCCCTGCACATGAATAAAACCCATGAATACCGTTGTCCCTGAAACCTTTGTCAGGTAATCACTATTATTCATGCAGGGCGGCTGAATAGAAGCGCCGGTTCTTCTTAATTCGTGAAAGTATAATTCCCGGGAATAAAATCCACCGAAATTATTGATAACAGCTACCATGAATTCTATCGGATAATATGTTTTAAGAAAAAGACTCTGGTAACTTTCAACCGCGAAACTGGCAGAGTGTGCCTTACTAAATGAAAAACCACCAAAACTTTCAATTTGCCGCCACACTTCTGAAATCACCCGTTCAGGATAATTCCGCTGTCGGCAATTGTCCAGGAATTTTATTTTGATGTCTTCGAACTGTTTTCTCCCCCGGTACTTTCCACTCATTGCACGGCGCAGGACATCCGCCTCAGCCAGGTCAAGCCCTCCAAAATGATGGGCCACTTTAATTACGTCTTCCTGGTAGACCATCACACCATAAGTCTCCCCGAGCAAATCTTTTATCCTGGGATGCAGATATTCGAATTCATCCGGATGATGGAAGCGATATATATATTGCTTCATCATTCCACTTTGAGCTACGCCGGGGCGAATAATGGAACTTGCTGCAACCAGTGTCAGGTAGTCCTCACATTTGAGTTTCTTCAGAAGCTGACGCATGCCAGGGCTTTCAATATAAAAGCATCCGATCGTATCGGCGTTCCTTATCTGTTCGGCCACTTTTGGGTCACTCTTGAATTTTTCAATTTCATGGATGTTGATCGAAATGTTTTTATTTTTTTTAACCAGGTCGATGGTATCACGGATATGCCCCAGGCCACGCTGGCTGAGGATATCCAGCTTAAATAAACCGATTTTTTCCGCAACAAACATATCAATCTGGGAGGTGTAAAAATTTTTCGGAGGTAGTTCAGTGGCGGTATATTGAAAAATCGGTTTATCGCTGATCAGCATGCCTCCCGCATGTATGCTGAGGTGGTTAGGAAAATTCCGAAGCAGATCTCCATAAAACTTTATTTGTCTCTGGATCTTGTCATCCTTCAGGGTGCCCGATTCCAGCTGGTCAATTTCTTCCTTAGGCAGTCCAAATACTTTACCCAACTCGCGTAGAATGGCCTTTGATTGAAAAGTAGTGTAGGAACCAAGCAGGCATACATGATCCCGGCCGTGTCTTTTAAATATATAATCTATAATCTCGTCTCTGTCTTTCCATGAAAAATCCAGGTCAAAATCGGGAGGAGCTGAACGAAATGGATTGAGAAAGCGTTCAAAATACAAATCGAGTTCAATAGGATCCACATCGGTAATCTGCAAACAATACGCGACGATTGAATTCGCGCCACTCCCGCGACCAACAAAATAGAATCCGCGGCTTTGTGAATAGCGGACGATATCCCAGGTGATCAGAAAGTATGCATTAAAGTCCATCTGGTCAATGATGGCGAGTTCCTTTTCCACCCGTTCGCGGGCGACCTTATTTTGAGTGCCATACCGCAGATTGATGCCATCAAAAGCGAGTTTACGAAGCAGCTGCCTGTCATCATTTGCAGAGGCTGAAAAGATTTTTTTTGTTTTATCAGAATGAAATTCCATTTCAATGGAACAGTCCTCCATCAATTTCATCGTATTGGCAATAATCCCGGGATACATCTGAAATGCTTCAAATAGCTCGGCGGGTTTGAGAAACGTTTCATTTTTCCCCGCCAGGTCGGCGGCATTCTGTTTGCTCAAAAGAATATTTTTGTCTATCGCGCGTAACAGGCGATGAAGATTATAATATGTGTTATTTTGAAAACTTACAGGTTGACGGATCACATATTTATGGGCATGGAATTGTACGCTGAGGCCGAATAATTTGTTAATGTCGGATGTCTGAACACCTATCAGTTCATGCAGCTGCAATTCATTTACCGGGATTGATCCAAACGGATATATGCAATAAATATCGGTCAGATCAGGTCGTCGGGGAAACGGCTTCTCTTCCTGCAGATGTTCTGAAATAAAACGGTTTATCTGCTCAAGTCCATCATTGTTTTTCGCCAACAGGATATAACAAAGTTCACTGCCGTTGCGAATCTCAGTGCCGACAACCGGTTTGATCTGGTTCTGCCTGCAATAATCAACAAAGTCCCAGGCATCACAGGTATTATTAATATTGGTTAGAGCGAGTTGTGAAATGCCCAGACCGGCGGCCTGTTTTACCAGTTCTTCGGTACCGAAAGTTCCATATCGAAAGCTGAAATATGTTTTGCAATTCAGATACATGCGGCACGGAATAAAAGTTTTTCTCCAAACTGTTTCTTCACACTGTCTATAGCCTGGTAAAGTCCGATCATTTCCTGGCTGTCTTCGAATAGATTGATCTGGTAATTGCCGGCTACCAGATGCGTAAAACGAACCCCGATCAGGCGAACGAGCAGCCGCCGGTCGTATAGCTTATTGAAAATCTCTTTTGCCTTCTGCAGTAAAATATGGTCATTGGCAGTGTATGGGATTGTTGACTGCATGGTCAGGGTCTGAAAATCGCTGTAGCGGATTTTTACAGTTATGCAACCCGCGAGCTTATTATTACACCTGAGCTCAAAAGCTATTTTTTCGGTCATCCTGACCAGCTCCTTATGAAGAAACGGAATGCTGATCGTATCAGTTTCAAAGGTATTTTCTGTTCCAATACTTTTTTGTTCATGGTAAGGAACGATCGGGGTATTGTCAATTCCATTTGCCTTTCTCCATAGATCGATACCATTCTTCCCAAGCAGGTTAATCATCATTTCAACCGGAATCTGGCTCAGGGTAGAAACGGTTTCCACACCCATCCGTCGGAGAAGGGTGGCAGTTTGGGTTCCAACCATGGGGAGTTTTTCTATGGGAAGGGGTGCCAGAAATACCCTTTCATTTCCCGGCAGCACTTCAAATTGCCCATTGGGTTTGCACTCATTAGTAGCCACTTTACTGATCAGTTTATTGGTAGCCAGCGCATGTGAAATACTTAGCCCACTCTCCTTTATTATTTTTTTCCGCAGCTGCTGAATAAATTGCAGCGTTCCGAAAAATTTTTCCATACCCGACATGTCAATATAGAATTCGTCAATACTCGATTTTTCAAATACAGGTACTTCAGTTCGGATAATATCTGTTACCAGGTTAGAAAATCGCGAATAACTATCCATATCACCGCGGATGATAAGCAGTTCGGGGCATAATCGTTTGGCAAGTCGGGTGGGCATCGCAGAATGTACCCCGAATTTTCTGGCTTCATAGCTACAGGAGGCAATGACACCCCGGTCACTATGGCCGCCTACCGCAATGGGCTTACCCCGCAGGCGTGCATTTCGCAGATACTCTACATTAACGAAAAATGCATCCAGGTCAAAATGAACTATGGCCCGGTTTTGCGAAGGAGAAATCATACTTGCCCGGTTTCTACAATATTACTAAATAATTTAGCAACCACCAAAACCGGGCACGGTGGAATAACGGTGATCGGTTCTGATAAATACCCTAAATTGATTTTGCTGGAATGGAGAAATTCCCGCGGCTAACATGGAACAACTAAACGCCCGGTCCGGTTTCTTAATGAGGAATTCACGGACTATCCTCGGATTGATTTGTTTGTTGTATATGTTGAATGGTATTTATTACCTGCGGGCGCAATCTATTACGGTCGATGAAGGAGCTTTTTACAATTATGCGAAAAGACTCATCCAGGGTAATCCACACCGGCCGGTTCCGGATGTTGACGCCAGTAAAACACCGGTAATCGTCATCAACCTGATCCCGCGGGTTATTGAGCAGATGTTCCGCCCCGGGACTCGAAAATATGACTGGGGAGCAGATGATATCCGGAACGGGCGATACCTCACACTATTGGTTTCCGTGCTGGTTATCCTGCTGGTTTACGGATGGACAAAACAATTGTATGGCATAGCGTCGGGGTTGTTCGCTGCCTTTCTATTTTCATTGAGTCCCAATAATATTGCGCTCGCCGGTCTGGTAACTACGGACGCATATTCAGTGTTGTTCCTGCTCTTACCTTTTTATTTATTATGGAAGGCGCTGACGAAAAAATCTGACAGATATTTTGTTTATTTCTCCCTGGCAGTAGCATTCGCCCAATTGACAAAACCTTCTTTGTTTCATTTATACATTTTATTTCCAATTGCCTGCATCATTTACTTTTATTTGAATCCGCCGTTTCCACGCTTTAAGCGAACAATCAGGTACCTGGCTGTTTTTTTATTTATTCAGTGGCTCGTTATCAATCTTGGATACTATTTCAGCGGCAGCAATAAGCTATTGGGCAGCTATCAATTTACAAGTCAACTATTTCAAAATATACAGAAACATATGCCTTCCCGGGTTCCCGTTCCATTGCCGGAACCCTTTATGGAAGAACTTGACATGTGCAAACATTATGATGAACTGGGCGGAGGTTTCGCTGAAAGCTCGCTTGGAAATATTACAATTCTGGGCCGGAGCTCTATGGGAGGCTCGTTCTGGTATTATTATCTGGTGACATTTATTTTCAAAACACCCATCACTTATCTAATACTGGTATGCTGGGCTATCTATATCAAATTCAAAAATAAACACCAGGGACCGAAGGGATCGTATATTTTATTCCTGGCCCTCCCGGTTGTATATTTTTTTTTCATATTCAGCTTTTTCTATAAAAACCAGATTGGAATAAGACACCTGATTTTCATATATCCGTTTATCTGTATCCTATGCGCTTCCATCATTCCCCATATCGTCAACAGGTATCAAAAACTGGGGATCGCATTTTTATTAACATATCTCATGTTGAGTGACTTCTATTACTGGAGAAATTATTTTCCTTACACGAATGAGCTCATCTGGAACAAGACTATTGCATACAAGATCGTTGGCGCATCCAACCTTTCTTTTCGACAGGGCGGGATTTTTTTGAATGAATTTCTAAAAACACATCCTCAGGTAAAATTAGCAGGAACTGTTCCTTCCACCGGAGATTTTGCCATACGGGTGGATGACTACATGAACATATGGAACAGACCTGATTATAAATGGATTTCTTCCATTGAGCCATACGGACAGGTAGCCGGTGAATACCTGCTGATTCATGTGAAGGAATCGGATTTAGTCAGGTGAACGGGACTGCCCGTGCCTGAATTAGATTATTCGGCCAGCAGACTGTTCACCAGGTCATCAAATTCCTTTTTGTACATGTCATAATGAATGCCTGTTCCGGGACCGTTAAATCCGGTGTGGATTTTTCGGATCATTCCTCTTTTATCTATAAAAATGGTAGTGGGAAATCCAACGATCTCCCGGATTTCAGGAATGGTTTTATCAGCACGAAGGGAATCGCTCACAGCCACTCCGGTCACCAGTATCGGATAAGTAACATTAAATCTTTTAATAAATGGCTGCAATAATCTTTTGGCATCCGCAAACGATGTGGTCCTTTCATAAGCAAGCCCCAGTACTTCAACACCTCTGGATTTATTCCGGAGATAATAAGGGCTCATGAAGCGGGTTTCATCCATGCAATTGGGACACCAGGAGCCCAGTAACTGAATGATCACGACTTTATTTTTAAATTTTGGATCATTGATGGATACAGGCCGCCCGCTTAAATCAGGAAAACAAAAATGCAATTTTGCATTGGCAGAATCTCTCAAAGCAGTTTGGCTGAATTCGTCGGGAAGTTTTGCCTGGTCATTTTTTTCTGCTACCCAGGTTTCTACAGACGTGGCTCCTGCATAATAATACCCGTTAATCATTTTATTTGTATCGGCGATTTTACTCACAAAGGAATAGGCATGTCCGCCGTCGAAAGTGGAAAGGTTTAGTGTATCTCCGCTTACCACACCTTCCAGGAACCGGTAATCGCCCGTGATCGTCAAAAAAGTTCCTCGCACCAGGGATCCGGATTGTTTGAATTCGCCTACCGACTCGGTAGAATCCATTAATCCTTTAAAATGAACCGACCAGCGGCCGGAAATATTGAAGGCTGGTGGCCTGGGTGAAGGATACCTTTCAGTGATGTTGAAGACCGCCCGAAAAGGGGTTGTTACCTTCCTGTTGCCATAGTTTTTTATCCAGTTTCCCTCCAGGTTCTTACGGTCAATAATCCGGAGAACAAAATGCGAATCAAAAAAAGGCATCTCAATAAAGAGGGAATCTCCTTTTAGTCGGATATTATCTACCAATAATCGTTCAGCGCCGTTGATGACATAAATTACTATTTTCCCATTCGATTCCTTTGTCTGAAAATTAAACGGGATCGTATGACCATCGGTGCGATTGATCTCGGCCCGCCAGATACCAATAGACAATTTACTGCTGTCGCGTATAGTGGATTTTGTTAGTGCACACGCAAAAAGGGAGAAAAAAAGACTGGGGCAAAAAAAACATAACCGGAACAACCACTTAAAACAATGCCGCATATTTAGAATTCAATCGCAAAGGTAATATCATTTAGCAGATGCCGGATTCTTCGGGTTGCTTAACTTTAATCCCATGATTAAAAAAGCAATTGTTTCAGGATTCGGTTGCCTGATCATTGTATTTTTCTTTTTACCTATGGAAGCACAAACGGTTATTCCATTATATACAGGAAGCATTCCAAATTCCAGGCCTGTTCCGGATGAAGAAAATTTTCATTATGAGAAGGACAGTGTCCTGATCGTAAGCAAGGTTTCCAGGCCCAGTCTGACCTTATTCCTTCCTCCAAAAGAAAAAGCTACGGGGGTTGCAGTGATTGTATGCCCGGGCGGGGGATATATAAACCTGGCCATGGGATATGAGGGTACCGATGTGGCTAAACGATTTAATAAATCGGGCATTGCCGCCTTTGTCCTAAAATACCGGATGCCTGATGATGCAACCATGCTCAATAAGGAAATCGGTCCATTGCAGGATGCACAGCAGGCCCTGCTACTCCTGCGTTCCAGGGCTGAAGAATGGGGAATTGATCCTAAACGGATTGGCATCATGGGTTTTTCAGCAGGCGGTCACCTGGCTTCAACCGCAGGCACGCATTTTATAAAAAATTTTATCTCTAATCCCCGGCAAATAAGTCTGCGACCTGATTTTATGGTTCTTATTTACCCGGTAATCAGTTTCCAGGATTCACTGGTACATACCGGATCTGAACATAACCTGCTCGGTATGAATCCGTCAAATGAAAAAAAAATGGAATATTCCAATGAAATGCAGGTAACCCCACAAACGCCGCCTGCTTTTCTGGTACATGCCCGGGATGATGATGCAGTGCCTTATTCCAATAGCATTGTCTTTGAAGAAGCGCTCAAAAAATATCATATTCCTGCGGAACTTATCCTCTATGAAAATGGAGGACATGGGTTTGGAATGACGAATCATACCAGTGATCGGCAATGGATGGACCTCTGTATACGATGGATAAACCATCTCAATTTTCCCCAATGAATGGCTTTTATCGAAATTATAAAAGACCGGTTTTGGTAACAATCCTTTGTACCAGCCGCTTATCATAAAATTCTACCGGGCTTGCAACAATTTTAAATTTGACTGCGTCTATACAGTGTTAGTAACTGCATCTAATAAAACCAGGCTATGTTAAAAAACTTCTTCAAAATCGCTTTCCGGAATCTCTGGAAGAATAAGGGATTTAGTATTATCAATATTACGGGGCTGGCGATCGGTATGGCCAGTGCCATGCTGCTTCTGTTATGGATATATGATGAAGTGAGTTATGATCAGTTCCATGATAAAAAAGAACGCATTTATGAGGCCTGGAACAGGGCAGAATTCAGTGGGGAAATGCATAGTTGGAATACCACGCCCAAAATACTTGCCCGGACGATGGAACATGATTTTCCTGAGGTGGATAAGGCCGTTCGTGTTAACTGGCCATCTAATTTATTATTTTCTGTCGGAGAAAAACGAATCATGGTACCGGGCAATATGGTGGATTCTTCATTCCTGGACATGTTTAGTTTTCCGCTGCTCAGGGGCAATCCCCATACGGCTCTGAATGACATGCATTCCCTGGTTGTAACAGAAAAACTGGCTAAAAAATTATTCGGGAATGAAGATCCCATGGGAAAACTCGTGAAGATTGATAACAAGGAAACCTTCCGGGTAACCGGTCTGGCAAAAGATCCTCCGGGCAATACCCGGTTTCAGTTTGAATATCTTTTACCCTGGTCATACCTGCATCATCTTGGCGATGATGATGAAAATTGGGGTAACAATTCAACGCGAACCTATGTCCTGCTGAAACAAAATGCAAGCCTGGCTCCCGTGCAGTCTAAACTGCGCACACTAAAAGGAAAATACGAAAAGGAGGAAGCTAAATGGGAGATGTTCTTGTATCCGATGAGCCGGTGGCGTTTATATTCCAGGTTTAATGGCGCGGTGGAAGACGGGGGCCGGATAGAATTCGTGAAACTCAGTGCGATTATTGCTGCATTCATTTTACTGATTGCATGTATCAATTTTATGAATCTTAACACGGCGCGCAGTGAAAAAAGGGCAAAGGAAGTGGGTATCCGTAAAGTAGTGGGGGCCCGCAAAGGCGGCCTGATCAGTCAGTTCCTTGGTGAATCCGTCCTGCTGAGCTTTTTCGCCGCAATATTGGCTGTGGGATTGGTGGAACTTAGCCTTTCTTCCTTTAACCAGGTAACGGATAAAAGAATGTTTCTCCCGTTCGGCAGTATCGGTTTATGGATACTTCTTATGGGTTTTATATTTGTTACCGGCATCCTTGCCGGAAGTTACCCTGCTTTCTTTCTTTCTTCATTCCAGCCGGTGAAAGTGCTAAAAGGTGGTTTCAAAAAAGTGAATGCGCTGGTAACACCCAGGAAAGTGCTGGTTGTATTGCAATTTTGTTTTGCGATCATACTCATCATCTGTACTATCATTGTGCAGCAGCAGATAAATCATGCACAGGATCGCGAGACGGGGTATGATAAGAATAATCTCATATACCATTTCCTTACAGGAGATGTTGAAAAAAATTATACACTGATAAAAAATGAACTGGTTTCTACCGGTGCTGCAAGTTCTGTTACGAAAACCAGCGCCCCGCTTACACAGGCCTGGAGCGATAGCTGGGGATTTGAATGGGAAGGAAAGGATCCAAATGACAAAACAGATTTTGACCGCTATTCTGCAGACGATAATTTTTTAAAGACAACCGGCTTGCAACTGGTAAAGGGGCGGGACCTGGATCTCAATAAATATATTACCGATTCAACAGCGATGATCCTGAATGAATCGGCTTTAAAAGTCATGAAATTTAAAGATCCGATCGGGCAATTGGTAAAAGACGGAGACATACAGTTTCATATAATTGGTATTGTGAAGGACTTTATCCTCCGTTCTCCCTATGAACCAACCCATCCCATGATCATAGAGGGTGGTAAAGGTTGGTTTAATGTCGTGCACATCAAACTCAGCAATCTTCAGCCCACTTCAAAAAGTCTGCAGCAGGCAGAGGCCATATTCAAAAAATACAATCCGGAGTACCCTTTTGAATATCATTTTGTGGATGAGGAATACGCAAAAAAATTCCAGGATGAAAAAAGAACAGCGTTGTTGGCAGCTTTCTTTTCAGGCCTTACCATATTCATTTCCTGTCTGGGCTTATTTGGACTGGCTACTTATATGGCTGAAACAAGAACCAAGGAAATAGGGGTACGGAAGGTATTGGGAGCATCAGTTGCCGGCATAACATTTTTGGTATCCCGTGATTTTTTACGTCTGGTACTTATCGCATTTTTAATTGCTGCGCCTATCGCCTGGTGGTCGATGGAGACCTGGCTGAAGAATTATCCTTACCGGGTAAATATTCATTGGTGGGTATTTGCCCTTGCAGGAGGTTCTTCCTTTATTATTGCTCTTGTTACAATTAGTTACCAGGCCATCCGGGCTGCCATCGCAAATCCGGTAAATAGCCTGAGGGCAGAATAGGGTCCGGTTAAGGGCGATGGAAGAAAAATGATGACAGTTCAGGTGAAAAAGTTAGGGAAAGCATATAAATTCCCTCTTTTCCGGATTTCTTTCTTTTGGCACGATTTTTTGCCTTAAGAAATAAATCACTTCAGATGCAAACGGTTCGCAAGCAGAATATGAAATCACCCGGATTCAGTTCTTCCATTTCCAACATCCCTGTTTCTGAAAATCAGGCAAAAAGATTGAAAATCCGGGAATTTATTTCCTGGGCAGCCTGTTTTGCCGTTATTACCGGTCTGACTGGGATGTTAAAAATTTTAAAAGTGGGCATAACCATGGATTCGGTTACCTCCTGGATGTTTTACTTATCGATCGTAGGGCTTGTCTATTTTATCTTCAGGATCATTTCGATTTCCAGGAATCCGGTTCAGATGATGGAAAGAAATCAGATTCATGAACTGAACTGATATCCCCATCCCCCTTTTTATCCCCCAATTATCCGCACACCGCTGTATCGGTTCCGGACAATCTTTGCGCTTTTTTCTATTTTTTTCGCTGATAATGAACGATTAATAATCTGGCATTTACTTAGCCCAGGTAATGGCATACCTATTCGCTAAGAAAAAAAACAGATTATCATGTTACGCAATTACTTCATCACTGCCTGGCGGAATCTTACAAAAAACAAAGCGTTTTCCCTGATTAATATACTGGGCTTGAGTACCGGACTTTGTTGCTTTCTCCTGATCCTGCTATTTGTTCAGGATGAATTACATTTCGACCGGTTCAATAACAAGGCCGACCGGATTTACAGGATTTATTCAAATATCCGTTTCGGAGGCACTTCACTTGAGTTTCCCCTTTCCCCGGATCCTATGGGAGAAGTGTTGAAAAAGGATTATCCGCAGATTGAACAGTCCACACGCATTTACACATCAAATGGATCCAAACAGATAAAGAAAGGGAATATCTTCCTTACCGAGAACCGGGTTGCACACGTGGACTCCACATTCTTCGAAGTATTTACTTTTCCGGTCGTTACCGGCAATATAAAAAATGCACTCACGGAACCCAACACAGTGATCATCACGGAGACTGCAGCAATGAAATATTTCGGAACAGCCGATGCAGTCGGTCGGATCGTTGAAACCACTGACAAAGGGAAAACACTATATAAGGTCACCGCAGTTATCCGCGATATGCCGGAGAACGGCCATTTTCATTTCGATTTTCTTTTCTCCATGAAAAATGTGGATTATGGATGGGGCGTGTTCCTCAGTCATAATTTTTACACGTACCTCTTATTGAAACCCGGCGTGGATCCAAAATCATTTGACAGGATATTTGATCAGTATATGGACAAATATGTGCTGCCACAGGCCAGGCAATTCATACAGGTGAAGAGCATGGATGAATTTAAAAAAGCCGGTAATAAACTGGAATATAACCTGCAGCCATTGACAAAAATCCATTTGTATTCATCAGGACAGCATGAATTGGAACCTGGCGGGAATATCCAGTATGTATATATTTTTTCTGCAGTGGCAATTTTCATACTACTTATTGCCTGTATCAATTTCATGAATCTGACAACCGCCCGCTCTGCAAAACGTGCGCGGGAAGTGGGTATTCGAAAAGTGCTGGGAACAAGGCGTAAAGACCTGGTCTTACAATTCCTCTCAGAGTCCACCCTGATGGTAATTATTTCTTTGGTACTTGCCATATTTGCCAGTTTTATATTGATTCCCGGATTTAATTCCCTTTCAAATAAGTCCATCAGGCCGTCTTTACTTTTTTCACCGATGATCCTGCCCTGGATAATCGGACTGCCACTGGTAGTTGGTTTATTAGCAGGTTTGTATCCGGCATTTTTTCTTTCCGGATTCAGGCCGATCGAAGTATTAAAAGGGAAATGGAAAATGGGATCAAAAAACGGAGGGGGTTTGCGAAGTCTGCTGGTAGTATTTCAATTCAGTACTTCCATCATACTAATAATCGGGACAATGGTGATTTACCGGCAATTGCATTTTATTCAAACAAGAAACCTGGGTTATAATAAGGATCAGGTGGTCGTTTTTAATAATGCAGGTTCATTAAAGGAAAACGGGAGAGCGTTTAAAACTGAATTATTAAAATCGCCGGGTGTAGTAAATGCAACAGTAAGCTACTACCTGCCGGTGAGTAATTCCTCACGCAGTGATCAGAGTTTTTCAAAAAGCTCTCCGATGACTTCAACGAACGGCTTCAATATGCAAACCTGGTATGTAGATGATCAGTACCTGAAGACGCTGGGAATTCAGCTGGTAAAAGGAAGGGATTTTTTCAAGGACGCCGTTTCAGACTCAAATGCTGTCATCATTAATCAAACATGTGCCCATAGTCTTGGATATGATGATCCTGTTGGAAAGAAAATATATACCAGCAGTATTGATGGGAAGACGACCATATCCTTCACTATAATTGGTATTGTCAACGATTTTAACTACGAATCATTAAAACAGCCTGTGGGCCCGCTTAGCCTATTCCTTTCCCGCAATCCGGGCACGATCAGTTTCCGGGTTGATCCACAGGCGATGAAAGGTTTTTTAGCTAAATCCGAAAGTCTTTGGAAGGAACTTGCGCCTGCAATGCCCTTTAGTTACCAGTTTTTGGATGAAGCATTTGCAGAAATGTACCGGTCCGAACAGCGGGTGGGTAAAATTGCGTTATTATTTGCTGTATTGGCGATTGTCATTGCAAGCCTTGGTTTATTCGGACTGGCTACCTATATGGCTGAGCAGCGTATGAAAGAAATTGGCATCCGCAAAGTTTTGGGAGCCAGTGTTCAGCGAATTGTGAAATTAATGAGTCTGGAATTTATCAGGCTGGTGGTTATCTCATTTTTGATCGCATCACCGGTGGCATGGTGGGCCATGAATAAATGGCTGGGAGATTTTGCGTTCAGGGTGAATATCAGTTGGTGGATGTTTATTGTTTCTGCTATACTTGCCCTCCTGATCGCTTTGTCAACGGTAAGCATCCAGGCTTTTCGCGCAGCCATTGTCAATCCCGTAAAAAGTTTGAAAACCGAATAGCCAATTCAGTTGAAATAATTCTGAAGGACTTCCTGCTCCGATCTTGAAAGCACATGGTGATTTCGAAGTCGCTGTGCGCTCACATACCATTGCTGAGCAGTCCATGCCAGCAGGGGCATACAAAAGAGGATAAACTGGATCCATGAATTTCCAAAAATAAAATATACGCAAATGTTGATAGCAATCCAATAGAAAGGATATGCCAGAAACAGCATCAGGAATACGACGGAATCGTAGAACACAGAATGGGCAGTTTTTTGCCGGGCAATATATGTGATAGGGTAATAAATTAAAAAGTGGAGACACCATCCCAGCAGGGCCGGAACCGCCAATATCAGGACCCGGAATAATGTCGGGCCAAAAGGATCTTCACCCCAGGTCATGTAGCCGGGTTTTTTTAGTTTTCCGAACAGGGATTCATTCTTTGTATTATCCAGGACTTCCTGTAGTTGCTTCTTATCCTCCGGAGAAAAATGTGCAATATTGCTGAGCAGCATTTGTAATATCTCCGGTTTGTCGGAAGACTGCAGCATCGAATCGGAAATGCGGTTTCTCAGCAAATCATTAAACAAAAGTATTTTTTCAGATTCTGAAATCTCATCCGGCAAATCCTGCTTTGACAGGAGTGGTCCGAAAAGCATGAATACAGACTTGCCCGGCGATAAATAGGAATTATAGTTTAAAGCAACCGGCAGAATGCGAAGCGGGGATTTCGTTTGCAGCCGTTCAAATGTTTCCACTACGACCCTTGCGGTTCCTTTTTTGAATGGTCGCAACTGCCAGTTATTTTCGCAAATTCCTTCTGAAAAAATCAATATCATTCCGCCGGATGATAAAACATCGGTGCATTGAGAAAAGCTTTTTTCGTTTCGCTCCTGGTTGGAGCGATTGTCTTGCATCTGATAAACCGGAATGATATGCAGGAATTTCAAAAGGCGGCTCCCCATCCATTTATCAGCCTGTTCCCCCCATGCAAGAAAATGAAGCGGCTGTTGCATGCGGGATGCCAGGACAATGGCGTCAAAAAATGCATTGGGGTGGTTGGAAGCGATCACCAGCGGACCCTTCAAATGTAAATACGCTGTATCATTTACCCGGATACGATAGCAATAAATGCGAAGTGCAAGTCTAACCAAAAAGCGGATAAAATAATACATGCTTTACCGTATCCATGAAAATATAGTAAAATTGCAGTGGTATGAAAAATATTTCCATCCGGCCGATACGTTCCGGTGATAACGCGGCCATTGCAGATATCATTCGAAAAATACTCGCTGAATTTGGAGCCGACAAACCGGGTACTGTTTATTTCGACCCGACAACGGACGACCTCTTTCAACTATTTTCGATTCCTGGATCAGCTTATTTTGTTGCAGAATCGGAAGGAAAAATTGTCGGTGGTTCTGGCGTTTTCCCAACTCCCGGACTTCCCGATGGATGTTGTGAACTGGTGAAACTCTACCTGCTTGCTGAAATGCGTGGTCAGGGGCTAGGACTTCTGCTGATGGAAAGATGTTTCCAAAAAGCCCTTGATTTAGGTTTCAACCGGATTTACCTGGAAACCATGCCGGAATTGCGAACGGCCATCGGGCTGTATGAAAAAGCAGGCTTTTCATACCTGCCCGGTCCCTTGGGTCGATCGGGGCATTTTGGATGTGACCTCTGGATGATCAGAATTCTGTAAGTGTGTAAAGTTTACAGGCCGCTGGGGATAAAAAACAGCGCTATATTACCGTCTTTGTTGTTCCTTCCGTTATTATTGCCGATCAAAGTCTGGTATAAAATATGCAGATCTTAATAACAAATCTTAAAAAAATTCGTTAACTGCTAATATGAAGAACCAAATACATAAAGCCCTTATGCAGGGAATCAGAGAACTGCATATAAAGATTCTTCAGTCCAATAATCCCATAGAGATTGGAAAATATCTGCAGGAGATTATGGAAAAAGTGAACGATGTCCCCCCGGCTTATATAGAAAAATTAAGGCGCAAGTATTGGAAGGACGTGAATAAGTCTGATATCATAAATATGCTGAAAACGGATATCAATTCAATACTGGACGGCACTTACAGCCGGGCCGAAATTGCCAAATACAAGGCAACGCTTGGAATAGCCTGGTTAAAAAAACTTTTTACTGATCCTTTGGCTCAATAAAAGAATCTGTTCGCCGGTATCCTGGCAGATTTTCAATGTTCCCACTTAACAAAATGCTCCTTCAGCGCATAAACAAGGACGTTTTATTTCCCAATTCGGGCAATGCTCCCAAAATAAGAATAGCGTATTCCAGGATAACTGGTATTTCCCGGTATGCTTAATCCTGCATTTTAATTTTTGTGCTTAATCGTATCATCAGCAAACCCATGACCGCGATGATGGCAAATGAAACGCGCAGACTGGACGCCTCTGCCACATAGCCAATCATGGGAGGGACCAGTAAAAATCCAAGATATCCAAGTGACGATACGGATGCCAGTGCAGCGCCCGGATTCGACATCGGTATTTTCCCAGCCAGGCTGAAAACAAAAGGCACTACACAGGAAACGCCAAATCCGGTCAACAGGTAACCTGCCAGGGTGAGAGGAATAAAAGGAGATAATACTGTGATCCCAAATCCTGCAGTAATTAATATACCACTGGCCGCAAGTACTTTTTGAATCCCGAACTGGTCCGCCATCCGGTCACCGATCATCCTTCCGGTGGTCATAGCTACCATATAAACCACAAAAGCGATGGTAGCTACTGCTTTGGTACCATGCAAAACCTGACGTATATAAATTCCGCTCCAGTCGTACATCGTATTCTCGCAGGCCATGGATGTAAAACAAATCAGGGAAAATACAAGCATGCCCTTTGGAGGAAGTTTAAAAATGGACCTTTTATGTTTATGATCCGGCTGCTGGTCCAGCGTATCCTTATAATAGTAAAGTGTAAGAGCAGAAAGTGCCAGGCTCACACCAAGCAAATGCCAGGCAGGTATAATATTCAGGGTAACCATCAGGTATCCAAATGCAGCACCGGCAAATCCGGCCATACTCCATATGGCATGAAAGGAGCTTATGATGGATCGCTTATAGAGTGCCTGAACGCCGATGGACTGTGCATTGATGGAGAGGTTCATCAGGTTCCGGGAGGATCCGAAAAAAAATAAAAAAATACCCAACACCCAGGTATAGCCGCTGAATCCCAGGATTCCCAATACCAGGTTATACATCATCGCACCGATCAGCATGATGGTCCTGCTTTTATAATGATCCAGCAACTTGCCGGTAAAGGGCATGGTTATAATCAGGCCCACCGGCATCATAAACAACAAGGTCCCGAAATGGGCGTCATTGAGCTTTAGCGATTCTTTGATTCCTGGAATCCGGGATGTCCAGCTTGAATAGCCGAATCCGGAAATAAAAAAATATACAGCATTCGCACGACGAAGACGTCTTGGGGAAAGTTCTTCCATTCAGGTGACAAATATAAAGGCGCACAGTTATTTAAATAGCGCCGCTCCGGCAAAGGTTGCCAGCAACCCCAGGACCACCGACCCCAATACATAAATCATAAATGCGAAATTGGAGCCCTGTTTCAGGAGAACCAGACCGTCATAGGAATATGTGGAGAAAGTAGTAAAACCACCGCATAAACCGGTGATCAGGAATAACCGCCAATCAGGATTAAACCCTGTATATTTTGTTGCGAGCGAATAAAACATACCGATCAGGAAACAACCGGAACAATTCACCAGGAAAGTGCCCAGTGGAAAAACAAGGGGCACATGCCGTCCGACAAAAATCTGCATCAGATATCGAAGGATACTGCCAATACCGCCACCGACACCTACAAAAAACAGTGCCCGCATATCTATTTATTGTCTGTTAAAAATATAACTCCTGTCGCTAAAAATTACCACACTACCACACTACCACACTACCACACTTTCCTATTCTTCCTTGATGAACACATACGGATCGTACTCCACAAAAGGATTCTCCCTGGTAGTAAGTGATTTTACCTTTCCACCCGTAGTTTCAAATTTTACCTGGAACACCCCATACAACACATTGTTGTATTTCATCAGCCATTCTCCCTCATCCATATATTCCAGTGTTGCCGATAAATCGGGTTTGGTTTCATAATGAATCAGGAGATGATTTTTTTCCTGGCTTATATGGATCTTCCCATAGAGTTTATTCACGTATGCTCCCGTATACGTCGATAAGGAAATCGGTGGTTTATTGTTCATTTCCATACGCGCGTTCCAGTCTCTTCTCTGTTTAAAATCTGTTGCGGTCTCATCCCGGAACCGGGGCAGATCCTGCTGACTTCTGTTAATGTAGGGCACGCCGAGGTAAGCATCCAGGATCTGGTGGCGAAGGTCTTCAAAAAAAGACTGGTTGTCGTTATTGGTAAGGATGGCAATGCCAAGGCCAACTTCGGGAACAAAGCAGACATTACTTACCATGCCACCGGCTCCCCCGGTGTGCCAGTAGACTTGCTTACCAGCATAGTCTTCCATAAATAATCCAAGTCCGTATCCCTGAAAATGCGTGGGGTACCTGTCAGACCGGGTGCTTTTTACCCAGGTATTCGCTATTCTGGTTTTTTGCAGGGCTTCCCAGGAAATAATTTCTTTTCCCTGGTAACGGCCGCTATCAAGTTGCATGACCAGCCAGTGGGAAAGATCATTTACATTGCTTACAATGCTGGCAGCGGGCGCAAGGTTATTCCAGTTATCGTAAGGCACTTTGCTAATATGATCGGAATAAGAAGTGGTGTATGGCGTCGCCACATTTGCCTGGTCTGCGACACCGGTAGAAAGTATCAGACTGTGATCCATACCCAGTGGACTGAGAAAATGCGATTGAACATATTGTTCCCACGACTCACCGGTAACAACGGGGATTACCTGGCCGGCTGTTAAAAAGCAACTGTTGCAGTATCCGTATTCCTGTCTGAAATGAAATGGTGGTTTCAGGTAGCGCATTCTTTTCATGATTTCTTCCCGGCTCAGCGCTGTGTTCCAGAAAGTGAAATCACCTTCAAATGTCTTCGTACCGATCCGGTGACAGAGCATATCCCGGATGGTAACCAATTCGGTTGAAGTTGAATCGTATAAGCGGTAGGTTGGAAAATATTTGGTAACCGGATCATTCAGGGAAAGTTTTCCCTGCGTTTCCAAAAGGGCCATCGCGCAGCCGGTAAATAATTTTGTATTACTGGCGATCATGAAAAGTGTATTCTCATCCACCGGTTTTTTGGTTTCGATATCCCTCACACCATAGCCCTTCATCCAGATTATTTTTCCATCTTTTACAATCACTACCGAAAGACCAGGCAGGGTCCAGTCACTCAGGCCCTTTTGTATATAACTGTCCAGGCTGTCCCGGATAAAAGAAGGCAGTTGAAGATTTACGGGCTGTGCAAAAAGATTCAGGAATAAGAGTACGGATACACAAAACGAAAAAAAATATTTCATAGTCCGCGATATATTATTTGAATTTCATCATACTCTCAGGAAAACTTTCTTGCGATATAGGAAATACATAAAAGCCCACTTGACCGCCATATAACAGATGGCCATTACGAAAGGAGCATATAACTCCGGGGTGAGTTGGCCGAGCCATTGGAAAAAGCCATTGGTTGCATATTCCCAGTTGATAAATCGTCCTGATATATAAATCAGGATGGAATTCATTCCAATCACTTTAAAAAAGAAGGCCCATTTCTTATAACCCAAAACATCAATCACATAATAGAAAAGAGAAAAATACAGAAGGCTCAGGCCACCCACCAGGCAAACAAAAGAACTGCTCCAGAGGTTTTTGTTGATTGGAAAATCCAGGTTCCAGATTAATGCCAGTATGATAAAAAAGATTCCTGCGATGGCCATCCAGCCGGCTTTTTTACTTCCGCTATGCGGACTTTTCTTGATATAGGACCCTGTTAATATTCCCAGCAATCCTGTGCTGATAGCAGGGATGTCTGAAACCAGGCCTTCAGGATCATGAATACCGAGATAAAGTTTTCCGGGCAGAATACTTCTGTCAATATAAGATGCAAAATTTCCTTCCATGGTCAGATCACCCATCGGGTATCCCGGTGCTGAAGTGAATTTGAGCAGAAGCCAGTATCCTATAATCAGGGCCCAGAACCAGATGATCTGTGTATTTCTTTTAGAATAAATAAAAATGATATTGGCGAACATATAGGCAATTCCAATCCTGCCCAGGACACTTGCAAAGCGGATATCGGAAAATGGCCTCAGGTGAAGTCCGTTATTATAAATAATTCCAAGGAGTACCAGGATGAGTCCTCTCCGGATAACCCGGTATAATACTTTTTTTCGATCTGTACCCTTTTCAAGTTCTCTTCCAACAGAAAAAGGAGTGGCGACTCCGGCCATAAAAAGAAATAGCGGGAAAATCAGGTCGTATAAATGGAAACCATTCCAGGCGGGGTGTGTAAGCTGGTTTGAAATCCAGTTCAATACCGGGGAGTCAGTTGCTTTGGCGAGGGTATTGAAAATTTCTTCCGCACCCATGATCCAGAACATATCAAAACCCCGAAGGGCGTCCAGCGAATATAGCCGCTGGCCACCGGTAGGACCCAGAGGCGTATCCAATGGTGGTGTGTGGGTATTTTGTTTACTCATGTGCGATTTTAGGGAATGAATATAGCCAAAAATTGTTTCTGATTTTTTTTGATAACTTACTATTCCATGAAAGGATTGTTTGTTATTCTCTGCTGCCTGATTATTCTTCCTTCAAATGGCCAGTTCCGGGTGAGTTCCAATGGGCATTACCTGCTCCGTAATGGAAAAGATTTTTTCTGGTTAGGTGATACGGGCTGGGAATTATTTCACCGGCTGAACCGCGAACAGTCGGACCAATACCTGAAATCCAGGCACAGGCAGGGTTTCACAGTTATACAGGCCGTTGTGCTGGCCGAATTTGACGGATTGCATACTCCCAACGCATATGGAGACTTGCCGTTGATAAACGATGATCCCGCCCAACCGAATGAGAAGTATTTCAGCCTGGTGGATTATATCATCGATCAGGCAGGGAAGGAGGATTTAGTCGTTGGTCTTTTGCCTACATGGGGAGACAAAGTAAACAAGGGAACCTGGGGAAAAGGACCGGTTATATTTACACCCGGCAATGCAAGGATTTATGGAAAGTGGCTGGCGAACCGGTACAAAGACAGAAAGAATATTATCTGGATATTAGGGGGCGACCGCAACCCTCAAAATGAAACAGAATTTTCGATTTGGCGATCGATGGCAGCAGGCATCCTGGAAGGCGCCGGACAGGAGCAGGCTGTAATCACCTATCATCCTCAACCCAATGAGCAGGGTTCGGGCCAGTATTTCTTTAAAGATGCATGGTTCTCATTTAATATGTTTCAAAATGGACATTGCAGGAACGCGCCTGTTTACGAAAAAATATATGCAGCCTGGTCAAGAACTCCCTCCAAGCCGGTAATTGATGGCGAACCCATTTACGAGGACCATCCGGTATGTTTTA
The DNA here is from genome assembly GCA_963741345.1 of uncultured Bacteroidota bacterium. Classification (GTDB taxonomy): domain Bacteria; phylum Bacteroidota; class Bacteroidia; order Chitinophagales; family Chitinophagaceae; genus Puia. The sequence continues at coordinate 957,893 of CAVUHS010000001.1, forward strand.
ATGTGAAAGACCTGGGAACGAGCAGTGCTTATGATGTCCGTCAGTTTGCTTACCTCGATTTATTTTCCGGGGCTTTCGGGCATACCTATGGTTGTCATGATATCTGGCAGTTTTATTCGCCCGACCGGGAAGCTGTCAATGGCCCGCATGTATATTGGCCGGAAGCACTCGAACTGCCGGGAGCCAACCAAATGAAATACGTAAGGAGACTGATGGAATCGCATCCTGTCAGTGAACGCATACCGGACCAGACCCTGGTACTTGAAAATAATCTGGCGGCATATGAGCGTATACAGGCAACGCGTGGGAAAGACTACTTGTTTATTTATTCTGCGGCAGGTAAATCATTTACTGTCGTGCTTGGAAAGATAAGTGGAAAAATGCTGAACGTTTATTGGTTTAACCCAAGGAACGGTGATTTGAAAAACGCAGACCGGATTGAAAACTCAGGACAAAAAATATACACGCCCCCCACGAGCGGATACGGGCAGGACTGGGTCCTGGTCATGGATGATGCAGAAAAAAACTATCCACTATTTTAGTAAAAAAATCGGGGCATCGGAAAATTGAAAATATTCAAACGAGTTAGATGAAAATTATATTCAGTATATCATTCCTTTTATTTTTCTCTCAGGTCAAATCACAATTGCATCTTTCAGCCATTTTTGGTGACCATATGATTTTGCAGAGAGATAAGCCCGTCAAAATCTGGGGCTCGGCCATAGCCGGCGATGATGTACATGTTTTGTTGGGAACAGTAAAGGGAAACGCTAAAGCAGATAATAGCGGGAAATGGCTCATCACGTTACCTTCTTTTGCTGCCGGCGGTCCTTATACGATGACCATTAAATCAAAAAATAATTTGAAAGTTTACTCCGATATTTTTTTTGGGGAGGTCTGGCTTTGTTCAGGTCAGTCGAACATGCAATTCAGGGTAAACCAGGCAATCAATGCAAAATATGAAATACACCATGCGAACAACCCACTGATACGACAGGTAGCTGTTCCTAACAAGTTGAGCTTTCATCCGGAGCCATTCATAGATTCGATCCATTGGGATATTTCCACTCCACAAACAACGGGAGAGTTTACCGCCGTTGGATATTTTTTTGCACGAGATATTTATGAGCGCCTGAAAGTTCCTGTTGGATTAATTTATGATAATTGGGGCGGATCCAATGTGGAAAGCTGGATCAGCCGGGATGATATGATGGGCTCGGATGTCTTAAGAGAATATGCGAAGCAAATGCCGGACAACTGGGATCAAACCGATGCCAGGATCGAAAAGCAATTTAGAGACACATTGTTGAATCGTAATAACGGGAAGATGCCGGATACCATGGAAGAGAATATCCTGAAGCCCGATTATTCTTTCGCCGGATGGATGTCATCTTCTGCTCCCGGAGATATGGACTGGATCGGATTGCCGGGTTTCCGGGGTGAGGCATACATGATGAAAGAAATTCTGGTCGATTCCATTCAGGCCGGTCTGCCCTCCGTCTTAAGCCTCGGCACAAACGATATCCGGTTTAGTATTTTCCTGAATGGAAAGCAATTAACAAAATCGGCGGACAGGAATATTCTGATCGTTCTACCCGCATTCACCTGGAAAGAAGGCAGAAATGTATTGCTGCTTAAAATAGGCCGGCCGGTGTCCGATGGGATGACGATGGGAATTCACGGCAGCTCGGAACTGATTTATGTAGACTTCGATGGCGAAAGAATTTCACTGGCTGACGAAAAATGGAAGATGCTGCCATTGCTGGATAAACCGCATCACCTGATGCACTGGATGAATTATGAAGGGGCCATCATTTACAACGCTATGATTCACCCCATTATTCCCTTTTCCATCCGGGGAGTTTTATGGTATCAGGGCGAGGCCAATGTAGATCATGCCAGTGAGTATAGCCGCAGTTTTCCTCTTATGATCAAAAGCTGGAGAAAGGAGTGGAACGATGAATTTCCTTTTCTTTTTGTTCAGCTCGCAAGTTTCGGAACGAATGAATCCAGTAATGCAGGAAACAAATGGCCGGAAATCAGGGAGGCACAATCCAAAACCCTGAGCTTGCCGAATACCGGCATGGCAGTTACTACCGATGTGGGTGAAGCCAAAGACATTCACCCTAAAAATAAACAGACGGTGGGCCATCGCCTCGCCGCCATAGCATTAAATGATGTATATGGATTCCCTCAAACCAGCTCGGGACCCGTATTTAAGAATGTTTCTTTTTCAAACGGCGAGGCAATTTTATCTTTTACTTCCATCGGAAAAGGACTCCAGGCAAAAAGCAAATACGGCGAATTGATTGGATTTGAAATAGCGGGCCCCGACCGGAAGTTTTATTTTGCCCGGGCATTCATCCGCGGTGATCAGGTAATTGTGAAAGCTGATTCAGTGTTAAATCCGGTTGCAGTAAGGTATGGGTGGAGCAATGCGCCGGTAGATATTAATCTTTATAATGTGGAAGGATTTCCCGCTTCTCCATTCAGAACAGATCAGTGGCCGGGCGTAACAGATGGCGGCCATTTTTTTAATAACCCATCACCCATCACCCATAACCCATAACCCTTTATCATTGCGTCGCAACAAACGCTTCCTTACCATTTACAACAGTGAGCAAAATTTTTGTATCCCGGATATTTTCGGGGGCAATGGCAAACAGATCTTCTGAAAGCACGGTAAAATCGGCCAGCATGCCTGTTTTCAGTTTGCCTGTTTTATTTTCCATGAATCCGGCCCAGGCATTATTTGCTGTGTAACAACGCAGGGCCTGTTCCACCGAGATTTTTTGTTCGGGGAACCAGCCTCCCGGATTCTTGTCATCCAGCGTTCTGCGGGTAACAGCCGCATAAATACCTGCAATAGGATCGAGAGGGGCCACCGGCCAGTCTGATCCGAAAGTGAGGTTCGCATTTGTTTCCAACAGCGATTTAAACACATAAGTTCCCCGGAGCCTCGGCGTATCCAGCCTTTTTGCAGCCCATTTACCATCATCAATTGCATGAAACGGCTGCATGGATGGAACAACCCTGAGCTTTACAAAGCGGTCGATGGCTGCAGGAGTAAGGTGTTGTGCGTGTTCAACACGGAATCTGTGATCGACGGCAGGTCGAAGATTTACAGCTTCTTCATAAACATCCAGAATCCAGTCGTTGGCACGATCACCGATGGCATGTGTCGCAATTTGCAATCCGGCGGAATCTGCCTGCAGGACCCATTTTCTCAACAAGACAGTATCTGTCACCTGCAGACCGGTTGATCCGGGTGCATCCAGATAAGGCTTATAAAACCAGGCTGTTGTTGAACCCAGTGAACCATCTACAAATCCCTTGAGACCGCCCCAGTGCAGCCGGTCGTTCCCCCGTCCATTTTGTTTGATGAATGAATCCAGCTTCTGCCAGGAATGCAGCGCCACAAATGAATAAATACGAACCGGGAGATGCCCCGAGGACGCTGCCCTCCGATAAGTTGCCAGATCGATCCATCCGCCGTAAGTACCCATATCATGTACCTGCGTAAACCCATGCGATAAAGCATGATGGGCGGCCCGGTCCAGTGCATTGTCCAGTTCTTTCTCCGAAGGATCAGGAATTACTTTATGCACCAGATTGGTTGCTTCGTCCCGCAAAATTCCCGTGGGCTCACCTGTCTTCGGATCTTTCACAATTTCACCGCCCGGGGGTGAAGGGGTATTTTTTGTGATGCCCGCCAGTTTCAATGCAATGGAATTGGCTAGCCCCATATGACCGTCATAACGACTAACAAAAACGGGATGCCGGCCGCTAATACTGTCAATCCATTCTTTTCGTGGCAACTCTCCACCCCAGGCTTCATGGTCCCAGTTTCCCGATTTAATCCAGCTATCTCCTTTTGCCGAATCGGTGTATAACCGGAATACTTTTATAAAATCCTCCCTGGATCTGACATTTCGCAGATTAATATTGGCGAGATAATAACCACCGTCCAGGAAATGAACGTGATTGTCGATGAATCCCGGAACCATCATTTTGCCATGCAGATCGATGAGGGTAGTCTGGCTTCCTACAAAAGATTGATAGTCGTTGCCTACATAAAGGATCAGGGAATCCCTGATCGCAATCGCTTTCGCCTCCGGATTTGCCGAATCGCCGGTCCATATTTTCGCGTTTAGATAGATATGGTCCGCGACCGGATGGCGATTACAGGATACAATCAAAAGGCAAACAACGCCAACCCGTAAAAAATTTCTCATAGTACAGGAATTGAATAACTAATATAGCAATATTCAGTTGGCTCATCCTTTTTTTAACAGGAATCCTTAACTTATCCGGATGAATCAGATCAGGGTAATCGCATTTGATGCCGATGATACATTATGGGTGAACGAACCTTATTTCCAGGAGGCGGAGCAACGGTTTTGTGAACTCCTCGAAGACTATATGCCAAAACATAATGTTTCGCAGGAGTTGTTTAAAACAGAAATGAAAAATCTTTCACTGTATGGATACGGGATCAAAGGTTTTATGCTTTGCATGATTGAAACGGTATTGAGAATTGCCAACCATACGGTTAATCCTTCCATGATTGAAAAATGTATTCAGCTTGGGCAGGATCTGCTGAACAAACCCATTGAACTACTGGAAGGCGTTGAACATGTGCTGCAAAATCTGAAGGGAAAATACCGACTGGTAGTAGCCACCAAGGGTGACTTACTGGACCAGGAAAGGAAACTGAAAAAATCCGGCATCGCGCATTATTTTCACCATATCGAAATCATGAGTGATAAACAGGAGCAGGACTATCTGAAATTATTGAAACACCTGGACTGCATGCCTGAAAATTTCCTGATGATGGGAAATTCACTGAAGTCCGATATTATGCCTGTGCTGGAAATTGGCGGGTATGCCGTTCATATTCCATACCACACTACCTGGGCACATGAAAAAACGGACCACCGGATCGAAAATGAACGCTTTCTAGCGGTTGAAAAAATAGACCAGGTGCTGAATTTGCTGGTATTATAATGAAGACATTATCGAAATGATATTAATCCCGATGCCCGTCTTTAAAGGATTTTGCCGGCTGACTGAATTTATATAACTTCATTCCACAACGAATTGCAGCTGTATTCAGCTGCATTTTCTATTTTTATAAGTCAAACACGTTTTATGATTCCCCAGGGCTTATTGGATTTATACGCAGGTACACCGGGGTTTTGGGATGAAATGAGGGAGGGAAAAGATTTCAGGGAACCATACCGGAATGTCGTCCATGCGCTGAAACAATTGAATGTGCAAAGCCTGCAGCAAAAAGAAAAACTTGCCAGCGAGTTGTTCATGAATCAGGGCATTACATTTACCGTTTACAATGACGATGCCGGAATAGAGCGAATATTTCCCTTCGACATTATCCCCCGCGTGCTGACAGGGGATGAGTGGAAAAATATTGAAGACGGTTTGAAACAAAGGCTGAGGGCGCTTAACCTTTTTCTGAAAGATATTTACAATGAACAGAATATTATTCATGATAAAATAATTCCTGCAGAACTGATTGCTTCCTGCCCGCACTACATGCGGGAAGTTTCTGGCATCCAGGTACCCCACGATATTTACATTCATATTTCAGGCATTGACCTGATCCGCGGAGATGATGGCATATTCTATGTGCTGGAAGATAATCTACGTACACCTTCCGGAGTTTCCTACATGCTGGAAAACCGGGAAATTACCAAACGCCTTTTTCCTGAACTGCTCGCGAGTTCACGCGTGCGCCGGGTGAGTAATTATCCCCTGCTGCTGCATGAAATCCTGCTTTCGCTGGCGCCTGCACAGATTTCCAATCCGAATGTTGCATTGCTGACGCCGGGTATATACAATTCCGCCTATTATGAACACACATTCCTGGCCAGGCAAATGGGAATACCGCTGGTGGAGGGCCGGGATCTGGTGGTGGACAATCATAAGGTTTATATGAAGACTACCCAGGGTCTTGAACAGGTGCATGTAATTTACCGGAGGGTGGATGATGATTTCCTGGATCCGCTGATCTTCAGACCCGATAGCGCACTCGGCGTTCCCGGACTCATGGCAGCTTACCGTAAAGGAACCGTAGCGATTGTAAATGCAGTTGGCAATGGGGTGGCGGATGATAAAGCCATCTATGCTTTTGTTCCGGCAATGATCAGGTACTACCTGAATGAGGAACCACTTCTTCCTAATGTGGAAACTTATGAAATGAATAATCCCGATACGCGCCAGTATGTATTTGACAACCTGGGCAGGATGGTGATAAAAAGAACAAACCAGTCTGGGGGTTATGGGATGGTAATGGGAAATAAAGTGAGTGATGAAGAATGGTCAAAAGCGAGGAAGGAAATCGAAGCAGACCCGAGGAGTTTTATTGCACAACCCATTATCAATTTGTCAACGGCTCCCTGTTTCATAGATGGTAATTTTGAGGGAAGACATGTGGACCTTCGTCCTTATGCTTTGTGCGGACCATCCGGCGTGCAAATCGTGCCGGGCGGATTAACGAGGGTCGCTTTAAGAAAAGGATCATTGATCGTTAATTCCTCCCAGGGTGGCGGAAGTAAGGATACCTGGGTCATAGATTAAAAGTAAGATTCTTAAAAAAGAATATACATGTTAAGCAGGATTGCGGACTCACTATTTTGGCTGAATCGTTATATGGAAAGGGCTGATGGCATGTTGAGAATTGCCTCAACTCACTATATATTTTCTATGGACAAGGAAGTCGGCACCATGACCTGGATGCCAATCCTGGAAATATTTACGGATTTGGAAGAAGATTATCTGAAGTCGGCTGAAAATAATACAGAGGAATGCCTCAAGCGTTTATTATTAGATACATCGAATACAAACTGTCTGAAAACCCTGGTGAACAGGGCGAGGGAAAATGCGCGGGGAGCGCAGGATCATATCACCAAGGAAGTTTGGGAGGAAGTCAACCAGATGTATCATTTTGTGAATCAGCCCTACCTGGAACACAAGATTGATTCGTTTCTCGGACTGGAAGTCATGGAGCCACTGATCAAGCATACCGTGATGTATGCGGGCACCACCGATATTACCATGCCCCGGGGAACCGGCTGGTGTTTCATGAATCTCGGGAAATATATTGAGAGATGCCTGCAAACCATTGCATTTGCGGAGAAGCAGCTGGAGCTGACCAATTTCAGGGAAGCCGATACCAATGATTTGCTTCAGTGGAAATACCTGCTTTTCAGTTTGTCCGGTTATGAATTGCATCTGAAAACTTACCGCAGCGGAAATCACAATTACAATGTATTGCACCAGGTATTGATCAACGAGAATTTTCCACGTTCTGTTGTTTATTCACTTCAGAGAATAGAACATTACTTGTACAAAGTGATCGGAAATAATATGACGGAAGAAAGGTCTGCCCTGGTGCGCAGCTTCGGAAGGCTCTTCAGTAAAGTGCGGTATATGGAGCTGGATTCACTCAACAAGGAAACAGTTCCTGTTTTTTTTGAGGATATCAAAGTGGAGCTCATTGAATTCAACCAGAAAGTGGTTCAGCATTTCTTCTCTTACTCTTAAGCCATCGTTCATGCCCGTTTTCAAGATTCAGCACATAACCAAATATGAATATGACAGGCTGATAAAAGAGAGCATGAATGAAATCAAAATCTTTCCGGTTCAGTCCACCGATCAGGAAGTTTTAGAGCATGAACTTGTAATTACGGGAAATCCGGAAGTCCAGGTTTTTTTCGATTACTGGGGAAACAAAACCGGAATTTTCAATTTGCTGCCGCCTCATCGTGATTTAAGTATTGAAAGCCGACTGATCGTAAAGACTCCCAATAGCGCAGAACTGCATATAAATTTTATAAGCGTTTTTAATGAATTGTCTGTCGACGTTGCGGGAGAATTAAAAATGCTTGAACTCGCCCGACCCGATACGATCGGGTGCCAGGCACAGATTAATGAAATCGTCCGGTCAGTTTATAGTCCCGATCATTCAGTTGCGATCACCATCAAAAATTGCAGCGACTATATTTTTAAACACTATAGCTATATCAAGGGTATTACAAATATCGAAACGACGATCGATGAAATCCTTGAAAAAAAAGCCGGTGTTTGCCAGGATTTCGCACATCTGATGTTACAAATTCTGAGAACACTGAATATACCCAGCAGGTATGTGAGCGGTTATATCTGCCCTTATCAGCGTGGACTGAGGGGAGAAGGGGCCACCCACGCATGGGTGGAAGCCTGGATTCCCCGCTCCGGTTGGACAGGTATTGACCCTACGAATAATGTATGGGTAACGAATACCCATATTAAACTGGCGACCGGCAGGGATTTTTCCGACTGCAGTCCGGTGAAGGGGGCATTCAAAGGACCAGCTAACCAGCATCTCACGGTTTTTGTCTCGGTGGATTATGAAGACGGGTACAAATTCAAAGAGCTGAATCAGGTAGATCTCAACAGGGAAAATTTAAAATCGGAATCCCCCCATTTATCCCCCGCCGCCCAGCAGTAACTCTGTTGATTTTCAGTTATCTTCCTTTGCCGTTATTTAATTCGTTAACAACTAACAACTAACAATTAACAATTAAATGAAGTGCATCCTCCTTTTAATTTCGATTTTTTGTTCCGTCTCGTCTCTTTGCACAGCCTGGTATTCAGTTTTACAATACGGAAGTTCCAAAAGTATTTGGACCCGGTATCATATCTGACGGTTTTTCAAACCGTGACATGGCGATATCTCCTGATGGGAACGATTTGCTCTATACGCTGCAATGGTCCTTCGGCACATTTTCTGTGATTCTGCATTCAAAGAAAATAAACGGGGACTGGTCAAAACCGGAGACAGCATGGTTTTCCGGTCGGTTTAATGATCTGGAACCGGCATTTTCTCCGGATGGCAATGAAATCTTTTTTACGTCCAACAGACCATGGAAAATTTCTGACAGCAGTAAGAAGGACTATGATATCTGGTTTATAAAAAAAGGGGTAAATGGCTGGGGAGATCCGGTTCCCATGGACAGCGTGGTCAACTCGGATAAAGATGAATTTTACCCCTCGCTGGCTAATAACGGTAACCTGTATTTTACGCGTGATAACGGCGACACGAAAGACGATATTTTTTTATCCCGTTATAGGGACGGGAAATATGAGCTGCCGGTCGTTCTGCCTGAGACCGTCAATTCAAAAGGCTATGACTTTAATGCCTTTGTTGATCCGGATGAAGCCTACATTATTTTTTCTTCCTATAAAAGGGCAGATGATCTCGGCGGCGGAGATTTGTACTACAGTCTGCACAAAAATGGTTCCTGGCTACCTGCTGTACATTTTGGAAAAGAAATTAATTCCCCCTCCCTGGACTATTCGCCCTTTGTATCCGGCGACAAACGTTATTTTTTCTTCACCAGCAAAAAGCAACTGGTGAAATTTCCATTCCCCGAATCGAAAACAGCAACGCAAATCAGGGAAATCCTGAATTCTTACGGAAATGGGAACGATGATATTTATATAATGAACTTTGAATCTATAAGGAAAACGATGTTGCATGATTAACCACACTACCACACTACCACACTACCACACTTTGTTTTAGCTTTGTAAGATGTCAGATCCTGTTTTCAAATCAGTCTATCCATTCACGCAGGAGCTATTGGAGGAATATCCATTGATGGATGAAAGCCGTTTGAACCAGGCCATTAAACAGGCGGCCGATGCATTTATTTCCTGGGGAAAAGCAGGTTTCTCCGAGCGGTCTTCAGTGATAAAAAATGTTGCATCGATTTTACGGCGTGACCAGGAAAAACTGGCTGCACTGATTACACATGAGATGGGCAAGATCATTTCGGAGGCTCGCGGAGAAGTGGAAAAATGTGCTGTAACGGCAGACTATTACGCGGATCATGCGGAAGAGTTTTTAAAGGATGAGACACTCGAAGCCGGTTATACAAAAAGTTATGTGACATATCAGCCCCTGGGCGTTGTACTTGGAATCATGCCCTGGAATTTCCCATGCTGGCAGGTTTTCCGATATGCGATACCGACCCTGATGGCAGGTAATACAACCTTACTCAAACATGCGCCGAATGTTTGCGGCACTGCACTCGCACTGGAAAGAATATTCCTGGAAGCGGGAGCGCCGAAAGGAGTATTCACTGCACTGATTATTGACACACCGGAGGTCGAAAAAATTTTAGAATCAGATCTTGTTCAGGCAGTAACGCTGACGGGCAGTGAACGGGCAGGTAGTTCAGTGGCCTCTCTGGCAGGAAGGTTCATTAAGAAATCAGTGCTTGAGCTCGGTGGCTCCGATGCGCTGATCGTTTTACCGGATGCCGATCTGAAAACGGCAGTGTCTGTGGCATTGAATTCCCGGATGCTGAACGCAGGCCAGTCATGCATTGGTGCAAAGCGTTTCATTATTATTCAGGATGTGATGAACGACTTCCTGCGCGAATTTTTAAGTCAGCTCAGTATGCTGACACAGGGTAATCCTTTTGACAAAGATATTTCAGTGGGTCCGATGGCCCGCACCGATCTCGTCAACACACTTCAAAGACAAATCAGGGAATCCGTGAACAAAGGTGCCAGGCTTGCATTTGGCGGACAGGTGGAGGGATGTAATTTTAAACCCGCATTACTCCTGGATGTAAAGAAGGGGATGCCTGCCTTCGATGAAGAAACTTTCGGTCCACTGGCAACCGTTATTACTGCAAAAGATGTAGAGGAAGCCATTCGTCTGGCAAATGATACCAGCTTTGGTTTAGGTGGTTCCGTTTGGACGGGAGATATCGGGAAGGGTATCTCGATTGCAAAAAAAATGGAATCAGGCGCAGTATTCATTAATGCGCTTGTAAAATCTGATCCGCACCTTCCTTTCGGTGGTATAAAAAAATCCGGATATGGAAGGGAGTTGGGCAGGCAGGGTATGCTGGAATTTGTAAATACGAAAACAATCGCTGCACAGGCTACATGATAACCTATGTCCGAATAAATCAGCTTAATAGAGCAATGGGATCAGACGTTTTACCCGGACACGATAGGACTCCCATTTTTCACCAAATATTTCCTGCATAAACTTTTCTTCTTTCGAGATTTTTGTCAGCAGGCAGGTCAACAAGAGCAAAATACCCAGGTAACCTTTCAGCTGTCCCAGGCTCATGCTGCAACCGCAGAACGCCAGCAGGAAACCGCTATAAATAGGATTCCTTGTTATCCTGTATGGACCTGATTCCACGAGTTCGTGATTTTCTTTGACTGTGATCCGGCCACTCCAGTTCCTGCCCAGGTAAATCCTCGCCAATAGTGCAAACGCCAGTCCCACAGTACAAATCAGGAGTCCGGCTGTTTTCCAATAGACGCTTTGAAACAGGAACGATCTGTATAAAAGCGAAATATGAAAATAATCTTCAAAAAGCAGGCTGAATGCCAGTAGTACACATACAATATAGAGTGTCCTTTGCCAGCCTGACTGTCTTTTGATCGATTTCTTAACGGATAGGGCCGATATCATCCAGAAGATAGCAATGGCCAGCCACATGAGTTTTTCAATAGTCAGAATGTCCATACGTTTTATAAAAAATTGCTTAAATAAGCGGAACCGCCTTAATAAAATGTAAATATAGCGAAAACGCTTTAAATAAAAAACACAATAATATTAGGATTGTTTTAAATTTAAGCATGAAAACTTCGTCGGTTATCCCGCTTCTGGAGAAATGGGAATTATTTGCTGCTGAAAATCCAAGGGAAGATATCTATGCCTTTGCTCAATGGTTATTGGCCTCCAGGCAGGAAGAGCAACGGGATAGCCAGACACTTCCCGGACAATCCACGGTTAATGCGTCCCGGGTAGCCATTCTGATAACCCGATTGCAGCGTTATCTTGGGCTATATATTAAGCCGACCGTTAAGGCACTGGGTTTTACCCGTGAACATGAATACAATTTTCTCTACCAGGTAAGTAAAATGAGTAAGCCAAATAAAAATGATCTGAGTAAGGAGAACATGGTTGAGTATTCAACCGGCCGGGATATCATTAAACGACTAATTGCCAAAAAAATGATCCAGGAAAAGCCCGACCCCGATGACCGGCGTGCATCCCTGCTGGCACTTACCCCGAAAGGAGGGAAAATACTGGAGAAGAGTTTTGAAATTATAGCAGATTCCTTCATGGATTTTTTAGGCGATCTTTCTAACAAGGAACAGCAGCAACTGATCGCTTTATTGACGAAGGTGAATAATTACCAGGCAATCAAAAACAAAAAGGAAGTACTCGCTTATTTGTAAATTATTGTCAGAAATAAAGATGAAAGCAAATACAAATGATAACAGGACGCCTTCCGAACCGGACAAAGTAGATGCTTACACGAAAGCGGTTAAACATCCGCTGAAAAAAGTAATTGAAGCACTCAGACAAATTATTCTGGATGCGGATCCCGGAGATACTTCAGGGTTCATTCCTTATTGGCCAGTGCTTTTATTCTTTTCAAATCGTTCATGTCTGCGGGTGACATAAGTTCATTGTTATCGTATTTGGCCTTCAGGAATAATACTCTCTTGTGTTTGGGGAACTTTTCCAATATCTCCGTAATCATCCTTCCGGTGGATTCTTCTTTTTCGAATAAGGGTTTTACTTCTGGTAACTCAGACTTAAATCTTGTCGGCATCCTTTTAATGATTGCTTCAATAGCGGCCAGTTTTCCAGGTGGCAGATTTTCTATTTTAGACGCCTTTCCATAAAGACCCTGCAATTGTTTTTTACTCAGTGATCCTCTTTGCTGGTATTGCTTATAAAGGCTGATGATAAAAGAGGAAAGGGGATAGGCAAGAATGCATTCCTCTAAAACCTCATTCACCATATCCAGCCTGTCTTTTTGGGGATGCATTAATATATAATATTGCAAATTTAATATAACCAGTCACCTGATATCAATTTGATTTGGGTAATTCCAGGGCCATTATACTGTTAAATGGCTGATTCTTTAAGTCTTTTAAGTCCTATATTTAACCATCCTTATCAGATTCAGTTCAATATGGTTTTTCCTTCCTCTTTACTGCGCAAATTATCGTTGCCTTGTAGCAGACTGCACTCAATACCATCAAATACACTAATCAAATACCTTCATCACTAAATCAATGCACATGACTTATCGAATTAGAAAATTAAACCTTTTCATAACCGGAATGGTAGCACTCTTTTCCATTCTATCTATGTCTGCTATTGCACAAAACAAACCTAATATAGTTTTTATCATGGGAGATGATATTGGCTGGTTAAATATGGGTTGTTATAATCAGGGATTGATGGCAACCAGGACGCCAAATCTCGATAGAATCGCCGCAGAAGGTATGCGGTTTACGGATTATTATGCTGAAGCCAGCTGTACCGCAGGCCGGGCAAATTTTATTACGGGCGAATTGCCGATCCGTACAGGCATGACTACTGTCGGTCAGGCGGGTTCACCCATCGGCATTCCTGCACAGGCGGTAACGATTGCCACAACCCTTCATTCCATGGGTTATGCCACAGGTCAGTTTGGTAAAAATCATTTGGGAGATCTGAATGAATTCCTGCCAACAGTTCATGGATTTGATGAATTTTTCGGGTATCTCTATCACCTGGATGCGATGGAAGATCCTTGTCATCCGGCATATCCGCAAAATCTCTTAAATCAGGTTGGACCCCGTAATATGGTTCATTCCTGGGCAACCAGCTCGGATGATGCCACCGTTATGCCACGTTGGGGAAAAATCGGCAAGCAAAAAATCGAGGATGCAGGAGCCATGTGCCCAACGAGAATGGAAACGGTTGATGACGAAATCCTCGATGCTTCACTGAAATTCGTAGACAAGGCCAGAGCCGACAAAAAGCCATTTTTTCTTTGGCTGAACCCGACCAGGATGCATGTAACTACTCATCTCTCTCCGAAATATCAGGCCATGCGAAATTCAGAAAATGGCTGGACAATTCACGAAGCGGGGATGGCACAACTGGATGATATAGTCGGTTCAGTAATGAAATATCTGAAGGACAACGGTCTCGATAATAACACCATTGTTGTGTTTACTACCGATAACGGCACAGAAAATTTTACCTGGCCTGACGGTGGTCAAACACCGTTTGCGGCAGGAAAAGGAACCGGATTTGAAGGTGGATTCCGTTGCCCGGCCCTCATTCGCTGGCCTGGTCATGTGCCGGCCGGTAAAGTCGAAAATGGAATTTTTTCCGGATTGGATTGGTTCCCGACATTTGTTGCTGCTGCAGGGGACCCGAATATTGGAAGTGAACTTCTCAGCGGAAAATCAATTGAAGGGGTGAATTACAAAGTGCACCTGGACGGATATGACCAGACTCCGCTACTCACCGGCAAAGGCCCGTCAAACAGACATGAGATTTTCTATTTTACTGAAGGAACACTTGCGGCGATCCGTGTGGACGACTATAAGTATCGGTTTATCGATCAGCCGGGTGGATGGATAGGCACTACAGTTAAACCGGATATGCCGCTGCTTGTAAATCTTCGGCTGGATCCTCTGGAACGTACGATGTGGCCCAATGCAAACATGGGATCTTATGAATATTTTAATTGGTTCCTGTACGAATTCTGGCGATTTGTGCTGGTACAGCAAGAAATTGCAAAGGAAGTTCCATCATTCCTTGAGTTTCCACCGATGCAAAAGGGCGCAACTTTTAATCTGGAAGCGTTAAAGGCGGAAATGGCAGCAAAACAAGCGCAGATTAAGGCTGCTATGCAGGGTCAGGTCGGGAAATAAGTTAAAAAAGATTTTTTGATCATACCGACATGCACACCGCATTTTTGAAGTCCTGCAGTAAATTATGTGCAGGTGGCGTAATGATCGTTTATTGATAGTCGGAAATTTTAGCATAATAAGCAGTGCCAAATAATCAAAATATAAGGCACTGCTTTTTTATTCCTGGTCATGTGTTGTTCTTGCCCCTCAATGCCGCTTAAAATACCGTATCTCCCGTTCGTGTTTTTTTGCCGCTTCCATAGATTTGAAAGTTCCGAGATTTCGGCGCTTCTTCGTCTTTGGATCAGTCTTCCCCGAATAAAGCCGGTACTCACCCGATTTTAATTTTCGTATCATGACTTTTCTAAAACGGATTTCAAAGATTATGCCCGGAGGAACTATTTTTACTGACACATTCTTCTTCATCTATGCGGATTAAGTATTTATTGTCAGTCATTCTTGCGCTCGTCGTTTTTACGGATGGCATCCAGGCACAATCCGACATAAAACTCAGGAAGAAAGACCGGAAGCGGGATGTGGAGTTCGTTACGACCGACGGAATCATTGTTTTGCGATTGTCCGATTCAACACCCTTACACCGCGACAATTTTCTGAAGCTGGTAAAAAGTCATTTTTACGACAGCCTTTTATTCCATCGTGTAATTCAATATTTTATGATACAGGGTGGAGACCCAATGAGCAGAAATGCACCGCCGGGTCATCCCCTGGGCGATTCCAGTCCTCCATACACAATTCCGGCAGAATTCAGGCTGAGTCTGTTTCATAAGAGAGGTGTACTGGCAGCCGCCCGCGAGAGTGATGATATCAACCCCGAAAAAGCCAGTAGCTCCAGTCAGTTTTATATTGTACAGGGGAAAATTTACAGTGACCCCGGATTGGATTCTGTTGAAATAAGAAGACTTAAAAGAAAGATACCGGATTACCAACGACAGACCTATAAAACGATTGGTGGTTCTCCGTTCCTGGATCAGAATTATACCATATTCGGAGAAGTCGTAAGCGGAATGGAGACGGTTGATAAGATCGCAGCAGAGCCTACCAGCAAGGACGCAGATCAGGACCGGCCGCTGAAGGATGTCCGGATTCTGGATGCCAGGTTAATCAAAAGAAAATCTTATTGAGGGGATATAAAAAGGAAAAGCACCAAGCCTTTTTCGGTATTTTAAGCTTTCGCTTTATACTTACTGACCCGATGCTCCCTTGGGTTGCTATTATCCTGTAATGGATTTCACTTCCCAACTGAGATTCTTCTTTCTTTTTACAGATTTCCGTTTCTCAATTACAAACCTAAGGTACGTTTCCACCATATCCGATTCCAAATTTTCATGGGCTCCGTTTTGCACCGCTTTCGCACATAGTTATCCACTTTTTTAATCCAGGCTGGCCCGGAGGCTTTCAGGGGGCGGCGAATTTTATTTTCAGATGGTTGTCTTCCGGGTTCAGGTCAGTCCACAGCGAAGAAAGCGCGCCGCCAATCTGGGGAGAAATTTGTCCAAGAACATCATCTGCCGCCTGTTCCTTGGGTGAAATTTTTTCATCCCCGGCAAAATGGGCCATGATGGCATTTCTGAAAAGGGGAGCGCCATAAGTTACCAGGTCATCCGGCAGGGAATAGGGTGGATTGGACAGCATGTATCCGAAATAACCATCTAGATGCTGGGAAAGGAATTGATTTGAATAAGCCGGAAAATCCAGGCCGCCCGGCAAATTTGCCGAAATGGACCTGACATACTTCGTACTGATATCGAGCTCATTTCCTTTCAGCGTAAGTATCCGGTAGGGAATGGGTGCGGTTACCAGGGAACCCGTTTCAATATCATACAATTCCCTGTCACCCGTAACGCGTTTCGTAACATCATTGGCATGATAATGACCGGTGAAAAAAATCGAGACGCCGGCGTTTATAAACTGATCCGATACGGATTCCCAGTCCTCGGTCACATATCCGGGATCCAACTGTGTTTGACCTGAATAATGCTCAATCAGGTTATGATGCATCATGCCGAATACGGTGATATGGCGTTGTTTTGCTTCCTGCAACTGGGAAAGCGCCCATTGCATGGTTCCCGGTTTGATCCTTCCCGCAACGATGGCAATATTTTGATTGTCTTCATATTCACAATCATCAATGGCCAGTAGCCATAAACCCGGATAGATCTGGTTGACATAACTCAGGGAATTCGGATCCCTGGAAATGGCATTTTGATATCCGAATGCAGAATAAATGGTACTGAATTCGGTGGCAGATACAGAAGGGGCCGGTGACGCATGGTCACCATCATAAGTTGCCGATTCAGGGTTATTCACGTCGTGGTTGCCGGGCACAACATATACTTTGATATGTGCATCAGCAAGTTGTTTCAGCAATAGAGCCATGGTCTGATGACTGACTCTTTCTCCGTCCTTTGTCAGATCCCCGGGAATAAGCAGGATATCGGGATTTTCCGATTTTAACTGGGCAATAACGGTTTTGAAAATCGGGTCGCTGAATTCGATGAGTTTCGGATCCGCATCCAGGTATGCCTGAAATGCAGCGCCCGTCGAAGCATTATTTTTGAGTAGCGAAGGATCCATATAATGAATATCAGAAACGATCGCAATTTTAAGCCGGGCTTCGCTGACGGGGTGAAAACCCTTGTCCGGTGGATGCTCCTTGGTGCAGGATGCCAGCAGAATAATAACGGATAAGGCGGAGAGCAGTAATTTTTCTTTCATGTTTTAATATTTAATAGTGAAAAAATGTGGACCTCTCTATGCGGCAGGACTTAAAGCTATTTTATACAAAAGGCCACCCCTAATCGATAAATGCATGCGATTGAACCTTAAAAGCAATTATTCGCCCGTCGGGAAGCAAATAAGCTCCATCATAATGAATATTTGCAAAGAAGCATTTTAGTGGAATGTGATTATGCAGATTTCACTAATCTGGCCGGCATGGCCACGCATATTTTACTAAAAAAAGACTATTCAGGACACCCCGCTTTCGCTTTGAAGAGGCATTTGATTATAAATAAATCATCGGATCTTTGTCCGGCAGACATGGCAGTACATTCGTATCGCCATTGGTAGGCGTTTAAAATAAATAATATGAAAAAAGCACCTAAAGACGATAAAGACAATTCTTCGGATTCAGAAAAATTTCCGCTGCCGGTATATTCGGCGGATGAGGATATCTACAATAAGGAGAAAGAGGTTAAGTTTGATGATGAAGAAGAGGTTATGCCGGGAAAGTTAAGGGACAAGATTAAAAAGCCAGGCGACGACCTCGATATACCGGGTTCGGAGCTCGATGACGAAGATGAAATGATCGGTGAAGAGGATGAGGAAAATAATTACTACAGCCTGGGCGGGGATAATCATGAGGACCTGGAAGAAGATAAGGAAGAAGACCGGTAATAGCCTGTTTAACTAAATAACTGCCGGCCTTTATGAAACATATTGTAAGGATTCTGGAAATTAAGCCCGTCACTCATGACGTAAAATGTTTCAGGGTGCAAAAGCCTGCAGGATTTCAATTCATACCAGGGCAGGCGACTGATTTATCGATCAATAAGCCAGGCTTTGAAGAAGAAACCAGGCCGTTTACTTTTACCTCATTAAATACGGATCCTTATCTCGAATTTACGATTAAAAGATACCGGGATCATCATGGGGTAACGGATCAATTGCATCAATTGTTAACCGGGGAAGAATTAATGATCAGCGACAGCTGGGGAGCAATCTCCTACAAAGGTCCGGGTTATTTCATTGCCGGAGGTGCCGGCATTACTCCTTTTATTTCCATACTTCGCTCCCTGTACAAGGAACAAAAAATCGGGGCCAACACGGTTTTTTTCTCTAACAAAACAGCCGCAGATATCATCTATGCCGATGAACTGGTGAAGATCCTTGGTAGCCACGCCGTATTTACATTGACCAGGGCAGAAACATCAGGTTTTGAAAACAGCCGCATCGACGAAAAATTTTTAAAAAGGCATGTGATCGATTTCGGCTTGCAGTTTTATGTTTGCGGTCCTGATTCCATGGTTGCTGAGATCACAGAAACTTTGCAAAAAATGGGCGCATCTGCGGATGCACTTGTATTTGAGAAGTAATCTTCGTGCAAGATATTTTTACCAAAGGGCGAAATCAATCCGGTTCTGCATGAACTGAAGAATATGTCGCTGAATTGTAAGAATGTTGATGATAACGTGTGCAGACTGCGTATCAGGAGGTTTTTTCAGTAGAGAATTTACCTGCGAATTTTTGGATGGACAGCATATAATCCAGGCCGTATTTGCCACTTCCTTCCGTAAAAAGAACCAATGCGAAAATCGTGTAAGAAATGGTAAATCCTCCGTCGATGACCCAGTTCTCTCCCAGGTTTGCAGTCAGCGTGGCAACTGTCATCGTAAAAGCGATGAGCAGGGCGGCGGGCCTGGTAAAGAGTCCCAGCAATACAAAAAAGCCACCGGTTAATTCAGCGCCCTTCGCCAGGAACGCCATGGTTACCGGCATGGGGAAATGCAATTCCTGTCCAAACCATTTTTCAAAAAATGCTCTCTCTTTAGGGTGAAAAAGAATATCAATCACTGAAGAATAACTGGCTGCCATCATGCGGTAACCCAGCCAGATACGTATAATCAGTAGCAGAATATTCCGGATTTTCGGATTTCCGTATTTCATATCTTTTGAGATAACTTTATGGTAAGATAGCTTCTTTCGTTATTCCCGGCGTTGCAGAAAAGTTAAAGGAAGCGGAACCATTAAATCATACCGATGATCCATATAATTCGGCTGGCATCGTGTTTTTGTCTACAAGATTGGCTGTTTGGTCGCATTCACAGGACCGGCTTTGTTTTGGATAGCTACTTTTAAAAATCCCGATCACCTGAGTCCTGTTAATCACCGGAAGGCGTTGCTTTCGGCTGTTCCAAAATCTTAACACCTCTATCAATGACCGCCATGAATGCCGTTTGTTGCCATCGAAACCGATTCATTCGCTTTCTGAGTCTTTTTGTTTTAGTACTCTCTGTTCTCTCAATTTCCTGCAGGCAGCAAAATGCCCCGACGGTGGAAAATGCAGCTGATACCATCAAGCCGGACGATAACCGGTTTACACCCGTAACGCTTACAGCTGAGGGCGCATTGGATGAGCCGATGAATTTTGAAGTGTTAAGCGATGGCCGGGTTTTTATCAATGAACGCAAGGGTGATCTGAAAATATTTAATCCCATTGACAAATCCGTTAATCTCGTAGGCAGGATTCCCGTCAATACCAAATACACCAGTAAAGAAGGAAAAGTTACCGAAGCGGAAGAGGGTTTTATCGGCTTTACCGTGGACCCAAAATTTGATGAGAATCACTGGGCCTATTTATATTATGCGCATCCGACAATCAGTAAGCATGTATTATCCCGCTGGGAAATCCGGAATGATAAACTCGTGGAAGGCTCTGAGAAAATCGTCCTGGAAATTCCTACACAAAGAGAGGTCTGTTGTCACACGGGCGGCGGTATGACCTGGGATCAGTCAGGAAATCTCTTCCTCGCAGTTGGTAACAATACCGGCAACGTGGCGGATAAATCACAAACCGATGAGAGACCGGATCGTAAGAGTTGGGACGACCAGCGGGGATCGGGCAATACCAATGATCTCCGGGGGAAAATATTGCGCATCCATCCAAATCCGGATGCGACTTATAGCATACCCGAAGGGAATCTGTTTCCGAAAGGTACTCCCAAAACAAGGCCTGAAATTTATATCATGGGTGACCGTAATCCCTGGCGGCCTTCGATCGACAGTAAGACCGGCTGGCTGTACTGGGGAGAAGTAGGACCGGATGCAAATGAAGACACGAGAACCACGAGGATGGGAATGGATGAATTCAATCAGGCAAGAGGACCCGGATATTTTGGGTGGCCCTATTTTATCGGTGACAACGTGGCCTACCCGATGTATAATTATCTCAATGATTCCGTTTCACCGGGACAGGATCCCGCGAAACCCATGAATCATTCAGTCAATAATACAGGCCTGACTGAATTACCACCCGCACAACCTGCTTTTATCGCTTACCCATATGGGAATTCTGAAAAATATCCGCTGGTCGGTTCCGGCGGACGATGCGCCGTAGGCGGACCGATATACCATAGTTCCAATTTTACAAATGCGAAACGTCCCTTTCCTGCTTATTATAATGGCAAATGGATTGTTGCCGATCTCTCAAGGGGCTGGATTATGACCATCAGTATGAAGGAGAATGGAGATTATAAATCTATGGAGAAATTTCTCCCGTCTTATCAACCGATCGAACCCATTGACATCAAATTCGGACCCAACGGGGACCTTTATGTATTGGAATATGGTAGCAACTGGTTCAGGAAAAGCGATAATTCCAAACTGGTTCGTATAGAATATAATTCAGGAAACCGTGTACCCGTTGTGCATGCTTCAGCAAGTATCAGCGGTGGCAAAACCCCGCTGAATGTTCAGCTTTCCTCCAACGGAACAAAAGACGCTGATGGGGATTCATTGAAATATGAATGGATCATCACGGATGCCACCGGTAAAGTATCCCAGACTTATCATGAATCAAATCCGGTTACCGTATTTAGTCAACCCGGTGCCTACCTCTGCACACTAACGGTTACGGATCCACACGGCGCGAAGAACAGCCAGGCAATAAAAATCATTGCGGGAAATGCGCCGCCGGAACTCAGTTTAGCGATCACCGGAAATAAAACATTCTTTTTCCCGGGAAAACCTTTCGGCTATGATATCAGCGTACACGACACGGAAGATGGCAAAATAGATTCCCGCCAGGTGGCAGCCAGTATTGATTACGTTTCTGAAGGATTTGATTATACTGAACTGATACAGGGACAAAGAAGCGTGGATGCATCCACAAGATTTGCCGTTGCAAAGGCGATGATCAATAAAGTAGACTGCAATAATTGCCATCACCTGGATACAAAATCCGTCGGCCCGATGTTCATAGAGATCGCCGGGAAGTACAAATCAAAGTATGACTGGGCACTGGACTCCCTGGCCAGAAAAATCAGATCCGGAGGCAGTGGGGTATGGGGAACGGTAAATATGCCTGCACATCCATCTATTTCCCTGAATGATGCCCATACAATTGTTAACTATATTCTCAACAGCAATCAGAAAACGATCAGCACCCTTCCACTGAAAGGGAATTATACACCCAGGGTTCCGACCGGAGACAATGGCAAGGGATCAGTCGTGATCCGGGCTGCCTATACGGATAAAGGCGCACCCTCTTCTGAACCGCTGACAACAGAAGAAATAAAAATTTTACGCAGCCAGCAGCTAAGTCCGGGAACAGCTGATACGATTTATCGCGCAGTAACAAGTCTTCAAACTATGTTTGCTGTTTCACTCAATATCATTCCGAAGTCAGGTGGCTATATCGGCTTTAAGCAAATTGATTTTACCGGAGTACAGCAACTGGAAATAAGTGCTTCCGCCTTCCCCATGATGGGCTATATAGGCGGTAATATTGAAATGCATCTTGACAATCCCGAAGGGGAATTAATCGGTCAGGTAAAAATCGAATCCGTAAATCCATTCCTGGGAGCAGGCACGGCAAATGCAGCTCAAAATGCCGGCGGTGCAACGAAGGCCAAAGCGGAACCACCTAAACCGTCCCCTGAAGCTAAAAAGATGGCCGGTGCCCAAAAGAAACCGGCAGCAGGGATAGGTAATCCTTTCGCCAGGCCAGGTATAAAAACAGATATCAAGCCGGTTCAGGGTGTGCACGACATATACTTCGTATTCAAAAACGAAAAGGCGAAGGGCGATCAACCGTTGATGACGGTGTCGAATATCAAATTCAATAATGAAAAACAACCTTAATTAATAAAAATTAACGATCATGTCTAACCGAAGAAGTTTTATCCTGAATTCCGGTGCCCTGGCAATCGGGGGACTCATGTTATCCCGTAAAGGGTATGCATCATTGCTTGAAAAATTTGCCATGCATCCTGTCGGCCTGCAACTATATACGCTTGGAGGGACGATTGATGATGATGTGCCCGGCACCCTGAAAAAAGTGGCTGCGATCGGATACAAGGATCTTGAGTCAGCCTTCAGTGTGAAAGGCGGATTTTATGGAATGAGTTCCAAAGAATTTGCAAAGATGACAAAGGACATGGGCCTTTCCTGGGTTTCTCATCATGTAGGAGGTGCCCCCTTCAAGATGCCGGCCGGCGGATTTAAAGTTCCGCCCGGTATGGATACGACCAGGCTGCACCAGATGAGAAATATGCCGCCTCAAAAAAATTTACGTGACAACTACCAGGAAGTGGTCGACCAGGTGGCGGAAGGAGGATTGAAATACCTCGTTTGCGCTTCCATACCACTTAGTACAACAGCAGAGATAAACGAATCCATTGAAATTCTTACTAAATCCGGCGAAGCTGCCAGGAAAGCAGGAATCACGCTCTGTTATCATAACCATACACATGAATTTGAAACGGTAGATGGAAAAATTCCATACAATTTATTACTGCAGATCAGCCCGGACATATTGAAGATGGAGCTGGACCTGGGTTGGGCGACGGTAGCGGGGGCTGATCCGGTTGAACTATTCAAAAAGAATCCGGGCCGCTTTCCGCTCTGGCACGTAAAAGATATGACTGCGCAGAACGTACCTACCGAAGTGGGTCATGGCAGAATAGATTTCAAAAGGATCTTCGCTGCTTCGAAGGATGCCGGTATGCAGTATTTCTTTGTCGAACAGGACGGAGCCACGCATCCGATCGAAAGTATTACGGACAGCTATAAGGATCTGACATCTAAAGTTCTCGCTTAAGAAAATTGTCAGGCATGATTTAACCCTACAGAGATGTATCGTAAACGAATAATCTTTATCTCCGGCAAACTCCGCTTTCATGAATTTAAACAGGGCCGCATATTGGGCGGCCCTGTTTATTCTCGCTTATTTTTTCATAAGCTATAACAAAGTTCGAACCTCAGGAATGGGTAGTTGTGGGAACCGCCGGCCCCGGCGCGTCGTTTTTATGCATATATTTTTGAATAAGGCTGGGCAGGGAGGCCGCAATTGCGCCAGTGATAGCCGGTGATAATCCAAATTTTCTGCCCAGGCTGCCTACCAGTCCCCCGGTTATGGCATTGGTCAGCATGCCGCCGGATGCCAGGCTGCCCTCCAATTGGGACAAAATCCCGCCAACTCCTGCACCGGGTGTTTCGGGTTGTTGCTGAATACCGTTATGAATATGCGTCGCAATTTCATGGTGGATGGCATCCGCCTGATCAGCCGGAATATTTTCAGCAACCTGGGGATTATTTCCCAGGTGTTCTTTAACCTGTTGAAGAATTTGATCAAACATAGAATTGTTTTTGAATGAACAATAAATTAATTCTGAATCTTTACAACACTGACTGAAGTTAGATTATTTATCAAGACAAAACATCCCGGACAACCGGTTATTAAAGGCGAAGTGATTATGTCTTCAAAGTCAGCATTTTGTATCCTTACCGGTACGCATGATGAGCCGGATTAAAAGGGTAAGGATGCAACGGTTTACACTATTAAACTGTCAGGTTAACAGCACATGGATCAGAGCAAGATGCTAAAAGACTGTTTGAAGGGTAATGCGGCTGCGCAGCGGGCGCTTTATGCGCATTTTGCCCATTCGATGCTGGGTCTTTGTTATCGTTACACCAAGTCAATGACGGATGCTGAAGACGTGCTGCAGGAGGGCTTTATAAAAGTGTTTAAAAACCTGCATCAGTTTAACGGCTCGGGTGAATTGGGTGCATGGGTAAGAAGAATCATGGTAAATACGGCTATCAATTACCTCAAGAATGAAACCCGTTATCAGTATGATCTTTCGTTTGTCGGGGAAAGCCTGCACCCCGTTTCCGACGAAAATCCTGAATTGATCTTAAATGCAAAAGAACTGGCAGATCTGATCAGGCAATTGCCGATCGGTTACCAAACCATATTCAATATGCATGCGGTGGAGGGATACAGTCATGTGGAAATCGGCAACATTCTGGGTATTAATGATGCCACATCCAGGTCACAATATTCGCGGGCAAGAGCACTGCTGATCAGCTGGATAACAAAAAATTCTTTGGATAACAAAACGGGCATATATGGACGAAAATAATTTCGAGAAACAGGTTCGTGAAAAAATGGATCAACTGGGATTTGATCCATCGGATAAAGTATGGGCGGGGGTGGACAAAGAAATCAATAAGGAAAAAAAACGCCGCAGGCCATTATTCTGGTTGTTTTTTCTCTCCGGACTTGTCCTGGCTGGAGGAGCTATTTATTTTGCCGGGATTAAAAGCAATTCATCTCCGGAACAGACAAATTCCCCAAAGACCATCCCGGATAAAAATACAGTCAACCGTGCTGCGAACAAACCCGAAATAAATCCACCCGCAAATAGTACAGATGATGAAGCAAATAGGGCATTGTCGAAAATGATTGCCAGCGGGAACCGGAATAGGAAATTGAGATCTAAAACATTTTCTGAAAAAAACAATTCCGTAAACGGGAAGGAAAATGCATCGGGGGGAAGATTGTCGAAAACCGCTGTGCCGGACTTTACTAAGCAGAGTAATTTGAATTCTCCGAAGTCGGAGAAAAATATACCCGCCGTAAAATCCGGTAATGGCAATGATCAGGTAAATAAGAATGACCAGGATACTAAGACCGGTTTACTGGAAAAACCGGCTGAAGCATCCGTTGCTTTAAATTCCGTTAATGGGGAAGTGAACTCCAAGAATAAACCCGGTCCCGGTACATCGATGGATTCTGCTAAAACCATAAACAAAGATTCCTTAACAACAGCAAAAGTTTCCCCCGAAAAAACCGAAAAAAAGAAATCGCCCACGTGGAAAATTGGTTATACCGGAACGGCCGGGTTTTCTGCTGTCAACCAGGATTTGTTCAAATCAATCAATTCCACTTATCCTGCATATAATACGAATGCCGCAGCGGCCCCGCCTCCGGTAAATCCTGCTCCTAATAACTACACATCCTCCGAAATCACGACCGGATTTTCATTCAGCCTGGGAGCATTTGTGAATCGGGATTTGTCAAAACGCATTTCCCTGTCGGCCGGATTAGGTTATCATTATTATTCGACGAAAATCCAGACCGGTAATTTTGTAGACAGCTCATCGAATATTTATCTTCCATCAATCCCGGGCTATGCAAATTCTTATTATAGAAATGGCAAGAGTCAGTCTTATTCCAATCAGTATCATTTTATAGAACTTCCGGTTACCGTAAATTTTCAATTGAATAAAAGCAATACAAGACCCGTGGTTTGGGAAGCTGGCCTGTCGCTGGCATACTTGATTAGCAGCAATGCATTGTTTTTTGATCCGGCTTCCAACGTCTATTATCAAAGTAGTCAGTCAATGAACAAAACCCAGTTAAACGGGTTGACTGCCGTGATGGTCGGATTCCCGATGGGGAAATCAACCCTGCAACTCGGTCCTCAGCTGCAATACGGATTTACCGGGCTCTTAAAAAACAGTAACGGTAATCCCGGACACCTGGTTAACTATGGCCTGAAGATTTCTTACATCCCCGGGAAAAAATAAGCCTCGTGCAACGTTTTGGTTTGTTTGCCAGTCAACTTCAAAACGCTTCTTATGAAAAGGAAAATCTGGCTGATCAAACCAATCTGGCTTACCGGTTTCCTGGCATTTTTGCTATCAGGATGCATGAAGGACAAGATTACAAGAACTTACCAAATTCGTACACCTGTTTACGAAGTGTTATCTAAATTCAGGGAAGGAATTAAAAGCCAGCCCGCAACTCATATTGAGACCACCGGGAAACTGACGGTGATGGGGAAATGGATTTTTTTATCCGAACCCTACAAAGGCATTCATATCATTGACAACAGCGTTCCTTCCAGCCCGAAAAATGTTTCATTTATCAATATTCCGGGGAATGAGGACATGGCGATCAAAGGCAATACTTTGTACGCAGATGCCTATGGTGATCTTGTAACATTTGATATTACCAATCCGCTGGATGTCGTGGCGAAAAATTTCGCGGCGAATGTTTTTCCCGACCACAGCATATATTATTTTGGAGGTGTCATGAATCCCGGAATCGCCGTCAATCCGGATTCCATCAATGTATTGGTGGGATGGACCACCCGGGATACGACGGTTGATTATGATCCCGGTAACGGCGTTTACCCGGTTTTTTATTCCAATTGTCCGAATTGTGCTTATATGGCCGCTGCCATGGCTCCCTCACCGAATGCCAGTAATAACCAGGTTGCTACCAACGGTTCCCTGGCGAGATTCAGTATTATAAATGACTTTCTGTATACAGTCGGCTATTCCAACCTGACGGCTTTTGATATCAGTAATCCCTTTACACCTGCCTTTGCGAGCACGGTGCAGGTGGACTTTCACGTGGAAACCATTTACCCGTTAAAGGACAAGCTGTTTGTGGGGACCAATAACGGTATGTATATGTATGATGTACAGAGTTCCCCGTCAAAACCTTCATTGATTGGTTCGTTTACGCATGCGCGTGCCTGTGACCCGGTGATAGCAGATGATAACTATGCATACGTCACCCTGAATGATTCCAGCGCCTGCCTTGGATTTAATAATGAATTGCAGATTATCAGTATCAAAGACCTGAGTAATCCTTATGAAGTGAAGTCGTATCAGCTTTCACATCCGGTGGGGCTCTCTAAAGACGGAGATAATTTATTTATATGCGACTGGAAAGGAGGATTGAAAATTTATAATGCTTCGGATGTGAATAATCTTCAGCTGATAAAAGTTTTTCAGCCTGCGATCATGTATGAAGTAATTGCTCAAAACGGACTGGCGGTCGTGTTGGCAAATGATGGGCTTTATCAATATGATTATTCTGATCTGAATAACATTCACCTGGTGAGTAAATTGTAAACCCTGATCTGATTCAAAATGAAACAACTCATCTTTATATCCCTGCTCATTGCAATCTGCGGGATTTCTTCAGCACAACAAGGAAATCCGGCGGCTTCATGGCGTTTTCACTCGATCAACAGTGTGGGTCTCCTGGAGGGCGAGACCGGATCTGCCTTTCAGCTGCAGACGATCAACGGTGCCGCGTACAAATCCTGGTTCGGAGGAGTTGGGGTTGGTATTGATTACTACCGATACAGGACCATTCCGCTGTTTGCTGATTTCAGAAAGGAATTTGGAAAAAACAGCAACAAAGTTTTTGTATATGCAGACCTGGGTATTAATTTCAGCTGGCTTACTGACAACCAAAAAGCGACTTACCAACTGGACGACCATTTTGGAAATGGTTTTTACAATGATCTGGGGCTGGGGTATAAAGTTTCGCTGGGTAAGAACAATGGCTTGTTGTTAAGCCTCGGGTACTCCTATAAAAAAATAACCGAGACTTACCAGTCCTATTATACTTACATGCCGCCGGTGTATTTTACAGATCCACCGGGGCCCGGCACTCCGCCTACAGAAAAGATTCAATATAGCCTGAACCGGCTAAGCATCAAATTGGGCTGGGAGTTTTGAATCCATCAATTCAGTATTTGAGGCGCAGCAAAATGTTCTAATCGCCCCGCGAAGGATATTCAGGTTAAAACGTCGGTCGGATTCTAAAGGAAGCCCTTGCATTGTATAAGTAATGTTTTATTCTCGGCCGGGCCGTCAAAATCCTGATCAGAATTTATTTTTTTGAAAGAAAATTGCCCGGTAAACGCATGCCCTGCTCATCCGCCAGCACTTTTACCATCACTTTTTGGAGTCCCTTCGGAATCACTTTTATTTCTTCGGGTGTCAGGATCTGGGTGAGTTCGAAAAATTCGTCCTCATCATCATAATATCCAAAATATAACTCGTACCGGTCACCGGAATGTAATCTCAAAGATATTTCCTTGTCCTCTTCATAGATATGCATGCTGATGACGGACCACTGGTCATTGTCCTCGAATTCAAAACGGACCTCCGCTGCTTCTCTGTTGATTACATCGGTCACCAGCTTTTCAACCAGTTCTCCGGCATGGTCCCTGACCAGTTCTTCGTAAGTCATATGTGGTCACTTAAATTTTGCTGAAGGTAGATAACTTGAATGAGGGTTTCATCAAGAAAACCCGGCGGTTGATGTAAAAAATTACCGTAGGGATCCGGTTTTATTTCTTTTTGTGGGATCAAAAAAAATCAGCAATGAATAATCAAATGGACAAGGGAACTCATATTCTCATGGATGAAAATAAGGATGGTATTGACCGTAAGGGTTTTTTAAAATGTATGGCCTGGGCCGGTACCGGTGTGTTGTGGATGATGTCTGGTGGTATTCTGAAATCTTACGGACTCTCACAAATGATTGACAAATCCACGGGGGGCATCAAAAAAGGGCTCATCATTCCTAAATCAGACTTTAGTTTCGTACAGATCAGTGACAGTCATATCGGTTTTAGCAAGCCTGCCAATACCGATGTAATTGGTACACTTCAGGCGGCCATTTCCAAAATCAACGCGATGCCTTCCCCGCCTTCATTTGTATTGCATACGGGTGACCTCTCACACCTCGCGCAGGCTGAGGAGTTTGATACACTCGAACAATCCCTGAAGAGTGTAAAAACAGAAAAAATATTCTACGTGCCCGGAGAACATGATGTCACGGACAATGGCAAGCTCTATCTGGAACGGTACGGCAAGGGAACAAAAGGCGACGGGTGGTATAGTTTCGATTCGAACGGAGCTCATTTTATCGGTCTGGTCAATGTAACTAATCATGTGGATGGCGGTCTCGGTTATCTGGGACCGGACCAGATAAAATGGCTGGAAGATGATTTAAAAGGGCTTTCATCCAGTACACCCATCGTGGTTTTTGCCCATATTCCCATGTGGGCGGTTTATCCGCAGTGGGGCTGGGGCACCGAAGACAGCGCACAGGCCTTAAGCCTGATGAAACGTTTTGGTTCCGTATCCGTCTTAAATGGACATATACACCAGACTATTCAGAAGATAGAAGGCAATATCAGTTTTCATACTGCCAGTTCAACAGCCTTTCCACAGCCTGCGCCCGGAGCGGCTGCTTCACCGGGTCCGATGAAAGTACCTGCTGAAAAGTTGCGTGGTCTCCTCGGACTGACCAGTGTTCACTACGTTGAACACGATCATACCCTGGCCATAACTGATATTCCATTAACAGAAAGCGAGATGTCAAACGTGATAAAATAATAGGTCAGATATAAGAAAGATGTAAAACCGTTTCGGGTATGAAAAAACTATCAATATTGTTAATAATGATTCTGGTGAGTCGTATTGCTTCAGCGCAGTTTTTTCCTGCGGATGAAGGATCCTCCATAGCATTTAAAATCAAGAATTTTGGCTTCGATGTGAATGGTAAGTTCACTGGTATGCAGGGCAAAATAGATTTTGATCCTCAAAATTCTTCCAACGGCCATTTTGATGTAAAGATTGATGCCGCTTCCGTCAATACCGACAATAGCTTACGGGATAAGCATTTGAAAGGGGAGAGCTATTTTAATACGACGGAATTTCCTTTTATTCATTTCATCTCCACGAATATTTCGCCGGGACCCAATAAAGGGATGTTCATCCTCACAGGGGAGCTGACAATCAAAAACATAGCCAGGGAAATACAATTCCCCTTTGTTGCCATGCCTTTAAATGATGGCTATATTTTCAAAGGGTCTTTTAAAATCAAAAGAAAGGATTTTAATATCGGCGGTACCAGCACCATATCGGATGAGCTGGAGGTGATGGTGGCGGTGACGGCAAAGAAATTAAATATTCCATGAAAATTAGTTCAAAGGCAGGTGTTAGTTTTGTGCTGGTTATAGTAGTAAGTCTTTGTGCAGCGGCAACTTCTGAAAAGACAGCCGGCCCGGTGTATAAGAACTTAAAAGTGCTGCCAAAAGATATTAGTTCGAAAGAGTTACAGGGCATCATGGTGGATGATTTTCAGGATGGACTGGGCGTTACCTGCGGATTTTGCCACGCAAACGCAAAAAATGGCCACGGGCTGGATTTTGCGAGTGATGAAAAGCCGGAAAAGGAAATATCCAGGGCGATGATTCGAATGACGATTGGTATCAATAAAAAATATTTTAAACAAAGGCATGTATTACTAGGTAGTGATGGCCTCGTGGTTAGCTGCGCTACCTGTCATAAAGGGCAGGCCTTTCCGGGAAAAGATGATGAAATTAAATAGCATTCATTTTAGACCAGCAAACCTGGAATTGATACTGAAAAAGGATCAATTGATATATCATATCCTGTTTTGGCTCCTGGCTTATCTATTCTGGATCTATGTTTTCAGGAATAATGCGCTTGTGTTTACCAGGACCATTACGATTCAATTTTGCTATTTAATATTTATTGCAGCCAACTACTATTTTAATACGCTTTACAATATTCCATTAAACCTTGATCAGAAGAAGTATTTCAAATTCGGGGTTTTATTCCTCCTGGCCATTTGTATGACGGCACTGATCCGTGTGCCGGTATCTTTTTTAGTTACGACTTATTTATTCAGGGTTACCGGATCTCCATTTAACTCCATATCTGTCTTCTACGATTCTTTTGTCAATATACTTTTTTGGGTGGTCCTGATCCTGGGTGGTAAAATGATTGCAGATAAGATCCGCTCTGAAATATATATTTCGAAAATTGAGAAAGAGAAGGATGCGAATGAACTTAATTTTTTAAGGGCCCAGTTCAATCCGCACTTTCTGTTTAATTCCATCAATTCCATTTACGGACATATTGACAAGACCAATAAGCCCGCCCGGGAAATGCTGCTGAAATTTTCCGAAATGCTGCGGTATCAGTTATACGAATGCAACGTGGAGGAAATTGAGCTGGACCGGGAACTCAATTATATTAAGAATTATATCAGCCTGCAGAAAAGCAGGATGGACGAAAGGATCCGGGTTAGTTCCTCTTTTAATTCGCTCAATGGAAATACTAAAATTGCACCCTTATTACTGATAACTTTTATCGAAAACGCCTTTAAGTATGTTGGCCTGGACGAAGGGAAAGAAAATTTTATACATATCACTCTGGAACAAAAAGAGGGAAATTTTCATTTCAATATTGTCAACAGTAAGGACAACTTTAGATTTAAAACGGAAGGGTCTTCGGGGCTGGGCATTTCAAATACAAAACGAAGACTGGAACTTTTGTATCCCGGCAGGCATGAGTTAAAAATTGACGACCAGGCGGATTATTTTGATGTTGACTTAATTTTATTTGATGTATGAAATTAAACTGCCTGATAATAGATGATGAGCCCATTGCCCGAAGGCTGTTAAAGGAGTATATCGAAGAAACCGATTTTCTGCATTTTGCCGGTGCTGCGGAAAATCCATTGAAAGCAACCGGTCTCATCAGTGATCTGCAAATTGATTTGATTTTTCTCGATATCAATATGCCTAAGATGAGTGGCATGGAGTTTTTAAGATCCATGCCGAATCTTCCCATGGTCATTCTGACAACAGCCTATGGTCAGTATGCACTGGAAGGCTTTGAGCTGGATGTTGTAGACTATCTCGTGAAGCCATTTTCCCTGGAACGTTTTTTAAAGGCAGGACAAAAGGCCCTGGAACTTAAATTACTAAGAGACAGACATACTTCGGAAGATAAACCGGTTGCGGATTATTTTTTTGTCAAGTGCGATGGAAGGATTGAGAAAATCATATATGATGAATTGATCTATGTCGAAGCCATGTCCAATTATATTATTCTTCATACGGCAAATGGAAAATTGATTGCATATCTGACCATTAAAAAAATACTGGAGAGCCTTCCTGCCGAACAATTTCTCCAGGTACACAAGAGTTTTATAGTGAATGCGAACCGGATCAATTCTATCGAGGGAAATATGTTGTATTTGGGCGATGCCCGGGTTACGATGGGCAGCAGTTACAGCAACGACGTGCTGAACCGTGTGCTCAAAGACCGTTATTTTAAAAGGTGAGATATAAAATAAAGACAGTTTTAGCTATATTTTTTTCCCATTATTGGAAAGCCGGGTAAAAACGCCCATTCATCGAAATTATCCCTATAGGGCTGTATGGGTTTGACTAAAAAAAACGTTTCATAAAGGTAAATTGATCCGTTTTTACCCTAAAGCAACCCAACCCTATGAAGCCCATAGAATATCTGTATTTCAACATTTACAATCACTTTTATCAGCGCACCTATCATTCGAGGGAATTCTATGCCCGTATCCAGGCGATGTATTTGTTCTCCCTGTTTACAGGCGGATGGGTACTATTCCTGGAAGCCGTTTATTTACGTACGGTCCGGCATTCCTGGTTTGCATCCAAGCCCGGGGCGACTTTATTTGCAGCCGGCGTTTACCTGTTGACCGCGTTGATCCTGCATCATATTTATATAGTGAATGAACGGGACCGGAAGATATTCGGTAAGTATGAAAAGAAATGGGATCGTAACCCCAAGAAAAGAAGGGACCTGCTGATCTCGGTCTTTGCAATCCTGACGCCTTATTTATTCCTGATTTCGCTGGCCAAAGTATTTCCGAGACATTTGTAGTCAGATAATACTCTCATATTTCGCCGGCCAAAGTATTTCCAAGTCATTTATATTCGGATACTATTTACCGATTAGTTGGTACTTCATTTCCACACCAGTGACTTGAATAACATTTCACCTGCCAAATTATTTCCAGGGCACTTGTTTGCCGGATTTACTTCCATGGACATGGAATAATTCCGGATGGTTTGTTTTTTCCTCTCAGAATAATGGAGATTTCAAAGGTCGTCGGCTTGGCTGCAGACTCGCTGAGTTTTGATATCGTTGCATCATAACTCAGTCCGAATTGAATATCGTTATAAGCTACTCCCACATAAGGAACGATTGCATTTGCCGACCAGTACCAGACACCAATATTGAATATCGATTGGCCGTCCGGATCTAAGAAAACACCCAACGCACCGCCCACAGAAAAATAATGCGCTGCTCCCTGGTACTGGTAGATCGCATTGGTATTGAGCACCAGCCCGTCGTTTAAAAATGTTTCATAGCTCGCATTCGCAACGTACCGTGGGGGGATAAACTGTTGCGGATCGTTCAGGAATGTTTGTTTGGGTTCATTCAGGTGATAAACGGCGCCGCCAATATCCAGGTTACTTTTCGACGTATTGTAAGTATAGAGAAATCCGGCGCTGGCAGAAAAGAAAGGAGTCATATTCGTCAATGCCGCTTCACCACTTGGAAGGTTCTGGTTGAATCCGGTGCCGGTAAATTGTTGCTGGAAATTAAGCCGGCTGAAATCAACGTACCGGTTTGCGTAGGTTCCTCCGAAGCCCAGTCCAAGATGGTGCTTATTTCCGTAAAAATCTTCTCCAATCAGGATATTGTACGATAAATTGACCGACCCATAAGCGCCCTGTACGATACCGTTCATGGTATAGTCATACATTAACATGCCCCCGATCCCAACGATATTTTTTTCTTCCACATTAGGGATTTTATTCTGGAAAACTTTTGCATCGAAGGAAATGGTGCCTGTTGCATAGGGACTCGAAGGATTAAACCATTGGTCGCGCATGTTTAGGATGGCGCGCCAGTCCGCATTGATATGACCGGTCAGTGCGGGATTCACATTTAAAGGGGATGAAAAGAATTGCGAGAAAGTAGGGTCCTGCCCGACAGAGGTTTTAGCCATCATCACAGATAAAACCATCATCACCGCAATCAGATATTTCTTTCTCATAGTTTTAAGTTTATCGTAATAAAACAGCGGTACCTGCTCTGCTAAATACTTTGCCATCCAATCCGACAGCTTCTGCCGTCCATGTATATGTATCCATCATCATTGGTTTTCCGTTGAATACTCCATCCCATCCGTTTCCGATCACATTGGTTTCAAACATCAGTTGTCCCCAGCGGTTGAACACTCTGAAGAAGTTAAGCGTTTTTACATTTTGAGTCAGCGGGAATAATTTATCATTCACCCCGTCCCCGTTCGGTGTCCAGGCATTCGGTACATAAAGATCCGATGCGATTGCATTCGGGTTGGCCGTGCCGAGTTGTACCAGTAAGGTATCGGTGAAATTACATCCGCTTGCAGAGGTTATTTCGATATTGTATTCTAGTCCCAGTGTGTAATCAAAAATCGGGTTAAATACAGTGGCATCATTCAAACCACTGGCTGGCGTCCATAGATAAGTATAATTCGCGCCAAGATTTCTTGCCTGCAGCGGCGTCGGAACATTCGCCGAAGTAGTTACGGTCGGATATCGTATGCCTGCCAGGTTCTGATCAACCGTCAGGACCAGGGTGGCAATGGAATCACAACCGGATACCCGGTTCAGGGTTACCTGGTAAGTACCTGCAGTCGTATAGTTATTACCATTCCAGTTGTATGGCAGCTGGCTCGGACAGACCGTTACATTGGTTGTGCTGGTTACCGGTCCGCTGATGGTAATATTTATTTTAGCGACAGATGCGCAAGGATTATTGGTTGGTGTGAATGTGTATACCGTTGTGCCGACCGTTGCCGTACTGATGGTTGCCGGACTCCAGGTTCCTGCAATACCATCCGTAGATATCAGTGGCAATACAGTTGCTGTTGAATTCTGGCAGAAAGGTCCGATTGCTGCAATGACCGGTGCGACCTGGGTATTGGTATTTTTAACAGCTGCTATTGGCGCGCTGTAAATACATCCGTTCACATCTTTCACGGCGACGGAATAATTGCCTGCTGCCAGGTTGTTATAAACGGTATTGGTAGTGAACGTACCGCTATTGTTGAGATCATATGTATATGGTGCGACACCTCCGGTGACTGTACCAATCGTCAGTGAACCATTGCTCTGACCGCAGGTGGCATCTGTGGTGTTGATGGCCACTGCCGTTGCACCACCGGTATTGCTGATCTGGATGTTCGGTGCATTAAATGTACATCCGTTGGCATCTTTAACGACAACGGGATAGCTGCCTGCTGCCAGGTTATTGTAAACCGTTGTAGTTGTAAATGCACTTCCGTTTACAGAATATGTATACGGAGCCACGCCGCCTGTTACTAATCCTAATGTGATACTTCCATTACTGCTTCCGCATGCTGCATCGGTTTTCGTGAATGCGATGGCGGTTGCACCTGTTCTGATGTAACTTTCACCTGGCATAGAGTGGAGATTCACAACCGCCTGCAGTTGTACCTCTGATATAGTATGTTCCTCGCCGCCGTGATAGCTGACGGTGTGGCCAAGCAGATTCGTACCTGCCGCATCTGTGAAGTAAGTATACGTCAGACCGGCCGTACTTCCTGCTGTCACTGCAGCTGCGGTCAGATCTATCGTTGCCGGAGCACAGTCTGCTGGCGGATTAGTGATGACAACTGTTGGTGCAGTACCAACGGTGACTGTTACAGGCATGAGCGGAGATTCGCAACCGCCGGATGTTGTTCCTTTAATATAATAAGTTCCGCTGATCGCTACTGCTGTTCGGTGATGCGAGCGGATGTAGTTCCCGCTGCATCGGTGAAGTAAGTATATGTCAAGTCCTGCTGATCGCTTCCTGCAGTGACGGCGGCAGCAGTGAGATCAACGGTTCCGGAGCACAGCCTGCAGCCGGATTGGTAATAGTAACTGTTGGCAAGCCACTTGTCTTGATCACAACCAGTCGGCGCGTTGTATATACATCCGTTCGAAGCCCGCACGGTGATATTATAAGTTACCTGGAGCCAGGTTATTGTAAACTGTGGTTGTACTAAATCCACCGATGTTAAGTTCAAAAGTATAAGGTCCTACACCACCTGTCGCATTGCCAAGTGTTATTGACCCGTCATTATTACCGCAGGTCGCATCTGTTATAGCAACCTGAACATTGGTCGGTCCGCCGACATTATTGACCGTTGTAGTTGGAGCATTGAATATACATCCGTTGACATCCTGTACAATCACATTATAGTTACCCGCCGGCAGGTTAGTATATGTGAGTGTATTGGTAAACGCGCCACCGTTGATAGAATAGATATAAGGTGCTATACCGCCGGTAACAGCGCCTAGGGTAATATGAACCATCACTCTGATTGCAGGATGCATCGGTTGGTGTGATCTTGGATATTTGTTACGCCATTACGGACGTTAACAGTAACCGGCATGACCGGTGTTGAACAACCGCCAGCCAGTGTTCCCTGGATATAATATGTTCCGCCGGTGGCAATGGCACTTGGGTTTGCAAGCGGAGTTGTTGCACCTGCATCCGTGAAATAAGTTGAAGTTCATACCTGGTGTACTTCCAGCAGTCACTGCAGCGGCAGTAAGGTCAACTGTTGCCGGTGAACATTCCGGAGCAGGATTGTTAATCACCAGGGTTGCACCGGTATTAATGGTGACTACGACCGGCATGAGCGGTGAAGCACAACCGCCGGCAGTAGTTCCCTTGATATAATAAGTTCCGCTGGTAGCGACAGCTGCCGGTGTTGCCAGTGGCAGTGTTCCTGCGGCGTCGGTAAAGTAATTATACGTCAGTCCTGCTGTACTTCCTGCTGTGATGGCAGCTGCCGTAGATCCGCGGTTGCCGGAGCACAAACAGCAGCCGGATTAGTGATCACCACGGTGGGTGCACCGGTGCTATTGATGGTTACAGAATTGGATTGAACATACATCCGTTGGCATCCGTTGACGGCGATGGTATAAGTTCCTGCAGCCAGGTTATTGTAAACGGTAGTTGCAGTGAATGCACTTCCGTTTACAGAATAAGTATATGGTCCGACACCTCCGGTTACAGCACCAAGTGTGATTGATCCGTTATTATTACCGCAGGTTGCATCACTGCAGTAACGGCAATGGCTGTTGGACCGCCGGTGTTATTAATCTTCGCATCCGGTGCATTGAATACACAACCGTTGGCATCTGTTACGGCGATGGTATAAGTTTCCTGCAGCCAGGTTATTGTAAACAGTGGTTGCAGTGAATGCACTTCCGTTTACAGAATAAGTATATGGTCCGACTCCTCCGGTTACGGCTCCAAGTGTAATTGATCCGTTATTGTTACCGCAGGTTGCATCAGCTACGTGACTGCAATGGCTGTCGGACCGGTTTCTGATTGATCGTTGCATTCGGTGCATTGAATACACATCCGTTGGCATCTGTTACGGCAATGGTATAAGTTCCCTGCAGCCAGGTTATTATAAACAGTAGTTGCAGTAAATGCACTTCCGTTTACGGAATAGGTATAAGGTCCGACTCCGCCGGTTACGGCACCGAGTGTGATTGTTCCGTTGTTGTTACCGCAGGTTGCATCAGTTAGTGATACTGCAATGGCGTCGGACCGGTTCCGTTGTTGATCGCTGCATTCGGTGCATTGAATACACATCCGTTGGCATCGGTTACCGCGATGGTATAAGGTCCTGCAGCCAGGTTATTGTAAACAGTAGTTGCAGTGAATGCACTTCCGTTTACGGAATAGGTATATGGTCCGACACCTCCGGTAACGGCACCAAGTGTGATTGATCCGTTATTGTTACCGCAGGTTGCATTCACTCAGTAACTGCAATGGCTGTCGGACCGTTCCGGTTATTGATTGTTGCATCGGTGCATTAAATACACATCCATTGGCATCTGTT
Source organism: uncultured Bacteroidota bacterium (assembly GCA_963741345.1). GTDB lineage: Bacteria > Bacteroidota > Bacteroidia > Chitinophagales > Chitinophagaceae > Puia. Next base: position 996,255 of record CAVUHS010000001.1, read on the forward strand.
ACGGCGATGGTATAGGTCCTGCAGCGAGGTTATTGTAAACAGTAGTTGCAGTAAATGCACTTCCGTTTACAGAATAAGTATATGGTGCGACCCCTCCGGTTACGGCTCCGAGTGTGATTGTTCCGTTATTATTGCCGCAGGTTGCATCATACGGTAACTGCAACGGCAGTTGGACCGGTATTTTGTTGTACACCGTTGCGTTCGGTGCATTGAATACACAACCGTTGGCATCGGTTACGAGGATATAATAAGGGCCCTGCAGCGACAGTTATATACGGTTGTTGGCAGTCGAATGCTCCTACGCGTTTACAGAATAAGTATATGGACCTACACCACCGGTTACTGCCCGAGTGTAATGGAGATCCGTTATTGTTTCCACAGGTTGCTGTAGCTCAAACTGCAGGATTACTGATGAGACGGTGGCAGCACCGGTGCTATTGATGGTTGCAGAGATTGCATTGAAAAATACAACCGTTGGCATCGGTTACAGCGATGGTGTAATTGCCGGCAGCCAGGTTATTGTAAACGGTTGTTGCAGTGAATGCACTTCCGTTTACGGAATAAGTATATGGTCCGACTCCACCGGTTACGGCACCGAGGGTAATTGTTCCGTTATTATTACCGCAGGTTGCATCTTGTGGTAACTGCAATGGCTGTCGGACCGGTTCCGTTGTTATTGACTGTTGCATTCGGTGCATTGAATACGCATCCATTGGCATCTGTTACATCGATGGTATAAGGTTCCTGCAGCCAGGTTATTGTAAACAGTAGTTGCAGTAAATGCACTTCCGTTTAAGAATAGGTATATGGTCCGACACCTCCGGTAACGGCACCGAGTGTGATTGTTCCGTTATTATTGCCGCAGGTTGCATCTGCACAGTAACTGCAATGGCTGTCGGACCGGTTATTAATCGTTGCATTTGGTGCATTGAATACGCAACCGTTGGCATCGGTGACAGCGATAGTATAAGGTCCTGCAGCGAGGGTTATTGTAAACGGTTGTTGCAGTGAATGGCACTTCCGTTTACGGAATAGGTATATGGTCCGACTCCGCCGGTTACGGCACCAAGCGTGATTGATTTCCGTTATTATTACCGCAGGTTGCATCTACTACGGTAACTGCTAATGGCTGACGGACTTCGGTTCCGTGTATTAATCGTTGCGTTCGGTGCATTGAATACGCATCCATTGGCATCTGTTACGGCGATGGTATAAGGTCCTGCAGCGAGGTTATTGTAAACCGTGGTGGCGGTAAATGTACCAGAGCCGTTGAAGT
>CAVUHS010000002.1:0-539172 GCA_963741345.1 uncultured Bacteroidota bacterium
GCCGCGCGCGAGTACACTCGCGTCACCCACCTCCGGGGCCGAGGGGCCATGGTCGAGCTGAATCACCGCGACCGGACGATCAAGGTCAAGCTCGTCTACTACGGCCCGCCGGTCGGCGGGCAAGACCACCAACCTCCAGATCCTGCACCGCTGCGCCGACGCCGAAGCGCCGCGGGGAGATGATCTCGATCAACTCCGCCCAGGACCGCACGATCCTGTTCGACCTGCTGCCCGCTGCGAAGCCGCCGGCTTCCGCGGCTTCGACCTGCGCCTGCAGGTCCTCGCCGTCCCCGGCCAGGCCATGTACGCGGCCACGCGCCGCCTCGTGCTCAAGGGCGCCGACTCGCTCGTCTTCGTCGCCAACTCCGCCGCTCGACCGCTGGGAGGAGAACATCCAGAGCTACCGGGAGATGACGCAGAACCTCCTCTCCCACCACCTCGACCCGTCGGCCGATGCCCCTCGTCTTCCAGTACAACAAGCGCGACCTGCCGCAGGTGCTCGAGGTCGAGGCGCTCGACCGCGCGCTCAACGGGCGCGAGGCGGAGGTGATCCCGGCGGTGGCGGTGCGCGGCGAGGGCGTCCTCGAGACCTTCGGCACCATCCTCGCACGCACCGTCCAGGACCTGGCCAGCCGCTACGCGATCCTCGACGTGAAGGGGGGCGCGCCCGCGCGGCAGTGGGCGGAGCAGGCCGCTCATGGAGCCTGTTCGGTCGGCACGCGCCTCCCGGCAGAGCCGCCGCCCCGCACGGCCACTCCTGCGCCGCGACCCATGCCGCGGGCCGAGCCGTCCGCCCCCGCCGCGCCGCCGCCCCCCGCCGCCTCCGCCCTCCACCGGACACACCATCGTCCGGGTGGCGCCACCTGCCGTCTCGCCCGAGGATGACCGTCGTGCGCGTCGCGCCGCTGCCGGGCCGAGGAGCCAGCCCCGCGGCGGCGGGGCCCGATGCAAGGCGAGCGAGCTGGTCGAGATCCTACGCCGAGGCCTCTGCCCAGCTCGGCTCGGCCCTCACCGAGCTGCGCGAGGAGCGCGACGTGGCCCGCCAGCGTCTCGACGACCTGCGCAAGACGATGGCGGCGGCGCAGGACCTGCTCTCGGGCACGCCCGCTCGAGGCGGCGCTCGGCCCCGTCCTCGCGCGCATGGCGCGGCATCGCGGGGGCGGAGCACGCGGCCTTCTGGGTGCCGGAGGCGGGCCAGCCGCCCGGGCCGCCACGCTCCTCGCGCCTGCCGTCCGACCCCGTGCTCGCCGTCCCCCGCGGCTCTGCGCCACGTCCTCGAGACCGCGGCGCGCGGCACCCGGCCCGCCCTCGCCTTCGCCGCGGAGAACCTCGACCTGGGCCAGGCTCTCGACCGGCCCGGAGCACCGCTTCGCCGCTGTGCTCGTCGTGCCGTTCCGCACGCCGGGGGGGCTTCAGGGCCTCGGCGTCTTCTACTACGGGCCGGACACCGCGCGCCCGGGACCGGGGGCGCTCGAGCACCTCGCCGAGATCCCGCGCGCCCTCTCGGCCACGCTCGAGCTCGCCGCGACGCTGCAGACGGTGAAGGCGGCCGAGCGCGCGCTCGAGCTGGCCCTGGCCGGCGGCGCCTCGCTGCGCGGCCTCGAGCACCTCGTGAGCGTCGCTCGAGACGCTCCGCGACCGGATGGGCGAGATCCGGCAACCGTGCCGGACGCCCCGCCCTGGTTCACGGAGCAGTACGTGCGCGCTCGCCCCCGCGCTCGCTTCCGCCCTCGACGACGCGCGCTCGCTGCTCGCCTTCACGCGCGGGGAGATCCGCCGCGAGGCCGTCTACCTCGAGGACCTGCTCGCGGAGCTGCGGACGCCCGAGGTCACCGTGGACCTCGACCCGGCGCTGGAGACGGTCCAGGCCGACGCGGCCCTGCTGCGGCGTGGCGCTGCGCGCGATCGCCGACGAGGTGCGCTCGCGCGCCGGCGCCAACACGGCGGCGCTCACCATCCGCACCCACGCCTGGTCCGACGGAGTCCGGGTGAGCGTGAGGACGACGGCCCGCCGCCGCCGGCCGCGGACGGCGCGCCCGTCACCGCCGGCCTCGGGCCTCGGGTATAAATCATTTTTCCCGGGTTTACTACCAACGCGTATTTCATAAGCGGACTGGATGAGATTTCGCTGATCGGACATTATCTGCCAGCTGAATCGAGGTAAGGGCAAATCCAATCCAATCGGGTCTTTCCGGTTTTCACAAAGAAGATTTTTTACTTTCATTTGGGCAAATCCCATAATTACCAGGAACATATTTACGATCAGGAGCGGGACATATTTTTTCATGAAACCGTATTGAATTGTCATCTGTTTTTAGACCGGGGTCAAAAAAAGCGGTGTTTAATAAAACTGGACACGTAATATTAACTGAACCGCCCGATATAAGTTATTTAATCTATAAGTAATTCTACTTAGTATCTGCAGTTATCAAAATAAATTCATATTCAATAAATCAAAATGCATAGAGCCCGTGGCATTTACAATAAATTTACAATGAGATCATCTTCCGGTTATAAACACGGCTTATCTTTGAAAATGAATCCTTTCAATTAAACTTTATCATATGCCAAAATTTATCACATCCATCCGCCTGCAGGAAGCCAGTGAAAGAGATTATGCCATTCTCTCCAGTGAACTGAAAAAATACTTCTTCAACCCGGTTACAGATCATAAGATAAATAGATCTAACGGGCCCAGTCCGGCATTTACATTTAATTCTACCAGGCATAAAAGTTTACTCGACACGACAACCGCTGTTTCAAACGCGGCAGCTTCAACCGGTAAAAAATATTCATTTACGGTCATCAGAGAAAAATCAAAATTGGAATCCTGAATGGATTTGCTATCTGAATTTCCTGACCAGGCGGCCTTCCACAAGATTCTATTTTCCCAGCCAGTAACTATATCCCAGCACAATCGTGGCAGCACCCGTATTATTTTTACCATTGGCCGAACCTTTTTGAATATTCAGAAACCCATAGTTTCCGCCCACCTCAAAAAAAATATTGTTCATGCCGAACTTATAATTTAAACCTATATTTCCTTCGACTCCGAAATTCGTACTGTTAAGCTGATCTTTAATATCCTGCGTGTTGTCGAACGACTGGGAGCCAGCAGGCAACGGCTGTTGTGCAGATGGATCCAAATAAATTTCACTGTTCCCGGAAGTCACTTGTTTTGCAGAAAGCAGGAACCCTATGAAAGGACCTACATCAGCATACATCCTGAAAGGTGATTCATGAAAGTCATAGCCGAATTTAGCCAATAGCGGAATCATCAGGTAGTTTATTTTTGCTTCGCTGTTAAAATCGGCATATAAATATGTTGGTGCCTGACCGGGTGGAAATAAAGCAGCCATATCAGCCGGAACCGGAAATGCCTGCATGCCATTCTTTTTTCCACCCTGGGAAGAATATTCAATCATGGGCTGGAAGGAAAACAGATCTGAGAACTTGAATTCTGCAAATATTCCGAATTCCGGTCCAAGCCGTGAACTGTATCCTGTATTTAATGGATTTTGTTCGCTGCCGCTCGAAGTCAAATTGGGAATGCTGATACCTCCACGGGCGCCAATTGCAATATTTTGGGCTGATGTCGAAAAATTAAAAAAAAACACAAAAAAGAAAAGCGGAGGGAAAAAAGGGCGCATTAGTCTTGTATGGGAAAAAAAAATAAATTCCATGACTGGCGTTTTAAGTGCTAAGAAATTATTCCGGAAATATAATTCAAAGATAATATCTGTGGTGTATTCCTTCAGAATCATTCTTCTAATTTCCCTCTGATTCATAACGGGATATTCATTACCAGTATAGAAATGAATATGATCGTTTATCTTAACTTTATAAATAAAGGCTCTTATGAAATCCGTGCTTTGTTTCTGCGCTATGTGGTGCCTATTGAATCTGTCCTTTGCGCAGACGGATACAATACCGAAACGGATTTTGTTACCCAACGGCTGGAGCCTTACACCCGTAGGAGAATCTCTTCCCCTGGGAGATCTGCCATTGAATATGGCTGTATCACCATCAAGAAAATATATAGCCATTACAAATAATGGTCAAAGTATCCAGTCCATCCAACTGATCGATGCTGTTCACAATAAGGTTCTCTCCGAAAAAATAATCCCGAAAAGCTGGCTGGGTCTTGCCTTCAGCCCGGATGAAAAAATGCTGTATGTGTCGGGGGGAAATGATAACCTGATTATGAAATACCGTATATCCGATAAAATACAGTTAACAGAATCCGATCAGATAAAACTAGGGGAAAAGTGGCCGGTGAAAATTTCTCCAGCCGGCATACAGGTCAATAACAAGACAAGTATGCTATTCGTCGTAACAAAGGAAAACAACAGTCTCTATCTCGTTGATCTGAAAACAAAGGCTTCACAGGCGTTTCCCCTGGGAGCGGAAGCCTACACCTGCCTGCTTTCAAATGACAAAACTGAGCTGTACATTTCGCTTTGGGGAGGCCATCGTGTATTGATATTTAATATTCAAAGAAAAAAGATAACGGACAGTATTGTGGTTGGCGATCATCCCAACGACCTGTGTCTTTCTGCCAATGGGCGCAATCTTTTTGTCGCCAATGCGAGCGATAACTCTGTTTCTGTAATCAATCTAAAAACAAGGAAAGTTTTAGAAACGCTGGATGCAGCTTTATATCCCGGATCTCCTGCCGGTTCCACGACCAACGGCCTCGCGCTCAGCAAAGATGAAAGAACACTTTATATCGCCAATGCGGACAATAACTGCCTGGCAGTTTTTGACGTCAGTAAACCTGGTTCCAGTAAATCGATTGGCTTCATACCGGTCGGCTGGTATCCTACGGGTGTAAAAGTGATCGGAGACAAGGTTTTTGTTACCAATGGTAAAGGATTTAGTTCTTTTCCCAACCCCGGATACCAGCCTTTTGACACCAGTCATTCCAATATTTCTTTTCACCATTCGGTTGTAAGAACCGGTTATATCGGTGGGCTGTTTACCGGAACGCTAAGCATTTTTAAGACTCCTTCCCACGTGCAACTCAATCAGTATTCCCGGCTTGTTTTTCAAAATACGCCTTATCATAAGGACAAAGAGCTCATTTCTTCGGGGAAAAGCGGTAACCCTGTACCCATGCGCATCGGCGATCCCAGCCCTGTGAAATATATTTTCTATGTTATTAAGGAAAACAGAACATATGATCAGGTTCTGGGCGATCTGGAAGGTGGGAATGGTGAACCCGCCTTGTGTTTATTCGGTGAAAAAATTACACCCAATCTTCACGCCATGGCCAAAGAATTTGTATTACTCGACAATTTCTATGTAAACGCTGAAGTAAGTGCGGACGGGCATAACTGGAGCCTGGGTGGTTATGCAAACGACTACCTTGAAAAAACCTGGCCAACCGGTTACAGTGACAGAGGGGGAACCTATGATGGAGAAGGAAAACGGCCGATTGCCAACAATAAAGGAGGATTCATCTGGGATCACTGTCAGCGGGCGGGTATCAGTTTTCGGACTTACGGAGAATTCGCAGATGATTATAAACCAAATATTCCGGTACTGAAAAATCATTATTGTCCTTACTTTACCGGCTGGGACCAAAAAGTGCGCGATACAACCCGTGTGGGACAATGGGAAAGGGATTTTGATTCTCTGGTCGCGCACCACATAGTACCTCAACTCAATACCCTTCGCTTCATAAACGATCACACAGAGGGTTTGAAAAAAGGACGACCGACTCCATTTGCACATTGCGCCGACAACGATCTGGCTGTGGGCATGTTTATAGAGCACCTGAGCAAAAGCCCTATTTGGAAGGAATCGGTGGTTTTTATCCTGGAAGACGATGCACAGGACGGGCCTGATCATGTTGATGCGCACAGGAGTACGGCATACATCGCAGGCGGATATATTAAAAGACATGCCGTTGATCATACTATGTATTCTACTGCCTCGGTACTCCGTACCATCGAACTTCTGTTGGGCGTTCCACCCATGAGTCAGTATGATGCCTCTGCAGAACCTATGTGGCGTTGTTTTACACCTCAGGCTGACCTGACACCTTTCGAGGCCAAACCCCTTCAAACAGATATCACGACAGTCAATTCGATTGAAAATGCCTGGCAACGCAAAAGCGAAGGATTCGACTTTGCAGGAGAAGATCGCATTCCGGACCGTGAGTTTACAGAGGTAATCTGGAAAGCGGTCAAAGGAGAAGAATCAGCCGTTCCCGCACCCCGGCGGGCGGCTTTTGTAAAGGAAATGGACAAAAAGGAAGACCCGGATTAGCTACCGGCCCGTTATACTTTCACCGCCGCCCTTACATTCAAAGCTTCGATTTTCGCATTGATCCTGACTAAGTGCTGATCCAATCTTTCCCTGTGCTTCAGCATCTTGCCTCTTACAAATATTAATTTGGCTTTGTATTTGTCCTGACAGGACTTTCCCCCTGATTGATCTTCTTTCTGATCTCCTTTGTCAGGTGCAAGTAAAATACCCAATGCACTGCCTGCGGCAATCCCGATCGTTGCTGCAAGAACAGTTTTTGACAAATTATTCATGATTGAAAAGTTTTATTGGCAAATACTTTAATAACCATAATATTAATTAATTGGACAACCTATTTGAATGACCTACTTCATATTTCGAAATGATTTTAAACATATTTCACATTGTTCTCCAGGAAGTTCCGTTAGACTGGCCCGGTGTTTCAGGGCATTTATTAAGTAATTTTTTCGATTATTCCATATACAACTATTTGAAAATAGATTAACTTTAAAGGAATAGATTGCGTATGAAAAAGAAATTCATCCTCCCGGTTTCTTTTATTCTGCTGTTTCTGCTGCCCGTCACCGCCCAGATAAATAACAATGCTGTAACTCATACTACAGATAGTCTTGAAGCAGTCGCGTTTGTACAGCTCGTAAATTTTATTTCCACAGACACCCAAAATATCAAGCTCGCTGAAACCGAAAAGAATTCCATACCTCATCAGGGAGAGGAACATATCCTTGTTACGCCGATTCAGACTTTTCCGGGTTCCAGCGAAGCAATGGCCAATCGATTCAGCTACGATAACTTCCTCCCGACAGTCTATCACAAGGAAGCAACACATGGATCTCCGTTTTTACTTTATTTGTATGTCCCCGGACTGGTCGCAAACGATTCTTATAAGATCATAAATAAACCTGACTATCAGTATAACTATGATAAAATGAGCGGAAACCTACTTCTAAAAAGGAATAATGACGCCCCGATAGCTGTAAACAGGGAGCAGGTCAAAATGTTTTGCCTGAAAATGGATAAGGGTGGCTTAATATTTATGCGGGTACCCCTGATAAATACAAATGAATTTTTTCAGGTGATTTACAGAGGACCCAAATTTTCATCTTACAAATTGTATAAAAACAAGTTCGTGAATGCCAATCAAAGAACAAACGGATATACTACTGAGGGGAAGGAGTATGATGAATACGAGGATATCGTCTCCTACTACCTGGTCGACGAAATAAAAGGAGAGTCACATTTGTTTGAACTGACCAGGAAATCCATAAAGAAGACATTTGAACCCGTTAGTGGCGCCTCAGAGCAGTATTTGAAAGAACACAAATACGATGAAATTACAGAAGAACTGGTTGCGCATCTGGTAAATTCATTAAATAATTAATCACTCATATCCCATACACTGAATTGTTCTCTTAACCAGGCAAGCGTATTCACCTGTTCCTCGATATTATATTGGAAATTAGATTTCCCGGCCACAAACTGAGCAAACTCAGCAAACAAATCAGTCATCAAAAAGAGTGCGGTCCAAATATTTTTGATTTTATAATCCGGATAAGTATTTAAAATGGTACCATACTCTTTTTTGGTTAAATAATTCGACATAAATCTTCCTTCCTTTCCCATATTCACCGCAAAGTTCATTTTGATCCCGATATACCAGGCGATCATTTTTACAAACATTTGTCTGACCGGATTTTCCATTATCGCCTTGGCATATATAATTTCATTTCGAACCAGTCCTTTGGAAACATAAGTGCTTACCCACCAGAATTCATTGCAGACATCTTTGAATTCCTTTTCTGAAGGTTGTTGAATCAGATAATCCCTGTCATCCGACGACGGAAGATTTGGAAACAGTTTGTCTTTATCAAGCCAGACGACGGTCAGACTGTCCGGGGTGAAATCGGATGCCAGATTGTTAATTGGAAACAATGTCAAGTCTATCCTGTTTCCGTCATTGAAAAGCATAAGATAAGAAAAGGAATGTGAATTTTTATCGGGCCTCTCATTGCCCAAATCCATTTCATCCGGTAACTGCCAGATCAGTTTTTTTCCGAATACCGAAGTCCAGCCATGGTCCGACAGAAAACTTTCCATATCTGTTACCATATAAACGATATCAAAATCCTGCAATGAATCAGATTTCAGGCTGGTATTTGCCCGTGAACCATTCAGTAATACCGCCCGGATCCGGTGGTCCGTTTCGGCATTATTAAGAATAATTTTTTTTATTTCCTCTGCTGTCCTTTTCATTATACATGGGGGAGCTTACACTTCATAGATCAAGCTCACTTTCATAACAATTTTAAATGTATGTTTAGATTCCGGTATGATAGAAAAAACATCCAATTTTGACGTTATGCAAAACAAGACTCATTCTTTCTCTATTTACAGAAGTATCTTATTCTATTTCGTATCACAATGCAGCATGGTCGTCTTGAATGCGCAAACTGTTATTCCGGTAGAAACCAGTCATGTGGCGTTGGCGCTTGAACTGGGCAGGAATAAAGATCTGAACATTATCTATTTCGGCAAAAAACTATCCAACAGAGGCGAATATGGCCGCGTGCCGGCTCAATTTCACCAGGCAGAAGATTATACCGGCACATTAAATTCTGCTTACACAACGGCAGGCTCCCGTAACCTGGCAGAACCGGCCATTTCGGTAACCCATGCCGACGGAAATAATTCCCTCGACTTAAAATATGTAAGACACACCACACAAAAACTCAGTGATGATATTTCCCTTCTGTCGATATTGTTGAAAGATCCTGCATATGATCTTGAAGTAAATTTGTTTTACAAATCCTACTACAGGGATGATGTAATAGAACAATGGTCTGTCATTAAACATCATGAAAAAGGGAATGTTGTACTTCAAAAATTTTCATCTGCCAATTTATATCTAAAGGGAGATGAATTTTGGCTAAATCAATATCATGGAGACTGGGCCAGGGAAATGCGGCCTGAAGTATCGAAACTTACACACGGCATTAAAACCCTGGACACTAAATTGGGAACAAGAGCTAATTTATTCCAGCCTTCGGTATTTATGATTTCGCTTGATAAACCCGCAACAGAGGATGCAGGAAGCGTACTATACGGAGGACTTGAGTGGAGTGGCAATTTCCGCATTGACCTTGAACTGGATCCGCTGGATAACCTCCGGATCATGGCAGGAATTAATAATTATGCTTCCCCATACCCGCTCCAGCCTGATGAAGATTTTACTACACCTGCTTTCTGGTATACTTACTCTGACCAGGGAAAGGGAGATGCCAGCCGGAGAATTCAGAACTGGGCCAGGACTTATAAAATCCTCGATGGCAACGGTCAGCGACTTACCCTGCTAAATAACTGGGAATCCACTTATTTTGATTTCAATGAAGCCAAATTATCCGGCTTACTCAAGGATACCAAAAAACTTGGAGTGGATCTCTTTTTACTGGACGACGGCTGGTTCGCGAATAAATATCCGCGAAACAGCGATCATGCAGGCTTGGGGGATTGGCAGGAAAACAGGAATAAATTACCAAACGGTCTCGCTGCGCTGGTAAAGGAGGCAGCTCAGAACGATGTGAAATTCGGGATCTGGGTAGAACCGGAAATGGTGAATCCAAAAAGCGAATTGTATGAACACCACCCCGACTGGGTGGTCAAACAGCCGAACCGGGAGGAATATTATTTCAGAAACCAGCTTGTTCTGGATCTGAGTAATCCGGAAGTGCAGAATTTTGTATATGGAATTATTGACAGCTTGTTTATCAAGAACCCGGGGCTGGCGTATATCAAATGGGATTGCAATGCAGTCATTTATAATGCCTGGTCCGCTCATCTGAAAAACCAGTCCGCATTTTATATCGGATACGTGCATGGACTATATAAAGTCCTTGAGAGAATCAGGACTAAATATCCAAAAGTTCCCATGATGTTATGTTCTGGCGGTGGTGGAAGAGTGGATTATGCTGCTTTACAATATTTCACCGAATTCTGGCCCAGTGATAATACAGATCCGCTCGAACGTATTTTTATTCAATGGGAATATTCATATTTCTATCCGGCCATCACCAGTTCTAACCATGTAACAGACTGGGGTAAGCAACCCATAAAATTCCGTACGGATGTGGCCATGATGGGAAAGCTGGGATTCGACATCGACGTAGCCAAACTAAGTAGTAATGATCTTCAATTCTGCCAGGATGCCATCAAAAACTACCGTTCATTTAAGGATATTGTCTGGCACGGTAATCAATATAGGTTATCTGATCCCGTCAATAATCCGATTGCTGCAATAATGTATGTGAACGAATCCAAATCATCAGCAGTTATTTTTAACTACCTCGTCAATTACAGGTACGAAGAGAAATCGAAGATGCCGGTCCGGTTTAAAGGATTGGACGCCGGTAAAAAATATAAACTAACTGAAATAAACCTGTACCCCGGCACATCGTCAACCCTTGGTACCGATGCTGTTTTATCAGGCGATTTCCTGATGAAGATTGGGTTCAATCCGGAAGTCAACGCAAAGAGAACCAGCGTGATTTTAAAATTGGATGAAGAAAATTAAATCCCTAAACAATCAAATTTTCCAATATGAAAATCCTGATTTTCGGAGCCTCCGGAGCCACCGGCCAGCATTTGGTAAAGCAGGCGCTCGAACAGCAACATCATGTGACAGCGTTTGTTCGTAATATGGGAAAACTCACACTGAGACATGAAAACCTGATTCTGGCGCAGGGAAATATCATCCATGATGAAACGGTTAACCGTGCCGTGCAGGGTCAGGATGCTGTGTTTTCAGCATTGGGCGCACAAAGTCCGTTCAAATTTGATCAGGCAATAGTAGATGGAGTGCAAAATATCATCGACGCCATGAACCGGCACCAGGTTAAACGCCTGATATATCTTTCAACCATTGGGGGTAAAGACAACCGCGAAGATTTTGGATTTTTTGTCCGGCATATTGCGCCGGTCCTTTTAAAAAATGAAATCGCGGGACATGAAATAAGAGAAAATATGATCAAACAAAGTTCGTTGGATTATACCATCGTACAGGCTCCCAAACTTACCAATGGAAAGTACACAGGTAAATACAAAAGCGGTGAATTTATTAAATCAAAATCGTTCGCTACCAGTTTGTCAAGGGCCGATACAGCGGAATTCATGCTAAAGCAATTAACCGTCCGTGAATATATCAGGAAAACAGTCCGCATCCTGCCTGTATAAGTTAAAGGGCTGACCAGCCTTTCTGAACTGGTCCCTGGCGGAAAAGACAAGAACCTGGTTATACATGTTGAACTTCCAACGGTAGGAGGACATGTTATCATGGGAACTGATGCTCCGGAGTCCATGGGTTTTCACCTGAACTTTGGAAACAATGTTCATATTAACCTGGAACCGGATACAAAAGCCGAGACAAAGAAATTATTTGATGCCCTTTCAGTGGGGGCAAAAAATTACTAAGGAGCTGCAGGATATGTTCTGGGGTGCCTATTTTGGAAGTTGTACAGATAAATTCGGCGTTCAATGGATGTTTAATTGTATGACAAAATAATTTTCATATTAAAATAAAAACAATGAGCAATTCCATTTATCCCTGTCTTTGGTTTGACGGAAAGGCGAAAGAAGCTGCCGAATTTTACTGCAGCATTTTTAAAAACTCAAAAATTCTGACGGACACACCCATGGTCGTAAAATTTGAACTCAATGGTGCTGAATTTATGGGATTGAATGCAGGTCCGCAGTTTAAATTTACGGAGGCCATCTCCTATGTGGTGGAATGTAAAACCCAGGAAGAAATAGATTATTACTGGACTAAATTGACAGAAGGTGGCAGTGAAATTGACTGTGGGTGGCTAAAGGATAAATTCGGTTTAAGCTGGCAGATAGTTCCGGCTGTTCTAGGCAAACTAATGTCAGATCCGCAAAAAGCGCCGCGCGTAATGCAGGTTATACAGCGTTCGAAAAAATTCAATATTGCGGAATTGGAGAATGCTTAGTGATACCTATTCCAGACGCGCTTTGTCAATAAAATTATATTTCACCATCTTGGGATTATCGACGATTTCATAAAATCCGTCCAGGTACCCGGTCATTTCCCTTTTACTACGGGCTGACAGGTAGCTGAAATTATTGATCAGGTCGTAAATATTTTTTTTCTGCACCCTGAATGTATCCAGTGCCTGTTGCAATTCGGGCATGGTCCTTGGATAGCCCCGGTAACTGCGCTGTGTTACAGATTCAATTTCGAGTTTTTCATCCGGGATCGAATAATACGTGTTCACCAGACCGGAATAATCAAAATCATAGGGAACCACATACGGTTTTGAAAGTGTATCTTCCTTGGAAAGTATCAGTCTGGTATTATGACCCACTGTTACAGCCCAGTCTGTATTACCGATCATGAATTCAAAAAGAGCAACCGTGGTCATCTGCCGCCTGTCCGTTTGTTCAGTATTAAGATTCCCCTTTTTCCATTCGGTACAATTATTCCTAGCCGCCAGATCCTTTAAATCTTCCAAAAAGAATCCATACTCATCAAGAGGTTTTTTCCTGGCGCCACTATCCTCCCACATGACTTTTGCTAATCTTACCTGGTAACTCCTGTCGGATATTAAATTATAAATTTTATAGCAAAGGTATTCCTTAAACAAAAACTGTTCATGGTCGGATGACACTTTACATTCACTGACAAGTTTCAGGGATTTAAGTGAATTTAATTTGGCCGAGTCCTTATAATTGAATATAATTTTAATCGGCGGCACATAACAAAAATCACTTCTAAAATGACCTCTTTTCTCGATCATTACCGGGTCATTCACTTTAGTCCCGTCAGGAAGTGTGGTTAGGAAGGTTCCGGTAATATTATAGCCTTTTTTATTGGCATGGTTGAGAACCTTTACCATATTGGTTATGAGGGTCGCACTCATTACTGAGGTATCCTTTAAAAATGCGGCTCTGTCAATGGATGGAGTTTGGCAATTTGCAATTTGAAAAGCTGCTACACAGAACAGCCAGGCTGCAAAAAATAACAGTTTCATTTGGTTGTTTTTATTTATTGAAAGAAAGTCAGAAGGTTTCTATGTTTTCACGCAGATCATTTTACAACTTCTTCAATAGGGCGGCCCACCGATCCGCTGGGCATTTGAATATGCAACATGGCGGCAATAGTAGGCGCGATATCCGACATATATACCCTTCTGTTCGACTGGCCCGGCTGAATATTCCAGCCATACCAAAGCAGGGGGATATGCGCGTCATAGGGATTCCATACGCCATGCGTAGTACCCTTCAGCTTCAAATCCATCAATCCACTGGGGCAGGTAAATTAGTTGAATATCCCCGCTCCGGGAAGGATTATATCCATTCGCCAATGCATTTTTAATATCTACGTTCAATGTGGCAGCACTCAAAGCATCCAGAGCGATAGCCCTGGAAATTCCCGGCTGGGCCGATAAAAAATTGATGGCTTCTTTATATACAGCGTCCTTGTTGATACGTCCGTCATTTATTTTATTATGATCGAGATAAACCTGGTAGTTAATGATTGCCAATACCAGTTGATCAGCTTTAAATTTATCTTTCAATAATTTATTCAACTGATCCGATAGAGTGGCGTCTGCGACACTACCAGCAGGAATTTTATGTTCTCTCAAAAATAACGGAATCTGCGCCACCCCATGATCTGCTGAAAGAAAAACGAGGTAATTTCCCTTGCCAACCTGTTTATCCAGGAATCGCAGGAATTCGCCAAAATCCTTATCGAGTCTTAAAAAACCATCTTCCGCTTCTATTGAATTGGGCCCGAATGTATGTCCGATATAATCCGGGGTGGATAGACTGATGGCGAGCAGGTCGGTAAAATTCCCAGTACCCAATTGCTCTCCCTGGATGGCTGCCTTTGCCATTTCAAAAGTAAAACTGTTGCCGTAGGGTGTAACAGGCAGGGCGCCATAATTTTTTCCTGCCAGGGAACTCAGACGATACGGAAACCCTTTGCCAAATGGCTTGTTTTCGTAGGGCTCGTCATCCGGGGTACTTTGCACATAACTCTCAATCGGATATAGTGTATTCCAGTCCTGTGCAAAATACTTGTCTACCATTTTTTTTGCGTTCAGGTCTATGACCCAGCCTGGCAATTCATTCATGTAATATGAAGAAGTGATCCAGTCACCGGTTTTATCATCGTACCAATATGCGCCATTTGCACTATGACCTGCAGGCAGGATGGCGGCGCGGTCCTTAAGTGCTATTCCAATTACTTTACTATGAAAATTAGATGCAAGATGCATTTCATCCCCGATGGTTGTAACCAGTAAATTGCTCGGGCTCATCTGACCGGCCAATGTATTACTACCAACTGTTTTGGCGTCCTTATCTGCGGTACAATAAACCATTTGGGAAAGGGCATAATCCCACCATTCGTTGCCAATGATACCGTTGATGGCAGGAACCGAACCGGTATAAATACTGGTATGACCGCATGCTGTTACGGTTGGTGTATAGGGAATCAATGTGTTTTCACAGGAAAATCCCTGACTCAGCATTTGCTTAAAGCCACCATCAGCCGCGTATCGGTCATAGTACCGGTAAAGATAATCCCATCGCATCTGGTCAACTACAATACCAACTACAAGTTTCGGCCTTTGAAGCGTACTTTGTTTTAATCCGCCGGCATTATTTGTCTGGGGAGTTCCGGCTAATGAAATGAACAGGAAGGTCAGGATGAAAGCGAACTTGATCATTGCAATGGAATTAAGTATATCCAGAGGGGTTCAGAAATATAGAATCACTCAATTAAATTACGCCAAATAATCCTAAGAATTGGAAAAGAAAAAGAAATGGCATAAATTTCAATAAATTGTCTGGCCCTTTTTAAATACTTGTATATCAATTACTCGTACTGGAAAAATAAGGCATTTCTGTACCTTGAAATATAAATTATGAATTATCAGGAATCCTTAAAAATGGTCTCGGATCAGGCGATCCGGCTTTACCTTGCTAAAACAGATGACCGGTTATTTTATCACAACCTGGCTCATACGACCCGCCTTCTTGATGCTGTAAACAAAATTCACTCACATTATCATTTAGATGATAAAAACTATTTTATCGTTTGTACTTCCGCGTGGCTGCAAAACCTGGAATTGATTGCTGCAGGTGGAGGATCTCATGAAATAAAAATCTACAGAACTCTCGGAAAACTTATTGAAAGATCAGGGTGTTGAAGATGAAATGATCGGGGAAATAAGAAATTGCATACGGTCAGCGTCCGGCCTGCAGACACCCTCTTCTCTCAACGAAAAAATAATCTGCGACGCAAATAATTTCTATTTGGGATCACCCCATTTCACAGAATTCAATAAACTCCTGCGCAGGGAAATAGAGGCATTCAATAACAATAGATTCCCGGGAACTGAGTGGAGGGCGAAAACAATTTCCACGATGGAAAATCACCGGTTTCTTACGGACTATTGCCAGTCTCTCCTGTCTAAATCCAAGAATGAAAACCTGCAGGCTTTAATCAGATTGCACGAGGAAAAACGTCTGCAAAATATTTGGATAATGAGAACAAAAAACAAAAAAAGACGATACACGAACTGGTTGGAAATTCGCATTCTGCATCCAATGTAACAGATTCGGTAAATTCCCCTTCCATCCAACTCGATAGTCCCCCTGGAAGAACTCCAAAATTCCAGGGTTGGAAATATAAATCCAAACATCATCTAAGCGGGGTGGAAACCGTGTTCAGGAACTCATCCTCGAATCACCTGAGCCTGAGTGTAATGGCTGACAACAAGGCCTTCATCATGATTTCAGTAAATTCCATTCTGATTTCCGTTGGGATTGGTTTGATCATTGGAAAATTTGTACTGATTCCAAAACTGTTTATCCCGACTGTTTTACTGCTTACCGTAAATGTCATTACGATTATTTACTCTGTTTTGGCAACCAGACCCGGAATTATGAAAGGAACATTTACCAGGGAGGATGTAAATAATAAAAAGGTGGACCTATTATTTTTCGGAAATTTTTACAAAATGCCCCTGGCTGATTTTGAATATGGAATGAGAGAAATGATGGATGATAGTGATTTTTTATATGGCAACCTGATCAGGGATATTTATGCGCAGGGTAAAATTCTGGGTCGGAAGTTTCGGCTCTTACGATATTCTTACAATATATTCATGTATGGTATGGCCACTACTGTTATTGCCTATATAATATCCTTCTTTCTATAATCAGATTCAATGCAGCAGGCTGGTTTATTGTATGATCTGACCAGGCCTGCACTTTACAGAGGTCACAATACATTTTTCCGCTGGCAATCAGTTCATCGTGTGTTCCTTCTTCCATAACCATTCCTTTATGTAAAACAATTATTTTGTCTGCATCGCGGATCGTAGTGAGCCGGTGTGCGATTGTAATTACCGTACGTCCAACCATGAGATTCTCCAGCGCCTCCAT
Source organism: uncultured Bacteroidota bacterium (assembly GCA_963741345.1). Lineage (GTDB taxonomy): Bacteria > Bacteroidota > Bacteroidia > Chitinophagales > Chitinophagaceae > Puia. Next base: position 16,738 of record CAVUHS010000002.1, read on the forward strand.
GACAATTTTTTCAGATTCTGTATCGAGGGATGCTGTCGGTTCATCCAGGATCAGTATAGGGGAATTTCGAACGACCGCCCTGGCGATACCAATGCGTTGACGTTGCCCGCCGGAAAGGGTGACTCCCCTTTCTCCCACAATGGTATCATAACCGTGGGGCATGCCTGAAATGAATTCGTGTGCATTGGAAAGTTTTGCAGCTTCAATGATTTCCTCTTCCGTTGCTTCCGGCCTTCCATAAGCGATATTATCCCGGATAGAACCATAAAAAAGCGCCGTATCCTGCAATACAAAACCGATCTGACTTCGTAAAGCATCGAGACGAAATTCTGTGATATCTGTACCGTCAATCAGCACGCGTCCGCCAGTCGGGTCATAAAATCGGGCGATCAGCCCCACAATGGATGACTTTCCACCACCGGTAGGACCTACGATCCCGATCCGCTGACCGCATTGGATGCTGAAACTAATATTGCTTAAAACCGGTGAACCGGGATTGTAGGAGAAGGATACATTCTCAAATGAAATATCACCCCTGAGTTTACCCGGATCCCTTCCTAAGGAATAAAGGATCAGAGGTCTTGTGTCCAGTATGGCCTGGACCCTTTCCAGGGCAACAGTAGCCTGGGCAATGGTACTGGTCATTTTAGCAAGGTCCTGCACCGGGCTGAAAAATCTATTCATATACCAGATGAAAACAGTCAGTTCTCCCACCGTCATCGATTTTGCAAAAATCAGGTCCGTACCACGCCATAAAACCAGCCCGATGCACAGAGAAACCATAATAGTTACAACAGGTGCAAGTACTGACTTAACCCGTCTTGCCTTTAAAGCAGCATCCATCGTTTCCTGGCTGATCTGTTTTAATTTGTCTTCTTCAAAATCCTGCCTCCCGAAAGCATTTACTGCGCGGATAGATTCCAAGCCCTGTTGAAGAACGACAAGCATATTACTCTGGTCCTTCCTCACCTCCCTGGTTGCCTTTTTCATGATTTTTTTAAAGCGGGATACAAACAGGAGCAAAAAGGGCGTAACGGCAAGGGCTGCGAGGGTAAAACCGGTATCCAGGTAGAACATCAGTACGAGCATTCCGAAAATGGTCATGGCGTCCACCATGATAGATAAAAGGGTTGAAGAAGCAAAATCCTGGAGAGTAGAAACGTCTGCCGTAATCGTACTGAGCAGTTTGCCGGTTTGATGGGTATCGTAATAGGCAAGAGAAAGGTGTTGAAGATGGTGATATATTTTTCGCCGGAGATCATTGGCAACGTGCTGCGCCACATTTTCATTGTAATAGCTACTTACATAACCCGCCAGGGATCCAAGGGCATTGATCAAAACAAAACCAAAAGCCACGATGGCCGCCATCGCAACCTTATTATTCAAAGGAAAAAGGTAGTTCAGCCATTGAAGCTTCTGCGGAAGGATGCCATGGCCAACAATGTCGTCAATAATGATTTTCAGTGGCCAGGGCGTAGCAACACTCATCACCGCCTCGATAAGCATGGCTATGAGAATGAATATTACCCATTTGCGATAGGGTCTGGAGAGGCCTACCGCCCAAACTATCAGTCTGAAGAAAGAAGGTTGCTGTCCCGATATGGTGTTATTTTCAGGCATTGGTAAAATATTGAGGCCCCGCCCAAAATCACTTTACCATTTTGAGCTTTTCCCTTAAATGATTAAAATTAAGGGGTTTGGTCAAGAAATCATCGGCTCCCAGTTGCATGGCATGGGTATAATTGTCATCGTCGCCAAAGGCAGTGATCATCATGACTACCGGAGGAGGCTTTTCAAATTTCTCCTTGATATGCTTCAAAAGCTCCAGTCCGCTCATTCCGGGCATATTGATATCTGATAATATTAATACTGCCTCATGATTCAGGCCCCTGAGATATCCCAGGGCTTCCTCGCCTGAATAGGCAAATGCAAAATCCATTTCCCCGTCCCGGATTTCTTTACGAAAACGTTGTTCGAATAGAGCCCTGACATCCCGTTCATCGTCTACTACTAGTATTTTCATGCATTTAAAATTTAGGTTGTTTAAGAATTATTTGTTATCGGAAGCGTTATAATGAATTCAGTAAATTCTCCTTCTTTTGTATCAATATGAATGGTACCCCCATGGCCCTTGGTTATAATCTCATAACTCAGCGACAATCCCAGGCCGGTGCCTTCCCCGGTTGGTTTGGTTGTAAAAAAGGGTTGGAATATTTTATCCAGGAATTTTCGGGGTATGCCCGGGCCATTGTCTTTGATTTTTATTTCCAACACCTGACCTTTTTTTTCAGTGCTTACATCGATTGTCGGCTCATATCCATTGGTTTGCATTTTCCTTTTTTCCGCAATAGCATAAAATGAATTATTGAAAAGATTCAGAAATACCCTGCCAATATCCTGCGGCACCATATTGACCAAGCCTATTTGATCATCAAAATCCGTATGGATGGTCGCGTTGAATGTCTTATCCTTCGCCCTGACACCGTGGTAGCTTAGCCGAAGGTACTCGTCTGCCAGCAAATTAATACTGGCAGGCTCCTGCTGTCCGGAACTTTGTCGCGAATGTAGCAGCATTCCTTTCACAATTGAGTCTGCCCTTTTGCCGTGATTGATGATCTTGAGATTATTTTCCATTATTGTATCGGCAACCTCCAATCCTTCCTGCATGTTCCCGGATTTTATATCATGCTTCATTTCATCGATGAGCTCCGTATTGATATCAGAAAAATTATTTATAAAATTCAGTGGATTCTGAATCTCGTGCGCAATACCGGCAGTCAATTCGCCCAGGGAAGCCATTTTCTCGCGTTGGATCAATTGTGTCTGGGTCGTTCTTAAATCTTCCAAAGAATGTTTGAGCTCTTTGGTCCGATGCATTACTTTTTCTTCCAGTTCCAAATTTCTTTTTTTCAGGTTGCGGGATCGGTACTGTATAAAACTCCATAGTGAAAAGACGAAGGCCAAAATAATCAATGAGCGCGCCCACCAGGTTTGCCACCAGGGAGGGGCTATGTTTATCTCGAGGATTTTTTCCGGCCCGTTAAACTGGAGCGCTGCGTTCGAAGCCTGCATATGCAGTTTGTAATTACCAGGTTGCAGATCTGCGAATCGTATTGTGTAATTGGCAGGTCCATATTGCCAGCCGGCTGTGGAACCTTCTGTTTCGAGTTTGTATCGCATATGGCTGTTACCTTTCGAGTAAAAATCGATGATCCCGGTTTCCAGGGTGATATTATTCTCGGAATGGCCCAGGGTAAGCAATTGTAAATTGTTCACTCCTGTAATAAGTGAAAAGGGCCGTTGGTTTATCTTTATTGATTGCAGATATATGGTTGAAGGCGGGCTGGTAAATTTTGACGGATTGATCCGGTCAAATCCCTTACCAGGCCCACCACCGGGGAAATATATATACCCATTTTCATCTTTAAAATTGAATTTCAGCAAATCGAAATCCTGTTTTTCAAAGCCATCTCTTTCAGAAAGAGTGGACACCTCGCCTGTCTCCACGTTCAGTTGATGAATGGAATGGTCGGTGTGGAACCATATATTACCCATATTGTCGCCAATGAGGCCCACCAGATCATTATCCGGCAATCCATTTTCCCCGGTAAATACATGCATCAGGTTAAAATTGCCGTCATAGTGAAAAAGTTGCCTGTCTCCTGCGACCCAATAAGACATATCTTTCCTGTCAAAGAAAATACTGGTCCATTGTATATTATTCGTTGGATTTTGAATTTGCAGGAATTTGCCATTGCTATAACTGTAAGTCAGGTTACCGGCTTCTTCACCCCGTTTTAAAAAGAGCAGATGTTCGCCATCCGTGGTAGTGAATATCCAATTATTATTATTCGGAATTTTAAGAATTTCCCTTGCCTCTGCATTGTCCCAGTTGAATTCATATATAAATTGTTTATCATGACTATTAATCTGGACTATCCAGGTCGTTTTCAAAGGCATAACAAAGAAAATCTCCATTGAATCCACCGGATTATTAAGGCTATCCTTAAAAATAATTTGACGGGTCTTTCGGGTTTTTAAATCCAATGCGAGAATTTTATTATTCCGGGTCATATACAATGCTTTCCCGGAATTGGAGTCAAGAACTGTAAGCCAGCTGAACTCATTATTCTTTTGACCAGCATAATTCTCGTGAAATAACTTAATCTGCCCTGTATGCGGATCAAACAAATAATTTCCCCCTACTGCATTAATTCTTATTTTTCCGAAGCCGGCATTTTGAAAATCTATTACGGCATTCCTGCCGTAAGATTCCTGAGCATCTGGGTTGGGGATATATAATTTAACTGCGGGCCTAAAGGGATTCAACTGGTATATCCCTTTCGGTAACCAATATCCTGACCAGACAATTCCGTCCCGATCGCAATAGATAAAGGCGTTAGCGTCTGAAACATTATTTTGAGCAAGAGAATCCTCAGGAAATGGAATTTTCAGAGATTGATCTCTCGGATCATATATAAATATTCCCTTTGGATGAGTTGCTATCCATACCCTCCCCTGGAGATCCAGGTCAATCCCGACAAAGCGGGAATAATCCTTTATTTTAGTAAGACTCTTCATGGCAGCTACTCCATGAAATTGCTTATCATTTAAAGAAAACTCAAGTAGGCCATAAACACTATTGATCCAAATACTGTTCCTTCCGCGATCAAACCGCATGGCTTCAGAAAAATGGGTGACTGGAATTGGCTTCAATTCGCCCGGCAATGCAAAAACTTTCCTTTTACCATTGGAAAGAGAAATGTTTAAAAGCCCGTCTTCTTTAGTTGCACGACTTCCACGAAGCATCCAGATGCTATTCGTAGAGGAATCGTACACAGTGTAAGGAAAAGACAATCCATTGCCCACACTATCTGTTTCAGAAATAACCGCCAGTTTCTTCTTTTCGAAAGTATGTACGTCGTATCCATATATCCCCCCCTGTTCCACCGTAAATACCCGATCACGAGTTGCTGAAAATGCAGCGGAAAAAAAATCCGTGCTTCCGGCCGGCTTGAAATTTCTAAAAGTATCCGCTTTAATATCGTATCTGGACAACCCTCTGTCTGTCCCAATCCAGATATTGTGTAAACTGTCTTCAATTATACCAAATATGAAAGTGCCCGCAATCGTTCGGGAATCATGAGGGTCATGATAATAATTTTTAAACAGACTACCTTCGAATCTACTTAAGCCGTTATTGGTCCCGATCCATATGAACCCCTTCACATCCTTACGCATATAACTGGTGACCGCATTCGCCAACCCGTCGTAAAGTGTCCAATGAAAAACCCTGTAACGGCTTTCATCCTCATAATTTTTTATGTTCTGTGCAAAAGAATCCAGGTACGCAATTGTCATTAATAGGATAAACAATATTTGTGATATTTTTTTCAAAAAGATTTGATTTAGTAATTTCAAACAGGTAGTACAATAACAAATAGAGCATACTCCCCTTCCTTTGTTTCCACTTTCAATTCTCCTCCGTGAATCTTTGTAATTATATCATAACTGAGAGATAGTCCCAGTCCGGTACCTTCACCGGGTGCCTTAGTTGTAAAAAAGGGCTGGTAAATCTTATCCAGCACTTTTTGAGATATTCCCAAACCGTTATCCCTAATCCCAATCTTAACTATTTTATCCAGTTTTTTTGTGTTTACACAAACCACCGGCTCGTACTGTTCGCCGAGAATTTTCTTTTTTTCGTTCACCGTATAAAATGCATTACTGAATATATTCAAAAATACGCGGCCAATATCCTGTGGAACGCCATATATTTTTCCAAGGCCCGGGTCAAAATCAGTCTGCATAGTTGCATTAAAAGACTTATCCTTTGCCCTAAGGCCATGGTAACTCAGCCGCATATATTCATCTGCCAGTGCGTTTATATCTACAGGTTCCTTTTCCCCGTTACTGGTCCGCGAATGCTGGAGCATGCCTTTTACAATTGCTTCCGCCCGTTTACCATGATGAATAATCTTATCTTCATTATCTATCACATCATCCGCAATCGTACCGGCCTCATGTATATTTCCTTTCCCCATCGCCGACTTCATCTCAATAAGCAGCTCTTTATTGAGGTCAGAAAAATTGTTTACAAAATTGAGTGGATTTTGAATTTCGTGAGCTATACCGGCAGTCAGTTCGCCCAGGGAAGCCATTTTCTCCCGTTGGATCAATTGCGTCTGGGTCGTTCTTAAGTCTTCCAAAGAATGTTTAAGCTCCCTGGTACGGTGCATTACTTTTTCCTCGAGTTCCAAATTCTTTTTCTTCAGATTGCGGGAACGGTACTGAATGAAGCTCCACAATAAAAAGACGAAAGCCAAAATAAATGCTGTACGCGCCCACCAGGTCTGCCACCAGGGTGGGCCGATGTTGATCATCAATATTTTTTCTGGTCCGATAAACTCATTGGAAGCATTGGAAGCCTGCATGATTAATTTGTATCTGCCCGGCGCCAAATCCTGATAGTAAATAGTATACCGGGCGGAATTTACAGGGTATTGCCACTCACTTTTTTCTCCCAGCTTATACCGTATATGACTGTTTCCTCCGGAATAGTAATCTATGATCCCTGTTTCAATCGTGATCTGATTTTCATAATAACTGAGGGACAATTCCTGCAGGTTATTGATACTGGTAGCGAGCGATGCAGGTTTTTGATTGATCTGCAGTCTTTGCAAATAAACGAAAGCCGGAGTACTGGAATACCTGGATGGAGAAATCCTGTTAAATCCCTGACCAAGTACACCGCCAGCCAGATACAATTCTCCCAAGGCAGATTTTGACATATTCAGCAGGGGAGTGAAATTTTGTTTTTGAAAACCATCCTTTTCTGAAAGTGCCGTGATTCTTCCATTTGTCAGATTTAACCGAAAAATGGAGTTTTCTGAATTGAACCAGAGATTGTTTTCATTATCTGTGATCATTCCATAAATTTCAAAATCCGGAAGGCCGTCCTTCTGGTCATAGACACGAATCAGATGGAAATTTTTGTCGTAGTGGTAGATTGCCTTTTGCGTCGAGGCCCAGTAAGTCTGATCTCCATTATTGTAAACTACCCTCAACCAGGGAATACTGTCCAGGGAATTGGATTGAGGTTTCCAGGTCCCCTCTGTTAAGGTATACGTTAAGTTAATTGTAGAAGCCGGTCGCCTTAAAAATATCAGATGGTCCCCATCCGTGGCAGTTTTGGAGACATCTATAGTTCCGGCAGGAAATTCCAATATCAGACGTGCAATGACACTATCCGGGTCCACGATGAATACTCCCTGCCGGTCACCAAAGTCTGAAGAAATGATCACTGATTTTTTATAGGATGTGCACCAGCCTCCTGCGGGAGGGATAGTAAGTCCGCCGTGTTTATAAATTAAGGGGCGGCATACCTTGGATGACATGTCCATCTGATAGATCAGGTTATTGGCGTAGATCCAGGCTTTTTGGGTTGGGGTATCGATTCCTCCCATAAAAACAACCTGGTCATTTTTTGATTTGTCAATGCCCAATTCCTTTTTTCGCATAACATCAAAAAGGTCGGTATTCTGATCCAGTATACTAATCCCTTCATTTGTGCCTATCCACAATTTTCCCTTACCCGCATCTATACAATTCACGATAAAATCGCTGATAACTGAACGAGGTGTTTTTGAATCAGCAACAAAATGTTTAATAACCGGGGAGAAGGGAATCAGCTGGTAAACCCCTACAACACTCCAGGAGCCCGACCAGATTATTCCATCCCGGTCACAATAGATTAATACGTTGGCCTCTGAAGTATTTTGCTGAAGAGCGGAATCATTAGGAAATGCGGCAGTCAAAGAATTATGAGCCGGATCATACAAAAAGATTCCCCCTGGAGCTGTAGATACCCAAATTCTACCCCGGGTATCAATATCTATTCCCGCCCATTGATGGAAATATTTCATTTTCTCAATCTCATTAAATGTTTCTACATGGTGGAATATGTGATCTGACAGAGTAAATTCAACTAATCCATCGGGACTTGCGATCCAAATTGAATTTCGTTTCTGGTCATATCGCATACCTTCGGAGGCATGGGAGTGGTTTGGAATTTTCAGAAAGCATTTCCATGAATATTCCTGTCTTTCCCCATCCGGGAGGTGTACCCGCAAAAGACCACCACCCCCGGCACTACCCCTGTCTCCCTCCAGCCAAATACTATTTGACACTGCATCATAAATTGGGTAGTGGTCTGAAACTCCATGTAAAATAGTAGTATCCGATGGAGTAATTTTGACTAAAGATCTTTTTATAAATGTTTGGATATTATAAGCAGATAATTGTGAATCGGGATAATCCACACAAAATACTTCGTCCCTGGTAGCCCAGAATGGGATTATAAATGATTGAGATTTCCCAGCTAAAAAATTCCTGAATGTGTCCGTTTTGATATCATACCTGGACAAACCCTGATCCGTTCCGATCCAGATATTATGCAGGCTGTCCTCAATTAATCCATTGATGTCATTTCCTGCTACTGTATTATTTTTCCGGGTATTATCTGCGAAGTATTTTTTAAAATTGCTCCCATCGAAACGATTTAATCCACGACCGGAACCAATCCATAAAAACCCATTCACATCCTTTATCATATCGTAATTTCTTCCATTGGATAAACCATCCTGGACAGTCCAATGGATGGCCCTGTAGATTTGCTTTCGAAGGCAGGTAACGTATTGTTCTGTGCAAGTAGAAGTGCAGGAAATATGATTTGTGTAAATAATATGCAAATATGCCCAGAGAGAGAAATATGTAAATAAAATATTCCCTTGAATTTGTCTTTGCTAATATTAGGGAAAATTCTTTATACATGGATAACCATTGTTATTTGCAATCAATACCCTGGATTCTGTGTCATTTGCGGAACACCGTCTGTTCCTTCGCTCAAATCAATCTGACGTTGGGGTATTGGAAAGTATTCATTTTTATTTGCGGTAAAATGTCCCAAACTCAAATAGGTCCTTTTGATACTTTCCTTTTCCCAATATTTTTCAATGGATTGTTTTGCGATCCCCCATCTGACCAAATCAAAAAATCTGTGCCCTTCGAGTCCAAGCTCGAGCATTCTTTCATATTGAACCGCTTTTAATGCATATACGGGGTCTGTCCAGGCTGTTTTATATATGTCGATTTTATAATTAGCAGCAGGGGTATTTGTAAATCCTTTATCCGGATCATTATCATCCACATAAGTATGGACCCACCCATCCGGATTCATGGCTCTTGCTCTTATTTGATTTACGTAACCACGGGCCTTCTCTAAATCACCATTGGGTGATAAAATTTCCACTTCGGCGGCCCAAAGTAATACATCGGCAAAACGGATCAGGTTAACATTATTCGCAGTTGCGCCCGTGGTCCAGAAATTATTATCAGTAACCACTCCCAGTTGCGACTTATAATACATGTGCTTTTTTGCAACATATGGTCCAAAGACAGCCGGATCGCGCGAAACCCAGTCTTCTCCCGGTTCAATTCCCCAGTCAAGAAAGGGAATGCCTCTGCGGCCAACCGTCCAGTCCAGTCTCGGATCCAGTGTTCCTGGATAGGGTGTAAAGGGATCCGCAGAATGTATGCCCTCATCAGTGGTAACATCGCTGTCATTAAAGTTATCCAGATCCGGCAAACCGGTAAGCGGATCCGTTTTGAAATGATTGACTAAATATTGTGAAGGACGAAAAAATCCGCAACAACCTCCCGGAGAATTTGTCCCCGTCGGAAAATCAAGAATGTCCCCGGCATTACCGTTAAGTCCGGCAGATCCGTCGTTTACCGAAGATTGATATGCAAATACTGATTCGGCACTATTTTTAGTTGCCGGATTGAAGTTATCTCCAAAGTTGATATCCAGCACATAGTGTTGACCCGAAGACGTTTTGCCATTAATAATCAGATCCTGTAACAAAGGTCTGGCCAGTTGATATTTATGTTCAAATAAATAAATTTTTGCCAGAAGAGCTTCCGCCGCATAGTAATTAACTCTTCCGATATTTGCCTGTGTTGCGGGCAGGTATTTAATTGCACTATCAAGATCATTTTCAATTGGTGACCATATTGTATCGTTGGCTACATGATAATTACCTGCCTCGAAACTGACCGATTCATCAATAAATGGTATTTTATTCCACATTTTCTTGGCCTCAAAATGATAAAATGCCCGGAGAAAAAGTGCTTCGGCTCTAACTTCGACTGTTTGTTCGGGAGTCATATCTGCAGCCTTTTTAATTGCCCTCAGCACAGTATTCGCATCCTGCACGCCTTCATAAACAGCCTGCCATTTTCCTGGCAAGGATCCATTGTTTGCGGTGGTCGTAAAAATTTCCAAACTTGTAATGTCGGTTACGTCAAATTCGAACGACCCTTTATATGCTTCGCTACCACAAATACTGCCATAGTAGTGATTGGATGCAGCCGATGCTCCGATATTGGGTTGCGAGCCCAGTCCATCCAATAATGAATAGGTGGCAATCAGTAATGCCTGTACTCCCTTATAATTATACAAATCGCTTTCATTTAAGCTACCTAAAGCAGGCACATTCAGATAGCTTTTGCTGCAGGCAAAAAAAGTGATGCCCGCGAACGTCAAAATGATGATTAACTTTCTGTATTTCATGGTGCATGTTTATATTAGACCAGAGACCTGCATATGCATTAATTCATTTACCTGTTCAAAAGCCCAGGGATAAGCCGAACAGATACTGCTTTTGATTATTCGGATAATTTCCCCAGTCAATTCCCCAATCAGTGCTGGATCTGGGTCCTGATAATTCAGGATCCAGGCCTGTATAACTGGTTATGGTGAATAGATTTAAAGCCTGTATATAAATTCTCAAATTTTCAATTTTGAATCTCGATAAAAAACCGGGGGGCAGATGGTAACCCAGCTCCATTGACTTATTTCTAAAATAAGTGCCATTTTCCAAACCATAGCTATTGGGACCCGCTATAAACCAATCGCCCCGGTTACTGAAGTTGGCAATGGGTTCCAGAACCGGAATTTTTGTATTGGTACGCTGTGGAGTCCATGAATTGTAGGCGGCCCTTTTGGTTAATGTACCACCATTTAGAAAATCCAAAAAGCCACTTTCCACATTCATTACGTCATTGCCAAACGAACCATAGCAAAAAACAGAAAAATCAAATCCTTTAAAATTGATCCCGACATTGATTCCTAAAGTGAATTTTGGGTTCGGGTTTCCGAAATGAACCCTGTCCGCATCCGCTTCAATTATTCCGTCATGATTGGCGTCCAGGAATTTCAATCTTCCAGGACCGGCATCCTGTTGGACGGGTGATTTGGCAACATCATCTGCATTCTTAAAGAGACCAACCATTTTGAGTCCGAAGTATGAACCGATGGGATAACCTACTTCGTTTCTTGTAAAAACCGGAATATCAAAGTAAGGGAGGTTTGGCAGGCTTAGTACTTTACTTTGATAAGTTGAAAATGTGACAGAAACATTCCATTTCCAGTTTGCAGAAAAATTCCCCTTTGAACCCAACAACAAATTCAACCCCATATTTTGCACACTGCCTACATTTTCAAATGGTGGTGCAGCGCCACCTAAAATATCCGGCAGTGAAACCTGGAATAATAGTCCATTGGATTTCCTGAAGTACCAGTCCGCAGTGATACTCAATTTTCCTCTCCATAACACCGATTCCAAACCAATGTCAGTTACAATGTCTTCCTGCCAGCCGGTTTTAGAATCTCCGATCGTGAGGGGTCTTATTCCCTGGACAGAATTTGTACCGGATCCGTTAATTGAGTAAAATGAGGTGCCCGGACTTCCGCCATATAATGTATATTGGTTAAAAGGACTTGTATTTCCATAGTAACCAGTTTTGCCCCAGCTGGCTCGTAATTTCATTTCGTTTAGCCAGGCAACTCCTTCCATAAAATTTTCTTGTGTGATTCGCCACGCAGCACTTATTGATGGAAACCACGCATACCGGTTCTCATCCCCAAACACTGAAGCTCCATCTCTTCGAAGCGTTCCGGATACAAAAATTTTATCTTTAAACCCATAATCAAGCCGGCTGATAATAGAATAGAGCACCGTCTTACCGGCGGAACTGGTAACAACCGGGCTCGTAGATGAACCATTCGAAAGAAACCTGTAGTTTGGATCATTGGAAAAAAAACCTGTCGTAGTGCCGGACTGATTTCGACTGAAATTATTAAGTGTTTCGGTTCCTGCCAGGAACTTAATCGAATGAATGTTATTAATCGTTTTAGAAAAATTTATCGTATTTGTCCAGGTCCAGGATCCTGAATAACCTGAATTTTCACTTAAATTATTTAGTGGACTTCCATTCCCGGTTGCACCATAACTATATACGTAACTATAGTCATAGTAATTACTATAAGTGCCTCCAAAACTCGTTCTCACTGTAAATGATTTTAGAAATTTGAGTTCTCCGAATACATTTCCCAATACATTCCAATCCTGGCTGCTGTTATCTTTGGAAATCGTCCTCGCGGCTACGGGATTATTAAAGACATTATTTATCGGATCACCAGTCGCCCAGCCTCCTTTTATATCATATACAGGCCAGATGGGATCAGAATAAAGTGCACCGGCAGCCTCGCTTTGACCATAAATATGGTTATTGGCAATTTGTGGATTGTCACGGTAGGACACTTGCATATTTTCCCCCAGCCTGATATTATTGTTTACAGTAAATTCTGTATTGGTTCTGATCGTAAACCTTTTTAAATACGTATATAGTAAAGTACCCTCCTGGTCCAGGTAGCCAAAAGAAAATAAATACTTGTTTCTCTCATTTCCACCTGAAACGGTCAGTGTATGATTTTGACTGTTCGCTGGTTTGTACAATTCATGCAACCAGTCGGTTCCGGATTTATTCGCAGCAACGATCTGGTATATTGGTCCGGCGGCATAATCAATATTGTAAAGGGTATCATCTGCCCTGGGGTCACCTTTTGAAAGACCTTGGTAAGGACCCGCCATAATATAATCCGGTAAGACCGGTTCGGGCCCGGAACCATAAATAGCGTCGACCGGATTGCCTGTCACAGGATCAACAAGTCCCATGTTTCTATATCCAAGCCAGCGGGCATTTGCAGTTTCCTGTGGAGATGAAATATTAATTCCTTTCTCTAAAGGGATGGTCCTGCCATAGTAGGAGTCATAATATATCCTCGTCTTTCCATTTTTTCCACTCCGGGTAGTGACTACAATCACACCGTTAGCACCTCGCACACCATAAATTGCATAGGAGCCCGCGTCTTTCAAAACCTGCAACGATTCAATATCATCTGGATTTAAGTTATTAATATCTGCCTCTACACCATCAATGATATAAAGAGGCGTTACGTTCCCAAAATTCCCAATGCCATTTAATCGAATATTACTTGGGCCACCAGGCATACCCGAACTGATCACACTTAGGCCTGACACTTTCCCCTGGAGCATCGATTCTACCTGCCCTGTTGGAACTTCTCTTAGGTCATTCCCTTTTACGACCGTCACGGATCCGGTTATTTCCTTTACAGCCTGCGCCATATAACCCTGTCATGACCACCTCATTCAGTCCCGAAGCAAGACTTTTAAGAGTTATGTGAAGGACAAATTCATTCCCGACGGTGACTTCCTGAGATTCATGCCCTATATAAGAAAAAACCAGGGTCGAACCTTTATTCGCGGTGATTTTGAAATAACCCATAGAGTCGGTTATAGTGCCGTCCTGTGTGCCCTTTACGATTACAGACACGGGATAGAGGGGTAGTTTATCTTCCCCGCCAAAAACATAACCACTCACACTGACCTGGGAAAAACAAAGTATTGAATACAAAGATAAAAATGAGGACAGAAGGAAATATCGAAACGTACCCGTGTAGTACCAGTTTTGCAAGGAGGTTGCTTTTACAGGTTAAGATATTCGTTAAACTTTCGAATCCTTCGCTACATTGCAGATGCACCTTTTCAATTTTTTTGCACGGGGTACTCAGGAATGAAATCCACCACGTCCACTTTTCTTCATACCTCGTAATTTAACAAAAAAGGGAATAGGCATGCCAAATACCTGGTGATTGTCTATGAATGCCATTCATCGACGAAATGCACCAATTCGTCTATGTATGGGGCTAACCCTAAAATCAGGAAACAGTGAATCCCGACTATTATTTGCAAGTGCATTGCCTTTTACAAATAAAAACTGACCGTTTGCACCCCTGCTTTACTCGAATAGGATGTTTTATGAATAATCTTATCATCAATAATTTGGATTTTGCTTTAACCTGTGATCGCTTTTATCGATTTCACTCTGTGGAATCGGAAAGTATGAATCCTGCGCTGGATTAAACACCGCGCCGTTCAGATAGCCCGTGATATTCTTTTCCTTTTCGAGATATAAATTGATATCATGTTCTGCAATTCCCCATCGGACCAGATCAAAGAACCGATGCCCTTCCATTCCCAGTTCAAGCATGCGTTCATATCTGATTGCCTTCATGGCATAAGCGGGATCTGTCCATATTCCCGGATAACGGCTTTATAAAGTAATTGGCGGCCGGTGTATTCGGAATACCCTGCAGCAGGATTTTGGTCATCTTTATATTTATATACCCAATCCGTAAGGGTCCGCAGCCCGATTCCTTAATTGGTTAACATAATCCTGCGCTTTTGCCAGACTGCCATTTGTACTCATGACTTCTGCTTCAGCAGCCCAGAGTAATACATCGGCATAACGAATCAGGTTAATATTGATCGCATTTGCACCGATGGTCCAAAAAGAAACATCCGTGTAAGTTCCGATCTGTGATACATAGATCGGAAGTTTTTTTAGGAGAATATGGCCCTCCGCTGCTCTGTTCCCGTATCCAGTCAAATCCCGGATGAACACCCCAGTCCAGGTAAGGAATACCCCGACGGCCCACGGTCCAGTCCAGTCTGGGATCCAGGGTTCCCTCATAAGGATCAAATGGGTCGCTGGAAAATAGTCCAATGTCATTCTTTACATCTACCTGGTTAAAATTATCCAGGTCCGGAAGTCCGGTAACAGAGTCTGTTTTAAAATGATTTACCAGGTATTGGGTGGGCTGAAAGAATCCACAACATCCGCTGGGTCCGCCGTTAGGTTGATTTAATACGTCTCCAAC
The DNA here is from genome assembly GCA_963741345.1 of uncultured Bacteroidota bacterium. GTDB lineage: Bacteria > Bacteroidota > Bacteroidia > Chitinophagales > Chitinophagaceae > Puia. The sequence continues at coordinate 31,883 of CAVUHS010000002.1, forward strand.
ATTGGCGTTACCACCCTGTGCCCCGTCATTTACTGAACTCTGTGCTGCAAAAACAGATTCTTCATTGTTTTTGGTTGTTGCATTGAAATTATCTGAATACTTTTTCAGGCTATATTTTCCGCTCGCAATGATTTCATCCAGTAAAATTTTGGCTGAATCAAATTTATGCTGGAATAAATAGACCTTAGCCAGTAATGCTTCTGCTGAATAATGATTCGCCCTTCCGATTAGTGTCTGATTTTTGGGCAGGGAATCGACGGCATATTTTAAATCCGCTTCTATAAATGGCCAAATGTCTACGTCGTTGGTCAATTTGTAGTTACCCGCTTCGTAGGTGATATTTTCATCCACGAACGGAATATTGTTCCACATCTTTTTCGCTTCGAAGTGATAGTGGGCACGGAGAAATAAAGCTTCTGCCCTGAATTCAACTGTATCTGCATTCGTTAAACCGGAGACCTTTCTCATTGTCCTTAATACATCATTGCATCTTTGTGCGCCATCATACAGGGCTCCCCACCTGCTTAACAGATATTCGTTGCCGGCAGTCGTTGTAAACCTTTCGATGGATTGCTGGTCAGTCTGATCATTCGATTGCGAACCTTTGTGTGCTTCACTTCCAGTAATGGAACCGAATAACCAATTCGAACCGGCAGATTCCCAAGGGCTGATTGAATTGGGTGAACCAACTCCATCCAGCAGAGAATAAGCGCCGATTAAAAGCGCTGTGACCCCCTGCCTGTTGGTAACCGCTGTTGCATCCAACTGTCCCAGGGGGCGCAGATCAAGCACGTTTTTACTACAGGAAAGCAGTATGGCTTCCGCCAACAAAAAGATGAAAAAAATTTTTAAGTATCCCATGAGTAATATCATTTGGTCGACCATGACTACAAACCAATATTCAAACCGAATAACCATTGTATCTGGTTGTTCGGATAATTCCCACCATCAAGTCCGGTATTAGCAACATTCCCCCCGGTTACTGATTCCGGATCAAGACCCGTGTAATTTGTAATCGTAAACAGGTTGGCAACCTGGATATACATTCTCAGTTGCTTCATCCTGATTTTTTGGAGGGTATTTTTACCTAACGAATAGCCAAGAATCATGGACTTATTCCTGAAATAAGAACCATCTTCTACCGCATAGGAATTCTGATTCGAATTATTACTGAAATTGGTAACATTTTCATTGATCGAAACTTTTGCATTTTTATGCTCCGGCGTCCAGGAATCATATAATAATATCTTGCTCTTTGCCTGAGCGCCCGGAAAAAAATCGGTCCCCAGTCTCACATAGTTAAAAACTTCATTTCCAAAGACCCCGTAAAAGAAAGCAGAGAAGTCAAAATTTTTATATGTGAACGCGATATTCAACCCAAGGGAGAATTTTGGGTTGGGATTTCCAAGAAACACCCGGTCGGTATCAGAAATTTTATTGTCTCCGTTGGCGTCAAGGTATTTAAATCTCCCCGGTGCAGCTTCATCCTGTACAGGAGATTTGGCAATATCATCCTGGCTATTGAAAAAGCCTATGATCTTGTAACCGTAAAATGAGCTTACCGGATGTCCAACCTGATTTCTCCATATCCCGTTGTCAAAATAATTTTGCCCGTCGTTCAATTTTACGATTTTGTTGTCGTATGAAGTAAATGTAATCGTAAAGTCATATCTCAACTCCTTTCCGAAACGTCCCTTAGATCCCAGTAGCAGATCGATCCCTTTATTTTCTATATCACCGACATTCACATAGGGCGCTGTGGCCCCTCCCAGGACATATGGAAGTGAAAGTGGAAATAAGAGGCCGGTAGATTTTTTTATATACCAGTCGGCCGAAAAAGTCAGTTTACTATTCCAGAGTGTACCGTCCAGGCCGATATTTGTTTGAATATCTGTCTGCCATCCGGTTTTCGGATTTCCGATATATGTATTTCTGAATCCCAGTAAGGCCGTATTGCTACTACCATTGATGGCATAAAAGGAAGACCCGGGATCTCCGCCATATAGAGTGAATTGGTTAATCAAGGGCGTATTTCCATCAAAACCCAATTTGCCCCAGCTTCCCCTTAATTTAAGGTCTGTCATCCAGGATAAACCGGATGCAAAATTTTCTTTGCTGATCCGCCAGCCCGCACTTAAAGAAGGAAAAAAACTATACCTGTTTTCGGGACCAAATACCGAGGACCCGTCTCTCCTCAGAGTACCCATCAACAAATATTTATCCTTATATGCATAATCCAGTCTGCTAAAAATGGAATAAAGAGCGGAGTTGAAGGCCTGACTACTATTATTCTGCCCGACAACTCCTCCATTCGAGAGGTAACTATAATTGGGATCGTCGCTAAAGAAATTTACACGACTTGCAGATAAACTGCGACCATAAGAACTGATGTATTCTGTTCCGATTAAAAATTTGACACTATGATCTTCGTGAAATACCTTATTAAAGACAATGGTATTTTGCCAACTCCACTTACGGGTATACCCGGAGCCCTCCGTAAGCGAATTCGGTGAGCTGATTGCATATGCGTTAAACCGGGGCTGGTAAGAGTAATAGTATTGATCATCCAGCGTGCCTCCAAAATTTGTCCTGAATGTAAAATACCTGGCGAAGTCAAGTTCGGCATACATATTTCCCAAAATGATCCAGTTATTTAATTTACTCAAATTCAAATTATCCAACCCAATGGTATTGGTAGCATATCCCAGCCCCGGTGCACTCACGTAAGGGTTACCCTTAATATCATACATTGGCAGTATGGGATTCGGCAAAGTGTTAGAGGAGCCGAATCCGGGATTAAATGCGTTGAAGTAGTATGGAGTCTGCCTGGAGGAAAGCTGGACATTTTCACCTATGCGAAAATTATTCATCAGGTTGAATTCCGTATTAATTCTTATTGTTAATCTTTTCAGGTAAGTATTTTTTAAAGTGCCCTGCTGGTCAAGGTAACCGGCCGAAAATAGATAATGGTTCTTGTCATTCCCCCCGGAAACATTCAATGTATAGTTTTGAGAAAAGGCTGGTGAATAAATCTCATGGAACACATCTGTGCCCGCTTTATTAGCTTTTACAATCTGATAGACAGGACCCGCAGCCGGATCGATATTATAGAGATTTATCATTGGTCGCCGGATCACCTTCAAAAAGACCTCCCACGCTGCCCGCTAATACATAATCCGGCAGCACGGGAATTGCACCATTCCCATATTGGGGATCTGAAAGTGGTTGTCCTGAATTTTTATAAGCATTCCAGGTTACTTCCGCCATTTGTTGCGGATTCAAAACATCATACCCATTTTTTAAGGGGATCTGATAACCCAGATAATTGTCGAAATTTATCTGGGTTTTACCGGCTTTCCCTTTTTTCGTTGTCACTTCAATAACACCGTTTGCACCCCGTACTCCATAAATAGCGGCAGACCCCGCATCCTTTAAGACCACGACGGACTGAATATCATCCGGATTCAGGTTATTGATATCAGCGGGCGATCCGTCTACGATATAAAGGGGTGATACATCTCCAAAATTTCCGTACCCGTGAATGCTGATTAATGTACCAGCTCCGGGTGTTGCCTGTGTAATCACATTCATGCCTGCAACCCTTCCCTGTAACATGGATTCCACCTGGCCTGCCGGCACTGCTGTAAGTTCTTTTGGTTTGACAATCGCAACCGAACCGGTAATATCTTTTACGGCTTCTGCAACATAGCCGGATACGACCACCTCATTCAGATTGTTGATTGATTTCTGAAGATGTACGATTAAAAAATTATCAGAAGATAAAGTGATTTCGAGGGTTTGGTATCCGACAAAAGAAATCAAAAGCAGGTCTCCCTTCGCTCCGTGAATATTGAAAGCGCCACTGGAATCCGTTTCTGTCCCAAGAGCGGAACCCTTCATGATCACCGTAGCACCTCTCAAAGGAAGGCCATCGTTGTCAGTCACCTTTCCCGTAATTCTCTCCTGCGTATGAGCAGTTATCACCTGAAGGCAAAAAATGATTGCCAGTACATAAATTTTGAAAATATGACTAAGGGACCACTTTTTCAAGGGTTGCTATTAAAGGTTAGATATTACTCAGTGGATTTTACTTCTTCCCTCAGGTGATAAGCACCTATGCATTTATTTCGATGGGGTAGGACGGAGAATTCACTAATACCAGGGCTGGCTAAGTATCTTTTTAAAGTTAATCAATCCGCTCTCAAAACCATATAATTAAAATTCAATTTCACTTGGGATATCCAGGATTTTGCTCCAGATAAGGATTCTTGGATATCTCGGGTTCCGGAATAGGATAGAGTGTCCTGAATGGTTCTGAGACCGCCTTTTCAGGAGATCGCGCATCGGTAAAATGACCAAAGCGGATCAGATCACTGCGGCGATGCCCTTCCCAGGCCAGTTCCCTGCCTCTTTCATTCAGTAAAGTATCCAGGTTTAGTTCGTTACCAAAATCCGGCATATTGACACGACTACGGATGGAGATCCCATTTATTTTTTGGTTGATCGTATTTAATGCACTTGTCTTATCACCACTCCTCAATTGAGCTTCAGCCTTCATAAGTATAATGTCCGCCAGCCTGAAAACAGCAAAATCATTGCTCATCGCACTATTGGGCCCTGGTGTTTTGTCAAATTCCCATTTCCCGCAGCGTGCCCCGACCATACGCTGATGTGGATCAGAAGATGAAAATTGCGCTAATATTCGGGTCAAAAAATAATGGAAGATTGACATCCTTATCGTATTGCAAGTTTTCCGGAAGAGGAATCTGATTTACATACTGCTGGCCAACAATAAACATTTTTTTTCTCAGATCATTTGAATCAAAGAGATTGTAAAAGCCCGTCGGAAAGCACATGCCATTTGAACCTCCATAATCGAGGCCAAATGTCGCGTCACTATAATAGTGCAGCGTCGCGTACATCTCCCAAAAATTACCAAGACCTGCACTAATGTCAAAAGGAATAACAAATAAATTTTCCCTGGAGTTGTCATTTGCGATTTTAAAATTCGTAAAGAAATCTGGTTCCAGACCATATTGGCTTGAATTCAGGATCGAATCACAGGCAGCGATACAATCAGACCATCTGGGTGTTCCCGTATATACTTCGGCATTCAAATACAATTTCGCAAGAATAGCCTGTGCAAACCATTGTGTCGCCCTTCCGTAAGTTTTTGGATTTACATCTTTAGTCAAATATGGAAGATTCTCTTTTAGCTCCTTCTCGATATAAACAAAAACATCCGCCCTTTTTTTTGTCTTTAGTGAAGAAAGCGAACTAACAGTGGAGTCCTGAATAGGTATATTTCCCCAAAGATCAATCGCCAAATAGTAATAATAAGCCCTGACTGTTTTTAATTCTGCTTCGATGGCGTTAAGTTCAGTTGGCTCTGGCTTTATTAAACTAAGAGCGGTTATAATCGAATTTACATTGGATATCCCTCCGTATATAAATTGCCAGACCCCTTCAAATTTATCGTAATTCGGATCCCAGGTATGTTTCCATATTTTTTCCCAAACTCCTCCATCACTCCAATCCCCTCCGCGGGTGGGAACGATAAAATCATCAGAACTTCCTTCCAGAACCGGCATAGTATTCCAGTAGTCCCCCATTTGTCGCAGGTTTGTATAAGCAGGCGCCACTCCGGCTGCGATTTGGTCTGGTGTCTGCCAGAAAACAGAAGCCTTATCATAGATGGCGGAATTGAGTTTAGAACATGATACAATAAACCACCAGATCGGGCAGCAGGCAATCACGATCTTCAGAATATTTTTGTATTTCATATTTAATGTTTAGGCATTCATTATTAATATTAAAATCCAAGGTTAATTCCGAATACGAAACCCCTTGTTTTAGGATAATAATTATCATCGATATAGCGCTGCGATCCATCCGTGCGGATTTCCGGATCAATGCCTTCATAACTGGTTATGATAAATAAATTGGTCGCAGTCACATATAGTCTCAGGAGATTGATCCCTTTTATTTTTTTGAAATTGTAACCAAGGGTGATATTTTCCAGCCTGGTAAAAGAACCATCCTTCAACCAGTAAGTGGATGGCTGGGGCTGATTTGAAAAACCATTTGACAATGCCTCGACAGATACATTCCTGTACGGGAGATATACTTTCGCGCCCAGGTTATAAAGTGAATTTGCGTATATTTTCTGCCCCTGAACACCTCTCAATAAAAATACCAAGTCAAAATTACCATAGGAAAAACTACTTGTCAACCCCCAGGTATAATGTGGTGTTGGGTTTATATATACGCGATCAGAGTCTGTAAAACTTGTTGATACACCGGCAAGCTTACCATTTACATAATGATTGTACAATTCGTGCCCGGCCTGATCAACACCGGCATGCTGGGGAAGCCAGAAAACGCCAATTGGATAACCCACCTGTAACTGGCTGATATAAACTCCACTTAATCCACCTCCGATTGCATATCCATAATGCTGTTCCTGAGCTGAGACGGTAAGCGCCGAACCCTGGAATTCGCCATTCAGATTCGTAACATAACTTTTGAGCCAGCTAATATTGAAATTTATATCCCAACGGAAATTTTTTTTGCGGATGATACCTGCATTTAAAGTTAATTCAACGCCCTTGTTTTCTGCAGAGGCTGCATTTGCGGTAACATAATTATATAAAAAAGGAGGCTGTGGAATCGGATACAGGTAGAGCATATTACTCGTCTTATCATTGAAAACATCAATCGTTCCGGCAAGGCGGTCTCCCCAAATGGAAAAATCCAAACCCAGATCAAAAGATTGTCTTTGTTCCCATTTCAAATCTGCATTTGGTTGTTGTACGATGTTATAACTCTGGAAAGCCTGACCATTGTACCAGTAAGGTCCAACTGGTCCGTAAAGTAACTGGTATGGATAGGGCGATAGGTTTTCCTGATTACCGGTATATCCAAAACTCGCCCGCAGTTTCAAATTATCCAGCCAGCCAGCTTTTATGAATTTTTCATTACTTAGTCTCCATCCAACTGCAAAAGAAGGAAAATTACCCCATGCATTGTCGGGTCCGAATTTAGAAGACCCGTCCCGGCGGAAAGTAGCGGTAAACAAATAACGTTCATCATAATTATACACGAGTCTTCCAACATAGGAAATAATTAAAACCTCATTTTTATAGGAAGATATACCAGAAGTATAAACTGCATTTGCAGCACCCAGGTTATTATTCAGTAAATTGGGAAGGAGAAATCCTGTGGCCTGCACGGCGAAACCATCATTTTCAAATTTATTATACTCATAAACAAATGTCAGGTCAATGGTTTGTTTACCGAATTTTTCGCGCCAATTAGCATGGAGATCTCCGGAATAATTCTGTTTGTTCTGATTATCCTTATTGGCAGATGACTCTAAAAAATTTTGGTTCGGAGAAAAATTATTATAAACAATATTCCCTCTGGTTAGTGCACCCAGGCCTCCGACAATCAGCGAAGGGATTATTTTATAGTCGGCTTTTACTGATATCTGAAAGAGGTCTTCTTCCTGCTTATTATAGGTTTCATTTAAATAATATACCGGACTATTTTGATTATTCGGCCGGTTATAAGTTCCATCCGGATTGTAAACGGGGACAACGGGAAGGGACCCTAAGGCCCCGCCAAATATACCGCTGCCAAAGACATTGTAATATCCACTGGGATCCTGACCAGGAATTTCATTACGATAGATCGCTGATGTATTCAGCCCGTACCTTATTTCGAGTTTTTTATTCAGACTTTTCTCAACAGCTGTAAGCCTGGCTGTAATCTGCTGCTTACCTGTATTCTGGACAACACCCTGTTGACTAATATAACCGATTGAACCACGGAAATTGAACAAGTCAGTGCCCCCGTTTAGTGCAATCAGGTGGGATTGGGAAAAGCCCGTTTGTGAAATGGCTTTTTGCCAGTTTGTATTGGCACCCTGATCCAGTCCGCTGGAATCGCCGGTTGCTACGCGATATTGGTCGCCATTCAGGACATTTATTTCTTTGGAAATATTTTCAATACCGACAAACCCGTTGTAGTCCACTGAAATTTTACCCGCACGCGCAGATTTTGTTGTAACCAGTATGACTCCGTTAGCACCCCTGGAACCATAAATGGCTGCAGAAGAAGCATCTTTCAAAACTGTAAATGATTCAATATCGGCCGGATTTAAACCGGAGATCGCCACATTGAAACTATCCATGGCCACTCCATCAATGACCAACAGAGGCGGCTGTCCTTCCAGCGATGTGGCACCTCTGATTCTTACAATAAAATTTCCGTTGGGATCTCCGCCTGGTTGTACAATCACTAAACCGGCCACCTTGCCCTGTACCTCCTGCATGGGGTTGGTAATGATACCTGAATTGAAATCTGGTGCTTTGATTTTGCTTACTGCCCCGTAATGTCCTTTCTTCTTGTTGTTCCATATCCAATGAGAAGTATGTCTTCAAGATTTACGGTTGATTCTGTAAGCGAAACATGATATATGGTTTCATTGGTCACCACAAATTGTTTATTTCGATAGCCGACACTGGAAACTTCGACTATAGCACCGGGTTTTGCTGACAAAGTAAACCGGCCAATAGAGTCAGCAAAGACTCCATTGTGCGTTCCTGAGCCACCATTAGGGTCGAACCTCCCAAAGGAATTCCGTCCCTGCCAACTATATATCCGGTTATTATTTGTTGCGAAAATATTGGTGTAGGTGAAAAAAATTGTTAGGCAAGTATGGTTAGAAATGACCTGGTTATTTCGGGGTAAAAAAAAATCCTGTGCATGTAAAGGATTTACTCATTGTAATATAAGAAAAAAGCGTCAGAGCCTGTTGAATAACTCACAGTGTCGATGAATGGTATTCATCGACGATATTCAATACTTCGTCTACATACCAGGATTAAGTCGACAATATATCGCGGATAATCCAAAAATGGAAACAGCATTTACAATCCTTTTGATAAATACATTACCTTTTACTTATAAAATCTCACATTTTTGCTATTCAGCTTCTCATCACAATTCAGAAAATATATACTGTCGTTATTCCTGATTTTGTGTCAATCAGTCCCGGCTCTTTCCCAGGATCAATACCGGATCACCCATTTGGATCTTGAACAGGGACTTTCATTTGGACTGGTCAACTGTATGATAAAGGACCAGCTGGGTTTTGTCTGGATGGGCACAGTTGTCGGACTGAATCGTTTCGATGGAAATAAATTCGTAAACTATATCCCCGATGAGAGTAAAAGAAATACCATAGGAGGAGGAGGAATATTTGGTCTGATTGAAGATAGTCTACACAATATCTGGATTGGTACGGATAACGGACTGTCCAGATATGATATCCAGGCCGACAGTTTCACGAATTTTAAATCACAAGAAACGGTGTCCACCTCCAACACTTTAATAGTGCCATTCTGGGCCACCAGGCAAGAAGTGTACTGCATCGAATCTTCGTCCCGTATTACCACTTACAATATCCGATCCATGACCAGGCGCATACTGGTGAACCATTTTGACAATGATGAGAACAAGGATTACCTGCGATTTTCTTTTTCCGTTCTGGATTCGATAAACAATTCTGTATGGATGCTTGCAAAGGGAGGCTTGGTAGAAGTACACCTTTCAAGCGGCAAGCAAAACTTTTACCCCGGCAATTATTTTGATGCCCCTGTGATGCATTATGATTTGAATAGAAAGCTGATTTGGGTAAATGCCTCAGGAGGGTTATTAATATTCACAACCAACGATAAACAATTTCACCCCGTTGCGGCCATGAAGGCTAAAGACTATGACCCCTATCCGGGTCTCAGTATTGACCTGGATGGCAGGGTCTGGACGGGCACGGTGAATAAGGGAATCCTGATCTATAATCCCGCAGATAATTCTGTTATACAGCCTTTTTCAGATCCTGAAAAACAGCAGATGGTTTCCCAGGCAAATATGTGTATCTATTGCGATCGTTTGGGAATAGTCTGGACGGGCAACTGGGCGCTTAAAGGAGTATTTCAATTGAATCCTTTCAGGGCTTCCGCCAGGCGCTATACGCTGGAAAGTTTGGGGGCGACGGACGAACAGTCGATTGGGGATTTAATCAATGTCCCTGATGGCAAGATCTGGATTGAAATTTTTAAAGGCATAGATGTATTTGATCCGAATACAAATCAAATCCAAAAGTATGACTCGAGGGAATTCCTCGGTAAAAAGGATCAACAATTTTCTACGGCACTTATTGATACTGTTACACATCAGGCGCTGATACGTATCGGGCCGCCCTTTTCGCTGGTTGAAATGGATCTTATTACCCGGAAATTCAAAAATATTTTTTTCCGGGATTCCCTGAATCATAATATTACTTCAAGCAACCATGATTTTGTCAATACGATTATTCCCTATCAGGGTGGAGCAGTTATTTATCTGAAGAACGAGGGCATTTTTCTGTTAAAGAAAGACAGTACGGTGGCCAGGCAGGTTATCCCCTTGAGACAGGAAAATGAAAACGTGACCTATACATTTCTATCACCGGATGGCCATTTGTTTCTTCGCCTGAATGCCGCCCCATATAACAGAACTTATATCGATCACGGGGGAAAATGGCTTCGCAGTCCGGGTGTTTTGGATAGCACGGGATGGTCTTCGATCTATTTTAATACGTCAGACAGAACTTATTGGGTGGGAGAAATGAAACGACTGGTTCATTATAATGACCGGATGCAAATTTTGCATGTTTACGGTGAAAAGGATGGCTTTCATGGGGCTCTTTGCATTCTGGAAGACCTTTCCGGGAATATATGGTTTAATAGTTCGCAGGGGGATATTTCCAGATTAACTATACCTACCGGGAAAATAATAACACTATCAGCCAAGGATGGTTTGCTAAAACAAAGGTATAACTGGAACTGCCCTCATATCCGGGATGACCAGGGTGATTTATATTTTGTGGGCAATATTGGAATTGACCGGATAAGCCCATCCAGGCTGCAGGAAATTTATCCGCCATCTTTTGCCTACCTGCATTCCCTTGAAGTCAATGACGAACCCTCCTCTCCGCGCGGGGGACTCAATGACATCACCGAATTGAATCTTAATTATTTTCAAAACAGGATAAAATTAGAAACCAGGGTCATCGATTTTTATTCAAAAAGCCCTACAATACGCTATAAAATCGGGGGAATAACTGAAAACTGGCAATATGGTCCGGCCGACAACCCAATCAGTTTGGATGGCGTACAACCCGGCACATATAAAATTTCCATACAGGCTTCCAACGCATTCAATGAATACAACGGACCGGAAAAAACCCTTACGATACAAATTCATCCGCCCTGGTGGAAAACCTGGTGGAGTTACGGATTGATGATCATACTATCCGCGACAATCCTATGGACATTCATACGGTACAGGTCCAGGCGTTTAAAATTAAGAAACAGGGAACTTGAAGACAAAGTGATACACCGCACAAAGGAACTCAAACATTCCCTGGAAGAACTAAAGGAAACGCAGGCACAATTGATCCAGCGTGAAAAAATGGCTTCGCTCGGGGAACTTACTGCAGGTATAGCCCATGAAATTCAAAACCCGCTGAATTTTGTAAATAATTTTTCGGAACTCAATATTGAACTTGCTGCAGATTTGAATAGTGAACTGGCAAAAATGGACCTAAAAGAAAAAGATAAAATCCTGCTTGGGGAAATTGCGGAAAATATAACTGAAAATGAACAAAAAATAAACCATCATGGCAAAAGAGCAGATGCCATTGTGAAAGGGATGTTGCAGCATTCCCGCACCAGCGCAGGAATGAAAGAACTTACAGATATCAACGACCTGGCTGATGAATACCTGCGTTTGGCTTATCACGGAATGAGGGCAAAGAATAATTCATTTAATGCAACCATAAAAACGGATTTTGACACCGCCATCGGGAAAATGGATATCGTGCCCCAGGACATCGGCAGGGTATTGTTGAATCTTTATACCAACGCATTTTATTCAATGTCCGAAAAAGCAAAGCGGGTAGTTCAGGGTTATGATCCCACAATAGTTGTATCAACAAAAAAACTCGACAGTAAAATAGAAATCAGTATCCGGGACAATGGCCTGGGAATACCCCAAAAGATCAGGGATAAAATTTTTCAACCATTCTTCACCACCAAACCGACGGGTCAGGGAACCGGACTCGGATTGTCTTTAAGTTTCGATATTATCAAAGCACACGGCGGCGAAATAAGAATTGATTCAACAGAAAACGAATTTGCCGAATTTTCTATCTGGTTGCCTTCTAAACCTAATGCATTACCAAAGAATGATCTATCATTAAAGACGAACGCATTGAGATGACTGGAATTACAAATATATTTAGCGTTAACTACTGGAAGAAATCCATGAAATGGAGAATCCGGGTATTTTTCATTGTTCTCTCACAGGTCTTCTTTTATCAGTGCATTGCGCAAAGCAATGGGTTGAAATTTAATCTGGTGGAGGGACCTAATGGAAAATCTCTTGGCGCAGTCAGGAACATGACCCAGGATCCCTATGGTTATATGTGGTTTGCCGCCCAGGGAGCAAAATGCATTTATCGCTATGACGGTATACGATACAGGATATTCAGGCATGATGACAATAATCCAAACTCATTGGGGGGTGTTGACATTGGTTCGGTGTATGCTGATAATACGGGAATGATTTGGATTGGCATGGGCGAGGGACTGGATAAATATAACCCGGCAACAGGAATTTTCAAACATTATCGTCATATACCGAATGATTCCACCAGCCTGATAAGTGGTCTGGACGTGACCCCCGTTTTAAAGGACAGGCAGGGCAGAATCTGGGTTGGCACGGACAACGGGTTGGACCTCCTGGATGAAAAGACCGGAAAATTTACTCATTTCAGGAATGAGCCCGGTAATCCAAAAAGCTTAAGCAGTAATGTAGTTTGGAAAATATATGAGGACCGGCAGGGCATTATCTGGATTGCTACCGGTTTTCCATGGTTCAATCAGGATCCCGGAGATGGTGGTCTAAACCGTTTAAATGCAGATGGTACATTCACCCGGTATATGCATGATCCGGCAGATCCAAACAGTCTTGTTAATAATAAAGTGGGGACCATGTTTGAAGATAGCCGGGGTAATTTCTGGGTAGGAACCGGGGGTGATGGGCTACATATTATGGATCGCAAAACCGGCCGGTTCCAACGATTCCCGTATGATCCCAAAAAACCCGACCAGCTTAGCAGACCGCCCTTATACCCGTATGACCAAAATGACAAGATCGACTTTATCATCGAGGATACGATGGGTGCCATCTGGATCGGAACCCAGTATTCCGGACTAAATCGTTATGATACGGGAACAAAAAAAATTACACATTTTGAAAATAGTAATGGTTACCCGGATAGTACCAGCTGGAATGCTTTTACATCCAGAGATGGCGAACTATGGATAGCAACAGAACGCGATAATTTGTTCCGTGTTGATCCTTTCCATAAAACCATTGACAGTATTCCTACAAGTGGACACATTCCGATGAATCTCCTGGAAGATAAGGAAGGAAATTTATGGGTGGGGACACTGGGAGAAGGGTTATTGAAATTTGATAAGAATAACAAATTGGTTCATCAGTTCAAACATGACTCATCAGATCCATCCAGCCTTTTAAATAACGTAGTGCCAGGCCTGTTTTCAAAACAGGAAAATACGATTTGGGTGGGAACAGATGGTTTACAAGAGTTCAATACAGTTACCCAAAAGTTTTCCAGGTTTCAGGATGATGGAAATTTGAAATATTCTGAAGGTAAGGGGATAACAAATATTTTTCAGGATAAACAGGGAATCATCTGGTTTGGCAGATGGGGACTGGGACTGATCCGGTACAACCCGGCAGACCATACGTACAAACATTTTCTCGCCGACGAAAAGGATTCTTCCGCCTTAACTGCAAATGAAATAAAATGTATACTGGAGGACAAAGCGGGCACACTCTGGATAGCCGGGCCTCGCGGAATAAACCGGTTAGACCGCCAGACGGGCCGATTCAGACATTATCTGGAAGGGTCCTGGACTAACACATTAATTGAAGATTCGAGTGGAAATTTATTGGCCGGAACCAATAAAGGTCTTTTTTATTACAATCCAAAGGAAGATAAATTTTCAGTTTTTTTTGATCCGCGGTTGGAGATTAGCAGTTCCACGATCGGTGGCATTGTCGAGGATAAGGTGAATAACTTATGGTTCCTTTCTCAATCGGGCCTAATTAAATATAATCCATTTACCAAAGAAATATTTATCTATTACAACAAGTTTCCAATTGATCCAGTGTTTTGGGCAACGATGGGTATAAATCGGAAAGGCCGAATATTCTTACCGGGTGAGAATTGTCTGTATACTTTTTTACCTGAAGAACTGGATTATAAAACCCATTTTAAAATCTTCATCACTGACTTTTTTATTAATACCCATGCTGTATTGCCCGGTAAAGGAAGTCCCATAGAATTACCTTTAGAAGAGATTACAGATTTAGCGTTAAAATATAACCAGAATAATATCTCTTTCAATTTTGCAGCAATCGACTACCGGAACCCCGGTGCTACCAGGTACTTTTATAAACTAGAGGGATATGAAAACGATTGGCAGGAAGTGAAAGATAAAGGTGAGAAAAGCTCATACTATTTCAATTTGCCGCAGGGTAATTATATATACAAGGTTGAGGCTTTTAACAGCGACGGAACCAAGGCAGAAAAATCCATCAATATCCGTATCAACCCCCCTTGGTGGCAGACATGGTGGGCCTACACGGCCTATGCTCTTTTATTGATTTTATCAGTTTGGTCATATATCAGGTGGCGTACAAAATCACTACAGGCAGAAAAAATAATACTGGAGGGTAAGGTTACAAATCGAACCAGGGAATTAAAGGAAGAAAAGGAATTAGTAGAGAGGACACTCTCAGAATTAAAAATCACTCAGTCCCAACTGATCCAGTCTGAGAAAATGGCATCCATGGGTGAGCTTACCGCGGGTATTGCCCACGAAATTCAAAACCCGCTGAACTTTGTAAATAATTTTGCAGAAATCAACACAGAACTTCTTGAAGACCTGAAATCTGAATTAAATGAAGGAAATACGAAGGAAGCCATTTCCATTGCAAACAATATCATGGACAATGAGCAAAAAGTTGTCTTTCATGGAAAAAGAGCCGACTCCATTGTAAAATCCATGCTACTGCATTCCCGGAGCAGTACTGGTCAGAAAGAATTAACGGATATCAACAAACTCGCTGACGAGTATTTTCGTCTTGCCTATCATGGTCTGAGGGCAAAAGACAAGGGTTTCAATACTGCCATGAGAACCGATTTTGATCCGCAGATTGGAAAAATAAAAATCATCCCCCAGGATATCGGGAGGGTTTTATTGAATTTATACAACAATGCTTTCTATGCAGTTGCAGAAAGAGATAAAAACCAGGAAGCTGGTTTCGAGCCGATTGTTGAAGTGAGCACAAAAAAATCCGGAAATAAAATAGAGATCAGGGTAAGGGATAACGGAAGCGGAATCCCGCAGAAAATGCTGAATAAGATTTTCCAACCGTTTTTCACTACAAAACCAACAGGGGAAGGAACTGGTCTGGGTCTTTCACTCTCCTTTGATATTATTACCAAGGGGCATGGTGGCGAATTGAAGGTTGATACAGAGGAGGGGAAATACACGGCATTTACGATTTGTTTACCAGTTGATTGAAATTTGATAGAAAAATTACCCAGTCACCGATTTGGGGGTTAAAAAACTTTTATTCTTACAGGAGTTGGGACGGTTTTTGCAGAATATTCTGATCCGGTCATCAAGACTTCGAAAATTCTGAATTCTTTTCACCTGTCCGCAGACCAGGTTTATTGGTTAAAAACTGCTGTTCTGACTCTTTTCTTTTTGATTGATCTTACGTCTTCTTACGTCTTTTTACGTCTTCTGTCGTCTGTTTACTATTTCAAAGACAGATCGTGTATAGCGGATATACTGCAGTGCTTAATCTGCATACTTAATCTTTTGTTCTTCCAAACTTTAAGATAATTCCATTCCCAGTCAAAATCATGATCAGAGACCTCGCGGAGGGTGAAATATTCAGTTCGTCTTTCCCTTTACAGGAGCATTCACCAGGCCGGTGATTTCCCTGGTACTGGCGGCTAAACTCAGAACGGTAGCTGTACCTTTAGTCGTAGCCCAATAGAGCAGAGAGACTTTTACCGTTGGTCGACGATTAAATGCATTAGCCGAATAAAAATTGAAAAAAATGGTCCTAAAAGGGATGGGTTTCGACTAAAATGAAAAATGGTGAAAGAAATAAAAGTAAAATTCACCTACCTTAAAGAAGTGAAAGAGACTTCAAGGAAAACCTGCTCCTGACAAATTCCCTTTTATGACCCTGAAAAGACAGCTTGCACAAATTCTCTTTTCCTTTAGTTTTTTGATTTCAACACAACCGGTGTTTGCTCAGAATAAAATAGTCACGGGTATCATCACAGACAAAAACGATGGATCACCGCTGTCGAATGTTTCCATTCTTGCCACCGGTACTTCCAAGGGAGGGCTAACGGATTCAAATGGAAATTTCAGGATCAGTATTCCCGATTCGGTGAAGAGTTTAAAAATCTCTCGTGTGGATTATATTTCGCAGGAAGTAGACATTCGACAGCTTACACATGTTCAAATTTCTTTGTCGGCAGTTTATTCGAATTTGAATGATGTGGTTGTCATTGGGTATGGTTCTGTCAGGAAAATAGATCTGACGGGTGCTGTGGGATCGGTTACTGAAAAGAATTTTAATAAGGGCAATTTTACATCACCAGATCTTTTAATTCAGGGTAAAGTATCGGGCGTACAGGTAATAGCTGATAATGGTGATCCGGGCGGCGCATTGACAGTTAAGATAAGGGGCAACTCCGCCCTTACCGGAACAGGTCAGCCATTATATGTTGTGGACGGTGTTCAGTTGGACGGAAGATCCTTGCAGGACGGCAATAATGCGCTGAATTTTCTGAATACTGACGACATTGCATCGATAGATGTATTGAAAGATGCATCTGCCACTGCCATATATGGCTCAAGGGCCGCATATGGCGTTGTGATCATAAATACCAAGAAGGGCCAGGCAGGAGCGACAAAACTTGATATATCTATTTCCGCAGGAGTTTCATCGATCCTGAGAAAAATACCGGTATTAAACGCTGCCCAATACAGGGAGGCGATCAAATATTATGGTGTGGACAGCTCCTATGATAAAGGAGGAAATGCAGATGGTATGGATGGGATTTTGCAAAATGGTTCGCAACAAAACTATTTCATCGCCGGCAGCGGGGGTAATGAAAACGGTAAGTACCGCTTTTCCATGGGCTATTTAAACATGAACGGAATTGTTATCAATACCGGATTTAAAAAGTATTCAGGTAATCTGTCTGCCACGATCAAGCTGCTTGACAGTAAGAAGTTGGGATTAGATTTCAACATCAATTCGAGCCAATATATAAAGGATGGTTCTGATCTTACCTATGGGAATGCCGGAATCATTCAAACTGCTTTGCAATGGAATCCTACGGCTCCTTTGAGAAATCCCGATGGATCTGTCAAGATAACTCCGGGCCAAGGCGTTAATCCTATTGCTTTATCTGAATTTGTAAGGGACAATTTAAAAGTTACCACAATACTGGGGAGCATATCACCTTATTACAAATTTTCAGATTGGCTGGAATACAAGTTATTGGTAAGTATCAATTATAGTGCAGGTGTCTCCAGATCTTCTGTCGACCAGGCTCTGGCTGTATACGGAAATTCCCCACAAGGAGGACAGGCCAACATTGGCGAAAATGAACTAACAACGGAACAAATCACCAACACTCTAAGTTTTAATAAACAGATTTCACGCGACTTGCATTTAAATGCAGTGGCCGGATATGAATATATGAAATTTACAAGCAAGGGATTTAGGCTTAGTGGTTTCGGGACTCAGGATGTCGGATTTGGTACCTATGGGTTGGATTACACCAATTATGTTCAGTATTCCGACCAAAGCAACCGTAGTATTTCTTCTTATATTGACCCGCTTTCGGAATTGCAGTCTTTTTTTGCAAGAACGATATTTAATTTTAGGGATAGATATCTGTTAACAGCAACTTTCAGGGCAGATGGTTCTACAAAATTTGGCTCAAACAACAAATACGGGTATTTTCCCTCCTTTGCCCTGGCTTGGATTATCAGTAAGGAGAAATTTTTTAAAGTGGACCAGATTAATTCACTGAAGATCCGTGGCGGCTGGGGTGAAACAGGCAACCAGGAATTTCCACCAGGTTCTTCGCAGGCATTGTATGCCTTTCAAAATAATGGATCCGTCACTCAATTAAACAGCCCAAACCCTGACCTGAAATGGCAGACAGACCAGCAATACGATATCGGAATTGATTTTTCAATTTTGAATAACCGGATTTCGGGCACAGTGGATTATTTTAATAAAAATACAACCAACTTATTATTCCCGAGCCCTCCTATTCAGCCGGCACCTCCCGGTTCAGCCGTTACATGGAAAAACCTCCCCGGCCAGATTCAAAACAAAGGGCTCGAAATTTTGATTAGCGGAGACGTTATCAGGAGTAAAAAATTCAATTGGAATCTGTCCGTTAATATGACATTCCTTCAAAATAATGTTGCCGGTATGCCTGCCCCCATACCCACCGCTTTTCTTGGTGGCCCCGTCGAGACCATACAAAACGGGCTTCCCATGGAGGCATTTTATACAAGAAAATTTCTCGGGCTTGATAAAGCAACTGGTCGTTCTCTTTACCAGGATAATGGTAACACTGTATATTATGTGGGCAATCCAAACCCTAAAACTTTATTAGGCATCAGCACAACTTTCCGTTATGAAAAATTTTCATTAGTAGCCAATATGGTTGGAAGTTATGGCCAGGATATTTTTAACAATACGCTGATGTCCCTGTTGAATGTCGGAGGTATTAAGGGGGGAAATATGGCTCTGTCTGTATACCAGAATCCCGTAAAGGAAGACCTTGCCAACCCCTTGACGCTTTCCTCAAGGCCTATTCAAAATGGCGATTACCTAAAAATGGCCAACCTCACGATTTCATATCAAATAGGTGATGTGGCGAAAACCTTTAAGGGAGCCAATGTGTATATAACAGCGCAGAATCTTTTCATTATAACAAATTACCAGGGATTTGATCCGGAAGTGAATGTGGATGCAAATGTAAATACGAATACGGTGCCTCATTTGGGTATAGACTTTGCCCGTTACCCCACTTCGAGGACGGTAATTTTCGGAATAAATTTCTCTTTATAGTTTTTTTAGTAAAGTATATGAAAAACAGAAGATTAATTTTAGCCATAATTATTACTATCATGTTCTCATACAGTTGTACAAAACTGGATGAAACTGTAGGAGGAAATCTCACTTCGGGACAAGTAGCCAGTGATACTACTTCTGCAACTAAATTATTACGTGGTGTTTATGTTTCCCTTGAATATACTTTCACGGGTTACCAAGAAATATTTGCATTATCTGATATGTCTACAGATGAAGCTATAGGTCCTACACGGGGTACAGATTGGGATGATAATGGCAGCTGGCGGGCATTTCATCAGCAGAAATGGGAGGCAAATAATTCCCACATACATGATTGTTTCAATAGCCTTTGCGGAGTAGTCTTTGCTGCCACTGATATACTACAGTATAAACCCACTGTAAAGCAACAAGCTGAAGCCCGATTTCTCCGGGCCTGGGCCATGTATTGGCTCCTGGATATGTTTGATCAGGTTCCTTATCGCGATCCCGGGGAAAGCATTGTTCAGCCCGCCCCTGTTCGCAAGGGTATAGAGGCACTGAATTATATTATCAGCGAAGTAAATGCGGTTGAACCAGATCTGCCGGATGGCCCTTCAGGCATCGCGAATAAATATGCTGCAAAAGTATTACTGATGAAGGGCTACCTGAATAAGGCAGTCTACTTAAACAGGGTAAACCCTGCATTTGAAGTGGCAGACATGGATACTGTGATCAGCCTGGCCGACCAAATAATCAACAGCAATAAATATTCATTCAGCGCCAATTATTTTGATAATTTTTCCCCTGATAATGGCACGATCAGCAAAGAAAATATTTTTACACAATTGAGTAATTCCGATGGCAACTACTCGATATCTGCGGCTTGGCATATTGTTTTAAGTTATCCGCAGGGTGGTTGGAATGGATTTACCAGCTTAGAGGATTTTTATAACAAATTTGAGCCAATAGATAAACGCAGAGAAGCAGTTTATTCTTACCCGAATTCTCCTCCCAATCCCGGCAATCGCGTGAATCTTGGGTTTCTTATCGGTCAGCAATACGACCTCAATACCGATGCACCTTTGTATTCAGGCCCCGTTCCAGTTATCTATAGGCCTGAAGTAAAAAATATTGAGCCGGGTCCTGAACTGCAAATGTCTGGCATCAGGCCGATGAAATATGCCCCGGATTATCAGAATTTTTCTCCCCCTTCCGCTGCCAATAACAGTTTTGTTTACTTCCGGTTTCCTGATGTATTACTTATGAAAGCAGAAGCCATCTTTAGAGGAGGAACCCCAACCAATGCGGGGCCCTATGGAAATACCACACTTGCCATTGTAAATGCAATTCGTACAGACGCTTCCAGAGGCGCCTCAGCCTTGACTTCTATAACTCCCGACATCTTATTGGATGAAAGAGGAAGAGAATTGTGGTGGGAAAACTGGAGAAGACAGGACATGATCCGGTTCGGAAAATTCCTTCTGCCTTTCCAGGAAAAGGACTATCCGAGCGACCCCAAGTATTTATTGTTTCCTATTCCCAATGAACAATTGGCAGTAAACACCAAATTAGTACAGAACCCCGGATATAATTAAGGAATTTCCTGACTAAGTACATAGTCAATTGGCCAATACATCTATCAATGCAGAAGCGAAAACTATAGAGAAGACGATCCGGTCTAGCCAGGTAAGTGAACGATAAAGCTCGTGTATTCACCCTCCTCGGTATCTACTTTAATGACTCCTCCATGCGCTTTAATAGTATCAAAACTGAGCGACAGTCCAAGCCCGGTCCCCTGGCCTGTCGGTTTGGTGGTAAAAAACGGCTGGAATATCTTATCTAGTACTTTTTTGGGAATTCCATTTCCATTGTCCTTTACTTTCAGTTCTATTTTATTGTCAACTCTTCTTGTGCTCACATCAACAGTCGGTTCAAATGTTGCGCCCAGTAGTTTCTTTTTCTCCGTTACCGCATAAAAAGCATTATTATATAAATTCAACAATACCCGGCCTATATCCTGCGGAACTATATTTATTTTTTCAATGGACTGGTCAAAATCCGTTTTCATGGTAACATTGAAGGATTTGTCCTTGGCTCTTAAACCGTGATATGCCAGACCGCAGGTATTCATCGGCAAGATCATTGATACTCGTAGGTTCTTTCAGACCTGCACTGGTCCTGGAATGCATGAGCATGCCTTTTACAATTGCATCTGCACGCTTGCCATGAGACAGGATCTTTTGATCATTCTCCACGATATTGTTGGCAATTGCGTTGGCTTCTGCCAGGTTGCCTCCATTCATTTCAGTTTTCAAGCTCCTCCATGAGTTCGGTATTAATTTCAGAGAAGTTATTTACAAAATTCAAAGGATTCTGAATCTCGTGCGCAATACCGGCTGTCAGTTCTCCCAGTGAAGCCATTTTTTCTGATTGTATCAGTTGTGCCTGCGTAGCTTTCAGTTCTGTGTACGCTTTTTCAATTTCTTTGGCCTGAGCCAGCTCTTTAGTTTGAACTTTTAATCTTTCCTGACGGACGATCCGCTGTTTTTGGAAACGAACGAAACCGAATATTGCGATTGCCAATAAAATGCCATACAGTGAATAGGCCCACCATGTTTTCCACCAGGGCGGACTGATATGAATCCTGATCTCCCTTTCTCCTTTCGTTTCATCGCTGTTGTATGCCATCACCCGGAACACATAATCACCCGGGGCAAGATTAAAATAATAAACCGTTTTATCTACGCCAGACTGGCGCCATACCGGATCATAATTTTCAAGCATCGTATAATATCTGACAACTCCGGGAGGCCGGTAATCGTTCGCAGAATATCTAAATCCGAAATTATTCTGGCTATACTCTAGTGAAAGTTCATTCTTTTTTTCTGCAGAATTCACAAAATTACTGTCTGCTCCGGTTAAACCGGAACCCGCATTAAAAAAGAAATCTGTTATGACTAATTTTAATGGATTCATGTCAGCATAAAGTTCTTCAGGATAGAATGCATAAAACCCCTGATCATTTCCAACCAGGATTTGTTTCCCGGATGTCATGCAAATAAAACCTGAGAGCGTGCCATTTTGTGGAAGTGTGATGCCATACTTATTTCCAAATACAAAATAATTATTTCTTGCCGGACTTATTTTTACAATAGACGCTGCGGCAACAATCCATAAGTTGTTTTTCTGATCTTCCAAAATACCTGCCGTTGGCAGGTTACTGACGGCTGTCTTTGAATCAAAAAATGCGATAAATTTATCTATTCCTTTGTCATAACGGAATAAACCCTGCTGAGTTCCCGCCCAGAGCACCCCTTCCCGGTCTTCATAAAGATATCTACAGGCTATTCCCTTAAGATACGAACGGAATTTCCCTGACTTACTGTTTAACTTCCAGATTCCAGCTCCAACTCCATCAAAAAATTCTCCTACCCATATATTCTTTTCTTCGTCTTCTAAAATAGATGTTATAAAAGAAGAGCCGATACTGGATGAATCTGTTCGGATCCGAAAGCCATTGACTGACGGAGCCATCTTTACGGTTGTACCGGATAAGTCCAGATGATGTTGCAATCAAAATGTTGGATTTTCCATCCTGGATAATAGTGGGACCAAGATGATCCGGGGAATTTTTTTGTTTTCTTAAAGAGAACCTGGAGAATTTTTTGGAAACTAAATTCAGAATCTCGATTCCATTTACAGTTCCGACCCAGATCGTATCTTCCAGCGGACTTTTAAATATTTTCCAGATTGTGTCATTTAAAATGCTGAAAGGATCTTTGGGATCATGTTTAAATCGGTGAATCAGGTTTCTATTATCGTCATATTGCAGTAATCCTCCCCCCCAGGTGGCAACCCAAATCTGTCCATGATCCGCAAGCATCCCCCATACCTGATGTCCTGTATTGATATTAGTAATTGTTTTTGAGCCGGGATCAGCTCTGTATAGCCTCATACTCTGTTCGGACGCAACCCATAAAGTTCCATCCTGACTAATAAAGCCCTTATAAGTTGTACTATCGGGAAATCCATTTCCCAGTTTATAACGCGACATGTCTTTTGTGACTGGGTCATAACGGCTAAGTCCCTGTAAATAACTGCCAATCCAAAGGGCCCCGGTTTTGTCTTCATAGATAAATGTGATACCGTCTATCCCCTGTCCCGGTTTTACCGGCGGACCACTTAACTGGTTTGGATGTTTTGGATCATATTGATGCCTTTCAAATGTTCCATGGTCCCGGTCCATGATATGAAGACCCTCGCCTGACGTGCCAACCCAGAAATTACCGCGGCTGTCTTCATCGATGGCCCTGATTTTATTGCTGAGCAGACTTTTAGGATTTTTTGAATCCTGCTGATATTGGGTAAAACGTCCATCAGGATCCAAGCGGTTCAATCCACCATCACCTTGAGCCCCACTCCAGGCCATACCTGTTCCGACCCAAAGCACTCCTTTTTTGTCTTCGTAAATCACGTTGACCCAATTATTACTAAGGCTTTTCGGATTCCCGGGTTCATTACGGTAATGTTTAAACTTTCCCGTTTTTTCGTCCAGGCAGTCAAGCCCCCCGCCAAAACTGCCAACCCATAAGTTGCCCCTATGATCTTCGAGAATTGCGCCAACAGTACTTTTAACCAGGCTGTTGCTATCATTATCATCATGCCGGAAATGTTTAAAGATTCCGGTTACCGGATTATACTGATCCAAACCCTCTCCTCCAATCCAAATCAATCCCTGGTTATCCGCATAAACTGTCTCCAGGTCGGTTATACCGAGAGAATTTGGATTACTATTATCCAATTTGAAACTGGTTAGCATGCTTCCATCGAATCGGTAGAGGCGGCGTTCACTCTGACCACTGAACCACATAATTCCATTTCGATCCTGGCTTATACCTGTGATTTTGCCGAGTTTTGATTCGTTCAAACTGTCAAGCTTATAAAACTGGATGGTGTTATCTTGTGCAAGAGTTACTTGAATGATTATTGAGCAAGTGAAAAATAATATAATGCAAATTTTTCCTCTCATAGATTTCTGAAGGCAGTAGTTAACGGTCGGTTGATGGGCATGAACGGAGATATTTAGACTTTTAATGAATGTATCAAAAGCTTCATAAAAGGTTTTCTAAACCGGCAAGTCAACTATAAATGTTGTATATTCTCCCTGCACAGTATCCACTTTAATTTCGCCTCCATGTGCCTTAATAATATCAAAGCTAAGGGACAAACCCAAACCTGTACCCTGGCCTGTTGGCTTAGTTGTAAAAAAAGGTTGAAAAATCTTATCTAGTACTTTTTTCGGAATGCCATTACCGTTATCTTTTAAAATAATTTCCACTTTATTAACCGATTTCCTGGTAATTAATTCAACCACCGGTTCATAGTCGGCGCCCCGAATCAGTCGTTTTTCATTTACCGCATAAAATGCATTATTATATAAATTCAGCAATACCCTGCCGATATCCTGCGGAACGATATTTATTTTTCCAATATTTTCGTCAAAAGACGTTTTTAAACTAACATTGAAAGATTTATCCTTGGCCCTCAGCCCATGATAGGCAAGCCGGAGATATTCATCTGCCAGCTGGTTAATGTCTGCAGGTTCCTTTTGCCCTGAACTGACGCGGGAATGCTGCAGCATACCCTTTACGATCGCGTCCGCCCGCTTACCATGATGACTTATCTTTTCTTCATTCTCATTGATATTGTCCGCAATTTCCTCCAGCTGTCTTTTCTCTGCATCTGTAATATTCAATTTTGCCAGCCCTTCTTTCAGTTCGGCGGCAAGTTCCATATTGACTTCAGAAAAATTATTTATGAAATTCATCGGGTTTTGAATCTCATGGGCAATACCCGCAGTGAGTTCTCCCAGCGAAGCCATTTTCTCAGATTGAATGAGCTGTGCCTGTGTAGCTTTCAGTTCTGTATATGCTCTTTCAATTTCTTTGGCCTGGGCAAGTTCGAAGGTTTGCCGTTTTTGCCTTTCTACCCGAATAATCCTCTGTTTCTGTATTCTGGCTATCGTTAAAATCGCTAAAATCAGAAGCAATCCATAAAGAGCGTATGCCCAGCCCGTTTTCCACCAGGGTGGGCTGATGTGAATTCGGATTTGCCTTTCTCCCTTCGTTTCATCGCTATTGTAAGCCTTTACCTTAAATATATAATCGCCAGGAGCAAGATTAAAGTAATAGACGGTTTTATCCATTCCCGACTGTCGCCACACCGGATCATAATTTTCCAGCATGGTATAATATCTTATCGCTTCGGGAGACCGGTAATCATTTACCGTAAACCTAAAACCAAAATTACTCTGGTTATGTGCCAGGGAAATTTCATTTTTATTTTCCACAGATCTCAGCAGGGAGCTGTCACTACCCGTCAAACCAGTACCCTTATTGAAAAAGAAATCAGTAATAACTAATTTCAATGGTTTCATGTCGACATCCAGTTCATCGGGAAAAAATGCATAAAAACCGGTCTCATTACCAACCAGGATCTGTCCCTTAGTAGTCTTGGTCACAGATCCACTCAAAATTTCTTCCGCGGGTGAAATACCAAATTTTTTCCCAAATACAAAAAAACGATCTCTTTCCCGGGTTACTTTTACGATAGCAGAAAAAGTGCAAAGCCATAAATTTCCGTTATCATCTTCCACTATACCAACTGTATGTTCACTACAAATTTTTGACTCTGCATCAAAAAATGGGAAAAAATTGTCCTCTTTTTTATTATAGCGATACAAGCCGTTAGACGTACCGGCCCAAAGGTCCCCTTCCCGATCTTCATATAAGGATCTGCCGGTTATTCCGTGAAGATACCATCGAAATTTCCCTGTCCTGTTGTTTAACTTCCAGATCCCCAGTTTCTCCCTCCATGTTCCTAACCATAAATTCTGTTCCTTGTCTAAAAACATAAATGAAAAAACACTGGAGCCGATACTGGTTGAATCATTCGGATCTTTGATCCATTTTCTTACAGAACCATCACTGTGGTTGTAATGAATAAGTCCATCTGGTATTCCAATCCAAAGATCTTTTTTTTTATCCTGGATAATATTCCCGGGATTACCAAAGGAGTCTATATTTTTTCCGAAAGACAGCCTGGAGAATTTATTAGAAGTGGTATTTAATATCGCCAAACCATGGATTGTATTGACCCAGAACGTATCCTGCGAAATTTTTGACAGTTGAAAGACTGTATCGTTTGGAATGCTTGATGGATCTTTGGGATCATGTTTGAACCGGTGAATAAGGGTTTTATTTTCATCATATTGATAAAGTCCCCCCACGGTGGCAGCCCAGATTTGTCCATTATCCTCAATTATTCCCCATACCTGATGTCCGGTTTTGATATTAGTAATTGTTTTTGTACCGGGATCAGCTCTGAATAATAATTTGCTATCGTCCGCAGCGACCCATAAAGTGCCATCTCTACTAATAAAACCTTTATAAGTTATGCTATCTGGAAATCCATTTCCCATTTTGTAACGGGTCATTTGCTTTGAGACCGGGTCATAACGACTAAGACCTTCCAGATAACTGCCAATCCAGATAGCACCGATTTTATCTTCATAGATATATGTAATTCCCCCTGCTCCTGCTCGGGGACAAGGGTGTAAAAACGGACCGCTCAACTGATTTGGATGCTTTGGATTATACAGATGCCTTTCAAAAGTTTCTTTTTCGCGGTCCATGGTATGAAGACCATCACCGGATGTTCCGACCCAGAAATTGCCCCTGCTGTCTTCAAAAATCGCCCTGACTTTATTACTTAAAAGACTGTTCGGATTTTTTGGATCGTGCACATAACGGGTAAAACTGCCGTCCTGGTTCATCCGGTTCAATCCGCCATCCCCATTAATTCCAGTCCAGGGAAAGCCGGTTCCAATCCAAAGCACCCCTTTTTTGTCCTCGTAAATCGCATTGACTACATTATTGCTAAGGCTTTTCGGATTGGAGGAATCATATCGGTAGTGAATGAATTTCCCGGTTCTTTCATCCAGGCGGTCAAGTCCATTATCCGTGCCAACCCAAATGTTACCTGCATGATCTCTTAAAATTGCGAATACGCTGCCATTAGTTATACTGCTGTTATCATTGTCATTATGTTTAAAATGCTTAAACACTCCTGTTCCCGGATTATACTGGTCTAGACCGTGTTCTCCAATCCAGATCAGTCCCTGATCATCAGCATAAATTGTTTCCGGGAAATCCAATCCAAATGAATTGGGGTTATTAGCGTCCCGTCGAAAGCTGGTTAGCATGTTTCCATCGTAACGGTAAAAACAGCGCTGATCCGCACCGGAGAACCACATGGTACCACTCGGGTCCTGTGTAATTCCTGTTATCCTTCCCAATTGTGTTCCGTTTAAACTGTCCAGTTTATAAAATGGAATATAGCTTTGTGCAATACCCGAATAAAAGGCAACTTGAAAGAAAATAAAAAAAATAATCTGAATTTTTCTCTTCATAATTTTTCAATCAGGAGGTTTTTATAACCCTGATTGTGGGGAATGAACAAACCTGAACAGAACTTCATAGTAATTTTATACCCCTCGCAATACAATTTTAAACCGGCAAGACAACGATGAATGTAGTATACTCACCCTGCACGGTATCAACTTTTATCTCCCCACCATGCGTTTTGACAATATCAAAACTGATAGAAAGCCCTAACCCTGTTCCCTGACCTGCCGGCTTGGTGGTAAAGAATGGCTGGAAAATTTTTTCTAATATCTTTTTCGCTATACCATTTCCATTGTCTTTTATTCTAATCTCTATATTGCCAGCGACATTTTTGGTGCTTACCTCAACAGTTGGCTCATATCCTTCCCCGGCAATTAGCTGTTTTTCCGAAACCGTATAAAAAGCATTGTTATACAAATTCAACAGAACCCTCCCAATATCCTGTGGGACGATATTTATTTTTCCAATTGATTCATCATACGCAGTTTTCAAGGTGACATTAAAAGATTTATCCTTTGCACGCAGACCATGATAAGCAAGTCTCAGATATTCGTCTGCCAGCTGGTTAATGTCCGCAGCTTCCTTTTTCCCCGAACTGATCCGGGAATGCTGGAGCATGCCCTTCACGATAGCATCAGCCCTCCTGCCATGATGGTTTATTTTTTCCTCATTCTGTGTCAGGTTAACTATGAACTCTTCAAGTAGGTGCTTATCCTTTAACTTCAGTTCCATTTGCTCAATATCGCTTTTCAATTCGGCCGTGAGTTCCATATTGACTTCAGAAAAATTATTTACAAAGTTCAGGGGGTTCTGGATTTCATGGGCGATACCGGCTGTCAGTTCTCCCAGAGAGGCCATTTTTTCCGACTGGATAAGCTGATTTTGGGTTGCTTTCAATTCGGTATAGGCTTTTTCAATTTCCTTAGCCTGTGCGAGTTCTTTTTCCTGCGTTTTATGTCTTTCATTACGAATTACCCGCTGTTTTTGAAACCGGACGAAAGTCAAAACCACTGCCATTAACAACAATCCATAAGCAGCATAAGCCCAAACCGTTTTCCACCAGGGCGGACTGATAAGGATCCGGATCTGCTTTTCTCCCATAATGCCATTTCCGTTAAAGGCTTTCACCCGGAACACATATTCACCGGGAGAAACATTAAAGTAATTAGCGGATCTTTCCGCTGCAGGCTCCCGCCAGACCGGATCGAAATTCTCCAGCATGGTATAATACCGGATGGCAACAGGAGATCCATAGTCAATGGCCAGGAATTTAAATCCAAAAGTATTCTGGTCGTACTTTAAGTCAATCTCATTGAATCCTTCCGCGTTTTTCTGCTGACTGCTCCCCATTCCTGATTTTGACTGAATAGAATTGATAAAAAAATCAGAAACAACTATTTTCAGCGGGCCCATATTTACATCGAGATCTTTCGGTTGAAAAACATAAAACCCTTTTTGATGACCCATTAATATTTGTCCGTTCTTCGTATAAAAAGCACCTCCGTACAGGAGCGCACCATTTTGGAAACCAAACCTTTCGTCGTAGCTGAACAGTTTATTTCTTGCGGCATTGATTTTTACTACAGACTGCGGTACGGTGCTGATCCACAGATTCTTTTCATTGTCCTCGGTAATACTGCCGATCGAAAAAGTACTCAGTTCAGACTGGGAATTAAAAAAAGGATAAAATTTGTCTTCCATTTTATTAAACCTGAAAAATCCACCCGGATATACGCCCGCCCAAATACCACCTTCCTGATCTTCATATATTCTTCCACAGTCTAACCCCGGCAGAAGATGCTGAAATTGGCCTGTTTGCTGGTTTAGCCGGTTTATTCCGTTACCTGCACCAATATTAGCTGTCCATATGTTTTGATCCCTGTCCTTCAATACTGAAATGACCGAAGCACCGCTGATAGAACCTGAATCTTTCTGATCATGTATATATTGTTTTACAGATCCATCTTTTGGGTTGAACCGGATCAGGCCTGCGCTAAATGTGGATATCCAAAAGAATCCCATTTTGTCTTTTATCATGTCTAAGGCCATATGGTTATCCTGTTTCTCAATAAAGCTTATTGGAATTTTGGAAAATTTCCTGGAAATGGTATTAAATATTCCAAGTCCTTCACTGGTACAAAGCCAGACCGTATCTTCATCGGGATATTGAAATGCATGAAATACCGTATCACAAAAAGGACTGGATGGATCTTTTGGATCATGTTTAAATTGATGAATTAAATTTAGATGCTGATCATATTGAAGTAAACCTCCTCCTGTGCCGACCCACAGGTTACCATCATTGCCTTCTAAAAAGCCAAATACAATATGCCCGGTAGGAATGTCTCTAATTTTTTTTATGGATGGATTCGCCTGGAATACGAAAGGGGTTTCAGTACTTACCCATATACTACCATCCTTGGAAACATACCCACTCCAGGTGGAGCTGTCCGGAAAGCCATTTCCACCTCTGTAACGGGTTACATTCTGCATTTTCGGATCATAGAGGGTGAGGCCTTCCAGCCAGCTCCCTATCCATATTTTACCAATACTGTCTTCGAGGATAAAAGGAATAAAGTCCCAATCGTGTCCGGGTTTAATGGCAGGACGGCTTAACTGGTCCGGGTGTCCGGGATCAAAAAGATGCCTTTCAAAAGTTCCCTCTTCCCGATTCATGGTATGCAGGCCGTCTCCGGATGTACCAACCCAGAAAACACCCCGGCTGTCTTCGAACATGGTAGTAATCTTATTACTAATGAGTGTTTGGGGATTCTTCGGATCATGCAGGTATCGTATAAAACTTCCATCAAGATCCATCCTGTTTAGGCCTCCGTCTTCCCAACTGATAAAATCTTCGCCTATATTAAAAGGATATCCGGTTCCTACCCAGAGCAAGCCACTTCGATCCTCATACAGGGACCAGACTTTATTGCTGCTAAGACTTTTCGGATTGCGGGGATTATTGCGGTAATGAGTAAACTTCCCGGTATTTTCATCCAGGCGGTCAAGGCCATTAAAAGTTCCAATCCAGAGCACACCTTTATGATCCCTTAGTATGGTGTTTATCATACCACTACTCAGGCTGCTGCTGTCATTGTCTTTATGACGATAGTGTGTAAAGATTCCCGTGCCTGGATTATATTGGTCCAATCCTCCATTGCCAAAACCTATCCAGACCAATCCCTTATCATCTGCATAACTGGTTTCCAGGTTGGTGCCGCCCAATGAATTAGCATTTGAAATATCCTGTTTAAAACTGACCAGGTTATGACCATCATAGCGGTAAAGGCAGTTGTTCCCGTTTCCGCAAAACCACATAAACCCATCCGGGCTCTGGGAAATGGCATTGATTTTTCCCAGTGGACTTACGCTCACGCCATCTATTTTGTTAAACCTGATTTCGCTCTTCTGCGGAAAAGCAACATGATAATTTATACAGAAGAAAATAAATGATATAATCCGAAATTTTCCTTTCATATGTTAAAGACAGCAGGTATTAATCTGTCCAATTCCCGATAAAAAGATTTTATAGAAACCGGTATAATTAAAATAGTGTTTATATATGAATTTAAATTAAACAGGCAAACTCACTGTAAACACAGTATACTTACCCTCAACCGTTTCAATTTTTATCTCTCCGCCATGTGCTTTCACAATATCAAAGCTTAATGACAAACCCAATCCGGTTCCCTGCCCTGTCGGCTTCGTGGTAAAAAATGGCTGGAAGATTTTGTCCAATACCTTTTTCGGAATACCCTTTCCGTTATCCTTTACCCTGATCTCTATTTTATTCCCGGTTTTTCTTGTACTCACTTCGATGGTCGGTATATAATCCTGGCCCGCCTGCATTCCTTTTTCTGTTACTGCGTAAAAGGCATTGTTATATAAATTCAGTAAGACCCTGCCAATATCCTGGGGTACAATATTTACCAATTGAACATTCGGGTCAAACTCTGTTTTCATGGTAACATTGAAAGATTTGTCCTTGGCCCGGAGACCATGATAGGCCAGTCTGAGGTATTCATCTGCCAGTTTATTGATTTCGGTAGGTTCTTTCTGTCCGGTACTGGTTCTGGAATGCTGCAGCATGGACTTCACGATCCCGTCGGCTCTTTTGCCATGAGAAAGTACTTTCTGCTCATTTTCCAATAAATTATTAGCTATGTTCAGCGCTTCATTCGTTTTGCCTTCACCAATTTCAGACTTCAAATCCTCTATCAGTTCAATATTCACTTCGGAGAAATTATTTACGAAATTCAAAGGGTTCTGAATTTCATGGGCGATACCTGCCGTCAGTTCTCCCAGTGATGCCATTTTTTCTGACTGAATAAGCTGGGCCTGCGTCTCCTTCAACTCGGTATACGCTTTTTGAATTTCTTTGGCCTGTGCAAGTTCCCTTTCTTGTGTTTTATGCCTTTCATTGCGAATAACCTGCTGTTTTTGAAACCGTACGAAAGTTAAAACCAATGCAATTAATAACAATCCATAGGCAGTGTAAGCCCATACTGTTTTCCACCAGGGCGGGCTAACCCTTATCGAAATACTCTTTTCACCCATTATGCCATTGCCGCTAAAAGCTTTTATCCGAAACACATAATTTCCCGGCGGTACATTAAAATAATTGACAGATTTTTCCGTACCTGTCTCACGCCAGACAGGGTCATAATTCTCCAGCATAGTATAATACCGGACGGTCAGAGGCGATTGGTAGTCAATAGCCAAAAATTTAAAACCAAACGAATTCTGGTCATATTTTAGTCCGAGCTCATTTAGTCCTTCCATGCTTTTTTGAAGTGTACTGTCTTTCCCGGAAGATGCCTGAAGTGAATTGATAAAAAAACCGGTAACTACTATTTTCAGCGGATCCATACTCATTTTCATATTTTCCGGGAAAAAACCATAAAATCCATTGCTGTTACCCATTAATATCTCTCCTTTCCGTGTACAATAAATACCGTTAAAGGCCAGCTTCTCATTTGGAACTCCAAACCTGTCGTCATATAAAAACAGTTTATTTCTTACGGCATTTATTTTTACAATTGACAGGGATGTACTCAGCCATAAGTTTTTATCCTTATCCTCTATGATAGAATAGACCGTTTCCGTATTGAGTTCGGACTGTGGATCAAAAAATTGGTAAAACTGATCGGCCGATTTATTGTATTTGAACAAACCATTGTGGTCTGCGCAGGCCCATAGTTCACCCTCCTGATCCTGAAATATAAAACCAGCATTTACTCCATTCAGGTAGTGCCGGAAACGGCCTGTCTGTTTGTTCAAGCGATTTATTCCTTTTCCTTCACCAACATTTGCAGCCCAAATGTTTTGATCTCTGTCTTCAAGAACTGTAATTACTACCTGGCCGGAGATAGAACCTGAGTCCGTCTCATCATGCATATATTGCTTTGCAGAACCATCTTTTGGATTGTACCGGATAAGACCGTTGCCAACGGTCGAAATCCATAAAATGTCATGCTCGTCTTTGATAATGGATGAAAACATTGGATCTCCACTTATCTTAATTCCTTTTATTGGAACCCTTGAAAACTTTTCAGTGAGGGTATTATAAATTCCAAGACCAAGCCTGGTACCCAGCCAGATAGTGTCTGCCCTCGGATCCTGATATAGCGCAAATACGGATTCGCTGAAAAGACCGGATAAATCAGATGTATCCTGTTTATACTGACGAATTAATTTTTTATTGGGATCAAAAAGAAATAAACCTCCACCCCAGGTCCCGACCCATAGGTTTCCTCTTTTATCTTCCAAAAAACGAAATACGTTCATCCCGGTGGTAATTTCTGTGACCGGTTTGATCGAGGGATTAGCCTGAAATAATGTAGCGCTCCACGCGGTACTTACCCAGAAACTGCCGTCTGAAGAAACATATCCGCTATAGGCGGAACTATCCGGAAATCCATTTCCCATATTATAACGGGTAACTGTTTTCGTTTCCGGATCATAGCGACTTAGGCCTTCGCAAAAAGTTCCAATCCATATAAAATGTGAACTGTCTTCACAGATAACCCGGATATTATCCACCCATTCATTTTCAGGTTTCACTCTTGGGCGACTTAACTTTTCCGGATGTTTAGAGTCAAATAGATGTCTTTCAAACTCACCTCTTTGCCGGTCCATCGTATGCAATCCATCTCCATTTGTTCCAACCCAGAAAGTGCCCCGGCTGTCTTCAAAAATGGCGGTTATTTTATTGCTGATCAGGCTATGCGGATTATTCGGATCATGCATAAACCGGGTAAAAGATCCATCAGGTTCCATGCGGTTCAGTCCTCCTTCTTCCCTTTTAAAACCGGTGTCTGGTTGATTAGGAGGCCCCGTTCCATTATAAGGGTATCCGGTTCCAACCCAGAGTATGCCCTTTCTATCTTCACAAAGTGCCCTGACAACATTATTGCTTATACTTCGCGGGTTACCCGGAACATTCCGGTAATGAAAGAATTTCCCGGTTTTTTCATCGAGACGATCCAAACCATTGTCAGTTCCAACCCAAAGATTGCCCTTGTGATCCCTTAAAATAACCTCTGCCCTCCCGCTTACACTATTACTATCTTTTTCATTATAACGATAATGTTTAAAGATTCCTGTGACCGGATTATATTGATCCAGATTGCCGCACCCTATCCAGATCAGCCCTTTCTTGTCTGCATAAATCGTTTCCAGTTCACCTTCTGATATCGAATTCGGGTTTGCTGCATCATGCCTGATTCTGATCAGGTGATGACCATCGTAACGGTAGAGTCCTTGATTGTTGTCCCCACTCCCTGCAAACCATAAAAATCCATCCGGACTCTGCGTAATGGCATTGATATTTCCGATCGGCCTTCCATTCAGGCTGTCGATTTTGTTAAACCTGATTTCGCCCTTTTGCGCAAAGGCAGCAAGAAAATTTATAAAGAAGAAAATAAATAGTATAATCCGAATTTTTATTTTCATATTTTAATGTAGTTCACGTTAGCCTGTCTCAATATTTGTAAAATGAATTTCTTGAAACTCTCTGATCGTATCAGCGTAACTCAGATATTAAACTATACAGGCAAACTCACGATAAACACAGTATACTGCCCCTCTACCGTATCTATTTTTATCTCTCCGCCATGTGCTTTCACAATATCAAAGCTTAAAGACAATCCCAATCCAGTTCCCTGTCCCGTGGGTTTGGTAGTAAAAAATGGCTGGAAGATTTTTTCCAATACTTTTTTCGGAATACCCTTTCCGTTGTCCTTTACCCTGATTTCTATTTTATTCCCTGTTTTTTTTGTACTCACTTCAATAGTCGGTGTATAATCCTGGCCCGCCTGCATTCCTTTTTCTGTTACCGCATAAAAGGCATTGTTATATAAATTCAGTAAGCACCCTGCCAATATCCTGGGGTACAATATTTACCAATTGAACATTCGGGTCAAATTCAGTTTTCATGGTAACGTTGAAAGATTTGTCCTTTGCCCGAAGACCGTGATAAGCCAGCCGCAAATATTCATCTGCGAGTTCATTGATATTCGTGGGTTCCTTTACTCCTGTGCTGGTCCTGGAATGCATCAGCATTCCTTTTACGATGGAATCAGCCCTTTTGCCATGATAATTGATTTTTAAATTATTTTCTTTTAAGATATCCGCAACATTCGCCAGTTCCTCCAAATTGCCTGTTTTTATTTCTTCCTTCATTTCATCAATGAGTTCCGCATTGATATCAGAAAAATTATTGATGAAATTCATCGGGTTTTGTATCTCATGCGCAATCCCTGCGGTAAGTTCTCCCAGTGAAGCCATTTTTTCCGACTGGATCAACAGAGCCTGTGTCGCTTTCAATTCTGTATACGCTTTTTCAATTTCCTTTGCCTGTGCAAGCTCCCTTACCTGTGTTTTCTGTCTTTCCTTCCTGATTATACGTTTTTTTTGTGCCTGCACTATTGTAAAGATGCCTGTTATCAAAAGCAGCCCGTATAAAATGTAGGCCCACCAGGTTTTCCACCAGGGCGGCCGGATATGTATCCTGATTTGTCTTTCGCCCTTTGAGTCATTATTACCGTATGCTTTCACACGAAACAAATAATCACCCGGAGCAAGATTGAAATAGTAAACGGACTTTTCTACTCCTGATTCACGCCATTCAGGATCAAAATTTTCCAGCATAGTATAATACTTAATTCCTTTCGGTGCTCCATAATCAAAAGCAATAAACTTAAAACCGAAATTATTCTGGTCATATGCCAGGGAGAGCTGATTCTCTTTTTCAATATATTTGAGAAAACTATTGCCTTCCGTTGTTAAGGCGCCAGACCTGTTGAAATAGAAATCCGTTATAAGGAGTTTCAGAGGCTTTGAGCTGATGCTGATTTCCTGCGGAAAAAATGCAAAGTATCCAATATCATTACCTACAAGGATCTGACCGCTGGAGATGCTACGTATCGATTTTGGAGTTATACTATTCTGATCAATTCCAAACCTATTGTCATAAACAAAAAATCCGTTCCTCGCAGGATTTATTTTTACAAGTCGCCGAAGGAGAACTGAGCCATAAATTATTATCCTTATCTTCTGCTATGCCATATACCCTTTTGTTACTGATGTCCGACTGTGAATCAAAAAACGGCGTAAACAGGTCTTCTTTTCTATTGTAACGGAATAAACCGGTCTGCATACCGGCCCACAAGTCCCCTTTATGATCTTCATACATGTAAATGCCTAAATTCCCAGGCAGGTAACCCCGGAATTTATCCGTCTGTTTGTTTAATTTATAAATACCCGCCTCTCCTCCGATTACTCCGGTCCATAAATTCTGTTCATTATCTTCAAAGACAGTTGCGGCCATGTTTGAACCAATGGCTCCTGAGTCCTTTGGGTCCGGAAGCCATTGCTTAACCAGCCCATTCTTACGGTTATATTTCAGCACTCCTCCGCCAAATGATCCAAACCATAAACTACCCTGCTTGTCCTCCGTAATATCTATGAGTCTATAATCGAACCAGTCGGCTGGCTTTCCATGGTATTCAAGTCTGGAAAAATTTTTCGTAGAGGTATTCATAACCTCGACACCATGAGCAGTGCCTATCCATATGGTGTCTTCATTGGGCTTTTTATATAAACAATAGACAGAATCACTAATTATACTGGAATGATCTGTGGAGGAATGTTTAAACTGGTGAACCAGGGTTTTGTGTTCATCATATTGCAGTAACCCTTTTCCTTCAGTGGCAACCCAGAGCCAGCCATTCCTATCTTCAAGAAACCAGTATACCCGCCCTGAAGTTTTTATGTGTGAAATTGTTTTTGAAACGGGATCGGCCCGGAATAATGTCCTGCTTAACTCTGTGCTTACCCAAAAGATTCCATCCCTTGAAATAAAGCCGTTCCAGGTTGTACTATCAGGAAATCCATTGCCGGATTTGTAACGGGTAGTGATTTTGGATAATGGATCATACCTGGAAATACCCCCAAGATAGGTACCAATCCATATCGTATGGATACTATCCTCACAAATGAATGTAATATGATCCGCTACATCCCCTTGTTTGATGGCTGAGCGGCTTAAATGCTCCGGATGTCTTGGGTCAAATGGGTACCGTTCAAATGTTCCATTTTCGCGGTCCATGATTTGAAGACCATCTCCGGCCGTTCCCACCCAGAAATTACCCCTGCTGTCTTCAAAGATGGCCCCGACTTTATTATTGATCAGGCTATGGGGGTCTATGGGATCCCGGAGGTATCGGGTAAAAGTTCCATCCGGATTAAACCGGTTCAGACCGCCATCCGGATTTTTTTCATCCCAGGGGTCGCCCGTACCAATCCATAATACCCCCTTATGATCTTCATATATGGACATGACCGTATTACTACTCAGACTTTTTGGATTACCTGGGTTATCATAGTAATGGGTAAACTTACCTGTCTTCTCATCCAGTCGGTCAAGTCCATCGTATTTGCCAACCCAGACATTGCCCTGATGATCCTTCAGAATTACCGATACAAAACCACTATGCAGACTACCGCTGTCAAGACTAATAAGTTTGTAATGTGTAAAAATTCCGGTTGCCGGATCTAATCTATCCAGACCGTTGCCTCCTATCCAGATCATACCGTCATCATCGGCGTATACTGTTAGCAGAGTATTGAATCCGAGAGAATTTGGATTCTTGTTATCATGCTTGTAGATAATGAAACTGCTGCCATCATAACGGTACAGGCAATTCTGTGTCTGCCCGCAAAACCACATATACCCGCTTGGGTCCTGTGTAATTCCATTGATTTTACCCAGGGGTGCACCGTTTATGCTGTCCAGGTTATAAAAAGTGATGCGATTATTCTGTGCTATACCCGGGTGAAAGTTTAGAAAAGGAAAACAATAAGTGCCACGCGGATTTTCCATTTCATATATGCTGGCTGAGGTGATTGCTAAGGGTTGCTGCTGGCTTTGAAAACAATTTGTCCGGAACAATAAAATGAATTTACTGAAAACTTTCCGGAACCCGCGCGCATTCGATATTTCAGGGGTTTATTTCTTTAGCCCTTCCGCGGAATTCAATCAGTTGCATTCAGGTTTATCGACAAAAGGCATTCGTCGATAATTTAGATTAGACTTATAGTTAGATTTGCCGTACAATTAGATCTCATGGGGATTTGCATTTTTGTAACGGGCGGCACATTTGATAAGGAGTACAACGAAATTACCGGCGAGCTTTTTTTCAAGGAAACACATTTGCCTGAGATGATCAGTCGCAGCCGTGTTACACCAGAAGTAAAAGTACGGACCCTGATGATGATCGACAGTTTGGACATGACTGCAGGAGACAGGATATTCATTGCCAACCAATGTAATGAAATACCGGAAGACAAAATCATCATTACCCACGGCACCGATACCATGGCGGTGACCGCCGCAGTACTGGCAGAAAAGGTCGCAGGAAAAACCATTGTGCTAACCGGAGCGATGATACCTTATAAATTCGGAAGCTCTGACGGGTTCTTTAATCTGGGATGTGCGCTGGCTTTCGTGCAGACACTTCCTCACGGCGTTTATGTGTCAATGAACGGCCGGTATTTTAATTGGGATAATGTAAGAAAGAACCGGCAGACCGGCCAGTTTGAAGAGCTGGGGTAAATAATGCATCATCCTATATTTAAGTGTGTCTGAAAAAAATATCCTTCAGGATGGCCCGTCAAACACATTCCTAAGAAAATGTTAGTATTTTTTATTTATTGAAGTATTTCAATAAATAAATTATTATATTTGCGGTGTAATTCTTTTTTATGGACATCAAAAAGGCGGAAAAGATCTCTAAGGCCCTGGCCGATCCAAACCGGTTAACCATACTGAAAGAAATCAAGAAGAGTAAGCAATGCCTATATTGCGTGGACCTGAATGAAAAGATCAACCTGGCCCAGCCGTCGATAGCCCATCACCTGAAATTATTACTTGAAAGTGAATTGGTTACTTCCGATAAGGAAGGCCGGAACGTGCGCTATTACCTGAACAACAAACTCATGGATGAGTATATCCAGTTTATCGAGGGACTAAAGATTTAAATTTTTTTTAAATTATTTATCGAAATACTTAAATAAATCTATAACTTTACTTCTTCATTTTTGTTAATCCTACGGAAAACTTTGCTTAAATGTATTGAATTATTTGAATATATCTATTAATAATCAACACCATGTCAACACAAACCATTACCAGGAACCTCATCAACAGCCCGTTGCTGGCTGCACTCGCTTATTTTACCATCATGTTTATCGGCGGCTGTTACGCAAAGGCAGAAGAAAAGAATAAGACCTCCACTCCTGTGGTAAAAACATCTCCCGGAATACCGGTGGACGGCTATATCGTTCAGCCTGCCGTCCTAAAAGACGAACTGGAAATCACCGGAACCCTGGAACCCAACCAGGAAGTGGATATTGTTAGTGAACTCCCGCGGAAAATCACGCGGATAAATATAAAAGATGGCGCAACCGTTCAGGCAGGTCAATTGCTTTTTGAAATGGACAACGCCGATTTGCTCGCGCAGCTGGACAAACTTCGTCAGCAGGAAAAACTTGCCAAACTGAATGAAGAACGATTGCGTGACCTCATTCAGCATGAAGCAGTTGTCCAGCAGGACTATGACCAGTCATTTACCAACCTGAAAGTGCTCCAGGCACAGATTGCAGAATTACAGGTGATGTTGAATAAGACCAAAATACGTGCACCATTCAGTGGTCAGCTGGGTATCATACATGTTTATCCCGGCGCGGTGGTTTCAACCAACACTGTTCTTACACATATACAGGATAACAGCCAGGTAAAACTGGATTTCCGCGTGCCTGAAAAATATGCGCAAACTATTACGACCGGCAGTCTGCAAAAGTTTACCGTCGCCTCCGATTCAAAACAATACAATGCAAAGGTAATTGCGAGGGAAGCCGGTGTGGATCAGAATTCCAGGACGATCCTGGTTCGCGCGATCAGCCAGAATCCGGGCCGGACTTTACTTCCCGGACAAAGTGCAAGAATTCAACTGGCCCTGCATTCCGCGAAAGATGTTCTGATGGTTTCTTCACAGGCTCTGATTCCTTCCTCAAAAGGATACAGCGTGTATGTAGCAAAACAAAACCTGGTTCAGCTGACTCCTGTAACAATCGGGCAGCGCGGAGCTTATACAGTTGAAATATCAAGTGGCCTGAATAAAGGCGATACCGTCGTCACCAGCAATTTATTAAGATTAATGCCGGGGGCGCCTGTACAATTTGCGAGTTTGAAATAATGACATCGTGGGTCGTGGATCGTTTGTTGACCCAGGATTAACAATCTACGATCAACGAATCACCATCCCCGGTTAATAATTAACAATTGACAATTAACAACTATTATGAGCGCAATATCACAAGTAAGTATCTCAAGGCCGGTACTGGCGGGCGTCATGTCGGTCCTGCTGGTATTATTCGGCATCGTAGGATATACCTTTTTAGGAACCCGCGAATACCCGGTCACCGACTCTCCCATTGTAACTATCACCACAGTATATCCCGGTGCCAGTGCCGATATCATCGCTTCACAGGTGACCAAACCACTGGAAGAAGCCGTTGCCGAAGCAAATGGCATCCGCGCCATGAGCTCTGTTTCCCGTGAACAGGTAAGTGTAATTACAGTAGAATTTAATCTGAATGCCGACCTGGAAGCAGCAGCCAACGATGTCCGCGACAAGGTTTCCAAATCCCGTCAGCAATTACCGGCAGATATTGAACCGACCATTGTGGAAAAAGCAGGGCCACCTGATTTTCTCGTTTTCCTGACCGTACAGAGTGACACAAAAAGTCTGGAAGACATCACCGATTTTGTCAATATCAATATCAAGGAAAGGCTGCAATCCATTCCCGGCGTGCGTTTGGTGGATTCCTATGCCGGCCGGAAAAGATCCATGCGCCTGCGGATGGACCCGGTGAAGCTGGCTGCCTACCAGCTTACTCCTTCCGACGTGCAGGCGGCATTGCAAAGAGAAAATGTGGATCTGCCGAGCGGTCGCATCGAAGGTCAGAATACGGAAGTCACCCTGCGTACGGAAGGAAGGCTGGTTACGGAAGACGATTTCAATAATATGATCCTCCGCCAGCAGGATGGCGCTATCGTACGCTTCAGGGATATTGGTACCGCTGTCATGTCTTCGCAAAACGAGCGCACAGCCATGATCGTTAGTGAAGGGAATACTGCACGTTACGGTGTCGGCACAGGCGTGCAACCGCAGCGGGGCGCAAACTCCCTCGCCATTGTGGATGAATTTAAAAAACGCTTTGCCGATATCCAGAAAACAGCTCCCAAAGATTATATCATTTCACTGGGAAAGGATTTCACCGTTCCGGTACGAAATTCTTTGTCTGAAGTCGGGGAAACATTGTTGCTGGCTTTCGTCCTGGTCGCGCTGATCATCTTTGTTTTTCTGCGCGACTGGAGAAGTACAATCATCCCATTGGTAGCTATCCCTGTTTCGATTATTTCCGCTTTCTTTATTATGTATATCGGAAATTTTTCGATCAACGTATTAACCTTACTCGGGCTCGTATTGGCTATCGGGCTGGTCGTGGATGATGCCATCGTAGTGCTTGAAAATATTTATAGTAAGGTGGAACAGGGAATGACACCCATGGAGGCTGCACGAAAAGGATCAAATGAAATTTATTTCGCGGTTATCTCAACGACCGTAACACTCGCTGCCGTATTCCTGCCCATTCTGTTTTTGGGCGGGATCACCGGAAGATTATTCAGAGAGTTTGCCATTGTCGTTTCGGGATCTGTATTGATTTCAGCATTTGTGGCCCTCACTCTTTCTCCCATGATGAGTGCCTACCTGCTGAAGGCCGGTTCCCATCATAACTGGTTGTACAAAAAGACAGAACCCTTCTTTATAAAATTGAACAATGGCTACGAAAAATCACTCCGCTATTTCTTCAAAGCAAGATGGGTGGGGTTTGGTCTGTTGCTCTTTTCATTTGGAATCGCCGCGCTGCTTGCTCCAAAACTTCCATCTGAACTGGCTCCCCTGGAAGACCGGTCCATGGTGGGTTTGGCCGTGATCGCCCCGGAAGGGACTTCTTATGAAAGTATGGAAGAAACCATGAAAGCCATCAGCAATTACGTATCTGATTCCATTCCCGATCTGAATGAAAACAGAACCTATGCGGGCATTGCCGCTTCCATCGGTACCCTGGTACAGCCCGTCAACGGTGGGTTTCAGTGGATATTCCTGAAAGAACCAAGGGAAAGAAAAAGCGGAATGACGCAATCGCAGGTTTTTCAAAAACTGATTGTCGCTTCCCAGCGATTCAGGAATGTCATTGTAATTCCAATACAGATTCCGACAATCGGCGGGTTCTCCAGCAGCCAGCCATTGGAATATATAATACAGTCACCGGATTTGAAAAGTCTCGAAGACGTAATGCCAAAGCTGATGGGTGAAGTGTATAAAAGCAAAAAGCTCGTTTTCCAGAATCCGGATTTCAAAATTGACCGGCCGGAAATTGGTATCAGCATCGACCGTCAACGCGCGGCCCAATTGGGTATTTCAACCCAGGAGATCGGCCGCACTTTGCAACTCGCCCTGAGTGGAAGGAGGTACGGATATTTTATATACAACGACCGGCAATATGAAGTGATTGGTCAACTCGACAGGCAGGAACGTGCCGCACCGGATGACCTCCGTTCACTCTTCCTGAAATCCGGAACCGGAGAAATGATTTCGCTGGATAATCTTATTAAGATGAATGAAAGTGTGAGCCCGCCTGCACTTTATCGTTACAACCAATCTTACAGTGCCACTATTTCCGCTACACCTGCACCAGGTGTGAGCCTGGGCGATGCAATAAAAGAAATGGACGGCATTGCTTCAAAAACACTACCTGCAGGATTCAGAACTGCATTGGCTGGTCAGAGTCGTGACTTTGCCGAAAGCAGTTCAAGCCTGGTTTTTGCTTTCATCTTCGCCATTATTCTCATCTACCTGGTCCTGGCTGCACAGTTTGAAAGCCTGATCGATCCATTTATCATCCTGCTCACCGTACCGATGGCAGTAACAGGTGCCTTACTCAGTCTGTGGATTACACATCAGTCTATCAACATATTTAGCGAGATCGGTATCATCATGCTCATCGGTCTGATCACGAAGAATGGGATACTGATTGTAGAATTTGCCAACCAGCGGAAAGAAGAAGGAATGAAAGTGCGTGATGCGGTACTCGCGGCAGCAGCTTCCAGGTTCCGTCCTATTCTCATGACCACCCTGGCCATGATTTTCGGAACACTGCCAATCGCCCTTTCATTAGGTACTTCATCAGGAAGCAGGACATCGCTGGGCATCGTAGTAGTCGGCGGATTGATATTTGCCGGAGTACTTACCCTCTATGTAATCCCTGCAGTGTACTCCTATTTCTCCAGACCTTACAAAGCAAAAGTTGAAACGCAAAAAAATATAATTACTATCCCGGGAAGCATTTACCCCGCATAGTATGATATGATTTAAAAAATGAATTATGACACACAGGAAAGCCTTTATCTATACAGCCCTTGTTTTCGCCCTCATCACGATGTTTTCATATATAGCAAACGCACAAC
The DNA here is from genome assembly GCA_963741345.1 of uncultured Bacteroidota bacterium. Lineage (GTDB taxonomy): Bacteria > Bacteroidota > Bacteroidia > Chitinophagales > Chitinophagaceae > Puia. Next base: position 75,758 of record CAVUHS010000002.1, read on the forward strand.
CCAGGCAACTGTCATTGCGCGAAGCACTGTCCCTAACCCTGGCGAACAACCGGGAAATCAAAATCAGCACACTCGACGTGGAAAAATCTCTGCAGCAGGTTCAGGTGGCAAAAAGTGCGGGCCTTCCTGCAGCAGGTATCAGCGCACAGGTCTCGCACTATTTTTACGAAGCACCTTTTTTCGGCATCGGGAGTACGGGTGGCAGCAGCGATAAAATTCCTTATGACCGGTTTGGTGGAAGGGATCAGGCGGCCGCGAATGCCTGGATCATCCAACCGGTTTACAATGCTGCGGTCAGACCCGGAATAGTGAGCGCCCAACTCCAGGAACGCCAGAGCCGGTTATCTGTTATTAATAAAGAAACGGATATCGCTGCGCTGCTAAAGCAGACTTATATTCGCATCCTGGTTTTACACGAGCGCATCAAACTTCAGAAAGAAAGCCTGGCAAGAAACGAGAAAGCACTGCAGGATTCCAGGTCACTACTCGCGCAGGGAAGGGCGCTGCGGGTGGATACATTGCGTGCTTATACATCCGTTAAAAATCTGGAGCCTGACCTGCTGAAATTATCATATGCAATTGAAATTGGTAAACAACAACTCAGAACACTGACAGGTCTGGACAGTCTGCAGGAAATCGAATTAACAGATATTCTGACATTACCCGAATCTTCAGAGCCATTGTCGGAAGAAACGGTTTATAATGAAGCAAAACTTCACCGCGCCGATTTACAATCTCTGGACCTGCAACAGCAGCAGGCTGAACAACAAATTAAATTAGCTGCCGCCGGAATGAAACCCTCCGTATCGCTGACAGCCCAATACCTTATCCAGACCCAGACCAATCATTTCGAATATTTCAATGCTTTTTATCCCTCCACGCCATTTGTCGGTGCACAATTCACTGTACCCGTTTTCAACGGAAATAGCAACAAAGCCAAAGTGAAGCAGGCCCGGATTGAAAAAGACCAGTCCGTACTTCGTTCGCAACAGGCCTATGAGGAATTGCGGACTGCAGTTAAAAGGGCGGTGGCGAATGTCCATGAAACGGCGGCCCGTATCCAAACAAGCGCCCATGTTCAGGAAACAGCTAAACTTAGTTATGAGATCACGCAGTACCGGTACGCGAAGGCAGTTGCTTCCAGGCTGGAACTTACAGATGCCGAACTGGCTTATACACAGGCACAATCCAATTATCTGGAAGCCGTGTACGATTATCTTTCGGCCAATATTGAATTGGACCGGACTACGGGCCGGACGGGAAAATAAAAAATTGGATTAAATTAGTGAACCGGTCAGAAAAACAGCCATCATGTACCCAACATTCAATGCGAAATTGAAACCAGCTTGGTATGTTTAACAGTAATCGCTAAAAATAACAGTTTCTGTAAACGGATATCATGAACGACTATTTGATCAAAAAACCCCCCGAGCTATCAGAGACGGAGATAAGCACAATCCTTGAAAGCTGGGACATCGAAGACTGGAAGGGCATGGAAGTTTCCGATTTCAGAAAAAGATTTGAAAAGTCAGAATTCCATTTATTGAAGGAAGGTGAGAAACTACTGGCCGTTGCAAGGATCAATTTCCATTTTAAAGTGCAGATCAACGATGTCGTTTATCCGATCGCCGAACTGGTAGGTTTTGTTGCTACAGAAATTCTCAGGGGTTATGGCAAAGAACTGCTGGCTCATGTAAAGGAAAATCTAACTTACCGGAAAATAGAATCTATTGGATTCTGTCGCAACAAGTACAGTCCCTTTTATGAGAGTTGTGGTTTTAAAATCTTTTATTATAAAGTAAAACATCTGAGAGAACGGCGGGACAACCAGTGGTACGTTCCCGTGGAAGATGATGATATAGTAAGCATTACACTGACCACAGATGGTCTGCAGCGTTTCGAAGCAATCAGTGATCAGAATCCGGCATATTTGTTGTTTGAATAGGCGTTTCCCCAGGCAAATGTTTTCGTCAGGAAACGGCTTCCTGCAATAGGCGCTCGGTTTCACAGGATTTCCATAAGTAATATCCTCCTGACAAGTTGCGGACGCGGTCAAACCCTTTTTGCAGTAATATTCGCTGAGCCAGATAACCCCTTAGCCCCGCTTCGCAATAAATATAAATATTTTTATTTACAGGGAATTCACGCAGTCGGGTCCTGATTTCATCAACCGGAATATTGATCGAATGGCAAATATGCCCGGATTCATATTCATCGCTATTTCGCACGTCAACAAGCAGGTCTTCCGGCATTATATTTTTTATCTCATTCCAGTAAAATATTTTTAGTCGTCCCAATAAAATGTTTTCGGCCACGAATCCGGCCATATTAACAGGATCTTTAGCAGAAGAATAAGACGGTGCATAAGCCTGCTCAAATTCCACCAGATCATAGATGGTTCCTTTAACTTTTATAAGAGAAGAAATGATATCTATCCGTTTATCAACACCGGAGTATCCGGCAATTTGCGCACCCAGGAGCTCGCCTGTATTGGGTGAGAAATTAATCTGGATCGTCATTTGTTCAGAACCCGGATAGTATGATGCATGAGATCCGCTCCGGTTGGTTGACACGATATGATCTATATGCAGCGCTTTTAAGTGTTTGGATGCCATACCGGTTGTGGCAACAGTCATATCAAATACTTTCACGATGGCTGTATTGATAGAACCGTGATAAACGCTGGAATTGCCCAGAGCTACATTATTGGCGCAAATTCGTCCCTGCTTATTGGCCGGTCCCGCCAGGAAAGTAGTCATGAATTGTCCCGTGACCGGATTGGCAAATTCTATGGCGTCACCAACGGCATAAATATCCGGTTCAGATGTTTGTAAATATTGATTCACCCATATTCCCCGGGCGGGTCCAATCTTTAGTCCCGCCCTGACAGCCAGCCTGGTATCCGGCCTTACGCCAATGGAGATCAGCACCATATCTGTCTGCAGTACCTCTCCACTGCTCAGGGTAGAGAATATTTTATTTTCCTGTTTTGAAAAACCGGTTACGGATGTATTCAGCAGAAGACGAATGCCGCTGGAACGGATATGCTGCTGCGCCAGTGCAGCAATGGGAAAATCCACCGGCGCAAATATCTGGTCACCCATTTCAACCACCGTAACCCGCAGACCGAGGCTTTTAAAATTTTCAGCCATCTCAAGACCAATGAAGCCGGCTCCTGCAATCAGAACATCCTTCACTTCCTGTTTCCGGACAAACTCTTTGATACGATCGGTATCATTCACATTTCTTAAAGTGAAAATACCATCGCTGTCGATTCCTGGTAATCCCGGACGGACAGGATCTGCACCCGGAGAAATAATCAGCTTATCATAGGATTCAAAATAATGTTCCCCCGTGATGTGATTTATTACCGCAATTGTCTTATTTGACGGGTGAATCTCCAGTACTTCAGTCTGCAGTCGCACATCTATATTGAAACGCCGCCTGAAAGAAGATGCGGTCTGTACAAACAGGTTGTTCCGGTCTGTAATGACGTCACCTATATAGTAAGGCAGTCCACAGTTTGCATATGAAATATATTCTCCTTTCTCGAAAATAATGATCTCTGCCGCTTCATCCAGTCTTCTGAGCCTCGCTGCCGCGCTGGCACCGCCGGCTACAGCTCCTACGATAATATATTTCATACTCCTTGCGATATTTGAAAAGTACCGTCATGCCGTTCATAAACCGGATCCACCGATAATAAATACCGGTTGCCCCTGATTACCCGTGTAAAGTATACAATATTGAATTTCCCGGAACTGACTTAAATCACGTCTTCAAATGATTTTCTCGATGTACCGGATATTGTATGATTTATTCCAAAAGATGATAAATATCCCTACTGTAAAAAACCTTATTTCCTTCTGTGTTTGCTGTCATATAAACTACTAAAACAGGCACGGGTTTATCCAGGGGCATAGCAGTAGGGGTCTGTTCAGTCAGACTGTCATCAGCGAGGCTCAGGCTGTCCAGGGAGGTATTCAATAAATCGTTTGCCAGTTCGAATGGTCGCTCCAGGCGTATACAACCGTGGCTTCGATACCGATAATCCTTTTTGAATGCCGACCTCAGATTTGTATCGTGCATATAGACGTCAAACGGGTCCGTAAGATTGAACTTGATCAGTCCGAGTGCATTGTCACAACCGGTTAACTGCCTAACCCGGAAAGGAAAATAGTCTTTGGAATATAGAGACCAGTTAATTTTATCATTCGGAATAATTCTGCCTCTTGCATCTATAATCTGCATATTAAATGAACTGACGGATGCAGGGGAACGCTTAAACATGGGTAGCAGTTCAGACACTGCGATCTTGTGGGGAACATTCCAATAAGGAAAAACGATGATCTGATTGCAGAAAGCCGCAAATCGCGGTGTACGGGTGGATGGTTTGCCCAATACCGCTTTCATTTTAACTTTCAGCGAATCACTTTCATAGTAACAAACTGTTGCTGTGGGAATATTTACTACAATATATTTATCAAAATTAAAATGGCGAATCCAACGGTACTGGCTCAAAGACGACGAGACTGCTTTTATCCCGATCGGATTAGCTGAATCCAAACATTTCTTCATCGCCTCCATGAGTAACCAATAATCCCGTTCCTTTGGTTGAAGAGATTGAATAAGAATATTCAAATCTTCCGCTGATTTTACATGAATTAACCCGTCTAAAATATAGCTTTCATCTCTTTTGAAATATTTTGGTGAGACCTGGTCAGATTTTAACAGACTGTCTATATCATTTCCCTGATGGATGTACTGGCAGTAAATGATTGCTGCCTCTGTAAGAATCCGGTCAGCTTCCATAGCAGCTAAACTATCGGCAGAAGAAAATAAATACGTTGTATATCCTGAGATTAATGCATGATGAAAACTGGCATGATCAAATCCCATGAATATGGAACTGTCCAGCCGTCCTTTCAAAGTCTGCCGGAGTTCAAATGATTCAGCCCGGTTTCCAAACCAGAATAATTGTTGATTGTTCAAAAGATAGAATCTGTCAACCAATTCTTTTTCCTGAATCGCCAGATGCGTTTTGAAGGACGACTTCCTTTCATGTAAATTCTTACCTGAAATTGTAAAATTCCGGCTGGCGGATAAACACGAAACAGCCATACCTATAAATACAATATATCTAATATCATCGCGCATGGACGTTCGGCAATAAATTTTCAAGTTTATATGCCGTTTGCTAGTTTTTTCCCGCTGGTGTGGTGGCTTTTTCTGCCTGAGCGCTGGAAAGGAGATTCTGTTTTCATGGTCAGAAGAATAAAGAGTCCAATGAGCGCCAAAATAAATTTCTGGTTGATCAGGCCGGTCAATATCAAAACGAAGGCCGTCAAGACACTGACCACACTTACCAGCCGTATGGCTTTTACTGCCGGTAAGCGTCCGATGAAAATAGCTTCCAATGCTTTGCCTGCGTCCATCGGAAAAGCAGGTAACAGATTTACCAGGCCAAGGGTCATATTAATAACCTGCAGCTGAAAAAGAAAATTTCCACGATATGCCACACCTAAATTCTCGGGCTCGTTCCAGTAAGCCTGGTATGGGTGCAGAAAAAGAATGAGCAGGGCTGCTATCAGTAGATTGACAAAAGGGCCTGCGGCAAGCATAACCACCTCCTGCGTAACATTTCTGTTTTTTTTATCAGTTCCGGAATATGCCAGCAGACCGCCGGTCGGAATAAAAACCAGCGATTTTATTTTGATACCGAATAATATCGCCATTAAAACCTGGGCAAGGTCATGAAATAGTATAGAAATAATAATGAATATCAACAATAGAATCGTCCAGATCAATTCATTTCCCTGAAATCCCGCCAATATGTTCATCGTAACAAACAGGAGAATGATTGGTAAAAACGTCCAGTGAATGAACAAACGGATTGGAGAATTCGGAAATATCTGCCACATCGTTTTCATTTTGCACTTTTTAAATGGTTCCGGTTATGTGTTTGGCACCAATAAAAGTAACCAGTATCCAAATCCTGACATCTGATCAATGTCATTAGATGAAATGATCATTATCATTACCCGGCCCGCTGCAATATCCAGGGGAACAGACTGTATCTCCGTTGCGTGTCCGGACAGATGCAATCTGCTCAGTATGAGAGTCTGTAAGTGTATTTCCTGCGCCTTCAGCGTAAAATCCAGGCAGGGAAATCCCGGAAGTGACTGCGTGCGTATGTTTTTCAGGCCGGCATAAAAGGTTTCATCATTTCCCTGCTTCCCGCAAAGAAAGCCGTACGTTGATGAAGGCATTCCGGCTGTATATTGAGGATATTATTTGTTCCATCAGTTACCTGGCCGCCGGCCATTTCAAATAGAAAGGCAAATGGGTTACACTCATACACCAGGCGAAGTTTTCCGCTGGGACGATCTGCGGTGCCCGGATATAAAAAAATTCCTCCTTTCAGCAGGTTGCGGTGCATGTCGGCAACCATCGTCCCTGTGTACCGGTGTGAATAGGGTCCCCCGTCCACTTTGGTTTTTACCTGGCAATCATAAATATATTGTCTGACTTTTTGATTATACTTATAATAATTCCCCTGGTTGACCGAATATATATTTCCGGTTGGCGGGCACTTGATATCCGGGTGACTTATAGTGAATTCTCCAACAGAAGGATCGAGCGTGAAACCATTTACACCTCTTCTCGTCGCATATACAAACATGGTGGATGATCCATAAATGATATAACCAGCCGCAACCAGCTTTTCTCCCTTCTGCAGAAAGTCCTCCCGCTTACAGGGAGAACCATTTTCCGTCAAACGCCGGTATACACCGAAGATAGTTCCGATGGAAATATTCACGTCAATATTACTGCTCCCGTCAAGCGGATCAAGCACCACTACATATTTGGACTGGTTGCAAAGTTCCTCATCAAAGCAGGCGAAATCATCCAGTTCTTCAGATGCAATACCGGCACAACTGATACCCCTTTGTAAAACCGCGAGGAATGAGGTATTCGCAAATTCATCGAGTTGTTTTACACCCTCTCCCTGAATATTTATTTCCCCAGTCTCGCCCAATATATCGACCAGCCCCGCTTTGTTCACTTCCACATTGACACGTTTTGCCGCCAGTGCAATATCCCGCAACAGGTTGCTCAGTTCTCCCGTAGCCTGGGGAAGATAACGGAGTTCCTGCTTCCTGAATTCTTCCAGGGTCAGTATGTTTCTGTTGATTTTCATTTTTTACGCTTAAAGCTCAAAGCTTAACGCTTAACGCTGAACTTATGTTTAAATTCAAAAACATTTCTTTCTGATCGATGATTTAGGCAAAATCCATCCCAATACTTAAATAGATTTCAGAAAATAGCGTTAAGCGTTTAGCTTTAGGCGTTAGGCTTTAAGCTTAAATTAGTACCCGTGAATTATTTTCAATCGCATGAATGGCCCGTATCGTTTTGATGACAGAATCCGGTGTAACAGAAATAGAATCAATGCCCGCTTCTACCAGGAACTGTGCGAAGTCGGGATGATCTGAAGGACCCTGTCCACAAATGCCCACTTTAACACCGGCTTCCTTAGCCTGACGGATCAGCATTTTCAGCAGACGCTTGACCGATGCATTTCTTTCATCATACAAATGGGCAACGAGCGCAGAATCGCGATCCAACCCCAGCGTGAGCTGGGTCAGGTCGTTGGACCCAATGGAAAATCCCGTGATATGTTCCGCAAATTCCCCGGCCATCAGGATATTCGAGGGCAACTCAGCCATTAAGTACAATTCAAGTCCGTCCTTACCTTTTTCCAATCCATGTTCCGACATGATCCCGGTAACTTTTTCGAGTTCTTCCACGGTACGACAAAAAGGAATCATCACTGCCACGTTGGAAAGCCCCATTTTTTCCCTTACATGATGTATGGCCTTGCATTCAAGTCCGAATGCCTCCCTATAGGATTCCGAATAATACCTGGACGCCCCCCGCCATCCGATCATGGGATTTTCTTCCAACGGTTCAAAATGCTCACCGCCCACCAGGTTCCTGTATTCATTTGTTTTAAAATCTGAAAATCGTACGATCACCGTATTCGGATAAAAAGCAGCTGCGATCCTGGCGATCCCAAAAGAAAGTTTCTGAATAAAAAACTGTTCTTCATTTTCAAATCCCCGGATAGCCGATTTAATATGGGCAGACAAGGCCTCATCGTTCAATTCCTTATGCTTAAGAAGGGCCATGGGATGAATACCGATATAATTATTAATGATGAATTCTTCGCGGGCGAGACCTACCCCACCGTTTGGTATATGGGAAAAACGGAAAGCCAGGGAGGGAGAAGCCACATTCAACATTAGTTTAGTATCTATTTGCGGTAGTTCATCCAGGCGTGTTTCAACAATATCAAAAGGTAAATTTCCGGAATACAAATATCCCTCATCTCCTTCACTACAACTGGCGGTTACTTCCATTCCGTCTGCCAGCAGACTGGTCGCATTACGACAACCCACAATCGCCGGCACTCCCATTTCGCGGGCAATGATCGCTGCATGACAGGTTCTTCCACCTTTATTGGTGATGATTGCCGATGCCTTTTTCATAATGGGTTCCCAATCGGGATCAGTCATGTCTGTCACCAGTACGTCACCTGCCCTGAATTCATTTCCGTCTGTCAGGCGTTTGTCCAGTGAATACATAATTTTAACCCGGCCGCTCCCAACCTGGTCTCCCACGGCAATGCCCTTTAGAACAGGCTTTTGCTGGTGGGGTTGCATGATATATTCTGTGAGCTTGTTATGATCTTTCCGCGAATGGATGGTTTCAGGCCTGGCCTGCACGATAAACAGCTGTTGGGTTAGTCCGTCAACCGCCCATTCAATATCCATGGGGCACCAGTGATTTTTTAGTTTCGAATAATATTTCTCAATGATCGTCACCCATTTCGCCAGTTGCAAAATTTTTTCATCATCGAGGCAGAATTTATTCTGCGTGTGCTTATCAACCGGGATAATTTTCACCCGTTCATCCGGATCATCCCCATAAACCATCATCTGTTCTTTCTGGCCCAGTTTCTTTTCAATGATCGGAACGAAAGGTTTATCCAACACAGGCTTAAAAACAATGAACTCGTCCGGTGAAATGCTTCCCTGTACGATCAGCTCACCCAATCCAAATATTCCATTGATGACTACCGCATCCCTAAAACCTGATTCGGTGTCAAGAGAGAAAGCCACCCCTGAACTGCCCAGGTCTGACCGGACCATTTTCTGAATGCATACAGAAATCCCGATTGCAAAATGATCAAATCCGAAATTCCGCCGGTAGCTGATGGCACGATCCGTAAATAAAGAAGCAAAGCAATTCCGTACAGAATCCATAATGGCGGCAGGACCGCGAACATTCAGGTAAGTTTCCTGCTGACCGGCAAAACTTGCATCCGGAAGATCCTCGGCCGTTGCAGATGATCTGACAGCAACATCCGTGGTTTCCTGACTGTATTGCGCAGACAACCGGTAATAGGCTTCGATAATCATCTTACTGAGATCCGGTGGGAACTTCGTGTTCCGTATCATATTGCGGATTTGCAATCCCGCACGCCGGAGAGACTCAATATTGTCATAGTCAATTTCTGAAATAAGCGTGCTGATTTTGTCGGCCAGCTGATTGTAAGAAATAAAGACCTGATAGGCTTCTACTGTAATGATAAAGCCTGAGGGTATGCGGACCCCCAATTTGGTGAGATGCTGAATCATCTCACCGAGAGATGCGTTCTTACCACCCACTCGTTCAATATCACGTATGCCTGCCTCATGCAGGCCCAGAATAAATTTATTTTCCATAATGAAGGTTTGAAGTATTTTTTCAAAAATAGAAGAAGCTTCTCCGAAGCTTTGGCTCGGATTTGGCAGGTTTTTGTACTATCTTAACCTAAATGATTCCAATAGTGTACGAATTACATTACTATACTATTAATAATGTTTAACCATGAAACCGCATCTGTTAAAGATTCCCAAAGAAGACGAGCATTCTTTTAGCGTACGGTATGATATTGTTTCATTTTTTTATAATAAATGGCATTATCATCCGGAACTGGAACTGGTTTACATTATTGAAGCCTCGGGCAGGCAGTTCATTGGTGACAGTATTCATCATTTCAAGAACAATGACCTGATTCTGATCGGAGCCAATCTTCCTCATTTATGGCGCTGCGATGAAAAATTTCTTGTGAAGGGTTCCGGGCTGAAAGTGGAAGCAATTATCATACACTTTTTGCCGGATTGCTTTGGACCGGAATTTTTTAATCTTCCGGAAAATAAATTATTGCTGCATTTATTCCGGAAGGCCCAGATGGGGGTTCGTGTAAAAGATCATACAGGGGTAATTGTCAGCGGGCTCATGCGCAGGATGGTGGAAGCCAAAAACAGTGAGCGGATTATCCTGTTGCTTCAAATATTGCATACGATTGCCTATTCCACCGAAACAAAGACAATCTGCAGCGAGGGACTGACATTTCAATACAGCGTTGAAGAGGCCGACCGCCTGAATAATATATACCAGTATATCCTGAACAATTTTACCAGGCAACTTACACTGGAGCAGGTTGCCAAAGTTGCCCATCTCACTCCGAACGGATTCTGCCGATATTTTAAATCGAGAATAAAAAAAACATTCTCACACTTCCTGATCGAAGTACGCGTAGGTCATGCCTGCAAGTTGCTGGCCGAATCTGATAAACCGGTCGCAGATATTTGTTTTGAGAGCGGATTCAATAATTTTTCAAACTTTAACAGGCATTTTAAAGTGATTGCAGGCCGGACACCTCTCAACCACCGGAAATATTACCAGGAGATCCGGAGGATGCGGATGAAATTATCGGAGAGTTGATAAATCCCAAATGCTATTTCCTGGCAGGCTTTTTCACGTATTGATTGAAATAAGATACTTTCCCGTTTTCCACTTTCCATTGTTCATGTATCATGGATGTATCTGCCCTCCCCCCTTTCTCATATCTCCTTTCGGCAGCCCAGATATATACCCAGTCCTCATTCCGGTCGTTCAGATGAAGGCTCTGCCACATTGAAATATCGAACCGCAGTGAATCCAGGCCTTCTACATCTTTCTTTGCAAAATTCAGTAATGCGTCTGAAGATCCATAAAAATGGAATCCATCTGAATTGTCATAAGTAACAGTATCCGCATAAAATTTTTTAAGGGAATCAATCTGTTTGTTCTCGAACATTTTCCAGACGGTGAGTACCATCTGTCCTATTTCAGGTTTGGAAGGAACTGTTATATCCGAGGAATAGGTCGCCTTATAGGCATATATCAGCTTGTCCTTCGGTTGAACGGCATCAGAAACGGGGTCTGTGTTATTCCGTGTACTACAGGCGTTTAACAGGAAAACGATACATAGAAGATATAATCTTTGCTTCATGATATGATTGGTTTCAATTAATACTTAAAGACATCGCTCAATTTCCTCCTACCGGCATCATTGGGTGTACTTCGATTTCTGTTTGAATGTCATTAAAAATCGGATTGCCCTTGGCAATTGTCACGGCTTCATCTATACTCTCTGCATTAATCAGGAAATATCCGGCAATTACTTCTTTAGTTTCATTGAAAGGGTGATCCGTTAACAACCCGTCATGTCCCTTTACAATCCTGCTTCCCTTGTCCACCGGGCTGGCACTCCTGAGCTTACCTTCGGACATTAGTTTTCCAATATATGCCATCCCATGTTCCATATGCTTTTGAAGCTGTTCTGGTGAAAGGTCAGTCCATACATTTCCCTTTGTTTTTAGAATTAATAAAAAATCTTTCATTTTACCAGCATTTATGTTTAAGAATTTAATTTACCGCGTATAGACAAATGAGATGTAAAGAAAAGGACATTCGCTTCAGTTATTTTTCATGACATAAATCTATTTTTTTCTGGAGCAGGACCTTCTCTGCCGGTAAGGAAGCCAGATCTATTGCTTTTTGAAGTATCGGAATGGCTTCTTTGTACCGGTTTGATTCGATGTATAGTGCTCCAAGGGTTGAATAATAATGATGATATGACTTAAGTGATGATGAACCTTCCAGGTTTTTCAATTCCTCGATAGCCGCACTGGCGCCAGAAACCCTGGCAAGCGCAATGGCACGGTTTAACAGAACCACCGGTGATGAATCAATTTTCAACAAACTATCATAGAGAGCAAGTATAGCCCGCCAGTCAGTAGCTTCATAATTGACAGCCGAGCAATGGTAAGCCGAAATGGTTGCCAGAATATGAAAATTGGAGATGTGGTCGGCGTTCACCGACCTTTCCAGGCTGCTGAAGCCATTCTCAATTAGTGTAAAATCCCATAACCGGCGGTCTTGTTTCTCCAACGTAAGAATATTTCCTTCTGCGTCCTGCCTTGATTTAAACCTGGATGCATTTAGTTGCATCAGGGCCTGCAGGGCATAACCATTTGATTTGTCCGATATCCCCGGGTGACTGGTTATCATTTTTACCAGCCGTATGGCTTCTTCACAAAGTTCAAATCTTACAATATCATTGCCTCTGGATGCACTGTAACCTTCATTGAACAAAAGGTAAATGGTTTCCATTACGGACTGTAATCTCCTTTCAAGATCATTTCCGGTTGGAACTTCAAAAGGAATGTTAGCATCCCTGATTTTTTGCCTCGACCGGACAAGCCGCTTTTTAATATTGTCTTCAGTAGTCAGAAACGCCTTGGCAATCTCAGAAACACTGAAGCCGCAGAGAGTCCTGAGAGCCAGAGCGATTTGAGAATCAGGAGTATTTACCGGATGACAGCATATGAAAATCATCCTCAAAAGATCATCCTGAATTTCCTGTTCAGTGAGCACATCGTCCTGTCCGGCTTCTCCTTTCAATTCCGATTTTAATAAATGGGCCGTTTCACTTGAATAACGATGAAAGTACTTTTCCCGGTTAACAATATTAATCGCCTTATTTTTTGCAACCCGGAACAACCAGGCGGAAGGGCTTTTCGGAATACCATTGTATTGCCAATGGCTAATGGCCTCGATGATTGCATCCTGAACTACATCTTCCGCGAGATCCAGATTTTCAGTGCCAAATATTTTTGTCAATACGGCTACCATCTTTCCCGATTCATACCGGAAAAAATGTTCAACGAGCTGGTTTACTTCTTGATTTTCCATTTGATCAACTAGGTGCGGAGACAAGACAAAACAATATTTTTCAAAAAGATCAATTACATAATACCTGCTTTTCCTGGTTTACTCTTTTTATAATTCTGAAAAAGCCAAAAACGGAGACAGTAAAGATCAGGATCCATACCATAAATTGAAAGTCAATTCCTGTTTTGAATATCGTCTGCCTGTGAAATACGCCACCAATATCCGACCACCAGACAGAATAGTCAAAGATATCCAGGATTGAGTGTCCAATTATCCCGGGTATAAGGGAACCTGATTTATAAGCAAGGATCCCCAAAAGTACGCTGGCAAAATAGATATGCGGAAGAATCGGTAAGGCCCAGCTGTGACTCAGATGAATCAACATAAAAATGAAGGAAGTAATCGCGATCCCGGTTACCGGACCGTATCTTTTCTCGAGCGGGACCTGCATATATCCCCGAAATCCAGTTTCTTCGCAAATGCCGGCAACCACGGAACTCATGACCAGAATAACCCAGGCAGACCAAACCGGCATGCTGTCCAACACTTTATAATCTGCCGTGAATTTTTCGGCCGGAAAATCGAGCAGTCGAAAAGTTATCACGAAAGAAGATTGGACAATAATCACAAACAGGAAGGCAGCGGCCATATTCCATTTCCATTGTGAGACAGGTATCCGGGAACCGCGAAACATGAATTTCCGGAATTCCTTAGTTTTATCCGGGGCCCAGCTTCCACCAAACCATTTCAGGTAAACCCACAGCACAAACACCATGGGAATTACCGGCCAGGGGGCGGAAATTTTTACCAGTAGCAAACTCCATATTGCGATACCTGTTGAACTGACTATAAAACCCAACAAAACAGCCCGAATAACAAGTGGCGTCCTGCTCCAGGCCCTCAGCACCCGATTTGTGATTTGTTTCATTTTATTAGAATTATGAAACAAAGATGAATCGATGATCAGGGTTTGACGTCCGAATGCACGAATCCGAACGGAATAAATAGGTTCGGGTTTGATCAGTGTAAAACCGAACCTGCTTCCGACTGTTTTTTCCGGAATTCGCTTGGAGTAAGTCCCGTATATTTTTTGAATAAGGTATTAAAAGAAGATTTCGAATTGAATCCCACTTCATAAAGCACTTCCAGGACGGTTAACTTACTGTCCTTAGGGTTAGTCAGCAGCCGCGAAGCTTCTTTTATCCGGTAGCGGTTTACAAAATCGTAAAAATTTTGCCCCAGAATCTCATTGATCGACTGGGAAAGAATCCTGGGCTTTGTGGAAAGATGGGTTGCCAGTTGATCCAGGGTAAGATCCGGCTCCAGGTATGCCCTGTGAGTTTGCATATAATCCAGGACCGTTTGCGCTAATTTTTCTTTTTCAGCTTTTTCAGCATCAGTGGTGTGGGACTGATGCTTTCCCAGCCGTCCGTCTTCTCCGGAAACAGAAAAAAAATAGGGCAATTGGAGTGCCTTCACCAGTGTAGTCATAATAAAAATGAGCATCGCCAGCACAATGACATTAAATCCGATTAAATAGTAGCCGGCCAATGAAGTACGGGCAAGCAATCCATTAAGAATTACAAGTATAATAATCAATAGAAAAAATATGATCATTGAATAGAGCCAGCCGACCTGAGACTGTTCACTGTTGGAAACATAATGGACTGCTTCTTTCCTATATGAATGGACCAATTTCAGTGAAACAATCACATAAACCAGGAATTGAATAAATATCAGTGTGGAAACGATGGAAACAAACAGCGGGACATGATGCTGAAGGAAGCCGGTCAATATTACTTCCTGTACCCGAACCGGCCGGGTCAGAAAATAAAATTCGGTGATTGCAAACATTACAGCAAATGGATAAAGATGAATCCGGTCTTTGGAGGAAAAGGAATATTTTCTATCGAGCACCGATCTCGTGTATAAGTAAATCAGCGGGCCAAAAAGGAGTGGCAGGCAGTTTCCCCATCCCGCCAACCATGGATGAGCTGAATAGGCTCCGGAAATAAAGAGAAAAAAGTCCAGCAGATTCAGGGAAATTGACAAAAAAAACAGCCCCAGCAAAATATTGCTGACTCGTTTCCCTTTGTCCTGCGCAAACAAAAACAAACTGAGAAATAACATTTGAAAAATGATCAACACAAACAATATTTCGGAAAGGCTGATATTCATTCAATCTGTAATGTTGTTCAAGTTAAATAATATTCCAGTCCCTGTTTCAGGTGCATCCAGTGATTGACATATAAGGAAGAAGATTAATCGGGCCGATTCATCATCGAAAACAGGAAAATAACCGTACACGGTCACCGGCGTATTCGCGATTATCCGGTAATTTTAAGAACGATGAAATAATTCTTATGGCTGAACAAAACATTTCTGCAGAAGAAGTATTGATGACCATGTTAAAAAGGGACCGGTTCACACAATGGCTGGGTCTGGAAATTGACGAGCACAAAAAAGGCTACTGCAAACTGCATTACCGGGTAAATGACGAAATGCTGAATGGCTTCAGCAATATTCACGGCGGCATTTTATTTGCCGCTGCTGATTCTGCTTTTGCTTTTGCCTGTAATTCGCACGGTATTATAACGGTTGCCCTGGATGTATCCATCAGCTTTACTAAACCTGCAAAATCAGGGGACATGTTGACGGTAGAAGCCAGTGAAATATTCTTAGGAAATAAAATAGGCATATACGATGTCCGGACAACGAATGAAAAGGGAGAACTGGTGTCACTTTTCAAGGGAACTGCCTACCGTACTGGTAAAGAAGTGATATGATAATCGCCTCCAATAAATCCTAAACCATCTGAAAAACAACACTTTATTATCGATGCCGGACCTGAAACACCGGGGGTGGTTTTTCCAGGTACGCCGGGAAAAATTGCATTATCTTTTACAACTAAATAGCAACTGGAATAATTCCTTCGAAATATGTCGATACCATTCAGGAATCAATTTCTGCTTTTCATCTTTATTTCACTGGCTTCCCTGCCTTCCGTTGCCCAGGAAAATTTCCGGGCTAAGCATTGGGGTACCGAGGAAAAAATGCCGGCAGGTTGGGTCATTCACATGATAAAAGATGTGAATGGATTTATGTGGATCGGCACCGGGGGTTTGGGCCTATTTCGCTTCGATGGCAGTCTTTTCAAAAATTATGGCCATGAAATAAACAAAAAAGATACCATTTCAGGTGACGATATCAGGGGATTGGTAGAAGACAGTTTGCACAATATCTGGATAGGTACTGATTTTGGTTTAAACTTCTATGATATTTACGCAGATACATTTAGAACTGTTGCCATAACAACTAATAATCCTTCAGGTCGTGCTATTGTACCCTTCTGGGCAACAAAGGATGAGGTATTCTGTTGGGATTATCGGGATTCTAATTGGGTTGCATTCAATATACATACGCTGAGCAAAAGACCATTGACAAAAATATCCCCTGATGATATAGAAAAAGATTGGTTCGCAGATCGATTTTCCGTTTTTGATGCCGGATCAAACAGCATCTGGATTGAGAAAGACTCCGGAGGAACATCCAACGGCGGCCTTTTACAAATATCGCTTTCCACCGGGAAAAAACTGCCATTTTCATGGGACTGTTACAGGAATATCCCAAAACATAATCACTCTTTTCAATGCATGCAGTATGACCGGAGGAGGAATGCTATCTGGATAAATAGTGCCGACGGCCTCGTGGAGTTAACCTTAGACGATAAAAAATTTCATCATATTCCTGCTATGGATTCTTTGGTTCAGCAAAAGAACTTCCAACAAAGGGCGGGCATAAATATAGATCCACGGGGCCGTATCTGGATGGGCACTTTTCCCAATGGAATTATCATTTACGATCCTGCGAACCAATCGCTTCATCTGCCGTTCCCTGATGACTCCACGCTTCAACAAAATATTTCGGCGAACAATTTAATGATTTACTGCGACAGGGATGGCTTGGTATGGTCGGGCTCATACACTACCCAAAGTGGGTTTTACCAGTTGATCCCTTTTTCTCCCCCTGTCAATCAATTTATTTCGAAACCGGGAAAATCAAATTCTTTAAGCAACGATTTTACCGTTTTTTGTCTCGACGCCGGAAGGGGAAAAGTGTTGATAGGTACCGGCGACGGGCTGAATATCTTCGATACTGAAACAGGTACTTTCCAGGTGCTCCGAAAAAAAGATTTGTCTGGGCTAACAGGCGAGGTCCGCGATATCCAGCCTGTATCTATCGATACTTCAACGCAGAAAGCATGGATAATGATAGATAGAAAGTTTTATCAAATGGACATGCTTTCAAAAAAATGTATTCCTATAATTTTTAAAGATAGTAACAATCAAATTTTAGATAATCAAGGCGGCTTCCCAAGACCTTATAAAAATGGCTTGGTAATATGTATTGACTACGGCAATCGAACCCTGGTTTTTATCGGAAACAGCGACAGCCTGGTTGCTAAACAAATATTATCCTTCCCTACCGGAATCATCAATGATTTTGATATATCGAGTCGATGATGACCATTTTTTATTTTTTAAACAAGAGCGATTCTGCATTTAACCTCAGCTATACTCTTGCGCATGGGAAATGGATACGCACACACACCCCGATGGATAGTATCCAGTGGGCATTTATCATGTTCAATAAAACTGACCAAACCTATTGGATTAACACGAAAAAAAGTCTTTTGCACATAAGCAGGGATTTTCGCCTGATTCTAACTTATTCAGAGCAGGACGGATTGCCAGCTGGTGGCGTGAGCTGGGCTATTCCGGATAACAACGGCAATATCTGGTTCACCACGGAACATTCCATTCATCATTTAGATATTAAGACAGGAAGGATTTCGGCGCTTTCAGAAATAGATGGATTTCAAACCAATGGGTTTTGGTTAGGATTGATGATTTGTAAATCCGCTGCGGGTGACCTGTATATACCCAGTGGAGCGAATGGAAAAGGCTTCACACGAATCCGTCCGGATAAATATATTAATACCACTTCTACTGTATATATACAATCGCTCCTGGTTAATCAACAGCCATATTATTTTTCTCCCGGCATAAAAAAAGAGCCTGAAATATTCCTCAGATATTTTGAAAACAGATTCACTATCACGCCCGGTATCATTGATTTTTATTCGGTGGGGAAAAACCAATTCCGTTATAAACTGGGTGAATCAGCAGAATGGATTTATCCATACAACAATATCATTTATTATGACAATCTGGCTCCTGGTAATTATGACCTGATCATGCAGGCATCGAATTCGAATGTTTTTACCGGGCCGGCTACTATGCTGCGCATGCATATCAGTCCCCCCTGGTGGAAAACCTGGTGGGCCTATTCGCTGCTTGCCATCGCATTTGCTTCCTTGTTATGGGCCTTCATTCGATACCGTTCGCGGGCATTAAGAACAAAGAATATTCAACTGGAAGAAAAAGTATTGAATCGTACGAAAGAACTTAAACATTCACTGGAAGAATTGAGGGAAACACAGACCCAGCTTATACAGCGGGAAAAAATGGCCTCCCTGGGCGAACTTACCGCGGGCATTGCACATGAAATTCAAAACCCGCTGAATTTTGTAAATAATTTTTCAGATTTGAATGCGGAACTTCTTGAAGAAATGAAAACGGAATTAAAAGCAGGTAACCCGGATGAAGCTGTAGCAATTGCAGATGATGTAATTGCCAATGAACAAAAAATCATTCATCATGGCAAAACGGGCCGATGCCATTGTAAAAGGCATGCTTCAACATTCCCGGACAACTGCAGGCCAGAAAGAACCTGCTGACCTGAACGCTTTAGCCGACGAATACTTACGACTATCCTACCAGGGTCACCGGGCGAAAGACAGAGCATTCAATGCAACATTGCTTACTGATTTTGATCCAGGTATTGATAAAATAAAAATCATACCTCAGGATATCGGAAGGGTGTTGCTAAACCTGTACAATAATGCCTTTTATGCCGTAACGGAAAAAGAAAAGCGACATGCTGAAGGATATCAACCAACTGTTTCTGTTAGTACAAAAAAGTTTGATGGGAAGGTTGAAATCAGGGTAAAGGACAATGGCAATGGTATTCCTCAAAAACTATTGGATAAAATCTTCCAGCCTTTTTTTACAACCAAACCTACCGGAGAGGGTACGGGGTTAGGACTATCTCTAAGCTATGACATTATCAAAGCACACAGTGGGGAAATTAAAATTGAGAATAGAGAATGGGAAGGGGCTGAGTTTATTATTCAATTGCCTATACTCTCATAAAACATAAATGCCTTTTATGCAGGACATGCTCTATCCCTGCTACTGTATTACTCCAGGGTTATTATGTATACTAACCAGTGGAGTTGATGTGGACATGATCCGGATCTGATACGGCACTTTACTAAATCTATCAGCATTCCAGGCCTATTTTATTTGGGTAATCAAGGGTTATAATAACGGAGAAATAAAGATCATATTACCGATGCATAAAACTTTGCTTAACTTGACGCCGAAAATAAACCTCCGTTTCTTATAATGTCCATCCACTTCTTATATATCGATCCCGGAAGCGGAAGTTATTTGGTTCAGATTATTATCGGAGCCATTCTTTCGTTCTTGTTTTTTTTCAAGAATATGTGGAAGAAAATCGTATCTTTTTTTTCTGGATCGAAAAAAGAAGATGAGCCCAAGAAGAATGACAACTAATGCCAGGTTATCTTAATCATCCTGCATCTTTCAAAGACCCTGCCGGGTTTGTATTGCAAGCGAACGGGAAATATTACCGGCAAATAAATATTTCTTTTTCGGAAGATTATGAAATGCTAATGCGTTCAGGTTTATATGATGTATTGGTTCAAAATAACTTATTACTTGCCCACTCGGAAGTACTGGAAAATTTTACAGCAAGCGAAAATCATTATAAGACATTATTACCACAACAAATTTCATTCATTAGCTATCCGTATGAATGGTGTTTCGATCAGTTGAAGGATGCTGCATTGCTTACAATCCGGATAATGAAAGAGGCCATAAACCGCGGCATGATCCTGAAAGATGCTACGCCATTCAATATACAATTTGAAAATGGCCATCCTGTTTTTATTGACACCCTTTCCTTTGAAAAATACGATGAATCAAAACCGTGGGTAGCATACCGCCAGTATTGCGAATGTTTTTTATTCCCATTATACATAGAACATTACTTAAATCTTGATATTCAAAAATTGCTCGCCACTTACCTGGACGGCATTCCTGTGAATTTTACGGCAAGGTTGCTGCCCATCAAAAGCAGGTTCAATCCTGGTGCCTGGCTGCACGTTTATTTGCAAAATTCAATAAAAAACTATAAAGGGATTAAAACAGGAGAGGCCAGTTTCGATAAAATAAAACTAACCCATTTATTAGGCAATCTTGAAAATATAGTTGCTAAGATCACAAGTAAAATTTCAAAAACATCGGTATGGAACAATTACTATTCTGAAACCATTTTAAGCCAGCATTATCTCAATGAAAAGAAAACTATTTTCAATTATTTTCTAAAAAATATCAAATACAATACAGCATTGGATCTCGGTACAAACAATGGGTATTTCGCCTGCCAGCTTGCTCAAAGTAATGCAAACATCATCGCGATAGACTCCGATAGTCAATGCGTTAATAACCTGTACCAGGAAACGAAGAATAATAATATTTTAAATATCCTTCCACTATGTATTGATGTTTCTAATCCTTCTCCCGCAACCGGATTTCAGAACACAGAACGGCAATCATTCATTCAGCGAATCAACACGGAACTTGTATTAGCGCTGGCAATTATACATCACTTAGTGTTGGCGAAAAATATTCCCCTGAATAAAATAGCAGCTTTTATTGCATCAATTTGCATTAAGAACCTTATTATCGAATTTGTTCCACTTGCTGATCCAAAGGCAGCGGAAATCATAAAGCGGAAAAACCAGCATCACCCATATGATCAGGAAATTTTTGAAAGATGCTTTTCAGATTTATTTGTTATTTGTGAAAAAAAAATAATACCCGGAACAGAAAGAATATTGTACCTCATGGAAAAAAAGTAATAAATTGATGTTATT
Organism: uncultured Bacteroidota bacterium; assembly: GCA_963741345.1. Taxonomy (GTDB): domain Bacteria; phylum Bacteroidota; class Bacteroidia; order Chitinophagales; family Chitinophagaceae; genus Puia. The sequence continues at coordinate 96,954 of CAVUHS010000002.1, forward strand.
GCATTCAAAAAAGATATTTGAAAAATTTGGCCTGCATAGTTTTTTATTACCTGTCTTTTTTGTTCTTCATACATATATACAATATTATGGCCTGGCATCATCATCTGCAGCACTTGAGATTTTAGCAGTCATTGAAATTGCCTTCCTGTGTTTCTTTTTGCTGTTTTTATTGATATTCCGAAATATAAACAAAAGTCTATGGGTAACGACTTTGTCAGGCTTCATTTTTTTGTTCTATGGAGTTATTAAAGATTTTTTCAGTGATACAATCCATGCCCATTTTTTCGCAAAATATATCGTACTTCTTCCATTACTTGTTCTGGCAGAAATTAGCATCATACGATTTATATTTAAGAAAAATGATTTCAGCAGGATAAACCTCTTTATGAACTTGTTATTAGTTATATTTTTACTTTTTGATGGAATATCATTGATCCAACACACCACTCAATCCTACAGTCAGGAGAATCTTTTAGTAAGTAAAAATATTCTTGATATAGATAATTTGCCTGCTCCTGCTGAACGACCCGATATTTATTTTTTAGTTTTTGATTCTTACCCCGGAACAGATTTTCTAAAACAATATGTACAGTATGACAATTCTATATTCAACGACAGCCTCAAAAACAAAGGCTTTTACATAGTTGGAGATCCAAACAGTAATTATAACCGAACAGCATTTTCCATTTCATCAACGCTGAATTTCGAATATTTAAATAACATCACAGAAAAGACAGTTATTGAACCGAAACTTTACAACAGGGCAAGCCTTACAATAAATTACGCCGTCGTTCCTGATGTGTTCAAAAAAAACGGTTATGAGATTTACAATCTCTCTTTTTTTGATCTCGGTGACCAACACCCCATAATGAAAGAGAATTTCTTAGTACTACCCGACAAGCAGATGCTTCTTTATAGTATTTTATCAGAAAGAATTAAACGCGAAGTCCTCTGGAATTTTTCAACAGGCCGTTTTGGGTTCAAATTTTTTCAAAAGCAGGCAAATATCAACCAGGAAAATGTGATTAAAGAAAATTATAAGAAAAGAGATTTCAATAATAAAGCAATCGATTCTTTGCTGCAAATTGCAACCTTTGCAAAAGACAAACCAAAATTTATTTACGCACATTTTTATTTACCACACCCACCTTTTTTTTATGACAGTAATGGAATTAAAATCGACCTGGATTTTGATAAGATTATAAAGGCGATGGAAGACAAACCATCTTTCATTTCCTACTTGAAATATACTAACAATACTATTCTGAAAATAGTGGACACCATATTAAACCACAATAAACAATCTGTTATCATTGTACAAAGTGATCATGGTTACAGGGATTTCAGGCAAGATCAGGTGAAGCCATATTTGTATTGTAAAAACTATTCTTCCTTCTATTTTCCTGACCAAAATTATTCCATGCTGTACGACACCATGAGTAATGTCAACACTTTTCCGGTAATCTTTAATAAATATTTCAGAACAAATATTGCCTTGCTCAAAGACAGTACTATTTTTTTACCATACTAATTCTTTTCGATAACCAGAACTTGCTTTGTGGGGATGGCTAATAGAAATGAAATACCCGCGCTTCCTGCTTTTCTTTTTTATAGCCACTCACTTTGAAAGCAAGCTTTCAACGCTCGTGAAAACAAAAAAGCCCCTTACGAGGTATTTCACTTCTTTTGCGGAGAGAGAGGGTTTACCCCATCGCCTTGCGCTCCGGTGATCCCTGAGAGGGGGGAAGCCCTGCCCAAGCGGACCTGGCAGGGCTTCAAAACAAAAATGCCCGCTTATGCGGGACATTTGTTTCTTTTGCGGAGAGGGAGGGATTCGAACCCTCGATACAAGTTTAAGCTCGTATAACGGTTTAGCAAACCGGCCCTTTCGGCCACTCAGGCACCTCTCCAATATTCATCCCCGCTAAGTCTATCCGTCAACTGTCAACCGTCAACCCTTCAGCGGGGCTGCAAAAATAAAGATTAATTCCAAACCTTCCGCATTTTCGCCCTTCAAAACAAAAACGCCCGCCAGAATACAATATTCCCGCCTTCCCGGAGTTCTAATCCTATCCAATGATCTGAAAAACCGAACATGAAGAAATTCCTGTTGGCTGTGATTGAAGAAGTGCAGCCCTTGTCTCCCAAACTACTCGTTACCTGCTTTATTTCCGGCTATTCCCTGGCCATTATTTTCTATAAATTTTATGGTCCCCAGGTACATCGTTTCCTGGAATTAATTTTACAGAAACTATGAAATTCTTCCGCAGATTAAATATCATCATCCAGAAAGACCAGAAAAGGTCTGTTGAACTTTTCATGGTAATCAGGAAACTCTCCCACAAAAAAGCCCACCGCATGCGATGGGCCACGAAAAAATATTTTTAAACTTACATCGCCGCAAGCTGTACTTTCTGCTGTAATTCTGTCACATTTTCACGAAACAGGCTATCGGTATCCATCAGGTCTTTTACCGTCTGGCAGGAATGGATAACCGTAGTATGATCCCGCCCGCCAAAATGCTCGCCGATCGTTTTCAATGAATTCTTAGTGAAGGCTTTTGCCAGGTACATAGTGATCTGTCTTGCCTGTACAATTTCCCGTTTCCTCGTTTTCTGGAGTAACTTATCGTAAGGCAGATCGAAGTACTCACAAACCATACGCTGGATGGTTTCTATCGTTATTTCCTTACTGCTCGTTTTTACAAAATTTCTTAACACTTTCTTCGACAATTCCAGATCAATTTCTCTCTTATTAAGCGAAGACTGTGCCAGAAGGGATATCAGCGCACCTTCCAATTCCCGAACATTGCTGTTAATATTATAGGCCAGGTATTTTACCACTTCTTTAGGCATTTCCAACCCGTCATTCTTCATTTTACGTTCCAGGATCTCGATACGGGTTTCATAATCGGGTACCTGAAGATCTGCACTCAGCCCCCAGCGGAAACGGCTCAAAAGTCTTTCCTGTACCCCTTCGAGGTCTTTCGGCGGTTTATCGGAAGTAAGAATCAGTTGCTTGCCGCTCTGATGCAGGTGATTAAAGATGGCAAAAAATGCATCCTGGCTCTTTTCAGCGCGGTTGAAGAACTGTACATCGTCAATGATCAATACATCCACCAGCTGGTAAAAGTGAATGAAATCGTTGATGGCATTATTGCGGCTATGATCGATGAACTGGTTGATGAATTTTTCGGAACTCACATATAAAACCACCTTATTGTGGTGAGTCCGGCGGACTTCATTGCCTATGGCCTGGGCCAGATGGGTTTTCCCCAGTCCGACGCCCCCGTAAATGACCAGGGGATTAAATGAGTTGGCGCCTGGCTTTTCAGCAACCGTCTTACCGGCCCGACGGGCTACCCGGTTGCAATCCCCCTCAATAAATACATCAAAGGTATAAACCGGGTTCAGCTGGGAATCGATCTGCATTTTCTTCAGTCCCGGTATAACAAAAGGATTTTTCACCGGATTGTTGATGATCAGGGGAAAATCCATTTCATTATTGGAGATCGTTTTATAACTATGTGCAGGAACATCCATTGTCAATGGTTTGTTTTGTTGATTGCCACTGTCCACCATAATCCGGTATTCCAGCCTGGCTTCTTTTCCCAGAATTCTCCGCAAAGTTTTTGCCAATAAATTCACATAATGTTCTTCCAGGTACTCATAAAAAAACTGACTCGGAACCTGGATAACCAAAACGTTCACTTTCAACTCAACGGGGTGAATGGGTTCGAACCATGTTTTATAATGCTGCCATTCAACAATATCTTTTATGATCTCAAGACAATTGGCCCAGACTTTTTCAAAGGTTTTTGGCATTACAAAAAAAGCAGTTTAAGGCTGGTTTAAAAATTGTTTCGGGTTAAGTTTTTCAATCGATTTTCGAGGATGGATTTTTTGCAGGGGGACGAATATCAATATTAATTCGGGAATAAAAAATTTTTTATTACTTGGTATTTTCAGGTAGCCTTCAGAAACACAACGAAGCATAAAAAATAATCTTCAGAAATTCAAAAAGAACGATTGTCCGTCAATTGCTGTAGTCTGATTAACCTGTACTTCGTTCGTCTCCATTTCGCGGGAGACTTCGATAAATCATCTTCACACGGTTGCAGGTATAAAGAGAAGGGTCAACCAAACATAATAAGGACGAAGGTTTAGGAAGAGTTGTTTTGGAGAGGCGGAAAATTGATGATGATGATTTAAAATATTTCTCCATATGATGTAGTTGAGACGCGATTGAAGATACAGATATTTTGACAGCAATCTGATTTAACTGAAGGTTTTTTAAAAAAAAATTTTGAGCCATTTAAACACCTTTTGAAGGTCAAAGAGTAAATCACGGTATACCAGTCAGTTCAGAGAAACTACCTGATGAAAAATTTCACTGATAATTTTTTTTGAAATATACTTAGCATAGTTTTACCAACTACAAAAAATTTTAGTACTTTCTGCTACTCCTCTTCCGGATGCAAAAAAAAATACAGATAAAGGTTCCGGTTGCTGACGCTTCAAATGAAAAACTGATCAGGAACCTCCTGGTGAAAGAAACAGGCCTGAATGACAAAAACATCACGGGGCATCATCTTCTTAAAAGATCCCTCGATGCACGTTCTAAATATCCGCATATATTAATTACCGCACTGGTATTTATCGACGAACCCTACCGCGAACGTGATACAGATCAACAAATTTTACTGGATGTAACGCAGTCTTCTAAATCGGTATTGATTATTGGTGCAGGGCCTGCGGGACTCTTTGCCGCACTCAGTCTGATTCGTTCAGGTATCCGGCCCATAGTGGTGGAAAGAGGAAAAGATATTCGGGCACGCCGCAGGGACCTGGCCATGCTGAATAAGGAGGGGGTTATTAACCCTGAAAGCAATTATTGTTTCGGGGAAGGCGGGGCAGGTACGTACAGCGATGGCAAACTCTATACCCGGAGTAACAAGCGGGGAAATATAAAACGTATACTGGATCTGTTTGTACGTTTTGGCGCAGATGAAAATATTCTCTATGAAGCCCATCCCCATATCGGGACCAACAAACTGCCCGGTATTATCATCGCAATGCGTGATTACATTCTATCCTGCGGCGGCGAAATACATTTCAATAAAAAACTCATTGACTGGTCAGAATACAGGGAATCGATCACTGAAATCTGGACAGCAGACGGTGACCGCCTGCGCGCCGACGCAGTCATTCTGGCCACGGGTCATTCTGCCCGGGATATTTTTCAATTGTTCCACGAGAAAAAAAAAGAGATCCATGCCAAGCCCTTCGCGTTGGGTGTGCGTGTGGAACATCCGCAGGAACTTATCAATTCCATTCAATACCATTATATCAGGGAAGAGGGTCCGCGGGTCCAGGGACTTCCACCGGCCGCTTACCAGCTCGTACATACTGAAAATAATCGTTCTGTTTTTTCTTTTTGCATGTGCCCCGGTGGTATTATCGCCCCAGCTTCTACAGGCGATGGTGAACTGGTTGTGAATGGATGGTCTCCATCGAAACGTAACAACCCTTTTGCAAATTCCGGTATCGTGGTAAACATTGAAGAAAAGGATTGGCAGGCATATAAAGAACGAGGCCCCCTGGCCGCCATGTATTTTCAATCTGCCATCGAACAAAAGGCTTTTGCTTTGGGAGGCGGATCATTTAAAGCACCCGCACAAAGACTCACCGATTTTTCGCGGGGAATGGTGTCCAACTCTCTTCCTATCTGTTCTTATATTCCCGGCCTCGAGTCTGCCAATGTGCCCCTCGTATTTCCAAAAGATATAGGCAGGAGCCTGCAGAAGGCATTCCCTGCATTCGGCACAAAAATGAAGGGATATTTTACACAAGAGGCAATCGTGGTTGCCACAGAATCGAGAACTTCATCCCCCGTACGCATCCCGAGGAATGATAATACGCTGGCACATCCGCAAATCAGAAATTTATTCCCCTGCGGCGAAGGGGCAGGATATGCAGGCGGTATCATGAGCGCCGCGATGGACGGTGAGCGTGTTGCCGAAAAGATAGCAGAATTTTTATTACTCAAACCGACGATTCATGTCAATGCTTGAAGTTGCTCACCTGAAAAAATATTTTACGACCCAGAAAGCGGTGGATGATATCAGTTTTCAGGTTGAGAAAGGTGCCATCTTCGGGTTACTCGGTCCAAATGGTGCTGGCAAGACAACCCTGATCCGGATGATCACGGGGATTTTTTATCCCGATGAAGGCAGCATCCTCCTCAATGGAAAAAAATTCAATGCCGATGAAGATTCTTCCCGCATCGGTTATATGCCTGAGGAACGAGGGCTTTATAAAAAAATGAAAATAGGTGAACAGGCTGTATACCTGGCGCGGCTAAAAGGGCTTTCTTCTTCGGATGCTCTTCAACAGGTGAAGGAGTGGTTTGTGCGATTTGAAATGCAGAGCTGGTGGAATAAAAAAATAGAGGACCTGAGTAAGGGAATGGCACAAAAACTTCAGTTTGTCACGACCGTTTTGCACCGCCCCGAGCTTATTATCCTGGATGAACCTTTTAGCGGACTCGATCCGGTGAATGCCAACCTGATCAAGGATGAAATATTCCGACTCGCATCTAACGGAGCATCGATCATCTTCAGTACCCATCGCATGGAACAGGTTGAAGAAATCTGTAATCATATTGTGCTGATCAACAAGGGCAATAAAATTCTGGACGGAACAGTTTCCAATGTAAAACAGGAGTACAAAGAAAATCTATTCCGGATTACTGCATTTCCGATGCCCGCCCATTTTCCGGATACCTTGTTTGAAGTGCTTTCCAAAAATGAAGAGACTCTTACAATCCGGATCAAAAACGGTAACAAACCCAATGACGTGCTGAAATATTTCATCGAACAGCAGTCAGGCATTACTTCTTTTACAGAGTTGCTTCCTTCATTAAATGAAATATTTATTAAACTGGTGGAAGGCACTTCTCTTTCCCGTCAGTTTCAACCCAAACAATCTTAGTCTATGAATAAGATCGGACTGATCATTCGCCGGGAATACCTGACCCGCATCAGAAACAAGACCTTTCTGATTTCCACCTTCCTGCTACCGATGGTGATCGTTCTGTTTATCGCTGTTACAATTTTTCTTGCCATGAAGGGAAGAACCAACCACCGGATTGCCGTAGTGGACCAGAATGGTTATTTCAAAGATTATCTGAAAAGCGATTCTACCATATTCTTTGATTTCAGTCCCGGTATCGATACGCTGAATTACCCCGAAAAGAATTGCAGTGCTGTTCTGATCATTCCCGTACTGAATGAAGGACAGAAAACGATCTATCGCCTGAAGTACAAGAAACAACTCGGACTTTCCAATGTAGATGACCTGGAAAAAAGAATCAATGCGGCAATCACCGATCATCTTATATATACCAAAACAAATATTACACGCAGCCGGCTTGATTCAATCAGGGCCGCATCAGATATCGGTGAATTGCAGACATTCTCTGATGAAGGGAAAAAAGCACAGGCTTCCAGCCAGGGACTTGCCTATGCCATCGGTTATGCGTGTGGATTTCTCATTTACCTGCTCACCTTTATATACGGGGCGATGGTAATGCGCGGGGTGATGGAAGAAAAAACCAGCCGGGTTGCTGAAGTTATCGTAAGCTCGGTGAAACCATTCCCGCTAATGCTGGGGAAAATTATTGGTATCGGTGCGGTCGGACTGACCCAGTTCCTCTTATGGATTGGGTTAATTGCCTTATTATTTCTTATTGCCCAGGCTTTCATTCCGCACGAATTATTACAGGAAGTGAATCATATTCAACAGGCCAATGCGATGGGAAACGCCCAGATGAGCCAGTCCAGCGAAGCAGCGCGCCAAATCTTCGCTGTTCAGCAATCCATTCAAAATACGAACTGGTTCCTCATCATTGGTTGTTTTATATATTATTTCATCGGCGGTTATTTGTTCTATGCCTCTTTATTTGCTGCCATAGGTTCAGTAGTGAATGAAGATCCGCAGGAAGCACAATCACTTTTACTGCCGATCACCATGCCCATCATCTTTTCATTCCTTATCATGTCTATTGCCATACAGGATCCCGGCGGATCGCTGGCTGTATGGTCGAGTATGATCCCCTTCAGTTCGCCCATCGTAATGATGGCAAGAATTCCTTATGGTGTTCCGACCACTGTGCCGGTATGGCAGCTGTTGTTAAGTATGGCCCTGCTGGCAGCCGGATTTTTATTCTCCGTGTGGATGGCTGGAAAAATCTACAGAACAGGCATCTTGCTTTATGGTAAAAAACCAACCTGGAAAACGATGTGGAAGTGGGCGTTTAAGGCGTAGGGCTTAACGCTTAACGCAGAACGCTTAACGCATTTGTTAAGATTCGATTTATCGACAAATATATAGATGGCTTCTACCCCAGAATCGTTATTCGTTCTGCGTTAAGCATTAAGCGTTCTGCGTTAAGCTTTAGGCTTTAAGCCTCACTACTGCGTTAATCTGACAGGAGGGGTACTAACGGAGGCACTCGAGAAATAGTAAACCCGTTTGCGGGAAAGAGGCAGGATAGCCTGATTCTGAGTGCCACGGGCAATGGTAATCCCGATAAATGCATTTTTTGGAAAGGTGCTCAAATTAGGTCTTGACAAATAATAGGTGCCGTTATCTGGTACCGTAATATTTACCGTAGCAATTTTTTCAGGCATGGTAGAATCCCTTTTCATACTCAGGGTACTATAGTAAAATAGCTGGATCATCACATTTCCCCAGGTATTATCTGAATCCGGCGACCATTGCAGTTGAATTCCCGTGCTCAGTGAAAGGGTATCGGGATAATTTTCAATAATTGTGGTGAGGCGCTTAGGCACGTAAATGGAATTGCTCACACTATCTCCTTCATCAGATCCGTGGATAGTCACCAACACTTGGGTGCCGAAGAGCTGAAAACCTTTATTGGCTTCAGCATAATTATAATTATAGGTGGAATCCCTTCCGGGCTGAATCAGCTGGTTATTGACTGAAAGGGCCCTTACGGCGGTCAGCTGATTGTTATTGCTGTCAATAAAAGCAGCACTCACGCCCACGTGCAGTTCTTCTGTATCGGTTTTACTGAGTACCTGGTTGGCATTTATCAAAACGTAATTGTAAACACCTGTGTTCTGTGTACCGAACCAGGTCCACCTGTTAACCGGATTTGAAGCATCCTTATGGCAGGAAAATAGACAACCTGCACCAAAAAGAAGCAGCAAAGGTTTTTGCATGCCCAAGGCTTGTAGTTGTCCCATAAATATAGTTTTTTATAAAGAATTAAAAAAAACTAACTACCTACCCATCTTACCTTTAGCCGCGTGGAATTCTCCAATAGCATAACACGATTGTTTGGAATACGTTATCCGATTATCCAGGCCGGGATGGTTTGGAACAGCGGCTGGCGTCTGGCCTCAGCAGTCAGTAATGCAGGTGGTCTCGGTTTGATTGGAAGCGGCAGCATGAACCCTGATGTTTTAAGGGAACATATCAGGAAGTGCAGGTCAGCCACGCAACATTCATTCGGCGTGAATATCCCGCTGATGTATCCTGATATACAAAAGCATATCGATATTGTACTGGAGGAAAAAATTCCCATTGTTTTTACGTCTGCCGGTAACCCGCAAACCTGGACCGGCGTCTTAAAAGAAAAGGGAATCAAAGTAGTGCACGTGGTAAGCAGCAGTCGGTTCGCCCGAAAAGCTGCTGATGCGGGTTGTGATGCGGTGGTAGCTGAAGGATTTGAAGCCGGCGGTCATAACGGTCGTGAGGAAACGACTTCGATGGTATTGATTCCTGCCGTGGCAGAAGCCGTGAGCATTCCGGTGATAGCGGCGGGCGGAATTGGAACAGGCCGGCAGATGTTTGCCGCGATGGTACTGGGGGCTTCCGCCGTACAGATTGGAACCCGTTTTGTGCTGAGTGAAGAAGCATCCTCCCACCCAGATTTTAAAAACTACGTGCTCAGGGCAGGTGAAGGGGATACTATGCTGACCATGAAATCCCTGATGCCTGTCAGGTTGCTCAGGAATTCTTTTTTTAAACAGGTAATCGCGGCGGAACAGTCCGGCGCATCTGTTGAAAAAATTAAAACCCTGTTGGGAAAGGGAAGGGCAAAAAAGGGCATGTTTGAGGGGGACATGGATGAAGGCGAATTGGAAATCGGACAGGTCAGTGCACTTATCCGGAATATACTTCCGGCAGCTGATATTATAGAAAATTTATGGTCAGAATTTTTGAAAAGCTGGGCCGAACCTTTACCTTGTAAACTCCAAATAACATGAAAATCTCTTTTTACCTGGTTTTTTTCGTCTTCACCTGCCTGGTTTCATGTGGGCTATATGCCAGTGATGGAAACACGGACCCCTGTTTAATTAAGGGACAGGTAGTGGACGCTGTTACGAAAAAGCCGGTATCCGGAGTAGTTGTTTCTGCAGTTGTTCCTGGAGACCCTGCATTTAAAGAAGCTGTCACGGATGTGGATGGCTATTATTATTTTAAGCAACTCCCCGCCTGTCATGTAAACCTTCGCTTCGAAAAGAAGGGGTATCAGAAATTCAAATACCAGGAAATTATCGAGATCCAGGATAAAAAAACCATCAAGGTGAACGTAGAAGTTTTGCCGGACGGCGGCTCAGAACTCCTGCCGGATGATTCTGAATATCCTTTATTGCGAATTCTTGGGATGAAATAATAAAGTTGGCAGTACTTCCATACTCCCATACTTTCTCATCAGCTTTCTCCTAAGTCAATCTCCGTGTTGTCGCCTATATTCAGGCTCCGGCTCTCTCCTTTCACTTCCGTATCGCTACCGATCAGTGAATGAGTGAGAACGATATCATAGAGGTTGGCGAAGGAACCGATGATCGAATCTTTTAAAATGGAGTAACTGACGGTAGTTTTCTCACCAATGGCAACATTAGGACCGATGATCGAATTTTTGATGGTACAACCTGAAGCAATATTGACCGGGTGAATAATGATCGTATTCTCAAGAATATGATCGGGCGCTATATTGCTGCCGAATTTTTTCAGCAACTTGGCATTGGACTCCAGCAGCGTCTCTTTCTTACCGCAATCAAACCAGTTCTGCACTTTGAATGATTCAAATTTCACCCCGTTGCGGATCATACATTCGATGGCATCTGTTAAATTATATTCCCCGTAACTCGTAAGCTGGTTGCGGATATTGTTTTCGAGGCAGGAAAAAAGGGCTTCTGTTTCGCGGATTTTATAAATGCCTACCAGTGCCATATTCGATTTGGGAATCTGCGGTTTTTCCACCACACGGCTGATAAAACCGTCGTCTTCAATTTCAGCCACCCCGAAATCACGGGGATCATCCACTCTCTTTACACCGAGGGAGGAAGCCGGATTCTCCAGGATGGGTTTTATATCATACTCACAAATCGTATCCCCCAACACAATGAATATTTCATCCTCTGCGACGATTTCCCTGGTCAGTAAAATCGCCTGGCCGATACCGTGCCTTTCGGTCTGAAAAACAAAACTTGTTTTCAGGTGCGGATATTTATCCTTTACGTAGTCCTGAATTTTTGTTCCAAGATACCCGACAATAAAAATAAATTCTGAGATACCTCCCTCGGATAGCTGGTCAACAATAATACTTAATATCGTCTTTCCGGCGAGCGGAATCAGAGCTTTGGGTTGGGTATAAGTGTGTGGCCTTAGTTTGGTACCAGCGCCTGCCACGGGAATGATTGCTTTCATAATCAGTAATTGCCACTCAGCTGAAACATAACTCTCCGTCCTGCTGTTATGGCTGATCCTGTTCCGGTAAAGTTCAGGAAAAAACCATCAAACTAACGAAAATTCTAATTTCAATCATAAATTAAATGTTCTTAGTCAACTTTTTAATAATGCATTCCCGCCCTCTCCTTTTAATATTTCTTTTTTTCTACTTGAGCAGTTATAGCCAGTCTGCCATATCCCGCATAGACTCCCTTATGAGTTCAATATATCAGTCTTCTGCACCGGGTGCCGTGATCGCCATTCAGAAAAACCATCGGGTCATTTTTAAAAAAGCCTACGGTCTGGCAGATCTTCATTCCGGTCGGCCCATTACGGCAGACGGGAATTTTAATATCGGATCACTGACCAAACAGTTTACGGCGTTTGTTGTACTGGAGCTTTATTACGAAGGAAAATTTTCGCTGTCAGATTCGATCGGTAAATTTTTTAAGCTACAGACGCCACTTTCCTCGATAAGGATCAGTCAGTTGCTTAATCATTCTTCCGGAATCCCCGACCACTATGGTTTCACGGATACCAGCCAGGTAAAACATGCGACCGATAAGGACGTGCTGTCAGCAATCCGGCTGGCCGACACGCTATATTTTATATCAGGTACACATTACCGTTATAGCAACACGGCATATTGCCTGCTGGGAATGCTGATTGAAAAACTCAGCGGCAAGTCCTATCCGACATACATCAATCAAAAAATCTTCCAGCCCCTGGGTATGGAAGGAGCCACGGTATTCCGTTTCAAGCAGCCCATTTCAGACCGCGTAATTGGATATGATCTTTCGAAAGAAGGGCATTTTGTCAAGTCGGATGCGGAAGAGTCCATTTTCTTTTCTACGGAAGCCGACGGCGGTATTTATACCTCTATGAACAATTACCTGAAATGGTGCGAGGCCGTGGAATCGGGTAAATTTTCCCGGACCCCGATGATGAGAAGAGCCTGGGACGGTCAAACGCTTATTGATAGTTTACATAGGCTCTGGTATGGAAACGGCTGGTTTGTCCAGCAGTCGGTAAACTATCCGAAAGTTGTTTATCATACCGGATTCAATGGGGGATTCCGAACCGTTGTATTCATGATTCCTTCACTGGATTATTGCATCAGCATATTTTCCAACCGGGGGGATATTGACCTTGAAGAACTGGTTTCCCGGATCAATAAGATCCTCTATATACCCGATAATTCTTTTATCAAATCAGGACCCCTTGAATCTTTTATTCATAGTTGGCCTAAATTTGCGCCATGCAAAGAGACCAGCTCGTTTTTGACCTCATTCAAAAGGAACTTGAACGCCAGAGACATGGAATTGAACTGATCGCATCCGAAAATTTTACCTCTATCCAGGTCATGCAGGCCATGGGCAATGTGATGACCAACAAATATGCGGAGGGTTATCCCGGCAGACGCTACTATGGTGGTTGTGAAATTGTGGATCAGACAGAACAACTCGCGATTGACCGGTTAAAAAAAATATTTGATTGCGCCTATGCCAATGTCCAGCCACATAGCGGCGCCCAGGCCAATGCGGCAGTCTGCCTGGCCGTTCTCCAACCCGGTGATAAAATATTGGGCCTGGACCTGAGCATGGGTGGCCATCTTACCCATGGATCGGCAGTCAATTTCTCCGGAAAACTCTATCAGCCTCATTTCTACGGCGTCAAAAAGGAAGACGGACAGGTAGACTATGATAGCATGGAAAGAGTTGCAAAACGGGAAAGACCCAAACTTATAATCTGCGGCGCATCGGCGTATAGCCGTGACTGGGATTATCCGCGTATCCGCCAGATTGCAGATCAGGTGGGCGCCCTGGTTATGTGTGATATGGCCCATCCGGCGGGACTAATCGCAAAAAAACTTTTAAACTCTCCGTTTGAACATTGTCATTTCGTAACGTCCACCACGCATAAAACCCTACGCGGTCCAAGAGGTGGCATCATCCTGATGAAAAAGGACTTTGATAATCCGTTTGGATTGAAAGACAATAAAGGAAATATCCGGCCAATGAGCAACCTGATGGATATGGCCGTATTTCCAGGAATACAGGGAGGTCCCCTGGAACATGTGATCGCTGCCAAAGCGATCGCGTTTGGAGAAATCCTGTCTGATGAATTTACCAGCTACGCAAAACAGATAATTGTCAATGCACAGGCCATGAGTGCTTGCTTTACCGGAAAAGGATATGATATCGTTTCAGGCGGAACGGATAACCATCTTATGCTGATCGATCTTCGCAATAAGAATATCAACGGGAAAAAAGCAGAAATCGCATTGGGAAAAGCTGATATCACGGTCAATAAGAATATGGTTCCCTTCGATGATAAGAGCGCCTTTGTTACTTCGGGCATCCGTATTGGAGTTCCAGCCATTACAACCAGGGGTATGAAAGAAAAGCATATGAGCGGTATCGTGGATTTTATCGATGAAGCCATCCGGCATTCAGAGGATGAAGCAGTTTTGGGAGACATCCGGAAAAAAATCAATGCCCATATGAAGGAGTTTCCGCTTTACCCGGAATGGTAGCATCCCCTGCGATGCATGATTCAGCCTGCTGGCTTATTGCGGTAATTTATTATTGGCTCAATTAAAAAACGATTCTATGCTGCAAAGAATGCAATCCATCTGGCTCCTGTTCGCTGCCATTTGTGCTTTTATGACCATCCGGCTATCCTTTTACAGCGGAAATATTGAAGTCTCCGGGCAGCCCGCCAGTTTCCAATATCTGAATGCCGGCTTTAATATCTGGCTTCTTATTCTGACGGTTGCCCTGGTGTGTATTTCGGTCATTGATATCTTTTTATATAAGAACAGGAAACTCCAGGGCCGTCTGGCCTTGCTGGGCATCGTAATATCCATTCTGAATATTTTCCTTTACTATAAACAAACCCAGAAGTTCACTATTGGTAATTACGACCTGACCGCCCTTCTCGCTATCCTGATCCCGGTGTTCTTTTTTCTTGCCTTCAGGGGAATTTACAGGGATCAAAAGCTTGTAAAAAGCCTTGACCGGCTGAGATAGCTATGAACCCCTGTCCTTCGTGCGGAAAATGTGAATTCAGGAATTAATCTTTTCTGCCACTAAATGTTGATCTTTCGCTTATACTTATATAAAAATCCTAAATTTGAAAAACTAACCTTTTGTTAACCCATTAAATTAAGATGCTATATGGCAAAGTCAGCAAAAAAACCTGCAAAGAAAGCAGCTAAAAAGGCAGCAAAAAAAGTAGCAAAAAAACCTGCAAAGAAAGCGGCTAAGAAAGCAGCGCCCAAAAAAGCAGCTAAGAAAAAATCAGCTCCTAAAAAAGCGGCTAAGAAAAAATCAGCACGTAAACCAAATGCTGCATTCATGGCACCGCTCACGCTGAGTGACGCTCTGGCGAAAGTAGTTGGAAGCAAGTCGCTGCCCAGGACAGAAATAATTAAGAAAATCTGGGTTTACATTAAGAAAAATAATCTCCAGGACAAAGTAAACAAACGCATGATCAATGCAGATGCGAACCTGAAACCAATTTTCGTCAAGGATCAGATTTCCATGTTCGAAATGGCAGGTGCATTAAACAAGCATGTGAAATAAAATTCCTTCTTTAATATCCTGTTATTATTTTACCGGGCGACGGTGAATTTTTTTCACCGTTGTAATTCGTGTATTCACCGGACGGATCAGGAATCTTACCTAACTCTCATTGTGAACCTGTTACTGTAACTCTATTTTTGACCCACTAATAAAAAAATAGAGTTATGGTACAGGACATTACAATTATCAATGCAAAGCCTGACTGGCTAAGCCTTCTGGCGGAATCCATTCGGAACTGGTGGACAAGAATCACCTGCGTAGCGAAAGAAAATTATTTTCTGATTAATTGAAAGCCGCTTACGCCGGTTGAAAAAATGCAGGCTACAAATACATTCCCGTAAAGCTTTCTTTCACTTTTTTCAATCCCGCCGGTACACCTTCATACACCAGGTTACCGCCCGCATCGCCTGCTTCCGGACCCAGGTCTATGACCCAGTCGGCCGAATGAATCACATCGGTATTATGTTCCACTACGAGTACAGAATGTCCCTGATCAATCAGCGCACTAAACGAAGTCAGCAGTTTTTTAATGTCATGAAAATGCAGCCCCGTTGTCGGTTCATCAAAAATAAAAAGGATATGACCGAGACTTTTACCCTTTCCAAGAAATGATGCCAGTTTTACACGTTGTGCTTCTCCTCCCGATAAAGTGTCTGAAGACTGTCCCAATTTTATATACCCCAAACCAACACTGCTTAGCGGTCTTAATTTCTGCAGAATATCTTTTTCATCTTTGAAAAACCCGAGGGCTTCATCCACACTCATCTCTAAAACATCATGAATGCTCTTGTTGCGATAATGCACTTCCAGCACTTCTTCCTTGAACCGTTTTCCCCCGCAAACTTCGCAGGTCAGATGCACATCAGCCAGAAATTGCATTTCCACCACCTGTTCTCCTTCCCCTTTACAGGTATCGCAGCGACCACCATCCACATTGAACGAAAAATGTTTGGGCTGGAATCCACGTAGTTTGCTCAATGGCTGTTTTGAAAACAATTCCCGAATCTCATCATAGGCCTTTACATAAGTGACCGGGTTGCTGCGGGATGACTTGCCGATGGGGTTCTGATCAACCAGTTCAATCTGGCTGATGGAATCAATGTCGCCTGTCACGGACAAGTGCATTCCCACTTTATCGGCAAATTCCCCTTTCATTTTTTGAAGAGCCGGGTAAAGAATTTGCTTCACCAGGGTAGTCTTCCCGCTGCCACTTACACCGCTCACTACACAGAGAACATTCAGGGGAAACGAAACGGTTATATTTTTCAGGTTATGCTGCCGCGCCCCGTTCACCACAATAAATTTTCCTGGCTTCCTGACTGACTTGGGCGGTTCGATCTTTAAATCGCCCCGCAAATATTTACCGGTAAGACTGGCTTCGCTTTTAATAATAGTATCATAATTTCCTGCAGCCACTATTTCGCCACCCAGGTGGCTGGCCAGCGGCCCCATATCAATAATGTAATCAGCTTCCCGCATCATCATCTCGTCGTGCTCGACAACCACCACTGTATTGCCCAGATCGCGCAATTCTTTTAAAACACGGATCAGCCGACGGGTATCACGGGAATGCAGACCGATAGAAGGTTCGTCCAATATATATAATGAGTTCGTCAGGTTACTACCCAGCGAACGTGTCAACTGAATGCGCTGACTCTCTCCACCGCTGAGAGAATTTGCGAGACGGTTTAGGGTCAGATAACCAAGACCCACGTCCAGCAAGGTTTTCAGCCGGTTATTAATTTCGATCAAAATACGTTTCCCCACCTGCTGCTGAAAAGCGCTGAGTGAAAGATTCCGAAACCATTCACTTAAGGCTGCCACAGGTACTTCACAGAGTTCACCGATGTGCATACCTCCTATCTTCACATAAAGTGCTTCAGGGCGCAGGCGGTATCCCTTACAATCCGGACAGCTTGTGCGTCCCCGGTAGCGTGACAGCAATACACGGTATTGAACCTTATATAAATTCCTTTCTACTTCTTTGAAGAAATCATCAATCCCATTTACTTCCTTATTCCCTTCCCAAAGCAATTGGTACTGAGCCTTTGACAGATCGACAACGGGCTTATGGATCGGAAAATCATATTTCTTCGAAGTTTTTATAAAATGATCCCTCCAGGCTCCCAGCTTTTCCCCCTTCCAGGGAGCCACCGCTCCTTCGAATAAACTTAGCCGTTTATCGGGGATCACGAGGTCGGCATCGATGCCAAGTACCTGGCCGAATCCTTCACAAGTGGGACATGCCCCATATGGATTATTGAATGAAAACAGGTTGGGGACCGGTTCTTCAAAACGGATTCCGTCCATTTCAAAGCGGTTCGTAAAAGTCTGCTTCTCTTCCCCGTTGATTTCAAGCAGCATCTGCCCCTCCCCCTCATAGAATGCGGTCCCGATGGAATCTGCCAGCCTGTGGTGGTCATCTTCATCAAAATCCTTCACAACAATGCGGTCGATCAGCAGGAAGGAACTGGTTTTCGGTAGTTTGGGTTCCTGCTTTTTCGCTTTGCCATCAGCGGGCGTGAGGAGATCTTCAATGCGGACTGTCTCCTTATTTATATACAGCCTGCTGAATCCCTTTTGCAGAAGGATATTTAATTCCTCCGTCGTGTTGCGGCTAGTGTGCTGCTTAAAAGGCACCAGGATCAGGATCTTATCACCAGCCGGACGTGTCTGCATGGCTTTTATCACGTCCTGCACATCATTTTTCTTTACCTCCCTGCCGGAGACCGGCGAGTAAGTGATTCCAACCCGGGCGTATAATAAACGGAGATAATCATATAACTCCGTCATGGAGCCGACAGTGGATCTGGGGGTTCGCGTGGTTACTTTCTGTTCGATGGCGATGGCCGGGCAAAGACCTTTTATATAGTCCACATCGGGTTTATCCATACGGGCCATGAACTGTCGTGCGTATGCGCTCAGGCTTTCCGCATAACGGCGCTGGCCCTCCGCAAATAGGGTGTCGATGGTCAACGAAGATTTTCCCGAACCTGATACACCGGTCACCACAATAAATTTATTGCGTGGAAAGTCAACTGAAATATTCTTCAGATTATGCACCCTGGCTCCCTTTATTTGTATGGAATTTCGGGTGGCAACAGGGATGGGTATGGAGGAAGCCTTTTTGGCTTTTATGGTAGTTGACATAAATTGGAAAAACAAATATATTGGAAGTGAAACAATTAGAAGGCAGATTCCCATAGGGGGAAAAGCCGGCTGGAACCCTTAGAACAAATTATTTTCCCAAAATGTTGTTTTTTCCAAAAATTGTATATCTTTAAAGACTGATTAACATTTCGTAACACAATAAATTAATTTTTTTATAGAGTAAGCACTTCTACACAGAAAAGCCAAGCGTTTTATTAAATCCAACATATATCCTATCACCTTTAAAAACCGTAGAAGTTTATGAATTCGCTACGAACGAAAACCGACCATGAATTAATCCATTCATTTCGCGACGGCGATTTACAGGCGCTTGAGGCCCTGGTAATCCGCCACAAGGACAAGTTGTACACTTCCATTCTCTTCCTCGTCAAAGACAAGTATCTGGCTGAGGACATTTTCCAGGATGTTCTGATTAAGATTATCGACACCATTCGCGGTGGGCGGTACACAGAAGAAGGCAAATTCCTTCCCTGGGCGATGCGCATTGCTCACAACCTCTGCGTTGACCATTTCCGCAAGGTGAAAAGAACCCCCGCCATCAAAACCAGCGATGACCGGGACATTTTCGAAGTCATCAATTTCACCGAAGACGGTGCTGATGTAAAAATCATGAAGAGGCAAAGCCACGACCGTGTACGACGGATGCTGGACCTTCTTCCTGAGGATCAGCGCGAAGTCATCATCCTGCGGCACTATGCCGACCTGAGCTTTAAAGAGATCGCTTCCCTGACCAACTGCAGCATCAATACGGCGCTGGGCCGTATGCGTTACGGGTTGATCAACCTGCGCAAAATGATGGTGGAAAAAAGAATTGCTCTCTAAGCGACCTTTACACTATTTAAAAGAGTCCTGCCCCTGGCGGGACTCTTTTTTATGCCGATTTCTTGATACCCCGCTAACATTTTCCCTCTGAGAATCCTTTAATTATTCTCTCTGGCGGGATCCGGACGATGTACAGACCATAACGCATATTCGGTTTACCAAAAGTTCAACCTGAGTCACGGAACATGGTTCCTCGAAGCGGCCAGCCCACAATCCAGCCATCTGGTAAACTCTTCTGCTTTAGGCGTATATCCCTTGGTATAAGTGAGTATTTTCTCATCCGGGCTTACAAGTGCATACTGGGGTTGGGAGACCGCATTGAAATTTTCAGACTGGAAAGTGGCCCATTTATCGCCTACGGTAATTATATTTTTCTGAGCCCCGTCCCTGGTTGGATAAACCATCTGGGCAGCCGCCGGTAAGAGGCGCCTCTCATCAACATACAATGACACGACTACGAAGGAATCCAACATCCTCTTTTTAACTTCCGGATCCGTCCAAACGTTTTCTTCCATTCTTCGGCAATTCACACAGGCCCAACCGGTAAAGTCGATCAACACCGGCTTTTTAAGTTTTCTTGCCAGGGCAAGTGCCTCCTCATAATCTCTTAAGGGTTCAACACCCCGCGCACAATTAACCGGATTCTTATAAACCGAATAACAAAGGGGTGGTGGAAAGCCGCTGATCAGCGTAAGATTTGCTGCCTGCGTATTGGTCAGGCCCGGTATAAGGTAAGCGGTAGACAAGGCAAAAAACAGGAGGAAACCGATACGGGCTCCACTGAATTTCCTGACGGGATTATCGTGCGGAAACCGGATTTTACCAAGAAGGTAAAGTGTGGTCAATAACCCGATCAGGACCCAGAATCCGATAAAAATTTCCCTTTTTACTAATCCCCATTGTTCTACCAGGTCAGCGTTGGACAGAAATTTTATCGCCATGGCCAGTTCCAGGAAACCCAAGACGACCTTTACTGAGCCCAGCCAGCCCCCGGATTTGGGGAGGGAACCCAGCCACCTTGGGAAAAGAGCAAACAAGCCAAAAGGGAGGGCCAACCCGAGTCCGAATCCACCCATTCCAATGCTTAGCTGGATAGCACCCCCGTTATTAGACAGAGCACCCACCAACAGAGAGCCCAGGATAGGACCTGTACATGAAAATGAAACGATGGCCAGTGTCAGGGCCATAAAAAATATTCCAACAAGACTGGATCCGCCCGACTTACTATTGACAGAATTCGCAATACCTCCGGGTAGGGTGATTTCAAAATATCCGAAAAAAGAGATGGCAAAGACTACAAAAATCACAAAAAAGAACAGGTTCAGCCAAATGCTGGTAGAAATGGTATTTAATATTTCCGGGTTAATATGATCCAGCAGGTAGAAAGGAAGACTGAGTAAAACATATATGAGAAAAATAAAAAATCCATACAAAAAAGCGTGCGCCTTACCGCTGCCCTGGCTGCCGCTTTTTGTAAAAAATGAAACCGTTAGTGGAATCAGGGGAAATACACAGGGTGTGAGCAGCGCAATAAATCCGCCGAGAAGACCCAGCAAAAATATACTGATCAGTCCCTTGCCGGCTGTGCCGGTGTCCCCACAGGGGCTGACCGGATGTTTCAAATCGAAACTGTTGATCCTGATTCTCGAAGCAGTATTTACACCTCCTTCGAGGGTTGTATTGAAAGCAAAATTTCCCGAATAAAAAGAGTCCTCCTTCCCATAGTAATAATTCAGGGAACCGAATATGCGGGCAGGTACGATCCCTTTAATTATCAGGGGAACGGAAAATTTCGCCTCTCCCGTATATAAGACAAATAAGGCATTGTCAAAAAGCGCTACAGCATGTTTCTCCGACTTGCCTTCTGTCGTAAACGGTGATTTTACAGAAAATGAGCTGTCTGCAAAACTCAGTTCCATCGAAGGGGTTCCGCCGAGGTCCTGGTTGGGCGCGTATAACTGCCATCCGGACTTTACATGCACATTAAATTTCAGGCTATAATTGCCGTCGGACAATTTTTCCGTACTTGCATTCCATTTTAAAGCAGTACTGTCCTGGCTTCTGCCGGTGAAGAATGATAAAATAAGGAGGGAAATTAAAAATCCGGATCTGATTTGCATGGCCGATGAAGGTACTAAGGAATTGCCATAGCAGTTTGTCGTGCAGCAGACTGAAAATTCTTACTGTTGAAAATCTGCTGAAACAAAATACGTCCATCCGTGTTACCCAGACGTTCCGATACTGCCCGCTCAGGATGTGGCATCAGACCGATTACATTTCTTTCTCTATTGCAGATTCCCACAATGTTTCGTGTTGATCCATTGGGGTTGGATTCCTCATTGATATTACCTTCTGCATCGCAATATTTCCAAAGCAACTGTCTGTTCTGTTCCATTTCATCCAGCAATTTTTCATCGGCATAATATCTTCCTTCCCCATGGGCAATCGGAATTTTCAGGGCCGGTCCATTCTCAGCCTTCATGTAAATATTTTTCCCGATGAATTGCCGGTTAGCATTTCTCAGTAATACACCGGGTAGCAAGTGTGATTCACACAGAACCTGGAATCCGTTGCAAACACCGAGCACCATACCACCTTTTTCTGCAAAACGAGCCAGGGGTTGCATCAACGGACTGAACCGTGCGATTGCCCCGCAACGAAGATAATCACCGTATGAAAATCCACCCGGCAATACAATACAATCCTGGGTGGAAAACATGCTGAGGTCTTTATCCTTATGCCATAACATGATCACCTCATAACCCAGTTCGTATTGCAATGCGAATTGCATATCCCTGTCACAATTTGAACCCGGAAAAACAATAACGCCAAATTTCATCTGCTCAGATTTGAGGTGTAAAGGTAATTATTTCACGACATATCGTAGGCGGTTGGCGGTTATTACCAGCCGTTAATTAAACCAAATAATTAATAACAATCGCCACACTAAAACTTACCCAGTGAAGTAAATTGACCAGAACACGGTTTACAGGATAATAGTAAGCAGCTGAATGGAATACCGCAAATGGCATGGCTGTGACGATCCAGGTTTCATAAGAGCCGGCCCTATTGATGATGATTACCAGAATGGCCGAAATCAGAAATACCAGCACCAGGCTCCAGCTTTTCCGAACATGTATCAGCATTTTATTCAGATTATTCTGAACATAAATCCCCCCGATCACAAACGGAATTACCAATAGGCTGATAGATATGATGATCCAAATAGAGCCGGGGGTAGCCGGAAATGTGAAACGGATATGCGGAACCAGGTTTCTCCAATTTAGCTGGTGAATAAAATATAAAACCAGGATGAGAAAATAATATGGAGAAGTAAAACCGACAAACCCGACAAACCATTCCTGTATTCTGAGAGGCCGCATGATAATCAATGCAAAAAACAGCATGAACAAAAATGCAATGGCCGGAACATATAACAAGGTGGCAAGACCGATAAATAGCCCGATATTGAATATAGCCGTTACCGGCGAGGGGTTGTTATATAATGCTACCATCCTGTACCAGCACCAGATCATGATCGAATTAATCAGCAACGGGGCAGAAAAATGTCCCCAGTCCGGCAGCAGGGAAGTGATCAGAATATAGCACATGGCCGGCAGGTAATTGGCCCGCGGCAGCATTTTATGATAATTACAAATACTGTTGAGCAGGGTGGCCTGTGAAAATAAAATAATAAAACTCAATATCGCATAAGGAAGCGCCGCATGTCCGAACATTGAATTGAGGGCGGTTAAAACGAAGCGGTATAAATAGTTATCTTCCGCGTGCAGAACCGGTAGAAATGGATGCAAGAAAAGCGGAAACTTCAGTACTAAAGCGTAAATAAAAAGCAATAAGGCATTGGCAGAAGCCTTTTGTTTGAAGATACCGATCACCTGAGGGGTTTTAAAAATCTACTTTTGCGAAGCAAAGATAATTCTTGAATTGACAAGGTATCACAATTTGGTTACTGGACACCTGTTTCCCAATCCGGGGCATAAATACATATCCTTTATCGAGATTATGAAAGGTTGGCAACCGTGTAACTTTCCCGTCTGCAGAGATACTCTGATCCATCAGGAGCAGCGTTCTTTTTTCAAACTGGTTATACAGGAAATGCAACTCACCGCCCGTATTTACGGTCTGATAAGAAAGCTGGTTCGATCCATCATCATCAAACTGGCTTTTCGGAATCACATTACTCCACTCCAAATTGCTATTTCTGTCGAAAGAAAGCACCATGATATTTTCTGCATTGTACCGGTTAATCGTAGAGGGTCCATACCGGTTATACGGTGAATAGGGAGAATATGGAGAATAAGGCGAAGCATAATAGTCGATGGGATTCATAGGACCGTACATATAGTCCATCCGGTTAAAAGTGGTTCCACGGGTGGTAGTAAATTCGGCTTCGCTGATCATCAAATACCCTCCATCTTTTTTAACGACGATCCGTTTGATAAAATAGTCATTAAAAGCCATTTTCGTATTTGACTCAGAACTCTTGGCAAGCGTTCGCAGCTCGTCACTGAATATGGTCACCGCCTCATGGAATTTGCTGTCGGAGGTTTTGTCCCAGATTACGGTATATAATCCCTCTATATTTCCTCTCCTTTGTTTGTAGTAAAACGCTGTAAGCAGGTAGCGCTTGTTGTAATTGTCCACTTTTAGTTTCAATTCATCGAGGATCCGTTCGCCGGCTCCGATACTGCGGATTGCAAATGTATCGGCCTGTGGACCTTTCATAACGAAGGCAACATGGTTCAGATAGTCCCCGCTCCCTGTTCTTGCAAACCGGGTAAAGACCAGCTGACCGTCATTGTCCAATTCAAAATTTGTGAACAGTTCTGAACGATCCTGTACCTGCATGGGAATCATATGCCGGTCGAGTAATTCAAGGTCTTTGTTGAAAAGAAAGCTGGTGAATGTAAAGGCGTGCGGGTTCCTGGTATTGATTTTTAATGCCATCAAGTGCTGTTTGTCTTCACTGACGATATTGGTATATATCTTGCCGTTATCCGATCCGCTCACCAGGGTCGTATCCAAATCAACCGCGTTTCCAACGACCTGCGCCATGCCATCCATTTTAAAAGCCGTCAGGTGAACAATGTTCTTCTTCTGGAATTCACATAACAAATAGAAGAAATCAGGGTATTGTACAAAATCAATATTGGTGAATTTATCCGGCAGGAAGGGAAGGACGACCCGCTGAACCAGTGTCATGTCCGGATTGTAGATCGAAATAGCGTTCTCAGCGCGGTTATTCTTAAATACCAATACATTACCTGACACCCGCCCGATGATTTCAAAATCAGTTTTCCGGGTATCGTCCTGTTCGGGCTGGGAATATACAATGCGTTGGGCCTGCATTAAAACGGGCAGGAGAAGTACCAGGCCGAGTAATCTTACATTCATACAAAAAATCGCTTATAGGGATTGGTTCAAAAGACAAGGTACTCAAAACTAAGGTGAGAATCTGTTAATTTCATCCTATTCCCTATATCTTTGTGACGATTGTTTTTTACGATTGCCATTGGTTGCCTTTGAAAAATTCCGACCCGGTACGAAACCAATATAACTTGCACAG
This sequence comes from uncultured Bacteroidota bacterium, assembly GCA_963741345.1. Classification (GTDB taxonomy): domain Bacteria; phylum Bacteroidota; class Bacteroidia; order Chitinophagales; family Chitinophagaceae; genus Puia. Next base: position 121,886 of record CAVUHS010000002.1, read on the forward strand.
TAGTGAGCAAACAAATTGACAAGGTTACACTCGGCAACCTGGTTATTGCTTTAGGAATTATTTACGGAGATATTGGAACATCTCCGCTCTACGTACTAAACGCCATTATCAACAGTCGCGTTATTAGCGAATTGTTAATTATTGGAAGTCTCTCCTGTGTTATATGGACGCTCACACTACAAACCACTATTAAGTATGTTTGGTTAACACTCCGTGCAGATAATAAAGGAGAAGGTGGTATATTTTCCCTATATGCACTTGTACGCCGGCAACGACGATGGCTGGTGCTTCCTGCCATGATTGGCGGTGCTGCCCTACTCGCAGATGGTATGATCACTCCGCCCATCTCTGTCACATCTGCGATCGAAGGGTTACGACAACTACCCAGTCTGAACTATATTCCGCAGGATACCATTGTTTATATCGTGCTCGGCATTATGGTGGTACTCTTTTTCCTGCAGCAATTCGGGAGTGATTATATCGGAAAACTTTTTGGGCCCATCATGTTCATCTGGTTCGGAATGATGGCTGTACTGGGATCCGCTCATTTGCTGGACGACCTCCATGTTTTCAAAGCGCTGAATCCGGTATATGCTATTGAACTCCTGACAATTTATCCCAAGGGATTCTGGATACTGGGCGCCGTATTTCTCTGTACAACCGGAGCGGAAGCTTTGTATTCTGACCTGGGACATTGTGGAAAAAGTAATATCCGGATATCCTGGATCTACGTTAAAAGCTGTCTGATTCTGAATTACCTCGGACAGGGTGCCTGGCTCCTGCATAATCAAATGGGAAAAGTTTTCGATACCGCCCATAACAGTGTTTTTTATAGCATTATGCCCGACTGGTTCCTGATACCTGGCATCCTGATCGCTACCGCGGCTGCCATCATTGCGAGCCAGGCACTGATTAGCGGGTCATTCACCCTCATCAGTGAAAGCATGCGATTGAATCTATGGCCAAAATTCAGGATCAGTTATCCAACAGAACAAAAAGGTCAGTTATATATTCCCGCTATTAACTTCCTGTTGTTTGTGGGATGCTGTGGCATTACCATTTATTTCAGATCATCTTCTCATATGGAAGCGGCTTACGGTTTGGCAATCACATTATGTATGCTGGCCACTTCGATCCTGTTCGCAAATTACCTGATTACACGCAGGGCCCCTTCGATACTCATCTATCTCTACCTCGCAGTTTACCTGATAATAGAATTCAGTTTTCTTTTTGCCAACCTCGAAAAATTCCCCCATGGTGGTTTTGTGACCCTTATTGTCGGAGGCGGCCTGTTTACGATTATGTATGTATGGTATCGCTCCAGGAAAATTAAGAATCGTTATGTTGAATTCGTACGCCTGGAAAACTATATCCCACAGATCCAGGAACTCAGTACGGACCGCACCGTTCCCAAATTTGCGACGCACCTAATGTATATGACAAGTGCAAATAACCCGAAAGAAATAGAACATAAGATCATCTATTCCATTCTCAACAAAAAACCCAAGCGCGCGGATATTTACTGGTTTGTTCATATTGACACACTGGATGAGCCTTATATATCTGAATATTCAGTGTCCCATATCATTCCGAATGATATTATCCGCGTGGAATTCAGGCTCGGTTTCAGGATTGAACCCCGCATAAATCTAATGATCAGGAAAGTGGTGGAAGACCTGGTAAAAAATCGTGAAGTGAATATTACCAGCCGTTATGAATCACTGGAAAGGAATAATGTGGTCGGTGATTTCCAGGTGGTCGTCATGGAAAAATACCTCAGCCAGGATAATGAGCTATCTTTTTTCGAAAGAGTTATCATGAAGTTATATTTCTGGCTAAAGGAAGCCAGTCTTTCGGAAGAAAGAGGTTTCGGGCTCGATCCCTCCAACGTGCTGATCGAAAAATTTCCACTGATCGTATCTCCTATGCCAGACCTCAGTTTGAAACGAATTGGGGAGGGATAGGGCAAGTATGAAAGTATGGGAGTCTTTCATCTTCCATACTATAAAATAAGGGCCGCGAGGGTTTGTAGCCGGTCTGCAGGAAGGAAGTAATGGTTATGCGAAACCGGGTCCACTGAACTGTCTGTTGAAAGAGCTTTTAATTTTTTATTTTCAAGGTAATAGATCGAATATGAAAACGGCGACAGCAGTTCCAGCAAAATTTTTCTCTTCGCGGGATCTTCCAGCTCGCATAAAATGGCAGGCCTGAACCTGCCGATGGTCTGCAGGAAAGACTGAAAAACAGGAAGTTCAAGTCCTTCCACATCACATTTAATAAAATCAAGTTTTTTTATACCTGTAAACAACTGATCCCCCTGCACGTTTTTTACCTGCTCAGACTCAATATAATCCAGGTAACTATGGGTGCTCTTCACACGGGCATAGGCATATTTTTTTACATTATTCAATTTGGGAATGCCCATCTCCACGTATTCCGTGTCTGCTCCCATCGCATACTGATAAAGGGTAATATTTTTCAATTTCCTGTAAGCTGTAATTTGCTCCAGTGTATTAAAGAATTTGGACATCGGCTCAATCGCATAAACATGCCCGTTATTGCCTGCCAGCCGGCTCATCTCAAAAGTAAAATAACCAAGATGTGCTCCGATGTCAACACAGTAGTCCCCTGGCCTGATTAGGTTCTTTAAAAAATATATGTCCTGATAATCAACTCCAAGACGGCCCGTTTTATATAATTTCTGAAATGAGCTGGCGAGGAGTCGCAGATAACGTTTTTCACCCAGGGAGTACAGCAGCATTTTCCTGATACGGCTCATGTAAATGGATTATCGACAAAGGTACAATATAGGCTTCTTTGTTTTTTTGGTCTTGTCCGGACTGTTTTTTAAGATTTCGTCTTTCAGCAGCCTGACCAGGCGTTCCTATCTGCTTCATAGCTGATTTGACGACTGATTTAATCATCGACATCAACCCTTATACAGTGGTTGGCTTAAGACTCTAGGCTTCTTCCAGTACCACACGGTCCCTGCCTACTTTTAAAGTATGTTCGACGCCGCATTTCAATGCAAAATTTTCCTTTACATGCCCGACGGGAAACCCAAAACATACCGGAAAGTCATAAGGAGAAAGTATATCACGTATGATCTCATATGCATCTTTTCCAAAAGGTCGTTCTGTATCTTTCAGATCTGTGAAACTCCCTATTATAAGGGCTGCAGGCTTATTAAATCTTCCGGCTCTTTCAAGCTGATACAACATCCTGTCAACATTGTATAAATATTCCCCGATATCTTCCATAAATAAAATTAGTCCCTTGGTCTTAAAATCTGAAGGGCCACCCACTGCATGTGCCAGTAATGTCAGGTTACCACCCATCAGGACACCATCGGCCTCTCCTTTGCGGTTGTACACATGCGGCTCAAATGAATATTTCAACTTTTCTCCTTTCAAAAGCTGCCGGATGGAAAGGATATAAGGATCCTCAGGCACGGAATCCTGAAAAGCTCCTGCCATCGGCGAATGTGCGGTGGCAATTTCATAGTTGGCATAGATATGAGCATGCAATAAGCTGATATCACTATATCCAAGGATCCACTTCGGAGATTTGCGAAATTTCTTAAAACTGATCCGGTCGATGATTCGGCTCAATCCATAACCGCCGCGTCCAAATAATATCGCCGATACTTCTCCGTCATCCAGCATTTCCTGTAAGTCTTCCAGTCTTTCTTCATCCGTACCCGAAAAATAATTGGCAGATATTCCGCCTACCGTTTTTCCGATCTTAACCCGGAAGCCCCATGACTTGAGGGTATTTACACAGGAGGCAATTCTTTCTGCGGCCATAAACCCGGCAGGGCAAACGATTCCAATTGTATCACCGTTTTTTAAATAAGGGGGGATGATTTGGGACATAGCTGATGGGAGTTATGAGTTATGGGTTATGGGTTATGAGTTATGGGATACGGGTTATTAGCAGACGAATTTTACCATGGGGTACGGGAACAAATGATGGAATACCTGGGTGATATGATTTCATCCACCTAAATATTCTGCTTGAATTCAGGTCCTTGCGCTATTGGCTTCCTGGAATACTACCTTGTCCGCACTCACATTCAGCTCATATTTAACTCCGCATTTTAGCGCATAATTTATTTTCTGATGACCCACCGGAAAATTAAAGCAGACCGGATATTTATATCCCGCCACCTGATCATGGACAATATTATATACACTTTTTCCGAATTCATCTCCGGGATCATCCGGTTTCACACGAAATCCGCCAATCAGCAATCCATTCAGATTTTCCAATTTGCCAGAACGTTTCAGATTGTAAAACATCCTGTCGATACTATACAGGTATTCCCCCGCATCTTCCAGGAAAAGTATCATACCATCTGTTCGCAGGTCCGACGAGGAACCAGCCAGGCTTTCAATCGTCTTAAGATTTCCCCCGGTCAGTACGCCGGTTCCGGATCCCTGCCGGTTACCCGCATCATTGATAACCGGATAGTCTATCGGCTGGCCCGTCAACGCCCGCTGAATGGATAAAATACTGTCCCATTGTCCTTTCTCGGCTTCTGCGGGGTTCTCCGGAAAACTGTTACACATTTTGGAATGAATAGAAGCAATCCGGTACTGATGATTGAGATGGGCATGCAATACAGTTATGTCACTGAATCCGATAAGCCACTTCGGCTTCGCCGCAAATTTCCGAAAATCCAACTGGTCGATGATACGGACGAAACCATATCCGCCACGGGCGCACATAACAGCCCCGAGGGAAGGATCATCCAGCATTTGCTGGAAGTCTGCAAGACGAGCCGCATCTGTTCCGCCAAAAATAAAATCCCGTTCACCCACGGTCTTGCCTATACGCAGATTAAATCCCCAGCTTTTCATGGTTTGCATCGCTGGTTCAATGTCAGCCTGAGTCATAAAACCGGCCGGACAGCTAATACCAATAGTATCCCCTGGCTTCAGATAAGGGGGAATGACCCAGGGTGTTTCTTCCAATTTCCCACCTTTTGCCGCGGATCCGGTTTGTAATGCAGATACTGTCAGTAGGGGGGCTCCGATCAGGGATTTCAAAAATCTCTTTCTCTTCATCAATTAAAGTTAAAGGATGGCGGGGAATTCAAAACCATATGCTTCAGTCTTTGAGCCGGAGGCTTTAAGGCGATTAACGTATTTTTGCGTCCTTGCGGAGCAGTCTCCGCTGTTATATTATGAAAGAATACAACCGCATCCTGGTTACTGCTGCGCTGCCGTATGCCAACGGGCCCGTTCACATCGGCCATCTGGCAGGCTGTTATATTCCTGCTGATATTTATGTGCGTTTTGAAAGGGCGCGTAAAAAAGATATCCTGTTTGTTGGAGGCAGTGATGAACATGGCGTGCCTATTACCATCCGGGCCATGAAAGAAGGTATTTCACCCCAACAGGTGGTGGATAAATACCACGCCCTGATCAAAAAGAGTTTTGAGCAGATGTTCATTTCGTTCGACATCTATTCACGCACTTCCAATGCCGTACACCATGAAACAGCTGCCGGCTTTTTCAAAAAATTATATGACGACCATATATTTGAAGAAAAGGAGACGGAACAGTATTATGATGAAGCAGCCAAAACATTCCTGGCTGACCGGTATATTACCGGGACCTGTCCGGTTTGCGCAAATCCCAATGCATTTGGAGACCAGTGTGAACGCTGCGGTTCTTCCCTCAGCCCCGAAATGCTTATCAATCCGCGTAGTACCCTTAGTGATGCCATTCCGGTAAAACGAAAAACCAAACACTGGTATTTCCCGTTGCAGCATTACGAATTGTTCCTGAAAGAATGGATTCTGAATGGTCATACGGAATGGAAAAACAACGTCTACGGTCAGTGCAAAAGCTGGCTCGACAATGGACTACAACCCCGCGCGATGACCCGGGACAGCAACTGGGGAATTAAAGTGCCCCTTCCGGACGCTGAAGGAAAAGTATTATATGTCTGGTTTGATGCTCCCATCGGTTATATTTCCGCCACTAAAGAACTGACTCCGAAATGGGCAGACTATTGGCAACAGACAGACACCAAGCTGGTTCATTTTATAGGCAAGGATAATATCGTGTTTCACTGTATTATTTTCCCTGCCATGCTGAAAGCCCATGGTAAATATGTTTTGCCGGACAACGTGCCGGCCAACGAATTTTTAAATATCGAAGGCGAAAAAGTTTCCACCAGCCGCAATTGGGCGGTATGGGTACATGAATACCTGGAGGATTTTCCCGGCGGTGAAGATGCGCTGCGTTATGTGCTTTGCGCCAACGCCCCGGAAACCAAGGATAATGATTTTACCTGGAAAGATTTCCAGGACAGGAACAATAGTGAACTCGTAGCCATATTCGGAAATTTCGTGAACCGGACATTTGTGCTGATGCACAAACTAACCAGAGGCAAAGTTCCTGTATGGCATGAGAATATTAAAGACAGGGCTGATGCGGACCTCATAAGACAGATTGAACAGACAAAAATTTCGGTGGAATCTCTGCTGGAAACGTATAAATTCAGGGATGCGCTCTATACAGTTCTTGACCTTGCCAGAAAGGGCAATAAATACCTGCAGGATAAAGAGCCCTGGAAAAAAGCCGGAAAGGAAACGACTTCAACTGAGGACCAGGAAAAAATTGATAACTGTATATACCTCTGTCTTCAACTGACGGCCAATCTTTCAATCCTCATCCATCCTTTTCTTCCTTCCACCGCCCGAAAGATGCTGCACATGATGAAAGTGGTTGAAAAGATGCTCGAATGGGAGCACGCAGGTAAAATTGACCTGCTTAAAACAGGATACAGTCTGCGCGCACCCGAATTACTATTCAGAAAAATTGAAGACGAAGAAATAAAAAAGCAAATGGAAAAACTACACCGGAATGCCGTGCAACCAGAGCAGTCTTCAGATATCTCTCCGGCAACTCCGGAAATAAAACCGGAAATTCAATTTGCCGACTTTGACAAACTTGAGCTAAGAACAGGAATCATACTGGGTGCTGAAAAAGTGGCAAAAGCTGACAAGCTCCTGAAACTGGAAGTGGACATGGGCTTCGAAAAGCGGACCATTGTTTCTGGTATTGCGCTTCATTTCAAACCGGAAGAAATTATCGGAAAGCAGGTAGTGGTGGTTGCCAACCTGGCTCCCCGTAAAATGAAAGGCATAGAAAGTAATGGCATGATCCTGATGGCTGAAGATAAAAACGGAAAACTGCATTTTGTAAACCCGGAGGAGAAAATCGCTGAAGGTTCTTCAGTCAGCTAACCATAAATTACCATTCTGCTATGACCTGGATGGATCGTTGGATTCAAAAACAGCGGATAAACCGGGTTCTTCAGTATATTCCGGCAGACAGTACAGTATTGGATATCGGCTGCTACCACGGTGAATTGTTTGAAGCCATGGGCGATCGTCTGCGATTGGGTTTTGGCCTTGATCCGCTGCTAACTGAAAACATAAAGAGGCAAAAGTTTACCCTTTCCAAAGGCGGGTTCCCCGATAACTGGAACAATAATATAAAGCTGGATTGTATTACGCTGCTGGCAGTATTGGAGCATATCCCTTTAAAAGACCAGCAGCGGACCGCAACAAAAATTTTTGAGTCATTGGTTCCCGGCGGGATAGTGGTATTGACCGTTCCTTCAAAAAAAGCAGACCGTATTCTGGAAATTTTGAACAGGACGGGAATCATTCATGGTATGTCGTTCGAAGAACATTATGGGTTTGACCCCGAGGACACGAAGTTACTTTTTGAAAGGGCAGGATTTATCCTGATAAACCATAAGATGTTCCAGTTCAGATTGAATAATTTGTTTGTGTTCAAAAAGACAATGTAACCTACCATCAGATTATGAAAGTGCAGTCCCTGTCCATTGTTATTCCCTGTTTAAATGAATCGGAAACGATAGGCACCTGCATTTATAATGGCAAGAGGCTATTGGCCGAAAATTCTTTACTCGGTGAAGTGATTGTCGCAGACAATGGAAGCACTGATGATAGTATCGCGATCGCAATACAATACGGGGCCGAGGTTTTAAAAGTAAGTGAAAGAGGTTATGGATTTGCTTTGCACGAGGGAATCCTGCATGCCAAAAGTGAGTTTGTATTGTTTGCCGATGGCGATGACAGTTATCATTTCGATGAAGGCGGTCCTTTCATTGATGCGTTTAACCAGGGATTCGAGGTAGTGATCGGGAACCGATTTAAAGGGGGCATCGAAAATGGTGCTATGCCATTTCTTCACAGGTATTTAGGCACACCCATTCTTTCCATGCTTGGAAGAAAATCATTTCATGTCGGACTGGGGGATTTCAACTGCGGCATGCGTGGTATAAGGCGGGATACCTACGAAAAGCTTGAAATGAAATCCGGCGGGATGGAGTATGCCACTGAATTCATTGCCAAAGCATCCTATAAAAAATGCAGCATCCGGGAAGTACCTGTAAAATTATACAGGGATGGCCGATTGGGTAAGCCGCACCTTAAAACCTGGTCCGACGGATGGAAACACCTGAAACTGATTTTATTGCTTAGCCCAAGGTGGTTCCTTTTATACCCGGCTTTATTTTTTTTTATAATCGGTTCCCTATTGGGCGTTAGTCTGTCTTTCAATGAACTTGTGATTTCGCATATTGTACTGGACATCCATACACTTTACTTCTGTTCTATATTCCTTATCATTTCCCTGACTTTTTTTCAGTTTTATTGCATGGTGAATTATTATGGAATGAGCCTGGGAATTTATGCGCGCAAAGGTGTTACCCAATGGATGTCGGTTCACCTGAATTTTGAAAAGGGATTGGGAATTGGTTTTTTGATTTTTCTGACAGGCTTCATTTTAAGCACAGCTGCTGTATTACGCTGGTACCGTCTTTCATTTCAAAACCTGAATCCCCAGGAGATTTTTCGTATTATCATACCGGGCGGCTTCTTTATGATTGTCGGTTTGCAGATAGTTGTTTTTTCATTTTTCCTTACCATGATAAAAACCAATCATTGAACTTTCGTTCGTTTACCGGTATTATTTCCCGTAAAAAAGCAATTCGAATAGTCATAATATTATTCGTCTCCAGCATTCTTATACGGCTGCCCAATTTAAACCGACCACTGTCAAAACACTATGAATTCAACAGCGCGGTCATACTGATCAATACCATATCCTGGCGACAGGCCGGAGGAGGTTATCAGCTTCATTATACGCCTGTTATGAATTTTCAAAATCCGGGTGACAAATTTCTCCCGATAAACCTTGGCTTTGATAAAAATGGAAATTCCATTTATCTATCTTTTGGTCCCGGTTGGTATGTAATCCCATATTTTTTTTACCAATTGCTGAAACTGCCCGCTGTTCCTCTGTACCTGGAAATACTTAACCTGCTGTTTCACCTGCTGACTGTGTTGTTTTTTTTCTGCCTGCTGGAAAAAATCATTTCCCCAACCTATTCAAATAAATATTTCGTGATAGCGGCAGGATGTTGTTTCCTCATTTTCTCTCCGGGTGTTCTTTGGTTTATGGGTAATGGATATGTAAACACCGGAATCATGATGCCGTTTTTTTTGTGTGTGCTGATTCTGATCCTGCCCATGCTGCTGGATCCGGGGAAAATTACGGCAGGCCGCTTAATCGCCTTGGGTATCCTGATCACGCTGCTCATATATATTGACTGGTATATTGTTTTTTTTAGTTTCGTCTGCGGTATCGTTGCCCTGCTTAAATTCAGGATGAATAAAAACTATGGCTGGTTAATATTTGTTCTCCTTATTTCTGTTTCTTCGGGAATCGCGCTGATATTTTTTCAGTTCTCATCGCATCTTGGGAGAGGAGCTGTAACCGACTACTGGCTTACCCGGTCTTCCGAGAGAACGATGCATATAACAGATGTTACCATATTAAAAAAATTATCCTTTGTATTTCTTTATTTCCAGACATCTTACTTTCCGCTCATACTTTTATCGATTATTATTTATCTGCAAAATGGCCGCATGAAAATTCTCACGGGTTGGTCAAGACCCGAACTTCTGTTCGTTCAAATATCAGGGGCTTCATTCCTTTTATATAATCTTTTTTTATTTAACTGGTCCGCCGAACATGAATTTTCTGTCCTTCCCTGGTGTGTACTCCTTTCTTTTATTGGAGCCCGCCTTCTGGGTTCCATTAATAGTCAGAGACCTGCCCTGGCACTGATGTCCGTTTTTGTTCTTGTAGCCATTGTGCAATACTACTGGATTAACCGCCCCGGACAGGTTTCCCGGGACGGGACGCCTTATGCCAGTTTTGAAAATCTGGGCAAGTCCCTCAAAGAAATTCCCCCGGACTATACTATATGCATAGACCTGGAACAAAACCCCATGGTCGAATATTATGCCGGCAGGAATATGCTAAGAATTCACGATTCTCTGTCAGTAAAAAATGTTCTAAAAGAATTGGGTATCAAAAAGGCAGTATGGGTAAATCAAAAAGCTTACCAATTGGAATCGATCCGGATTATTCAATAGGTGTTGTGAAATTCCCCAGGATGAATGGAGCTCAACTTTTTTCGTATTACCTTCGGAAAATTGAAAGTTGTTTAACTAACTAATTGGGATATATGAAGAGGATTATCAAAAAAGTGGCGGTATTGGGAAGCGGTGTTATGGGTTCCCGTATTGCCTGTCATTTTGCCGGAACCGGCGTGCAGGTGTTGTTGCTTGATCGTGTGCCGGAGGATCTGAATGAAGCCGAAAAAGCAAAGAATCTTTCAACGGACCATCCGGCAGTGAAAAACCGGATTGTCAATGAAGCGTTGTCTGCAGCCATTAAATCCAATCCTTCCCCGGTTTATTATGCCGATGTCGTAAAGCGGATACAAACCGGAAACTTCACTGACAACATGAAGGATATCGCAGCGTGCGACTGGATTATTGAAGTAGTAGTAGAGCGCCTTGACATTAAATTGTCCATTTTTAATGAAGTGGAGAAATGGCGGAAACCCGGAACCCTGGTCAGTTCAAATACTTCCGGCATCCCCATTCATTTAATGAATAAAGACCGGTCGGAAGATTTTAAAAAACATTTTTGCGGCACACATTTCTTCAACCCTCCCCGGTATCTGCGCCTTCTTGAAATAATTCCCACCCCCGATACAGATCAGGATGTGATACAATTCCTTTTGGAATACGGCGATCTCCACCTTGGAAAAACAACTGTGCTCTGCAAGGACAGTCCTGCTTTTATCGCCAACCGCGTTGGGGTATTCAGTATCATGGCGATATTCAAACTCATGGACAAACTGGGATTGAATATCGACCAGATTGAAACATTGACCGGCCCTGTTTTTGGCAGACCTAAATCTGCCACTTTCCGCACGGCGGATGTAGTGGGCCTGGATACTCTGGTGAAAGTTGCCAGGGGTGTACATGAAAATTGTCCTTTGGATGAAGCCAGGGAAACATTTCAGGTGCCTGCCTGGCTGGACAAAATGATCAGTAACAATTGGCTTGGAGATAAAACGGGTCAGGGATTCTTCTCCAAAAGAAAATCTGCCACCGGTGAAAGGGAAATTTTCACGCTTGACCTGAAGTCCTTTGAATACAAGCCCCGGGAAAAAACAGTATTTCCTGGTCTGGATGCGGCTAAACCAGTTGACGATCTGAAGGAAAGAATTAAAATTTTAACTCAGGGTAAAGATAAATCCGGAGATTTTTACAGGCAGTTTCATTATGAGCTATTTGCGTATGTATCGAACCGGATTCCCGAAATCAGCGACGAGATTTACCGCGTGGATGACGCCATGCGGGCAGGATTCGGATGGGAGATCGGTGCATTTGAAAGTTGGGATCTTCTGGGTGTGGGTGAAACGGTTAAAAAAATGGAAGCAGCGGGTTATAAACCAGCGGCCTGGGTAAAGGAAATGATTGATGCAGGCTTTGTGAGTTTTTACAAAGTGGAAAAAGGCGAAAAGCTGGCCTATTCCCCCGCGAAAAAGAAATATGTCTCTGTGGTTACGGGTGATCCTGCAGCTTTTATTGTAATGCGGAATTTCGAAAACCAGACGATCTGGAAAAATGCTGCAGCACGGCTCTATCATATAGGAGATGAAGTACTGGGTCTGGAATGGCATACAAAACTCGGAACTATCGGCGGAGAGGTACTGGAAGGCATCCAGCGGTCCATCGGAATTGCTGAAGAAAAGTACAAGGGACTTGTGATTGCCAATGAAGCGCAGAATTTTTCTGCGGGCGCCAATGTCGGTATGATCTTCATGCTGGCCGTGGACCAGGAATTTGAAGAATTGGATATGGCCGTTCGTCTATTTCAGAACACCATGATGCGTGCAAGATATTCTGCCATTCCGGTGGTGGTAGCTCCCCAGGGATTAACGCTCGGAGGCGCTTGTGAATTGAGTTTACATGCAGACAAAGTAATACCCGCTGCAGAATCATATATCGGTTTGGTTGAACTGGGCGTCGGTCTGATACCCGGTGGTGGCGGATCAAAAGAATTCGCACTGCGCGCTTCAGATGAATTGCATGCAGACGAACCCGAAACCATCACCCTGAAAAATCGCTTCCTGACTATCGCCACAGCCAAAGTTTCAACATCTGCCATGGAGGCTTTCGACCTGGGTATTCTGAAAAGAGGCAGGGATTTTGTTTCCATCAATCCGGATCGTCGCATTGCAGATGCAAAAAATGCTGTACTGGACTTATACAAGGATGGATATACTGCACCAGTTCAAAGAACAGATATCAAAGTGCTGGGTCGTTCGGCACTGGGCGCCTTATATGCGGGTATACATGGAATGTGGAGAGGTAACTATGCAACCGATCATGATGTGCTCGTGGCCCGGAAACTGGCATATGTAATGTGTGGCGGCGACCTCAGTGAACCAACCGTAGTGACAGAACAATACCTGTTGGATCTGGAAAGACAGGCTTTTCTTTCACTCTGTGGAGAAAAGAAAACACTGGAAAGATTACAAAGCGTAATTAAATCAGGTAAACCAGTCAGAAATTAACTATTCATGAAAAAAATATTTTTGTGTGTCAGCGGAATGGCATTTGGACTTCTCATGGTCGCCTGCCAGGGTAACGAATCCACCCGCCCGAAACAGGAAAAAACTGACAGCTCTTACGCAATTATCGGAAAAGTTACAGGACAGGACAGTGGCTGGATATATTTAATTCACCGGCAAAGCGGCATCATAGATTCCGCATCTCTTGATCATGGGTATTTCAAATTCAATGGCAAGGCAGATACAGCCGAGATTTGCCGGATCAGTCTGAACGATCAGACAAAAAGTTTCTTCCTGGAAAATGGGAAAATTTCAATGCTGATCATAAAAGATTCTCTGGCAAATGCCCTCATATCCGGAACCAAGGCACAGGATGAATTCAATTATTTTCAGGACGAGCTTTCAAAACCACTCAGGCGCCGAATGGCGGTGATAAACCAGGCATATGATGAAGCCAATAATAAAAAGAATAAGAAAGCCGCAGACAGCCTGGATAAATTATATACTGCGATTGACCTGGAACAAAAGCAGCTGGTAAGTGATTTTGTACAATCGCATCCATCTTCGGCTATTTCCGCTTTTCTGATTTTTAGCAATTTTTCCTATAATGCAAGGCTGGGTCAGCTGGACAGTTTATACCGGATGCTGGATACAACCGTGCGGGTCGGTTATTTCGGAAAACAACTTAAGATTTTAATCGATAAATCAAAAATGACATCAGTCGGAAACGCGGCTCCCGATTTTTCCTGCAACGATGTGAATGGGAAGCCGGTTAGCCTTTCTTCATTCAAAGGGAAATATATACTGCTTGATTTCTGGGCCAGTTGGTGTGGTCCCTGCCGGATTGAAAACCCAAATATTGTCAAGGCGTATCAGCAATTTCATCAGAAAGGTTTTGATATTTTTGGTGTCTCACTCGATGATAACCGTTCAGACTGGCTGGCTGCGATTAAAAAAGATAAACTGGGCTGGACCCAGGTTTCCGACCTAAAAGGCTGGCAAGCTGCGCCAGCCGACCTATACGGCGTAAAGGCGATTCCGATGAATTTCCTGCTTGATAAAAACGGGATTATTATTGCCAGGGGTTTACGCGGAGATGAACTGGCGAACAAACTGGCGGCCCTGCTGCAATGAAGAATATATTTTCAATTTATCTTTATGGGTGAAGCCGAGTGGATCAAATCCGAATCAAGAATCCTTATTCATTCGGATTTTTATTTTTATGGGGATGCGGCATCGCAGGAACTGGCTGATTCCATAGCATCTGATATCGCGAACCACTGGAATGAACCATCCGGAATCATATTGTTGAAAAATGTTCCGCATTGGGTTGAATTTATCGTCCGCGGATTTTATGAAAAGGACCTGCCCGCCGAAGACGTGTGGTTTAATACCAATCCCAGGAACAATTATTTTCGAATAGAGGAAATTTCGCCTGTTCACATTTCGTTCGTGGATGGCATAAAGTGCAACACAGGATATTTTAAACTGGACAATCTGCTCAATAATTCCACCACGGCCGCTCATGAATATGGGCATACCATTGGTTTGGACCACCCCGAAATACTGGACATACGTGGTATGGGCCAGCCTGGTATTATGTATCCAAGGGGAACCGTTTGCGACCCGGTATTTCAGTATGATCCTGAAGCGGAACCGCTGAAAGCAGGCGGTACCATCAATCCTTATACCCGCAAAGTATTGCAAACAGATATCGATCACTTACGTCTTCATAAACTGGATTGGAATAATGGATTTGCCGTTCTTGGAGATTTTTCCAGCATCTATCATGGTAAAGAACAGCCTCAACCATAGATCGCAGCTGCACAATAATAATCGCTAATTTAGTTCCAATCCTATGGTGTCAATTCTTTCATTAAAAAATATCAGTAAATCTTATGGCCGGATTAAGGCATTGAAGGAAGTTTCCTTTGATGTTCCTGCCGGATCTGTATTCGGAATCCTGGGCCCCAATGGCAGCGGTAAAACTACATTACTTGGTATTGTGATGGATGTGCTGACACCCAGCGGCGGCAGTTATCACTGGTTCGGCAATGCTCCTTCCGGAAAACAAAGAAGAGATATCGGCACCCTTTTGGAAACTCCTAACTTTTATCATTACCTGTCCGCACAACATAACCTTGAAATTGCGGCAGCCATTAAGCAAAAACCCGTCGCGGATATAGAACGCGTCCTGAAACTGGTCAGGCTTTACGAAAGAAAAGATTCAAAATACCAGGCATATTCCCTGGGCATGAAACAGCGCCTTGCCATTGCATCCTGTCTGTTGGGAGACCCATCCGTTTTGGTTTTTGATGAACCAACCAATGGCCTGGATCCCTCGGGCATAGCGGAAATCAGGCAATTGATTATCGAACTGGCCAACGCAGGTAAGACTATCATTTTGGCCAGTCACCTACTCGCAGAAGTTGAAAAAGTTTGCACGCATGTGGCCATTCTCCAGCAAGGGATATTGATAAAATCCGGTGATGTTGCCACAGCCCTGAGCCAGGAATCATGGCTGGAAACCGGTTCTGCAGAAATGGAAAAACTCCGGACAGCATTAGAAAAATTACCGGAAGTGACGCGCATTATCGTGTCCGGTAATCATTTCCAGGTATATTTTAATACAAATTCGCCCGATCCCGGATGGCTCAATCAATATTGTTTTGATCAGGGAATCGTGCTGAACTTTTTACTACTAAGGAAAAAAAGTCTGGAATCAGCATTTATTGAACTAACCAATAATGTAAGTAACTGATCATGCGTGATTTTTTGAATACACTCCATATTGAATGGCTGAAGCTCAAATTTTACAGGACATTCTGGATTTTGCTGACTGTTATTGTGGTATGCATACCGGCGTTCAACTATGTAATTTATGATATAACTGATAACAGTTTCCCGAAATTCAATGGACAAAACATTCTCGGGAATCCTTTTTCATTTCCCAACGTATGGAGTACCGTTCCTTATAATGCGGGTATCCTGCTGTTTATACCCGCCATACTGATCATCACACTTTTCACAAACGAATATTCTTACCGGACGCACCGGCAGAATATTATAGATGGCTGGAGTCGCTCACGCTTTATTTATATAAAAATTACGGAAGTTTTTCTACTCACCCTGTTCATAACCGGCATCGTCATTCTGACCTGTCTTTATTTTGGCTACATCACCCGCAAGCCCATGCAACCCAAGGCAGGTTGGGTGCAGCTAAGATTTATCCTGTTCTTTTTTATTGAAATGCTCGATTATTCCATGATCGCTGTAATTTTTGCTTTGTTAATCCGCCGAGCAGGCCTGGCTATGGGTATTTTTTTCCTGTATATGATCATCGAGCAATTTATAGTTGCCCTGGGAAGAAATAAGTATAAACTGACCTGGGTCGACTATCTGCCGGAGGAAGTTTCCGACAGACTGATCCCACAACCGTTTGCCCGTCGAATTCTAGCGCCCGGCAATAATGAGCTTTGGGAGAAGCATGTGCCTTTGTATCTTTCAATTTCGGCTCTTTATATTATCGTTTACATATTATTTATAAGCTGGAGATTCCGGAAGACAGATCTCTGAAAATTTTTCAACAGGATTTGGTAATTTAAAATTTCGATTAATGAAAAAAATCTTCTTCGCCCTGACCATGGGCCTTCTCGTATCGGCAAGTTTTGCCCAGCCAAGACTACCGGATCATTATTACTGGGAGAAGTTTCCCAACGGCCTGCAGGTGGTGGTAATTGAAGATGCCAAAGTACCCCTTGCAACGATAGAAATTGCCGTCAAAAACGGCGCTTTCACCGAAGATTCTGCCTACAACGGTCTTTCCCATTTGTTTGAACATATGTTTTTCAAAGCGAACCGTGACTACCCGACCCAGGACAAATTCCTGAAGCGCACCCAGGAACTGGGCGCGATTTATAATGGTTCGACCTGGGACGAACGCGTGAATTATTATTTCACTTTTCATAAAGACAGCCTGACAGCCGGACTTGAATTTATGAACGCGGCGATCCGCTTTCCTATTTACCGGAAAGAGGATATGCAGAAAGAAAATCCTGTCGTGGATGGCGAGTTTCAACGTGCAGAGAGCAACCCGGAATACCTGTTGTATTTCGCATGTCAGAAAAAACTCTGGGGAAACCTTTTTACCCGTAAAAACGGCATTGGGATTCATGAAGTAATTAATACGGCTACCCCGGAAAAAATGATGGTCATTAAGAACAAATATTATTATCCCAATAATTCAATCCTGGTGATCTGCGGCGATGTGAAACACGCAGAGGCATTTGCCAAAGCGAAAAGTATTTTTGGCAGCTGGGAAAGCAGTGGATTCGATCCTATACTCAAATATCCGATCCCGGAATTTTTACCCCTGGTGTCGACTGATTATTTTGTGATGGAATCAACACTTGCGCAAATACCGATCGAAATGTTTTACTGGCAGGGACCGGATACCCGGAATGATTCAGCTTCTACGATCGCGGCAGACGTTTTTTTTACCATACTTGGAATGAACTCTTCGAAATGGCAACAGGCCCTGGTGGATAAGGGGCTCACTTCTTTAGCTGATGCCACTTATGAAACGAAAAAATATGTCGGTCCGGTGAATATAGAACTCATGCCAAATCCGGATAAACTGAAAGCCTGCAACGATGAAGTGTTAAACCAGGTCAAACAATGGGGAAACGAAGATTATTTCACTGATGAACAATTGAGAAACGCCAAGGAAATCATAAGGCGTAATGCAATTCGGAAAAAAGAGAAGCCTTCTGCCCAGGCCAGTATTGTGACCCGCGCCTGGTGTGGCAGCAGCCTGGACTATATGACCGACTATGAAAAAAATTGCGAGAAGATCACCAGGGAAGATATCAAACGATTTATTAATAAATATATTTCGGGCAAACCATATGTTGCCGGAATGATCATAAATCCTGAAATGAATAAAAAATTAAGTGCGTCTGAAAATTTTAAACCCGGAATTTAATTTTAAAAAATATTATTATGTATAAACAAGCCCTGTTAAAGAGAATACCGGGAGCCATCTTGTTGGTCATTTTTTCTTTGCCTGCCATGGCACAGAGCAGGCCGCCCTACGAGATGACAATTAACGGTGTCAAGGTCATCGTTCAACCCAGCGGAAATGAAATCGTAGAAGTGCTTACGGTCTTTAAGGGAGGAGTTCAAAATTATCCGGCTGATAGGGCTGGTATTGAGAATCTCGCTATCACGGCTCTGACGGAGTGTGGAACAAAAAATGATTCAAAAAACAGCTTCAAGGATAAACTTGATAAAGTAAGTGCAGAAATAAGCGGATCTGCCGGCATGGATTTCTCAACCCTGCGGTTGAATTGTATTAAGAGTGACTTCGACCAGGTATGGCCCCTCTATGTGGACGCAATTACGATTCCATTGTTTGACAGTGCGGAATTTGACCGTATGCGACAGGATGCCATCAGTGGCATAAAGTCCAGGGCCTCCAAACCGGACTATGCCATTTCTAAATTTTCCAAGGAAACCGCTTTCAAAGGAAAGGATTATGCAAAATCACCCAACGGTGAGGAAGATATTGTAAAAAAAATTACTGCCCCGGAAACCAGGGCTTATTACTCCTCCATCCTGAGCCGTTCCAGAATACTTATCGTAGTGGTTGCTGAACTGGACAAATCCGTAATCGAAAAAATGATAAAACAACTTATCGCAACCATCCCTGACGGAAAGGAAGTGAAATTGAACCGTTATAGTTATGTACCATCTAAAAATACTTTTGATGCACAAAAAAAAGCAGTGGCGACAAACTATATACAGGGAATTACAAGTGGTCCTCAGCCTGGTTCAGCCGATTTCAATGCATTCAGCATTGCCATGGATATTTTCTATGACAGGCAGTACCTGGAAGTCAGAACCAACAACGGATTATCGTATGCGCCACAGACCGGTTTCAGTGGCGGATTGTCGCCTTATACGATATTCAGGGTTTCCACAACAAATCCGAATAAATATATCAGCGTCATGGATCCCCTGCTGGATAAAGTGCATTCCGAAGGCTTCACAACCGATGAAGTGAAAAATTCCAAGACGGGATATATCACCGGGTTTTACTCTAAAATGGAGACCAATGCCGCGCAGGCCGCCTCGCTCGCGGCAAATGAACTGTTATTTAATGACTGGCACAGATCCCTCCGTATTAATGAGGACTTGAAAAAGGTAAATGTGGAAGACGTAAATAAATCATTTAATAAATATGTAAATGATATTACATGGGTATACCAGGGAGACACCAGCAAGGTATATCCCGTCTTATATACAACATCGCCTTCCAATTCGAAACTGCCTGAAAATAAAATTAAACCTGAAAATAAAAATTAGTCAATACTGAACGAGTTCTCTGAATGCAGCATCGATTGTAGGATAAATAAATTGGAAGCCCTGTTGTTTCAATTTGTTTGAACTGACATTACTGCTTTTCAGAACTTCTTCACTTCGAGCTCCCAACATTAAACGAAGTATGAAGTTGGGTACAGGTAAGGGGATATAAAAACTCCCTTTCATTCTTTTAGCGAGTTCGACAATGAAGTTTCTGTTATTCACCGGATTTGGAGAAACTGCATTATAAATTCCCGACATGGCCGGATTTGTCATCGCTTCCATATATAGACGGCAGAGATCTTCTATGTGAATCCAACTGATGACTTGTTTACCGTCCCCTAAAATTCCTGCTATACCGTACCTGACTGGTCTCGCAAATTCGGGGAATGCGCCACCCTCACTGCTCAATACAATTCCTGTTCGGAGGATGACCAGTTTTTTGCCCAGGTCAGTAACAGGTTGTATAGAATTTTCCCATGCCACACAGGTTTCACCGAGAAAGCCGGAGTCCGGCGGATCGGACTCCACGGCGGCATACAACAGATTTTGTTTGTACCATCCAATGGCAGATGCACTTACGACAGATATAATTTCGTTTGGAATCTGGCTCATCGCCTTTACCAACAACTCACTACTGCGGGTACGGCTTTCAAGAATTTCTTTTTTTCTTTTTTCTGACCAGGGCTTGTCTG
Source organism: uncultured Bacteroidota bacterium (assembly GCA_963741345.1). Lineage (GTDB taxonomy): Bacteria > Bacteroidota > Bacteroidia > Chitinophagales > Chitinophagaceae > Puia. The sequence goes on from CAVUHS010000002.1 coordinate 141,934, forward strand.
CCACACCCTCACCGGCGAGATGTATTAAATATTTTGCTTTTCTTATAGCCTCCTCATTAACCGATTGTTTGTCTATATTCCAGGCGGCATAGGAAATACCGGGTGAGCCACTTCTGTATGCTTTCGGATCGCGTGTAAAAATAATAATTGTAAATCCCCTGGATTCCAGAAATTTTGACAAAGCAGTTCCGATTAAACCCGTTCCACCTGTTATAATTACTGTTTCCATGGAATTCCGATGTATTGTTCAAAAAAAACCCCTCCCGCCTAAAGCGGGAAGGGATTAAACAACTAAAAACAAACGATATCAGGAATCTTAATCGGGTTTTTTCCCATCAAGAAAGCTGTTGATGGTACTGATCTCACCCTGGTTATTATTATCAGATTTAACTTCATACTGGCTGTAAAAACTCTCTACACTGGTTACCGTGTTATAGAGTTCCAGATTTCGGCGGATGTAGGCCGGCACAGTTTCAAACTCATTGTTCGGATCCGCAGCATTCATATTGAACGACAAGTTGCGCAATTTGTTGATCCTATCTGCTGCTCGACGTCTCAGGCCTTCTGCTTCGTCCTGCACAGCAGGCTCCTCTGCAGGCTGATCAGCCATAGATACCGGTTGTGTTTGATGGGCCCCTGGCACATCCGCCGCTGGAATTTCATCTTTAAATACGAGCTGCATATCGGCGGAAGGATTTTCATCCTGAACCGGACTTTTTGCAGCTGCAGAAAAGATCATATGGTCCTTCAAAGAAAATTCTTCTGATAGGGGTTTTGATTCGGATGGTTCTTCGTCGTAAATATTGGAAGGTCTGGTAAGATAGCCACCCGAAGTGGGTGAGGGAACGGTGTCTTGCGAAAATATCCATTCTATTGGTTCTTCCGTGATCTTTTTATCCACGGGTTGTTCCAATGGCGACCGGGTTTCGGTTTTTGCCGGCGGCATAACTACCATGGGTCCGGATTTTTTCATCTGCTCAGTCTTCTGGGAAACCTCGGTCAGCCTGGGTTCCAGATCCAGTGTACGGTTGAGGACAGGTATCTCAATTTTATTCCTTGGAACCGCTTCCACTAAGGGTTTTTCATTAGTCATGATGTCCACAACAGGTGCTTCCTTTTGTATCATTTGTTCCTGCTCCGGCATTTGCAATGGCATCACGATTTTTTCTTCTTTTTTTGGAGCAGCTGGTTTTTCCAGCCTCTTGAAGGGATCTTTATATTCAAATCCGGTAGCGATGATCGTTATCCCTATTTTATCTCCGAGTGAAGCATCATATCCCAATCCCAGAATCACATCAGTATCTTCGCCTGCCTGCCCGATAAGATGATGCTGAATAATTTCCACTTCATCCATCGTGAATTCATGATCTCCTTCAGACGAATTAATATTGATCAGTATCCATTTGGCTCCCCGGATATCGTTGTCATTAAGCAGGGGTGAATTCAATGCCTCTTCAATGGCCTGTTGTGCACGGTCGTTGCCGGACGCCGTAGAACTTCCCAATATGGCCACGCCTCCGCTCCTCATAACCGTACAAACATCTGCGAAATCCACATTGATCTGACCGGTACTATTGATCACATCCGTAATGCATTTCGCTGCTGTTGCCAGCACATTATCGGCCCTTGAAAATGCTTCTTTCATTTTCAGATTTCCAAACTGATGTCGCAGTTTATCATTGCTTATAACCAGCAAGGTGTCCACATAATCTTTTAACAGTGAGATTCCCTCTTCCGCCTGCAGTTGTCTTTTTCTTCCTTCATATGAAAACGGTGTAGTTACTATTCCCACTGTCAATATGCCAAGGTCTTTGCAGATTTTTGCAAGAATTGGCGCCCCGCCGGTCCCTGTTCCACCTCCCATGCCGGCCGTGATAAACGCCATCTTGGTATTCACTTCCAGGATGGATTTAATTTCTTCCAGGCTTTCTTCGGTAGCCTGACGTCCGATATCGGGGTTCGCGCCGGCACCAAGTCCCTGTGTTAGCAGTGGGCCCAGCTGAATTTTATTTGCTACACGACTTTGCGCAAGTGCCTGTGCATCGGTATTGCAAATGATAAAATTGCAACCTTCAATATTCTGGCCAAACATGTGGTTGACCGCGTTGCTTCCCCCTCCGCCCACGCCGATCACTTTAATGATGGACGATCTTTCCTTGGGTAAATCAAATTGGATCATAAAATAGAATTAATGGTTAGTAAGTATTGGTAAATTATAGTGCGTGATCTTCTTCTTCCTTGAACAAGTCAATGATGCCGTCTTTAAACTTGCCCCAGAAATCTTTAATTCCTTTCCGGTTTGTTATCCGCCTCACCTGCCTTTCTTCTTCAGAAATAACGGGTTCTTCCCTGGCTGGAGCCTGCGTTTTTAAAGTGCTGGGAATTTCTACCTGAACATGTGTTTTTTCAAACTGCTTCCGGTTATGTTCATAATCACTGTAGCCTTTCAATATTAAACCGATGCAGGTGGAATAAGTGGGCCTTGCCAGCTCTTCTATCTGTCCGGAGGCCAGATGTTCATTTGGATATCCGATGCGGGCGTTAAGACCTGTTACATATTCCGTTAACTGAATCAGGTGCTTTAACTGGGCGCCGCCACCGGTAAGGACTATTCCACCGTTTAGCATTTTATTGTCGAGACCAACCTGCTTTAAATGATAGGCAACAAAGTCCATTATTTCACTCATTCGTGCCTGGATAATGTTTGCCAGGTTTTTCACGCTGATTTCTTTTGCTGGCATACCACGTAATCCCGGTATTGTGATGAAAGCGTTTCCTTTTGCTTCATTCGAAAGTGCGGACCCAAACTGGACCTTCATCTGTTCAGCCTGGGTTTTTAAAACACCGAGACCGGTTTTTATATCATTGGTAATATTTTCTCCTCCAAATGGTATTACGGCTGTATGTTTAAGAATACCTTCATAAAAAACCGCCAGATCCGTCGTACCACCGCCAATATCAACAATAGCTACGCCGGCTTCCAGATCCTCCTGACCCATCACGGCAGCAGCAGAAGCCAGTGGCTGCAGTACCAGGTCCTTGGTTTGCAGTCCGCTTTTCTCCACTGCGCGGCTGATATTTTTAATCGCATTTTTATCGCCTGTGATGATATGGAAATTCGCGCCCACTTTAACACCGCCATATCCAATCGGACTGATGATATTCTGAAAATTATCGACAGCGAATTCCTGTGGAATGACATCGATAATCTGGTCACCCGCCGGGATATAAGTTTTGTACTGGTCGGCTACCAGCTGGTCGATTTCCTTCTGGGTAATTTCATCTTCAGTACTTTGTCTGACGATATCACCCCGGGTTTGTAAACTCTTAATATGATGACCTGCGATTCCAACATACACTTCCGAGATTACCAGATTGGGGTTCGAAGCATAACAATTATCCAAGGCCATCCGGATGGCCTTGATGGTCTCATCAATGTTCAGTACCTGTCCGTGTTTTACACCATTGGAATTCGCGCGGCCAAAGCCGAGGATTTCCAGCTTGCCATATTCATTTTTACGACCCGCTATAGCGGCTATCTTGGTGGTGCCTATGTCGAGTCCTACAATAATGGGTTGTTCCTGGTTCATGGTTTGGTTTAATTTATTGTTGTTTTTGAAGTTTATTGCCCGACTGACTATCGCTTTCGTTTTCTTCCGGAAGGTCATAGCTTCGGAGGCTTTGTTCCGTTAGTATATTCTTTTCAAGAGGTTTCACTTCTCTGGCTTTTACAGTATCCATCTCCATCTTTTGTGCAATCCGGATCAATTCCAGTACATTTTTCCGGGCCTGTATGGAATCCGCCCTGGAAATCATACCCTGTTTCCGTGTAGCAATCACCTGGTTTGCATAGGTGATATTGAAACCGGTATATTTTTCAAATCCGGTTTTAGCAACCACTTCTTTATAGAAAATAAACAGCCGGTGAAATTTGCCTTCGTAATCTCTACCATCACCAAATTCAATCAGCTGATTACCGATCAGTGGTGTAATCCGGAATGTTTTCAGGGAACTGATATTTATTTCCTGCACCTGATTTGACCAGAATGGATCACCGTTCAGAAAAATAGCCAGATCCCTCAACTGTCGACTCAGTGCACTGTCCCTGCGCAATCCGAATTTTTCTTCCGGATAGCCGGTAAATACCGGCAGCCGGAAAACATTCCTTTCCGGCAATGCCATTTGCACTCCATTGCTGTCTATCAGATAACTGTTTCCGCTAACAGTAAATACCCTCGCGACCGGTTGTCTTTCCTGGATACGCAATCTAAGAATCTGGTTATTGTCGAAATATAACTGTGCGTCTTTTATCCAGGTATTCCTTCGTAGTACGGTTTCCATCTTTAACAGATCGAATGTTGCGATTTTCCGGTTGCGCAAGTCCCTCATTCCATCATTTTCCAGTATGGCAGTCACATCTTTTTTATTAAGGAAGAACGCCTTCCCTCCCCCATTGATCTCCACCTCCATCCCGTTGCAAAGACTGCTGTTTTTTGAATTAATGGCAGCAACCAGCAAGGCCAGTACGGAGCCGCCCAGCAGGCACCATATCATTATTGTAAAAAAACTTTTCAGTGGGCCTTTTATATTCATTTTTCTTTTAGTATATCTGTTAGTGGTGTAACCAATTCATCAATATCCCCGGCACCTGCTGTGATGAATAAAATTTTCTCATCCGCCTGCACCGTGCTGGCACGTGCAAGAACTTCCTGTTTACTCATGACCTGACCTTTTACTCTTACCATTTTGTCCGTAATGGTTTTACTGCTGATTCCTTCAATGGGCAACTCCCTGGCAGGGTATAACGGTAGTAGTATCACTTCATCGGCTTTGTCGAGAATTGCGGCAAAACCATCAGCAAAATCCCTGGTCCTACTGAATAAATGCGGTTGAAATACTATCACCATTTTCCTGTCAGGGAAAAGTTCCCTGGCACTGCTGATCAGCACTTCCAGCTCGCGTGGATGATGTGCATAGTCATCAATATATATTGGACCTCTGCCCTGCACATGATATTCAAACCGCCTTCTCACGCCCCTGAAATTATGCAGGGCCGGAATGATTTTTTCCCCGCTTAGTCCCAGTTTCCTGCATGCTGTGATGGCCGCCAGCGCATTTTCCACATTATGCCAACCTCCAACATTCAATCGTACATCTTTCATCGTTCCTTCCTGGTCCTGCACATCAAATACATAATTACCCGCCAGGATCCTGAGATTTCTCGTATAGACATCGGCGTTATGGTCTGTGAGATGGTAACTTAGTTTTTGGATACCTTCAGCGGGTTTGGGAACAGCCAATCCGTGTTTCTGTACAAGAGTGCCGCCTGATTTTATTTTACGGCTGAAAGCGATAAAGGCTTCTTTTACCGCGTCCGCCGTTCCATAGATATCGAGGTGATCCGCATCCATTGAACTGATCACGGCAATGTCGGGGTGAAGTTTCAGAAAGCTTCTATCATATTCATCTGCCTCTACTACACAAATATTATTTTCATGGTTCCAGAAATTGGTATTGTAGTTTGTGGATATGCCTCCAAGAAAAGCATTGGATCCCATACCACTATCGCGAAGAATATGGGCGATCATCGTGCTAATGGTTGTCTTGCCGTGGGTACCGGCTACACATACATTCAGGGTATCAGCCGTAACCAGTCCGAGCACTTCACTGCGTTTCATTAATTCGTATCCATGATCCCTGTAATAATTCAATCCACGGTTATCCTTTGGAATAGCGGGTGTATATATTACCAGCTGTACATCCTTTGGCATTGAATCCGGATCATCTAAATAAGTAATCGGAATGCCCTCCCCTGCCAATGCTTTCGTCAATGCAGTTTCAGTTTTATCATACCCACTCACTCTTTTACCGTGAAGACGGAAATAGCGAGCCAGGGCACTCATGCCAATTCCACCGATACCGATGAAATATATGTTATGTATATTTTTTAGCTCAGCCATTAAGTATTTTCAATATTTCTGTCGCAATTTTCTCGTCAGCGTCCGTGATTGCCAGTTTCCCGATATTATCTTTTAATATTTCCTGTTCATCTTTATTATGAGCCAACCGAATAATCTCGGTGACCAGACTATTGTGCGCATCTCTATCCGTAATCATAAGGGCCGCTTTTTTGCGTACCAGATTTTCCGCATTCACCGTCTGGTGATCCTCCGCCGCATATGGATATGGAACGAAAATCACCGGCTTTTTTATTGCGCATAATTCATAAAGTGTGGATCCTGAACGGGAAACAATAATGTCTGCAGCTGCATACGCATATTCCATTTTGAACACGAATTCGCCGGTCCATATCAATTTGGATTCGACTGCATGTGCAGCAGCCTGGGTTTTAAAAGTTTTGCCGGTCTGCCAGATGAGCTGGATCTGGTTTTTGGCCAGCAATGATATACCGGCATTGATGGCTTCATTCATCGATTTTGCGCCAAGGCTGCCGCCAGTTATAAATACCGTGGTATATTTTGGATTCAGATCGAAGAATGCCAGACCGTCTTCGCGTGTAATCTGACTGGCCACCACATTTTTCCGCAGGGGATTACCCGTATGCAGGAGTCTGGCGGAAGGAAAGAATTTATCCATTCCGTCGCTCGCAGTAAAAATGCGGGCGGCTCTTTTCCCCAGGAGTATATTGGATTTACCTGCAAAGGAATTCGATTCATGAATGAAAGTGGGAATGCCTTTGACCTGGGCATAACGCAATACCGGGAATGTACTGTATCCACCCACACCAATAGCTGCCTGGGGCCGAAACGATTTGAATATATTCTTCACCTGAAGAAAGCTCCTGACCAGTTTAAAGGGCAGACTGATATTTTTTATCAAAGAACTTCTGTTATAACCTGCGATGTCAATTCCTTTTACCGGGTAACCCGCTTCCGGAATTTTTTCCATTTCCATTTTACCATTGGCCCCAACAAAAAGAATTTCCATATCCGGCTCCTTTTTTTTCAAAGCATTTGCAATTGCCAGTGCGGGGAATATATGCCCTCCCGTTCCTCCTCCTGCTATGATGATACGCTTAGGCAACTTCAAAATTTTCCATGTTCTCTTCCAGTTCTTCTTCCACTTCTGTTGCCTCCGCCTTCTTTATTTCACCTTCAATACGTTCTGCATTGCGCGCCACACTTAAAATAATTCCAATCGCCAGGCAGGTAAACAAAAATGAACTCCCCCCCATACTGATAAGAGGCAGGGTAACCCCGGTTACCGGGAACAGATTTACATTCACTGCCATATTCGTGATTGCCTGGATCATAAGCGTGAAACTCAACCCCAGTGCGAGGAAGGCCCCGAATGCAAAGGGACATTTTTTAAATATTCGTATACTTCTGAAAAGAAAGACTAAGTAGATAAACATTATAATGGCGCCCCCGATCAGCCCGTATTCTTCTATGATAATCGCGTAAATAAAATCGGAGTAAGGATGGGGAAGAAAATTCCGCTGCCGGCTGTTGCCCGGACCCAATCCGATCCACCCGCCGTTTGCTACTGCAATTTTGGCCTGATTCACCTGATAATTATCATCCATTTTATCAGACTTGGCACCATACATAAAATTTTCAACCCGGTTGATCCACGTGTCCACGCGTACGAGTAAATGGGAGTGGGTTGGCGGTTGGTGGCTGGCGGTTGACGGTTCGGATGTTTTATGCCGCACAACAGCCGCCATAATAAGGAATAATACCGGAATCATGGTGATGCCAATAGTCAGTAAGAGATGTTTGCCACTGACCCTCCCGATGAACATCAGCATCATACAGGTTGCCCCGATGAGCAGGGCAGTGGAAAGATTCGCTGGTGCGATCAACAGGCAAACCACTGCCACCGGGAGGATCACGGGCAAAAATCCCTTTTTAAAGTCCTTTATCTGGTCCTGTTTCCTGCTAAGCAAGCGGCTGATATACATAATCAGCGCAAGCTTGGCCAGGTCGGAGGTTTGAAATGTCATGTTAACGATTGGAAGACGGATCCACCTGCTGCCTTCATTCAGCTTAACACCAAAAAACAAAGTGTAAAACAAGAGTGGAATAGAAATCAGAAATAAAATCTTGGCAACCCTTGCATAAATGATATAGTTCACCATATGTGCAAAGTAGATGATCATCACACCCGCAATGATAAATGCAAATTGTTTAAAGAGGTATATTTCAGTATTCCCTTTATACATTTTGTATGCAAGGAGGCCGGTAGAACTGTAAACGACAAGAAGAGACATCAGGGCAAGCATTACAACTACTGCCCAAATCACTTTGTCACCCTTGGTTCTTGAACCCAGATGTTTAAAAGCGCGCATTTCTATTGTACTCTTCTCTTGCATTTTCTTCGCGATTATAATTGACTGTTCTACTTACTCCCATACTCCCATACCCCCATACTTTTCACAGGTCCCGAACGGCTTCTTTAAATTGATTTCCCCTGTCTTCATAATTTTTGAAAAGATCAAAACTGGCACAGGCCGGACTCAGTAAAACGACATCACCTTTGTCTGCCAGATGAAAACTGCTTTTCACCGCTTCACGGGCCGAAACCGTATTCACGATGACCGGAACATCATTTTGAAAAGCTTCGTGAATTTTACGGTTATCAAGTCCCATACAAACGATTGCTTTAACCTTTTCCCTTACCAGATCACGCATCAGCGAATAATCATTTCCCTTGTCGATTCCACCGAGGATCAGGATCACCGGTTTCTGCATACTTTCCAACGCGTACCAGGTTGAGTTTACATTAGTTGCCTTAGAGTCGTTGATAAATTCCACTCCCCGCACGGTAGTCACATATTCCATCCGATGTTCCAGTGATTCGAAACTCTGTACGGCTTCCCGGATCTTATCCTTGCGAATCCCAATGGTAACCGCTGCGAGGCCGGCCGCCATGGTATTATATTGGTTATGAATTCCCTTCAGGGCGAAATCATAAATGCTCATCCTCAGGGTTTCATTCCCTGCCTGCAAATTCATTTGGCCGTTCCTGATAAAACCTCCCTGACTTGGTTCCTGTTGCATGGTATATGGTAATGGGTTAGATTGAAACGGATATTCACTTATTTGCTGGCTGATTACCGGATCATCTGCGCAGTAAATAAAAAAATCCGCATTTGTCTGGTTTTTTACAATACTGAATTTGCTTCTGATATAGTTTTCAAACTTATAGTCATACCTGTCCAGGTGATCTTCGGTAATATTGGTCAGGATAGCAATATCAGGTCTGAATTCGCGGATATCGTCCAGCTGAAAACTGCTGAGTTCCGCGATATACCATTCCTTTGGATTCTCCGCAACCTGCCTGGCAATCGATACACCAATATTTCCCACCAATGCACAATCCAAACCCCCATGCTTACAGATATGATAGGCCATCGAAGTCGTGGTAGTTTTTCCATTACTACCCGTGATACCGAGGATCCGGCCGCTTCCCTTGTGGCGATAAGCCAGTTCGATTTCGCTGATCACCGGTATTCCCCTGCTCCTGATCTGTATTACCAAAGAACTCTTTTCCGGTATTCCCGGGCTCTTCATCACTTCGTCCGCTTCAAAAATTCTGTCATCGCTATGTTTCCCTTCTTCGAATTCAATTCCTTTTTGCGACAAAACCGATTTATATTTTTCTGCAATCTTACCTGCATCGGAAACAAATACCAGATAGCCCTCCTTAGCAGCCAGGATGGCTGCTCCCACGCCGCTTTCACCGGCACCCAGTACGATCAGCTTTGTCATTCGCATCTGTGTTACTTAGGTCCTTTATCGTGCATCGCGGAACGGTAACCGATTTCCGATTCGTGATTAACGAATTCATGTTAACAAAGGGGGGATTAGGTTCTTCAAAAGCATAGAATAAATACTGCACCACAATAAATTAAAAAGGGTTTTCATGGGGCGGATTCAGTTTCGCTTGTTGCATATCATTTATCATGAACCGGCATCCGGTCTGCGATCCACGATATATGTCTATCTTATCTTGAGTGTAACGATTGCAAATACCACACAAAGAATCGTCACGATCCAGAATCGCGTTACTATTTTACTTTCATTATATCCGAGTTTCTGATAATGATGATGCAAAGGACTCATCAGAAAAATCCTTCTTCCTTCACCAAACTTTCGCCTGGTATACTTGAAATAGCTCACCTGCAACACAACACTGATATTTTCAACCAGAAATACTCCACAGAAAATAGGAATCAGTAATTCCTTGCGGACAATGACTGCCAGGGCCGCGATGATTCCACCCAGGGTCAGACTACCTGTGTCCCCCATAAAAACCGTTGCCGGATATGCATTGTACCAGAGGAATCCAAGGCAGGCTCCGATCAGGGCCCCGATGAAAATGGACAATTCGCCCAGATTGGGGATATACATTATGTTCAGGTATTCCGCAAATCGCAGGTTGCCGCTGGCATAAGCAAATACACCCAGGCAGGTACCTATTACAGCACTCACTCCCGTCGCGAGTCCGTCGATACCATCCGTGATATTCGCTCCGTTTGATACCGCTGTAATGATAAAAATTACAATCACGATATATAATATCCACGTCGCGCCACGCAAAGCAGCAGGCAATAGTTTGGAATAGTTAAATTCATGATTCTTCACAAAGGGAATCGTCGTGATAGGCTCCCGCGCTTCTACAAAAAGCTTTTCTTTGCCATCCAGAATGACTCGTTTCAGCCCGATCGTATCTGTTGGTTTATTGCCGCCGACAAATTCCCTCCATACTTTGGTATTGCTATTGAAATACAGAGTGGCTGCAACTACAAAGCCCAACACAAATTGTCCAAGAATTTTAAACCAGCCGGCCAGGCCGTCTTTATCGCCTTTTTTATAATGGATCCCCTGCTTTTGCGCCAATCTTTTGGCACGCAGTTTCAGATAGTCATCTATGAATCCGATCATCCCCATCCAGAGCGTACTGAATATCATGAGCCGGATATATGCTTTATTCAGATTGGCCAGCAGCAGAGTGGGAATCAGGATCGCCAGGATAATGATGATACCTCCCATCGTGGGGGTTCCCTTTTTCTGCTGTTCACCTTCCAGGCCCAGTTCACGCACGCTCTCGCCGACCTGCAGGTTTCGCAGGTAGTTGATCAGCCGTCTTCCGAACAGCATTGAGATAACCAGTGATAGGATAACGGCCAGCAACACCCGAAAAGTGATAAACTGGAACAAAGCACCGCCGGGTATCTTTATGCCTGTTTGTCTGAGCCAATCGAATAGATGATACAACATGTTGTTGAACCGACTGTTTAAAACTGATTACGGGATGCGATCCCAATCCTATTTTTCAAGTGTTTCAAAAATTTCCTTAAGCACTTCTTTATCATCGAAAGGATATTTTACACCCTTTATCTCCTGGTATTTTTCGTGTCCTTTCCCTGCCACCAGCACGATGTCGGAAGGCTGGGAAAGGCTTACTGCTGTTTTGATGGCTTCTCTACGGTCGATGATCGAAATAAATTTTCTCCTGGCTGCCGTATTAAGACCCGACTCCATGTCTTTCAGAATATCTCCGGCTTCTTCCGATCTTGGATTATCCGAAGTGAAGACCACCCGGTCGCTCATCTGGCAGGCTACTTCTCCCATGATGGGCCTTTTCGTTTTATCCCGGTCGCCGCCGCAGCCTACAACTGTAATAATGCGTTCATCGTTCCTACGGAGTTTATGCAGTGTGCTGAGCACATTTTCCAATGCATCGGGAGTATGCGCATAATCCACAATACCAACTATTTTCTCTTTGGGTGAAATCATGTAGTCGAATCTGCCATCGGCGCCGCTCAGCACACTCAGATTGCGGAGTATATCGGATTTCTCTTCACCCAGGCAGATGGCAGCTCCAAAGACAGCCAAGCAGATTATAAGCATTGAATTCACCGATGAGGCGGAAATGCACTTCCTGGTCATTCACCAGCATTACCAGACCTGTCAGATTATTTTCAAGAATCCTGCCCTTAAAATCAGCTGTGGTTTTTAAACTGTAAGTATATTTCGCAGCAGCGGTATTCTGTAACATCACTTCCCCCCGTTTATCATCAACATTCGTCAGTGCAAAAGCGGCGGAAGAAAGACCGTCGAAAAATAATTTCTTAACCCGGATATATTCATCGAAAGTTTTATGATAATCGAGGTGATCATGGGTGATATTGCTGAAAATTCCACCGGTATAATACAGCCCTGAGATTCGGTGCTGGTGAATTGCATGGGAACTTGTTTCCATGAATACATGGGTGCAGCCAGCCTCCAGCATTTCATGAAGGAGCTGATTTAGTGAAACCGGATCTGGTGTTGTATGGGTTGCCGGTATAGCTTTTGTCCCGATATGATTCTGAACGGTGCTCAGCATACCGCAGGTATAACCAAGGGAACTAAATAATTTATATAGCAGGGTGGCGATGGTCGTTTTTCCATTCGTGCCCGTGACACCCACCAGTTTCATTTTTTCAGAAGGCTGACCAAAAAAATTATGTGCCAGCAAACCCGAAGCGACAGTCGCTGTCTTCCACTTCTATGTACGTAATCCCTTCCTTCAGGCCGGCGGGCATTTTTTCACAGATTATAGCCGCCGGACCAGCTGACGTTACAGTCTCAATAAACTGATGACCATCTGTACGAGTACCTTTCACTGCAATAAATGCGGAACCGCTGGTCACCTTGCGTGAATCCAGTTGAAGATCCTTTACGTCAACGTCCAGTTTTCCGTGTACGGACCGAATTCGCACTTTATATAATATTTCCTGCAGAATCATTCGTTTAGATCCAGGATTAGTTTTTGATTTTTCGAAACAAGGGTTCCCGGTGGTATACTCTGCTGTTTTACCTTGCCCGTTCCCCGGGCAGCCACTCTGATATCTCTCGATTCCAATAAATACAATGCATCTTTTAGTCCCATGCCCTTTACATCAGGCACTTTACCGGTTTCTTCATTTTTTGCTTTTACAACGGGACGCGATATTTTCGCGGTATACACCGGACCATTTCTTCTCGCGGGAGGAATCTGCATAAGACATTTGCAGTGTAAGCAGCACATTTTTTATTTCGTCTGTAGAACCTGCATAATAATAAGCCGTGCTGTCTTTTTTCAGCAGACTTCGTATATGAATCAAGCTGAAGACTGTCGGGTGACAATGCTTCCATGCTCATCAGTTTGTCAGCTACTTCACGAAAAACCGGTCCGGCCACCAGTGCACCCAGGTATTTTTTTGCAAAGGGTTTATTTTTAATCACCACGATACAGGTATAACGGGGATGGTCAGCCGGAAAATAACCTGCAAAAGATGACTGGTAAATATGATCGGCATATCCGCGGTTACCATTGGCAACCAGGGCCGTTCCGGTTTTACCCGCTACGGAATAAAAAGAATTTTTAAATGCCGATTCCTGGCAGTACCCTTTATACATACTCCCTCCAGACAGGTTTTCAATTCCGCCAGGGTTTCATCACTGCAGATTTTATCCATCAATACAACGGGCTGATTCTGCCGTTCGATGCCGCCGGCATATTGAACAGAATTTACGAGGTAGGGTTTCATCATCTTGCCATTATTGGCAACTGCATTATATAAAGTGAGTGTTTGGAGCGGACTGATCAGTACTTCATATCCAAAAGCCATCCAGGGAAGGGTACTGGCGCTCCAGGTTCGGGATTTTGGGGATTTAATGATGGGAGAAGTTTCACCTGCCAGGTCGATCCCTGTGACCTGGTTAAGTCTTAATTTTTTAAGGTGATCTACAAACTGCTGCGGATGCTGGGAATAATGTGCCACGACAAGTTTAGCCATACCGACATTGGAACTGTGTTCAAAAGCCTGTTCAACGGTCACATCACTGACTTCCTGTTTTTCTGCATCATGTACGGTACGTGTTCCAATTTTCCAGGTGCCACCTTCAATATTCAGATGGTCGGTCAAATGCACCTCGTGATCTTCCAGCAGCGATAAGAGTGTAGCGAGTTTGAATGTATGACCCGGTTCTGATGCGCGTATCGCATAATTCAGATCTTCCCAATAACTGCCGTCGGACTGCCTTCCCAGATTGGCCATGGCTTTTATTTTTCCTGTCGCTGTTTCCATCACAATGCAGGTACCGTGTTCACATTCATTTTCAACCATCATGGAAAGCAGTGCATTTTCGGCGATGTCCTGTGTATTTACATCAATGGTTGTGAGAATATCTTTCCCGTTTTCGGGATCGATTTCATATCCTTCTACCGGAATATAGGTGCCGGCATTCAGATAGCGGACCAGTCTTCGGCCATTTTCACCGCGCAACAGACTGTCGTAGGTTCTTTCCAGTCCGACATTCTGGGCATTGTCGCGGGATAATCCGATGGTCCGGTTGGCGAGTAATCCAAATGGATTCAGTCTTTTGCTGGATGCGTCTATAATAAATCCACTTTTATTTCTTCCCTGACGGACCAACGGAAAGGATCTGAGTTGCTTATATTGATCAAAACTGAGATTACGTTGCAAGCAGATAGTACCGGTCTTCTGCTTTGTATCCCTGGAGTAATTGTTTTTTGTAGGCAGCCGAAGGATTGGTCCTTAAAAAGATTGGCGAGACAAAGAGAAAGTGAGTCGAGGTTTTCTTTAAAACGTTTCCCGTTTTTTTCCCGAAGCCCGTCGGCATCGAAATCGATATAAATATTAAAATAAGGGACCGAGGTACTTAACATATTTCCGTCTTCACTGTAAATCGTTCCTCTTTCAGCACTGAGGTCAACATATTTCTGATGCAGACTATCACTCAGTGCTCTCCAATATTTTCCCTGTACATGCTGGATAAAAAATGCTCCTACCCAGCACAGCCATACATATCAGCACCATTCCCAGGAAACACAGGTAAACTCTCCAAAGTATATCTCTTCTTAGTTCCACCGGGTATCGGGGATATGGGTGATAAAAATTATTTCATTTGTTTAGACTGTCACTTAAGACCAGAGGGGGTGAAGACAGAGGTTTTAGTCCAAATGGTTCAACCGCTTTGGCCAGTTCACTTTGCTTGCTGCGAAACATGACTTCACTTTTCAGGCTTTTGAATTCATATTGCAGCTCCTGGAGTTCCCTGCCTGTTTTTCCGATATCACGCACTACGCGGTCTGCATAATGACCATTATATATATAGATCACTGCCAGTAAAGCGAGGAAGAGAAAAAAAGGCAGGTTGCGTACCATCCACTGATAGCGGATCAGGCGGCTGACCTTATTTTTTTTGCTTCCGAAAATTTTCATAATGGCAGTGTGATGAATAAAAAAAGTAGGGTACGATTATCATACTGAGATTTTCTTAGGTAGGGGATTAGTATCTTTTATATTTTTTCTGCGATTCGTAGTTTGGCACTTCTTGCACGCGGATTCTGGCTGAGTTCTTTTTCGGAAGGGGTAATGGGTTTTTTGGTGAGCGTCCGGAATGGAGGGTTTGGATGGGGAGGATCCGAATGGATCCTGTTCGTCTTTTTCTTCGAAATGGCCGTTCCTGAAAAATTGTTTCACCATCCTGTCTTCCAGTGAATGAAAACTGATGATCACGATCCGGCCACCTGGTTTCAGTAAAGCCGGAACCTGTTCCAGCAATTCACGCAGCGCACCGGTTTCATCATTTACTTCAATTCGCAAAGCCTGGAATACCTGTGCGAAGTACCTGTTGGGATTTCCTTTTACCAGATCAGCAATCGCCTGTTTAAATCCATTGACTGTTCGAAACGGCGTTTTGTTTCTCAGCGCTACAATGGCTTTGGCCAGTGTTTTTGCATTCGTCACTTCTCCATACATACTGAACATTTCCTGCAAGCTTCTGCTCTCCATATGTATTCAGAATGTTTTCTGCTGTAAGCGCCTGACGTTTGTCCATTCGCATATCCAGATCTGCATCCGACCGGGTGGAAAAACCACGGGTTGGTTCATCAAACTGGTGACTGCTCACACCCAGATCAGCCAGTATGCCATCTACGCTGTATACACCATGAAGACGCAGGAATCGTTGCAGGTGCCGGAAATTATGCGGGATGAAAACAAATCGCTCATCCTGCAGGCCATTCTTTCTTCGCATCCGCATCCTGATCAAATCCATAAACGCCATCCGTCATGTTCAGGTGAGCCAGGATCTCTGTTGAATGTCCACCTCCGCCAAAAGTGCAATCAACAAAGACCCCGCTTGCCCTGATATTCAAACCGTCCATCGCTTCTGAAAGCAATACGGGTATATGATATGCGGGATTGGAATCCCTCATATAGTTCATTTATCGGGTTTGCCATTCATCACTTCATTGGCCAGGCCGCTGAAATCATCCGGTGAAAAGGTTTCAAAGAACTGTTGGTACTTAACTTTATCCCAGATTTCTATCTTGTTTACTGCTGTAACCAGTACGATATCTTTTTCGAGCCCCGCATACTCCTTCAGATTCTGCGGTATCAGCAACCTGCCTGCCGAATCCAGTTCCATCATCGTGGCCCCGTTTAAAAAATATCTCCGGAATGACCTTACCTTCGGGTCAAAATCATTCAACTTGCTGATCTGTTCAAATATGGGCTCCCAGCTTTTCATGGGATATAAACCCAAACATTTTTCAAAACCCCGGTTTATGACAAAAGAACCCGCTTCCTCGCCGGTTTGCTTTTTGAGCGAAGCCGGCAGGAGAAACCGCCCTTTTGCATCGAGCGTTACCTCGTATTCTCCAAGAAAACCATTCATTTATAAGGACTTGAAACAATGTTTTTAATAATTGACACAAAATAACACTTTTTCCCACTTTACAAAACAATTTGGAAGATTTTAATTTTTCCACAGAATTTTATTGCCCTGGGACGCCCTACTGGCAAAGGGTTTGAGTCATTTAGTGGCATGAAATGCCTAATAACCCTGTGTATAACATGTTAATCAGTGTGAATATCTGTGCATAACCAGACCCGATGACTCACCAGACCCCATTTCCCGACGAACTTTTCATGTCTGCATTTCGGATATGATTTACCGGAGAAAAAATTGCCCGATATCCACTGGACACAAAGGGAAGCATTCCAAACTCCTGGTCTGGAAAGCAGGGTGATATAGAAGAGGGACATATATGCCGGATCTGGCAGATTTTCTGCCTGCCCCCTCCCTGCTGGTATTCAATAACAGCCGTGTAGTGGAAGCGCGGATATTATTTCAGAAACCAAGCGGTGGACAAATAGAAATTTTTTGTCTGGAACCGCATCCCGTATTATGCTCATGTTTCCCAGGCAATGGCGCAAACAGGATCCGTATTATGGATCTGTTTAATCGGCGGCGCTTCCAAATGGAAACGACGGACAGGTACTTGAAAAACAAATCGGAGAAACCAGGTTGGAAGCCCGTTTCATCGAAAAAAGAACGGATGATTTTATAGTTGAATTTTCCTGGACACCTGCACGAATTACCATTTGCATCACGTTGTTACATCAGCTGGGCTCCATTCCGCTTCCACCCTATCTGAAAAGAACTGCAGAAAATTCGGATACAGAAAGATATCAAACTGTTTATGCACAGGAATCAGGATCTGTCGCAGCTCCTACCGCCGGTCTTCATTTTAGCGAAAAAATTTTGAATCGCTTTCTACGAAAAAGGCATCGAACCATTATATCTTACACTGCATGTAGGAGCAGGCACATTTATGCCGGTAAAAACGAAAAACTTTCTGATCACCAGATGCATGAAGAGTTTATTGAAGTGACTGCAGCAGCTGTTGAAACAATTATTTCAAAATTACATGAACCGGTAATTGCCGTTGGCACCACTTCGTTAAGAACCCTTGAAACTCTTTACTGGCTTGGATTAAAGATAAGTCAGGAATAAAAATATTTTGCCGGCTGATCTTATTCCTGGACCAGTGGTTTCCATACCATCAAACAGCTGATTTAATATCTGTAACTGAAGCCTTGCATTGTTTACTGGATTGGATCAACGCGACAACCGGAAGAAAAACTAATTACGAAAACACAATTGTTTATTGTGCCCGGTTACACATTTAAAATTGTGCGCGGACTGATTACCAATTTTCATCAGCCGCATTCCACCTTACTGTTGCTTGTTGCAGCATTTATCGGACCCGGCATGGAAAAGCGTTTACAGTTGGGCGTTAGAACATGATTACCGGTTTCTGAGTTATGGTGATGGCTGTCTTTTCCATTCACCTGAAATGCTTAGTGTGCAATGAATTTAAACTACAAGCATTCAGCAGCTTAGGATTCCCTTTTCCTGCCGGATCAGTGGAATTTCCAGGGTAAATGTGGTTCCCTTTCCTACCGTGCTCTCCACCTTTATGCGGCCGTTATGGGCGTCAACCACAGATTTTACATAGCTCAGTCCCAGCCCGAATCCTTTTACATTATGAACATTTCCGGTATGGGCCCGGTAAAATTTTTCAAATATCCGACGCTGGGTTTCCTTGGTCATTCCAATTCCATTGTCTTCAATCCGGATTGATATATATTTTCCGCTTCCGATGAGTCTGAATGCGGATCATCAGTTTATCGCGCGAATATTTAATTGCATTATCAATCAGGTTTGAAATCAGGTTGGTAAAATGCACTTCATCGGCTTCAGCCATATCATATCCGTCTTCCAGTTGCAGAACCACATTGGCATGAATTTCTTCCAGTTGTAATTTGAAATTATCCATTACCCGCCGAATCACTTCATTGACATGCAGGGGCTGCAGTTTGAGCTGTAGTTCCTGCCGGTCGATCAGCGCCGCCTGCAGTATGGTTTCCACCTGTTTATTCATACGGCGGTTTTCTTCCTTGATAATGCCACTGAAATAAGCAGACTTTTCCCGGTCCTGAACCACTTTCTCATTTCGCATAGCATCCACAGCCAGTGAAATCGTAGCCAGTGGTGTTTTAAATTCATGCGTCATGTTATTGATAAAATCATTTTTGATTTCACTCAGTTTTTTCTGGCGCAACAGCGTTCTAACCGTTACATAAAATGCACTGATAATAATCAGCGTAAAAAAGATGACGCCGAAAATCATC
Organism: uncultured Bacteroidota bacterium; assembly: GCA_963741345.1. Taxonomy (GTDB): domain Bacteria; phylum Bacteroidota; class Bacteroidia; order Chitinophagales; family Chitinophagaceae; genus Puia. The sequence continues at coordinate 160,937 of CAVUHS010000002.1, forward strand.
CAACGCATTTGTTTCATGACGACCGACTTATAATCCGGTATCACGATAGATAGGGTTTCAAATGGATCGGCCGCTTAGATCTATAGCTGTTTGTAACCAGGGGAAGCAAGGTGCGTTTCAGTTATGAACGGTATCCTTCAGCGCAGAATAATAATTGGCTGATTTTAATTCATAGGTATTTGAAAAAATTGAAGAATTGATCGCCTTCGAAAAAATACAAAATTCAAATTTCGTGTCTTTTAATCCGCGATAAATAAATGCTTTCCGCAGTAAGGTCTGACATTTCCTGATAACTAAATTGTTGGGAGATGAGTGGTGGACGCATCAGTTCCTGCATAAACTGTTCTGAAGGTCTGAATCCAAAACCCTGTGGGGAGTGAAGCAACTGACTACCCGAAAGAGCCGTCTGTTTATATTCAATAAGTTCACGGGCAACATCTGATGTAACATCCACCAGTTTATGATGCAGTTCCTCTTCTTTGTTTTCCACCATGGTGGTAATCCAGTTCCACTGGATATAAATAATACCCACCAGGGAAAGACTGATCAGGATAAAAATGATTGTAAAATTTTTCTTCAAAAACCAGGTATTTAAACTAAATGAGAATCAAGTATGTCTTTAATCAGCGGGCAAATTTATTAAACAATTATCCTTCAGATTAGTTAAATTACAATATGGACAGTCCTGCGGCTGGTATCTTGCTGATCGCTGACCCGTTTCTGAAAGATCCCAATTTTAAAAGATCGGTCATTTTCCTTTGCGAACATCAAAGTGAGGGAAGTTTCGGCTTTCTGCTCAATAAAACCTACGAATACAGCCTAAAAGATCTGGTAAATAATGCAGATGACCTGGAAATCCCCGTTTATTTTGGCGGACCGGTGCAAACAGATACCATTCATTTCCTACACCAGTATCCCGACCTGATTACAGGCGGGTACCAGGTAATAGATGGCATTTACTGGGGCGGGAATTTTGAAAAAGCATTGGAACTTATCCGGGCAGGGAAAGTTCAAGACATCAAAAATCCGCTTTTATATTGGTTATTCAGGTTGGGCAGGCGGACAACTGGAAGATGAATTGAAAGAAAAATCCTGGCTTCCGGCAGCAGCGGACAGAAAACTAATTTTTCATAAAAAAACAGAGGAAATCTGGAAGGATGCCATCCGGCATCTTGGCGGAAATTACCTGATGATGATCAATTTCCCGATCGACCCGCAGTTGAATTAGGCACTTCGATGATCATATCTCAATTAAATTGCCTTCCTCCTTCCACCAAAACCGTTACCCGGTTATTAAAGACTTCTACAAATCCACTTCGTATTTCAAATAAAGTGGTATGGGTTTTATCATTTAAAACTTTGATCCGTCCACCCTTTAAGGCACTTACCAGGGCAGCATGTTTTTCCAGTACTTCAAAGGATCCGGATACACCGGGAAGCTGAACGCCGTAGACCTCGTCGCTGAAGAATTTACGCTCGGGAGTAAGTATTTCTAAGTTCATGTTCTTTGTAATATGGCAGACACAGAATAATGTATTTGTGAATTTCCCATACTAACCCTGCGCCTGTGCCATCAGTTTCTTTCCTTTCTCAATCGCATCATCAATCGTACCCACCAGGTTAAACGCTGCTTCCGGATAATCATCCACTTCACCATCCATAATCATATTAAATCCGCGAATGGTTTCTTCAATTGGTACCAAGTACCCCTTTCAGACCGGTGAAGGCTTCCGCAACATGGAAGGGTTGTGAAAGGAAACGCTGCACTTTACGTGCCCGGGATACGGTTAATTTATCTTCATCACTCAATTCATCCAGACCCAGGATGGCAATAATATCCTGCAATTCTTTATAACGCTGCAAAACCAGTTTCACACGATTGGCACAATCATAATGTGCATCACCCACAATTTTTGGTGTCAGGATGCGCGATGTGGAATCCAGGGGATTCACAGCTGGATAAATACCAAGATCCGCAATCTTACGATCCAATACCGTTGTAGCATCCAGGTGCGCAAAAGTTGTTGCAGGCGCCGGATCAGTCAGATCATCCGCAGGTACATAAACCGCCTGAACAGATGTAATGGAACCATTTTTGGTAGATGTGATTCTTTCCTGCATCAATCCCATTTCAGTGGCCAGTGTTGGCTGGTAACCCACCGCGGAAGGCATACGTCCCAGCAGTGCAGATACTTCGGATCCTGCCTGGGTAAAACGGAAGATATTATCAACGAAAAATAAAATATCGCGTCCCTGTCCCTTTCCATCTCCATCACGGTAATATTCCGCGATGGTCAATCCACTCAGAGCCACACGTGCACGGGCTCCGGGTGGTTCATTCATCTGTCCAAATACAAAAGTTGCCTTGGATTCAGACAATTCTTTCATATCTACTTTGGAAAGATCCCATCCTCCGTTTTCCATGCTGTGTTTGAAATTGTCGCCGTATTTCATGATACCGGCTTCAATCATTTCACGCATCAGGTCATTCCCTTCACGGGTACGTTCGCCCACACCGGCAAATACGGATACACCCTGCATATGCCTTGGCAATATTATTAATTAGTTCCTGGATCAAAACTGTTTTGCCGACACCCGCACCACCGAAAAGACCAATTTTACCTCCTTTTGCATAAGGTTCAATCAGGTCAATGACTTTAATACCCGTAAATAAGAATCTCCGTGCTTACGCTGAGATTTTCAAATGCGGGTGGTTTACTGTGAATAGGTCTGCCACCGACTTTGGATACTGGAGGCAGACCATCAATCGGATCACCGGTAACATTAAATAGCCTGCCCTTGATCGCATCACCAACAGGCATAGAAATCGCAATGCCGGTATCCAGCACTTCCAGTACCGCGAATCAGTCCTTCCGTACCGTCCATGGCGATGCAACGAACACTGTCTTCTCCCAGGTGCTGTTGCACTTCCAGGACGAGGGTCCCACCGCTTGGATTTTTCAATTCCAGGGCATTGTATATTTCAGGAAGTTTGCCTTCAAACTGAACGTCTACAACAGCACCGATAATTTGTTTAATCTTGCCTGCATTTGGCATATAGCGTATTTAATAATGTTACTTTAAAATCGGCTGCAAAGGTAAGTGTCCGGACCCGGATTTACGAAATGAAAAACCAAGTATTTTTACCACAGTCAACTACTTATATATGCAGTTATATCAGGTTCAGGACAGGCAGGGTGCGCGGGAATTCATCCAGGCAAATGTGGATATCCTGAGTGGGGTGCCGGGCTATATCAGGCCCCTGGACAAGGATATCGACCAGGTTTTCGACCCGAAAAAAAATAAAACCTTTCGACAGGGGGAGGCTGCCCGATGGATCCTAAAAGATGATGAGGGGCACATACTGGGCCGGATTGCGGCTTTTGTAAACAAGAGATATAAGAATAAAGGTGATGATTTTCCAGTAGGCGGAATCGGCTTTTTTGATTGTATTAATAACCAGGATGCGGCGGATATGCTTTTTGACGTAGCCAGACACTGGCTGATACAACGGGGAATGGCTGCGATGGACGGACCGATCAATTTTGGAGAAAGGGATACCTGGTGGGGGCTGGTGACCGAAGGATTCCATGAACCATTGTACCGGATGAATTTCAATGCCCCTTACTATCAGAATCTGTTTGAAAATTATGGGTTTAAGATGTTTTTTGAGCAGATTTGTTTTGGTATGGATCCCAAAAAGCCATTCAGTAAAAAATTAATGGAGCGGCATGAACTGGTGGCTGCTGATCCCGCTTACCGGGCTGCACATATAAGTATTAAAAAACTGGATCTATACGCCGGTTATTTTACTGAGGTATATAATAAAGCCTGGGCGGGACATGGCGGCATGAAGCAACTGAAGCTGGATCAGGTGAAGCACATGTTTCAGCAGATGAAACCATTCATGGAAGAAAGACTGATATGGTTTGTTTACCACAAGGAAAAGCCGATTGCCATGTTCGTTAATATTCCGGATCTGAACCAGTGGTTCAAATACCTGAATGGCAAATTCGGACTCTTTCATAAATTAAAATTTTTATGGCTGTTGAAAACAAAGAAGAATAAAAAATTTACCGGTCTGGTATTCGGCATTATTCCGGAATACCAGGGGAAGGGAATCGATGCTTTTATGATTGCAGAAACCGGTAAAATGGTGCTTATCCTTCCATATACGGAATATGAAATGCAATGGGTCGGCGATTTCAATCCGAAAATGATCAATATGATAAGGACCATGGCCGACACTTATCCGAGCAGAAAGTTAAAAACCTACCGCTATATTTTCGACCGTACGGTGGAATTTAAAAGGCATCCCATCTTCTAAAACTTCATTATTATTGCAACGTAAAGATCCCGGAGGCATGGTATATGAACAAATTCATCGTTTCTGCCAGAAAATACAGGCCGCAACTTTTTTCAACCGTCGTTGGACAATCACATATCACAACGACTTTGAAAAATGCTATTCGCAACAAACAACTGGCGCATGCCTTTCTATTCTGTGGACCCAGAGGAGTGGGCAAAACGACCTGCGCCCGAATCCTTGCAAAAGCCATAAACTGCGAAAATCCGGCTGCTGATGGCGAGGCCTGCAATGTGTGCCATTCCTGTATTTCATTTAATGAAGGCAGTTCACTTAATATTCATGAACTGGATGCCGCCAGCAATAACTCGGTAGATGATATCCGCTCTCTTGTTGACCAGGTGCGCTTTGCACCACAGGCAGGAAAATACAAGGTCTATATTATTGATGAAGTGCATATGCTCAGTTCTTCAGCATTTAATGCTTTTTTGAAGACGCTGGAAGAACCACCACCATATGCGATTTTCATCCTTGCAACAACCGAGAAGCACAAAATTCTGCCAACTATCCTCAGTCGCTGCCAGGTATTCGATTTCAAAAGGATCACTAACCAGGATATTATTGACCACCTGGTGGAAATCTGTGAAAAAGAAAATATCCCAGCCGATAAATCCAGCCTGGAAATCATTGCTCAGAAAAGCGAAGGCTGTATGCGTGATGCGCTTAGTATAATGGACAAATTGGTGAGTTTTTCTGATGGTAGAATAACTTATACTGATACACTTGAAAATCTCAACATCCTGGACGACAGCTATTACTTCAGGTTACTGGCAGCCATCCGGGAACAACAGCTGGCTGAGGCCCTGTTGATTTTTGATGAAATTAACCGCAAGGGCTTCGAAGGAGATTTATTATTGGGCGGATTTGCCGAATTCATTCGAAACCTGCTAATATGCAAAGATGAAAAAGCGGCCCGCCTGCTAGAAGTAGTGGAAGACTTCAAACAAAGATATATCGAAGAGGCGAAGAGTGTGAATGGATCCTGGCTGATCAGTGCCCTGAATGTTCTCAGCGAATCTGAATTTCATTATAAGGCGGCCAAAAATAAAAGATTACATGTTGAACTTGCCCTGATCAAACTTGCATACCTCAATCAGGCTCTCCATATCTCGCAGGAATTTGCCGATAAAAAAAAGGGAACTGAAGGGGTTAAACCGGTAGCCTACAGAATAATCGCCCCGGTTGAAATAAAAGAAAAGAAACCAGTCACCCCGCCAGCAGAAAAGATTAAGAAAATTAATGAACCGATTGACGATCAAGCCCAGATCCCACGACTTATCATAGAAGAGCAAAATCTGGTTCCCGTCACCAGTTTCGGTGCCCTTTCCAAAATTCGCCAGGAAGTAGTGAACCGCAAAACCGCAACTGCTTCAACAGCCCTGAAATCACTGGAATTGATTCTTTTAATGGAAGTCTGGAATAAGTTTACGGCTGATCTTAAAAAGAATAAGAATTCTGCTGCACAGAGTTTTGAAGGTGCCGAACTGCGCATCCTGGATGAACATCGATTTGAAATCCTGACAAATAATAACCTGGAACAACGATTTGTGGAGCAGGAAAAGAGAAAACTGTCCGATCTGCTGCAGGAACAGTTCCACAATAAAAATATTTCCTTTTCTGTAGTTATTCGCGAACAAACAGCTTCACAGGTTCAACCGGAAAAAACATGGAGCAAAAGGGAGCAGTTTCAGCACATTGCAGAAATATACCCCCTGGTAAAGGAGCTAAAAGACAAGCTCAAACTGGAACTGGACTATTAAGGAAGGTGTCTAAAGATTAACCATCAACCGACTCAAACTATCCTGCTTGCACCGGTTTCAACCAATAACATATCATTTACATTCAAATGCTAAAAATCCTCTAATTTGACCACCCTGATTTTGCTTAGCCGTTGATTCGCAGGATCTTTGCATATTCTTATGGCAGGAAACTCTACGACCCAGATTTTTCAAACCAGCTCTTCATCCCGCTGGTCACGTTTTGTGTGGAGCAGCCGGCTGATTGCTCTCTTTGTTGTGCTGGCAGTTGTTACCATCATCATAACATTAACCCGCGTTTACACACCCTCTCTTCCGAATATGATCGGCACACAGGAAAAAGACGCATTGCTGGACAGTTCCAGCTGGCTTTTTAATAAAAGCAAAATTGGCAAACAATACGGTGGATTCCGGAAATACATCAATGAAAAAGTGGCCTATAAAGCCGGTGGCTATCCGATTCCCAAGAGATTTAAGAAAAAAAACGGGATCATCGTACAGGCGGACTCCAGTTTTTATTCCTTTAAAAAGTTTTCTACAGGTGTACGTGCAGGATTCTATGTAAACTGGTCCCCGTCTTCCTTTGTTTCCCTGGAACAGAATATTTCCCGTTTGAATATGGTATTGCCGGAATGGTTTTTCCTTAACCCGGATGCGGATACCCTCATCGTGCAGATCGACCAAAAAGCTCTGGATGTGATGGCCAAATCCGGTGTAAAGGTAATGCCCTTGCTCACCAACAATCTAAAAGGAATTTTCCGGGGTGATGTGGTTCACAGGATACTTAACAGTCCTGAAAAAAGAGAACGACTCATCGATGACATCATAAAATATACCAGTCTATATAAACTGGATGGAATCAATATCGATTTTGAGGACCTCCAGGAAAAAAAGAATGAGGTGCTGGTTCAGTTCCAGAAATCCCTTTATGAGAAAATGCATGCAAAGGGTCTGCTCGTTTCACAGGATGTGGAACCGTTCAATAACGACTATAATTTTAAAGAACTTTCCCAATTCAACGACTATGTTATCCTCATGGCATATGATCAGTTTTCAGATGGCACCGGGCCGGGGCCGATTTGCCATCAGAAATGGATTGAGGGTGCCGTGGATGAATCAATCAAAAAAATCCCGGCAGACAAACTTATACTTGCGGTTGCCGGCTTTGGTTATGACTGGAAGCTGGATGAAAATGAAAAAGTTGTATCCGTAGCCCCGATCAGTTATCAGGATGCACTCACACTGGCTCACAGTTATGACGGTAAAATCGTTTTTGATAACGACTCCTATAATCTTCATTTCACTTATGACGGTGACGACGGCGCACCACATAAAGTGCAATTCACCGATGCAGCCACCACTTTCAATTCTATGCGGTTTGCCGAAGAATCGGGCCTTGGCGGGGTTGCACTCTGGCGCCTGGGGAATGAAGACACGCGCATGTGGGATTTTTATGATCATGATATGAGTAAGGACAGTCTGAAGAATTTTGATTTTCATTTATTTACTACTGTAAAAACCATGAGCCTTGATGAAACCCCCGCTTATTCCGGTGAGGGCGAAGTGCTCGATGTGATCGGGGGACCAACAAGCGGGAAAATTGCTCCGGAACTGGACACAACCGAACTGCTGATCAGTGAAGAAGTCTATGTTGACCTTCCATCAAAATGGCTGGCAAAAAAATATGGAACCCGCGACAAGAAAAAATTGGTGCTCACTTTCGATGATGGTCCTGATCCGGTTTATACTACACAAATTCTGGACATACTCAGCAGAGAAAATGTTCCGGCTGCTTTTTTCCTGGTTGGTATCAATGCAGAGAATAATATACCGATTGTAAAAAGAATTTACAGGGAGGGACACGAAATCGGCAACCACACTTTCACCCACCCAAATATCGCCAAAGTAAGTAAGAAGAGGGCGGTTATAGAAATGGATGCTACGCGTTTATTGATAGAATGTATTACTGGACATTCCACTGTATTATTCCGCGCACCCTTCAATGCAGACTTCGAACCCCAGAAGGCGGAAGAACTGATTCCTGTCGCCATTGCCCGGGAAAAAAATTATCTGGATATCGGCGAGTCCATAGATCCACTGGATTGGGAACCCGGAACATCGGCAGATTCAATCGTTGCAAGGGTTATTGCGCGAAAACAAAGTATGACCAATCAAAATCTGAGTGGAAATATTATTCTTTTGCATGACGCCGGAGGAGATAGCCGCCAGGCCACAGTGGATGCGCTTCCCCGAATTATACATTACTTCAAAGAAAGAGGTTATCAGTTTACTACTATTGCTGACCTGCTGGGAAAGAAAAAGGAAGACCTTATGCCCTCTGTCCCGAAGGGCAGCGGATATTACCTGCTGCAATTAAATTATTTACTGGCCATGTCTGCTTACCTGGGCAGTCATCTCCTTACATCTGTATTCATTGTATTTATTATTCTTTCACTCATGCGAATACTTTTCATGGCGGTCATAGCCAGCAAACAGCATCGCTGGGAAAAGGCGTTCGCATTAAAACCCTTCTGGAAGCCAAACGGAACCGGGGCGCCTTTGGTAAGCATCATTGTTCCGGCATTTAACGAAGAGGTGAATGCAGTCAGTTCGATTGAAAATTTACTAAAAACAGACTATCCGCGCTTTGAAATTCTCTTTATTGATGATGGAAGCAGGGACGATACTTACAACAAAGTCAGGAAAGCATTTGAAGGATATGACAACGTACGCGTATATACCAAACTCAATGGGGGTAAGGCTTCTGCACTCAATTTCGGAATTCAGCAATCGGAGGCTGAGTTTGTGATCTGTATTGACGCGGACACCAAATTGCTTCCTGATGCCGTTTCAAAACTAATGATGCATTTCGGCAATGTTCAGCATCACAACGGAAAAAAAGTCGGAGCAGTCGCCGGAAATGTAAAGGTGGGTAATACCGTTAATCTCCTCACCCGCTGGCAGTCTATAGAATATATCAGCAGTCAGAATTTTGACCGGAAGGCATTCGCATATGTCAATGCTATTACCGTGGTTCCCGGTGCCATTGGTGCCTTTAGAAAGGCTGCACTGGAAGAAGCAGGTGGATTTACCATAGACACGCTGGCTGAAGATTGTGATGTCACGATCCGAATGCTTCGCTGCAATTATATCATCGAAAATGAAAACAGCGCCATTGCCATGACAGAAGCGCCTGAGACCATCAAAATGTTCATCAAACAAAGGTTTCGCTGGAGTTTTGGCGTCATGCAGACTTTCTGGAAAAACAGGGATATGCTTTTCAGCACAAGGAATAAAGCTCTTGGCTGGATCGCTTTACCGAATATCCTCCTCTTTCAATACATCATACCTTCCATCATCCCGCTGGCAGATTTTTTCATGCTGGTCGGGCTGTTGACGGGGAATGCCGCCCGGATCGGAACCTATTACCTGGTATTTATGTTGGTTGACCTGGGTGTAGCCATCCTGGCATTCAGCTTTGAGAAGGAAAACCTGGCCAAACTTGTTTGGCTGATTCCCCAACGCCTGGTTTGGCGCTGGCTCATGTGGTATGTCTTATTCAAATCGTTCAGAAGGGCCATAAAAGGTGAATTGCAATACTGGGGTGTGCTTAAGCGGACAGGCAATGTGAAAGAAATTCCTGTACTTCAAAGCGCCTGATCTGGTCAGCGCCCCCTTCGTTTCACGTTTTTGCCTTAATTTCGAAGTTCCAAAATTTAAAATTATCCAGTATTATGGCTGAAGTTATTTTAATGCCCCGGCTCAGTGATACCATGACGGAAGGTGTGATCGCTGCCTGGCATAAAAAAGTAGGTGATAATGTAAAAAAAGGCGACCTGCTTGCCGAAGTGGAGACCGATAAAGCAACCATGGATCTGGAAAGTTATAAAGACGGCACGTTACTATTTACAGGCACAGAGAAGGGTGGCAAAATTCAGGTCAATGATTTACTGGCCATCATTGGTAAGCCGGGAGAAGATATCAGCACACTGGTAAAGGGTGGCGGCACTGCTGCAACGACAGCTGCATCCGCTCCGGCACCGGCTCCGGCAACCGCGCCGGCCGCCAAAGAGGAAACATCATCCAAACCATCTGCTGCCACAGCACCCGCGCTTGACCTCTCAGCTATGCAGGAAGTAATTCTCATGCCGCGGCTTAGTGATACCATGACGGAAGGTGTGATCGCTGCCTGGCATAAAAAAGTTGGTGACATGGTTAAAAAGGGCGATATCCTCGCGGATATCGAAACCGATAAAGCCACTATGGAACTGGAAAGTTATAAGGAAGGCAAATTATTATTTACCGGCGCTGAAAAAGGACAAAAGATTGCGGTGAATGACTTGCTGGCGATCATCGGTGAAGAAGGTAAAGTGAACGTACAGCAAATTGTGGAAGCTTCAAAAAACAAGGGAACTGCGCCCGTCCCCAGTCAGGAAAAAGCTGCCGAACCAACAGCTTCTAAATCTGCACAAACTCCTGGAGCCGCAGAATCCCATTCCATGAATGGTGATGGCCGTATAAAGGCTTCGCCTCTCGCCAAGAAACTCGCTTCAGAAAAAGGCATTGATCTTTCGAAGTTGCATGGAAGCGGAGATTTTGGAAGAATTATTAAAAAAGATGTGGCTGAATATTCACCGGCTGCTTCCGTACCTATAACCCAGGCACAGCAGGCTGCAGCTATTCCTTCTGCTCCGGTCGGCCAGGTAAGTTTTGATGAAGTGCCTGTTTCTCAAATGCGCAAAGTAATTGCCAAGAGACTGGCAGAAAGTAAATTCACCGCACCACATTTTTACCTTACCATTACCGTGGATATGGACCAGGCTGTGGCAAGCCGTGGAAAAATAAATGAAACATCCCCGGTCAAAATATCATTTAACGATTTTGTCCTGAAGGCAACAGCCCTGGCGTTGAAAAAACATCCTGCCGTGAACAGCAGCTGGCTGGGTGATAAAATCAGAGTAAATCATCATGTAAATATCGGTGTTGCGGTAGCAGTAGAGGATGGACTATTGGTTCCTGTAGTACGGTTCGCAGACAGTAAATCCCTATCACAAATTTCCGTCGAAGTAAAAGACTTTGCCATACGGGCAAAAAATAAAAAATTACAACCCGCTGACTGGGAAGGAAGCACATTTACCATTTCCAACCTCGGTATGTTTGGAATTGACGAATTCACTGCAATAATCAATCCGCCCGATTCCTGTATTCTGGCGATTAGTTCCATTCAGCAAATTCCTGTTGTCAAAAACGGAGCTGTGGTGCCTGGTAATGTGATGAAATTAACAATGAGTTGCGATCATCGCGTAGTAGATGGAGCCACCGGCGCCGCATTTCTGCAAACGCTAAAAGGGCTCCTTGAGGAGCCCCTGCGAATGCTTGTCTAATGACCGTCCAAGTTAAAATATTGATAGAGGAACACATTTGCCGGGATATTGCCCCAATCGTTCCTGATTTTTATGGCTTCTGTTCATACCATTGGATGCGAAATCCATACCATACCACAAAGCGTTGTGATTCAAATTTTTAAAAGTCTGTAATATTCCCAGTTCGGGAAGAATTATCTATTACTAAGAGTAAACACTTAGTTAACGAAGAAAGTAATTCAGCTAAGTTCCTTACCTTCTTCCCCATTCTTAATGTTGAAAGAAAATGATTCAACGATCCACGATTCAGTTACTCCGGTTTCATTTTTCTTTCTTTCTTATGCCCGTCTACTGGTTTGCGTTAAGCCAGGTAGTCAGGCCGGAGCCGGTCAGGGCCCTGGCTATTTTTTTTATCATACATGTTTTAATATATCCTTCCAGCAACGGATTCAACAGTTATATGGATCAGGATGAAGGAAGCATTGGCGGACTAAAAACACCCCTCCCGCCCACCCGTCAACTGCTTTATGCGAGTCTCATCATGGACGGACTGGCCGTCGCGCTGGGATTTTTTATCAGTGTCTATTTTGCCATCGCAGCTGCAATTTATATACTGGCATCCCGGGCCTACAGTGCAAGATCCATCCGTATAAAAAAATATCCGATCACTGGTTACCTGACCGTAGTAATATGTCAGGGTGCTCTCGTTTTTTTTATGGTTTATCATGGAACCAACCCCCAATTATCTTTGCGCGTACCTGTGCTGGGTATGATTTCTGCATCACTTCTGATTGGAGGATTTTATCCACTCACGCAAATCTACCAGCATGAAGCGGACGCCAGAGACGGTATCAGAACGTTAAGTGCCCTCCTGGGTAAACGGGGTACATTTATATTTTGCGGGATCATATACAGTATTGCCTTTCTCGTGCTTTCGTATTTTTTCCTGACATCCCTGGAAATAAAAGAATTATTGCTTTTGACAACCTGCATGCTCCCGATCCTCGTATACTTTATATTATGGGCGGTGCAGGTATGGCGGGATCCATCCAGGGCAGATTTCAATCATACGATGCGTATGAATATAATTGCTTCAAGTCTTATCAGCATTGGCTTTATTCTTGTATTTCTTATGCAGTACCGGTTAACAAACTAAAATAATAGCTTGGCACAGATTAAATCTATTGGCACGGCCGTTCCTCAATTCAAACATGAACAGAGTGAGATCCTTCATTTCATGAGCCGCATTTATGCATTCAATGAAAAGGAAAGGAGAACACTGAAATACCTTTATCATCAGAGCGGCATTACAAGCCGTTATTCTGTCTTATCAGACTATAGCCGGGAACCTGCCGACTGGACTTTTTATCCACCTTCAGAAAACCTGGAACCATTTCCCTCCCTTGAAAAAAGGATGAAAGTTTTTAACCGTCATGCCGCTGGATTATCTGCCACTGCTATCCAGAACTGTCTCGACAAACAGATGGACGTTCAGGATATTACCCACCTGATCACGGTAACCTGCACCGGAATGAGTGCCCCTGGGCTGGACCTGCAATTGATGGAATTATTACAACTTCCAAAAAATATATTCAGAACTTCTGTCAACTTTATGGGTTGTTACGCGGCTATTCATGCACTGAAACTCGCGGATTCGCTTTGTCACTCAGATCCTTCGGCCAGGATTCTGATCGTATGTACAGAACTGTGCACACTACATTTTCAGCAGCTAGCCTCCACCGACAATATTACTTCCAGTTTGCTCTTCGGCGATGGTTCGGCAGCTGTACTCGTGACGGGCAATGATGATAAAACGGGCGGGTTTCCCCTGATTGGTTTTTATGGAGAAGTCATGCCCAGGGGGAAACAGGATATGTCCTGGGAATTATCTTCTACAGGATTTGCCATGACACTGAGCGGCTATGTTCCTTCACTAATAGAGGAAGATTTTGAAAAACTGGTTAGCCAGGCACTCTTAAAAAATAATATTTCGCGCGACGAGATTACCCATTGGTCCATACACCCCGGTGGAAGAAAGATTCTGGAAGCCATTGAAAAAAGTCTTTCTCTTCCAAAAGAAAAACTGGATGCTTCTTATAAAGTGCTAAAGGATTATGGAAACATGTCTTCTCCGACAATCTTATTTGTGCTGAAAGATATATTATCCGGCCTGGATAAATCGGGAAAGCAACGGGTATTAGGCGCTGCCTTTGGTCCGGGACTGACAATGGAAACCTTTATTGTCGGTACGGACACCTGATTTTTTACAAATATGATGCAGGCCTGCGGTTGTTCTAACATCCTGTTTGCATTTTAGCTGACCATTTAGTCCTTTTAAAATAAATATGGATTTCTCCGTTCGCTCTCTTCGTCTTGAATTGCTTGATGCGCCCAATATACCGGCTGCGGACATACAAAGGAATCTTTATGAGCTGGAGATCATTAATCGGCGTCTTGGGGGACACGCCATCACAAGAGACGGATTTTTCAGTCTGCTGAAAAATAAAAAAAGCATACATGTCTGTGAAATTGGATGCGGCGGAGGAGACAATCTGAAGGCCATCGAAAAAAAATTAACCGGCAAAGAAATTACATCTTCATTTACCGGTATAGATATTAACCCTGACTGTATCGGCGTAGCAGAAGGATTAAAATGGGAATCCAATATACATTTCCTGGTCAGCGATTACAAAGAAGTCGAATTTACAATAAAGCCCGACATTATTTTCTGTTCATTGTTTTGTCACCATTTTAAAGAAGCCGAGCTCGTTGAAATGTTCCGTTGGATGTATAACAATACACAGGATGGTTTTTTTATCAATGATCTTCACCGGCATTCGATCGCTTTTCATTCCATCCGTCTATTAACATTTCTGTTTTCGCGATCTTACCTGGTGAAGCATGACGCACCCTTATCAGTTTTACGTGGTTTCAAAAAAAAAGAGCTGGAAGATCTCATGCGAAAAGCAGGCATTCAACATTATACTATTCAATGGAAATGGGCTTTTCGCTGGCTGATAATCGTTCGTCATAAATAATCTGCCAATTATGATAGTATATTTCAATTTCTGATGACAAAACGAAAATATGATATTGCTATAACCGGTGGCGGACTTGCCGGAATTTCTCTTTCCATTTTACTTGCGAACAAGGGTTGGGAAGTATGTCTATTCGAAAAGGAAATGTATCCTTTTCACAAAGTGTGTGGTGAGTACATTAGTATGGAAAGTTGGGATTTCCTGATTCGGCTGGGTCTTCCTCTGGAAAATTGGGCATTACCCAAAATTCATAAATTAAATATTACAGCGCCGAACGGGGAGTTGATTCATGCCCGACTGCCACTCGGCGGCTTTGGTATCAGCCGGTTCAAACTGGATGCAGCGCTGGCGGAAATTGCCCGGTCAAAAGGAGTGATTATTTTCGAAAACACCAAGGTATTTGATATCCATTTTGAAGAAGGATTTCACAGGATTGAAACCAGCGCCGGTCTTTTCACTGCCACTGTGGCCTGTGCCTGTTATGGGAAGAAAAGTAATCTCGATGTAAAATGGAAACGACGATTTCTGCAGCGCGAAGAAAACAGCAACTATGTGGGAGTAAAATATCATGTAAGAACCGATCTGCCGGCAGATCAGATTTCGCTGCATAATTTCGCAGGTGGCTATTGCGGAATTTCTAAAATTGAAGAGGACCGCTATTGTTTATGTTATCTCACCAAATCTGAAAACCTTAAAGATAATGGCCAGTCGATCCATGCGATGGAGGAAAAAATCCTGAAGCGTAATCCCGCGCTCCGGAAGATACTGGACGAAGCAGTCATTTTATATGAAGAACCGCTGACGATTTCGCAGATCTCCTTTTCTAAAAAAACCCAGGTAGAAAATCATGTGCTGTGCATCGGTGATGCAGCGGGCATGATTACCCCCCTTTGCGGTAATGGCATGAGCATGGCTCTTCATGGATCTAAAATTGCAGCCGAATCGATTAATCATTTCATGGACAATCAGATTTCCCGGGAACAAATGGAAAATTCGTATTTGAAAAACTGGAACCGTCAGTTTGCCGGCCGACTTAAAACCGGTCGTTTCATCCAACGCTTTTTCGGAAATCCATTCTTGTCAACCTTCCTGATCCGCGTCACGAAACCCTTCCCTTTTTTGGTAGCTGCCCTGATCCGTCAGACGCATGGAGAGAAATTTTAATCAGGCTTCATCAAGCCAATATGGCCAGCATCAATTAATATAGTACCAGCTGTCGTGAAGCCGGAAATACATTTAGGGCAAAAACTTCGGAAGAAATTTTTATATTGTTGCATGAAACGAATTCTTCTAATTTTTTTTACGATATCCTTTTCAACTGTCAGCGCCCAGGATAAGAATCAGTTTTATGCCCTGGATTCGAAAATGAACCAAACTGTGCTGGATTCCTCCAAATATATTTTATGGATACATAAAATGGATAGTGCCAATTGGCAATGGGATTATTATTATACCTGGGGACCTCTTGTTAAGTCCACAACCTATGCTGATCACGACGGAACCATTAAGAATGGGAGATTCTGTATCTACAATACCAAGGGCAATCTGGATTCAACAGGTATCTATGACCATGGTAAAAAAAATGGGAGTTTTTACAAACTAAGAACGTATTCAAAAGACAGCATCGTTTTTGTATGGCAATCGGACTACCTGAACGACAGTCTGGTGAAATCAGTTGATCTGCTGGCTGAAGGCGGGAAGAATAAAAAATCCGATACGGCAGGCGAGAAGGAATCTGAATTTCCCGGAGGAATCGAACAATGGCAACGATACCTTTCAAAAAATCTCAACTATCCAGAAAGAGCGGTAAATAAAGAAATCCAGGGCCAGGTAAGAATCTGTTTCATGGTAGACAAAGAGGGCAATGTTTCTGATCCGTACATTCAAAAATCAGTGGAATACTCTCTCGACCAGGAAACGATCAGGATTATTAAAAATTCGGGGAGATGGGATCCCGCTCAAACAGATGGGGTACCGGTTAATTCGTATAAGATTCAGCCCTTGAATTTCCGGCTTGAGTCTCAGTAATTTTAAACTTTCCCTTCGCCATATTGTTATCATAACATGCCTGTCAAAAAAACCATGGTTCTCGGTGCATCTCCAAACCCGGCCCGGTACAGTTTTCTGGCAATAAATAAATTGCGTGAGCATCATCATCCGGTAGTGGCTATTGGGAAAAAAGCATCCATGGCCGCAGATGTTGTCATTCAGACAACTCCGCCATCCGTTCCAGACCTCGACACAATTACAGTGTATCTGAATACGGAAAATCAGAAGAGTTATTATGATTATATCGTAGCGCAGCATCCGCGGCGGGTCATCTTCAATCCCGGTGCGGAAAATCCGGAATTGGAGAAAATCCTTCTTGACAAGGGTATAAAGACCATGGAAGCCTGTACACTGGTGTTGTTATCTACGGGACAGTACTAGCAAGTATGGGAGTATGGGGGTGGAAATTGTTTATAGCAAGAGCTCTTATTATATTTTAACAAAGACGAAAACACTCTCATACTCCCACACTCTCATACTCTCATACTTGCCTTTCTTTCCCAAACTGGGAACAATTCCCCGGCAATAAATTCGTTTTAATCATAGCAAACGATCCAAAGTTTGCTCCCCAATCCGATGATTACCCCGAAAACTATTTTATGTAGCGTAAGTATGCTGTTCAGCCTCTTACTGTCAGCCCAACAAAAGGATTCACCAACCGATCTGCCATATTCCAATAAAATCGAAGTAAAAAACCACGCTCTGGAATCTTTGTTCCAGGCATCTGGTCATATTTCTGTTGAGATGGCTACAGGGTTCCGGCTGGATGGGAATCTCCAGAATAAATCTGAGCATAGCAATTCCGTAACATCTTTACTGATAAAAGTGGATAGCCGTCCGGGTGGCATGCTGACAATCACGCGTTACAAGGACGCAAAAGGAAATACATTTTATACCGGACATCTGCTCAAATTGCACGAACAGGAAGGTATGATACTGGTAGAGAAAGACGGGCATTATTATTTTATTGAAACTCAACAAAGATTCCTGGTATCCGAATGAGAAAATATTTTATATATACTATCTTATTCATAAACGGCATAATGCATTCGGATGCTTCTGCCCAGGTGCCTTTGCTTAACAGCTATTCTCCGGCATCCGCCACCGTATACTTAGATTTTGACGGCGCCGAAGTGGAAGGGACCATTTGGAACGAACAGGGTAAAATCACCGCCGCACCTTCCGGTCTGGGTCCCGCATCGATCACATGGATCTATAAAATTATTGCGGATCATTTCAAGCTATTCAACCTGAACATTACTACCGATCCTGAGGTATATGAACGCGCGCCGGTTCACCAGCGTATGCGAATCATCATCACACCTGATGGAAGCTGGTGGGGACCAGCCACTGGCGTTTCAGCAATCGGCTCATTTGTCTGGGGCGATGATACACCCGCCTTTGTATTTATGAATTCCCTGACTGACAATCCATCCTTTATCGCTGCCGCCGCTACACATCAGATCGGACATACACTTGGTCTGCAGCACCAGAGCGTCTACGACTCATACGGAGCCATGATTACGGAACTGAGTGGGGGAGAAAGCAATATATTCTCCAATCAGGCACCCCTGATGGGCATCCCTTTTTATAAACAGGCCGTGTGGAAAGATGGTCATCCTTCAACCGGATCCAGGTATATCCAAAGTGATACCGCTGCGATTGCAGGAGCACCTAACTATATCGGATACCGGAAAACAACAAACGGGAACATATCCCCGGATAATGCTGTAAAAATTGAAAGACAGGATCGCAGTTATATTTCACTCATCAGTACAGGCGACTATACATTCAGTCTGTTTGATATCAGCGGGCGCTTACTCACGCAGGGCATGCTAAAACCGGGGTTTAATGAAATCCGTACCAATCCTGCCTCTTCGGGGGTGTTGGTGCTCCAGTGGGCCGGCGAATTCGGTACCGGTTCACAGAAGATAATTCATTAATAACATATATTTTTTTTGCTGACATGTTTTTTCGCTAAATTCGAAAAACCTATTTCCATATGCTATGGCGAAAATTTAATGGCGACCTTATTGAATTACCAATTGCCCGCGAAGTTGAAAACGCCATCCGGCGTGAAACAAAAAATGGATTTCATCTCAAAGTCTGTATTGGAACCGATTCCCAGGTAAAGGGGGCGGAGACCGAATTTGCTACCGTGATTGTTTTTTTACGTGAAGGCCATGGCGGATTCATGTTCATTCACAATGAAAAAACAAAAACACGTTACAGCATCAAGGAACGAATGCTGGTGGAAGTGGCAAAAAGTATTGAAATCGCGTATGAACTTTGTCCTTTATTCACACTTTACGATGTGGATATGGAAGTTCATGCAGATATAAATACCAATCCGCATTTCAAAAGTAACGATGCACTGAAGGAAGCCATGGGATATATTCTGGGTATGGGCTTTGCCTTTAAGGCCAAACCCGAAGCGTTTGCAAGCAGCAGTTGCGCAAACAAAGTGGTGAACTAATCAGGGAGCCGTTTTCTTCCAATCTTCATTCATCTCACTGATTAACCGGAGTATTTCACCCCGACCCAATTTCTTTTCTGCACTGGTTACAAAATGACGGGGCAGGAATTGCCAGGTTGCACGCATATCCTCAAGAAAACCCTTGACATTCGATGCCACTGTTCGCTGATTTTCTTTATCAGATTTAGTAAATACCAGGGTAAAGGGGATTTCCCACTTCCCGAGTTTATTTACAAAATCCAGATCCAGTTTCTGTGGTTCATGGCGGCTGTCGACTAACAAAAACACATGGGCCAGTGTTTCCCTCTTTTTAAGAAAATCCTCGATCATCGTCTCCCATTTCTTTCGCTGTGATATGGAAACCTTGGCAAAACCATAGCCGGGCAGATCCACCAGCCACCATTTGGAAACCACTCTTTTTTCATCTATACTTTCAATGGTAAAATGATTGATGAGTTGTGTCTTGCCGGGAGCGGCGGAAGTTTTGGCAAGCCTATCAATATCTGTAAGCATATTAATGAGTGAAGACTTCCCTACATTGCTTCTTCCTATGAAAGCGTATTCAGGCAGGTCAGTCACAGGGCAGGATTGATAAGAAGGGCTGCTAATGACATATTTCGCGGATCGTATCTCCATACTGCAAGGTAGTATTTCAATCTGCGATTTTGTTGACCTGTGTCAATGCCTTAAAAAATTGTCCGGCTGCTTTTTGTTTTTCATTAATTAGGAAACACCAAAGCGACTGGTTCATATATTATACCAACAGCAAGGATGGTTTTGAGGCTGAGTTTGACCTCCTTGTAAATTGAATTGACTGACCACCTCTGGTGGGATCAACCATAATTTATTTACGCCTGGAAAAACCGTAGCGAAGAAATTTGCTGCGGTTTTTTTTGAATTAGCTGGTATGAAGGGGTTAATTTTGCCGCCATGCCGGATTACCAGCACGATCATATCGTCCCCTTTAAAGACTCCACTGTTTCCAAGAAGGAGCAGGTGGCTGAGATGTTTAATAAAATTGCATTTCGCTATGATTTCCTAAACCGTTTTCTCAGCGGGGGTATAGACAGAGGCTGGCGAAAGAAAGCAATTACCGAACTAAATACTCTGAAACCAAAAACCATCCTGGACGTAGCTACGGGCACCGCAGATATGCCCGTGATGCTCGTTAAATTATTATCACCTGATAAAGTGATCGGCATAGATATATCTGAAGGCATGCTGGAACAGGGCAGAAAGAAAATTTCAAAACTCGGACTGACGAATAAGATTAACCTGCAAACAGGAGATGCAGAAAATATCTTTTTTTCAAATGCTTCTTTTTTTGCTGTTTCGGTGGCATTCGGTGTACGCAATTTTCAAAATCTGGAAAGAGGATTGGCAGAAATGTACCGGATTCTCAAACCCGGTGGCAAAATCGTAATCCTCGAATTTTCAAAACCAGGTAAAGGTCTTTTTCTTCCATTATATAAAATTTATCTGCGGGTGATTGCACCGCGGATTGGTAAAATGGTTTCCGGCAGCCTCGATGCATACAAATACCTGAATGACTCGGTAAATGCTTTTCCAGAGGGAGAAGCTTTTATTGAGATCCTGAAAAAGACCGGATTCAAGGAGACTTATTTCAAAAAACTGAGTCTGGGAATCTGCACGATCTATTGCGGAACTAAGTAAATCTGAATTCTCAAGGGAATGTTATTAACTGTTCAAACAGCAATTATTCCTGTTTTTGGTCGTTATTTTGATTCAAAGCCTGATCATAGGTCCCAACTTGTTTACCCTTTGTAAATTGCACATACCATTAAAACTATAAGTTATTGATTGACTGTTACTTATGAGTTCAAATTCTTTACGGAAGCGCAAAAAAGGGTATTTTCGGAGCCTGTTGGTCTTTAGCATCCTGATAGTTTCAATGCAGTCGAGGGCCCAGTTCAGGGATAACATCAACCTGCCCGATCACGATGACAAGTTTTATCATCTGGGTATTGCCCTCATCTTTAATACTTCCCACTTCCAGGTTACGCCGCATCCCAATCTGCTTTTAAGTGACAGTATCCTTTCCGTCAGCCCGGAAAACACAGGTGGATTCGGTCTCGCCGGTTTGCATACATTCAATATTAATCCCCATCTTGAATTCAGGATCGTCTTCCCACAGCTGATGTTTTCTTATAAAAATCTGACGTATAGCACGACATTTCCATCCGGCGAAAAGACAACAGCCACCAAAAAAGTGGAGTCCATTCTACTTGGATTTCCTGTGCAGGTGAAATTCCTTTCGGACCGGATGGAAAATTTCCGGTTTTATATACTGGGGGGTGTGAATTATCAATACGATCTTTCTTCCAACGCCACGGCACGTAAAGCTGATGACCTGGTAAAACTCAATCCCTACGACTGGAGTATCGAAGCCGGAATAGGCTTCCAGTTTTTTTTCCCGGTATTTATTCTTTCCCCGGAACTGAAGATCAGCAACGGAATTATTAACGTACATCACAGGGATCCAAACCTGATCTATTCAAATACGATCGACAAGCTCAAATCGCGGATGATCGTTTTCTCGCTGATATTTGAAGGATAGGCAAATAGAGAGTGTGGTAGTATGGTAGTGTGGTAGTGTGGTAGTGAGGAAATAAACTCACTACCACACTACCACACTACCACGCTAATAATCGTACTGCCGCCGGAACATATTCACCCGAATGCCGAGGGTGTACATAGTGGAACTGGTTTTTGTTGTACCGGACGTTGGATCATGAACGGTATAAGTCCGGTACATGATGGTTCCTTCCAGGAATAAATTTTCCTTCCACTGATAAGAAAGGTAACCAGTTGTATTTACAACAACAGCCGGAATTCCGGATCCTACATAAAATCCATATTCCCGCGGACGCGTTTCGTAGTTGAGAAGAACATTACTTCCAAAATTCTCACCGGCCGAATCAAGGCCCTGTTTATTATAGATGCATTTCAATTCAATATTCCAGCGGTAAGCGGGCTGATACCGGATAATACCAATCAGTTCAACAAAATTTGCCCCGAAAGGATGGGCCAGCGACTGATTATAATGTGACCAGTTTGCTACCGTATCATTGTGAGAATAAGTATAAGGTCGCATAACATTTACCTCGGCCTGTAAATCCAGATTCTTGACCTTAAACATATCAATATACTTGACGCCGAACTGCAGTCCCTGCTTGTTTCCCCACCAGCCATCTGAATAGTGAGTGATCTGGTTCCATACAAATTCATTGAAGAGCAGCTGTCCGTAAAGCTGAACCGAATGAGCAATATTTGCTTTGATATCAAATCCGACCGTGGTCTTATCCGGGCTGCCGTTTTCCTGTTGTGCAGCCGGTAAAAAAATCACCGGGTTCAGGTAAGAAAATTCAAAATTGTTGACCCCGCCAAAAGCAATATTGCTGTATAACCCGACATTCAGCCACTTGGTTGCATTAACACTCAGGTGATGAACCACCGCGTATTTCTTCGGATAATAGTAATCCCCGGGATGATGCTGGCTGATCAGTTCCATCAGGATATTCGTATAATTTAATTTCCATATTCGCAGGTCCAATTTGAGGAACAAATATGGCGAAGCATAATCACTTAAGAAAAGTGTCCGGTAGCCGTCTCCAATAAAATTTTTATCATACCCGAACTGAAGCGTAAAATATTTCCAGAAGTCAAAATCGATTGAACCCCGCGCATCCCAGTAGTCAAAAGCCGAGGTGGAAGATTTAAAGGTTTTAAAATAACCAACTCCCGGAACAGCCGGGTATCCGGCGGTTCCGTATACCCTTTGCGTAAAATAATCCGGCCCCCTTTCCTGATTATCGGTGATATAACTTGAGAACCCCACATGATTGGCAATCTTGCCTCGAAAAGTGAGGCCTTTGGAATTCAGGTATACCTGCTCATTGTTACCCGTTTGATTTGAATATTGAAATTGGAGAACGGGATTGATTGCAAGAAAAAAATCTTTTTCATTTACTTCGAAAAAATTCGCCTGGGTTTTATATATGCTTTTTAATATGGGGTGTTTGCTTAAAAAAGATTCCTGGCTCCCACTAACCCAT
This sequence comes from uncultured Bacteroidota bacterium, assembly GCA_963741345.1. Classification (GTDB taxonomy): domain Bacteria; phylum Bacteroidota; class Bacteroidia; order Chitinophagales; family Chitinophagaceae; genus Puia. Next base: position 184,062 of record CAVUHS010000002.1, read on the forward strand.
TCGCTGTTATTCATCAGCAGACTGTGTGCATTGGTCTGATCAGTTTTTCCAAGATGCAAGATGTCCCCATCAGGGTAAACGCCGCTGAGAGAATCCGCCATTTCCGTGACCTCCACGGCAACCTTACGACTGATGGGTTTAACAGTAAATATATTGAGATCCGGATTGGTCTGCATTTTAATCCCGATCCGGTCGAGAAAATGTTCATATTGGGACCCCTGCGGAAGATAAGTGGACTGCGAAAAGCCGAAGCAGGGCAGGATTAGAATTATAATATGCCTTGCAACCGTTTTAATAAATTGCATCATTAAGTGGTTACTATTCCGATTCAAGATATGCAAAATTACCTGATTAAGAATATTTCAATCGTTAACGAAGGCCGCATTTTCAACAGTGATCTGCTGATAAGAAATGAACGGATTGAAAAAATTTCAAACAATATATCAGTATCCTTTCCGGTTCAGGAAATCAACGGTGAAAATCTTCATTTATTGCCGGGTTGTATTGATGACCAGGTTCATTTTCGTGAACCGGGACTAACGCACAAGGCTACCATATTTACCGAATCACGGGCAGCAGTAGCAGGCGGAACCACTTCTTTCATGGAAATGCCCAATACCCTTCCGCCTGCGTTTACCCAGGAACTGCTGGAGGAAAAATATACCATCGCTTCCAAAAGTTCCCTGGCAAACTATTCTTTTTATATGGGCACCAGTAATGATAATGCAGCAGAAGCCCTGCTCACCAATAAAAAGAAAAATGAAATCTGCGGAATCAAAATTTTCATGGGTTCGTCCACCGGCAATCTTCTGGTTGACAATTACCTGACGCTGGATAAACTATTTGCTGAGAGCGAAGTGTTGATTGCCACCCATTGCGAATCTGAACGGATTATCCGGGAGAACATGGAAATCTTTCTCGCGCAAAACCGCAAGCTCACATCAGCCGACCATCCCCTGATCCGGTCGACCGACGCCTGTTTTGAATCCTCTCTAACAGCAGTACAATTCGCAAAAAAACACGGTTCCCGGCTCCATATCTTTCATCTTTCCACAGAAAAAGAACTCAGCCTTTTTACTAATATGGTTCCCCTCTCTGAGAAACGGATTACCGCTGAAGTATGTGTACACCATCTGCATTTCAGCGCCGACGACTACGCCCGTTTGGGTAACCAGATCAAATGTAATCCGGCCATCAAGGCTCCGTCGAACAGGGAGGCACTTTGGCAGGCTCTGCTGGATAACCGCCTGGACCTGATAGCTACGGATCATGCACCACATACCCTGGAGGAAAAGGGATTTTTCCGGAATTCAGCCGGGGCGCTTGAGCCGATTGCCGGTAATGCCGGAGACTACCTGCATAGCCATGCCGGCCTTCCATTGGTTCAACATTCGCTCCTGTTGATGTTGTACTATGTGAAACAGGGTAAACTTTCCCTGGAAAAAATGGTGGAAAAAATGTCTCATGCAGTTGCAGAATGTTTTCAGATCCGTGAGCGTGGCTTTATACGCGAAGGATATTTTGCTGACCTTGTGATGGTAGATCTGGATCGTAGTTCGGATGTACATGCCCGTAATATCCTTTATAAATGCGGTTGGAGCCCCCTGGAGGGGATGAAATTCCCTGCAACCATCATAAATACTTTTATCAATGGTCACCTGGTTTATGGAAATAAAAGGTTCGATGAATCACAGATGGGAAAACGATTGGGATTCAAACGATAAGCAGCTATTCTTCCATTATGCAACTTGACAATACGACGTATTCAGATCTGTCTATTTTTCAGACCACGGACGATTCATCCATCTTTAGCAAGCTGGACCGTACCCGGACGGTGGGCGGCAGAATCCAGCTGCTGGAATTTTTTAACCATCCGTTCAGCGATCTGAGAATTATCCGACAAACCCAGGATATACTCGGAATCATTTTAAAATATCAGAATGAATGGGGGCCTTCCATCACCAACGGAACCGTAATGGTGATGGAAAGATTCTATGAAACACCGCTTGATAAAATTCCTGCCTCTCATGACCCGGTCAGTGCCCGGATGTACCAGTTACTGCATGCCCCGGACTATTCCCTGACCCGTTATTCCATTTCTCATTTCGCAGATTTTATTCGTGGAATTCTTTCCATCATTGCCATCGGGAAAAAAGAATCCTGCCCGCCGATGTTGAACGCTCTTCTTGAACGGGCTGACAGGTTATTGGTGTCGCCGCTAATGCATGCCCTTGCAGAAAAAAAATCAGGTGATAAACTTCAGCCCGCAGAAGTGGTTGAATATGGTAATTTCATCCGGAATCATTTCAAACAGTCTGCCATTTCCCTCATAGAAATTTATGGTAAACTGGATGCCTGGTATTCCATGGCCGTAGCCGGCAGGGAATTTAACCTGGTAATGCCAGAATTCCTGGATTCAGATTCCCCCTTCATTGAAATGAACGCTCTGCATCATTTGCTTCTGCCGGATGCTGTTTCTTATGACGTGCAGATGGATCCAAAAACTAATTTCTTTTTTTTAACCGGGGCCAATATGGCGGGGAAAAGCACATTCATTAAATCCGTGGGTGCGGCTCTTTTTCTCGCCCATCTGGGAATGGCTGTACCGGCCAGCTACATGCGGGTCAGCCTCTTCGATGGCATTCTCAGCAATATCAACGTAGTCGACAATTTGGTGAAAGGAGAAAGTTATTTTTTTAATGAAGTGCAAAGAATCCGAAATACCATCGTCAAGATCAGCGATCAAAAAAAATGGCTGGTATTAATCGATGAACTTTTCAAGGGTACCAATGTGGAAGATGCCATGAAATGTTCATCTACCGTAATTAAAGGTTTGATCAAAATAAAATCCTCCCTTTTCATTTTATCTACCCATTTATATGAAATCGGTGAAGAACTAAAGCAGTATCCCAATATCTGTTTCAAATATTTTGAAACCCGGATCCGGGATGGCCAACTTGAATTTCCTTACCAACTGAAAGACGGAATCAGTAACGACCGGCTGGGCTATTTGATTCTTGAAAGGGAGAAGGTGGTGGAACTGTTGGAAAGACTGTAACAAAGTATGGGAGTATGGTAATCCGATTTTGTAACTTTAAAATTTAGATTTTATTAAAATTTTACTTTTAAATCATATGAAACCTTTTTCTCTCAACACAATACTGATCGCTATCCTTTGCCTGCTTTTTGCGTCCTGTGGAGATAATCAGAATACAGGCGATCAGACTTCAGCAGACAGTTCTAAATTACAGCCGGCAGATACTGTAAAATCCGTTCCCCCGTCTATCAGGACAGAAGACGTAACATATGCTTCAAACGGCCATCAGTCAAAAGGGTTTGTTGCTTTTGATGAAAACCGAAAAGATAAACTTCCGGTTGTCGTGATCATACCGGAATGGTGGGGACTGGTGGACTATGTAAAATCCCGTGCCAGGCAACTGGCCGGGCTGGGATATTTTGCCATTGTTGCCGACCTGTTCGGTGAAGGGAAAACGGCAGGCAATCCGGAGGAGGCCATGGCGTTTACCAAACCTTATTATTCGAATCCGGCACTTACCCTTCCCGCGGTAAATGATGCTATTTCCCGCGCTGCCAGTTTTTCACAAGCAGACACGAGCCGGGTCGCAGCTATCGGATATTGCTTTGGAGGGTTCGTGGTACTGAATGCAGCCAGGCAGGGATCTCCATTGAAAGCGATTGTCAGTTTCCATGGAGGTCTGGGCGGTTTACAACCGAGGAAGGGTGTCATTCGGGGCGATATTCTTGTTTGTCAGGGTGGAGCTGATCAGCTGGTCCCTGAATCAGATCAGAAAGCATTTAAAAAAAGTATGGATTCGGTAGGCGCCCATTATTCATTCATCGTATATCCGGGAGCCATGCATGCGTTCAGCAATCCGAATGCGACCGCCTTGGGAGAAAAATTCAAACTGCCGCTCGCATATAACGCGCCGGCCGATACGGCCTCCTGGAAAGCTATGCAGGATCTTTTTTTGACTTCACTGAAATAATGCAAATAATAAAAAAGCTCATTTGGGCGGACTGTCGGATTAATATGTATAAATTTTTCAATTCGGCGAGACAACCAATCTTCGCAGCCTGCCGTTGGGAAATCGAAAATAACCGGATGGTAATAGGGAATATAATTTTCTAATCTAAGTTTCTACCTTGGCGCCCGTTCGATACCGGTGAAAGTTGGTATTTGTAATGGAGTTTGATGAATACCCAAAACTGTTAAAAGCTGTAAACCAGCCAGATAATATTTTTGGATATTGGGAATACTCTATTACATTTGTAGGATATGGAATATTCAACCAGACTTGCCCTCTTAACAAGCTGCATTGCACTACGATGTTGTTGATTATTTCTATTTATCCTTTCTGACTATCCCATCAGGTTCCGTTCCAGATACGATTTATTCAAACTACTAAAAGCAATTTTATGAGCGCACCTCTTCGTTTCGAAACCCTCCAGCTGCACGCAGGCCAGCAGGCAGATCCAACCACCAAAGCCCGCGCAGTACCCATCTATCAGACCACGAGTTATGTTTTTAATAATTCAGAACACGCGGCAAATTTATTTGGTCTGAAAGAATTTGGAAATATCTATACCCGGATCATGAATCCGACTACGGATGTATTTGAACAGCGTATGGCCGCCCTCGAAGGGGGTGTAGCCGCTGTGGCGACCAGTTCCGGACAGGCTGCCCAGTTCCTGGCACTTGCGAATATTCTTGAATCGGGAGATAATTTTGTTTCCACTTCTTTTCTTTATGGAGGCACATACAATCAGTTTAAAGTAACGCTCAAAAAACTCGGAATCGAAGCCCGCTTTGCGGATGGAGATGACCCCGAGAGTTTCGCTGCGCAGATAGATAAGAATACCAAGGCCATTTACCTGGAAACCATTGGCAATCCGCGGCTTAATATTCCTGATTTTGAAAAAATTGCCGCTGTTGCAAGGAAATATGATCTACCGCTTATAGTAGATAATACTTTTGGAACAGCCGGTTATCTGTTTCGCCCCCTGGAACATGGTGCTAATGTAGTAGTTGAATCTGCTACCAAATGGATTGGCGGACATGGAACCAGCATCGGCGGAGTGATTGTGGATGGTGGAAATTATAACTGGGGCAACGGAAAATTCCCCGGATTTACTGAACCTTCTGAAGGGTATCACGGATTGAAGTTCTGGGATATTTTTGGCGAAGGAAATCCATTAGGACTTCCCAATGTTGCATTTGCTATTCGCGCCCGGGTAGAAGGGCTGCGTGATTTCGGATCTTCGCTAAGCCCATTCAATTCTTTCCTTTTACTGCAGGGTCTTGAAACACTTTCCCTAAGGGTACAACGCCATGTTGACAATGCACTAGCACTGGCAGAGTGGCTGGAAAAACATCCGCAGGTTGAATTCGTGGATTATCCGGGTCTGGCATCGAGCCCATATCATGATCTGGCAAAAAAATATCTGAAGAATGGCTACGGTGGTATATTGAATTTCGGGCTGGTGGGTGAAAAAGAAAATGCCAGTCAGTTCATTGATCACCTCAAACTGGCCAGCCATCTCGCTAATGTGGGTGATGCCAAAACACTGGTCATTCATCCGGCATCCACTACGCATGAACAGCTGAGTATTGATGAACAACTGGCAGCAGGTGTAAAACCAAACCAGGTGCGAATCAGTGTGGGAATTGAACATATAGAAGATATTAAGGCAGACTTCCAGCAGGCATTTGATAAAGTGTCAACAAAGAAAGCGGTGGCTGTTTCATAATTAAATCAGCTGATTGTCACTCAAAACATTTTCCTCGCAGGTCCCTTTTGAACTGGAGTCGGGTTTTGTCATTCCCGGTTACCACCTCGGTTATCATACGATCGGCAAGATGAATGCCGATCGATCGAACGTGGTATGGGTGTTTCATGCGCTGACTGCTAACAGCAACCCGGTTGACTGGTGGCCGGGTCTGGTGGGCAGTGGTCACCTGATAGATCCTGAGAAGTATTTTATTGTCTGCGTGAATATGCCCGGGAGTTGTTATGGAAGCCTGGGACCTCTTTCAAAGAACCCGGTAAGCGGAACATTGTATTTACACAGCTTCCCTTTTTTTACTACCCGTGATATGATCAGGGCTTATCAGCCTTTGAAAGACTTTCTCGGAATTCAAAAAATAAAAATCGGGATTGGTGGTTCCATGGGTGGGCAGCAGTTGCTGGAATGGGCCATCGAAGAACCGGAACTTTTTGAACATATCGTTCCCATCGCTACGAATGCATTTCATTCATCCTGGGCCCGGGCATTCAATGCCTCACAAAGACATTGCATAGAACTGGACCCAACCTGGAAACAGGATGATCCGGAAGCGGGAGTGAATGGTATGAAAGTGGCGCGGGGGCTGGCACTTCTTTCCTATCGTAATCAGGATACATACAATTTCTACCAGGCAGATACTGATTTGAATTCACTTGGACCATACAAAAGCGAGTCTTATCAGAGTTACCAGGGAGAAAAACTGGCGGCCCGGTTCAATGCATTCAGTTATTATTTTTTATCGCAGAGTATGGATTCCCACCAGGTAGGAAGGGGACGACCAGGTATCTCCGCTGCTCTTAAAAAAATAAAAGCAAAAACACATATCATCGGAATACAGCTCTGATTTACTGTTTACCGAAAAAGAGCAGGTTTTCCTGGCAGAAAACATTCCCGGTGCTTCATTTAATATGATTCCGTCGACGTATGGCCATGATGGATTCCTACTGGAATATGATGCCATTTCCGGAATCGTACTTGATTTTCTTCTGAAAGAAAATCCATCAACCTTCTCTACTGTATATTCTCATTTATAAAAGAATGTGTATCTTAAAGTCATCTATGCACCACTTGGTGCATAGATGACTTTCTTCTATGAAGGGAACAGGCAGGTTGCAGAAATTTCTGAAAATATTGGGGCCCGGGTTAATAACCGGAGCCAGTGATGATGATCCTTCAGGAATTGCCACATATTCCCAGGCCGGTGCTGGTTTTGGTCTCGTTCTGCTTTGGATGGCACCATTTACCTTTCCACTCATGGCAGCTATACAAGGTATGTGCGCCCGGATCGGTCTGGTCACGTCACAGGGACTGACCTACACTTTGAAGAAGCACTATCCGCGAGTGATTCTATACCTGATGCTGCTTTTTAGTGTACCAGCAATCATTCTGAATATTGGAGCCGATATTGCCGGAATGGGAGCTGTTACCAATCTGCTCTTCCCGTCCATTCCGTCTTTTGTTTTCAGTCTGCTCTTCACCATTATATTGATGGCAGTTATCATATTGTATTCCTATCAGAAAATTGCCGGAATCCTAAAATGGCTTTGCCTTTCAATCCTCCTTTATCTAATTGTGCCTTTCTTAGTCAGCGTTAACTGGAAACAAGTGCTGATTTCCACTCTCATACCCCATATTGAATGGAATAAGAATTTTATAGAAATGGTAGTTGCTATTTTAGGCACTACCATCTCCCCTTATCTTTTTTTCTGGCAGGCTACTATGGAGGCGGAGGATCAGGAACACAATCAAAAAACAATCATAGTTAATAAACGAATACTACGTAATATGACGGCGGACGTGAACATTGGCATGTTTGCCTCCAATCTCGTCATGCTATTTATCATCCTTACAACCGGAATCGTTCTTTATAATGCAGGTATCAGGGATATCCAAACCGTGGACCAGGCGGCCAAAGCACTGGCACCCCTGGCCGGTCAGTTCAGTTATATTTGTTTCGCACTGGGTGTGATCGGAACCGGATTCTTAGCCATTCCGGTTTTAACAGGATCTCTTTCCTATATACTGGCGGAATCTTTCGGATGGGAGGAAGGTCTCGACAAGAAATTTAATGAAGCCCGGGCTTTCTATATAGTTATTATTTTATCCCTGGTGATCGGACTTCTGATCAACATGCTGGGAATAAGTCCGATGAGGGCCCTTATATTTACTGCTATCCTTTACGGGGTCACTTCACCGGTCATGATTGCGGTGATCCTTCACATTGGGAATAATAAGAAAATTATGAATGAATTCACCAATAGTGGCCTCTCCAATGCACTTGGAATCGTTACATTTATTATAATGACAATTTCGGCCGGTGTTTTGATCTATTTTCAATTCAAATAAGAAAATTACAGGTGAGCCGGATGGCTCATGTAAAAAAATGATTCTGTGTTAAGAAGAAGGTTTTTAAAAGTATCGGGATTATCGGCTGCTTCCTTTTTATTTGCCTACACAGATCCTTTCACGGGAAGAATATTTAAAGGAATCCGGTTTCCCGACTCCATTTCGGTACGCTGCAGCGGACAGTGGTACTCACTGCAGGGCACAACCGAAAGTTGGAATTATGAGTCTGTGCAGGTAACCCTCCGGTTGAATGGGGACGTAATGTCTCTTTTTGTAACTGCTCCCCAACGTGAACTGGAATTTATTAAATGCAGCTGGAAACAATCTGCATCTGCTTCTTCAAAATATCTGGGGGATCATTGGGAGAGATCCTATGGTGACCTGGGCTGGGAATCGTTTTCTATTAACCGTCGTTCACCCTGGTATGTACTGATCTCCGATGGAACAGAAACCCAGGCCTTTGGGGTGAAGACCGGTGTGAATACTATTTGTAACTGGCAGGCATCACCTGACTCACTGGATCTATTAATGGATACCCATTCCGGCGGATCGGGCGTGCTACTGGGAGAGCGCACCCTGCAGGCAGCGGATATAATTACAACTGAAAGCCTGCCCGGAGAAAATCCTTACCATACCGATATCCGTTTTTGTAAGATGATGTGCGATAAACCGAAGATCCCTGAAAAACCGGTTTACGGAATCAACGACTGGTATTTTGCTTATGGAGATAATTCCCGGGAACTAATTCTTGAGCACACGCGTATGATGTCAGACCTGGTGACCAATTGGGACAACCCTCCATTCTCGGTCATTGATATGGGCTGGTCAGTAAAACCTCAAAAAAATCCCGGCGATTTTTGTTGGGGAGATGATTTTACGAGGGGAAATGAAAAATTCGGGGATATGTCCAGTGTGGCCCACCAGATAAAACAGTATGGCATGCGCCCCGGCATCTGGACCCGCCCCCTGTTGGCGAATACAAGTGATAACCCATCCTTCCTTATTCCAATTCGTCCCGACCAGAAGGATACCAAAGAACGGTTCCTGGATCCTACGATTCCCGAAAACCTGCGGCGCATCAGTACAAACCTTAGATTATATAACACATGGGGTTTCCATCTCGTAAAACACGATTATACCAGTTTTGATTTATTCGGAAGATGGGGATTCGAAATGCACGAATCCATCACCGCACCGGGCTGGCACTTTCACGACAGAAGCATCACGAATGCTGAGATTATTCTTTACCTGTATCATACTATACGTGCAGCTGCCCTGGACATCTACCTGATCGGCTGCAATACATTCAGTCATTTATCTGCAGGGATCTTTGAAATTAACCGGATCGGAGATGATACCAGTGGCAATGAATGGGCACGTACGCTAAAGATGGGTGTAAATACACTTGGTTTCCGCCTTCCCCAACACAATACATTCTATGCAGCCGATGGCGATTGTGTGGGCCTCACAACTAAAATTCCCTGGGACAAAAATAAACAATGGCTAAGACTTCTGGCTGAAAGCAGCGCTCCATTATTCATATCTGCCCAACCCGAAGCGGTTGAGGAAGAACAAAGAAAATATATCAAGAAGGGCTTCTCTGTCGCCTCAAAAGATCAGCCACTGGGCGAACCACTCGACTGGATGACCAATCCGAGACCGGCTGAATGGAAATTAAATGATAATATCGTACAATTTGACTGGGAATAAATTCCTTCTCAGTTTAGTTCCATTGCAGCCCAATGCCCGATGATGGGTCTTATAATCACAATCGCTCCAATAGCTCATGGCTTTGAATTCAGGTCGAAAGACATGCTTAATTGGATTTAATATTACGACTTTTCACGTCTCTCTTTACGTCTTTTTACGTTTTATTACGTAAAATTTAAGTTATTTCATAACAAAAGCCTGTAAGGGCAAAGGAATATGACCATTGCTTGCTGTGCAACTACCAGCGTTAATAATTAAGAGAGGAGATCTTTCCGATAGCCCGGCCTTATCCTTTTTAAGGAGGCCCGCTCATATGAATAGGCAAGGGAGATCAGGGAAGCCTCAGAGTAGGGTGTTCCATAAAATGATATGCCAACGGGCAATCCATGAACCTGTCCCATCGGAACGGTGATATGAGGAAACCCTGTAATCGCTGCCGGAGAGGAAAGAGAAGGACCATTATCGTAATCACCGTTGACCAGGTCTATGCAACAGGCCGGACCATTGGTGATCCCCGACAACGCATCCAGGTTTTCGGCAGCCATCAGGTCCAGAATTGTTTTCCGGAAACCGGTTGTTTTTTCCAAAGAATCCAGATATTCTTTACTGTCAAGCCCTCCCTTGGATTCGCTTTCAATCAGGATTTCCTGTTTGAAAAAAGGCATAACGGTTGTTTCATTTCGGAGGTCAAATGAAATCAGTTCATTCAACGATTTCACTTTTCCATTCGCCGAAGCAAGATATTTATTCAGACCATCTTTAAATTCATAAAGAAGTACCTGGTATTCCGCGTTTCCCAAAAGTTTCAATGGTCCAAGCACATCCACTTCGACGAGAATGGCACCCTGGGACTCCATAACGGTCATGGCCAATCGAAGTAATGCGACTAAATCCTGATTGCCTGACAAATGCGATTTCTCAATTCCAATTCGTTTTCCTTTTAATCCGTCTTTTTTCAAAGAAGGCGTATAATCATCAAGAGACTTACCTGCACTGGCCATTGTCCTGACATCTGATGCATCTGTCCCAATTCCGGCACCCAGGAGAATAGCTGCATCCTGCACGGTTCGAGCCATGGGACCTGCCGTGTCCTGCGTTGCAGATATCGGGATGATGCCGGATCTGCTCCATAATCCTACAGTGGGTTTAATTCCCACCAGTGCATTCACAGACGCTGGTGAAACAATGGAACCATCCGTTTCTGTTCCAATACATATTGCGCTCAGATTGGCTGCCGCTGCCGAGCCGGAGCCGGCACTGGATCCGGATGGATTTCTGTCCAGGAGATAGGGACATTTGGTTTGACCACCGCGACTGCTCCAACCACTGCATGAATGTGATGACCTGAAGTTAGCCCATTCACTGAGGTTTGTTTTGCCCAGCAATACAACGCCGGCTTTACGAAGTTGTTTTATAATAAAAGCATCTTCCCTGGCGTGGTTACCCATGAGTGCAAGTGAACCGGCAGTGGTCATCATCTTATCTCCGGTACTAATGTTATCTTTTACCAGGATTGGAATTCCGTGAAGGGGACCGCGAATTTTTCCCCGTTTTCTTTCATTGTCCAGGCCTTCTGCTATGACCAGCGCATCTGGGTTCAATTCAATAACTGAATTGAGTCCGGGGCCTCCGCGATCAATTTCTTTTATACGGGCGAGATATGCTTTGGTGATGGAAGTGGAAGTATATTCTCCAGTTGACATTTTCTTTTGAAGATCTGTAGTCGTTAATTCTTCCAGATCGATGACAGGAGCCTGATTTGCGCTATCTGCTGACCGTGATTGAACTTCATCGTTTATGGGTCCCTTGCCCAGCAATGACAAACTACCGACTGCTAACTGCCAGCCACCAACCGTAGTCAAGGATCCGTTCCGAAGAAATTTTCTTCTGTCCATATTCTGCACTGATTATAATAAAGATTCCTGAAATTTATTTCCAGCCTCCGCCCAGCGACCGGTATAATTCAACATAGGCATTCAATTCGGCCCTTTGAATGAACGCCAGGGTCAATTGTGCATCCAGCGCGGTTTGTTGTGCTGTGATCACTTCCAGGTAATTGGCCATATCATTTCTAAAAAGCAATTGCGAATTGCCGACGGCTGCTGACAGGGTATCGGTTCTTTGTTGGGCCAGATTTTCCTGTTCCTTTAATTTGCTGACCTGCACCAGTGCATTTGCAACTTCAGTTCCGGCCGTCAATACAGACTCGCCGAAATTGGATCACAGCCTGTTCTCTTTGTTGCTTGGCAATTTCAAATTGTGTTTTCAACTGTCTTCCCTGTAATACCGGTTGTATCAGGGATGCGCCTGCGAGTCCGAACAAGGAACCGGGTATATTGAACCAGTTACTTGATTTTAGTGATTCAAAACCAGTACCGGCGGTAATGGTTAAGGCGGGGTACATGTTTGCCTGGCTGATACCCACCTGGGCATTTGCCTTTACCAGGGCCAGTTCATTGGCGCGGACATCAGGCCTTCTGTTCAGTATCGCAACGGGCAGCCCTGTAGCCAACTCATCGTTGAAACGAACATCAGTTAATGAGATATCTCTCCTGATTGCACCGGGTAAATTACCAGTAAGTAGTTGCAAACTGTTTTCCTGTATCCGGATGTTTTGTTCTATCAATGGAATGAGCGTAGCTGTATTCAGTCTTTGCGATTCTGCCTGTTGTATCGCCAGGTAACTCACCTCACCTGCATCATAGAGCAGTCGTGTCAGCTTAACGAAATCAGTCGTGAGTGCCAGGGTTTTCTTTGTTTCGGATAATTGCTGGTCGAGCATGAGCAAACTAAAATACCCTTGGGCGATATCTGCCACAAGCCTTGTCTGGACAGCTTTTGCCGCTTCATAGGTCTGGAGATAATTGGCCATCGCACTCTCCTGCTGCCTGCTGATCTTTCCCCAGATATCAATTTCCCAGTTCATGCGCAGGGAGGCCAGGTAATCGGAATTATTATTGGCTATTGCACCGTTATTTATTCCGGCGGGGCCATTATCGGAGTTCCTGTAAAAATAACCGGAAAACCCTGCCTCAAGTTGCGGAATCCATAACCAATTTGACTGTTTTACCTGCGACTGGGCAATACTGATATTTCTCACGGCAAATTGCAGATCATAATTCCGGGCGATACCGCTGTCAATTAATTCTTTCAATACCCGGTCTGAAAAATAATTTCTCCAGGAAATATCTGCAATGCTGTTTGTATCTGTCGGTGAAGCCGATCCGGTCTGGTCAAAATTCGCAGGCAGTTGTACTGTGGGACGCTGATAATTTTTCCCTGTCCGACAGGAAAAAAGAAGCAGTAATAGTAAAAGGATAATAAGATGACTGTACTGAATTAACTTTTTCATTTTCAATAGTTGGATCAGTACGGTTTATTCTGACCTGAGTTCATAATGATCTTTTATATGTTTCGGTTTACCAACAACTTTTTCCTGGAGTGCCTGGAATATCACAAACAGAACAGGGATAATAAATACTCCCAGTAAAACGCCAATCAGCATACCCCCGACAGCCCCCGTTCCAATGGAACGGTTACCCAGCGCCGATCCGCCGGTAGCCCAGGTTAGTGGAAGCAAACCGACAACAAATGCAAATGAAGTCATCAGGATCGGTCGCAGACGCAGCCGGCTTCCTTCAAGGGCAGCTGCTACGAGATCCATTCCCGAACGCCTTCGGGCTACAGCATACTGAACAATTAAAATGGCATTTTTTGCCAGCAGACCAATCAGCATGATAATCCCTACCTGCACATAAATATTATTTTCAATACCCGCCATATTAATAAACAGGAATACACCGAGCAACCCCGTAGGAATGGAAAGTAAAACAGCCAGTGGCAGGATATAGCTTTCATATTGTGCAGAAAGTAAAAAATATACAAAGACAATGCTCAATATGAAAATCAGCTTGGCTTGCGAACCCGCGTTGGCTTTCTTCGCGGGATATTCCTGACCACTCATAGGAATAACCGCGAGGCAGGCTGGTAGCGGCTTCTTCACGGATAATCCGAATAGCATCTCCTGAGCTGAACCCCGGCTTTACCGAACCATTGATGGTTACAGAATTAAAAAGGTTAGTACGGTTTACAGTTTCCGGACCATATACCCGGCGTAATTGAACCAGTGTGTTGATAGGAATCATTTGCCCGAGACTGTTCTTAACAAAGATTCCGTCTATGGTGGATGGATCCCTACGAAAAGGAATGTCCGCCTGCACAATCACACGGTAATATTTTCCAAAACGGTTAAAGTCTGAGGCAAAACTGCTTCCGTAAAAAACCTGCATAGTATTCAGAATGTCGCCAACGCTGACATTCAGTTGTTTCGCTTTTGCATTATCCACTTCAAGCTGGAACTGCGGGTTACCTGTATAATAAAAAGATGCGGCGAAGGCAATTTCTTTTCTTTTCATCAGGGCCGCAGAGAAATTATTGGTCACCTGGTTCAGTTTCTCGATCGATCCTCCGGATCGGTCCTGAATGATGACTTCAAACCCGCTGGTGTTTCCAAAACCCTGAACGGTTGGCGGACTAATAATAAATACTCCGGCTTCCTTTATTACTGACAATTTCTGATAAATTGTCCCTATCACCTGATCGATGCTCTGCGCAGGTTTTCTGTTTTTTTGTTCCTTCAGCTTTACAAACGATATGGCAAAATTTGATGTATTGATGAATCCGCCAAAAAGGTTTAAACCACTGATTGAACCTCTTCGGTCAACTGCCTGCACATCATTTAAAAGACTATCTACTTTTTTAACTACAGCAGTGGTCCGGTCCAGTGATGAAGCCGGCGGCAGGTTGACACTTATCATCACGAAGTTCTGGTCTTCGGCCGGGATAAAACCGGACGGTGTTTTGTTTACTTCCCAAATGGTAAGTCCAAGTATAATTGCCAGCCCAAGAATTCCCACCCATTTATGATTGATAAGAAACTTAACCACGTTCACGTACCGGTTGGTAGTTGCTTTGAAACCAGCGTTAAAAGCGTCCCCAAATCTCCTTCCAAATCCACGCTTTTGTTGTTCCCCACTCTCAGAATGATGGGGACTTTTTAAAAATAAGGCACAAAGTGCGGGGCTCAAAGTCAACGCATTCAGTGCAGAAATTAAAATAGCTATTGCCAGTGTGAATGCAAACTGCCGGTAAAATATACCACTACTGCCCTGCATAAATCCCACCGGTATAAACACGGCCGCCATTACCAGCGTAATGGAAATGATGGCTCCGGATATCTCGCTCATGGATTCAACCGTTGCGTCATGCGCGTTTAAACCGGTTCGTTCCATTTTTGAGTGCGCAGCCTCCACCACCACGATTGCATCATCCACTACGATGCCGATGGCCAGCACCAGCGCAAACAGGGTAAGCAGGTTAATGGTAAACCCGAATAGCTGCATAAAAAAGAAAGTACCGATGATTGCAACCGGAACTGCAATGGCAGGAATAAGGGTGGACCTGAAATCCTGCAGGAAAATAAATACGACCAGGAATACCAGTACAAATGCTTCGAGCAGTGTTGTTTTTACCTGGTCGATAGATGCATCCAGAAAATCCTTCGCACTGAACATCCTGGAATAGTGCATTCCTTTAGGGAAACTGGCCGCAGCTTTTTCCAATACTGCATCAATGGCTATCAGGATGTCGTTTGCATTCGATCCGGAAGTTTGAACAATTCCGATAGCAGTTCCGGGATGTCCCTGAACAATAGCATTGGAACTATAGGAAAAAGAGCCGAATTCCACACGGGCAACATCTTTCAGACGGATCACAGATCCGTCTGCGCCGGTTTTTACAACAATATCCTCATAGTCTTTATTCTCTGTCAGTTTGCCTCTATACTTAATAATATATTCAAATGATGAACTGCTCCCCTCTCCAAATCTCCCGGGTGCCGACTCCACATTTTGATCGTGGATAGCATCCATTACCTCCTGTACCGAAATCTTGTTGGCAGTCAGGCGGTCCGGCAGGAGCCATATACGCATGGAATAATCCTTGGCTCCAAATACAAAAGCCTGCCCTACCCCGGGTACACGCTGTATTTCCGGAAGGATATTGATCTTGGTATAGTTCTGAAGAAATTTTTCATCATAAGCGGTGTCTGTACTGTAAAACAGGGTGGCATTAATAAATCCATTCTGCTGCTTCTGAGTGGAAATTCCCGCCTGAACTACTTCCTGTGGAATCTGGCTAACAGCCCTGGCTACACGATTTTGAACATTTACTGCATCGAGGTCGGGATTAGTACCCTGTTTGAAATAAACATTGATGGACATCGATCCGTCGTTCGCAGATGTGGATGTCATATAGGTCATGTTCTCCACGCCATTGATCGCTTCTTCCAGTGGTGTTGCCACTGCACGGGCTACGACCTCCGCATTGGCGCCCGGGTAAAAAGCAGACACACCTACCGTAGGTGGTGCGATATCCGGGAACTGGGTGATCGGCAGATTAACCATAGAGATCAAACCCAGCAGGGTAAGGATGATGGAAATCACCGTGGATAAAACAGGCCTCTCTATAAATCTTCTTAACATTTTAAATTTTTTGTGATGAATCCTGCTACTGCATCGGACGGACCTTTAAAAGACTATCCATTGACATAGGGATAGGCTGAATGACTGTACCATCGTTGATCGATTCAACACCATACACGATGCGGTCACCCGCTTTCAATCCCTTGTCGACGAGATAATAATTACCTGCCTTACCGCTGACCTGAACCGGCGCACTGTTCACTTTATTGCTGTCAGTGAGTAAGAACACAAAGACTTTATCCTGCAATTCGTATGTGGTTTCCTGGGGAATGACGAGTCCTGACGGCAGGCTGATCGAAATCCTGACCCGCCCTGTGCTACCCGACCGCAACGCTCCGTTGGTATTGGGGAAACTGGCGCGAAAAGGAATAGAGCCCGTTCCGGGTATAAACTGGCCCGCAACAATTTCCACCTTTCCTTTTATCGGGTATACCGTATTATCGGAAAGAATCAGTTCAACCGGAGGCAGGTTTTTGATTTTATCGTCAAGTGTTTTCCCGGGATATTCTTCCTTGAACCGGAGGAAAGCTGTTTCACTCACAGAAAAATAAGCGCGTACATCTTTCACTTCTGATATGTTCGTCAGCGCATCCTGGACTGTTCCACCGGCCAGGCTCCCGATTTTAACATGTATTCTTCCAATGAAACCATCCACGGGTGCCTTGATCAACGAATAACCGATATTGATTTTTGCGTTCCCGACCTGGGCTTCTGCCTGTGAAACATAGGCGGTACTGGCATCATACGCTGCCTGTGCCGTTTTGAGCTGGATCGGGGAAATCACCTGGTTCTGAACCAGCGGTTCCAGTTTATTCTTATTTATCTCTGCGCTCGCCTGGTTTGCCCTGGCAACAGCCAGGGCTGCATTGGCATTATTCAACGCTTCCTGGTATGGCTGATCATTTATTTTAAAAATCGGCTGGCCTTTCTTTACAAAAGCACCTTCATCCACATAAATTTTTTCAATATAACCACTTACCTGGGGTCTGATTTCAATATCATTGCTGCCTTCCAATGAGGCAGTATATTCACGATAGGTTGTAAAAGGCCGTTCAGCAATCGTAACGACCGGGAGGGCCCTTGGAGGTTGCGGCCCTCCACCATATCCGGTGCCTGCTTCTGAACTATGACAGGATTGGAATAGGAACAAAACCGATAAGACCGGTATCCCTGCGTACAGGTATTTTCTCATAAGAATTATTTGTTAGAAGCATTAACTTCCGGTTAACAGGCAAGTGTTACAAATGTAATGATGTACCGAGACCTACAGAATAAAATACATGATTAGGTTGATTAATATTTTATGAACGGCTAACGGTGATGGATGGGGTATAATGAATTCATTTCCAGGCTTCCCTCAAAAAACGAAGCCAGTTACCATGTAGCACTTTCGTAATATCCAGATCTGAATATCCCCTACGCCTCAACAGGTCAGGCAACTTTTGCAAATCGGCAATGGTATCCAAATCGTAAGGAGTTTGTTCCGTACCGAACGCGCCATCCAGATCGCTGCCAATGGCTATGTGATCGGCGTTGCCTGCTATCTGACAGATATGATCATAGTGGTCAATCACCCGGTCCAGGTTTACACCCATCGCTTTTGGAAGGGATACACCCCGGATCCAACCCTCCGCAAGCATCCAGGCATCCATCACACCACCTATGACGGCTCCCCGTTCGATCAGGATCCGGATCTGATCATCTGTGAGTTGCCGCTGATTTGCTACCAGGGCACGGCAATTGTGATGACTGGCCCAAACAGGCCCCTTATATATTTCCATGGCCTGACTAAAACCAAGGTCCGTCAGGTGGGTGACGTCCAGAATCATATGCAGTGAATCCATTTCCTTTAGCAGGTTTTTACCTGCGATACTGAATCCATCTTCAGTTCCTGTGCCTCCCGCATATCGTCCTTCTCCATAATGCGCAGGGCCCAGCGCTCTCAGTCCATAACCATAGGCTTTTTCGAGGTAAGAAAGATTGATCAGCGAGTCGGCACCTTCCAGGCTTAATATAAAACCAATTGGTTTGGAATTGTCTGATTCGGAAGCGTCTTCCCATTTTTTGATATGCGCTTCCATCGCTTTCCGGTCGGTCACCGCAACCATTTCACCGGCGTCGACCATGGCCTGGTACCAGCCAAGCTGGGCCTGGCTCTGGGCCCAGGCCTGTTCAGGGGAATGCCATCCCGGAAGGGGAGATCCGGTTCGTACATATCGGGCAATCTGCGTAGCAACTACAAGACCTATCTTTCCTTCACGGAGGGCTGGAAGGGCAACTGTGTTCCTTGTCCGGTCAGGTTTGTCATGAAGACCTTTTTCCCGATCACGCAATTGAGCTACCGGAAGTTTCAAATCGCGATTCCATTCCATGGCGTTCATGGCGAGGTCGAGATGGGCATCTATAATTAACATACTTGCAAATTAGCGGCTTCTTCATACAATTACCGCCTGCCTCCAAAAAACAATCGCGGGTTTACCGAAAAGATTTAATTTGACGTCCTTCTTCAACTGTAAATGCCCGCCATGTCTTTTTTAATTTTGATGACAGGTATTCTGCTGCTTATTTTATTGACTACATGGGCAAAATTAAATGCCTTCCTCTCTTTTCTACTGGTCTCTATGGGCATTGGTCTTGCCAACGGGATGAGCATCGGTTCTGTGACCCATGCCGTGCAGACCGGAATGGGTGATCTGCTGGGATCCCTGGTCGTGATCCTCGTGGTCGGAGCGATGATTGGAAAACTGATTGCCGATTATGGTGCAGCGCAACGTATCATATCTGCATTTATGGGCTGGTTTGGAAAAAAGTACCTGGTTTGGGCCCTGGTAGTTACCGCATTTATTGTCGGCATTCCACTTTTCTATGGCATCGGTTTCGTGCTGATGGTTCCACTGATCATTACCCTTTCATATAAATATGATATCCCGGCGGTATATATCGGTTTGCCCATGCTGGCTTCACTATCTGTTACTTTCGGTTTCCTGCCGCCGCATCCCGCGCCTGTGGCCCTGATACAACAATACCATGCTGACCTGGGACTTACCCTCCTGTACGGGTTCATTATATCCATACCCTGTGTAATTATCGCGGGCCCCCTGTTTGCAACCACGTTAAAAAAATATACCCGGAAACCATTGGCCACTTTTGCGGGTAAAAGTATTCCAGACGATGAACTGCCGGGGCTCGCCGATAGTTTTATTACTGCACTCCTGCCCGTATTCCTGATCGGGACGGATACTGTACTTCGTATAACCATGCCTGTGAATTCCTGGCCCGTCAGGGTTTTTACTGTACTGGGCGATCCTTCTATTGCACTGCTGCTCACCCTGGGTTATGCTGTTTATGCCCTGGTTCTGAAAAGAGGAAAAAAACTGGAAGCCTGTATGATCACGATGGGCGAAGCTATCAAAGATATTTCCCTGATACTGCTCATCATCGCAGGAGCCGGTGCCCTAAAGCAGGTTCTTACAGAAAGCGGTACTGCTGCACAACTGACCCAGCTGATGCGGGGAATGCACCTTCATCCCATCCTGGCTGCCTGGAGCATTGCGGCTTTTATACGGGTTTGCCTGGGATCTGCAACCGTAGCCGGACTTACGGCCGCCGGAATGATCGCCCCCATGCTGGCGGGAACAACCATTAACCCCGGCCTGATCGTATTAGCGACGGGCGCCGGAAGCCTCATGTTCTCTCATGTGAATGATTCCGGCTTCTGGTTGTTCAAAGAATATTTCAATCTGACAGTGAAGGAGACCATAAAAACCTGGAGCGTTATGGAATCCATTATATCAGTCGTCGGACTGCTGATGGTCCTGCTTATTTATTTTATCAACCCTCATTAATAAAATGTATGTCTGCCGAAGAAAATTTTAAAAGCCTGCACCTGGAATTACCACCGGCCCCCACTCCGATCGGCGTATATGTGCCATTGTTAATAGACGGAAAGCATGCTTATGTGTCGGGCCATGGCCCGTTATTACCTGATAAATCATTGATCCGTGGACGTGTAGGAGAAGATATGGATCAGGATCAGGGAAAACTGGCAGCCCGACAGGTTGGTCTCGCCATTCTCTCTACACTTAAAAACGGTTTGGGAAGCCTGGATAAAGTGAAGCGTGTGATCAAAGTGCTGGGAATGGTGAACGCCAGCGCTTCATTTGAAAAGCATCCGTATGTAATTAATGGCTGCAGTGAATTATTTGCCCAGGTATGGGGACGGGAGAATGGCATTGGTGTGAGATCTGCTGTCGGCATGGGTACACTTCCTGATAATATTCCGGTGGAAATTGAAGCGATGTTTGAACTGGCTTAGCAGGAAAGAATAAATAGGACTGACGAAAATGTGGAATTGTATAAATTAAATTTGAAAATGGCGTATGGAAAAATAATATTTCATGATTAATCAAAAAACCTGGTACGAAGCGGATAATGTGGATGAATACGATTCACCTGCTCTGTTTATATATCCGGACCGGATAAAAAACAATATCCGCCTTCTACTCGAAAAAGGAAAGCCGGAAATATTCCGTCCGCATGTGAAAACAAATAAAATTGCCGAAGTATGCCAGATGATGCAGGCAGCCGGGATCAGAAAATTTAAGGCGGCCACTATTGCCGAGGCAGAAATGCTCGCCATGATCAAGGCTCCGGATGTACTGCTAGCTTACCTGCCCACTGTTCCAAAGATAAAAAGACTGATAAAGCTCATTCAAAAATATCCTGATACCCGTTTTTCTTGTTTAGTGGACCATATCACAGGAGCAAAATCGATTTCAGATTTATTTGCCACTGCGGGCCTGACCGCATCTGTTTATATTGATCTGAATCTGGGCATGAACCGGACAGGTATTGCTCCGGAAAACGCAATCGGTCTCTATCAAAAAATAAAGTCCTTTCCGGCAATAAAGGTTATGGGAGTCCATTCCTATGACGGGCATCTCCGGGACCGCGATGTTGAAGAACGCAAAAGAAAAGTGGAGGAGACTTTTGCGCCTGTCCTTATTCTAAAACGGGAACTGGAAAAATTGGAAGGAAATCCTATGACCCTGATTGCAGGAGGTACGCCTACAGGGTTCATTCATGCTGCGGCCGGTGACCGGGAAAGCAGCCCGGGCACTTTTATTTTCTGGGATAAAGGTTATTCGGAATTGTTGCCGGAGCAAAAATTTGAATGGGCGGCGGTCGTAATCAGCCGGGTCATTTCCATTCCGGCGACGAATATGATTTGTCTGGATCTGGGACACAAATCGGTTGCTGCAGAAAATCCACCACCCCGTGTATTTTTTTTAAATGCTCATGATGCCGTTCCGGTATCGCAAAGCGAAGAACACCTGGTACTGAAAGTTCCGGATTCCGCAGAGTTCAAACCCGGAGATGTATTATACGGAATCCCATTGCATGTTTGTCCTACTGTTGCCCTATATGACAATGCATACCTCGTAGAAAATAATCATGTTACCGGATTTTGGAATGTAATCGCCAGGAAACGCGAAATCAATATTTAGTGATTAACATCTGAAATATTTTGCAATTCGTGAATCGTCTATCGTGGATCGATTATCGAATTGCAAATAACGATTAACCATCAGGAACAGGGATTTACAAAGCACTATCTCTTAACTCCCTCCGAAATCCATTTATCATCCGGGTTATAATATTTAAACAGGAGTGCCGACAGTTTCCGGGTGAGCACCCAGGCCTCGTTATTATACTCCCAACTCTGATCCGTATTATTTTTTGTGAAAATGCTGAAGATATATGGATGAGGTGCATTTACATAGAGAATTTCATTCCGGCTCTCATCCACGGCGCCGCTTTTTGATGCCACAAAAACATCCGGCGGAATCTGCGAAATAGCAACTTCATCCCAGTACTGCCTGCCCAGGACTCTCAGCATCCGATCACTGCTCCGCTGACTTAGTACTTTTCCGGTTTCAATCTGCTCCATAAGGCGGGCAATTTCGCGGGGAGTAGTCTGTCCCCACCCATACAGTTCCCTTTCGCTTTCACGTCCCGGCGTGCGGCTGTTTACACGTGTATGAATATATCCGAGGCTATCCATAATCTGGTTAATGCGAATGCCGCCGCCAGCCATTCCCTGCAACATCAGGCTGGCCGTATTATCACTCAGCGAAATGGAAAGAAGCAGCAACTTACTCAACATAATTTTTTCGTCCGGTTTAAATGACGCGAGCACATCTTCGCCCGGATCATATTTCAGTGTGTCCTTATAAATCATCACTTCATGAAAGTCAAGTTCATTCAGATAGATTTTATCCATAATACCGATCAGGATGGGAATTTTTACCACACTGGCTGTAGGAAAAACAGTATCAGCATTAAAGGAAGCGACACGGTCTTTTTTTAAATCGTGCACATAAATACCAACCACCCCATGAAAGCCCTTCACCAGATTTTCAATTTGAAGTTGTAAGTCCTTATCGGTTTTTTGTGCCAAGGCTGAAAAAGCCAGGAAGACGATCGATAATCCGTATAATTTTTTCATCTGCATTTGTTAAGTATAAACAAAAATAATGATTGCAGAACCAGGTGAACCATTTTGAGAATGATAAAATCCTTCGCTTGAATTAACTTGCAGGGCCGAATTAGATTAGCTGATGCAAAAAACAATTGAAAAACAAATTTCACAGATCCAGGCAACCCCCTTGTTTACGGCTACCGTTTATCCGGTTTTGCTGATGATCAGTATTTCTCATTTACTGAATGACACCATACAGTCCCTGATCCCTTCCATTTATCCACTGGTAAAAACCAATTATCATTTGAGTTTTGCACAGATCGGACTTATTACACTTACTTTTCAGCTGGCTGCTTCCCTTCTTCAGCCGCTGGTTGGTTTGTATACAGATCACCGGCCTCAGCCTTTTTCGCTGGTGACAGGCATGGGGGTAACACTGACCGGCTTGATCTCCATGTCGCTGTCCGCCAATTTTCATATGCTACTTTTTTCTGTTGCGCTGATTGGTATCGGGTCGTCCATTTTTCATCCGGAGGCTTCCAAGGTGGCGTATATGGCTTCCGGCGGGAAAAGAGGTTTGGCTCAATCCATTTTCCAGGTGGGAGGCAATGCAGGCTCATCATTGGGTCCGTTACTGGCGGCCCTGATCATTGTTCCTTTGGGACAAAGCAGTATCGGCTGGTTTGCTATCCTGCCCCTGCTCGCTATGGGTGTGCTAATTTTTGTCGGGCGCTGGTATAAACTCCATCTTCATACTATTAAGCAAAAAATTAAAACCAGGGATACAGAAAATTCCTCCCTTTCAAAAAGTAAAATATTCTGGTCCATATTGATTTTGATCGTTCTCATATTTTCAAAATATTTCTACCTCGCATCCATGGTCAGCTATCTCACTTTCTATATGATTGCCAAATTCCAGGTTTCTGTACAACACGCCCAGATTTTTCTATTTATATTTTTATTTGCTGTAGCTGCCGGCACTTTACTGGGGGGACCTATCGGCGATCGTTTTGGAAGAAAATACGTGATCTGGTTTTCTATTTTGGGAGTGGCACCATTCACACTCTTATTACCACATGCAAATCTTTTCTGGACGGCCATCCTGAGTGCCGTGATCGGCTTTGTACTAGCATCTGCCTTTTCAGCCATACTCGTATATGCACAGGAACTGCTACCGGGAAAAGTCGGTATGATTTCAGGACTGTTTTTTGGCTTTGCCTTTGGAATGGGCGGTCTTGGTTCAGCCCTGCTCGGTGTGCTGGCAGATCACCGGGGTATTATATATGTTTACCAGGTCTGTGCCTTTTTACCCCTGATCGGGTTACTCACCGGATTTCTTCCTGACATTGGCGGAAGAAAACAGTCCGTCCTGAAAAACACGGCTTAACTTGTCATAATTATCTTTCTTCCGTCATTTTAACTATGCATTGCGATGAATCATTTAAAACTGTTTTATAAAATAAAACGCTTTCAATTTTTTGTCCCGGCATTGAATATTTTTTTCGTCTGCTTCCTCGCTACGACTGGAATGGCGCAGGACAAAACACCGGCATTCAAAGTGATCGCATTTTATACGGGCCGGGAAGACCTGGCGCACATCAGTTTTCTACATGAAGCCAATCGCTGGTTTCCGGAGATGGCAGCAGCCAATCATTTCATATATGATTCCACGAACGACTGGAATAATATGAATCCGGATTTTCTTTCAAAATATCAGGTGGTTATTTTTCTGGATACAAGACCGGAGGAACCGGCTCATAGAAAAGCATTTGAAGAATATATGAAAAAAGGCGGCGCCTGGATGGGTTTTCATTTTGCCGGCTTTGCCCTGACACCTTCCGCCTTCCCGCAAAACTGGGACTGGTATCATAATGAATTTATTGGTGCAGGATCTTATGTAAGTAATACCTGGAGGCCTACACCTGCCGTGCTTCGCGTCATGGATAAAAACAGCGCGGTTACCCGCAACCTTCCCGATACATTCCGTTCTGCAGCGAGTGAGTGGTACCGATGGTCAAACGACCTGCGCACCAATCCACAGATCGATATATTACTGGCGATCGACTCCAGCAGCTTTCCCCTGGGAACAGGTCCCAAACTGCATGAAATCTGGCATAGCGGATTTTATCCGGTGGTCTGGACAAACAAAAATTACAGAATGGTATATTTCAATATGGGTCATAATGATATCGACTATGAACACCATACCAATAAAGAGCTTTCCCGGACTTTTAGCAGTCCTGATGAAAATAAACTCATACTGAATGCGCTGCTTTGGCTGGGAAGAAATGGCAGATAAAAAATTCAGCATATGAAAACAGTCATTATTACCGGCGCCAACGGAAACCTGGGCACGGCGGTAACCACAGAATTCCTGAACAAAAATTACAGGGTGATCGCAACTGTTGCCAAGGAACAGGCAAAAACAGAATTCAAATCTCATCCGAATCTGGATGTTTCAGTTGTCAATCTCACCAATGAAAAAGAAACGGCCGGATTTGTTGAGAACTGCATTCAAAAATACAGTGCTATCGATGCGGCTTTGCTACTGGTAGGAGGATTTGCTATGGGCGACATTGCGGCCACATCGGGCGACGACCTTCATAAACAGATTGCGTTGAATTTCGAAACGGCTTATTATATTACCAGGCCCCTTTTTGATCATATGAAATCCAACAAAGAAGGGAAGATTGTATTTATCGGTGCGCGCCCCGCCCTCAATCCTGCGCAGGGGAAGGGTTTGATTGCATATGCTCTTAGCAAATCACTTCTATTTAAGCTGGCTGATTTCCTGAACGAAGATGCAAGAGGAATTAATCTGAGTGTATCCGTTGTTGTTCCAAGCACGCTGGATACACCATTGAATCGTCAATCCATGCCGGAAACCAATCCGGATATCTGGGTAAAGCCCACAGCCGTTGCAGAAACACTCGAGTTCCTGGTCTCAGATAAATCAGCTGCACTGAGGGAAACGGTCTTGAAGATTTATAACAACGCGTAAGAATCAAACCATTTAACGAATCATTGTTCGCGGATCGTGTCCCGACCCATTTATTTACACTGATGTCAACGGCTCGTACGAACCAGTGAATAAGTTTTTATCACTCTCAATATTTCAGCCACACCCCAGGCCTGGGCCACACAGCCTCTCGGGTGTATGGGGCGCATCGCCGTCAAAAATCTCGGCAACGGATCCGATACAACCTTCATTCAAATGGTAAGCAAAACGATCGATCATCGCAACGGCGTCGCCCCTGAATCCTTCCCCGTAAATTTTCATCCCTGCCTCAATGAAAGGCCCTAAAAGCCAACTCCAGACAGTACCCTGGTGATATGCAGCATCCCGTAAAAAAGGTGATCCTCCATAATGTCCTTTGTACCTGTTGTCATCAGGAGACAGAGAACGGAGACCCACCGGCGTGTACAATTTGCTTCGTAGAATTTCCATTACTCTTTTCGCTTTTTCACCCTCCATTAATTGATACGGCAGGCAAAGGGCAAAGACCTGATTGGGGCGCAGGCTGGTGTCGGCCATGCCATTTTCATCAATATTGTCATATAAATAATTGCCGCTGGAATACCAGAATTTTTCCTCAAAGGATTTTCTAGCCTTTTCTGCTTTTACATTTATCTTTTCGGCTTCAACCGTTTCCCCGTTCAGGATCAGCAGCTGCTCGAATATTTTTAATGCATTATACCAGAGGGCCTGTATCTCCACTGGCTTCCCCATACGGGGTGTCACCACCCAGTCGCCGATCCGTGCATCCATCCAGGTAAGCTGCTGGCCTGCTTCGCCGGCATATAACAATCCGTCGCCATCTAGATGAATATTGTAGCGCGTACCTTTAAAATGCCATTCTATTATATCTTTCAGAACCGGTAGTATTTCGCGCAGTATAAATTCGCGGTCTCCGGTCATCTGTATGTAGGAATAAACAGCATTGAAATACCAGAGGGTGCCATCCACATTATTATATTCGGGCGGATCGTTATTATCCCGGAACCGGTTGGGCAGCATACCCATGCTCACCGATCTTCCAAAAACTGCGATGATTTTTTTTGCGTCTTCAAAGCGGCTTGTTTGCAGGCAAAGACCGGGAAGGGAAATCATCGTATCACGGCTCCAGTCTGTAAACCAGTGATAGCCGGCAATGACAGTTTTCAAAGCAGTGGGCAAATTGCCGGATGTTTCAGCAGGTATTTCCCGTTCAACAATAAACTGGTCAGCTGCCAAAACCAATTGCCTGAGCAGGTCGCCTGGCACACCGGTCAACAGCGACATTTTCCTGTTCTTTTCGTTTTCAAATAAAGTATCCGGATTTCTATTTGTTGGATTTTTTGTCGAAATCATAATATCCAGCCTGTCTCCATCCTTCAGTTCTACACTGAAAAAACCATGGTTAAAAAGGTCCTCTTCGAAATCCAGGCCCCGGTATTTTTCCTGGAGATAATTAAATTTATAATACCATTTATTCACAGACTGCCAGGCCGATCCGGGGATTGATATATAGATATCCGGAGCGCCTTCAAATGGCTGATTATGAAAAAGACCTTTGTTGAAATCCACATTCCAGAAAATATTATAGCTGGCATGTTGCAACTGATGATATCCCCTGGCAGCAATCAATGGATGAAGCTGCAGGGTGAATGACTTTTCTGTTTTTAGTATTTCATAACGGATGAGGGTTGTATTTTCTCCATACACCATGGTGATGGTCTTTCGGATTCGGATACCTGCGACTTCATAAATCCATTCCGGGAAAAAATTTTTTCTAAAAGAACTCAGGTACTGAAATCCCTTTGGAGAAATAGCATCACCATAATCATTGGCCCCCAGTTCATAGGAGTTCCCATCTAGTAGAACAGTTTCGTCCAGTTTCGAAACCAGGAGCATTCTTTCAGCGGGCGGATGGGTTGCCGCCATAAGTAAGCCATGATAACGACGTGTATTGCAACCTGTCAAACTACTACCAGACCATCCCCCCAGGCCATTGGTCTCCAGCCACTCCATCTGACTGGAGTTTAAAAAGTTTTCCAGTGATGTTTTATCCTGGTATAACAACATACGAATCTGCTAATAACTATTTGCTTTATGCAAGGTAAGTCAGTGATATTTGTGCTACTGTCACATTATTTACAATCTACATAAAAAGAATTTTGAAAAAAATCTTCATGTTGGCTGCCTGTTGCCTGATCATCGCAGCGTGTAATAACAAACATGGCAAAGGCTTCAGATTTTCAGTCCCTCCTGTGGCAGGTGGAGATTCTGTATTCATTCCGGCTATTGTCTTATCGGACAGCGGGTGGATTTCTTTATCTGACGGGAACGCACTTAATAACTGGCATACCTATGGGAAAAAAACCGCTGGTGCTGCCTGGAATATTGACAGTGCATCCATTCATTTAAAGGAGAGTGCGAAAGACGGTTATCAGACTTTTGGTGGCGGCGATCTCGTGTCAAATGACACATTCAGTAATTTTGATCTGAAACTGGAATGGAAAATTGCAAAGAAGGCTAACAGCGGCATCATGATTTTTGTGGAGGAAGACAGTTTTAAATATAAAGAAACCTGGAATACCGGTCCGGAAATGCAGGTTTGCGATAAAGACAGTAACGAAGATGCCAACAGTTTTAAACACGAGGCAGGTGACCTGTATGATTTAATTGCCTCCCGTATGATGGCTGCCAAACCGGCCATGGAATGGAACCAGGTGGAAATCGTCAGCAATAACCAGCGGCTGGACCTTTACCTCAATGATGTACATATTATTTCTACCAGGCTTTGGAATGAGAGCTGGAAAAAACTGGTTGCTTCGAGTAAGTTTAAGGATATGCCCGGATTTGGCAGTTTTCACTCCGGCCATATCGCATTGCAGGATCATGGGGAAGAGGTATGGTACCGGAATATCAGGATAAAAAGGATCGGTGCCTCTTACTGATTATTCCGGTTCAATCTATTTTAATTCAAAAAAAGCAAATTCAGCATTGAACGTTCCTTCATTTCTGAGTTCGAATGCAGAACCTGAAGGGATGTACAGGAAGTCGCCTTTCAAATGGAATGATTTTCCATTCACCCGGATCGTCCCGGCGGAATCGGTTGTCAGTATCATAAGCATATCTCCTTTTCGGGGCAATAAGGAGATGTTTGCTCCGCCATCTGGTGTCAAGCGGTAAGCACGCACCGGTTTTTCGTCAAATAAAAAAGTGAAAGCCCCATTCTTTATCGGAGAATCCAGGGCGATATAGTTTTTATTGGTCAATTCGATATCCATCACACGAAATTCATGACTGTCACGATTGTATACACGATGGATCCGGGGTTTTACATAAAATCCCTCAAACCAGATATTTCCATAATTACGAACAGGAGATCCTGACAGGTCTTCTTCACTGACGACTTCTGTTCCGGTAATGGCTGCTGTTAAAAGCAGGAATACCGAGGGTGTGGCATGAATATGAAACTGCGTTGTGTCTCCGGGCGGAATATGCACATCCAGCAGCCGAACATGGCCGTTATCCAGTACTTTATGGTGCCTGGGTTCCTGGCTCACGGGAACCTGTGCCCGGCAAATTCCCGCGAAAAAGACAATAATCAGGATAAGAAATATACAATTCCTCATAATCTCATATGCAGGTGAAGCTATTATGACAAGTTAACCAGGGATTTATGAATTAATGCAAAAAATTTATTTAATACAGGAATATTATTTCTTTCCAAATTTGTAGCTTCATAGTCCTGCATCCACGAGCACTAACCAATTTCCTCATGTTACTTTAAAAAAGGGGATATGTTTCACGTGCACGCTTTTAACCCTCATCCATTGCTCCGGCACTGCGTTGAATCCTATCTGATTGTTTCCGCGGAACAACAGGAGGGATTTATTGAGAACACATTTTTTCCGCATGTTACACAAAGTCTGGTTTTCGGACTTGATGGAGAACAGACCGTCTATGACAGCAGTCACTCGGAATATTGTCCACGACATTTTCTTGTCGGTCCTAACGACGAAATATGTCATGTAAAAATGTTTGCCGGCATGAAGAAAATGATCATCAAATTTATACCCGGCGGGTTCTTTAAAATATTCCGCCTGCCCGCAAACCGGTTCAATAACCGCAGC
The DNA here is from genome assembly GCA_963741345.1 of uncultured Bacteroidota bacterium. GTDB lineage: Bacteria > Bacteroidota > Bacteroidia > Chitinophagales > Chitinophagaceae > Puia. The sequence continues at coordinate 214,068 of CAVUHS010000002.1, forward strand.
AGGGATGCCGCGGAATACCTGGGGGAACAGGTGAATGAAATCGGAAATTATCTAAAAGAAACGCATCTTTCCCGTAAAATAGAATGTGTTGATACCTGGCTGCTTGAACGGCTCCAGGGTCAGAAAAAGACAGACCGGAATATTGATGACGCCATCCGGCTGATAGAACGTTCCCGCGGAAATATTTCCCTCCGTGAATTGGAGCAGGCAACCTATACGACGAAACGTACGCTCGAAAGGCATTTCCTTGAACAGGTAGGGCTGCATCCCAAGACCTTTTCCCGGCTTGTTCGGTTTAATGGTGTAATCCGTTTCATAGAATCCAACCTGAATGTTAAATGGCGCCAACTGGCAGATTTGTTCGGGTATTATGATCAGAGCCATTTCATTCATGAGTTTAAGACTTTGACAGGGGGGCTGCCCCAGGATTATTTTTCGCTGAAAGCCGACTTCGAAAAAATCCTTCAGGTTTAGATTTTGTCACTTTTTTCCAATAAAAATCACCCAAGGGCAAACTAGGTTTGCTGACCGGCAAATCATATTGATGACCGGAATTAACCATTAAAAAACTTAAAAAATGGCTCACATAAAATCTGCCAACAGAAGAGATTTCTTAGGAAAGGTAACCGGTGCAGCAGCCCTCATGGGTGTGGCATCCGTTCTGAACCCCGCCAAAGCAAGTGATTCTATCCGGCCTTTTTCCGGCAATGCGGATGACCCGGATGAATGGTTTAAAGGAGTTAAAGGCAAACACCGGATTGTATTTGATGCGACTGAACCAAAACAAATATTCCCGTTTGCGTGGCCCAAAATTTATATGATGACGAATGCGGCCACTGGCGCACCCCAAACTGATTGTACCGCGGTGGTTGTATTGCGACATGAAGCGATCCCATTCGTCTTACAAGACAACATGTGGGCTAAGTATAAGTTGGGGGAAATGTTTAAGGTTGATGACCCTCAGACCAAAGCGCCTGCTGTCAGAAACCCTTTCTGGAAACCCAAAGCCGACGATTTTCAGGCACCAGGTATCGGGGCGGTACAATTGGGCATCCCACAATTACAGACTGAAGGTATTATGTTTTGTGCATGCGGCATGGCCTTACTCGTATATAGTGCTGTAGTAGCCGGAAACACAAAACAGGATGCGGCCGCTGTTAAAAAGGAATGGATGGACAACGTGATCGCCGGAATCCCGGTTATGCCATCGGGCGTATGGGCGGTGGGCCGTGCGCAGGAACATGGATGTGGCTACTGTAATGTCTGATAAGGATTCAGACCGGCATATAATCACTCCCTATGTCACGCAAATGGATGCTCCTTGTTGCGCTTTTCCTGACGGTAATTCTGATATGGCTTGAGCGCAGGGAAAAAAAATTGTTACATGTAAATGAGAATTTACAGGCAGTTGCTTTGTCTCCAGGGGAAATCCTTTGGCAGGCACCGGATTCCAATGCGATACCTAATGATGAATATGGGGAATTGATACAGTATGGAAAAAAACTTATAAGAAATACCGCCAGGTATCTGGGCCCCCAAGGGTCGGTCAGTCATATTTCCAATGGAATGAATTGCCAGAACTGCCATCTGGAAGCTGGTACAAAGGCTTGGGCAGGGAATTTCGGAGGAGTTGCCGCAGTTTATCCCCGGTTTAGCGATCGCAGGGGTTCTCATGAAACTGTAAACCAGCGAATTACGGACTGTTTTGAAAGAAGCATGAATGGCCGGGCTCCCGACAGCAACAGTCGTGAAATGAAGGCAATGAGCGCTTATATTTTATGGCTCGGGAAAGATGTGGAAAAGGGGAATAAACCGAAGGGTACCGGCCTGGAAATACTCTCTTATATAGACCGGGCCGCCGACTCTATGAAAGGAAGAAATATTTTTGCGCAGAAATGCCAGAAATGTCATGGTTCTAACGGAGAGGGACAACCGGATTCTGCCGGCGGGTATACCTATCCACCTTTATGGGGCGCACATAGTTATAATACGGCAGCTGGCCTTTACCGTCTTTCGAAGTTTGCCGGGTTTGTAAAAGACAATATGCCTTACGGGAGTAATTATTTGAATGAACAACTTACGAGTGAAGAAGCCTGGGACCTGGCAGCTTTCGTAAACAGTCAGCCAAGGCCGGCCAAAAAATTCAAACAGGATTGGCCAAATGTATTATTGAAACCAGTTGATCTGCCTGACGGCCCCTTCCCGGATTCATTTTCTACCAGCCAGCATAAATATGGTCCTTTTGCACCGATCGTCCGGCAGAAAAAAAATACCGGAACTAAATAATTTTCCTTTATCAAAATATCAACGAATAATTGAAAGGTCTAACCAATCTTCCCGCTTCATTTCAAATTTTATTTCACCTTTTCCGTACATGCCGGTTTCTTTCCATCCTGCTTTTTTATAAAAAGTAGCAGCCCTGGTGCCGGGCGCCGTTCCAAGCCATGCCATATTTTTGGGCTGGGAAAAGTACCAGTCCATCATCATATCATGCAATTTTTTTCCTATCCCCCTCCTTTCGAATTCCGGCCTCACAAAAAGGGCCCAGATATTATCCTCTTGGAGGTCTGCAATGGCGAAACCCACGATTTCTCCATTTAATTGGCAAACCCAGCCACGGCCCCGACTTGACAGGAATTCCTCACAATCTTTGTCCGTTACAAGTCCGGGATCAGACAGAACATTTTCTCTCACAGCATGCCGAACAAGCTGGATCTGCGGAATATCAGGAATAGAGGCCTCTCTGAATATCATTTTTTAATCTTAAAACCCACAGGTATGTTTAATAAAAAATTTTTGAACATTTTAACTGGTCCACCGAAATCCTAAATGCAAAGGCCAGCCTGATCAATAATAGAATTTGAATTATCAGTAAATTAGTCTGCTTAACAACATTTGCCTGGATAAAATATTATTCAATACCACGCGGCTAAAAATAAGAAATCTGAAGGAATCAGACCTGGATGCCTTTTATCAATACCGTTCCAATCCCGAGGTAACCAAATACCAGGGATTCGATACATTCAGCAAAGACCAGGCGTTAGAATTCATAGCTGAACATAAAAAGAAAATCCTGATCCTGCCGGGTGAATGGATACAATATGGAATTGAAAACAACACTACTCAGCAATTAGTTGGAGATTGTGCCATCTATCTGCACCAATCGGACTCCCGGATCGCCGAAATAGGGATAACCATTTCACATTTACATCAAAGACAGGGATATGCAAAGGAGGCAATGTCTGGCCTGATGAATTTTTTATTCAGTGAAAAAGGTATTCACCGGATTATTGAAACAGTGGATACTGAAAATACTGCTTCAATTCAAATGTTGAAGAGTCTCTATTTCCGGCAGGAAGGGCATTTTCATGAGAATATTTTTTTCAAAGGTAAATGGGGAAGCGAGTATCAGTTTGCCATGCTGAGTCGCGAATGGAATGAACGAAATCACAAAACGTCTTAATGATTTACTATTCAACGCCTTGTCATTTTTATTTTTTTTCAAAATAAATATCCAACTATTTAAGCGCCGCATCACTGCCTGTTATAATTTTGCTCAGTAATTTTCTCCGGTAATTATCATCTGTTCTATTTTTTCTCCAGCTTCCGAATTATCATACCCTGCGTAAAACGATTGAATATAACCCCGGTTAAAAATTAATTATTCATTTCTAAAATCAACAGCTATGTTAGTCATTGCGCAGCACAACATCCAGAATCCACAGGTTTTCTGGTCATCCGCTCAAAGCCTTAACGCCTTATTACCTGCAAATTTGAAACTGATCAGTGTTTTCCCATCCAAGGATATGAAGATGGGCACCTGTTTATGGGAAGGACCTGATGCAAGTGCGGTTCAAAAATTCCTGGATGACAATGTGGGTAATGTCAGCAAGAATTACTGCTATGAAGTAGATGAAGCGAATGCTATGGGAGTCCCTAATAAAACAATGGAAGCTACAGCATAGCGATGTTGACGCCATTTTGTTATTAATCTAAACGTTATCCCTCATATCGTATCGGGAGTTGTTTATCTCCACTGGCAACTTCCGAGTAGGGGCATTATATACCATCCTCCAGCCTTTAGCAGCTACAATTCAGGTTATCAGTCACTTACATAGCGTTTTACAGGGGAATGATTTCTGGATGGCAGATACTAAATAAAATGGAAAAATCGTTCTTAGACGGGCCTTAAGCCTCCTTAAAAAATCCATTGACATGAAAAAACCGCTTCTTTATTCTTTCATTATAATAGCATGCTATTCCTGCAGCTCAACCAACCTGATGTCGCTGAGCGTTAAAGAACCTGCTCCAGTCTCGATTCCTCCAAATATAAAATCAGTCGCCGTAGTTAACAGAAGCCAGGCATCCCAGGCAACTCAGGGGATCGATGCGGTACATAAAGTACTTTCACTTGAATCAAATGATTTGCAAAAAGCGGGAGCGCAGTCCAGCATGCACGGACTTTCGGATGAGCTTCTGAAGAATGAACGATTTACAGAAGTGAAACCCCTGACTATTGATCTCAGGTCTTATGGTGCCGGCGTGTTTCCTTCTGCCCTCCAATGGGACAGTGTAGAAAAAATATGCAGAGAAAGCAATACGGATGCACTTTTTTCCCTGGAGCTTTTTGATGCGCAATCTAAAGTATTGTATGGTGCCAACCCTACCAATATTAATTTGGGCGTTGCCAATCTTCCGGCAATCGAACATCACGTAAATATGACTACCACCGTAAAAACAGGCTGGAGAATCTACGATCCATCCAGCAGGACTATCCTGGATGAATATGTTCTTGGCAGAGATATATCTTCCTCGGGTTCCGGCATAAATCCCGCCGTCGCTGCGTCTGCGCTGGCTGGACGTATTGAAGCAGTAAAAGACGTAAGTACACAAGCCGGTCAGGCATATGCTTCCCGGATACTTCCTTACTGGATCCGCGTGTCACGGGATTATTTTGTCAGAGGTGATGACAATTTCGCCACCGCAACACGCAAAGCAAGATCCGGAAATTGGGACGGAGCCGGCCAAATCTGGCAGGATGAAACAAAAAATCCGGATAGTAAACTGGCCGGCAGAGCATGTTACAATATGGCAATCATCAATGAAATAAATGGTGACCTGGATGGGGCCATACTATGGGCTCAGAAATCTTACGAAGATCACAAAATCAGGCTGGCCCTGGATTATCTCAATATTCTCCGATACAGGAAAAGGCAAAATGAATTGCTAAAAAGCCAGACAGTCGCTACGAACAACTGATAATATTCCATACCTATTTGCATTCACTACCTTTATGAGGATGCAAATAGGTATGTATGAACTTAAAAGTTATTTCCTTCCAGATTGCAGACAGCATTGACATCAAGCATTTTAAATCCTCTTTCCCTGCAACTATCCACTACGCTGATACCGATGAGTTGTTTTATTTCATCGGTATGCATAAATACCTCTATGTTTTTAAATATGGAATCGTCTGTTTCCTTGGATATACGGAAACCGAGATGGCTGCATTTTTCCAGGTGATTGCACCCTCCTGCAAAAATTTATTTGATCAGCGGCTTAGTGATGAGTTCGATATCGAAACCGAATCCCCGGCCATCCATTATGGATACAATAAGATCGAAATCCCTTCGCCTGATATAGATGAATTGAGATTGATCATGCTAAATGTGTCCCAGAGTGTTGCCCTGGATTACTATAATCAGCAAACCAATTCCCTTTTGGAAGAAACCAATTCACACACGCAGGTGCTGGAGCGCAAGGGTCGTATAAATATGGGCGGTATAAAGCTGAAAAAATATATCGGGCGAACACTGAATCTGAAAAACAGGATTTCTGCTAACCTCTATATTTTTGATTCACCCGAGGAAACCTGGGAAAATGAAAACCTAAATAAACTCGACATTGGTTTAAAAAAAACTTTCGATCTCCAGGCAAGATTCCGCACTATCCAGGAAGGTCTCAGCATCGTAAAAGAAAATATGGAGTTGTTCAGAGATTTGCTGCAAAATCGCAACAGCCTCACGCTGGAATGGGTAGTCATTATCCTAATCCTGGTGGAAGTGGTCAATATATTTGTACGAAATCCAAAGTAAACAACCATGGGCATTAAAAATTTACAAAAATATCACCCTGCGAAATTTATTCTTGTTTTAATCATGCTGTCACTATTGATGGCTGGCTGTAATCATTCGAAAAATAGTCAGGTTGATTTGCAAAAACAGATCGACAGTTTAAACGACCGGGTAAAGAACACCTATGCACCTGGTCTTGGAGATTTCATGGCTTCTATCCAGCTTCATCATGCCAAACTCTGGTTTGCAGGAAAAAATGAGAATTGGGAGCTGGCAAATTTTGAAATGGAAGAAATTCAGGAAGCGCTTGAAGACATCAGAAAATATAACGGGGATCGGCCGGAAATCAAGGATCTTCCGATCATTATTAATCCACTGGATAACTTGAAAGCAGCCATAACTTCAAAAAATCAGACCGCCTTTAAAAATAGTTTCATCCTCCTAACGAATAGTTGTAACAATTGTCATCAGGTAACCAAACACGGATTCAATGTAATTAAAGTACCCGACATACCGCCGGTTACAAACCAATCATTTGAAAAACACTAAAAGTCGTTTGTATTTTCGGATTTAAAAGTTGCAAATAAGGCCGCCGTTGCAGCCATAATAACTCCTTTTAGCTTAGGGCTCAGTGATTTTGAAATCCATGCTTTATGCGTTAGAATAGTTTGAAAGGCCGCGACCTGCTTCCCCTGGTATACAAAAACAAAACCCAGGGCCGGCTGGCTGAACATGATTTCCTTCATTTTTTTCCCCTCCATATTGTCTGTCCGGAATAAAGTTACCGAATCTCCATAATCATCCATCACGAGATTGGCATACACTTTCCCTGAGTCCAGCCTTATATAATGCCAGATTGAGCTATCGTTTTGAAACTTAATAGTCATTTCAACTGCCCAGGAAGAATCATGAAAATTTTCATTCATTCCCGGATCGGCTTTTGAAAAACCTCCAACCAAACTGCGCTTCCTTGTAGTCTCCGCCTCCAAAGTCAATATCCGGATTTCAGCCGTATCTGTATCACTCAGAACGATAGCCATACTGGTTTCCCTGCTGGATTCCGAATGAATATTCTTCCAATATAATTCATGATCAACACTCCTGGATATCTGGATTGATTTTCCAGCCTTTGTTTCGATCGTCTTCAATGGACCAAAACTCACCATTGCCGGTCGGGTGCCCCAAATCCCGCTTTGTTTAATCTTCACGTGCCAGTTTTCGCTGTTCGATTTCAATTCCGCACTCATCGGAATATCAGGCTGGGAAAATCCGGCAAATGGAAAACTGCAAAAAATTATCAGGGCCTGAAAGCGAATCTTATTAATGAAATCGTTAGTCATTCAATTAAGGTAAATAAATTATCTTATTTACTTTATAGCTGAATCACTAATGGCAGGAAAACCAGCTTCAGGTGCAGCCCGGTCACACTGATAATAATAGACGGCCCATTCCGAAATCTTAATTTCGACCAAAACAGTAAATTAGCTATCTTCAGACGACGATGCTGTTTACCGGATCCAACGATTGTCTTGCTATTCACGTGTCAATTTTGCAATATGGCCATACGCGTAGCAATTAATCATAACACCACTTATCAGTACGACCGGTTTGTTTCCCTTTCACCGCATATATTTCGCCTGAGGCCCGCCGTCCATTCGCGTACTCATATCGAAGCTTATTCATTTAAAGTATTTCCAAAAGATCATTTCATCAACTGGCAGCAGGATCCTTTTGGAAATTATCAGGCCCGGGTAGTGTTTCCGGAAAAAACAAAAGAGTTAAGAATTCAAGTGGAAGTGATCGCCAACATGACCGTTATCAACCCGTTCGATTTTTTTGTTGAGGAATACGCAGAGAAATTCCCTTTCAGCTATAAGGATCAATTGAAAGGTGAATTGATTCCTTACCTGGAAATAAAAGAAAACGGGCCTCTGTTGAATCAATGGCTGGAAACCATTGATATGGGTAAAAAAAATATAAATGATTTCCTGGTTTATATTAACCAAAAACTCAACCGGGACATTAAATATAATATCCGCATGGAAGTGGGGGTACAGACCTGTGAAGAAACTCTTTCGCTGGCCCTGGGTTCCTGCAGGGATTCGGCGTGGCTGTTGGTTCAGATTTTCAGAAAACTCGGATTAGCCGCGCGATTTGTTTCCGGATACCTTGTTCAGTTGACGGCGGATATTAAATCTCTGGACGGGCCCTCCGGCCCGGACAAAGATTTCACCGATCTGCATGCATGGACTGAAGTCTATATTCCCGGCGCCGGTTGGATCGGTTTGGATCCCACATCGGGTCTGTTTGCCGGCGAAGGTCATATCCCACTGGCATGCACACCCGATTATGTAAGTGCTGCACCTGTAGTCGGAGCAACAGATCCATGCGAAACCACTTTTTCATTTTCCAATACAGTCACACGTATTCATGAGGATCCGAGGGTTACCAAACCTTATTCAGAAGAACAATGGGCGGCTATCAATGCCACGGGTTATAAAATTGACGAGGATTTAGAAAAAGGAGATCTGCGTATGACTATGGGTGGCGAACCTACTTTTGTTTCCATCGATGATATGGAGTCTGCCCAATGGAACACAGCCGCGGATGGTGTGGAAAAAAGAATCAGGGCCCAGGATCTGATTTTCAGATTACGCTCCCGGTTCGGACCCGATGGCATGATACATTTCGGCCAGGGAAAATGGTATCCCGGCGAAGCTCTGCCCAGATGGCAATACGGTCTTTTCTGGAGAAAGGATCGCTATCCAATCTGGAAAGATCTGGCTTTGATTGCGAATGAAAAAAGTGAGCAAGTCTTTAATTGGTCCGACGCGGAGCGATTTGCAAAAGAACTGGCCAAGCGCCTGGCAGTCAGCGAGGAAAATGTGAGTGCGGCATATGAAGATGTATTTTATTTTCTATGGACGGAAGGGAAATTACCGGTTAACGTGGATCCCCTCAAATCTAATCTGAAAGATTCCTCAGAGCGAAGAACACTTGCCCAGTTGTTAAATTCAGGACTGGATAATCCGGCCGGTTATACATTACCACTGAAATGGAATTATGAGAATGGCAAGTGGCAAAGCTGTAAATGGATGTTAAACCGCGATAATCTCTACCTTATACCCGGGAACTCTCCTATTGGCCTGCGACTTCCGCTCGATTCACTTCCAGCTGTGGCAAAAGAGAACGAGCCCCAAAAAGTGGAGCGCAGTCTTTTTGAAGAACTACCTGTACTGGATAATTTTCATGAAACCATCACTTCGCGTTATGGACTGGTATATGAACATCCTGCGCCAAAACAAAAAATAAAATACCAGGACAGGGAAGCCGATACAAAAGATAAAAAGAAAGTAAAAAAGGAAGAACCGGAAGATCTGAAACCGCTATTTGATGTGCCTGTCATCAAGACTGCGCTTTGCGTAGAGGCCCGTGAGGGGATTATTTACATTTTCCTTCCGCCAATGGATTACCTGGAACATTATCTTGATCTGGTCGCTTCCATTGAAGCTGCCGCTTCATTATTGAAAATGCCAGTACGCATTGAAGGTTACGAACCGCCGCGGGACTATCGTATGGAACGATTAGTGGTTTCTCCGGACCCGGGAGTTATCGAGGTGAATATTCACCCTTCCTCCAATTGGAAGGACCTTGTTCATAATATAGATACATTATATGAACAGGCTTTTCTATCGCGCCTGGGTACTGAAAAATTTATGCTGGACGGCCGGCATACGGGCACCGGTGGTGGAAATCATATTACCATTGGAGGAGCGAAACCAGCCGACAGCCCCTTGTTACGCAGACCTGACTTGTTGCAAAGCCTGATCACATACTGGCAGCATCATCCGGGACTTTCCTATTTATTTTCCAGCGCCTTTATCGGACCAACCAGCCAGGCACCGCGAATAGATGAGGGCAGAGATGAAAAATTATACGAAATGGAAATCGCGTTCAGCCAGGTTCCGGAGAAAAGCTTTGTTCCATTCTGGCTGGTCGACCGGATCTTCCGGCATTTGTTAACCGATATCACTGGCAATACGCACCGTTCGGAATTTTGTATTGATAAATTATATTCCCCCGACACCTCTGCGGGCCGCCTCGGCATCCTTGAGTTCCGTGCCTTTGACATGCCACCCCACCGGCAGATGAGCCTATTGCAAATGCTGCTGATCCGCGGGCTGATTGCAAAATTCTGGCGTAAACCTTATAAACACAATCTCGTGCGCTGGGGTACGGAGCTGCATGATAAATTTATGTTGCCACATTATGTGCACCGGGATCTACAGGATGTGGTGAATGATCTGAATGATGCGGGCTATCCGTTCCAGATGAGCTGGTTTGAACCGTTTTTCGAATTTCGATTCCCTCATTACGGAACTGTTCGCATTGGTGATATTGAAATGGAAATCCGAATGGGAATTGAACCCTGGCATGTGCTGGGAGAAGAAATGTCAAGCTCCGGTACAGCAAGATTTGTAGACTCTTCCCTGGAGAAAGTGCAGGTAAAATTAAAAGGGCTGCACGACAGCCGTTATATATTACTATGCAACGGTAACCGCGTACCTCTGAGAGAAACAGGGATCCGAGAAGAATATGTATGTGGTATCCGGTACCGGGCATGGCAACCTCCTTCCGCCCTGCATCCTACGATAGGGGTCGACACGCCGCTGGTATTTGACATTGTAGACGGATGGAACAACCGTTCCATTGGTGGATGTACTTATTATGTTTCTCATCCGGGAGGAAGAAGTTATGATACTTTTCCAATTAATGCCTATGAAGCGGAGTCCCGCCGTGTGAGCCGTTTCGGTGATACATCCCATACCCAGGATGTACTCAGGCCTGCTCCTTATCTCACAGTCGTCGCACATTATATTGAACAGAACAGAATGTCATTTGCCATTGATCCGCCTCCGGAAGAAACGAATAAGGCTTATCCTTATACGCTTGATTTACGGAGAGCGCATAAGAAAGCCTAATGCTCAAAGCCTAAAGCCCAAAGCTAAAGGCTAAAGTCCAGCTTTTATCGGGAATCGTGATCGCGAATAGATTTGATTAGTTTGATTAACATTGCCTTAATATCATTTACTTTTCTATTTAATAATTCATAATTCTGAAGATCTAGATATTCCAAATCTTTAGCCAAAAGACAACAATATTCCAGTTCCAATATGGAGCCCAGCGAAATATCAAGAAAGTGAACGAAGTCTTTTTCTGAATTTCTACCACTCCCTTCAACCATATTGATTGGAACCGAATATGCAGCCCTCTTCAATTGCCTTGTCAAATCATATTTTTCACTTTCAGGAAAATGAGGAACAATCTTGCAATAAATAAAAACCACCAATTCATGGGACTTTCTCCAAACCGAATAATTATTATAATTCCGCATGATCTCGCAAAGAAAAACCGAGCATCCAGAATAGTGAAAGTGTTTTATGGAATTATCTTGAGGAAATAACCTTTTGGAAATAAAATATCAGATCCTTTGCAAGCTCATGTAGGTTATTAGGCTAGGCTTATGCTTTATGCCTTAAGCTTTAAGCTTTAGGCTTTAGGCTTACCACCGCGGATAATAAGTATTTAAAGCTGCATTTTTGAGGCATATTTCGTGGATAAATTTCAATTTATCTACTACTGGTTCGGAAATAACGAAAGGGTAAAAATCCGAATGGCCCATACTTCTGTTTAAGCTGTTCACTGCGAATGTGAGCGGCAACCACCATTTGATAATCTGGCTGAAGTCTGTCATATCATAAGGATCCTGTTGTATACTCGCCTGGATTCTTTTAGTATCCTGTACCATATCCGGCTGAATACGGATGCCAAAGGAAAATGCGGTCTCCAAGGTATCCATCAAATGCAGGTAGTGTGCCCATGTTTCCGCCCAGTCCTCCCAGGGATGAGATGTAGCGTAGGGACTTATAAAGTGTTCGCTCCAATCAGGCGGCGCACCGTTTTTATAGTAGATATCCAGCGCTTCTGCATAGTCTTTTTCTTCATTACCGAAAAATGACCGGTATCCTTCGAGTTCATCCGAATTTTTTATCAGGACTTCCCAGTAATAGTGCCCGATCTCGTGGCGGAAATGTCCCAGCAATGTTCTATATCTTTCACCAAGGTCTAACTTATGACGTGTACGCGCCGCTTCATCCGCCTCTTCAATATTCAGGGTAACAACGCCGTTATCATGACCTGTGATCACTTTATCCTTAGCAGAGGTATCCGCCAGGAAATCAAAGGCGATTCCAGATTCTTCATTCCCGATTTTTTTTTGAACAGGCAGGCGTAGCCGAAGTAATGAATAAACAAGCCGATGTTTGGCGATCTCAATGTTTTTCCATCTTTTGAGATTTTCATTACTGTTCAGAGCCGGTATTACCCGGTTCAATTCGCAGGCCTGGCAAAATTCAGCAGCGCGGCTTTCCTGGATCAGCCAGTTACAGGTTCCGTATTCTGCATTTTTACAAAAACGGAATCTTTCCTTTCTATTGGAAATATTTAAAAAATGATTGCCCCCTTCGGAGACAAGAGTAACCAGGGAAAGCGAATTCGAATCAAATCCCAGGGAATATCCGCAATGAAGGCAGATATTATTTTCAAAATATATCAGGCTGTGACAGTTACTGCAGGTATAAAGTTTCATAAATAAAACAGGATCTTGTATTATTCAATAACTATACCAGCGGGGATGATCAATACTCCCTCTTTACATCAACCGATACCGTGAGTTCGTGAGAGCCACTGCTGAGAATAATACCTTCCAGGGGTGCAATATCCGCATAATCCCTTCCCCAGCCTATTGTTATATGCTGGTCCGAAACCAAGCAGTTATTGGTTGGATCAAAATCAGTCCATCCCATTTGCGGTATATAGACACTGAACCAGGCATGCGAAGCATCAACTCCAATTAGCTTTTCCACCCCATCAGGAGAAAGGGTTTCAATATATCCGCTCACGTAACGGGCGGGCAGACCGATAGACCGCAGAGATGCAATAGCCAGATGTGCAAAATCCTGGCAAACACCTTTCCGTTCCTGCATTACCACTGATAGAGGAGTGGCAATAGTTGTGTGACCGGGCTTATACTCAAAGTCTTCATAAATGCGTCTCGTAAGATCTTTGGTTGCGTCAAATATGGACTTTCCATGAAGGAACGATTGTTTTGCATAGTTCAGCAGGTCCACGTTTGAGGTCGTCATGGCAGTCTCCAATATATATTGTCTGATCTCGATCGCACCCCATTTCAGGTTCGATAATTCCTTTTCCATTTCACCCGGACCGATCATATTACTATCAGATATTTTAGTTTGTGCGGAATGCAATCTTTCCACTTCGGAAGTTACATTTACGGATAGTTCCCAATGTTCTTTTTCAATTGAAAAATAAATGACTTTATTTCCAAAGAAATCTTCGTATTCGTTAATACGGTTCGGTTCGGGAGAAATTTCTATATTGGTATTTTTACAAATTTGTTCACTGGTATTGCGGGGTACGAGGCGGGCGATATTATGACAGAGACTCACTGATTCCAGATATGTATAGGAAGTTTTATGCTGAATGGTATATTTCATAATTAAAGAATACCCGTGTTACCGGAGAATAATCGTCTTTGGTGTAAGCTCATGTTTGAAAAAAGCCTTTGAAAGGGATCCCGGGATGGCTGAAAGTATGTTAAACAAACGGGACAAAAATGATTCCAACTCATTATACTCTACTCCATCCGATGCAGCCAGCCTTGATTTATCTGAATTCTTGATCAGGGCATCCGCTTCATGAATTAATCGTTCGTATTCGGGTCCGGATCGTTCTGCATTATTTTTTGGCAGATTTTGCAGGTAAGTTTTTAACCGGACTACCTGGTAAGTAAGTGACCGCGGATTGTTGGGATCAAACAGCAACAGGTCGATGACCAGAAGATTTTGAAGCGGCCTCCTGTATTTATACCGGTAATTCACTAAGCCTTCATTACTCATCAGAACCGATTGCTGGAGGTTATATTCCACCTGTTCACTATATTTTTTTACCAGTGTTGTCCTTAACATGGTGATCACCAAAAGGCTTTGTTCAATTTTCCTTCCCAGATCCAGCATGATCCAACCCTGCTCGCGGGATATGCTTTCCCGGTTTAATCCGATAAATGCCACCACCGAAGTTATCAGGTTGTCCAGTGTATGAATCATATGGAGATGCCCGTGATGCGAAAGCGGAATTCCGTTCTGCAAACCATCCTCCATTCCGCGGATCACGCGCCAGGTATCAGTTGACCAATGATCCCGAACTTCATGAATGGCTCTATGGAATTGTATAAAATTATATTTTATTCCACCAACCCGCTTTTCGTTGAAAAGAACATCTTTTAGTTCTTTCCACGGATCTTCAAATATTTCTTCCGCATCCTCAGCTATAAATCCCGGAAGGGTATAACTGTAACGTGTGAATGCTTCCAGTAAATTTCTTTCTGTCTGCCGGTTGTTCTCTGTAATTAATTTATTTCCTTCTGCCAAAAACTGCATCACTGTTCTCAGAAACCGCGCGTTACCCAGGAGACGCTCGGTGTAACGTCCCACCCAGAATAAATTTTCCGCCGCATGGCTGGGCAGCATATCGTGATAGGTTTCTGCTACTGCCTCGGGTGTTTCCTTCAACACACTGACTACCCGTCCCGGTTCGGGTGAAATAATCCAGGCATCTTTACTAAAGCCACCGGACTGGCTGGAAATTAAAAAATTTCCTGCTTCTGACGAAGACCTGACCAGCCCCCCTGCCATCGCCACATATTCATGCTGATTACTAACCAGGAAGCTGCGGAACAACACCTTCTGTGGAATAATTTTACCATCAATTAAAGATGGGCTTAATGAAATTTCCACTTTTTCCTGGCCAACATATAAGGCGGGATTCGCCCTGATCTGCTGTTTGCAGACTTCCAGCTGGCTGGCAGACAGGGCTGCACCGTCTATGGATGAACTGCCTGTCGGATTACGATGTATTTTTTTTATAACCAGTGTTTGAATATTATCCAGCACGTATTGAAGTTCTTTGGGCTGGCCGCACCACCAGGAAGCAATTGTTGGTAAAATCAGGTCCTCTGATAAATAATACCGGGCAATTTGCTGAAGGAAGGGCATCAGTCCCGGATTCTCCAGAACACTGCTCCCAAGCGGATTTGCCAGACTGACATTTCCGCTGCGAACACATTGCAGCAGTCCGGGAATACCAAGTTGGGAATCTGCCTTTAATTCCAGAGGATCACAATAAATATCATCCACACGGCGCAATATGACATCCACTCGTTCCAGTCCACCCATTGTCTTCAACCACACATAATTATCCTTTACCATCAGATCATTTCCCTGGACCAGCGTAAAACCGAGATAAGAGGAAAGGTAGGAATGCTCAAAATAAGTCTCATTTTTTGAGCCAGGAGTCAGGATTACAATCCGTGGATTTAAGTTACCATGTGGTGCAATTTCATTTAAACCATTCCGCAGTGCATTGAAGTATGGTGAAAGATGACGGACTTTTATACCATTGAATAACTCAGGAATAACCCGCGTCATCGTTGTTCTGTTTTCCAGTGCATACCCCGATCCTGAAGGAGCCTGTGTACGATCATTGACTACCCAGATCCTTCCTTCGGTACTTTTCGCGATATCCGCAGAATATAAAATCAACTGATGATCGCCAGGTTGTCTGATGCTATTACAAGGCCGGAGAAAACCAGCGTGATTATAAATAAGCTCCATGGGTAAAATACCTTCCTTAATCAGCTTTCTTTCACTATAGATATCTTCCAGGACTAAATTTAAAAGCTGCGCCCTCTGAGAAAGACCCGTTTCAATAGAAGTCCAATCCTGCTGACTGATCAGGAATGGAATATTATCCAGCTTCCAGGGTCTGTTCAAGCCATTAGGATCCCCATAAATATTATAAGTAACTCCGTTCTCTTTAAGCAGGCGGAGGGTGTCGGAATAACGGCTGTTCATTTCCTCCTCGCCGAGCCTGTTATATGATTCAAAAAAAGTCTCCCAGTGGGGGTGTATATTCCCGTCTTTCCCGATTAATTCACCATAGGATTGATGAATATTGAAGTAATCCCTGAAAATAGGGCTGGCGAGTAAATTCGGGTCCATTTTTTTCGATGGGGTAAACGAGCAGTCAGCGAACATCGGTTTAAAAATAGGAAAATTAGGGTTTATATTTATTATCTGTTTTCAACATCTTGCGTGTATAAAATGATATATGAAGACCCAACTATGGACCTGCCGGCCAATCAGGCTTTAAAACTTGACAATTAAATCTTATGTCTGGAAAAAACCCCGCCATTCCTGTATTTCTGATATTCCTGCTTAGTTCCATTTCATCCTTCTCGCAAAACGGATCCTCACTGCCACACAGTACACCGGAGGCAGAAGGAGTCTCTTCTGCGGATATCATCCGTTTTCTCGAAGCAGCAGGGAAAAGCAGGAATGAACTCCATAGTTTCATTTTTCTCCGACATGGAAAAGTTATTGCAGAAGGCTGGTGGACTCCTTATAAACCCGGACTGCGGCATTCTCTTTATTCAGCCAGTAAAACCTTTGTATCCACAGCTGTGGGCTTTGCCGTAAGTGAAAACCGGCTTAAGCTGTCAGATAAAGTCATTAGTTTTTTTCCTAACGACCTGCCAGATACTATCTCACCTAATCTCTCCGCATTAACAGTAAGAGATATGCTGATTATGTCTGACGGAATGGATCCGGAACCTTCGTATGTAGCAGCATTGTCCAAAAATTGGATCAAAGGATTTTTGGCATCGCCAGTTAAATATAAACCGGGAACTGTTTTTCTTTATAATTCTCTTGGAACATTTATGTTATCGGCTATCGTTCAGAAAGTGACCGGACAAAAAGTAGTTGATTATCTAAAACCCAGATTATTCGATCCCCTGGGAATTTCGGGTATGGACTGGGAAGAAAATATGATGGGAATCAATACGGGTGGATGGGGACTGCGTTTAAAGACAGAAGATATGGCGAAGCTCGGACAATTGTATCTGCAAAAAGGCCAGTGGAACGGCAGTCAGGTCTTACCTGCCTCATGGATTGAAGAAGCTACCAAGGAAAAAATATTCCGCCATCCCGAATTATCGCAGGCTGCGAAAGATACCAGCGACTGGGAGCAGGGCTATGGTTATCAGATCTGGCGCTCGCGTCATCATAGTTATCGTGCCGATGGTGCATTCGGCCAATTTATTCTCATATTTCCTGATCAGGATGCTGTAATTGCCATACAGGCAGAAACTCCAAATATGCAAAACGAATTAAATCTGGTTTGGGACTATTTATTGCCCGCTATGAAAAAGGACAGACTGCTCCCTGATCCGAAATCTGAATATTCGCTGAGGGGCAAATTGTCCACGCTGGCTTTGTTATCGGCATCGGGAAGTTATACGGCTTACACGGCCAATAAGGACCTGAACAAATATTTTGTCCTCGAGCCCAATGCAAACCACATTGAAAATATAACGCTGCAGATAAAGGACAGTGTGTGCCATTTCATCCTGAATGCGGGCACAGACACTTATAATCTTTTTTATGGTGCCGGGTACTGGAAAACTGCCCAGACGAATAAACCGGGACCTTACCAGGTATCAGCTGCCAAGGAAAACTGGGCTCTCCTCTCGCCCTATAAAGTGGCCGGAAATTTTTACTGGAAGGATGATCAGACCCTGGTGTTGGAAATGCGGTATATTGAAAGTCCGCACTCAGAAATTATCACCTGCCATTTTGATGGAAAACAGATTACAATCGACATTGAAAGGAGTTTTGACTATGGGTCGAAAAAAACAACTTTAAATGGTGTTCAGAAGTGAAGCCGTATTACTGTGGCTGCGGATCATCATTTATAAGCATAAACAACATATCCCCAGGGTTCAATCTTCCAGGGTGACAAAGTGAGTGCCTCGGTTTTACCCATGAAAACATTAAATGGATTTCCAAGCAACGTTTTGTCTTTTATGGTGATCGTTTGTTCTTTGTCTGATAAATTGAGGATGACCAGTATTTTATTATTACCCTTCTTTCTGATAAATGCATAGATTGCTTTTTTATCTCCCGCATCGGTCTTTCTGAATGAAGCATCTGCAGAAAGTGCCGGATTATTCTTCCTGAGATCCAAAAGAGTTTTATAAAATTTCGCCCGGCCAAATTTTCCAAATTCAATCGGGTCCTTTTCGAAAAACTGAAGCGGCCGGAGAACGGGTTCTTCCTGCCCGCTATAAATAAGAGGCACCCCGCTTACCATCGTCTGGGTGAAAACGGCAAAAGGTGCATGCACCCTGCCAGGAAAGCTTCCGAAATCTGCTTTGTTCCAGCTGTTTTCATCATGATTGCTGGTGAAATACATCTGAATCGTATTGGCAGGATAAATCATTGCATTCAGCTTTTGCACGCTATCCAGTGCAAAGGCAGGTCTTTCTCCTTTTGCAATTTTTTCCATCATATGAAACATATGCCATGGATATACGGCATCGAATCCTGATTCGGGCAGGTAAGTACTGTCACCTTCAGCCAGCATGAAAACTTTTTTGACGGCTCTCAGCCTGGGAATACATTTTTTCCAGAACGACCTGGGTACATTCCAGGCTACATCACACCGGAAACCATCGATATTGGAACGAATAAGCCAAAACTTCATGGCTGCTATCATACTATCTTCCATTACCGGATTTGAATAATCCAGCTGGCGGGTATCTGACCAGTCTTTGGCTATGGCGGCTTTGCCTGAACTGTCTTTAACAAAAAAATCCGGATGTTCTATAAGCCAGGAGTTATCGGCCCCCGTATGATTCGGGACCCAGTCAATAATTACTTTCATGCCTTTCAGGTGGATTTGCTGAACAAGCAATATCCAATCATTCATTGTACCAAATTCCGGGTTTACTGCGGTATAATCAGAAACAGCATAATAGCTTCCGAGACTTCCTTTTCTTCCCTCCTTACTAATCGGATTCAAGGGCATGAACCAAAGAGTTTGTACTCCCATCGCCTTCAGGCGGTCCAGGTGTCTCCGCAAAAGCCTTTAAAGTTCCTTCCCGTGTGTATTGACGAATATTTACTTCATAAATATTGCCCTGCATGATCCAGGCAGGATGGCCATTCACCATTCTTATTTCTGCAGTGCTCAGATTGGTACTTTGTGTGTAGGCGTCTGAAATGCCAATCAACTGAAGAAATATAAAATACCAAAAGGTAATTCTGATTAGATTGATCCGCATGGAGCAGCTTATTTAATTAAAAATCCTAATTAATACAGGGAATCCATAAAGTCTCCAGACTGTGAAAGTACCAAATGCAAGCACGCAAAAACCAATGGCCCTGATAAATTTATATCGCATGGAGTACAATCGTATCGTATCCAGAATGAACCAGGATAAATATAATATTTTAAATGAATCCGAAATCTGAAGATCCACCGATTTGGATTCAACCATATAATAAAACATCGCAATTACAGCGAAAATAAACTGGAACTGGATGATCGTGCCAATGCTGTATATCGTGGCCACCATTGTTTCAAAATAGTTATAGGATTTATTTGTAACCAACAGGAAAAGGTACAGCGCCTGGAAGGGAATTACCACTGTCAAAACAACCCCCAGGTTGCTGATTGCCAACCTGGTTGCCGCTGCAGGTCCAAAATAGTCCCGATAATTAATAACCGAATTACCACCGAATATTTTTTCCATTATATACAGAAAAAAAATAAATATGGCGGTCCATATCAGGAAGTATGAAATAGGTGACTGATAATTTTTTCTCCTCCCCTCAATAAAATTTCTAGCGGTTTCGCCAGGACGGATCACCATCTGATATGAAGTATATAAAAAACCTTTTTCGAGATGTGTAAAAAAATGAAATACCTCCTTACAGAGAAAGGAGAAAGTGATTTTTCCAGGATTTGCCTTCTGACCGCAGTGGCTGCAATACAGGTCGTTTACAGGATTGCCGCAATTTTTACAAAATTTCATATCGATCGACTTTTGAATAGTATCTGATATACGCCATTTAATAAATTCGCCTACAAAGGAAACAGAAATTGCAGCCCTGAATCTTAGCAAATGGCAAGAATGTGAAGAATATCAGTAGTAAAATCATCCCCGTGTATGACCAGCATCATATAAATAATCAATAATGTCAACTTACCTTCAAAATAATAATATCTCGCATGTTGCTTTTCTTACTTCACTACCGATCGATTATTTAGTGCTGAAGGTTTTATCGTAAGGGGAAAACCATCTCATCTTCTTCTTTGTACTTCTTGTCTATTTTAAGATCATGGTTTTTACAGATTAAAATAATACAAGTGGATTCCTTTGCCGATTTTCCTATGTAACAATTATCTATTACTCATAAATCAATTGTTATGAAAAAGCAACTATACCTCATCATATCGTTTTCCATCTTCCTCCTAACATCCTGTATTAAGGAAAACCCGTATACAGGAATATATCCAATAAACAAAGGAGGTCAGGGAGATAACGGCGACAAAATAAAAATTGCGGTTGTTTCAGACATTCACTATATGGCTGCTTCGCTACTTAAAAACAATGCCGCTTCAGGAGAAGCCTTCCAGAACTACCTGGCGGCAGATCCGAAGTTGTTGGAATATAGCGAACCAATTTTTAAGCAATGTATATCACAGATCCTGGATGAAAAACCCGATATATTACTTATACCGGGCGACCTGACCAAGGATGGTGAAAAGATCAGTCACCAGGAAATGGTCAAATTGCTAAAACAATTTGATAAAGCCCATATTAAAGTATTTGTAGTTCCCGGCAATCACGATATAAACAACCCGGAAGCCGCTCAATATGATGGAAACAATGCTGCACAGGCTCCGACTATTAACGCGGGGGATTTTGTAGCATTTTATTCCGGTTATGGTTATACCAACGCCATTTCAAGGGATCCGCATTCACTGAGTTATGTAAGTCAGGCTAATCCGGGTCTCTGGATTATGGGCCTCGATGCCTGCGAATATGAAAACAATCAGAATATCGCCATTGTTGGTGGCAGAATTAAACCCGAAACAGAACAATGGGCATTAGGTTGGATTGCAGAAGCCAAAAAAAGGCATGTGTTGTTATTTGGCATGATGCATCATGGCATAGTGGAACACTACACTGGCCAGAACCAGCTGGACCCGGGATATGTGATCGATGACTATGAAACTATCGCCCATGAGTTCACCCAGGCGGGCCTCTCCATTATGTTTACCGGTCATTATCACGCAAATGATATAACCGCACGCCCAGACGGCGATAAAATTCTATATGATATTGAAACCGGTTCCATGGTTACTCCACCGAGTCCATACAGGATTATAACACTGAAAAAAGAGGGCATGAATATTTCTACAAAATATATCACCAGCATCCCAGTTTCCCTTCCAGGCGGGTTGGATTTCCCGACCTATTCAAATCTCTTTCTTTCAAGTCATCTCGATGGTTATATTGGTTACGCCATTTCCAATCCCCCCTATTCGCTACCTCCTGAACTGGTAGATATGGGTGCTCCCCTGTTAAGGAATGCCTTTATGGCGCATTATGCCGGGGATGAAAAGATCAATCCTCAGGAACAAAATCTGGTAAATGATTTCGGACAACTCGTACCACCATTGGGTGACGCCATTAATTCCCTGTGGACTGACCTTATACCAACAGATAATAACCTGCAATTAAAATTGCGGGCCCAATAAACGGAGCCTCTTCTTCCTGTTGCCAAGCCTTCTAATAGAAGGCTTTTTTTATTGAAAAAAGAACCCTCCTATTACCTGATTTTACCTTATTTTAATTGAAAAATGAATAGATATATTTATTAAAATCCACCTATCCAAAACAAAAAAACAACGTTATTAATAATCTTTTTTACCTGGAACAACCGGGCAACATGTAATTTATTTCTAATTGCATATTAATCCGGCAGGAAAAATCTGTCAACTGGAAATAACACAGACCGAAAATTAATCGCATGCATCTACGGAAAGCAATTTCGCTGATTCAGGCTGAAGGATATTATGAGTTTACCAAATCAACCTGGGCGGACCTGGGATGCGGTTCGGGTCTGTTTACGCGGGCATTGGCCAGTGTGCTACCTCCGGATAGTATAATCTACGCCGTCGATAAATCCTTGTCCTCACTAAAAATACCTGAATCACCAAAACGGATAAGAATAAAAACCCTCGAAGCAGATTTTATTTCAGACTCTTTCAAACTGGCCGGCCTGGACGGCATTCTTATGGCAAACTCCCTGCATTATGTGAAAGACAAGAAATTATTTCTCGGCAAAGTAAAAACCTGGTTTCATGACAATCCCGTTTTTTTAATAATTGAATATGATACGGATATTCCAAATCCATGGGTTCCTTATCCATTGAGTTTTCCTGTATTGAAGACTCTTTTCAACACGCTGGGATATATCCGTATCAATAAAATTCAGGAGGTTAAATCCCGTTATCGTACCGGAAATCTATATTCAACTATCATTTCCCATTAAGAATTTACAAGAAGGATTTTGCTACAAAAAGAATCAAAACTCAATTCTGCTGTACTGTATCATCCACTAATTTTTTCAATTTCAGGTAACGTCCGTTCCGGCCTTTATTTTGCAGATAAAATGTCATCAGCATTGCACAATATTTCTTATTATTTTCCACCCAGGGGAAACTCCCAAAAAGACCGGGACTGGTAGCCCATTCAACGGGTTTGCATGATTCTGTAGTAGCCGGCATCCATTCGCCGAATCCATATCCAAATCCCTCTGCTTCGGTCGGTGCGTAGGCAATCTTTGTATCAGGTCCGATCCGGTTGGTTTCCATTTCTAATACACTGCTTTCTGTTAAAATCTGTTTTCCATTAAAATTTCCCTTATCCAGTATCATGGTCAGAAATACGATATAATCCTCCGGTGTACTGTTTGCACCTCCGGCAGGGAATGCAACTCTTTTCTTTCCGAAATCGGTATTTTTCAATCCCAGCGGAATAGAGATCCGTTCCGCAAACAAGTCTTCAAATGACTTCCCCCCTATTTTTTCGATGACCGCTCCGGCAATTTGCAAACCGGCATTACTATAATGAAATACTTTCCCAGGTTCTCCTTCCATGGGCATAACAGCAACCACCTCCATGGCCTGATCCATTGACATGATATTTTTCATTTTTTTCAGACTTTCTTTTAGTGGGGGTTCATTTATTCCGGTCAGGTGTGAAAGACAATCGCTGATCGTAATGTTGCCTTTGCCATGCGCGGAAAGTATGGGAAGCCAGGTCCCAACGGTGTCAGTTAACCGAAGTTTTCCTTCATCGACAAAGCTCATGACCAGGGCAGCACTCAACCATTTACTGCAGCTGGCGATCGGTTGCCGGGTATCCATCTCATAATCGCTGTTTCCCGGATCGCTGCCCAACCTCTTCTGTATGTACTTGTTCACTGACTTTTGACGGCGACTCATTTCGTTGACTGATTTATTATAGATGATTTTCCCATCCTTATAAATAACCAGCATTGTACGGCCTCCCATGTCTTTTGCATTTGCCTCCATCCATTCGTCCAGTTTTGAAAAACGGGATTGAGCCAGGCCATTATACAAAAAAACAAAGACAAATATCAACAGAGCAATTGTCTCCCGACGGGTTTTTATAACCAGATTGAATTTAATATTCATAAGATTTCATTACTTGTGCAGTTAATTTAGACTGATCTTTAACGCCAGAGTTTAAAAGATCCGGCTAATTCTGCAATATCAGTGTTTCTTACCTGGTTAAAAACATTAATTTATACATTTATATTTTAAACCTCACAGAAATGCGTTCATTCGTAAACAGCAGGTTGAACCTCATAAAAATTCTGGCTTTCCTGTCTTTATCCTTTATCGCCAGTAATTGCCTGGCACAAAAACTACTGCATGTAGCTGTTGCTGGTCTTGGGCATGACCACGTTCATGGCATCATGAACCAGTTTAAAAAAGGAGAAGTGATCATAACGGGAATTGCGGAGGAAGACAAACAGTTGGTGCAGCGATATAAAAAAACTTACCAATTACCCGATTCCCTCTTCTTTACCGATCTGACATCGCTGCTTGCGCATCATAACCCAGACGTGGTATTGGCGTATACGCCGATCTCTGAGCATATTCGTGTGGTTGAGGTTTGTGCTCCTAAAGGCATTTCAGTTATGGTTGAAAAGCCATTGGCAACAACAATTAAAGATGCCGAGAGAATGGCTTCGCTTTCCAGGCAATTCCATATCCAGGTGTTAACAAATTACGAAACGACCTGGTACAGCAGCAATCAGCAGTTGTATCAAATGGTGAATTCAACACATTCGATAGGCTCTGTTCGAAAAATGACTGTGCATGACGGGCACAATGGTCCACGCGAAATCGGTTGTAGTCCGGATTTTCTAAACTGGCTTACGGATCCTGATAAAAATGGCGGTGGGGCCCTAATGGATTTTGGATGCTATGGCGCAAACTTGATGGTCTGGTTGATGAATGGGAAAGCACCCATTTCGGTGACAGCCGTTACGCATCATCTCAAACCGCTTATTTATCCCAGGGTGGAAGATGATGCGACTATTTTATTGGAATACCCGGACGCAACAGGCATCATTGAAGCTTCCTGGGACTGGCCTTTCGGCATCAAGGACCTCGAGGTTTTTGGTACTCAGGGTTACCTCCATGCACTCAATGGCAATACACTTCAACAAAGATCAAAGGATAATTATGAAATGGTGCCTCTGAAGCCTGCCAATTATTCGAACAATATTCAATATCTGACTGATGTGCTAAGTGGTAAACTGGATCCGGGTCACGACCTTTCATCGCTGGAGAACAACCTGATTGTTGTGCGTATTTTAGAATCAGCCCTTAAATCGGCCCGTGAGGGAAAAAAAGTTGTTTTATAAAAACGCCGTTAACATCCGTTAACATGCCACTCATATAATTAGACGGCATGCATTGAATAAGCTCTTCTATATTGGGATAGAACACCGGTATCGCCATGCTTCAATTTGATCATGTTACCAAAAACTACAACCGGCAGCAGGTGCTCGAGATCAGCAACCTTAAACTCGAAAGAAAAATTTATTGGCTGCAGGGCATCAACGGCTCGGGGAAAACGACTTTTCTCAGTATGCTCGCCGGACAGATTCCTTTCGAAGGCGATATTTTCCTCGAGGGAATAAATCTCCGTCAAAATCCACTTCCTTACCGTCGTCTCGTAAACTTTGCCGAGGCAGAACCCCAGTATCCCGATTTTATTACCGGTTCTGAACTAATCAGCTTTTTCACGGGAATCCGGAAGGCAGCAATCGTTCAGACCGACATGCTGATCAATCTTTTTAAAATTCACCGGTTTCTTTCTCAACCTATCGGAACCTATTCCAGTGGAATGGTTAAGAAATTATCACTATTGCTGGCATTTATTGGAAAGCCGGCACTCATCCTGCTGGATGAACCGCTGGCAACCCTGGATGAGGGATCCATCCATCTCCTGCCTGAATTGATTAGTGCTTATCATAAAGAATTCAAAACATGTTTTATATTCAGTTCACACCAACCTTTTAAATCCTATTCCCTGGCGATAGAAAAAATTTCTATTTCCAACCAGTCAGTGCAGTTAATCACATGAGTATCACCCGGACGATCCTGATAAAATCATTTGTCAAACCATTCTACCGGCAGCATGCCGGACTGTTTGTTTTCATCTTTATCATTCTGTTTGGCGCAGTTGGCATGGTGGATGGCGCCGGGTTAATGGCGTTCCATCTATCGCTGGTGAAGGGCATGCTTAACAATTTTACTTTCCTGCTGCTCGTTTTTTTTGTATGGTTCCTGTATGCGAAAAAAACCGAACAGTTTTTCGGCAATGTTCTCGGGCGGCCAGAATTTTCCTTTTTGCAAATGCTGTCCCGGATTGAAACCCAAAAACTTTTTGGCTTGTTGGTGTGGACACAGTTTCTACTATTCCTACCTGTTATTTTCTATTCACTCATTATATTTTCTGCCGGTATATATCTCCGTAAATGGTGGGACTGCCTTGTTGTGCTGCTTTTTATGTCTCTATTGATCTTGGGTTGCGCTGGCTGGTATTTATATCAGGTTCTGCATCCGGCAAAATATGAAGAGACAAGAACCGGAACTAAATCATTTAAGCTCCGTGAAACCCCATATTGGACACTGTTTATCCGCTATGTCTGGAAGGACAAAAAACTTCTCTTTCTGGGTATTAAAATTTACAGTTGCATAGTTTTATACCTTATGGTAATAAACCAAACCCTGGTTGAATATGATCTTTCAATGATCTTTATTTTTTTCAGCTTGGGAATACTGGGCCATGGCCTCCTGATTCATCAACTAAGGAACCTGGAAGAAACCCGTTTGATTTTTTACCGGACAGTACCCCGGTCAATACTTCACAGGTACTCACAGTACGCCCTGGTCTATTTAATTCTACTTATTCCCGAGCTCATTACGATACTGATTTTAACTCCCCGCTATTTACACCCTGGGGACAGTCTTTTGTTTATTTTGTTCAGCTACAGTCTTTTGTTATTTTTAAACAGCCTGCTATTTGTTCAATTTTTCAGAATAAAAGACTATCTTAAAATTATACTCTGTATTTTTCTACTTATTTATCTTTGCATTCTTTCTTCCATTATTCCCCTGCTCTGTATCTTTTTACTTTTCACTTCGATTGGCATTTTTCAAAGAAGATATTACCAGTTTGAACGATAATACCTCACGCAGATAGTTTATTATTGGTAATTCCTGCAATCCGCAACCAGGCGTTTTGCAATTTCTGCGGTTTACCAAGAGTATTTCAATACCGATTTGCAAATATGTCCTCTGGTGAACGTTTGCCGATTTGATTTAGTCCAATCCTGCCAATACCTTTTCCGTTCAGGTGGAAAGCAATTAGGATCAGCCCTGTTTTAAAAGGTAATTTTAATTTCAGTAAAGCATTCTTTCAAATTAGCTTCATGAAGACTCTCCGTTCCAAGACCACTCATTTTTTTTTGATTCTTTGCAGGGTCCCTTCAACTATCCTGGCGGCACTGCACTATTTTGCCGTAAAATCCGGAGGATTGAATATACCGTTACCCGTTAGAGACGCTCCGGGTGGTTTGTATAAAAATCTACAGAAAATATGGTTTGCACGCCTGTTAAAAAAACTGGTATCCGTTTGGGTAAGAACCCCGTTTCGTGACCATGCCTTCCGGCTGGTAAATTTCGACTTTGAAATTCCTGTTGGAAGGGGAATGATTTTCGTCACATGCCATACACCCTGGAAAAGATTGCTGGTAAACTGGTTTTTTGAAAATCATTATGCTCTTATCATAGATAACGGAAATTCTATTCGACGCAAAGCCCGCCTTCACGGCAAGCGTAAAGGCTACAATGAATTAATTCATGTAATCAGGCATCTGAGATATGGGGGAAGGATAGTTATTGCTGCCGATACTTTTGACAAATCAACCGATCTGCCCAGCCAGATACTTGGAAAACCGGGCCATCTGTCACTCCTGCCTGCCCGCCTCGCCAGGATTGCAGGAGTACCATTACTTATTGCCATTCCCCAGTTACGAAATGACGGAATACATATTTATGCCGGTCCTCTTTATAATCCTCCCGCCCGGGAAGCCGAATTGGGCAATCTGATGCAAACCATGCTGGTATTTTTAGAAAACCAGATCAAGAAAGATCCAAGCATCTGGTCCTACTTTGTTAACGAACCCCTGTCTCTATATCATAAAAAACGAATAGAATGAAAACCGGTACAGAATATACCATGCCATCCGTTAGTGCAGTCATTATAACCTTTAACGAATCCACCAACCTCAGGAGAACTGTTTCACAGCTATACTGGTGCGACGAAATCATCGTCATAGACAGCTTTAGCACTGATGGGACGGATCTAATCGCAAGAGAGGAAAACTGCAAGGTCATTCAAAGAAAATTTTATGGTTTTGGTGATCAGAAGCGATTTGGCGTTTCACAATGCAAGCATGACTGGATTCTCTGTCTGGATGCCGATGAGGTACTTTCCAATGAGCTGGTGTCGGAAATATGGAGGGAGTTACGATCGCCGGCAATTAAAAACGCACTGTCTTTTCCTTCTAATCTTATATTCAGAAAACAGAGGTTCAGATTCGGCAGAGAAAGCAAACGGCAGGTTATCAAAATGTTCAACCGAAGGTTTGGACAGGTCAGTAATGATCGTGTTCATGAAAAAATAAAAGTAGACGGCCCCGTCCTAAAGCTGAAAAACCCAATTCTTCACTACAGCTACAGGGATATAACCCAATATTTCGCAAAATTCGATCTCTATACCGAATGGTGCGCCGGTAATTATTTCATAGAAGGAAAAAGAAAGTCAACTGCAATGATAATTGTATCCATACCCTATTATTTCCTGAAATACTATATCATCGATAGGAATATACTCAACGGGGTAAACGGTTTTTACTGGTCTGTATTAATGGCCTATTATCATTTTGTAAAATATCTAAAGCTTGAAGATATGTACCAGCCTGTAACAGACCGAAAGTCTGTCCGGGGGAAGGTTTTCAGAATTCTTGGACCTGTATGCAAAATAAATAATGTTCTCCAGAGAAATGCTGAATTCGTTTAGAATATCCTAAACCGTTAAAAATGTATAAAAACCCACTAGTATCTATCGCGATGGCGACATATAATGGAGAAAATTACATACGTCACCAATTAAGTAGTATTCTTCAGCAGTCCTATCAGAACCTGGAAATAATCATTACCGACGATGCAAGTAATGATTCCACCGTGGAGATTCTCAAGAATTTTAAAAATAAATACCCCCAAATAAAAATCTTCAACAATTCTACCAACCTGGGTATCACAGCCACTTTTGAAAATTCAATAAGAAATTGCAGGGGAGATTATATTGCTATTTCCGACCAGGATGATATTTGGGATGCGTATAAAATTGAAATATTAATGGATACAATCGGAAATGAAGACGCAATCTATTCAGATTCTGAATTGGTAAACAAAAACGGACATCCCATTAACAAACTTATCAGTTCATTCGTAAATGTCAAATCCTATTATTCAGGTATTCCATTTCTTATGGGGATATGTCTACCCGGGCATACATTACTGCTGCACGGTGATTTTGCAAGATATATCCTACCTATTCCCAGAGTAATTATGTACGACCGGTGGATCAGTTTTTGTGCAGCAGCCAATAATGGCATTAAATATCTGGACGTGCCGCTGGTGAAATACCGGCAGCATGAATCAAATTCCTTTGGTGTTGGAAAAAGAAAGAGTAAAGAGAATCGAAAAACTCCAAAACAAAAATTCCATGCCAAACTTCTGGAATTGAAAGCGTTTGAAAATGCG
Source organism: uncultured Bacteroidota bacterium (assembly GCA_963741345.1). Lineage (GTDB taxonomy): Bacteria > Bacteroidota > Bacteroidia > Chitinophagales > Chitinophagaceae > Puia. The sequence continues at coordinate 243,572 of CAVUHS010000002.1, forward strand.
CCTATCAGGGATCATGAAACAAAAATTTTATTACGCGAAATGCTGGCCCGATATTCTTCAAAACCAAGTCTTGCAAGAAGTATTTTCTTTTTTAAAAACAGGCACAGGCTGCTGGCAATAAAAAAGAAAAACGGTTTCAGGAAAATACTCTATTGTATAAAAATGTTTTTTAAAGCAAATTATTGATGCAGCCGGGAGTCCGGGCTGGTTTAAAATGAGTTCTGAAGCCTTCGGAAGAGTTTACCAGCAATTAATGAAATGATCTTTATTTTGAATGTACGGACACCTGACGTCCGAATCCGGACAGTTATTTTTTTAAACCACTAATCAAACCGTTGATTAATAATATCTTATTAATCGGCATCCCCTTGGCTGTGTAAATAAGATTTTCCGCATACAGCTAAACCCGATAAAATGCTAAAAAATTATTTAAGGATCAACTTTCGCAGTTTAAGACAAAACAAAGGGTACACGATCATTAATATTCTCGGACTGGCAACGGGAATAGCGGTCTGCCTGCTGATTTTTCTCGTCATCGAATTTGAGACAAGTTTTGACAATTTTCATAAAAAGAAGGATCGCATTTACCGGTTGCTGACAGAATATCATCACAGTGATTCAAAAGATATATTTTACGGCCGTGGTGTACCATTTGCATTCCCCCGGGCCCTACAAACGACGTTTAGCGGAGCGGAATTGGTCGCACCGATTTTTTCTGATTATAATGTCCAGCTCCTGGCATTGGATACAAAAAGCGCAATGCCCAAAAAATTCAAGGAGGAAAGAGGTATATTTTTTACGGGTCCAGCATTTTTTAAGATTTTTGATTTCCCGATCATCGCCGGTTCATATGCCTCTTTGAACGATCCGAATAATGCTCTGCTGACAGAAGAAATTGCAGAAAAATATTTCGGCAGCTGGAAAGATGCCATTGGAAAAACATTAAAACTAAATAACACTTACGATTTAAAAGTAAGCGGCATTTTGGCAAATACACCCGCCAATACGGGCTTTCCCATCAAAGTAGTGATTTCTTACGGGACAGGATTTACCTCCAATTTTATGAAATCCACCAACTGGGATGGCACGAACTCAGGATTTGGCTGCTTTATATTATTGGCAAAAAATACCTCTCCCGGTGTTTTTAACAAACAACTCATCGAATATTCAAAAAAAGTAAAATCTCCGGAAAATAAAGATGTCCAGGTAATACAACCGATGACTGAAGTTCATTTCGATACCCAGGCAGGTGATTTCGGAGGAAAAACGATCAGCCGGAAACTTATCAATGTCCTGTGGCTGATTGGTGCATTCATATTGCTGATTGCATGTGTTAATTTTATCAATCTTTCAACCGCGCAGGCCGTAAATCGTGCCAAAGAAATTGGTGTCAGAAAAGTGCTTGGCAGCACTCGATGGCAGTTGAAATTGCAGTTTCTGTCAGAAACCTTACTGATTGTACTGGCTTCCGTGACTGTATCTATTATATTAGCTTTACTTGCCTTACCCTATATAAATAGTCTGCTCGAACTCTCAATAGAAATCACCCTTCAAAACAGCACTTCAATTGCACTGTTTCTGTTCTTCCTGACAGGCACGGTGACTGCATTGGCGGGTTTTTATCCTTCCATTGTCCTTTCCGGGTTCAATCCGGTGGAAGCTTTAAAAAGCAAACTGGCTGCAAAGACCACGAAAGGCGTTTCTCTGAGAAGAGGACTGGTCGTATTTCAATTTATTATCGCCCAATCGCTGATTATTGCAACGTTAGTCATCGCAAGACAGATGAGTTTTTTTTCCAGCCAGCCACTTGGATTCGATAAAACGGCCATTGTAAATATTCCTGTACCGGAAGACAGCATTGGGAACAGCAAACTGGAATTCCTGAAAAAACAATTAAAAGTCGTAACCGGGATTCAAAATGTGAGCTTCAATTCAAACACACCGGCAGAAGACAACAACGACAACTGGACGAATATCACGTTTGATCACGCTGCAAAACAAACAGAATTTTATTCTATATACAAGACTGCGGATAATGAATATGTTCCCAGTTTCAAATTACCACTGGTAGCCGGCCGTAATTTAGAACCGTCAGATACCATTAAAGAGTTCCTGGTGAACGAAATGTTATTGCGAAATTTAGGAATAACAGACCCGCAAAAAGCGTTGAATAAGAATATAAATTTATATGGACATGTTGAAGGGCCCATTGTTGGCGTATTGAAGGATTTTAACACCCGTTCGTTCCGGGATGACCTTGCTCCACTTCTGATCACCAGTTCAAAAAGGGAATATTCTGAAGCCTCCATAAAACTTGATTCGAGGGAAATGACATCTGCTATGCACCGAATTGAAAAAATATGGGATGAAACTTTCCCCGAATTTGTTTTTGAATATAAGTTCATGGATGATAAAGTGGAAAGCTTTTATAAACAGGAAAACCGACTTGGACACTTATACAAGATCTTCGCAGGGATCGCTATATTGTTGAGTTGCCTGGGATTATACGGACTGGCATCTTTTATGGCCGTTCAAAGAATCAAGGAAGTTGGCATTCGAAAAGTATTGGGTGCTACAGGCGCTCATATCATTTACCTGTTTTCCAGGGAATTTATATTACTTATATCCACTGCATTTCTTATCACCACTCCGATCACCTGGTATTTTATGCACCAATGGCTGCAGAACTATCCGTTCCGGATTGAACTGAGCTGGTGGCTATTTGGCATAGGCGGACTGCTGTCAGTTCTGATAGCTATTACAACGGTTAGCTTTCACGCGGTCCGGGCAGCGCTCGCAAATCCAGTCAGCAACCTCCGTTCTGAATGAGATTCGAAAAGCCCGAAATGCTCCAAGGGGTAAGATCCATGTTGGAACCTTCAATCGTGGCTTATATTATACGGACAAAAGTAGTATTTCTGGCAAAACTAAATTTCGGTCTCTGTATTTATTTGGTTATATTGTATAACTACATCACCTTCCTTCAATTCATACAGGTCTTATTCTTCCTTAAATTCTGACGTTTCTTTCCTAATCAGAGTACTCCGAAAAGAAAAGATAGTGCATGTCTGAAAGATCATAAATTACCGGACTATGCCAATTATCCTGTATGGAATCTACCTTTTTCTGGCTGTTTATAATGCAGGCAATATGCTCACATTACAAATACAGCATTATGGAATTTATCAGTCAGTAGGAAGAGAGAACTTTAAAACCTACATGAAGGCCAACAACAAATCAGCCGTGATTCCTTCCATATTTCCTGCGATGATTTTGATGCTGGCAAATATTGCACTTATTTTTTCAAGGCCGGTATTTATGCCCAGGTCTATCGCCCTTTTAACCTTTATATTAAATGTACTTGCATTTATTTCCACTATTACCTGGCAAAGAAAACTCCAGGGAGATATGGCTGAAACAGGTTATGATGAAATAAAAATCCTCTTATTGATTTCCACCAACTGGATACGCACACTTGCGTTCTTTTTGCAGGCCGTGATTGCAGTTGCAATCGTTATGCAGGCAGTGCAATGAACGGGATGGTCAGTGCTGGTTACACCAATTCATCAAGGTAATTTCTCGGCAATAGTTCCGGTTCAAGAAAAGCTGATGTATCATATTGACGCAATCCTTCGGCAACCTGTTTCATAGCTGTCAATGCATGATTCAGGAATTGAGGTCCCAGACTTACCCTTGCCACACCGATTTTTTCAAGGCGCCTCAGGTCGGCCACCGGCTTTTGCAACAGGACATTAACGGGGCCGGGAACCTTTTCCAGGAACCGGGTGATGTCATCATAATCATTCATCAGGATGGGATACAGACAGTCGGCGCCAGCCTTTTTAAATGCCTGGCCTCTTTCGACGGCGAGTGATTTTGCATCATTCATTTTTAAAACGAAAACATCTGTTCTGGCATTAATAACAACCGGCACTCCATACTGAATGCCAGTTTCCCGAATGGCTTCAATCTTTCTGCATTGATCTTCTGTTGAATATAAACCATCACGGCCAGGCAGGGAATCTTCAATATTGACTCCAATTGCACCATTTTCTATAAGAAGGCGTATATGATCTTTTAGTTGCGGAATAGTATCTGCAAATCCGCGCTCGATATCCACCGTCAACGGTATATCAACCGCTTCGGCAATTTTATTTACAGTCTTCAGTAACTGGGAAAAAGGAATATTTTCCCCATCCCGATAGCCATTGGAGAGAGCGGTAGAGACGCTGGCGGTGGCTACGGACGGAAACCCAATTTTTTTTATTAACCGGGCACTTAGTGCATCCCAGATATTCGGCAATACCAATATTTTACCACTATGATGCTGATCTCTGAAAAGTGCAGCTTTTGCGGCCTGCGTTTGTTGATTGATCATAGATTTTCGTTTTATGGACAAAGTTCGTGGACGGAGCGGAACTGGCGATAATTTCGCTAAATATTCTTTACTTTATAAGACGGAAATAATTTTTCTTCAAATAACATATGAAACAGAAAAGGTCTTTTCAGCAGAATTTTTACCGTATATCAATTATTTGTTTAGTTCTTACTGCCATATGCCTGGCCGGTTATAAATTACCTGACAGACAAAACGTTTCCAAAGCATATGCAGATGAAAACATCCTGTATGTAAAGAATCCCAAAGGCGGTCCCGAACTTGGATATGTTACCGGATCTGGTGTAAAAATTATTGAGTCCGGAGGATTTTATTTTAAAGACTTAAATAAAAACGGGAAGCTCGATCCTTATGAAGACTGGCGGCTACCAGCAGACACCCGTGCAAAGAACCTGGCGTCTTTAATGACCATCGATCAGATCGCCGGTCTTATGTTATATAGCCGGCACCAGGCCATACCAGCCAGTTCAAAAGGACTTGGAGCCGGAACATATCATGGAAAACCCTTTGAAGAAAGCGGGGCAGCGCCATCTGATCTTTCGGATGCACAAATAGAATTTCTAACAAAAGACAATCTTCGTCATGTTCTGATCACAACCGTTGCATCTCCTGAAGCGGCAGCCAAATGGAATAATCATGTGCAGGCGCTTGTAGAGGGAATCGGCTTTGGTATTCCGGCCAATAACAGTACCGATCCGCGCAACCTGGCCTCAGCTACCACGGAATACAATGCCGGCTCCGGAGGTAAAATATCACTCTGGCCCCAACAACTGGGACTTGCTGCCACATTCGATCCGAAAATAGTTCAGCAATTCGGCAATATTGCAGCAAAAGAATACCGGGCACTCGGTATCACAACGGCACTTTCTCCGCAGATCGATTTAGGGACAGAACCCAGATGGGTAAGAATTAATGGCAGTTTTGGTGAAGATCCGAAACTCGATGAAGACCTCGCTCGTGCATACGTAGATGGGTTTCAAACCTCTTACGGAGCCGCCGAAATCCATGATGGCTGGGGCTATCAAAGTGTTAATGCAATGGTTAAACACTGGCCGGGAGGGGGCCCGGAAGAAGGCGGCCGTGATGCACATTATGCTTACGGAAAATTTGCTGTGTATCCTGGCAATAACCTCGACGAACAAATTGCACCATTTGTGAATGGTGCTATGAAACTTTCAGGCAAAACAAAAACAGCTGCAGCCGTCATGCCGTACTATACTATTTCTTTTAACCAGGATCAGAAAAATCATGAAAATGTTGGAAATGGATATAGCAGTTATCTGATAACAGATTTATTGCGTAATAAATATCAATATGAAGGAGTGGTCTGTACCGATTGGCTGGTAACAGCAGATGAAGGTAAAACACCGGATATTTTTGCAGGCAAAAGCTGGGGTATGGAAACCAAATCAGTGGCAGAAAGGCATTATAAGGTACTGATGGCGGGTGTTGATCAATTTGGAGGAAATAATTTAGCCGGCCCCGTAATTGAAGCCTATCAGATTGGTGTGAAAGAACACGGCGAAAAATATATGCGTGCGCGCTTTGAGCAATCAGCGGTCAGATTATTGCGCAATATTTTCCGTCCCGGCCTTTTTGAAAACCCCTATCTGCGAGTTGAAGAATCTGTAAAGACAGTGGGAAACCCGCAGTTTATGAAAGCCGGTTATGAAGCACAATTAAAATCCGTGGTTCTTCTGAAAAATAAGATGAATGTACTGCCGCTTAAAAAAAATATTACCATTTATCTTCCAAAACGCTATACCCCACCTATCAGGGATTTCTTTGGAAACGTAAGTCAGGAGAAGTGGGAAGATGCAGTAAAACCAGAACTTTTCGAAAAATATTTTAAGTTTACGGCAGATCCGTTGAAAGCCGACGCAGCCATAGTATTTGTAAGCAGCCCGGACGGAAGTCCCGGATATGATAAAAACGATGTGGCCCAGCAGGGAAATGGCTATATACCGATTTCTCTGCAATACGGAACTTATACCGCAAATGAAGCGCGAGCACTAAGTATGGCTTCGGGCGATCCCGCTGAACCTGGAGTGAGCAATCGCTCATATAAAAACAAATCCGTCACGGCTTCCAATCAAAAAGATCTGCAAACCATCCTGGACACAAAGAAAGTTATGAATGGCAAACCCGTCATCGTTGCAATGACTGTTTCCAAACCAGCCATCGTTGCTGAATTTGAGCCGCAGGTGAATGCTATTATAGCGGGTTTCGGTATCCAAACCCAGGCTATTCTGGACATTATTACCGGTGCAACTGAACCTTCCGGACTTTTACCGGTTCAAATGCCTGCCAATATGAATACCGTCGAAGAACAATATGAAGATCTTCCGCACGATATGCTGGCTTACACCGATGAGCTGGGAAATATTTATGATTTCGGATTTGGATTGAATTGGAAAGGTCAGATTCATGATTACCGGACAGCAGCTTACGTAAATACAATCAGCCGCCCGGCATTTACCAAAAAAGAAGGCAAGATTTCGATCACATGCAAAACTGCCGGCGCCGTTATTTACTATACCCTCAATGACTCTATTCCTTCATTCGTATCCGCCAATCTTTACCGGACACCATTCGTTATCAAGAAGGGACAAACAGTTAGGGCGATTGCAAAAAAACCCGGCGTAAATAACAGCGGTATTGTTTCATATAGATCTGAATGAATCACTGCCTTTTTATTTACACACCGAATCAAACCGGGTTAAGGAACTTTTATTTGAATACCAGATTTAGGGAAATAATATTCGCATTCAGGTCGGTTGTTTGCATATAATGGGCATACCGTATTTCCAGGATACGCAAACTGTTTGTAAAAATGCCCTTGGGGGGAGCCAGTCTCACGCCGGCACCAATCATATTGCTTTTAAATGCAGCCAAAGCATAGTTGCTGGTAAAGTATTGCTCCTGCTCCGTATGAACCGCGTAGGGTGCAAAATATCTTGCAGCAGACTGCATATAAAATCGATAAAAAGGCGAAATAGAAAAGAACGGGGTGATTTTAACAGGTACTTCCAGATTAAAAGTATTTGACACGAGTCCCCAGCTATCAGCATAAAACCTGTAGTAGGAACGTATAATAACATTGTCTCCCAGGAAATAATTCAATCTGAAACCGATGGGTAATTTAAATCTCTGTGAAGGAAGATTTTCAATCGTGTCTTTACCGGTATTAAAATACACCCGGTGAAAAGGCAAACCGAGATAACCATTTTGATATACCATATCGAGTTCTACACTTCCCTGCATTCGCTGGTTGATGATCTGGGTGAATGAAAGTGAAGCCGTCAGCGTATTCCTTGGTTTCGATGGAACTTCAGGGCTGGGGCTTTTACCAACCACGCGTCCACTGCTGTTTACCAACTCTGAACGGCCGCTTGCTGTTGTAATATAATGCAGCTGCAGACTGCTGTCGACCGGTGTAACCGCTTTGACCGGAATAAACTCCGTCGGATAGATCATTTTGATCTGATCAAAAAACCCAACTACTTTGAGACTGAATTCGCCGTTGTGCTTATTTTTCTTAGATACAAATCCATTTAGACCAATGGAGTAATAATAATTATTCTCAGCAGAATAATAAGTCCCCACACCAAAAGAAGTTCCCTTACGGTCATTTTCCCTCGACCAGCTCAGGGTAGGATATATTCTTGTTCCGTTGTTCCGTGAAGTTCCATTGGAATCGACATAAGCCTGGGAAGCAGCCGTGTGATAGTCTATTCCCAACCCCGCAGAAATCGTATTTTTTCTTTGTTTTTTATCCCATCCGATAAAAGTTAAGTCAATTCCGTTTGCGAAGTCTGTTACATCACCATTTCCTTTATAATCTGTCCTGCCACCCATTACTGCGGATTTATCGGCTGTTTGATCATAATAACTGGAAACAAGATTTATTTCATCCAGCTTTAATTTTTTTGGCACATATCCTGTACTATCCGGAAAAGGACCCTGAGAAAAGGCGTGGGCCATCATCAGATACATACCTATTACCGAAAGTGATAATTTTTTCATTTTATTCCTGGATAATGAATTTTAATTACAACCACAACCACCTCCGGTTTTACCCCCGTTTGCACCGGAAGATCCTTCCCGGTATGATTGAGCGTTGAGCTCATTTTTTTCAACATGTCTGCTGGAAAGAGACATTTCCGAATCATTGATCCTGCTTTTCTGGTATTCTTTTACATGCGCACAGGAAGCATAGAACAGTGCTGAAATAATTATTAAATAATATTTTCTCATGGAAACATTTTGTCGACTTAATTGAAATGAATATTAGATGATGTAAATATTTTATCATGGTCATCCACCACAATGGCTTCTATGCCCTTCATCTGGTTGATCATGGTGAGGCCGGGAACAATACCCATGATCATAATGGGAGTCGCCATTGCATCTGCTATTTCAGCATTTTGACTTATAATAGTAACGCTTTTGATACCCCTGATCGGAAGTCCTGTTTTCGGATCAATGGTATGCGAATATTTCACTCCGTTAATTAAAACGAATTTTTCATAATTACCGGACGTGGCTACGGCCAGGTCAGTAATATTCATAAAGGAAAATATCTTGTCTTTTGCATTCGGATCGACAATACCAATCGTCCAGGGTTGTCCATTGGGCTGGACTCCCCAGGTAGTCATATCGCCTGACGCATTGACTATTCCGCTTTTTACTCCCATTTCTTTCATAATCGTTTTAGCTCTCTCTGCGGCATAGCCTTTCCCAATACCTCCAAAACCAATCCGCATACCCTTTTCCTTCAACATGATTGTCAAATCCAGTGGATTCAAAATGATATTCCTGTAATTGATCAGGCGCGCCATTTTCTTTGCCTTGACCTTATCCGGGAGCTCATTCATATTTGTATCAAAATTCCAAAATTTCTTATCGACCGACCCGTAGGTTATATCAAATGCTCCCTGCGTAACCCGGGATATCCGGATACAGCGTTCTATCAGGTGATAGGTTTCCCCGCTCACTTCAACCGGGCGGATTCCCGCATTCCTGTTAATCAGTGCAGTTTCACTATCCTCTGAATATGTGGTGAGTAATTTTTCAATTCGTTGAATTTCGACTATTCCGGCATCAATACATTCCTGTGCATAAGGTTCGCTATCACCCATGGCACTTAACTGGAAGCGATTGCCCATTAACCTGAGGCTCCTGTGATATATGGCTGCTGTTTCCAAATTTATCTCATTGTATAAATACCATTTCGTATATCGATAGTAAATGCATCGGCTGTTTCTTCCGGTAAACCTTCCCAGGTCTGTAATACATTACCTTTATCATTCAGCAATAATGTATAGGGGAATTTGCCTTTCGGATTATATTTCTCTGCTATTTCATCATTTAATTTCTGCCGTTCCGGCGAAGGTTGATTTTTCTTCTTCCTTGGAAAATCAATATTTACCAAAACCAGTTCCGTATCGGCCATTTGCCTGAAGACTTCTGCTTCGAAGAATTCCTTCTCCATTCTCATACAGGGGCCACACCAGTCGGATCCCGAGAAATTCAAGAGGATATATTTATGCTCCTTTTGCGCGATATTCTCTGCTTCCTGCAGGTTATTATGCCAGTCTGAGCCGGCAAAAAAGAAAACCGGAATTAAGGCCAATAGTCTTAAAGACATAAGTGCAATTGTTAAGCGGTGGTTAAGTTACCAGTCTGCTAAAGAAAAGCAACTACCTTTTATACGAGATTCATAACGAAGGGTTGCTCTTTCAAATTATGCGAATATGAGCTAAATAGTAACAGACCAGTGATACCAGTACTATATGAATTCTTAAATTTTCTCAGACCCAACCAATTCGGGATTTTCCGCATCTATGGACAATAAAGGGAAAAATATATCTATCAGGGAACTTCAAAATCTGATTTATGGATGCCTGGCAAGAGATAGGGCTTGCCAGAAAAGAGTTTATGAAATATATGGACCGGCCATGATGTCGCTCTGTCTGCGCTACTTGAAAAACAGGGAAGAGGCAGAAGAAGTTTTGCAGGACGGATTCCTTCAAATGTATAAATGTATAGCACAATTTAGAAATAAAGGATCCTTTGAAGGCTGGCTTCGAAGGATCATGATCAATTGTGCACTCCAAAAATACAGAACACAGCCGCACCGGTTTGACCTGATTACCCTTTCTGATGAGCATCTTTTTTTGTCTTCCCAAGCGGACCATCTCGACAGGCTGAGTGAAAAGGAACTGATCATGCTGATCCGAACTTTACCACCGGCTTATCGTCTTGTATTTAATCTTTATGTATTTGACGGCATGAAACACCGTGAAATTGCTTCTTTGTTGAACATTACAGAAGGTACTTCCAAATCGAATTTATCGGATGCCAGAAAAATTCTTAAAGGACGCCTAACCCCCAAATTAAAAATTGCGAGGTAATCGCCTATGGAAGAAAACTTACATAGTCAGGTAGATAAATTATTCAGGGAATCACTCCAATCGTGGAGGGATGACCCTTCCGAAGAAGTCTGGAAAAAAATTGAAAACAAACTGGATGAAGAAGATTTATGGGCAGGAAAAGCCAATTTACAACGGCGAATCTGGCTGGCTATCGGCCTGCCCCTTTTACTAGTTGGTTTAGCAACAATTACCCTTTTAAATTTTAGAAACATTGGAAATAACAAAGGGGGCAGCGTTAAAAAGTTCAATGACGGTTTTGTTCGCCGTGATAATCTTCCAGGTAAAAATCCCAAGACTCTGTTTAGCAAACAAACCTCAATTCTTTACAATCCTGCCAGGAATGCGAAGATTTTGCAGCCTTATGAGTTAAATACCATAAGTCCTGATATCGGGAATTCGCAAGTTCAAAGTGAACAGGCTGATAAATTTATTCAGGATAACGGTTTAACATGGCCTCAGGATATTACAGCGTTGGAAATCCGACCACTGCACATAGAAAAATCCAATCTTAAAAATTACCCGGATCCGGCAGGGAAAATTGAATTAACACACAAACCTGATATTTCTGAAAATGCTGTCATCAAATTGGAAAAACATTCCTTATTAAACCGTTTTTCCCTGACTCCTTATTTTTCCCAGGAGATACTGGGATATAATCTAACCGATGATGATGCAACGGCTGCTGACGGCCATGAGATTGAAAAAAGAGAAAGAAATGTATTCTCTGCTTCTTTAGGAGTCTATGTCAATTTCAGGATCAATAAAAAATGGCTGATTCAATCAGGTGTTAGTTATTCCTGGTCCAACAGTATTATAGATTCGTCGAAGTCGTTCGCGGTGGTAGACAACTCAGGGAATATTCAATTCAAACTCAATACAATATCCGGATATGGATTTCTCCAACCCACCCAGTCGCTTTCACCAGTAGTCGGAGACAGCATATATACTGCGAAAGCTTACAGTCAGCTACACTACCTGACTATCCCTTTGATTGTTTCCTATAGAATTCCAATGAAAAGATTCTCTCTTCTGGTAGGCGCGGGCGTGAGCGTTAATTTCCTGACGAGTGCAAGGGTAGAAACAAATATATACGGACCAGGCATAGATCAGGAATCAGTCATTTCCTTAAAAGGGCTTAAAAATATTAATTATGGAATCATTTTCAAGGCTGACCTGGAATATCATTTCAGCAATGTCTGGGGCATTAATATAATCCCGTGTTTTAAAAACGCCCTGAGTCCGATTAACATTCATAGCGCCCTTTCTGCTTATCCCTATAATTTCGGCCTCGGCGCCGGGATAACATATAGATTCTGATCCGGCTCCAACCCAACCATTTCTGGTATTGCCTCATCTTTCAGGAGAAGAGCGTCTATGCAAAAGAAGTTGCCGGAACGGAATACGCAAGAATCCATATCACCGGATTCACCAAAAAAGACAAATCTCTTTTCGTTAGAATTATTGATTTTAATAAGCGTTGCGATTTTTTCCATTCTGTTATTTTACTTTTTAGCTCATTTTGTAGTTCCGGAAAAACAAAATCAAATCGATAATCTGGCTTTCTCAGTTTGCCAGCCATATGTCTCTAAAAGCTCAATCCAAATAGCCAGTTTCTTTACTTTCTTTGGTACCGGGTCCTTTTTGATACCCTGCTATCTGTTCATCGTATTCTATCTGACCCGAAAAAAACACACTGAACATGCTAAATTGGTAGGCGTAATGGTGATTTCCGGTTTGCTTCTTGGCTGGATTCTAAAACCCATTTTTCATCGTCCAAGGCCACTTTATCCCTTGATACAGGGAGCGGGTGGATTTAGTTTCCCCAGCGGACACGCTTTGGGCGGGTTTATTTTTAGCGGCGTGCTTATATTACTAATTTGGCAATCAAGGAGGAGTCTTTATTTCAAATGGTTGCTCTCTTCCCTGATAATTAGTTTTGGATTCTGCATTGGATTAAGCAGGATTTATCTGCACGTCCATTATGCAACTGACGTACTGGGAAGCCTATTGGTTGCAATGGCCTGGTATTCACTTTCGATTATTTCATATCGTTTAAAATATAACAATACAATACGCGATAAAAAGTGGTTCACACATACTGTTCGCGAATCCAATTACCGGAATCTTCCAATGCAATAACGAATTGCCTGAAGGCAGGTTCACATGGATTGATTTGTCCTGTCTCCCCCATTAATTGTTTCCGAATTGAACTTTCTTGTAATTCAAGTTAAGAAATGTACATTCGGGAATGAAAAAAATCAGCCCCCTATCGATTTTAATTGTTTTCTTCTTTTCGGCCTGTTTTTCCCCGACAGCCAATATTTATCAATCTGAGAAAACAAAAGGAGTAGACTATACAAAATATAAAACCTATGCCTGGATGGCTACAAAGGATACGGCTTATACAAAACTGGCTGGTAAAAAACAGGTGGAATCCGCTTTGGCTGCGGCCGTAATACAACAACTAAGTAAGAAAGGAATGACACTCGACACGCTGAATCCGGATTGTTTATTTACTTATACGCTGGTATTAAATAAAACATATCAGTATGGCGAAGCTCCGCCACCCGTTTATGCACCACAGTCAAATCCCGGGGCACTTCCCGGTCAGTATAACATGTATTATTATGTGCCTGCTTCAACAGCTTATTATAACCCTGAACTTTACCAGGGAAGTATGAAAGTGGCTACTTTCCGCGACGGAGACCTGGTGATCGACATGATTGACAGAAAAGATAATAAGATCGTCTGGAGGACAAGTGCTTCCGGCAAAGTGGATGAAAGAGACAGAAAGGGAGTAAGACCTACGATTAATGAAATCGTGCCAATTATGTTTAAAAAGTTTCCAGTTAGCCACTAAGAGAAATCCCGCTTCTGAGCTTCAAAACACGCCGCTTATAGGATTGTTTTTTTGGTAAAATCCAATTTAACAGCTATCCTTTATTTGCAATTTTTGCATATCCCTTAAAACAGGACATCATAATTTGCAAAAATATACTCCCCAATCTACAGAAATTTCCCCTGCCTGCATTCTCTGCAAGGGGTTCACTCTATGGTCTGCGCATCAATTATGATTCCGCATTCTTCGCAATATAGCTTTGATCTCAGAAAGCAGACAATTTCTGAACCCCCTAAATAACAGGTCATGGAAAACAACACAAAACAAATCGTACTGATCGGAGGCGGTTACGCGTCTATCTGGGCCTACCGGTCTATCGTCGATGAATTAATGATTGAGATGATGGCTGGCCAGGTGAAGATCCGTGTTGTTTGCCCGGAAGATTATCATTTCTTCCATGGCTGGACTGCGGAAAGCCTTGGAGGAATCATTCAGGATCAGAACAGAATGAGCCCGCTAAATGAAATTTTTAAATATGCCGAAATAATCAGGGGAAAAGTCAGTCAGATAGATACCCGCTCACAAACTATATATGTGGACATGAATGATGGCGACAAACGGGTCTTGCCATACGATCAATTATTATTGGGTACGGGTTCAGCCGATGACATCGCCGTTGATGGCCTGGCCGAACATGCATACCAGTTGAAATCACACAGCGCCTATCTCAGCACTAAATTAAGGATCCGCTTTCTCCTGAGCCAGGCTGCTGAAGCAGACACACAAACCGCTAAAAAAATCCTTCGCTTTGTGATTGCCGGGAGTGGTTTTACAGGTGTTGAAATTGCCGCTAATCTGGCCGAAACGATCGAAGTGATCAAAACACAATACCCTACACTTTGCAACGTAGATCCAACCATCGTGTTAATCAATAGCCGGAAAGAAATCCTGCCCGGACTTCAACCACAAATGAAACGCCTGCGGTCTTACACTGAAAAAATCCTACGGCAATACGGAATTAAATTACTTCAGCAAACAAAAATCGTTCGCGTTACAAACCAGGGCGCCTTTTTGAGCGATGGCTCATTCCTGGAGAGCAGTATGGTCATTTCTTCGATCGGTCAGCACCGGATCTTTTTAAAAGGTACCGAAGACATGGAAAGGGACCCTGAAAAAAGGATCCTGACCAATTCTTGCCTACAGGTAAATAACCACAACAATATATGGGGAGCAGGCGACGCAGTGCATGTCATACACGCTGTTTCAAAAAAAGCCTGCCCGTCAAATGCATTATGGGCAATTAAGCAGGGAGCACATGCCGGAAAAAATATCGCCCGGACCATTCTATCACAATCATTAAAAACTTTCGCCTATAAAGGCCTTGGCCAATGCGCCAGTCTGGGAATTGGGAAGGGAATCGGAGAATTATATGGAATCCAGTGTACCGGCTGGATTGCCTGGATCACACGCTGGCTTTTCTTTCAATATTTTATGCCTTCTAAAAAAATAATGTGGTATGAAATTACCGATTGGGCCCGCCTACTCTTCACCCAAAAGCGTATAGATACTAAAATCTCGAACGACGGGCTCCGGAAAAACTACTCTTCAAAATGGTTTGAACCTCTTGGCACCAGTCGACTCACTTATCAAAACTGACTAAAGGATAACCCTTTGAATTAAATTAAACCCTGTCAAATTATTCAGAATGAAAACAAATGACTTTAAGAATAAAATCTGCTGGATTACCGGCGCTTCCAGCGGCATTGGAGCTGCCCTGGCAACCTGCCTGAATAGCTTAGGGGCAACCCTGATCCTTTCAGCCCGTAGTGGTGAAAAACTGGAGTTGGTGAAGGCAGCCAGTCCCTTCCCTGAAAAAATTGTAACTCTTCCCTTCGATATGGAAGAAATGGAAGCTCTCCCGGGAATTACACTAAAAGCCTGGGATATGTTCCAGGGCATCGACTATGTCTTTCTAAATGCGGGTATGGCCGTCAGGGATATGATCATTCAGACGGATATCAACATGATTCAAAAAGTAATGAATATAAATTTTTTCAGTAATGTGGTGCTGACTAAATCATTATTACCACTCATGAGAACCCAGGGGCAGGGATGTTTTGTTGTTACCAGCAGCCTTTGTGGAAAATTCGGTGTTCCGAAGCTGGGTGCATATTCAGCTTCAAAGCACGCTCTGCATGGATTCTATGAATCCCTTCGCGCGGAACATGAAAGAGATGGGATTAAAGTGACCATGATAACAGCAGGACTTGTCAGAACTCATATTACCTTAAATGCATTTACAGGTAACGGGAGCCAATATGGAAAAATGCAGGAGTCTGTTGGATCAGGCATATCACCGGAAGCATGTGCTCATGGAATATTATGCGCTGTTGCCCGGGAAAAATGTGAAGCCCTTGTTGGAGCAATAGAAAAATACAGCGTCCTGGTCAAAAGATTTTTTCCCGGATTGCTCAGGATGGCGATCACGAAACACCCGATGAAAAAACTAAGAGGTTTGGGTCTTTTGCCCCGTACTCGCATATCCGTATTTCCCGCATTGACTTGATAGTGAACAGCAGATGTATCGAAATCGTTCAGTTTCATTGACAAACGGATCTTAATGGATTGATTTCTAAGCTTTCATATTCCGGCATTTGCTTGGATGTCGAAATATATATTCAAATAGTCTTATGTTCAAAAACTATTTCAGGATAACCTGTAGAAACCTCCTGAACAACAAAGTCTTTTCTTTCATCAATATAACCGGCCTGGCATTCGGTATTACCTGCAGTCTACTGATATTATTATGGGTTGGGGATGAACACAGTGTAGATAATACCCAGGTGAATGGCAGCCGCCTGTATATTCTCTATGAAAGACAATATGTAGACCGGGATATCAATGCCGGATATTATACTCCCGGACTTCTTTCTTATGAATTAAAAAAAAATATTCCCGAGATAGAACATGCCGTCGGATATATGCACAGCTTCAAAACCACATTTGAAGCGGGCAATAAAATATTAAAGCAGGATGGAGCCTGGACGGGTGCTGATTATTTCGAAATGTTCAGTTATCCATTGTTACAGGGAACCGCCGCAACAGCATTAAATACGCCTAACAGTATCGCGATTTCGAATAAAATGGCAATGCAGTATTTCGGTAATGCTTCAGCTGCAATGGGTAAATCCATTCGTTATAAAAACAGGAAGGATTTTACAATAACAGCTGTTTTTGCTGATCTTCCACAAAATGTCTGGCAAAGATTTGATTTCCTACTAAACTGGGATGCCCTGATTGCAGATAATGAATGGTTGAGAGACTGGAGAAATAATAGTCCTCAGACGTATATCCTCCTTCGGCCAGATGCAAACCCTCTACAGGTTGAAAAAAAATTGAGGAGGTTCCTGGATGGTTTCAATAAAACCCAGACATCCAGTTTCAGGGTTGAACTCGGCATGCAGAAATTTGGGGATACCTATTTGCATTCAAATTTTGTAAATGGCCACTTTGAAGGGGGACGGATTGAGTACGTGTGGCTTTTCAGCATGGTAGCACTATTCATTCTTCTGATAGCCTGCATCAATTTTATGAACCTGACAACGGCCCGCTCTGCCAGACGGAGTAAGGAAATTGGAATCCGGAAGGTTGCCGGTGCGGCAAGGATTTCGCTGATTCGCCAATTTCTCATCGAAGCTATTCTTATTACGGCTCTTTCTGTACTAACGTCTTTATTCCTGGTAAATTTTCTCCTGCCTGTATTCAATCAACTGACGGGCAAAAATATCCGGTTCCCGATTTCAAATGGCTCTTTTTGGTTATCGCTGGCAGGTCTTACCCTGCTTACCGGTCTGATCTCTGGAAGCTACCCCGCTTTATTCCTTTCATCTTTTAATCCGATACAGGTCCTAAAGGGACCGATGAAATTCAAGACCCACAGCATTCTTTTCAGAAAGGGTCTTGTTATTTTTCAGTTCGTTCTGTCCATTGTTCTGATTATGGGCACTATCTACATTTCCAGGCAAATAGACTATGTACAGCATATTAACCTTGGCTATGACCGGGAAAATCTTTTATATATTCCTATGGAAGGAGACCTTTCAAAGCGGTATGATCTGTTTAAACAACAGGCAACACAGTCTGCCGGAATAAAATCTGTCTCCCGGGTGTCCGATGAACCAACATATATTGACAATGCCACGGGCTCTGTGATATGGGATGGAAAGGATCCTAATACAACCCCCATGTTCACAACCATTTCTGCCGGGTTTGATTTTGTCAAAACAATGGATCTTAAACTACTGCAAGGGCGTGATTTTTCCAGGGATTATGCTGGCGATTCTTCGGCCTACCTGGTAAATGAAGAAGCACTTAAAATAATTAGATACAAAGATCCGGTAGGAAAACAATTGTCGCTTTGGG
This sequence comes from uncultured Bacteroidota bacterium, assembly GCA_963741345.1. GTDB lineage: Bacteria > Bacteroidota > Bacteroidia > Chitinophagales > Chitinophagaceae > Puia. The sequence goes on from CAVUHS010000002.1 coordinate 261,666, forward strand.
ACCAGAAGGGTACCATTATTGGAGTTTTGAAAGACTTTCATTACACTTCTTTACATGATCCGATAAAACCATTAATTGTTCATGCAGGAGAAACGGATAATGGAAGGACCATCCTGGTTCGCACAAAATCCGGCATGGTAAAACGGGCCGTTCATGATCTGGAAGGAATTTGTAAATCGCTGAATCCCCAATTCCCATTCTCCTTTTCCTTCTCAGATGAAGAATATCACAAACTTTACAAGAGTGAAGAGATCATTAGCCGGCTCTCCAATTATTTTGCCGGTCTGGCTATCTTTATTTCATGTATCGGATTATTGGGACTGGCAATGTTTACGTCAGAACAGCGGACAAAAGAAATTGGCATTAGAAAAGTGCTTGGCGCAAGTGCCAGTTCCCTGTTCACTCTTCTTTCAGGCGAATTTTTGATCCTGGTAATTATTGCCATGCTAATTGCCAGCCCGGTTGCCTGGTTAGCTATGGATGCCTGGGGCCATAATTTTGCTTATAGGATTCAGATTGAATGGTGGATATTTCTGCTCGCCGGTCTTTCGGCTATACTCATTGCTTTGCTTACCGTCAGTTTCCAGGCAATAAAAGCAGCCTTAACGAAACCTGTCAAAAGTCTGAGAACCGAATGACTTGTTCTGGCCGGCCAGCCGGTTTTTTATGATCAGATTCTGATAACTTCAAGCGCTATTTTCCATCCTTCTTTTTCATGTCTCCAGATTCGCAGATAGCTGCCGGTTTTGCCAGCCTGGTCGATTGTACCATAAACCGCAGCCATATCAGCAGCAGGGGATATTTTTACCCCAACCGGATGATATTGCAAGGAAGAAATTCTGTTTAAAATTGCTACCGCACTGTCAGTTGAAGTAAGAGGCGATCTATCAGTTATATTCAGAATATACTTGCTGCTAGCCATGTTATGATAGCCCCGGCTGATACTTTGTTCAAATGAATGAATAAAGGTATTTTCCTGACTAATTATGTTCGACTCATTGGTATTTTTAGCCGCCCTGTATTTGTCTGCTGCAACAGTAACCGGATAATTGTCTAACAACTGATTTGAATGACTGTTACCAATATCAAACAGGTACTTCCATTGGCCGTTTTCAATCCTGTGCCAGACGGTAGTATATTGACCGGATTCAACCACCGAATCGCTTAACCTTTTTGGTCTGTGCAGATAATTTCCCGTTGTATATCCCCAATTACCGGAAACAGACATTTCAGCAAAAGACGGAGACCAGGAAAAAATTCCATCAAAAACAGGCTGTGATTGCCAGAATTTTTTCGCCTCCACAGGTCCTTTTCCAGTGAATTGAATTCCGTTACTGTCTACATGGGCGAGGAATCCATCACGTATTCCATTTTCAAGGCAGGACTTTTCAAAATCCTTTTCGGCCTTTATCAGGGCCTCTGTATTTTGAGCCTTTACATGCGAGCAGAGCAGAATAACTGTACAAAGAAGGACAGATTTTATCATACAGGGCAATCTTATATCAAATTTATGCAATAAATCAGCCTTTACAGGCCGTTCCCGGAATCAGTCAGGGTATTCATAGTTCTATTTGGCCAATACTACAATGGCAACATCAAAAAGCAGCAAGACAAATCTTACTGCGATGGCCAGTCTCATATTTGAGGATTTCACGCAGAGATATATTTTTTTGAATTAAAACCGATCTGTTTGAAGTTATCAAATCCTGGCAAATCACTATTCTCAATTCCGTAAGCGTCGGGAAACTGAATGCAATTGGTCCGTATTTCAGGCATTCGAGTCATACCTCTTAAGATAATTCTAAATTTTGTCGCATTTATACAATGATCCCGATGGAATTTAAAATAATTTAGGATCTCGAATTCTTCCGGAATCTGAGTTTTTTTCTTTCATTTCCTTCTTGCTCTATAGAAAACTGCTTGCGTTGACGGTTTCCCCTCCTGCAGTATATTAATATGATTTGACGGATCAATCATATGAAGAACCTATGTGCCTTCATGAAGTCATGTGGACCCAATTATTTTTTTACACTTAAATAACCATTTTATGAAAAGAAGATTGTATTTACACATTGGAGCAATTGTCGTCACTGCCCTTACACTGACGTCATGTGTGAAAGACGCTCCGTCCTTATGCAATTGTAATCCGGATAACCTTGTAGTTGACGTACGGGTATTCTCGAGTGGCTTTAATAATCCGAGGGGATTGAAGTGGGGACCGGATGGGCACCTGTATGTAGCAGAAGGCGGTGTGGGTGGAACAAATTCGACCATGGGACAATGTTTACAGGTACCTGGGGCCGGCCCTTACCTGGGCAGCGATACCGGTTCGAGGATATCACGTGTAGACCGTAATGGCAACCGTACCACATTTGTAGATAAACTTCCATCCAGCCAGACAGCACCAATTCCCCAGCCACTAGTCAGCGGTGTGGCGGACGTGGCATTTATTGACCACACATTATATGCGCTCATTTCAGGAGCAGGCTGCTCTCATGGCGTTCCTGATTTTCCGAACGGAATTATCAAGGTTCACCATAACGGGACATGGAATTTTATTGCTAACCTGAGTAATTTTTATATGAACAACCCGGTGGCTAATCCGGAACCGGATGATTTTGAACCCGATGGAACTGCTTACAGTATGATTAATGTAAATGACAATCTCTTTGTAGTGGAACCAAATCACGGTGAACTGGACCGAATAACTCCGAACGGAGATATCAAGCGGATCATCGACATATCTGCCAGCCAGGGTCATATTGTGCCGACAGCACAAACTTTTCATCATGGTAATTTTTATGTCGGCAATCTGAGCCCTTTCCCCATAGAAGGCAAATCAAAAGTATTAAAAATAACACCTGGTGGACAGCTCAGTTTGGTTGATTCCGGGTTTTCAACCATACTCGGTATAACATTTGACGAACTGGGCGGTATGTATATTCTTGAAAATACAACCAACAATCCATCCCCGACTCCCGGTACCGGCGACATAATCAGGATCGATCCATCTGGAAACAGATTAACCATTGCCTCCAATCTCAATCTGCCAACTGCCATGACTTTTGGACCGGATAATAAATTATACGTTTCAAACTGGGGTTATGGCGGCGCCCCGGGTATGGGTGAAATTTTACAAATTGATGTAACATGCGCCAAACAACACCACAACTTTAAAAAAGAAAAATAATATAATAAATAGCATATAAATCCCCTCAGAACTGGCATCCATATGGCCATGGGGGGATTTATTTCCTATGTCAAAACCATCTTTATTCTATCGACATCAGGTCATTACGCAACCCTCCGGGCCTATTCACGTACACACTATATAGCTGGCAGTCAGGGCATCCACCGTCGGAAATCAGCTTCTGCCAGGAAAGCACCCCTCAATGCATTTCAAGTAGTGTCTGCATGAAATATTTTTCTATTAAAAAAGATATATTAGCCACGCTTGCTTATTTCAACTTGTTTGAATATCCCCTAAGGAAGAATGAGATCTTTGGTTTTCTGGGTCACTGCGACGATTACAATGAATTTGAGACAGGATTGAAGCATCTTATAGAAGACTCCATGGTTTTTAAGATCGGGGACTTTTATTCAATCCATAATAATTATAAACTTGCGACCCGGCGATACAAGGGCAATGAGGCTGCCCGAATCATGCTCAGGAAAGCAAAACGGGGAGCAGCTCTGATTGCCGCGTTTCCCTATATACGCGCTGTGGGTGTTTCCGGATCCCTATCCAAACTTTATGCGGACGATAAGAGCGATATCGACTATTTTATCATCACCTCGGCTAACAGGCTGTGGATTGCCAGGACATTCTTACACATTTTTAAAAAATTCACTTTTCTGTTTAACCGGCAGCATGATTTCTGCATGAACTATTTTATTGACGAGGCAGATACTGTCATTATTGAAAAAAATATCTATACCGCAGCCGAAATTGTTACACTTCTGCCTATCCGGGGGAAGCAGGTTTTCGACAGTTTCTACAAGTCAAACAGCTGGACACAGACTTTTTTCCCCAATAAAATAATCAATAACCCTGAACTGCCAAGAGCCTGGAAAACATGGATGGGTTATCTGATTGAAAAGATTCTGGACAATCGATTGGGGGATAAACTGGATAATTTACTCATGAAGATCACAGCCAGACGCTGGGATAATAAAACCAGTACCAATAAATTAGACAGTAAAGGTATGTTGCAGGGCATGCATACCGGTAAGCATTTTTCTAAGCAGAATCCCGCATGTCTTCAGAAAAGAATATTAATGCGGTATGAAAAAAGCCTTATTGATATTTTCAGTAAATATGAGGTCTCCCGTTCCTATTTAACGGGGAATCAATAAATCATTTTTTTCTGAATGATATAATATAATAGTCTCCAATATATTTCCAGGGCCATCTGTTTTTGAGCCGGTTCTCCACCGAGCGTAAATACGAATATATAATGGGATGATTTTCAGGAAATTTTTCAATGTAAGAAGGAGGTACAATAGTGCATAGACCTTCCATTTCAATTAAATTATAGTTGGATCTGAGGAGGCGTTTCACAAATCCAGCCGAATAATACCAGCAAGTAAAGGGTAATCCGTCAATTTGCGCATGTCTTCCCTTTGAACTAAAAAACCTTCGAAAGGCTGTTCTAAATTTCCCTTTGAACATCAACAGCGATTCCCATAAACAAAACGGAGGAAGAATAACCATTGTTACTATTCCGCCGGGCTTCATCAGGCTGTCAAAACTTCCCAGTACCTGCTCCAGGTGAGCCGTACAATTCAGGCCTGCAAAATTTGAAAAAATGCAATCATACGGGCCTTTATTTTTTAGGTCCTTTAATTCAGTAAAAGAACAAATCTCCTGGCTCACAGATCCTACCAGGTGCCGTCCTATAAGTTTTTGTTTCAGTCTGCTCTGCATGCCGGGGGAAATATCTGTTGCATGAATATGATATCCCTGTTGCGCCAGGAAAATTGCGTCTTCACCGGTACCTGCATTTATTTCAAGGATGGAACCACCCGGGTTTAGGTGTTTTATAAGATGCTCTCTTACCCTTTTGCGTTTGTACTGAATGATCAGATTGCCTGCGTACTGATCGTCAAAGACCAGCGACTGCTTATTGAATGCAACCGTTACCCGTTGTTCATTTTCAAATTTAATTGGTATACCCATGTGCCGGATTTTCCAGAAGCCTGAGTTTTTGTTTATCAATAAATGCCGCAGGTAAATAGTAGAATATGGATAAGGCTCTTCTCAAACGATAATAATTCAATTTCAGGGGATGCGCCAATAATTGTTTAACATCTTCGAAAGCCAGGTGCTTTCTATACGATTTATGAACATAGCGGTGCAGCTGTTTATAGAAAGCAGGCTGGTAAGTATTTCTGAACATAAGTGCCATTTCATCTGAATCTTTCCAGTTTGTTTTATTTACCAATTCCTTTTTCACTTTTTCGAAGAATAAAGTACCTGGTAATGGATAAGAAACCGATATCCCAATCTCAAAAGGAAGTAACTTATTGATCATGGATATGGTCTTTTGAATATCTTCCTTTGTTTCATTCAGATATCCAAATTGTATAAAGAAAGAGGGTTTGATTCCGCATTTCTTTAGTAAATGGGTGGCTTCAGCGATCTGCTGTACGGTTGTTCCTTTGTCCATGGCATCCAGAATCCTCTGGGAGCCGCTTTCTGCACCCATCCAGATGTTTTCGCAACCGGCTCTTGCGAGATCCATTATATTATTTTCCTGTAGAAGCAGATCCACACGCCCCTGCATTTTAAACCTGAAATCCAGTTTTTCATCTTGAATCAAATCCGCAAATTCATTTACCCAACCAGGCTTTAAACCAAAAATATCATCACAGAACCATATATGATCAAACCGGTATTTACTCTTAAGCATTTTCAATTCCATGAGTACATTTTGGGGACTCCGGCTATTATAACGGTTGCCGTATATTGGTTTGGCACACCAGTTACACTTAAAAGGGCAGCCCCGGGTAGTGGCCATATTCATGGAAAAATATCCGGCATTCTTTAACCAACTGTTTCTGTAAGGCTCCAAATTGATCATATCCCAGGCAGGAAATGGAAGTGAATCCAGATCCTTCATTACATGCCGCTGTTTTGTTTTTACTACCGCCCCGTTATGTTTGAATGCAAGTCCCTCTATGGAATAATAATCATGGTTTTTGACCTCCAATGCCTCCACCAATTCCCTGACTGTTAATTCCGCTTCCCCGAGTAAAACAAAATTCGCTCCCCTGTTTAGATACATTTCGAACCGGTCAGTAGAATCAGAGCTTGAAACGATGACGGTGCAACCATATTCACTGGCCTGCCGGATCATCTCAAATGCTGCCTCCCGCATATTTTCCAGGCACATTTTGGTCAGGTAGTTAAAACCATCGTCATAAATAATAAAAATATCGGGGCGACCGGATAGGATAACAGGCCGGATTTCTTCCGGGCCCGCCGAAAACATGGTATCAAAAAATGAAACTTTATACCCCTTTTCTTTTAGAACTGCAGCCGCATACAGGGTTCCCAAAGGAGCATACGGTTTTCCTCCGGCCCATTGTTTTGGATCAAAGCGCAGAAAATAAGAATGTGTAATCAGAATTTTTTTCATATCCCGCAAATTACTTGGAGTAAACCCATATGAAAATCTTTAGGGTGCCCGAAAATATGCTTGCTTCGATGCATAAGTTCTGGTTATATTTTTGCCGACGGTTTTAAATTCAGGTAGCAAACACATTTTAAACAGGTCTCGTTATTTTCCATGTCCAGCGTTTTTCTGAATCGAACAGCTGCCGGTCCGTTGAGAATGGATTCAAAAGATCCGGATTTGATATTTCCGTATGGTTTGTGAAAAAAACAGGGTCGAACCGTCCCGTCTGCTTCTATCACGGCTGAAACCCAGGGTGCATTGCATTTTTTATATGGAAAAGGATTTAAACCCAGACAAGCGGCGTAATAATAATATATTTTCTGAAATTTCTGTGGGGGTTCAGCGATGAATCCACTGATAAATTCCGGCTTGCACTGATCCAGTATTCTGTGCATAATTTCTTTCATTTCCTCCAGTTCAGATTCTGATAAAAGAATTTCAAGCTGCCTGTCTTCGGGCCAGCCATTTTCCCTGTTAAATGCTGTACTACTGGTATCTGCCGGCAAAAAACTAATTGAATGCAGCCCGATTTCCTTTGCTGTCTGAATTATATGGGGCCAGAAACGAAAATTCAGACGATGTATAACGCTTCTGCCAGAGATCCTGAACTGAGGACTGATGGCATGTATAGTTTCAATACCGTGCTTCAATTTTTCGAATGCTCCCGGGATGTTCCGGATATGGTCATGTGTAAGCTTGTCTCCATCAAGAGAAACAATAATATCATCCACCCAGTTTACCAGCTGCTCCGCGTTTTTTTTTAAGGTCAGACCGGTAGAGAGTAAACTGATTTTTATATTCTGTTCTTTCAGAATTGCACAAAATTTGAAAAAATTTGGATTCAGGAGCGCTTCCCCGCCCGACATAACCAATTGCCTGGTTTGTAATTTTTTCAAGGTTGACAGTAGCCCCCGGATATCTTCTTCTTCCAGCTGTTTCAGATTGTGATTTCCCTTCCATATATCGCACATCACGCAGCGGCAATTGCAGGAACTATGGGGCATCAGCACGACGACCGGCAGGTTGATAATCTTATCAGTCTGAAGCGTGAGATACCGGTTGTACGTCTGGTATAGTGATTGTATGGTCATTTTTTTAAAAACCCTGTATCTCTGGCTGCCTGTATTTCCATATACGGTGCATCAGTTTAATTTCATACGGATATTTATGCATATTGATATTATACCTGATTCCGGCAATCATGCGCATGGCCCTGCGTTTGAAATTGCTTAACCGTATATCAGTAACGGTTGGATAATATCCGTTCAATACCGTTTCGAAGTTTTTGATTTTATCTATCATCGCCGGGGTTAGCCAGGGAGTTAGCGGATTTTTTCTGAGGTCAAAATTTTCCCAGGCGGGGCTAATCCAGTCTTCCAGCTTTTCAGGAAACTTAAATCCCCTGGCCAGGGCCTGGTTATAAAGATCAGAACCCTCGGTGGCTACCGGGCTATAGGTGTACAGGACAATTTCTGTTCCGGGATTGATCCTTTTTATTTTCTTGATAAAGTTTATTTCAAAATCAATCTGGGCTTCCACCTCTTCCGGTGTCGGGGCTGGTGTTCCCAAAACAAATGAATACTCCGGAATAATATCGAATTTTTTCAGTCTTTCTGCAAACGCAAGAATCTGGTCTCCCGTTTGAGTTCCGCCCTTGTCCATTTGCTTCAGTATGGCATTATTACCACTTTCAGCCCCAAAGAAAATAATCTTACAGCCTGCCTCCCTGATCAGGGCGAGCGATGAGTCCCTGAACTTGTGCATGGTATCAATTCGGGCCATACCCCACCAGTTCATTTTTTCAGGCAGGATCAGGTTCGCAAATTCAACTGTTCGTCTTTCAGATACAAAGAAATTATTGTCATGAAATTCAATCGCATCCGCACCCCATTTGTATTTGATGTACCGGATATCATTGTATATTTTCTTTGCTGATTTTGCCTTCCATCTCGCCTCATAAGTCGGCACAACCGCACAGAATGAACAGGTAAAGGGGCAACCGATACTGGAATGATATGCAAGCGTTTTTTGTCCCAGGTAAGTTTTACCAAGGTATTTCTCCATCGAATAAAACTCATTCAGCTTATTATAAGGGAGTTCGGGCAAATCATCCTGTTCGATGAGATCTTCTTTCTTTGTTTTAATAATTTGTTCCCCGGACTTATAAATCAGGTTTTTTATTAGTTCATAAGGTTTATTATTCTCCAATGCATCTATAAGGGCCGGAAAACAATGGTCGCCCGGCCCATTGATGACAAAATCCACATAACCGGAATTGAGCGCCACCTTATATTGATTCGTTGGAAAATATCCGCCCCAGATAATGGTGATTCCCGGAAAATATTCCCTGATCATTCGGGAGAAAGGAATCGCCTGTTTTAACTGAGGTCCCGGCATTACAGTGATACCGACATATTTAAACTGATCCGTCTCCAGGTATTCTGCAATTCTGGCCATTGGATCCAATTCCCGGTTACCGTCTACAATCACCCATGGATATTTGCCCTCTACGGAAGCTGCGATGTTCAAAATAGAGTTCGGTACGCGGAACTTTGCGTAGGCGGATCTTGGATTGAATAATAAAATCCTGTTCATAGCATTTCACGGAGAAATATGGCCCCGTTTCATGATACGGCCAATATCCCCGGCTGGTTGCAATAACCCTAATAAATGACAGAAATACAACCTATTCCACCCTGTTTCCGTATACACAAAGAAGAAGTCTTATTCAACCAGGTCATAATTATGATAGCAACCATTAAAAACTTCCTGCAGAGGGCCGTTTTCCCGGAAATCGCCAGGAATCCGGTACAGGCTTATGAAATTTGGTCTGAGACCTATGATCAGCAGCCAGGTAACCTCATGCTTGACCTGGATGAAGAAATCTTTACAAACCTGATAGAAGATACTGATCTTAGGAATAAGGGGGTGGCTGATATAGGTTGCGGTACGGGAAGGCATTGGAGAAAAATATATCAAAAACAGCCGGCCTTTCTGATGGGGTTTGATGTCTCCCAGGGAATGCTTAAGCAGCTTTTGCGGAAATACCCCGCTGCCCTGACTCAACATATTACAGATAATTCGCTGAAACAGGTGCCCGATGAATTTATCGATTGCCTGGTAACAACCCTTACGATTGCCCATATTGAAAACATAGAGGTAGCCATTGCGGCCTGGTCAAGAGTATTAAAATCCGGGGGGGATCTCATTATAACAGATTTTCACCCTGAGATGCTTGCAAACGGTGGTAAACGAAGTTTCTCACACGAAGGCAGGAGTCTGTCTGTGGTCAATTTTATTCACCCGCTTGAAAAGTTAAAGAAAATTTTTACAAAATATGAACTGACCATTTTAAGGACGGAGGAAAGAAAAGTGGATCAATCAGTGAAAATTTACTATGAATCTCAGGGTGCAATGACAGTATTTAACCGTTTTTTCGGTATCCCCATCATTTATGGAATCCATTTAAAGAAATCCCGTGAAGCTGAATAGCCTGTTCCTGGTAAATGAAAGCCAGCCTGTGAATATTACAGTTCACGGTGAAAAAATTGTGGCGATCTATAACGACAATGATACAGGAACATCCGATCCATATCAAATAAATTTCTCAAATGCTGTGGCGATTCCTGGTCTCATTAATTCCCACGATCACCTGGATTTCAATTGCTTCCCGGTGTATGGTGATAAAATTTACAATAACTATACAGAATGGGGCAGGCATATTCACAAAGAATTTGGCGATCCCATAAAAGCTGTACTTCATATCCCGCAAAACCTCCGGGCGACCTGGGGTATGTATAAAAATTTACTGGCAGGGGTGACTACTGTGATTAATCACGGTAAATTTCTGAATATTGAAAATCCGCTGATCCATATTTACCAGGAGTTACAGAATATTCATTCGGTGCAGTTTGAGAAGAATTGGAAATGGAAACTGAATAATCCCCTGTTTCTATCCAAAGATTGTGTTGTACATGCCGGTGAAGGTTCGGATACACGATCCTCCAGGGAAATTGACTTATTAATAAAATACAATCTGCTGAAAAAAAACCTGATAGGGGTTCATGGCGTGGCAATGAATAAAGAACAGGCCAAATATTTTAAGGCACTTGTATGGTGCCCCGAATCAAACCGTGTATTATTAGATGCTCATGCGCCTATTGCAAAACTAAAAAAAAGTACCCGGATAGTTTTCGGCACAGATTCAACGCTCACCGGCAACTGGAATATCTGGAATCATTTGCGAGTGGCCAAATCACTCGAACAAGTGAGCGACTCCGAATTGTACGATATGGTTACCCGTTCGCCCGCCGATCTATGGAACCTCAACAAGGGCAAACTGAAGCCAAAAAAAGATGCCGATATTGTAATCGTGAAGAAGAAAAACGCTCACCCGGATTTGAGCGGGCTGTTTAAATCAAATCCGGAAGATATACTCATGATTATTCAGCAGGGAAATATCAGGCTATTTGATAAATGTTTACTGGGGCAATTCAATTCCCTGCCCATCGACCTTAACCGTTTCAGTCAGATTAAAATGAAGGGGAATGAAAAATTTGTTGAAGGTAATCTGCCGCAACTGATCTCCTCCATTAAATCTTATCATCCTGCAGTCCGGTTTCCCGTGGGGGTTTTTGAACCCCTGATGCATGTCGATTATGATTAAGGTTATAGATATTGTTTATTATTCCTACAATACAATCACAGATCCCGGTGTGGTCCTGGATAGGCATGCTCCTTCTCTGGGATTTGCGAATTTTATCCCGGAAGAAATAAGGATGGAATTTATAATACACATGAATCATGAGGGTTTCGAAAAAATCGGGGGAAATAACTATGCTTTCTTCAAAAGCCGAAACCGGTTCTGGTATATTCCGTTTAAGACACATCACTACATTAAAAGAAAAGGTCCGGACATTGTAATTGTGGAAGGTCTTGGATTTCCCCTGCAGGTTATATTCTTAAAATGGCTCCTGGGAAAAAAATGCCGGATTTTTGTTCAACATCATGGCGAAAAACCATTGACGGGGATAAAAGGGCTGCTACAGAAGCAGGCCGATAAAAGTGTTCACCGTTACCTGTTCACGTCATTACAAAATGGAACTGAATGGGTCAATAAGAGAATAATTCGTAACGCCGGAAAATGCAAAGAGGTTCTTGAAGCATCTACTCATTTCAAAAGACTGGACAAATCAAAATGCCAGGCCAGACTTGGTATATCAGGGAACTACAATCTTTTGTGGGTTGGGAGGCTCAACAGTAACAAAGATCCGATGACGGTGCTGAACGCATTTAGAAAATTCGGACTTTATCATCCGAACGCCAGGCTTTATATGATTTTCCAGGAAGAAGACCTTCTGGAAGAAATAAATGCTAAAATACGCCAGAGCGTTGTGCTGGAAGACGCAGTAAAACTGGTAGGAAGAATTGCTCATAATGAACTGGTCTATTGGTACAGTGCAATCAATTTCTATATCTCCGGAAGCCATAAAGAAGGAAGCGGCTACGCTTTACTTGAAGCCATGGCCTGCGGTTGTATTCCGGTTGTCACCTCTATTCCCCCCTTTGAAAAAATTACATCTTTTGGTAAATATGGATTTCTATACCCTCCTGGTGACGATAGTGCCCTGACCTTACAGCTGGAAAGTCTTTATTCCCTCGACATAGAATCCTTTCGAAAGAAAGTGGAAAATTGGTTCCGTGATAATCTTAGTTTTAAAAATATCGCCACCAGCCTTGAACAGGTTTTCACTCAATTATAAAGAGCAAGTAGCTTTTTACAGCAATCGTCCATGGGATAAGTCAGGACCGGATCGTGGCTAAGATTTTTCGATTCCAGCAACTCTTTCACTTTCATTTCCATTTCCTCTTTTGTTTTTACAACGTACTGGTTATCGAATCCCGAATTCATGGGCTGGCAATAACTTACTACGACTGCGCCGGCATAAAGCGCTTCTGCACATACCATTCCAAATCCTTCATAGGAAGATGGATGCAAAAAAAGTTTTGAGCGTTGCATGTATTCCAAAACCTTTCCATGATTCAGCTCCCCTACCAGTTTAACATGATCGCCCAATTCAAATTGCCGGATCAGTTGTTCCAGTTTAACCCGCTCGGGCCCATCACCACAGATGACCGTCCTGATATCAGGTTTGGAATGGATAAGACCGGCAACAAGTTTTATAAACTGGTCATATTGCTTTAATGGTATCAGCGAACCGGCACCCAGGATATCAATGTCCCTCTCCCCGCTATCAGCAGTGAAAAGTGTAAGATCCAAACCGGGAGGAATAGTATATGCAGGCCTCATCTTATAGTTCCTGAAAAATTCCTCCGATATAAAATCCGATAATGCGATGAGAGATTCCATTCCGGGGTTTATAATTGAAACATAGCGATTTCCCTTTTTTGCATCCTGGCCCAGAATCCATGTATATGATCTGAGATGATATTTTTTTGCCGCATATTTTGCAAGAAGAGCACATTCACCCAGCCAAAAACTTAATATCCCGATCACATTTTTCTCCCGCATGATTTTTCTGATCCTTTTCCAGATGGTTACCCACAACAAAAGACGGTTAATTTTCCCCCGGTTTCTTCCATTAAAGGCATGAACTTCTATGTCATGCCATTTGTACACACCGAGCCGAAAAAGGATACTGAAAGGCCAGTACGATAATATTCAATGAGGAATTCAATTGCTTCAGGTTCTTAACGAAGGATTGCGGAAACGGCACACAGGTACTGTCTTCTTCGTTTTCCGGAAAACCCGGTATCAATATAATCAATGTCTGTTCAAGAGGACTCATCCAAAACTATTTTCCGGTTACAATAAGGCAACGCCGTCATACTGTGTGTAATCAGAATAACGATCTTGTCCCGGGTTGCAATTTTCTGAAGCTCCTTCAGCATTTGTATTTCTGAGGGTTCATCCAGCTCATTAAATGGTTCATCCAAAATCAGCAGGTCAAAATCCCTGTAAAGGGCCCGCGCAAAGATGAAGCGCTGCCTTTGGCCGCCACTTAAATTTTTACCGTTTTCCGTAATTACCGTTTCCAACCCATTGGGAAATTCTTTAATCAGTTTATCGATACCAGTAATCATTGAAATTTTTTCTATTCTCTCCCTGTCTGGAGGCTCTTCCTGTAGTGTTATGTTTTCTTTTATGGATGCATGAAGAAAAAAATGCTGCTGTTTTATATATGATATGCTTCCCCAATAACTTTTTCTCTCAGTTGCATCAGCCAGTTTCCCATTTATATAAATACAGCCTGCTTCCGGCTCCAAAAATCCAAGCAGGAGATTTATCAATGTTGTTTTTCCTTTCCCTGAACTGCCGGTTATTCCGATCATATCGCCTCTATTCATCTTTAATGAAAAAGACCTCAGAATGTTCTTATCATTAAAACTGAAATAAATATTTTCAAGGCCGATAGACGAAATAGGTAATCCTTTTCCCGGATTCTTAAAGAACTGATCGCCTTCCTTACTTAAACCTCTGGTAGTATATGAATAGGTTTTAACCTGGCCAATGGTATTTGTAATCTTCACAATTCCCGGAATTATTTTGTATGCCGCAACCATCAGCGCACCAATTGTAACCAATTGTATTGATGCGTTATGAGATGTAAAATAATTGATCATTATAAGAACAAACAAGCCGAAAACAGCAAATATTTCAATAAACCGGGGAGGCATGCCCTGGATTATCAGCCTCTCAGCAAGATAGTGATTGAGTTGCGACTGGAAGCGGTGGTATCGGTTAGTAAAAAAATCGCTTTTCAGATTAATATTGCTTTCAACATAACCAGTCAATGCCTCTTGTAAGTGCTGGATGGATTTCTCACTGGTTTTCTGCCCGAGCTGTCGGCTGGTGTGCAGCCTGCTTTTCATAAAAAATGAAATAAGGAATACCGGCGGAACCAGGATTAATATTAATAAGGGTAACAACAGCGGATTATAAAAAAGTATGGCAATTAGTGTAATTATTATCAGGACCACCTGGCTGAAAATCTGTTGAATACCATTCAAAACATAATGGCAGAATTCAATAGGCTGTTGGTTTATTTTCCTGTTCATTACAGAGGAATCCACATGCACATAGTCTGAATAGGGCCCGTTCAGATACTGCAACAGGCCGTCCCTGGAAATCCTGGATGCAACACGATAAACAAAATTATATTCTCCTTTTAAAACCAGGAATCCCAAAATATTTTTTATCAGGAATAATACGGTAAATAACCCGATCGGAAGGAACGGGTAATTTATAAATAACGGGAATGAAATAATATGCGGCAGGACGGCCTTCCCAGGCCTGGTATAATAATCTACCAGCCACAGTAGCGCGATGAGAAACCCAATATCCAGTATACTGATAAATACGTCTGCAATTGCAAGTTTCCATAGTATTTCTTTCTCACCCGCATTTAAAATTTTGAATATATCTTTCAGAATCTGCTTCAAATACCAGAATTGAACTTTAATTTACTATATATTTAAACTATAAGAATACATTTTATATGTTTTGGAAAACCACAAGACCACTGGCGGCGGTATTATTTTTTACTTTGCCTTCTCTTTCTTTCGGCCAGAAACCAGCAGTCGCAGGCGTGGATAACAAAGAATGGATCGTTAAATCGAACAGCTATACCAAAATTCTGATCGACATTGATGAAAAATATTCTCCTGAATTTGGTTCAGAAGAAGGATTTGCCTTTTACGATTCCCTGGTCGTGGTTCCAACACTTGCGAATATAATGGCTCAGCGCAAAGACAGAGAAAAAGCGCTGGTAGAAATTAAGGCAGCCAAGCAGAAGGAACCCAATATCAAGGTAAGGCAGGATCTGGACATCCTGATCAATAAAACGGAACTTGGATTCCGGCAGCAGGATTTCGAACTCAATAGTGAGGTAAGCTATTTCAATCCTACCAATACTGTTTACGATGGTATCAGGACATTATTGGACGATCAAACCCCTCCTGAACGACGCAAAGCAGCGTCGAGTCGTTTGCGTAAATACGCTGGCCTGCAAACCGGCTATCGGCCAATCACGGCGATTTTAAAAGATCGAACGATAAACCAGATACTCAAACCGGGCATGATCTATCCATCGAAACAAAGTATGGAAGTCATTCTGTCCCGCAATTCAAATATGGTAGATGGCATTCAGGAACTATTTTTAAAATATAAAATCAGCGGCTGGGAAGAATCCTATGCCGCTATAAAAAAACAGCTCGAAGAATATGATAACTGGGTAAAAGGTAATTTAGTCCCAAAAGGCAGAACGGATTTCAGGTTGCCACCTGAAAAATACAGGCTGAACCTGGAAAACTACGGTATTGATATTCCCCCCGCTGAGATTGCAAAAATGGCGCATGCTGCATTTAAGGATATACAGGAGCAAATGAAACAGCTTGCTGAGCAGCTTGCAAAAAAATATAACCTGCCAACCTCAGACTACCGGGAGGTAATCCGTTTTTTGAAAAAAGATCAGATAATCGGGGATTCTATTCTTCCGCTGTATGAATCTCATCTGGCAGTCATTGAAAATATTATCAGAAAACAACAACTGGTCACTTTACCGGCACGCCCCGCTATTATTAAGATTGCTACAGCAGCAGAAACAGCCCAACAGCCGGCACCCCACATGGTGCCACCGCCTTTTTTGAATAATACCGGGCAGCGGGGTGTTTTTGTATTGCCCCTGAATATGCCACCGGCAGTTGGTGAAAAATTAGACAAATACGATGATTTTACTTTTGATGCCGCATCCTGGACCATTATCGCCCATGAAGTGCGTCCCGGTCATGAAATGCAATTCGATAAAATGGTTGAAGAAGGTGTTTCGCAGGCCAGGGCTCTTTATGCCTTTAACTCGACAAATGTGGAAGGATGGGGTTTGTACTCCGAATATATAACGCTTCCCTATATGCCGGCAGAGGGACAACTGGTCTCCCTGGACTATCGGTTGTTGCGGGCAGCACGTGCGTTTCTCGATCCTGAATTACAGGCTGGTTCGATTACGCAGCAACAGGCAATGGACGTTCTGATGAATGATGTGGTTTCCTCTCACGCATTTGCACAGCAGGAAGTAGAACGTTATACCCTGCGGGCTCCCGGCCAGGCCAACAGTTATTTCTATGGCTTTACAAAGATGATTTCGCTTAGAAAGGATACCGAACAGCAACTGGGATTAAAGTTTAATCAGTTACATTTTCATGATTTCGTCCTCTCGCAGGGTATTTTACCTCCTGCCCTGATTAGGGAAGCCGTTATGGAAGAATTCGTAACCAGAGAAAAATAAAAAACATCACTCTCCGGCATAGGGATCTTTTATTTTTTGTACTTTATAATGAATCTCTGAAAATTTTACTTCACATCGAGAGCCGGTGGGTGACTGCGCCAGGAAACCCAGCTTAAAACCCTTCTTAGTGTCAAACTGCAAATGCCTCACCAGAAGCCATCTTTTCCCATTTGACGAGCTGTATAGAGTTATTACATTCCCGGCCTTCGCCATTTTATAATAAACTTTGGAGGTAGGCATTTCACTTGAATTGCAATCGTCTGAAATATCTTTCGTTACTACACTGACAACCCTTTTTGCGCCCGTATAATCTTTTTCAAAACAAAATTTAATCCAGTGCAGGCTGTCATCCCTGATTATTATCGCACCGCCATCCCACTTGCTTGTAAACGCATGTTCAATGGCCATGCTAAGTACAAAGTTTTCGTCACCTTCAAATAAAAGTTTGGGTGCATTGTCTGTATTATAGGTTACGTTTGGATCCCTGAACATATCGGTTTTTTCGCCGGCGATGATTATAACCTGATCCTTTTTAATTGAAAAGCTTTGGGGTTGGTTTTCCCAAAATAATCCTCTGGGAATAGCCGCAATTCTTACAGAATCTGCCTTCTGAGCATTTACTGCCAGGCTGATAAAGAACAACAAGGTTAGATATGAAATAAATCTGTACATGGAATGGATTTTGGTTTAAGAACAGGATCTCCCACATCATAGTTAATGCCCCGCTGTTCCATAATTTCAAAACAGAGATTGATCAAATAATCAACTAATATTCAAAACCTATGCCTTAAAACAGTAACTTATCGTCTGAACCCGATAGTTAATACTTTAATTTTTAAACCCCAACAGCTTTTATGAAGTTCTGCTTATCTGCTTTTGTTTTACTGATGGTGTCTGTGTCCATTTCCTGCGCTCAACCTGTTGCTAATGACGGACTCGCTTCTAAGATATCTGACAGTCTGGTAAACATCCTTTCTTCCAACTATTCCAAAGCCATCCGGGACAGTATCGTTAGAGATGTAAAAGACAGTCTTCGCTGGGTAAATTTGAAAAGCACGCTCTTTTATCCCGTTATCAAAAACAGCGAATGGTCTGGCGTCCTACCGGTTAACGGAATCGGGGAAAGACCGGATTCAACTATGAAATACAAATTATTATTTAATATGACGCTATGGCCCAAGGATAGTGTCAGTCGAAAAAAGCTAAATGAGGGTCTTGCTGAAATCGGCCGGGTTATTAATCTGCATGTGGCTGCCGGAGTTCCAAAGGAAAATCTTGAATTGGTTATAGTAATACACGGAGGCGCTCTGAATACTTATCTGAATAATGAAGCTTATCATAAGAAATTTAATGTGGATAATCCGAACCTGGCCATCCTTAAACAATTTTCGGATCTTCATTCCAGGTTACTTGCCTGTGGACAGGCGGAGCAATTCTTTAGTATCACGGCGGAAACCATGATTCCCCAGGTAAAAACAGCATTAAGTGCGCAGGTTGTTCTTTCAACCTATCAGTTAAAGGGATATGTATTGTACAATATTCAGGAAGAAAAATAATTGTCCTGCGAATTCTGCCCGCTTTAACTCCAGAATTGGATCCTAGGCGCCCAGCCTTTTTAATTTTCTGATTTGTAAAAACAGGTAAACTAAAACACCCCAGACAAGTGCAATAACAGAGTATGCCATCCATTCCAACCAGAGAGGTGACCATCCTCTTCTCGCAAAAAGGGACCTTTTATTAAATTCAGAGATATATTGCGTAGGCTTCCCCCAGGGGACAGATTTTTCGGTTGTCAGGTTTCCATAGACATCATTGTCTTCTACTTTGGCAATAATGATCAGGTTCCCTGCAGAATCTCCCGGCAGATCATTGCGTTTAAATTCAGCACTGATCGCACCCAGGGAGTCCGTCGTATAAGACGGCGTTTCACTTACATTTAAATCACCTCCTAGCCTCTTCACAGCAATTTTTAGATCTACTCCTTTAACGGGTGTCCAGAGTGAATCCTTGTATTCTGTTATAACGGCCGTAATATTCCGATCAGCAGCTGTATCAATTTTGATTCGCGCTTTGGTAAGGTCAAAACTTGTCTGAACAGCATCGTATAATCCGGAGGAATCTGAAATAGCCAGAAAACTGTGTTTCCGCGATTTGTTCCATTCATCTTTTGCGGCAGCGGATATCAGCATGTTAGCCTGCCCCTTTTCGTTTGTTACCGTTTTGCCCAGCAAATTGTCCGCACTTTCTGAATTGATATAAAATCGAAGGCCGATCCCGGCCACGGGTTGAAATTTTCCATTGATCTTAGTCTTAGTATTCGCCTTCAGATATTGCTGCTGGTTGTTGTCATTAAAATACCCGAGACCTAGAATCAGGTTGTTTTTTGCTGCCTGGGAAAATGCCAGGTCGGTTATAAAAACCGAAAATATGATGGAAAGGCAGATATATTTAAGCTTTTTCATGCTCGTCAATTTCATCGATTGTTTCTTGAATTGGAATGATTGGAAAAATCCGGGCGAAAATGGTAACGATCAACATCATCCCGGCCAGGGAACCCCCGGCTATTGCCCATTCTTCCCAGCTGGGGAAATAATGACGGTATGAAACCGGGACGTCACGCATCGGTAAAAAAGGATGCAACAAAGTCGGCGTAACAATAAGATATCTTTTGAACCAGGAACCAACTACGACTAAGCTGCCGGCGATAAATGCCGGGAATGGTCTTCTGCCTTTTCTATTGACTAGAATAAGGATCGGTAGAAACATCGAAGTTGAAATGGCGAACCAGAACACGGTTGAATATTCCCCGGTAAATAGTCCCAGCAAATGATCTGCATCCGTTTTTTTCATTTTGAATGCAGGTACCAGGAATTCGTTTACGTTAAAATAAAGATATATCAGGGCCAACAGGACTACTATTTTTCCCATCCGGTCAAAATTGTTTATGGTTATGTACTTATCTAGTTTATAAGCTTCACGGAAAACATACATCGCGACCAGTACTGCACCTGCCCCGACTAGAAATGCTCCTGAAATGAAATAAGCACCGAAGTTCGTACTATCCCAACCCGGGCGATAGGTCGTGGCGAAAAGCCAGGATGTTACCGTGTGAATAGCAAATGCAACTGGAATAATAGTAATGGACAACATATTGACAGACCGGCGATTTATTTTTTTTTGCTGCGGAGTACCTTTCCAGAACGACCCCAGAAATGCATACATTTTGTCGAGCCTGTTGCCTGCTTCTTTCTTAAATTTCAACATTATACTAAAGTCAGGTAAAAGCGGAAAATATAAAAGCAAAAGGCTGATAAAGAAATAAGTCGTAATGACGATTACATCCCAGATGATCGGGGATTGAAGCCGGCCATGAATGAACAGGTTATAAAATCTGTCTGGTCGGCCCATATCTACAACGATAATTATAGAGGCAAATGTGATTGCAGAAACAGCTATTATTTCGGCTATTCTTGTCAATGGGGTACTCCATTTTACATTACTCAAACGGAACACGGCTGTAATCAATGAACCCACCAGGCTGATTGCTACAAAGAAAACAAAATTGGATATATAGATCCCCCAGGACGCATAGTCCCGCATGGACGTAACGACCAGACCCTTTGATAACTGTCGTATATATGCAACCAATCCGACAACACAAATAAAGAGCAATACGACAACCCATATTTTTCCCCGCCTGCCAAATTTTTTCGGAAGCAGATCTTCAATTACTTTCTGTCTGGCTAAAATTTCCACGGCTTATGATTTAATTTTTTCCTTTTTTTCTTCACCCTGATCATCTTTGTTTTCGAATGGAAAATTTCGGCTGACTGGTGGTAAATAATATACGCTGGGTTTTGTTCCAAGATCTTCCATTAAACGATATCCGGCTTTGTCACGTATCAGTTCACTAAAACGGAATGTTTCAGCCCCGTTAGTTACAGAATCCTCGATCATGTCTCCGAAAAAGAAAACACCATTCGGACATGCTGAAACGCAATGGGGTAGTTCCCCTTTCCGGGTCATATCGGCGCAGAAATCACATTTGCTGACTGTACCGATTTTTTGCGGGATACTGGTTTCACAGGAATAAGGCTGAGCTGCGACTTCCTTGGGTAACTCGGGTGTTTCCCAATTGAAGACACGCGTAGAATACGGACAGGCGGCCATGCAGAAACGACAACCGATACATCGGTCACTATCGATCAACACAATTCCATCTTCGCGTTTAAATGTTGCATCCACCGGACAGACCTTTACACAGGGAGGTTCATCACAATGCATACAGGTAGTGGGTTCCCAATAAGGAGCCGTATACTCTGCATCCTGCATGGGATAAATCTTGATCCAGTTGAGACCGGGATTTAAATCGTGGGCATGGTTACAGGACGATTGACAGGCTTTTACGCTTTTACAGCGGGAAAGATCAATTACCATGACAAATTTTTTACCCGGGATACCAATTCTGGCTTCAGCATTGGTAACAGGTGGCAGATCAGGAACGGGTCTTAAAAAGGCTTCATCCATTTCTATGACTTCGCCGTCTACTGACAGAAGTTTTACCATCTTTCCTGTAGGATGTGACAATTCATTCGCCCTGGCATCAAACGGATTTGGCTTTGAAGAACATCCTGCGAGTGTGGCACCAGCCAGCAATCCCGCCGCTAAGAAATCCCTTCTGGATGTATCATTTGTACTCATTGCACTCGTATTAATTCAATTATTTTTTTACCCAGTCCCGCAATTCCTGATCGGAAACTTTTCCCTTCCTTGTTTTTATATTTGAAATGTCCACTTCTAACAGCTTCCCATCCTGTGATAACACTTTCATTGTTTGAGGTTCTTTCGGCGGGGCGCAAGAGATAACCTGTTTCTTTTTCGAAAACAGGCTGGTTGCTTTCAAGAGGGAAAAAAGAGAAAGTACGCCGATACTGGTCAGTAATTTTCTTCTGGTTCTTACTTCCGGATTTGTTGATGGTAGCTTTTCCATATTACTTATTAACAGGCATGGCAGGTCGCTTTCCCATCCAGCCGGGTTTTTGGGAAGTATTAATTTATTTTTTCAGCGTCCGCATATAGATTACCAGGTCCCATAAATCATCTGCATCCGGAATTTTCTTTTTGAAACTGGGCATATCATCCCGTCCTTCAGAAACTTTATAAAATAGTGAACCGTCAGACTGAGATTGAAAGGAGGCTACTGTCATGTCATTGGGCTGCGTTTTCAACTGGGCAGCTTTTGAACCATCTCCAAGGCCAGTTTTACCATGACAGGAAGAACAATGCTGGCTCCATAATGCCTTGCCTGCTGTAATTGATTCTGAGGAAGATTTAACCGGATTTGGTGTTTTGGCCGCTTTTTCAGGAACAGGCCATGGTTTAGGCTGTTGATTTGTTCTAAAACCAACAGTAAGAAGGAATAATCCAGAGATAGCACTAAGAATAAGAACTTTCATAATTTGAAATTTGATGAAACTTTGTCGAAATAAATTTTCATTAATAAGGCATTAAAAATTCCAAAGCCTTGAGATATTAAATCCAATCACGAACTGACCTTTTCGGTAATCATTCTGATTGAAGACGGTATTATTAGTCGGTAGCGTGTATCCATAGTTACCCGCAAAAATCTGAAAATCATGACCGCTGGTTGACATTTCTAACCCGAGACTGATGTTTGGTTCGGGATTATTCGTAACATTTTGAGTAAGCGGTTGGTCGAAATTGAAGATAATTGCCATCCCAGGAGTAATTTGATATCTGCCTCCTGCGCAGAAAGTCCAGTTGTTATTCTGCATCTGCGACTGGATCTTTCCGGTGGAGTCGTAATAGCCAGCCACATTATTGAAATGAGTAATGGCAATACCGACCTGGAGAGACAGTTTATCATTTATTTTCCGCGCTATCAGGAGCTGGTTGAAATAACTGAACCGGTCTGCAGTTGTAACAATATAATTACTGTTGCTGGCTTTCGTTGTATTCATAGCCATCAGGCCATAATAAGTAACAGAAACGGGCATGGAACCATCCTTCGTTTGTTTCAGGAGTGCATATTTCACGTTTCCGTTCACTTCCATATTATAGTTGCCGAATCCAAATCCGACCTGCAAATCCTTAACCGGCACATAGCTCATCGCAAACTGCATATTAGCCGTTTCAAAAATTCCAAAAAAATTAGAAATACCAGCATTAACGGTTCCAAAATGGTGCATGATATAAAACTCGAAAGTCTTTTTAATCGGTACCATTACAGTCTGATCGTCTATCAGGTAGTTGGAACCAAAAGTATTTTTCGTATAAGACTTCATCTTTTTTACCAGCACAACTGCCGCAGTAGAGTCCTGGGCCATCAGATCCGTAGAATCGGTTACGATAACTACCGCCAGCATCAGGAATGCCCTGAGGCAGGCTGATGAATAATAAGATAATATTTTTCGCATAGTGCTTGATTTAGTTGTTAAGCGCTCCCTGATAGATCCAGTTATAAACCTTATCGTTGATGGCCGGGTCCGGACCACTTCCCAAAGGCATTACAGGTGATAATTTCCCGGTTAACCACCCCATCAGTTCACTATTAGTCGGATCAAATGGAACGATCATGTCTTCATCAAATAGAGACTGGTAAGCGAACCCTTGTGACAAATTGGGTGTTTGTCCGCCGGAGACATGGCAGCCGGCCTTTGCACAACTAGCCGTGAAAATGGGTTGAATTTCCTTCGAAAAGCTGATGGTAGCCGTATCTATGGGAATCGGGGATTCTTCTACTACCGTGGTATGCTTTGTACAGCCAGGAATTGTAAACATTCCTATGATAGCCAGGCCCGCTGTGAATGACATAATTTTCTTAAACATGATTACTAACTTTTATATTAGGAAATCCTGGTTTTTATTTTTTGAATTTCAACAGCAGATTTGGCTGGATTCCGTGCTGATTGTTCGATTGGTTCCAGATCGCGAGCCCGAATTGCTGATCCTGCAGGCTGGTGAAATCTATGTCCTGTTTCAATGTATCCCCGGTTTTTAATTTGCGACTATATTCTATGATCCAACCACTTCCGGTATATTTTGCGAAGCAGGTAATATCGGCCCTTCCACCCTGCAGAGGAGAGGCAATATAACTGGGGAAGCATTTCGGGCCGTCTCCGCCATAAACCGGATCGCCGGTTCTCTGGTAATCGGTACCGACGTTTGGATCTATCGTCCCGCCTCCTGTATAGGTTAAGACACCGTTTGAGTCTACTCCTGTCACCTTAAATGCTTTTCCGCCAGGTAAGGTATCGGTGGCCAGTATATAATAATATGCTGACTGATTAGGTATGATCCAGGCAGGAACTGTTACAGAAGCACCTGTGCCGTTCAGTTTTAGATTCTGTCTGTTATTGCTGGCTCCCTGTGGAGGTGTGGAAGCAGTATAAGTAGGTGCAAAGGGCCAGGTTGTTGAAGCTCCCGACACGGTTATTCCATCAACGTGACGTCCGTTTCCGGAACCCCCCACCAGGCTGGTTACAGCAGGGCCACCGGCCCAGTCCTGATAATTATCATCCATCTGGTTGAAGATGACATCCCTGCTTAAGTGCGCCCACCACATATCAATTTTTTCATAGGCGCCATTCGTATAATGATTCCCGCTGCCTGCATTGGATTTTACAACAGTCGGTGTAACAGAAAAATCTGTATAGGGTGTAAAAACATGGCAGCTGCCATAGCAGGTTTCTGAAATAAACTTGGGTGTGGAAAAATCGATATTCCATAACATGGCTATCTTATCTTCTCCAAATCCGCCTCTTGTAACCTGTCCGTTGTTATTATAAGTATTACTAGTCGGTTCCTGCGTCCAGAGCTTTTTTCCGGGGTCAAAATACCATGTCGCCACGTATACACTGTTAGTATTATCAGCATACTGAACCAGGAAATAGATGTTATTATTGTCATACATGGACTGAATGGTAGCAGGATATTGATCCCCGATATATCCGGTAAAAAGATTATTTCCGGGATCAGGTACTGTCGGAACAATATTAAGTTTTGCCGCACTATCCCAGATTGCGTCGATCGTTCCATCAATAGCCGGGGCTGTCGGTGTTTTATAAGACAATAGCTCCGATGTGCTGGGAGTATTAGTTGGTGGCGGTGTAGTTGGCGTTGCCCCCCCTATTACCTGATCGGTTTTTGTACAATACATAAACAGGAATGTAGAAGAAACAAACAGTATCAGGATTAAGACTTTTTTCATAACAATAATTTTTTCAACTGCTCTTTAATAAGGCCGTAAAGTTTGCTAATTCATTGTTTTTTATTCCAAACAACGATCATGGTTTGTTATGATTTAAATCATATTAATACCGTATTGCGTTTATTTATAAAGGTTAGTGATCGTCCAGTTATGGAAAGCAAGGGTGAAACAGTTATATGGAAAGTATAACTTGAGTTATATTAGGGAATTTCCAGGCCGATGGGATATTGCAAACGAAATGGGCTGTTTCAGCCCATGATGACTTGAATTCCGGAGAAGGTGATCCGGTTCCGGAATCTGGAATATCAAAAGCACTCTTAATTCCTATACAGGCCTTAATTTAGCCGTAAAATGCCGGAGCATGGGAGCTTCTTCAATAATATCAAGGCCCTTGATTTTGCTCCTGTTATTAAAGACCTCGATAATTACTTCAGCGACATAGTCGATATGGCTTTGTGTATATACCCTTCGGGGAATGGCTAAACGGACAAGTTCCAGGGATGCCGGGATAAGATTTTTGTCCTCATCATATTTCCCAAACATGAGTGATCCGATTTCAACACTTCGGATTCCGCCATGCAGGTATAGGGCCCCTACCAGGGCCTGACCAGGGTATTGGGAAACGGGAATATGAGAAAGGAAATTTTTAGCATCCAGGTAAACTGCATGCCCACCGGCAGGCTGCATAATCGGCACACCGGCAGAAATTAATTTATTAGCGAGGTATTCGATGCTCCGGATACGGTACTGCAAATAATTTTCTTCCATTACCTCTTTCAAACCGATTGCAATGGCCTCCAGGTCGCGGCCTGCAAGTCCACCATAGGTGGGAAAACCTTCCGTAATGACGAGAAGATTGCGGCATTTCAGTGCAAGTTCTTCGTCATGCATGGCGAGGAAGCCACCTATATTCGCGAATGCATCTTTCTTTGCGCTCATCGTGCAACCATCGGCGTAAGAAAAAAGCTCATGTGCAATCGCTGAAACCTGCTTTTTATCGTAACCCACTTCTCGTAATTTTATAAAATAGGAATTCTCCGCAAACCTACAGGCATCAATGAAGAGCGGGATCTTATTTTTGTTGCAAATTCTTTTTACCTCCCGGATGTTTTGCATACTGACCGGCTGGCCACCACCGGAATTGTTGGTCACTGTGATGATACAAAGTGGGATATTCATAGCTCCCTTTTCCTCAATAAATTTCTCCAGAGCGATCGTATCCATATTCCCCTTGAATGGTGCAGGGATGCCAGGATGCTTTCCCTCATCACAAATCAGATCCACACCTTCGGCGCCGGAAAACTCAATATTAGCACGGGTTGTGTCAAATAAAGTATTGCTCACAAAATATTTTCCTTTCCCCCCGAGAATGCTGAACAAAATTTTTTCCGCCGCTCTTCCCTGGTGGGTTGGAATGATTAGTGGCATTCCGGTGATCTCCTGTATGGTTTTTTCAAAACGAAAAAAACTTGGGCTTCCGGCATAGGACTCATCCCCATGCATGATCCCGGCCCACTGACTGCTGCTCATGGCACTTGTACCACTGTCGGTAAGCAGGTCGATCAGCACATCCGTGGAATGAATCAGAAAGGGATTATAAAATGCCTTCTCCAGTATTATTTTTCGTTCCTGCGGAGTATTGAAATAGATGGGTTCAACGGATTTTATCCTGAATGGTTCAATAATTGTTTTCATCCAAAAATGATTTTTTAAAAAGACAAGATGTGATATAACTACAAAGCAGGCGGGAGAATGAGCACTCAGGAGGGTCGTCCGATAATGTTTTTCCAGATTTGCATGCCGCAAAGATATTGGTTATTTAACACCCATAGCTAACAGGGACTCTGTCATCACTTAATAAAAAACCGCGAAGTTTCTTTACTTTTAGATTCGCCACTGCGGTAATACAAATGTCCAATAACAATGCGATCGCTGCCTCACGATGGTACCGGCTTATACCGGTTATTTTTATCACATACAGCCTGGCCTACCTGGACCGGGCTAATTTTGGATTTGGAGCTGCCGGCGGCATGGCAGCAGATCTGCATATTTCTTCAAATCTGTCTTCCCTGCTGGGTTCATTGTTTTTTCTTGGCTATTTTTTCTTTCAGATACCCGGAACTATATATGCATCCAATAAAAGCGCCAAGAAATTAATTTTCTGGTCATTGATATGCTGGGGGCTGTCTGCGATGGCTACAGGACTTATCAGCAATGTTAAAATTCTGCTCATCATCCGGTTTATGCTGGGAGTATTTGAAAGCGCCGTATTCCCCTCCATGCTCGTTCTGATAAGCCGCTGGTTTACGAGGGAGGAACGCTCCAGGGCAAATACGCTATTAATGTTTGGCAATCCGGTAACCATTCTTTGGATGTCTATTATTTCGGGTTATTTGATTCACTCGCTAGGCTGGAGATGGATGTTTATCTGGGAAGGAATTCCCGCGATCATATGGGCCGTGTTCTGGTGGAAACTGGTGAATGATAAACCAGCCGAAGCTTCCTGGTTATCGGCTGATGAAAAGAATTCACTGGAATCGGCATTGCAAAAAGAACAACAGTCCATAAAACCGGTTAAAAATTATATCACGGCTTTTAAATCAAGGCAGGTCCTGCTGCTATGTATTTTATATTTGCTATGGAGCTTCGGTGTTTACGGATTTGTAATCTGGCTGCCTTCCATTATACATGCAGCCCCCGGTATCGGAATTGTAAAAACCGGCTGGTTGTCAGCTGTGCCTTACCTGATGGCCATCATTGCTATGATTATCGTATCTTATTTTTCCGACAGAACCTTGAAAAGGAAGATTTTTATCTGGCCATGTTTTCTTCTGGGAGCCATTGCATTCTATTGGTCAAACTTAGTAGGCGTCGGTAATTTTTGGTTGTCTTTCACACTCTTAAGTATCGCAGGCATGAGCATGTACGTTCCTTACGGTCCCTTCTTCGCCCATCTGACCGAGATATTGCCTGCAAATGTTGCTGGCGGGGCCATCGCTCTGATTAACAGTTTCGGGGCCTTGGGTGCGTTCGCCGGTTCATACGCAGTTGGTTATTTAAACGGAAGCACCGGCAGTTTTAGCGCCTCATATATTTTTATGGCCGGCTCGCTGCTTTTTTCTTCCGTTTTGGGAATCATTGCGATCCGGGATCCTGATCAAACGTCGGGAAGACAATTGCCATCATGAGAACCATCCCCCCGTAATCTGATTCAGCTTATTTCACCAGCAACGCTCTGATCACTATGGAATGAAAAGGTAATTGTCCGCCATTGGGCGATTCCCCAAAATATTTATTTTGGTCGGAATAACTATATGTTACGGTACAGATTTCATTGTCGTAATATTTATTTACTGATCCATAAAATTCGCCGCCAAATAATTTTACATGAAAATTCGGATAGATCTGGAACAAATTACCTTCACTTAAGATTTCCATTGAATATAACTGGCTAATACTTCCACCGCCCTGCAGGATAAGCGCTGTAACATCACTTTTGTAAGTACCATCGGCCTGCCTTACCCAATTACTGTCCTGAAGGAACAACGGGCCCAGGGTCAGACTATCCTGCGATGCCGAACTGCAGGTATTACAAGGTGGCTGGCTGACTTGTATCGTATCCTTCTTACAGGAAACTGCTATGAGGATAAGGAAGACAATCAGGGTTGAAAAAAACGGTTTCATATACGGTAGGTTTTAGGGTGATTGAATTGACTATTCATATGATTCATCGTAAATCATCAATTTCGGGAAACAAACCAATGTATTACTACGAAAGAAACGCGAATTGAATGATCCGTTTTTAAGTTTCTATATTTTACTCCCGTAAGAAAACCGGCATTCACCGTTGGGAAGACGATGGTGTATACGAGGTCACCGGTTTCTATTTTTGTGCCACCTAAAAATATAATCTGTTTGGTGGATGATGGAAGAACCCCACCAGGAAGTAAATATCGTAGCTCAAAAACAACACTGACATGGAACCAGCATTACAAAGAAGAGTCCAGCGTTATGGCTGGGACAAGGCCTCCTCTTATTATGAATCTTTTTGGCAGGACCAATTAAGGCCGGCACAAAATCTCCTGCTGGATCTTGCTTCGTTGAAACAGGGGGAACAAGTGCTTGACGTTGCGTGCGGCACAGGGCTTGTCAGTTTCCAGGCGGTCAAAAAACTTGGAATCAGTGGCCAACTGGTTGGAACGGATATTTCTGAAAAAATGGTAGAGATAGCAACCTCCATTGCACAATTGAAAAAAGAAAACCGTGTGCAATTTGACTGGATGGATGCCGAGGACCTCCTGCTTGAAAACAATTTATTTGATGTGGCACTTTGTTCACTTGGCCTGATGTATATGCCCGACCCCAAAAGGGCTTTGGAAGAAATGCACAGGGTACTAAAACCCGGAGGCCGGGCGGTGGCCGCTGTTTGGGGATCCAGGGATAACTGTGGCTGGTCTGAAATTTTTGAGATCGTAGACCGGCATTTATCTTCAGAGGTTTGTCCCATGTTCTTTAATCTGGGAAACCCGCATATACTTGAACTCCATTTTAGAGCCGCTGGTTTCAAACATATAAGCATTCAACGTATCCGCACGACGTTATATTACGAAGATGACCAGGAAGCGCTGGGTGCAGCATTTATCGGCGGACCTGTAGCATTGGCCTATAATAAATTCAGCGAAACAATAAAACAGCAAGTACACGCTGAATACCTTCACTCACTTCTCCCTTACAAAAAAGGAGAGACCTACGAAGTACCGGGAGTGTTTGTAGTGGCCAGGGGATATCGATGATCCTTCCTGGAAATTCCTTTCCACATCGCATCTATAAATATTGATGAAAATATTTATGATGTATTACCTTTATTTGAAGTACCCTTCGTACCGAATAAATAATGATTAATCCCAGCTATGCTAAGAACAGCCCTGAAGTATTATTATCACCGGATTTACAATAAGTTTCACTACGATACATTTAAAACCCTGATAAATCTTGGCAAAATTCAGGCCGCTGCCAATGCATTAAAAGAACACATTTCTTCCCTCGGGGAAGTTGAATTTCAGATTTTTTCCCAGCGGGGGGAAGATGGCATTCTCCAGTACCTTATCAGCAAAATCGATATACCGAATAAAATTTTTATTGAGTTTGGAGTTGAAAATTATACGGAAGCGAATACCCGTTTTTTACTGATAAATAACAGCTGGTCTGGCCTTGTGATGGATGGCGATAAAAAAAATATCAAATTCATACAGCAGGACTTCATTTATTGGAAATATGATATTACTGCCTATCATAGTTTTATCACCAGAGACAATATTAATGGCCTTATCAAAAAATTTACAGACATAGAAGACATTGGTGTTCTAAGTATTGATATTGACGGAAACGATTACTGGATTTGGGAAGCTATCAATTCTATCAGGCCAAGAATTGTAATATGCGAATATAATTCCGCTTTTGGCCCAACACTAAAATTGTCCACTCCTTATTCGGCGAATTTTCAAAGAACTGCGGCCCATTATTCAGATCTGTACTGGGGAGCATCTCTGGCAGCATTTCGACATCTTGCAGAAAAAAAGGGTTATGATTTCATAGGTACGGCAGAAGCCGGTGTGAATGCCTTTTTTGTAAGGAAGGATTTATCATCCCCATTTAGAAAATACGGGGAAGAGGAAGGATTTCGTCCTTCCGCCAACAGGGATTCAAAGGATCCAAAGGGCAAACTGACATTTTTAACCCACGGACAACGCCTGCCGGTGATCAAAGATATGCACGTGGTCGAGGTCTCGTCCGGAAAAACATTTGCAATTAAAGATCTTTACGGTATATGAAATACAATACTGAGATCTCCGGGCGTTCAATTCCGGTCAATACCTACTACATAAAAAAAATTGATGAATAGAAGTCTTACTGCATTGACAATTCCGTCTTCATGTGCGTAACTTCTTTATCCACTTCTTTTTCGACAAAATACATGTCTATCTCTCCGATACTCTTAGCTGAAATTTTTCCCCGGTAAAAGCAGGTATACCGGTCCTTCACCAGGTTATAAGTAGCCTCAGAAATATTTACCATGCCCGGATGACCGCTGCTCTCGATTCTGCTGGCAATGTTTACCGTGCTTCCCCAAATATCATACGCGTATTTCTTTCTTCCGACAACTCCAGCTACCACAGGACCGACATGGATACCGATTCTGAGTTCCCAGTCAGGCAGATTCAATTCTTTCCTCCCTTCATTCCATTTTTTCATCCAATCTCTGATCTCAAGACCAGCACGAACAATACTAACCGGATGTGAGTCATTTTCAGTGGGAATACCGCCTGCGCACATATAGGAGTCACCGATGGTTTTTATTTTTTCCAGGTTATGTCTTTCTATGATTTCATCAAATGCAATGAAGCAGGCATTAAGTTCCGAAACAACTTCCTGGGGTGAAAGGGCATCCGCTATTAGAGTAAATCCTTTGAAATCTGTAAAGAGCACGGAGACCTGGTCATAATACCGGGGCGTAGCACTCCCTGTCATTTGTAATTCGGTTGCGACTTCAGCGGGCAGGATATTAAGCAAAAGACCCTCAATTTCTGCTTTTTGTTTATCCAGGATAATATTTGTCTTCACCTTACTGCGGTAATTCCTGTAAATAACAAATGCGATGAAAAAGATAAGAATCAATGCCCCCGAAATAAACGCCTTCTGGATTTTCTGGCTTCTCAGTTCGAGCTCCTGCAGGTCCTTGTCTTTTGTGAGGAGATTGATTTGATTCTGGCGGGTTTGAATTTCAAAATTTCCCTGAAGAGCAGTTAGTTTATCAGCCAGGGTCTGATTATTTATGGTATCTGTCAGAGCACTAAAAAGTTTCTGGTATTTGTATGCATTATTATAGTCCCCCATTCTAGAATAAGTAGTAGCCCTGCCGGCATAGGAAGAATCCAATTCCTTATAGGCCGGGATGATCCTGGCAACGGAATCTGCCTCCTCGTACGAACTGAGTGCGGAGGGATAATCCCCTTTTTTCGAATAAATATCCCCAAGTGCTACCAGCGCTTGGGCAATAGCTAACTTGGAATCAAATTTTTTAGCCATCTGGTAGGACTCCAAATTATATCTTATCGCATTTGTGAAATCTCCTTTTTTTGCATATACGAGACCAATACCACGCAGGGGAACCGGAATATTGATCGTATTTGAATAAGCCCTTACAGACTCATTATAATAGTAAAGTGCCGAATCATTCTTATTTAACCCAATATAGATTTCTCCCAGGTTAAAGCTAACCGCACCTATGATAGTATTATCGCCGATGCCTTCGCTGATCAGCAATGCCTTTAAAAAAAACCCGAGCGCCTTATTAGTTGTTGCACGCTTGTTAAGGTAGACGTTGGCAATTTGCGAATAAGCAGTCGCAATGCCGGCCTTATCACCAATTTTTTCTGTAATGTCGAGAGACTTGAAAAAATTGTCCAACGCCTTGTCATCACTGCCGTTCACATAATAAGTGAGGCCAATATTATTGATTATCCTGGCTTTGCTTTCCAGGTCACCGATGGAATCATATATATGCAGGGACTGACCATAATAATCAAGGGCGGCAGGTGTATTTCCCTGGAAATAATAAGCAACCCCGATATTTTTCAAGGCGAGTGCACGCCCTGGATGATATCTCAATTTCTGGGCAAGCTCCAGGGCCTGCATGCTATACCGTATGGCATCTTCAGTTGAAGAATCCAGGTAGTATTTACTAAGCTGAAGGAGCGTATTGACCCTGACCGTGTCTTCTTTCGCGGTCAACAGTATCTTCTTTAAACTATCTGCCGTACGATCCTGTGATATACCAGCTAAATAAATTAAAACCCAGAATAAAAGAAATAAAAGTCTTTTTAATTTCATAGATCAAATCCGCAATTCAAGAATGCACTGAATTCATTATTCGTACCCTGATTATCTTCAGGCTAAGAAAATACAGTAAGAAATTTTATACAAACCTTGCGTTTATTCAATTACTATTCAATTTACATTTTTACGACACGGAATACTTTCCATTCATTGTCCACCATCACCCGGATAAAATACATACCGCTGCTCAGCCTGCTCAGATCCACCTGGAGGCTATGATCAGACAGTTTCTTGCCGGTCGCCTGGTATGACTTGCCATAGGTGTCTGTTATACGAATATTACCAGAAACCATGGTAGCATTCTTAATATTGATTGTCACCAGATCCTTTGTCGGGTTTGGATAGACTGTTGCGGCAGGATCTGTTGATTCAGTTGTTACTTCTGCTGTGACTTCCCCTGTTGCTAATCCGCCTACTGCCTGGTAAGTCTGTGAAGTGGTACATTTTTTTGATGAAGAGCTTGCAGACACTGACACCTTACTATTCCCCGGATATGTAATCACTGACCAGGTGAGCGTAGACCCGCTAAAATATATCTTAAACTTTCCAGACCCGCTCGGGAATAGCTGCGGCTGCTGGCCACTGTATGTACCTGAAGTAGTCAGGCTGTTACTGGTACCGATGGGAATATAAACTGCTGTGCTGTTCGGGTTAGTGTATGCAAAATATGCAGCATAGGGGAATCCTGATGGATCATTGGTCAATGCCTGCACGCAGGTTAAACTTACATTGATATTGCTCCCGCCATCTTCGTTTACATACAGGTTGCCCGTTAAATAGTTCACCGCATAATTATTCGGCGTTTTCAACTGTATCCCGTAAGGGGTAATGGTGTAAGTTCCCGTTTGTTCTTTTGCATATGTAGGGCTCACCGAATACAAAGGCCCGGAGATAATGGCAGTAGTGCTGTTGTCCCCGTTTTTAAATCCTGTAAACGTAGACGTAAAGGCAGGTAAAGAAGCATCATCGTTGATCACCATGTCATTCACTTTTACGGTCAGCGGAGCCGGTCCGATCGTTAACGTTCCATTATTATTGGTAATGGAATAATTGGTAGCCAAATCGCCGGAAAGGGTTATTGGATAAGATCCTGCAGGCGACGCCGTGGTAGCCGTCGTGTTGATGGTTGGCTGGGTAATACTTGAAGGCCCGTCCCCATTCAAAAAGCCGCTATAAGTGACCGTAAATACCGGATTTATATCTCCGTATACTTTTGACTTATTATCAGCGGTTGCAGTCAGAGCAGCCTGCTTGATAGTTAATGTTCCAATACTGTCTTTGAGAATATAGTTTGAGGCTGATCCTCCCGCCAGGTTAATCGTATATTTCCCTACTGCTGATGAAACTGTAGCCGTAGTGCTTGCTACTGGTAGCGTCGTTATCTTGGAAACATCATCCCCGTTTACAAAACCGCTGTAGTTAATTGCAAAAACCGGATTCGCTGATCCATAGATCCGGGAAGTATCCCTGGCTGCCGCTTTCAGCGTATCCTTATTAACAACGAGATTCCCGTTCACATAACTCAATACATAATTTGAGGGTGCAATTAATACAGATCCTCCTGGCACAATTTTATATTTTCCAGCATTTAATGGTCCACTGATCGTGTTGCCTACTGTATCCGTCAATGAATGGGTCGGAAATGAAGAAAAGACATTACCCAGAGAATCCTGATACTGGAATCCGTATACCGAATCACTGTATACAGGTGGTGTTCCATAGGCTGTGATGGTATCCAGTGCTTTTACGATAAGGGTTGCAGGTTTAATCGTTAAATGACCCAATCCATAGGTGATATTGAAATTATCGGATAGCATTGCCCCGGGCACAATCGTATTGACCCCGGCCGTTAACCCTGTTATCAAATTGATCGATTTGGGGGTAGAAATGCTGTCCGCAACCAGATCAGCCGTATCCACAATAACGGCCAGCCTGCTGTTACTTGTATCGGTAACATTTGTACTGCTAAGAACCGGAGTTCCCCTGACAATTCCTTGCCCATTTAATACAATCGACCCGCGAACAATACCCTGACCACTCACCAGGCCTTTACCATTCACCAAGTTGACGTTGACTGAATCCACTTCGTAATTAAAAATAGATTGCGCGGGAACAGGAACTGTCCTGAGCGTATCGTTATAAACAGGAGGGGCGCTTCTTACAATACCCTGGCCCCTTACAATACCCTGGCCTCTTACAATACCCTGGCCTCTTACAATACCCTGGCCCCTTACAATACCCTGGCCACTCGCCATAATACCCAGGTGGTTCAAGTCGGCATCCGTAAGTGGCTGTCCCCTTACAATACCCTGGCCATTCACCAGTGCAAAAACAGTGTCGACCAGGTTTGAATGATGGATGCTTTGTATAGAATCAAGGAATGTCGCCTTATCAGCGGCCGCTATATTTGAGTCAGGGTAAGAATAGTTGAAAGAAAAATTACCAATCTTATCACCATATACCAGGGTGGTATCCCTTGGTGTAATAATAAGTGGCATTTTATTTACGGAAAGTATTCCGTCATTGAGAATATAATTATAAGTTTCTGTCAACCCGATATCAACCGGATCCAACAAATTCAAAGGGCGGTGAATGGCAGGCCGGATAAAATATATCCCGACATTCGCACCACTGGTTGCAGGTGTTGAATAATCAAGGCTGTCCAAGCGCAATTGGGCAAGGGTAAGGGCCGTGTTTTGAATAGGTACACTGTCAATAAGAACGGTGGAAGTAAAATGAGGAAGCTGCTCCCCATATAGCTTCGTCTTATTGTCGGTCCTTACGATGATCGTTTTCTTAACAGGAGAAAAGAAAAACAGTGTATCGGAATATCCGCCGTCATTTCCATTCGGAGATATCGATTTGGTGAATACCTGGATGGCAGGATTTCCGGTAAAGGTAGGTACCGTTGCCGTGGCCTGAGTTGAACTGATAATGGTCGTTGGAAGCGGTTGTCCCCGGAATGTTACAACAGAATTGGAATTCAGGTAATTTCCCTGAACCGTCACATTAACAGGCTGCGTTCCCGGCTTAATAGTAGTATCATAAACCAGTTTAGTGATGACGGGAACCGGTGATGCAAAAGTTTTCATCGCCGAATCAGCCTGGATCAATCCGTAACCCGTAACCACGTTATATCCGGGAGGTCCATTCTGAATCGTGGTGCCTTGCAAAAGGGCCTTCATTTGTGCCGGGCTGAGTTTCTGATTGGCATATTTAAGCCGTCCTTCCAGCAACAGGGCTGCAACCCCAGCGGCCTGCGGCGCCGCGCAGGAAGTACCAAAAAAACTGGGGAAGGGAGATCCGCTGATATTGATCGAACCGAAATTCACAGTTGTGCTCACGCCATCAGGAGCCACAAAATCAGGTTTGTTCCGCAATACGCCGTTTACTGGTGTTCCGCCGTATGAGGAAAAAGTTTCCATTTGAAAAGGACTTACCCCATAGGCAGGAGTTTTAGTATAACGGGTAGCCCCAACCGACATCACCCCATCTGCATTGGAGTGCCCCACAATGGTGGAGGACCCTGCATTAAAATTATTAATGGTTAAGTTCCCCCGGAACACGACATACTTAAAAGGAATATTACCGGATCCGGCTGCGCGGATAATCATAATATTGGTGGTTGCATTTGCCGTTACCGTAAATGGCATTACTTCCAGCGGATCTCCGCCAATATTATTCCGGTTGAACCCAAACAATGTATGTCCTGTCGTATCCGTAAGGTAAATATCCAGATCGTTTATAGTACCTGTGGTTGTCTGCCCTAGAGAATAGATGGAATCCTGCCATTGAAGAACGATGGTATAAGTTCCCGGAGTGAGTGAAATACTTTGATAAATACTTCCGCCAAAATTGTGGGCCGTACCTGTAATGCCGGCGGGAGCAGGCGCAGCATTGTAAAGGTTGCCGTAGGAAGATGCACCATTGTTTCCGGCTGCGGTAAAATAAGAAACCCCCTTGCTGGCCACAAAATTCGCAGCTTGTGCAACTACACCATCCTGGAAAAAAGGTTCTGTTATGTATGTCACATCATCTACAATCACATTACAGGAATCCTGCTGAAGCTGCAGGATGCCCTGTGCAAAATCCCCCGGGCTGATAAACCCGGTCCTGAAATCCAGCAGGGCTTTCGGAGCAATCCCGTGCACAACCTGAAGCATTGCCCGCCCTTCATCGGAAGCTCTTCCGTAAGGATATTCCGCAAGTATTTTTACCGGAACTGAATTACTATCGGGATTATTTGCTGCTCCCGGAAGGATGCCGTTAGCCACATCTGCCTGAGCAGCCGTTCCGGTTACTGTATTATAGCTGTCTGAAATAACACCCACTTTAACACCCCTACCTCCGATATTATATCCCTGCCGTACAAAATTGGCGCGCATCACCGTATCGCCCTGGACGGGGAGTATACTTCCATTTCCGAGTGGTGGAAACAGGGGCCTGCAATAATCGATCAGCGTTGGCAGACTATCCAGTTTTTTGAGATTGACGATCGGGTATGTACCGGTAATGATCAGCGTATTGGGTCCGTTATTGATCAGGTTAGTGATTCCGTAGGCGGGTGTTTGAAGCAGCGTCAGCAGATTTTGGTATTGCCCAACCCTGGCAATCACTTCTATCTGGACCGTGCCCTGGTTAATGATAAAGATGGTTTTTGCAGAGTCCGTTACCAAGCCATAATTCGCATAGAGGGAGCTTAATTCAGACCCAATCAATTCGAAGGATTTTCCACCGGTAGGTGGGGGATAATAAGGCAAAATACAGGGAATAAAACTGACCAAGGCAGTATCTGTAGCTGTACATCCTCCATTCGGATCGGTTACGGTTAATACATAGGTGCCTGCTGATGAAACAACAGGAGCTGCTGTGGTGCTACCGGAGACAATGGTGCCTCCATTGAGCGCAGACCAGTTGAATTGCGCCCCGGCAGTTGTGGAAGAACCACTCAGTTGCACGGTTGATATAGTACAACTCAATTGCTTGTCAGGACCAGCATTTGCATTGGGTGTGCTACACAAGGGAAATGGGGCATAGTTGATGGTGCTGTTACCTTCAACATTGACCTGGGTCGCACTGTAGAATGCTCCAACAGATAAAGTAGCCTGACTTCCAATACCAATGTTAATCCCTCCGTACGGTGCCCAAACGGTACCCACCCATTTGGCTTTGTAGGATTGGTTTGAACCCGAGCTAAGATTCCAGGAATATGGCCCATAAGTACTGGTTGAACCTGTTCCATGTGTCTCTGTATATATGCGGGATGCACCTCCCCCATTGAGGGTATCCACTGCACAGTCATTCAAATCTATATCTCCATAAACATAATATTTTAATATTGCCTGGGAGGTTCTTGAAGTCAAATAAGAAAACGTTGGTTTTCCCGGTATTCTTAATGGAGTTAAAAACATATATACCAGGTCCGGAAAGTGTGACCGTTTGTTTTCCCGAAAGGGTCATATTATTATACGCACCCGGAGTTATCGTCTGTGTAGCTGTAATATTCTGCGCGCCTGCGGCCGGAAAGGTAGTTATCGACGGCATGGAAGGAAGAGTGGGCAGACTGGGAATTCCAATCACATTTCCCAGCGCCGGAGCAGGCCCGGAATAAGTAGTACCGGACGGATGCGTCACTTTACCACTCACCGTTCCTCCACTTACAACGATATTACCCTGCACGTCTATATTCCCTTTTAATTGAGCACTGGAGCCAACATTCAGGATAGTGCCCGCCATTACTGGTATATTGGCAGCAGTAATCCGACCACCCACTGTATTACCATTGGCCAAATTGACGGTTCCTCCACTATAAATATTACCGGTGATGGAAGCATTGCCAGTGGTTTGCACTAATTTATAACTTCCAACCGACCCGCCCGTTAATACTGGTTGAGGATCCAATATTCACTGCACAGGTTGTGCAGGACCCGCTGCCTCCAAATATTACATAATCGGAAATTTTCGTCTGCTGCGCAATTGAAAAGCGCGGAATCAAACCAATGATTAAAATAGACAATATCCGCAAAAAAATACGTTGAGCAAAGCCGGGCTGTGTCATAAACAATAGGGGTTAGGGAACAGAAAACAAAATGGAGGGACGGACTTAATTGATTTTATACAGGAAGCAGAATCGTCAAAGAATCCTCCGTTTCAATACGCTTAAATTCAATCACGTCATTTAGAGGACAACAGGAAGGTAAACAGAACGATCGGGACAATCGGTACAAGGGATATGGATAAGGGCAGGTTCGTTAAAAACCGGGGATTTAATTAACCCCGATATACTTCAATTCTAATGAACCCGGATATCTTTAAAGCTAAGAAATATTATATTAACTGTCAAATTTCATGTTTAAACAATTAATTACTCAGATATAAGATTTACTTTATATAACGAGCATGCATACTCGCTAACTGTTATCTTAAAGTTAATGAAAATCCCTTGATTTTTGGCCACAAATCTTTCTGAATCAACGGCTTCTACAGCCATTTAAAAAACAGAACGGAATTTATATAAATAACTTTTGTGACGATATTATAATCTATAGGGTAATTAATATTGATATGAATCAATCTACCCATTCTTACGATTATTAAAATAATAGATTATACATCACCTGCATCGGTGAAATGGCCTCGTAAGACAGGTAGGCCCGCCCCCGCCCTTAATGCTGATTTCCTCTCCTTTATACACTGTTACTTTGCAACCGGCTTGCTCCAGTGCTTTTTTCGTCAGAGGATTACCATCAACCATCAAACATTCCCGGGGCGCAAGAGAAAGAACATTGCAGCCCATGGTTTCGAATTCTTCCTCCGGCACTTCCACCAGTTTATATCCACGGTTAATCAGCAGGTTGCGGAATATGATGGGCATTAAAGGTGAATAAACAACCGCCAGCTTTGAATCAACCGGGCTCAAAATGGACATCAGATGGAAAACATCTGCAGGTCCCTTATAGTGAGGAAGGGGAACTGCAATTACTTCAACTCCCAATGGTTGCAAAATGCCAGATAGCTGTCTGATCCCCTCTTCATTCGTCCGGTAAGTATGACCTGCTGCAAGTGTATACTCATCCAGCCACGCAACATCGCCACCTTCCAGAGTGCCTGGAGATTTGATCGTGGCAAGTACCGGAATTCCGTTCGCTTCAAATGCTCTCTTCTCCGCTTCAGGTTCATTTCTTCTCCCTTCCTTTCCCATATTGCATATTATCATCCCTTTGTTGGTCGCTATGGAAGCATCCCTGCAATAAACAGAATCCATATTGACGTTCTGGTCTTCCGGTAAAATATAAATGTCGGCACGCTGGTCCGTCAGAATAGATTGAAAATTTTCATACTCATCGAACGCTTTTTTGAAATCCGGTTTTTCGAGATAATTTAATGCCTTCCAGTTTTGACAAATGTGAGAATCGTCAATAAATGCCTGCCGAACAGGTTTTATAAAGACTGATTTTATTTTTCCGGTCTCAGAATGCGCCGTATATATCATGATTTTTTTTCCAGAAGATCAATTTATATATCCCAATTTTCTTTTCTGATCCAGCACTTCCTGCATATTTTCCTATCTGATAGTGAATGTACATTTTATTAAGTGTTCCGAAATCCCGCTATACTTTGAACAAATGAAAAACCTCCCGGGAAGTCCGGGAGGTTCTAAAATCATTCAAGCTGTGGCACTTGCCCCTTATGCTTCAAGTCTCAGGAGAAACCTATTTTTTACCGGTAGCAGCCCAGAAAATTCCGGCATACAGGAAATTCATAAAAGAAGGATCCGAAAAGATCATGGGCATATGTCCGAGAGCAGTATAGAATGAGCGGCCACCGTCATAATTGTGATACCAGGCCACAGGATGCATTTTACCCATCCCTGTCCCTTTTTTATCGGCCCACTGCACCACCGGGTTGTAACTGGTTTCATCAACCGCCATGATATAATTCAGACCGGATATTTTTTCGTCCCCAAATTCATACCATTCATCCGTCCAAAGCTTATTCCCGGTAAAGCCCTGAAGACCCGGAAAGCTGGCATCCAAAATATTTATCCTCGCAGTCTGAATAACCGGATGGATATGAAACATTCTGCCAACCAGTTTAGTATACCATTCCCAGTCATACTCAGTATCAGAAGCGCTGTGAATTCCTACAAAACCTTTCCCCGATTCTATAAAACGTTCCATTACTTTCTGCTGGGCAGTGTCAAAAATATCCCCTGTTGTATTCAAAAATATCACAACCTGAAACTGGGATAAATACTTATCGGTAAATCCTTTGGGATCTTCGTATAAGACCGCATCAAAAAAATTTCTCCTGGCCAGGTCCTGGATAGCCAGCACACCGGCATGAAGGGACTCGTGATGCCAGCCCCGGGTGGTTGTCACAATCAGTGCCTTAAATTGCTTTTGCTGGGCCTCAACCAAAACGCAGGAGAAAATTTGTACAAGTATAAAAAGTTTAACTGCTTTCATTTCATATTGGTTTGTGTGGATGATCCCTGGCCATTTACTAATGCCCGACTTTTATATACCCCCAACCTTCCTGTTGTTTTGAAATAATTTCGTAAATACCATCAGGAACCACTTCCACTCCTGGTACCAGTTGGGAGATGTCAATATTATTGCGCTTCATTGTCATGGCGCACACTTTAAAAGTCGCTTTTTTATCAGCAATAATTTTCTGAACTGCGGATTGCTGTGTTGACCGGTCCTTTACTGCCAGATCCAATCCCTGACCATAGATTACAACTTCTAACTTTGCATCTGGACTCGCACCGGTAATAAGACCAATTTCCCGGACAATGGCCTGTTGATTAATCGTATCTCTGCTGGACATATCAAATACCACTTTATAGTCTTTAACCTGTGCGTGCACGAAAGTAGTAATCAGCATTACGACACTGATTAACAAGAGTGTTTTTTTCATACTGCAAGTTTTTAAGGTTTTATGAATGGATTTGGATGGGTTGGCAAAAATAATTACCAGATCAAACAAAATTACAAACTATTTAATTTTTTACCCGGTTTAATTCCTCCTCGGCACCCGTTGATCGTTGTCTTTTCTCTTTCAGGGCGTGGTTTCCAAAATTGTGGGTGTATGTGATCTTGTAGGATACCAGTCTGAAATTAAAATTCCTGCCGGCGATGGCGTTTGAAAATGGCAAATTCTCAACAAAACTATAATTACTCCCTGAATTGAACACGTCGTTCGCCGCAAACCGTAAGACATCCTTCCCATTCGCCATTTTTTTCTGGATTCCTCCACCCAGCTGGTATAACGCCTCCCGTTTCGCAGTCCCCACGTAACTTGGAGAAGAATACATACCCGTCAACTCAATAGTGAAATCCCTGGGCAAAGTAAACCGCTGTATCGAATTAACCGTAAAATCAAAATTCTGCAGTTGGACCGCTATTTTCCCAGAGGCAGTATTAATCTGCCTCCAGTCTCCAATAAAATTGTTCTGCATGCTCCACCATTTATTTACCATCAAAGGAACTGAAATGGATGCGGTCAGGTACTGCTGGTATGCAAAGTTTCTGGCAGAAAGATAAACGATGTTGCTTACCGTATCAATAGTCCTCACCTGAAAATAAAAATTGTCAATAGTATTTACTTCATGTGTATAGATCAAAGTGAAATTATAATTTCGGAAACCATAACTCAACTGTAGCGCATTGGCGATCGCCGGTACCAATGCAGGATTTCCCGAATAATAAGTCTTAGGATCGAAAAAAATAGTGAAGGGAGCCAGGTCGGTAAATGCCGGGCGGGTAATTCTCCTGCTATATGAGAAACTGATATTATTTGATTCGTTTATTCTTTTCGATATGTATAATGTCGGAAATAATTCCCCGTATTTTCTGTGAAGGATATGGGATATTTTTGTTGTACCCAGGTCTGATATGGTGTATTCATATCTCAAACCGGCTGTCAGGGTTATGTTTGTATTTAGATTTATTGTAAATGAAGAATAAGCCGCTCCTATATTCTCCTGTAGCAAATACTTCGCTGAAAGGTTGGTATCAGTAATATTTGAGCCGCCGGATAAATAATTCACGCTCACATCATTGGTGAAATCTGATAAAGATAATTTCACACCTGCCTCCATTGTGATTTTCTTTGCCAGGCGGGTTGTGTAGTCAGTGGATAAAACACTGATATGTATCGGCGTAATTTTTTCACCCTTGGAATCCTGATGGTACAGAAAATCCTTCGAATGGTTGTAGTAGTCTGTTGAATAGCTATTTGGATTATTGTCTTTGTAATAAATATAATTGGCGTCGAAATAAAACACTTTGCCAGGCTTGAAAGTATGCTGAAAATTCAGGTTGGCAGATAAATTCTGCCAGAGATTCAACTCGGGATCATCAACTGAAATAATAGTCGTATCAATCGTATTATTCTGAGTGATGGTCGCACCGTTTCTGGCAGTCATCGTCCAGCGGCTTATATACCCGCTTAATATAACGCCGAGTATAGTTGAACGATTGATCTG
The DNA here is from genome assembly GCA_963741345.1 of uncultured Bacteroidota bacterium. GTDB lineage: Bacteria > Bacteroidota > Bacteroidia > Chitinophagales > Chitinophagaceae > Puia. Next base: position 305,268 of record CAVUHS010000002.1, read on the forward strand.
ATAATCCATCCCAAGACGGGCATTCTGAATGGTTCTTACTGCATCCCTTTCTGAGAAAGAGTTATTAGTAATTAAATTTCCGGCCCGGATATATTGCGAAAAGGCCGTACTGGGCTGAAGGGTGTGTTCATAGTTGAGGGAATAGTCACCATAAAAATTTATTTTGACGCTCCTGAAATTAAAATTGAATCCAGCCGTGCCCAGTGGCCGGTCACCGAATCCGGCAGTAAGAAAATATGAACCGTTTAATCCTTCGTAAGGATTGTTTATCAGTACAATATTAATATACCCTCCATTACCACCCGCATCATATTTAGATGGCGGTGTTGTGATCAACTCAATTTTCTCTATGTTCCCCGCACTGATTCCTGAAAGTAACTGCACCAGGGCATCCTGAGGCATATAGGTCATTTTCCCATTTAACATAACACCTACACCATCCTTTCCGTTTAAGGCAATACTGTTGCTCTGCCTGTTAACAGTAACACCGGGCGACTTTTCCAGGACTTCCAGGGCGGTACCCCCCGCATTGGTGATGCTGCTTTTTACGTTAATGATTGTCCTGTCAATCTTTTGTTCAAACATTGGCTTTTTACCGGTGACCGTCACCTGGTTTAATAGTTTTTTCGAAACTTCGATGTATACAATGCCCAGATCCCTTTCATCTTTTTCATTTAATATTTCAATTTCCCTTGTAAACACTGTCTCCATTCCAGACAGTGAAGCAGTAACCAGGTATTTGCCCCTGCCAATTTTTTCAAATAAATATTTACCCAGTGAATCGGACATCGTTGCTTTTACCAATGAAGAATCAGTTGATCTTAACAACAATACATTGGCATATTGAACAGGTCCATTGGAATCCTTTACTGTTCCAAAAATGATTCCATCCTGCGCAGATGCCTGAGTAGACAATCCGGTGCAGAATAAGAACAACATATAGACTCGTAGAATATTGAATAAATTCCGCATAATTAGCCTGCCCGGCAATTAAAACCGGCCGCAAAGTAGAAAAATGACTCACTCTATATGAACGGAATTTCCTAACGGTCACTATCTCTATACTACCGGAAACATCGCTGATAGCGGATTTCAGTCCGGATAGCCCGGCAAAAAATCATAAAAACTATTAGGTAATGTTGGAAAACAAATTACTGACGGGCCATATTATGGGAGAAGAGTATCAATGAGAACAAGTGTTTTCTTCAATTCATTTAAGCCGTCTCCTGAAACTGCAAAACAAAAAATTTTGTATTGTGCCAAACGGCGTAAGATGATTTTCATAAATACAACGCATTTTGTCAAATCCATTTCGCATTATTTCAGTTAATGTTTCTTCGCTGTATCGGTTAATGGATAATCCGCTGCATTTTTCGGGGCCGTTTTCAGAAAAGGTTCCAATAACCAGAAATCCCGATACAAATTCTCTTGCAGTATCCAGATATTTCGTGATTTGTTCGCTACTGGTAAGAAAATGGAAAGTTGCCCTGTCATGCCAGCAATCAAAGATAGTGTCAGGTTGAAATGTTGCAATATCGCTGACAACCCAGTTCACCTTTTTAGCCTTCATGCCCAATCGTATTTTGGTCTTTTCAAGGGCTTTCGACGAAATATCAAGTACAGTAATATTTTCAAATCCTTCATCAAGCAGATAGTCCACCAGTCTGCTCTCGCCTCCACCGATATCTATTATTTTTGCATTCTTTGCCAGGCCAAGGGAATTAATAAAATCCATCGATGTCTGTGGCACTAATTCAGTCCAGCTTACCTGGTTCGGCTGTTTAGTTTCGTAAACATGATCCCAATGATATTTTGGATCTTTATCCATCCTGATTTTTATTGACCGTCTGTAATATTATGTGCAGTTATTGCAGTACCGGTGGTTTCCGTTCGCCTATCCTGGTTGCCTGTTCAAAGGCAAATCCCATTTGCAAAACACTCAGATCAGCATTGTGCCTGCCTACAATCTGGATACCAATCGGCAATCCCGTTTTTGAAAAAGAGCAAGGCACGGATAAAGCAGGATTACCAACCATTGAAATATAATAAGCTGATCTCATCCAGTCGATATAAGTCAGCATTTTTACACCGTTAATTTCTGTCGGGTAAGGAATATTTACATTAAAGGGCAAGACCTGGCTGACCGGCAGCATAAGAAATTCATATTTTTCCAGAAACTGCTGAAAGCGTCTGTATAAGGCCGAGCGCCTGATTTCAAGCCGGGCAAGATATGGACCGGTCAATTTTCTGCCTTCGGCAATATGCCATTTGGCATAGGCATTCATTTTGTCACTGTTTCCATCCAGCAGATCACCATATTGTGCTTCCATCTGCCAGTGACGAAAGTTGACAAAGCATTCGTTGGCGTCTGCCATGTCGGGTTCATTCTCTTCTACAATGCAACCCAGGGATTCAAATACTTTTTTTTGAGAATCTACGGCATCCTTTACTTCCTTTTCCCAGGGCAAACCGAGGTCCCTGATAAAGGCCACTTTTACATCTTTAAAATTTCGTGAAAGGGGCTTAAGAAATTCCTGCGGGTTTTCCATAATTGATATCGGAGAGCGGGTATCGGCTCCGGCCTGCACACTTAGCAGGAATGCGCAGTCTGAAACGTTTCTTGCCATGGGGCCCTGAACCCCCAATTCCTGCCAGGCAAGTTTGGAACCAACAATAGGCACCCTTCCTGGTGAAGGCCTTAATCCCACTACATTACAAAAACTCGCCGGGTTTCGAAGGGAGCCGCCCATATCACTGCCATCCGCGAGCGGCGTCATCCCGCAGGCCAAGGCAACCGCACCGCCCCCGGTACTTCCGCCGCAGGTTTTGGAAACATCATAAGGATTTAATGTCGGACCGAAAAGTGGATTAAAGGTCTGGGATCCCAATCCCAGTTCGGGCACATTGGATTTACCCATAACGATAACACCTGCTTTCTTTTCCCTTTCCACTATAAGCGCATCCTGAGACGGAATAAATTCTTTCCACATCGGAGAACCATAGGTGGTTCTGATACCCTTGGTCTCGGTAAGATCTTTGACAAGAAAAGGCAATCCATGCATGGGACCTGTCAGATTTCCCTTTGCCATCCATTCATCGGCTTCTAACGCCTTCGCCAGGAGCTCATCTTCGGGCACTAAAGTGATAATCGCATTTACCTTACTATTTACTTTGGCTATCTGTTTTAAATGTGCCTGCATCAATTCACGCGCTGATATTTTTTTAGAACGTATCAATACCGACATTTCTATTGCACTCAAAAAGCAGATATCCGTTTCTGAACCGGGAATATTGACTGCGACGGTTTTAAACCTGCCGGAAGAATTCTTAGCGGATATAATGTCGGGTAACACCATATTCGACAGGACGGCCAGTGATCCTATCTTGATCAGATGCCTGCGGTTGATCTTATTTTCAGCCATAAAACCCACACTTTTTTTCTGTCAGATAATTAATATTCTGAGAAAGTAAATAAAGCGACAAAGCGTAAGCTCGCTAAATATGCACTGACAACAAATATAAATTAGGCTGACGAACTGCAGGCAGGTTATTTTTTGAAGTAAAATCCAAGCTCGGTATCAATATTCATCATATCAATACGTTCTGGTTCTTTGCCGGGATCAAAGAGATAAATACCGCATATATCATTAACAGCATTCAGATCGACGACGCGGTTACGGCTATCAGTCCTGATAAAATTGATCCAACGGGCTTTTGAGACATCGACGACATTTATATTTTGCCAATCCCTTTGTATGAGAAGTCTTGCATTCCTCATTTGATAAAAACAATCATGCATGAGGCTTTCAAAAATCATCTTCTCATTCACTTCTTTAACTTTTATCAGCTGGAGTGAATCGGGAAGATAAAACACTGCCGAACGGGACCTGATAATTACCGTGTCATTATAATTGGAGGGCGGTTTTTTCCGGTTATCTTTTTTCAGACCAGCCAAACTATCTGTCACGTGATTATTCGTTACAGGACTTTGGCGCCCGGTACAGGAAAATAATGTCGTGACCATCATAATAACCATTAATATGCCACCTAAGAAGAGACGCACTTTTATTATAGTTTCGTTACGTCAAAATAGTGATTACAGATTTCGGGATTCTGCAAAAATTCCTTCTACATTTATTTGGTAAAGATAGTAGATCAGAAAAAACCCCCGAGTATTTTGAATCAGGGGTTGTTGGTTAGTATTTGCGGACTCATCCGCTATTAGCTGCATGCTTTCATTCTAATAGTTCCACAATTTAGTTATGTTAAACCCGATTAGCCACTGTCCTCCTTTAACAGACTGTCCGGTTGCCTTATCTGTATAGTTAAAGGGACTATTGCTATTGTAAAGATTATTATACTGGGGATTTAACCAGGCGTAATTGGTCACAAACATCTGGAAACAGTGACCACTGGTACTGAACTCTACACCAAAAGCCAGATTCGGACTCGGATTATAAGATGGATGGGATGTTAATGGCTGATCATAATCTATAAGCAGCGCGGTTACATCAGTGATCCGGTACCGGGCGGCCACGGATATGGCAAAATGATTATTGTACATGGACTGGTATGTATCAGTACCTGTGCTGTCGTTCTTGGTATAGTATCCACCGACGGCATTCTGGTGTGACAAACTACCGGCCACCTGCACTGAAAATTTATCGTTGATTTTTCTGGCAACGATTATCTGGGAAAAAAAGCTGACCCGGTCGCTGGTATGCTGGATTTCACTGCCATCATAAAGCGTTGCACCATCCTTCGTATTCACCGCAACGTCTCCAAAAAAAGTTACACTTACCGGGTATTTGTCCCGGAGTCTGGGTGATGATGGCGTATTTCGCACTACCATCCCAAAGTAAATCGGTTTTGGTAATCCCGATGCCCAGACTCAGGTTTTTGATCGGGCTGTAGCTGGCCCCGATGCGGATATTAAAGGAAGGTGAAAAAAGCCCAAACATATCCTGGTAACCATTGCCCAATACGCCAAACCGATGCTGGAAGTCCAGTTCCAATGTGCCTTTAACGGGAACCATCACGGTTTGATTATCGATAATCCACTGACTCTGGAAAGTATTCTTTACCGGCCTCGGTTTCGAAACAGCCTGAGTTGTACTGGCGGACGCAGTGCTGTCGTTTTGTGCCTGTGCAGCAACATGCAGAAGAAGCAGTCCCATGCTGAAGCCGATTATGGTTGTCAGCCTGCATAGCTTCCTGGTATAATTAATTTTCATTGATTATTTTTTTAAAATCACTTAATTATTTGGCGCACCGTTTCTTATCCAGTCATACACTTTCTGTCTGTCTGAAGCAGAAGGAATGAATTCTTTCATGTCGCTATTGATCATGATATACAAAATACTCTGCTTGGGAACCACTGTATTCACGAATCCTCCGTTGATGATTTCATTGTAGGAAATGTCTGTATTCATATATGGATGATGGCCTCCGCTCACATGGCAGCCAGATTTCGCACAATCTGTATTAAAAAGAGGCGCTAAATCAGTACCATAATTCACTGCCTGGGGAGGACCTTCCGGATTTGCGACTGATGGCGGAATATTTATATCCTTGTAACATCCGGTGAAAATAAAACCCATGGCGAAGAGAAGACCGGCATATATTATTAGTCGTTTCATTATTACTTCTTTTAGGGTGATTATTTATTGTTATAATTCATGTTACACTCAATATCAATCTTATCCGAAATACTGGTACTGGTGACTCCGAAGTCTCGGCAATTGAACTGGAAGGTTAGTTGTAATCCGAACACGCTGTAAGGAGCAGTCGTTCCAGCGCCCACAACCGCCTTCTTGATATACTTCATTCTGCCCACAATTGACTGGGTTAAAGGAGCATTCAACAGGCCTTTCCATGTCAGATTGAATGTTACGATATAGTCCTGGCTCTGGGTGTCAAATTCTACTTTGGTGGATTGAATTCTTGCAATATTGGTATCAGTCAGGTTTTGTATGCCCTTAATGATTTTTATGGTTCCGAGATTTGGAATGTTACATCCGGTATCTCTTCCCGGCTCACCGGTATTTGAAGTATTAATCTGGACATATCCATTAATATAAGTTTTAGACGGATCATTTTCATAAAATGCCCAGGAAGAATCTAACAGGGGCTGTCCGGTGGTAGTATACATCACCCGCTTAGCATCTGTTACATCGTGCATACCAAATTGATTAAAGCGTCCGGTCAATAGCCCGGCTGCGCCAATATAACTACCTGACCACAATACACTGGAGTGAACTTTATCCAGTTTCCATTGTGTTGTATCACCTTTTGTCATAGATCCAGGCAGAAGGACATCTGTTCCATGTACGATTACCGGTGTAGTCGTTGCCGGAGCTGGTGGTGGCAGATTTTCATGCGTGCAACCAACCACATACCCATATCCACTGATAAGAACAAGTATTACAAGAAGGGTATTATTGCTAAATAGTTTCATAAAAAACTTTTTAAGGAGAAAAAATAAATGACTAACCGGGGACAAAACTATTTAAGGACGCAACAGCGAATGATGACTTATATCATAATTAACCGTGACTTTCGTCACACATGCGGGCATAACAGTGACAATCGCTTCTATTTAGAAAACAAAAGTTGATGGGAGTCAACTATAGACCGGTGGCGTTACTTTGTTTTTTGTAGTTTGAGAAAGTAGGTAGTAAGAAATAATCAGAATTCAGTTAAAGACAGCTATATGCACCATCTACAATCACATCGCTGCCAGTCGTATAACCGGAGGCGTTAGTTGCCAGGTAAAGCACCGCCGGAATCAGTTCTTCCGGATCTCCCATACGATGGAGGGGAATCAGCGGCATCCACGCGTCTTTTAACTCCTGCGGTGTATCCACCGACATAGGTGTGGCAATATAGCCGGGACTCAGGCTATTGACCCTGATATGTGCATATGCCCATTCAACAGCAAGAGATCTCGTCAGGTGAATCACGCCTGCCTTAGAAGCATTATAAGACACCTGCCATTGGGGAACATTCACTATACTACCGGACATAGAAGCCATGTTGATAATACTGCCGTGAATTCCTTTTTCAATCATCACCTTACCGGCAGCACGGGCAACTATATACACTCCGGTCAAATTAACATTGATGATTTCATTCCATTCAGCAAGGGTGGCAGACAGCGTATCTTTATGTATACAGGCACCCGCATTGTTAAACACAATATCCACAGATCCTGAACGCTTAATTACTTCTTCCACGGCAGCATCCACTCCGGCTTCATCCGTTACATCAACCTGGATACTATATCCTTTCCCGCCTGCTTTTTGAATGGCATCGATCGTTTCCGTAGACTTTGTGCGACTGAAAATGGCAACCTCGGCACCTGATTTCGCTAATCCGATTGCAACCACCTGGCCGATCCCGCGGCTGCCACCTGTTACGATAGCTACCTTTCCTTTTAATCCAAACAAATTTTCCAGATACATAAAATGGTAATTTAATAGTAAGAATTCATCCTGTCGGTATAGACCTGTTTAATACCAGCCAGTCAGGGACCTGCCGGATTGGTTATTTAATCTGCGGTTTTTCGAAAAGTTACAAATTAACCACTTGAAAATCCGACAAAATAGTCGATTCACCGGATTGAAGTAGTGAAGATGTGGTATTTGAACATTGTATAACTTTAAGTGGTCTAAAAACTTCCCTACTTTCGCTTTTCGGACCAGGCATTATCCCATCATGAAAATATACAAATCAAATTCCGGGATATTAATAGAGTCAAATGGAAAAATCTATGCTTCCAAACAGGGATCCTGGGATTTATTTATAAATCAGGATGATTTGTACAACAAGCTGGAGGCGGAAGTCAATGGAGCAAAACCACTTGGTGGGATGGAAGTTCTGAGGGACAAAATTATGCAGGCCCCTATTGAAAGCCAGGAAATCTGGGCGGCAGGCGTGACATACACCCGGAGCAGGGATGCGCGTATGGAAGAATCTAAAAGATACAGGTGGCGGTAGTTTCTATGATAAAGTGTATGATGCTGTGCGTCCGGAACTGTTTTTCAAAGCTACCCCTCATCGTTGTGTAGGACCCGGCGAAAAAGTGAAAATCAGAAAGGATTCCATCTGGAATGTGCCCGAACCTGAGTTAACACTTGTTGTAAACAGGTTAGGAAAAATTGTCGGTTATACTGTTGGCAATGACATGAGCAGCCGAAGCATTGAAGGAGAAAATCCACTTTATTTACCACAAGCCAAAACCTATGACGGTTCGGCTGCAATCGGACCCTGTGTTTATTTGACCGACAAACCCATTTCTTCTCAAACTAAAATAAGATTAGAGATCAAAAGAAATGGAGTGATTCAATACTCCGATGAAGTGGAAATCAATAAAATGAAACGCACGCACACTGAACTTGTTGAATTTTTGTTTAGGGAGTGTTCATTTCCCCAGGGTTGTTTGTTAATGACTGGAACCTGCCTGGTTCCTCCCAACGATTTCACACTTAAAAGCGGTGACGAAATTATCATCCGCATTGATCACATTGGTGAACTCCAAAATTTCGTTGAATAATGGAAATTGTTCCTTCACAGATTATCGGTTTCCGAAATACATTAAGTAACGGAGATACTTTTTATGGTTACAATCCGAATACCCGAACAGTTTTGACTATCCCCTTCCGGGAAGCCACCGAAAACGAAATCACCGAGAGCGTTGAGCTGGCACACAAAGCGTTTGCAGTTTACCGGAAAACCAGCGATGAACAAAGAAGTTTATTTTTAGAAGCCATCGCCGGCAATATTGAGGCATTGGGCGACGATCTGCTCGGGATAATTCATGATGAAACTGCCCTCCCGCTGGCAAGACTTACAGGAGAAAGAGCGCGGACAACCGGACAACTAAGACTATTTGCCCAATTATTGAGGGACGGAAACTGGAACAGGAAAATCATAGATGAAGCACTGCCCGAAAGAAAACCAATTCCCCGACCCGAGATCATGCAATTGCAAACGCCCATTGGCGTAGTGGCTGTTTTCGGATCCAGTAATTTTCCACTGGCCTTTTCTGTGGCAGGTGGTGACACGACGGCGGCTCTTGCTGCGGGTTGCCCCGTAGTTTTTAAGGCCCACCCCGCACATCCGGCAACCTGTCAGCTGATCGGGAACGCGATTACTAAAGCGGCAAAAGATACCGGCATGCCGGACGGAGTTTTCTCTATGCTGCACGGGTTTACAAATGCAACAGGAGGTAAACTGGTTACTCACCCTCTGGTAAAAGCGGTTGCATTTACCGGATCTTTCAAAGGAGGTAAAGCCTTATATGATCAGGCTGTACGAAGAAGGGAACCCATTCCTGTTTATGCAGAAATGGGCAGTGTGAATCCTGTTTTCTTCCTGCCGGAAGCGGTGAGAAAGGGTGGTGATACACTTGCTATTCAGTTCGCGCAGTCGGTAACACTCGGATCGGGACAATTTTGCACGAATCCGGGCCTAAGTGTTTTTATTAAAAACGATGAAAGCAAAGCATTTATTAAAAAAACAGCGGATGTAATGTCTTCAACTGCACTTCATCCTTTGCTAACCAGGGGAATAGAAGAAGCTTTTCAATCAGGCCTGGAAAAACAAAAAAAATTAACCGGTGCCAATCCGCTCTCCCTTGTCGTTGAAAATCGCATAGAGCCTCATATTATGATGGTTTCTGCAAAAGATGTTTTACAATATCCAGACTACTTTGAAGAGCTGTTTGGTCCTTCCACAATAGCTGTGCTGGCGGAAAATTTTGAAGAAATCAACAAATTGATCGACATGATGCCGGGCCAGCTGACAGCCACTATTCATGCAGCGGAAAACGACTACCTGTCAGCAGCATCATTAATTGATGGTCTGACACAAAAAGCAGGCAGGCTGGTGATGAATGGTTTTCCCACCGGAGTGGAAGTCTGTCATGCTATGGTGCACGGCGGTCCGTATCCGGCAACCACCGATAGCCGGGTTACTTCAGTAGGTACTACATCTATTTACAGGTTTACAAGACCGGTTTGCTATCAGAACATGCCTGCTGCCCTATTGTCGACTATTCTCTGATTTATTTTTGATTAATTGATTCATGCCTCATATAGTAACAACATGAAGAAAAAATTATTCTCTTTAATACTCTTAACCATATTTACAATTTCACTTTGTATCGCCCAGTCCGGCGAATGGATCATTTTATTTGATGGTCATTCCACAGACCGGTTGAGAGGATATAAACTTACTGGTTTCAAAGTGGTGGAATATGAAATCGGTTCTCCGGAAATGATCAAATTACTTTCAGAGAGTAAGTTCAAAAATAATCCGGGCTACGGCAAATCCGTCAACGGGCTCATAATGTTTCAACATCACGGTCAAAAAGTGTGGTTAAGGAAAATTAAAGTCAGAAGATTATAAAAAATCCTTCACTGTACTTTTTCTCCGGAGTATTATCGGGGATGGCTGTTTAAAATGCGTTGGTTATATTTCGCAAAGAAATTCGCAGGAGTTTTGTAGCAATTTTATCCAAATCTTTTTCATTTCCCGAAAAATGAAAAACGGAATGTCTGTGCACTAACGACTGGCCGGGCTTCAAAAAGGCAGCTGGAGATACACTCTCAATTTCATAAAAAGGCCCCATTTGGCTTCCATCAGCCAGTGGCCCATCGTTATACGCATTTACGGCATCGCCGGAAAAAACAGGTTTTGTTGTATTCCATTCCTGGTTCAGATAGGGAGCATGCTCATCGAGATCAAAGAGGATGATCGTAAGAACCCGATGTTCTGCATCATAACTTCCCGCTATGGGCATGGCTCTACCCGGAATAATTCCCAGCTTCCCCCTGCTATTCCCGTCTGCTCTAAAAAACAATAGGCTGTCATTGTGCTTTAGCCTTTCCAGGGCGATCTCCCCAAAATAATTAGTGGTTACAGCTTTTTGAAATCCACCGGCTTCCTTCCGGAAAGGCGCAAAAATCACAGTAGATTCAGATGGTTTAAGCATATCAAGGATCCAGATGCAGGGCATACCTGTAGCCGCTGTCCATTCCACACTTCCTCTGTTTGTAAGTACATTTTTTGTTTCATAACCCACTGCATCTAGGGAGTCCAATCCCGCAATTCCCATTCGCTTTATTATCGCCTGATTGTCCAATATTTTTATTGTTCGATCAGCCAGTAGCTTAATTTCTGTGCCGGCATAATTTATGAGACTCACCTCCTTAAACATCTCAACGAAGGAACTGTCTTTGTTCAGCATTATCCAGTTTTCTGTATCAAAAGCTGCGGGGGTTTTCCAGTTTTCAAATAACATGTTTCTGCCGGGCTTAAAAAACAAAGAATATTTTCCGCCCTCAGGCCCCAGCCAATACCTGTTCTCACCACCATATGCATTCATATGTGAATTCACTTTGGCTCCAAATGCCCTATAGTTTATCCAGCCGTAACTGCTACCACGTTCTCCAGTGGCCGTTGAAGTAAATACTTTTCCCTGGTACTTCGGCGAAACAATCACCTGCGCTTCCCCTTCTTTTAATATCACCAGGGTTGAATCCTGTTTTTTTAAAAATGCAAGATCAAATCCAAATTCGCCTTCCCGGAATGAACCATTTTCATTATCAGCCTGCTTCTGATTTTGACCACGGTCATAACAGGAAGACGATATCAGCATAAAAATTAATAAAGCCCGCGGGGATATAATCATATTGAATGAAGATAACGTTCATCCGAACCTATCGGATAAGGAAATCCAATACTAAAACTAATTAAACCCAACTTAAAACATTCCTTTTGATTAAAGACCAAACTCTCACGATAGATGATAAAGGAGTATTTATAATAATTACTATGATTTTAAGGCTGAGCACTTTAATGATTGTACATCAAATCAATAATGGGAAGAAAACAATCAATATGCAAAAGCCTGAACAATACACAAAAAGCTACCGCAGTTGGAGTAGCCGCCGGGGGTGCTGCCGGAGCAATCATCGGTGGAGGGGGTAAAAGTTCGGTCATTGGCGCCCTGATAGGTGCGGCAGTTGGAGGAAGTGCCGGCTACCTGATCGGGAATCACATGGACCAACAGGCAAAAGAAATAAAACAGGCTGTTCCGGATGCCCAGGTGGAAAGAGTGGGAGAAGGAATTAATATGACTTTTAATTCGGGATTATTATTTAAAATTAATTCTACGGAACTTAGTGATTCTGCCAGGTATAATTTAGAGAGAATTGCAGTGGTTTTTAATAAATACCCGGAAACAATTATTCTGGTAGAAGGTCATACGGACAATACGGGAACCGAAGAGTATAATATGGATCTGTCCAAAAAACGGGCTTACACCGTAAGTGATTACCTGATTTCACAGGGAGTCGTAAAGGATCGGTTTGAAATTAAATGGTATGGCGAAACCCAGCCAAAATATCCGAATGATACGGATGCAAATCGAAAATTGAACCGTCGCGTAGAAGTGGGCGTCATGGCAAACAATGAGTTGAAAAAAGCAGCTGAAAACGGAAATTTAAAAACCTCCGGATGATAACCAGAATCTGGCATGGAAGGACAAGCCCGGAAAACGCCGATAACTATCTTCAGTTCTTGTTGACTGATGGTACGAAAGAATATTGGCAAACCAAAGGCATAATATCAGTCAGGGTTTTGCAGCGAAAAGAGGAAGATAGTTGTCGGTTCTGGACCGTAACAGAGTGGATAGATATAGAATCCATTAAATTATTTGCCGGAGAAAATTACGAAAAAGCAAAATACTATCCGGAGGATAATGGAAAATTGCTGGAGTTCGAAGAAAAGGTTATCCATTGCCAAACCTTCGTAATACAAACCCCGGATGTTGAAGGAAATGTACCAGCCAAATAACTATCAGCTGACCTGAATATGTTAAAAGAACTTATAAAATTGACTGAAAGCCGGAAATGGTATATTTCTTGCCTTACTCCAGCTCGTAACCCACTCTTATCGGGCAAATACATATATCCCTCATGGACGTTGATTTCTACTCCTGAAGATTTTTATTAAAAAAAGCAAACAACTATGAAACTATCAAGAAGTGCCTGGTTAGGGCTATTGTCTATTGCATTGATTTCAGCAGTCATTATTTCTGCCTGTAACAAAGAAAGTTCTTCTTCGTCCGGCAACATTCCTCCCGGCAAGCAGCAGGTTTCCGTATCACTTAACGATGATCCGGTTCCCAATTTAACAAGTGTGATAGTAGATATCCGCTACGTGGAAGTAAAAGTGGATACAGGAAGAGAACATCATGGAGACGCATTTTATGATGATGATCATGAAGGCGAAGACGGCCATCACGATGGTGAAGACGACCATCATCGGGGAGATCATTTTGGGAAATGGGATACGTTGAGTATAACACCTGGACTGTATGACTTATTAAAACTGAAAAATGGTACAGACACGCTGATCGCTAGTGGATTTTCTCATATCGGGAAAATAACTAAAATCAGAATTACTCTGGGCCCGAACAACAGTGTGGCAACAGACAGCTCACATAGTTTTCCACTGCCTATTTGTAGTACCAGTCCCTATGTTTACGCAAATATCAGGTCCGGTTCTCTGGATAGCCTGGGCGGAGGTCAATATTTGATCCGTATAGACTTCAATGTAGCCAGATCAATAGAATTTGAAAATGGCAAGTATTGTCTAAGGGCAAAATTAAAATCTTATTGCCTGAAAACTTCTGGTATCATAGAAGGAAACGTAGTTCCCAGGGCATCATATGCTACCATCATGGTGTTTGATAATACTGATACGGCATTTGCCATTCCTGAATTGAGCGGTGATTTTAAGATTCGCGGATTACCGGAAGGAACGTATTCAGTGTTGTACAATGCGGTAGCGCCCTATAAAGACACTACCCTGGTGAATATAAAAGTGCAAAACGGGTTGGAAACAAAACTTCCGGCTATCACCTTGCATCAGTAACAGGAAATTTTCGAGATTTGTTTTTTTGATGACAAACGGCTGCTTTATGCAAAAACATGAAGCAGCCGTTTAATAATAAGCAGCAATAGTCAGAACTTAACCTCGCTTACACTGCCAGATAAGTTTATACCAATCGCTCAATATTGACCTTTGGTATCTCTTCCTGAAATATTGACCGGTATCCCAGGTACCACCTCTTTGGGTCCCCGTTGCTTCCCCGATGGGTCCCTATTGCCTCCCCCTATGAGGATTTTTCATTCCGGCTTGCTGTTGTCTTGCTGCTGGCTTGCTGTTGGCCGGCTGTTTTCCTGCTGTGGACAGCAACCAGGCAGCAACAAAACAGCTATTTAGTAGCCATTTATTAAGAATAGAACAGGTGTGCCATCCCATTCCGGCGTTTCCAATTCCCAGGGTCCCTATTACCTCCCCAGATTTCGGGCACTAAAGGGGACTCAAAGGGGAGAAACCAGGGAGTCAAAGTAGAGATACCGGGGAGAAACTGACATCCATCACAGGAATTGCCGGGTTCTTCATTACCTCACGGGGCCTCCATCGCCTCTTCGGGATGATCTGATGTGGGTTTATTCAACCTTCGGCTTCCCTTCTTTTAAGGTCAAGCGACCCTCTCCTTGACCCTTAAGTATTCTAAATCAGCCTGTATAACGATCGTCTGATGTATGATGACAATCATAGCGGATAGTAATTCAAATCATCTGGGACTAATCAGGTGCATGGCTAACTTCATTGGGATAAATTTTCTCGCTAAAAAAATCAAGTGGCTGAATGTACGCCAGGACCCAAAGTTCAAAGGTAGAGCCGAAAAAAAAGGCTGAAAATGGAAAGTTTTATTCCCAACCCATCACCCGTTTTATTATAAACCTGGTTTCACCCTATCGGAAATGGCTGATAATTATTTTTATCGCGATGATATTCGAAATAGTCTTCAGCCTTGCCTCGCCGTGGCCTTTAAAAATTATAATAGATAATGTTATCATGGAAAAGGCACTCCCTCCCGGACTTTTATGGCTGAACAATTTTATACCAGAGAATCATTATATGGCACTTGCCGCAGTCTCCGGAATTTTTTTAGTTATGATTACTGCTTTTGGCGGAATTGCAGGATACATAAATAACTATTACACAGAAAATGTTTCACAGTTTATAGCCAGGGATCTCCGTCAACGAACATATCATCACCTGCAACAGCTGTCTCTTGCTTATTACGATAAGCACCAGGTAGGAAAATTAGTGAGTACAATCACAACAGATGTCAGCACCATACAGGATCTCGTTTCATCCACGATGTTGAGCATACTGGTAGATTCCCTGACTATTCTTGGGATGTTCGTGCTAATAATTTATCTGAGATGGGATTTCGCATTAATCAGCGCGGGTATTGCACCTTTTCTTCTTTTATTTTTAATTCGATTCAAAAAGGAAGTAAAAAATGCAACCCGTGAAGTAAGGATGGATCAGGCAAACATGATGGCCATTATACAAAATGGTCTGGAATCCATGCGTACAGTGAGTGCATTCGACAGACATGAACTGGAAGAAGACCACCTGCAGAAAATTAGTACAGAAACCGTTCGGGCCGCCCTCAGGGCGCGAAAAATCAAGTCATTCATTTCGCCTGTTTTTGCAACAGGCGTTTCTGTATGCATAGCATTTGTGCTTTGGCGCGGAACTTATCTTGTCAGGGCAGATTTGATGACGCTGGGAGCGTTAACAGTATTTCTGTCTTATTTGAACAAGTTTTTTACCCCGGTAAAAGACCTCGCAAAAATGACGGTAAGTATTACCCAGTCAGCCGTTGCATTTGAGCGTATTCAACAGATTCTGGAATCAGACATCACGATACCTGAGAAACCAGGTGCAGTAGATCCCGGAAAATTAAGAGGCGACATTAGTTTTGAGCACGTCTTTTTTTCCTACTCCCCGGGTATACCAGTATTAAAAGATATTCATTTCACAATCAGAGCGGGACAGCGAATTGGAATTTGCGGTCCGACTGGTAGTGGCAAATCCACCCTTGTAAGTCTTATACCCAGGTTATATGATATCGATTCGGGGCGGATACTAATAGATGGCCAGGATATAACTGACTACACTTTGAAAGGACTTCGTGGAAATATTGGTTTTGTACTGCAGGACATGATGCTTTTCTATGGATCCGTTCGCGAAAATATCGCCTATGGCCGGCCAGAAGCAAATGAAAAAGATATTAGCGAAGCCGCCAGACTGGCAAATGCGGATGATTTTATTAGCAGACTTCCGGTCGGTTACAATACAATCATCGGAGAAAGAGGAATCACGCTTTCAGGTGGCGAACGCCAGAGAATTGGTATTGCAAGAGCAATACTACGTAATGCCCCCATCCTGATACTTGATGAACCAACCGCTTCCCTCGATACAGAATCTGAACATTTTGTGCTCGAAGCCCTGGAAAGGCTTATGGAAGGCCGTACAGTAATAACCATTTCCCACAAATTAAACACGATTGCAAAATCGGATAAAATTTATCTTCTGAAGAACGGAATAATCGTTGAAGAAGGTACCCACCATAGCTTGCTTGCAAAGAAAAATATGTATGCCCGGCTATATCGTACAAAAGAAACCAGCTGATCCTTTAGTGTGCAGCGTCCTGCACAAAATTTGATTTTACCTGGTCAGGGTGATTAATCATATCATAAAATTCATCCAGGTAATCAGTGATTTCCTTCCTGCTTTTTGATGTTAGTAATTCGAAATGATTGATCATATCGTATATCTGGGTTTTCCTTTGCCTGAAAACGGTCAGGGCTTCTTCTAATTCAGGCAAAGTTCTGGTTAGCCCGATATACTTGCGTTGTTTCACATTTTCCAAATCCGGATCATTCGAAACCGCATAGTTCGCGTTCACGAAACCGGAATAATCAAAGTCATACGGGATAATACCTAAGCCTCCAACAGAATCCTTTGTAGAAATGATTAATTTTACATTATGATTTGGTGATAGTCCCCAGTCCAGGTTGCCAATCATATATTCAAATATGGACACCGTCGTGACCTGCTGACGATCAATAGCAGACGATTTGATATTTCCCTTTCCCCATTCCTTATATCCGTTTCTTTTCGCCAGATCTT
Source organism: uncultured Bacteroidota bacterium (assembly GCA_963741345.1). Taxonomy (GTDB): domain Bacteria; phylum Bacteroidota; class Bacteroidia; order Chitinophagales; family Chitinophagaceae; genus Puia. The sequence goes on from CAVUHS010000002.1 coordinate 322,338, forward strand.
TCAGGTCTTCTAAGAGAAAAGTATAAATGTAGACTGGCTTTTTCTTTCCTGCACTATCCTGGAAGTTCAGGTGCATCAGTCTAACCCGGAAACTCTTTTCGGTTATTAAGTTATATATCCTGTAAATAAGATATTCCTTCAATAAATATTGTTCAAAATCAGGAGATGTTTTACATGCACTCACCAGGTCAAGGGATTTCAATGAATGCAGTGCCGAACTATCCTTATAGTTGAATTTAATTTTGATAGGGGGAACATAACAATATTCCAGTCTAAAATTTCCCCTCACTCTAAGTAAAACGGTATCTGTAATAATTTTACCATCCGGGAAACTGGTTTTAAAAACACCCGGGATTTCAAATTCCTTTTTTCTGTGACTTGTCAATATTCTATCCAGGTTAGTTGTGAGCGTCGCCTGGATGGTAGAAGTATCACTAAAAAAAGCAACCCGGTCTATTGAAGATGACTGGCTATATACCGGAGAAGACCAGTATATACAGATTAGCCAAAACGGGTGTAGTAATTTTTTCATCACCGGCAAGATCCCGTAAAGGTATTAAAGCTCCCGGCGGATTACAATAAACATTGGCTATTATCCAGTCTTTTTTATTCAGTCCTCAGCGCCTTTACCGGATTTGCCCTGGCAGATTTCCATATTTCATAGCTCACTGTCACAAAAGTGATCGTCAGTAAACCCATCAGGCTCAGGATAAAAATCATTGGACTAATGGAAACACGGTAAGCAAAGCCTTCCAGCCATTTATAGGCAACAAACCAGGAAATGGGTACGGCGACCAGGCTTGCTATAAAAAAGATTTTAAGAAATACGGATGCAAACAAGGTAATCACCTGCTTTTCTCCGGCGCCCAATACCTTCCTGATTCCGATTTCTTTAGTTCGCTGTTCTGCGGTATAGGTGGCGAGGCTGAATACACCCAATATAGTTATCAGTATGGCCAAAACAGCAAATACTTTCGCCAGAGAGGAGACGGTCCGTTCAGATAAATACATGCGATTAAATTCATCATTAACGAACCAATGATCAAATCCGGCCCCGGGAAAAGCGGCTTTCCATTTTTTCTCAATGTCAGCAATTTTTTCCTGGAATTTTCCGACTGGTAATTTTATATAAGTGATTTTATCGATGAAATGGAGGTGCGGATTCAATATCAATGGCTCTATGGGCTGGTGCATGGATCTGAATGGGAAATTTTTCACCACACCGATTATCCGGTAAAGCCGGTTACTGTCCCTGACATCTTTAAGGGTTGCACCCATCACTTTATCAATGGGTTTATTTAAAGCCTGTACGGCAGCTTCGTTCAGGATAACATTGCTGCTGTCATTAATATTTCCCATTTGAAAATCACGCCCGGCAATAAACTCGAGATGAAAGGTTTTGGGAAAATCAAATTCAACATTTAGCTGGTTCCATTGTAAATCTTTATCCCCTAACTCAGGAAATTTTACGCGGGCGCCAATCCATCCAAAATAATCCAGTCTGGGCAGATGATTGGCCATAGTCACGCTTTCAATTTGCGGGTCCTCGAGCACGGAACGTTTGAATACAGTAAACCGGTCCTGGTTGGCTATACCACCAAAGCGAATCGCAAGCAACTGGCTCCCCTGCTCATTCAGTTTCGTGTTTTTCAATTGATCCATTTGTTGTATTACGACAAAAGTGTAAATAATTAGTCCCAGGGCAACTGTGTACTGGATGGTAACCAGGCTTTTTCTAAATAATTCCGCACCCTTGCCTTTTACCAGCTGACCCTTCAACACTTTTACGGGTTGAAAGCCGGATAAATAAAATGCCGGGTAAATACCGGCAATAAAGGCCATGAATAACACAACGGTTGCTACGATCGCTATCATATAGGGATCCAATAAGGATCCAATAGAAAAAGATTTGTGTGCGAGCTGATTAAAAGGACTGAGAAATATGAACACCAGTCCAACGGCCATCACCAGCGCGCATAATGTCATAAGCAGGGATTCAAGGAAAAACTGAAGGGCAATCTCATACCGGTAACTGCCAAAGGATTTGCGGAGACCCACTTCCTTTGCCCGTTTTACCGAGCGCGCGGTGGCCAGGTTTGTATAGTTAATACCGGCAATGATCATGATCATGACAGCAATGACACTAAATATTGTGAGGTAGACTTTATTGCCATGCGTATTATTCTCCCATTGATTCTTTGAATCGAAATGAATGTCGGCCAGTTTGGTTGTAAAACCTTCAAACTTGGCACCGCTTGCTCTTGCACCGGAGTCCGACTGGATCATTTGGTATGCCAGCCTATTCAGGACGGCATTGATGGGTTTGATATCTGTACCAGGTTTCAACACAAGATAACTTTCGAAAAACTCTGTATATCTGCTGAAACGCGTGCCCTCCAGGTATTCATTAAAGTGTTCCCCCTGAATATTGTGCATGGCATTCATGTTCACAATGTATTCCGGCTTAAAATGTGAATTGGACGGATAATCCCGGTAAATTCCGGTGACCATCAGATCGATTTCCCGGTCATTGGTGGCCCAGAAATGTTTCAGTGATATAACTTTGCCCATCGGGTCGGCATCCCCGAATATTCTGCGGGCACCGGTTTCGCTCAGCACAATACTGTTGAAACTTTCGAACATCTTTTTCTTGTTTCCTCTAAGCAGGTCGAAATAAAGCACTTTATAAAAATCAGGTTCAGCCCACTTGATCTCTTCGGTAAGCACGATCTTGTCTGCTGGCTTATAATTCAGTGAAGTAGGATAACCGATATAGTCTATTCGTGTAGCATGAAGCACTTCACTGCGGTTATCTTTCAGGTAACGCATGAAATAACCCGGGACGGAGGTATTGTCAAACCGCTGACCATCCGGATTAATAAATGTGGTGCCAACACGGTAAGTATCCTTGTAATATGGTTGCATGCTGTCATAACGCAACTCATCATCTACATATAAAAAAATGAGGATCGCACTCGCCAGGCCCAAAGCAAGCCCGAAAATATTTAGTAATGAAAAAAGCTTCTGGTTTTTAAAATTGCGAAGGGTAATGAGCAAATAATTCCTGAACATGGTAGTATGTTTTAACTGTGGAAGTTATCAATCGGGAAAATTTGCACTATCCGGTCGATATTAAGTTCCACATATTTTTCAGGTAAAAAAAATTATTTGTGACAAGCGGTTGGCAAAAAACCGGACTTTCACAACCCCTTATATTTTCGAATTCCTGATAGTAACCCCTGAAGGGGCATCTTTCCTTCATCACTACAGCAACTAAAATCCCCGGTTATGTATATTTGAAAAATATTCCGTCTTCAATTAAACCTCTACAAACGGGATAAAAATGGTGTCCTTTGTATAAATAAAATCCATGCCGATATTTTAAATTTCAGACGATGAAAGGAAAAGTTTTTCTAATTACAGGTGCCTCAGATGGCATTGGCCGGATAGCTGCTGCAGATCTCGCCAGGCAGCAACAACATGCAACGATTCTCATTCACGGAAGAGACAGTACTAAACTTGAAAGAGCGGCTGAAGAAATTAAAAAATCAAATAGCAGGGCTACGGTGGACACTTTTCACGCAGACTTTTCGTCCATGAATGAAGTTCGGAATATCAGCAGGGAAATCTTATCAAAGTATGATTCAATAGACCTTCTTATAAACAATGCCGGAGCAGGATTCGCTGCCCCGCGGTACGGAAAAGATGGTATTGAAACACGGCTGGCTGTGAATTACCTGGCCCCCCTATTACTTACGCATCTTTTACTTCCCGCATTGAAAAAGGCAGCGCCATCACGAATTGTAAACGTTGCTTCGGCCGGACAATCACCTATTCATTTTGATGATATCCAGCTGGAAAAAAATTTTGATGGAGTTACGGCTTACACGCAAAGTAAACTGGCTATCATTATGCTTACGTTTGACCTGGCCAGGCAGCTTCAGCAGGACAATATACTGGTAAATTGTCTCCATCCCGGAACCTATCTGGATACCAATATGGTAAGAGAAGCGGGAATTCATCCATTAGGAACTGCCCAGAGCGGTGCAGATGCACTGGTATACCTGGCGACATCTTCAGATCTTAAGAATACGTCCGGTAAATATTTCAATATAAATAAAGAGGCGAGGGCAATTGCGCAGGCATATGATACTGAGGCAAGGGAAAGATTAAATAATATCGGGTTGAAACTCACCGGTATCCAATAATTTTTGGGAGGAAAGGTTAAATTTACTTTGCTGAAATTTTTTTCATTTTTTCATTATTCAAAAATTCTCCCTTCCAATGGATCTTAAAAAGGAAGCTGCCCGGGAGGCATACAGGCTTATTAAAAATAACAGTTCCGTTGGATTGGGCGACGGAACCGCAATCCGGAGCCTGGCAGAATTTATAATTGAAGGACTCAAAGAAGGGTTAACCCTCCGACTGTATACTTCTTCACTACGAACACAGAATTTTTTACAGGAATCGGGAATAACCGTGAAAGATTTTTCTGCAATCGATGAACTCGATCAGTATTTCGACGGTTGCGACCAGGTTGACGGCCAGCTCAATGCATTTAAAAGCGGAGCCGGGATCCATACCACCGAAAAAATACTCGCATCCATGGCCAGGAAATTTTACCTCCTGGCAGATGCTTCAAAATTTGTTGACAGGCTGGAAAATAAATATCCGCTGGTTTTAGAAATTCTGCCCCCGGCGACCTCATTTGTTCTAAGAGAATTGAAATCCCACTACCCGGATGCTTCCTTTTCGATACGTGTATCTGATGGCACAAATAGTCCCGCTATTACCCGTTATGGGAACTACCTGCTCGAATGCAGATTTCCAGTCCTGCCTGAATTGGCATCCCTGCAAACTCATTGTAAAAATATTACCGGCGTGGTCGAAATATCTCTCTTCTATGGAATTGCCAGCGGAGCCATCATCGCTGGTCAGGAAGGAGTGAAAAGATTCGAAAGAAAAAACGGCCGAATCACTGTGGCAGATCAATATCCGTATTAGGTTCGTTACCAACATTCATCCCATTTCAAAAAATTGCCAGAGGTCTTCCCGGTGAACCGGTCGCACCTTTCAGTTTCAACGGAGTGAATATGAACATGAATATAAACTTCTTATTGTCTGCAGGCAGGGTTTCGAAATTCATAAACTCCAGATTGAATATTCCATTCTTTAAAATCAGGTCCTCGTGCAGAAGGAAATCCGGCCCTGTATCCAGGCTGAGATCTGACCCGACCATGCAGGGTTTTATGGAGATGATCCAGTTGATGAGTTCCTGATTCGCATAAGGAGGTGATGCGTCTACGGTTTTCTTATCAGGCCAGATTCTCCACCATCCTAAATCAAATAATAAAGCATCTCCCGGTTCTATATCAGATTCCTTCATATTTTGCTTTGCAAGCGCTCCCCGCACATCGGCTAGTGTAATTTCATATTTTTCAGGCAGGGAATTTACACCTTTATACGCAGCGAGGCTTATAAGTATGCCGCGCGTAACGATCGGCTTGACATGCTCAACACCAAGCTTTTTCAAACCGTACGGGTTGCGCATTTCATCACCGGTAAACCCATTGTAAAAAACATTTGCGAAACTACCATCAGCCATTTTTATTTTTCTTCCGGGATGTCCGGGACCATCGAACTGGGTGCCCACCTGGCCAATCTCCGCTGTTACATATTCATCATTGAAAACCACACTGTCTTTTCCTGTAGGTGAATAAGTTGGAAAAGACGGGATAAATAGATTAAAGCTTCTTTGCCCGACCATCGGCATTTCTCTTTCATACACGTGGCCAAGGTCATATATTTGTCCCGTTTTTACCAGGGCCACTGCCTTCAAAACCTTATCGGGTGTTATCCAGTTGGATGCCCCGGACTGATCTTCCGCACCCCATAACTGGTTCGGCCACCAGGGGCCCTTACTTCTTGTCTGACCGTACAGAGTTTCCATTGAATTGGTGCAGGATAAAAGCAGGACGAACAGGGACCAGCTTTTAAGAGTTGTTCCTTTCATATGAATTGATTTACTATAAATATAGAATGATGGCATTTCATATTCCAAATCCCTATTACATCTTGACTACTTCAGAGGAAAGAAAAATAGGCCTGGCTTCCCAAGACCCTGCTTTTGCACCAAATGGATTAATAATTAATTTTAACATCATGAAAATTAAAACAGTCGGAGAATTCAAAAATTCCCTGCAGTTTAAGGAACCTCCCGGAAGTCTGTCAGCACATGAAATGGCTTTGTGGTGGGCTGGAAATGGTGATTGGGAAAGAGCCCATGATATAGTGCAGGAAATGAATGACCAGCCTTCTTCACTCATACATGCATTCCTGCACAGGAAGGAAGGAGATTTATCCAACGCAAGTTACTGGTATGGGAAGGCGGGTTCCGTTATGCCGAAGGTCAGTCTGGATCAGGAATGGGAAGACCTGGTTACCGGCTTTTTAGCTCGCTCGTGATGGAAAAGATTCGAAAAGCAAATACCAGCGACAGAATGAATATCTGGAGTATTTTTCACCGGATCATTCAAACAGGAGACACGTACGCGTATTCGCCGGACACCAGTTTCAATACATTTAAAAAATTTTGGTTTGCAGGGAATCAAATTTGTTTTGTCCTGGCGGATGAAAATGACATATTCGGTTCATATGTGTTAAAAGATAATCAACCGGGGCTCGGCTCTCATATTGCCAATGCTTCTTATATTGTAAATCCCGCACACCAGGGAAAAGGAATTGGAAAAAAGCTATGTGTTCACTCCATCCATGAAGCAAAAAAAGCTGGATACCTGGGTATACAGTTCAATATTGTCGTAAGCACGAATAAAGCGGCCGTTCACCTCTGGAAAAAAATGGGATTTGAAATAATCGGCATCACACCGAATGGGTTTAAACATCGGCAGTTTGGCTATGTTGACACATATATTATGTTTCGAAAACTTTGAACGGGAAGTTCGCACTGAAGGAATTGCCAAATGCATTTCAAGATCCATTTCAAGGTCCAATTCATGCAAATAACCGCAGTCTGTTTCAAGGGAGTTTCAAAATATACAAATCCCTTTTCCCCCTTTTGCAAAAAATACTAAAGTCCGGTATCCGCCCCGGGCATTATTATTGAAACAGAGAGTAGAACGATTTAAACATACACTGGAATGGCTTGGGCCTTGATAGCGGGCGGTAGTAAGGGTATTGGACTTGGTATCGCCGAAGCATTGGCGGAAAGAAACTATCATTTATTCCTGGTTGCCCGAAACGAAGAAGACCTGGTCAAAGCCAGAGACCACCTTGAGAAATTGTACGGCGTACGGGTTGAAATTTTATCCTGTGATTTGTCAGGTTCGGATTCTTCTGATATAATATACGACTGGTGCCTGAGTAAAAATCTGGAAATAAAAATCCTTTGTAATGCTGCAGGAATGGGAGGTTCAACGGATTTCCCGGAATTGTCGTTGAATGACACCAGGATGATGATCAGACTTAATTTCGAATCTGCCGTTGCATTGACTCACCGTTTCATTCCTGTACTTAAAAAAAACGCCCCCTCATACATTCTGAATGTCGGCAGCATGGCCGGTTTTGCACCTATGCCCATCAAAAATATTTATTCAGCAACCAAATCTGCACTTTTATCTTTTAGTTATTCATTGAATATCCTTCTGAAAAAAGACAATATTTCTGTTAGTTGTTTATGTCCCGGTCCGGTTTTCACTAAACCTGCTATTGAAAAAGAGACTATAAAACAAATGGGAATGATCGGCAGACAATTGGCTGTCTCGCCCCGGATAGTCGGCGACTACGCAGTAAGCAGTATGTTCAAACGAAAACTGATCATCATACCCGGCAAACTCGCAGGCTTTCTCTCTTTTCTATTAAGGCTGTTGCCCAAGGGACTTCTGGCCCAAATACTATATAGACCCCGAATATGAAATTCAATCAATATTATGCCGGACACAATTATGAAATGAAATCAACTGGCTATTTATGAAACATTTATTTGTCCTGTGTATAATCTGTCTGACCAGCCTGGTATGCTTTGGCCAGACTGATACAATATCTAAAAATCAGCTTGATACTTTAAAACCCTACGCACTCGTCGCCGGCGGAAGTAAAGGAATCGGTTACGGAATTGCATTGGCACTCGCTAAACGAGGATACAACCTGATTCTCATTGCCCGTCATCTGGACACGCTGCAAGCTGCAAAAAATAAACTTGAATCAATGTATCCAATCCATGCCGAAGTGCTGGCGATTGACCTGGCTTTCGAAAATTCTGCTGCTGAGATTGGGAAATGGTGCACAGAAAGAAATATCCGTCTTAAGGTATTATGTAATGTGGCCGGCCTGGGAGGATCGAATGACTATTTATCATTGCCTCTTGATTCCTTACGGTATATGGTGCGGTTGAATATTGAATCCTGTATGGCGCTTTCACTAGTATTGCTGCCTCTGCTGGAAAAAAATGCTCCTTCTTACATTCTGAATGTGGCAAGCATGGCTGGATTTGCTCCAATTCCAATAAAAAATATGTATTCTGCCACCAAATCAGCAGTGGTATTTTTCAGTTATTCGCTCAGGTATCAGCTGGAAGACAAACATATCAGTGTAAGCTGCCTATGCCCGGGTCCTGTTTATACCAAACCTGAGATAGTAAAAGATACAAAGGAAAAACTAGGATGGTTCGGCAATAAAATGGCCCTGGATCCGGCGTATGTCGGCGAAGTCGCCGTAAAAAAAACTTTCAATAAAAGATTAATTATAGTACCAGGAACATTGGCCAAGATCAGTTCTTCAGTAATACGATTTCTTCCCCGCAGATGGGTCACGGGCATCTATAACAACGCCGGTAAAAAAAGTAAAAAAAAGGCGAAAAAATGAACCCGGATGGAGAGCCTGACATCAAAACTAATTATTGAGTAATAGTTTCCCCAATGTTACGGTTAGCCTGGCCCAGGATGCGGAGGGTTAAGAAACAACCTGAAGCCGAAAACCGGAAGCAAACCCTGCATAAAGTCCAATTCTCCCGCTCGCTGAAATCCCAGCTTTTCATACATTTTCCAGGCTGTTTGCATAGCCATTGTGGTATGAATAATCACTTGGGAATGGTGCATGTATATCGCCTTTTGGATGCATTCATTTATAAGAAATTTACCAACACCCTGGCCCCGGGTAACCGGGTCTACTGCTAATAATCTGAATCCGGAAGCATTTTTTTCCTGGGTGGCTATGCCCCCGGAGCCATAATACTGCATATCACTAAAGTATACGACAGCACCTGCAATTTTGCCCTTATTCGAAATGGCTGCCAGAATTTCCGTTGACGGCTTTATTGTAAGTTCACCGATATTCGCCAGCATCTTATAGTAATCGGGCTGATCGGCTGCCTTTGGAAATCCCTCCAGTTGCGAATATACCCGGACCATTAGATTTCCAATATCACCGAACTCTTCCGGTCTCGCGTTTCTAACGATAAATTCCTTATTGAGCATACTGTTTAAAGTATCCGTAAACATTGTCCAACGCTGCCTATTTGATCAACCATGGAAAAGTCTTACGAAGTTTCCTTAAAGGATGACTGGCCATTAATACATTGAATGCACCCGGAAAAAAACGATGCATATAAACACTTAGCTTCTCTGACTTTCCGATCAGGACTTCCTGTTTCCCTTTTTCGATGGCAAGTACCATCTTTATGGCACATTGTTCAGGAGACATACCCTTTTCATTTACAGTCAGATTTTTTCCGGAGACCTTGCCTGCTCCATCCACCGCGTTCTTTAATATTGAAGTGTCGATAAAACCCGGGATAATAAAGGAAACGCCGATCCCCTCTTTTCTTGTCTCCGTGCGCAATGATTCGAAAAAACCATGCACCGCGTGTTTGGACCCGGCATATGCCGAAAGTCTGGGAACACCAAACTTTGCGGATAAACTGCTGACTATAATAAATTGTCCCTTTTTTGCGGCAAGCATGGTGGGGAGTACAGCCTTGGTTAATGCAACCGGTCCAAAATAATTCGTCTCCATTACCTGTCGAAAAACCGCCATCTCAGTTTTCGCTACCAAATCCCTGGCCGCGATCCCTGCGTTATGAATAAGATAATCAATTCCTCCCCACTTGGCGATAGCCTGAGTAGCCTTCGACTCTATTTCCTCCATATGCATAAGATCCATGGGAAGTACAAAAATATTATCCGGTGAACCACTGCATGTATGCTTCACCCGGTTCAACTCGGTTTCGTTTCTTGAAGAGAGAATCAATTTAGCATCCTGCTTAGAAAATTCATAGGCCAGTGCTTCACCTATCCCCGACGAAGCGCCGGTAATCCATATTATTTTATTTTCAAAAAAACGAAACATCGCGTGAGATAAGCCGGCAGAATATCGCTTTTCAAAATTCATCAATAAAAGAAACCTTGCCATTAAACAATTTCACGTAGTCCACGGTTCCTGTTCCCTGGAAAACGAAATCAATGCCGATTATTTTAGACCGGCTGATGTCGTTACCGACTTCATAAGCAATCCTGTCGTTTAAATATATCCTGGCCTTCCCGTCCTGCGATTCAACCTTGACTTTCACATAGTCTGTGAAATCAACGCCGAAGGCCGAAAGATCTTTTTGCTTGCCTGAAACCGAAAAATCGGTAAAAAAGAAATTGATGGTAGATTGACAACCCTGGGCACAAAGTGGTATACCGATGGCTGTACCTTCGCAAAGAAGGTAAATATTCGTCACCTGGCACACTGAAGACCCGTCCCGGTAGTCATTTTTTAAAGAGGTTTCAAAAGTAAAATTGTCTGCATATATTTCACCAAAATCCTGCACATTACAATAAGAGAGTAAGGGAGCTTCCGGAGACAGAAGAATATTCTGAGCCTTTAATAATGCCACCGGCAACCCCATTTTACCATGGGCGATTACATCTTTTTTATTAAAATATACCGGCACCGGCGAAGCATTAACGGCTATCATCCAGCCATCAGATTTGACTAACAGTTTCTCTTCTTTAACCACCTGCCCGTCCACAATCAACTTTGGATTGAAAAAACCCGGATAATAATAAATCAATGTGTGCTGATGCTGGCTTTTAGCAACCGTAGTTCTAAGACGGGTATCCCATGACTGCTGTAAAATTACCGAGTCTGTATTTGCTTTATCGGCATTAAAATCGAAGACTACAGAATTGGGCAGGCCCGCCTCCAAAACTTTGTGAATACTCAGAGCATAATCTGCAGTTTCTGTTTTTCTTTTTGAAGCATGAATAAACAGCAAGATAGCAGGGATGATTAAAAAAATACCAGCCAATATCTTTATGTCAACCCGGAAACGATTTTTAGTTCCGGGGGCCGCTTTTTTCAGCGTCTCAGATATACCAGCCGGAATCTCAGTAACAGGTAAAGCTGTTCCCTCTTTTATCTTAAAATCACGCCAGCTTTCAAATCCCGCAAAAACGGCCAGGGCATTCTGTGTATATGTTTGCGGCAGTCCGTCGTACTTTATCTTACCCCAGATCCTTTTCAGTGTTACATGACTTAATGAAACTCCTGATTCCTGTTGAATTTTTTGACTTAATGCGATAAAATCCTGGTTTGTCCAAACAGAACCATCTCCCCAGTTGAGTTTGGCCTCTATAAGCTTTTTGACCCTGCTAAGCAACTCTTCATCGGTAAGCATGCCCGGAGCTATTTTAAACAAAGTTAGGTTTTCCAAAAAAAATTGAACTTTCGCATTTTGTACCGGTTTGTTCCAACAAGAACAAGCCCTGCACTTGTATATCTGCGCCTGCCACTGAAATTTGAAAGATCTAATATGGAACCAATGGAAAAATTAGTGAAGACGGGCCGATTATTTTATTGCATTGCCATAGCCGGTGTAGGTGCTCATCAGCTTTTTTATTCAAATTTTTGTCTGATGTTATTTCCGGCATGGCCAATTCATTTTCCGGGATCTGTCTTATTCGCCTGGATTGGGAGCCTGGCCCTGATTTGTGCCAGCATCGCTATTGTTCTTGGCAAAAAAGCAAGAACTGCATCTCTTATTTTGGGCGGATCGTTACTTTTATTGTTTTGTCTTAGCTATTTCCCTTATGAAATTTTTGTTAGTCCCTATAGTAAACATATGGGAACATGGGTAAATCCACTGAAAGAACTAGCTCTGGCCGGAGGGGCTTTCGTTATAGCGGGATCTTACCAATATGAGTCAAAGAATAAAGGCCTTGTTTTTGGGTTATTGGAAAAGTTCATACCATTTGGCGGCATCTTTTTTTCCATAACCATGACGACCTTTGGAATCGGCCATTTCCTGTATGCTCAATTTGTATCGAAACTGGTTCCTGGCTGGATGCCTGATCCCCTGTTCTGGACATATTTTGCCGGTGTGGCCCTGATAGCATCTGGCGTTGCCATCATTTTGGAGATAAGGTTAAGACCTATTGCCATACTGCTGGGTATTATGATTTTCATTTGGCTTATTGTATTGCATATTCCCCGGGCCCTGACCTTACCATTACTGGATGATGGAAACGAAATAACAAGTGCCTTTTCTGCACTGGCTTTTAGTGGAACTGCATTTGTTATTTCAGGGAACAACCATAAAATAAATTTCGATTAAGGGAAGTCATTCATGAAAAGAATTTACAGCATTGATTTCACACGCGGTCTTGCCATGATTATCATGGCTTTGGACCATGTTCGCGACCTGATGCATGTAAACTCGGTCAATCAGAGTCCGACTGATCTGTCAACCACGACACCAATACTTTTCTTCACCCGGTGGATCACTTATCTATGCGCGCCTATATTTGTTTTTTTGGCAGGTACATCGGCCCAAATTTCCTTTAAAGCCAGCGGTAATCCGGTGGCAAGCAGGAATTTTCTTTTCAAAAGGGGTCTGTGGCTTATCGTGCTGGAATTCACGATTGTGAATCTGGGTTTGTTTTTTGACATTGCATTCCACACCCTGATTTTCGAAGTGATTGCAACAATCGGTTTTGGATTCATCATACTTTCTCTTATGTCCGGGCTGCCGTTAAATTTTATTTTGTATCGCAGGATTCATCCTCATATTTTTTCATGGACTGGCACCTTTAATTCCTCTGGGTCCTGATTCGATGATAAAAAAAATAATAACGTTCCTGTTCAGCCCGGGTGCCTTCATGTTATCGTCAAACCGGGTCTTTATTATGGGTTACCCCCCTATACCCTGGCTGGGTATCATGCTGGTTGGTTATTCCACAGGCAAATTATTTGAACTATCTGAAGAGAGAAAGAAAAGAATCTTTTTGTGGATAGGGCTTGGTTCGTTGTTATTATTTGTTATGCTCCGGCTTTTAAATGCATATGGCGATCCATTCCGCTGGTCTTCCCAAAAGACTTTCCTTTTCAGCATTTTGTCTTTTGCAAACGTCAGTAAATATCCGCCATCGCTTATATTTTGCCTGGTTACACTGGGAATCCTGTTCATTATACTGGCTATCTCTGAAAGGCTGAAAAGCAGAGCCGCCGATTTGATATCTGTATATGGAAAAACTCCTTTGTTTTATTTCATTCTGCACTTTTACATTATCCATACTTTATTGATCATCGTTTTGCTTCTGCAGGGCTTTCACTGGTCAGAAATGAACTTTGCATCCGGCACTTTTGGCAGGCCAGGAGATGTGAAATCTGGTGTCCACCTATGGGCGGTCTATTTAATCTGGATCTTGGTGGTACTGATATTATATAAGCCATGTGCCTGGTTTGGCAAGTACAAGTCAGAACACAAATATTGGTGGCTAAAATACATATAGCGCATTCTCAGTTCTTGCACAATGAGTAGCGGCTATTCAGTAATTATAATCGTTGTCTACACTTTGTTCAAATCAAAGGGCATTCTCCGGACCCTTTTTCCAGTTGCAGCAAAAATAGCATTTGCCAGTGCCGGCGCAAAAGGTGGTATACCCGGTTCACCGACCCCTTTTATAGTTGGGCCGCCGTCAGCGATAATATGGACTTCCACTGCAGGCATTTCATTAATCCGAACAATCGGATTATTGTGAAAATTCGTCTGTTCGGTTTGTCCATTTTTAAACGTGATGCCATTTTTTATTGCTGCTGTTAAAGCCATGGTAGCGCCCCCTTCCATCTGAAGGGCCACCATATCCGGATTGACTACCGTGCCAAGATCTATTACTGCATACACTTTTTCAATTTTGACGCCGCCGCCTTTACGGCTGGACACTTCCACCACATATCCCGACAATCCTGCGAAAAATTCATATTGCGCCACCCCGCGTCCCCATCCCTTTGGCAATGGCTTATCCCAATGAGATACTTCTTTCAGCTTAGTCAGTAATTTTTTTGTGTCTGAATCTTTTGTCAGAAGTATGTCCAGCCTGAATGCCATCGGATCCCTGCCTGCTTTTATCGCCATCTCATCAATAAAACATTCCTGCGCAAATGCAACAGTTGAGCTGGTTACCGAACGCCAGGCAGCAAGCGGAATGGGAAATGCTGAAAAAACATACTCGTTCTTCATATTCGGCAGTTCGTATTTCTGTGTGCTGATGCCCTCGGTCATGTCAGAACTTTCGCCGGTTTCATTTCTTTTTTCTTCCATCGTAGCATCTATAGATGGAGAAATCACCTTGTGCTGGAAAGCAACCGGTCGCCCGTCTTTGGAAAGTCCTGCCTTTAATGAAGAAAAGGTCAGCGGTCTGAATGGACCAAGTTGTGTATCATCTTCTCTTGTCCAGATTAATTTTACCGGCTTACCAACCTCCTTGGAAATATTCGCTGCTTCTGTTGCGAAATCATTATAAAGCCTTCTGCCGAAACCACCGCCGCTAAAAAGAATATTTACTTTGATATGATCCTTCGGAATACCCAGTGTGCGTGACAATTCACTTTTTAATAAATCGGGGCCCTGGGAAGAAGCCCATATTTCCACATTCTCTGCGCCGTTCCATTGAGCTATGCAATTCATTGGCTCCATGGGGGAATGCGAAACAATAGGTGTTTCGTAAAATGCTTCCAGTTTCACCGGCGCATCGGCATAAGATTTTTCAAAATCGCCATCATTATGAACCACCGCCCCTTCTTTATTTTTCAAATCCCGGAGACTCTGTTCATACTCCTTCGAATTAAACTTATCAAGGCCCTGGTAATCCCATTTTATTTTTAAAGCAAGGCGTCCCTGATGTGCAGCCCAGAAATTATCCGCAACTACCGCAATCCCGTCATACCTGTTTCTACCCAGGCTTCGCTGAATTTTGAATGTCCTGAGTACACCTTTCACCTTTAACGCATCGCCGTCATCATAACTTATGATCTTAGCACCAAATACCGGATTGTGTTCTACTGAGGCATATACCATTCCCGGAACTTCCACATCGATACCATATACAGCACGGCCGGAAACTTTCAAAGGCACATCCGGACGTGGATAGTTTTTACCCAGAATTTTAAAATCTTTTGGATCTTTTAATTTCGGGTCCTGCGGAACATCCAGCTTCGATGCTGTTTCAACCAAATCCCCATAGCCGATACTTTTCCCGGAAGGTTTATGATAAACCTTTGCGTTACCGGCATAACATTCTCCCACAGGCACTTTCCATTGGCCGGCTGCAGCCGTAATCAACATCTCCTTTGCAGAAGCGCCCACTTTTCGCAGCGAAAAATAATTCATGCGAACCGAAGTGCTGCCTCCGGATACCTGCTCCCCGTACACTGATTCTCCCGAGGTTTGCAAAATAGAAACCGCATCCAAAGACACTTCCAGTTCTTCCGCAATCAATGCCGGTACAGATTGATAAGTTCCCTGTCCCATATCAGGCTTTGGATTCATCAGTGTGATCTTCCCCGTTTTTTCAATAAAAATATATGGAGTGATCTTATAGGATTCTGCTATATCACTAACTGCAATCAGCTTTTTTATACCGGGTTTGGCTGAAACCCCCAGCACCAGCGCCATACTGCTGAAGCTTGACAGTTTCAGGAAATTGCGCCGGTCAATAGCAGAGGAACGATTTTTCCTGGTTATCCTGGATATGAGTGATTCTGACATAAAAAATGATTAAAACGGTGATAACATTTGAACACGAATAACCAAAACCTGATCAACCCATCATTTCCGCGGCCCGGTGAATCGCTTTCCGAATACGTGTATACGTACCACAACGGCAGAGATTACCCATCATCGCCGCATCAATATCAGCATCGGTCGGTTTGGGATTTGTCTGTAACAAAGACACAGCAGACATGATTTGTCCGGACTGGCAATAGCCGCATTGGGGAACCTGCAATTCAATCCAGGCTTTCTGCACAACATGATCAATATTCTCCGATAAGCCTTCGATGGTTGTTATATTTTTTGCCCCGGCGGCTGCAGAAACAGGTAATGTACAGGACCGCATTGCGACGCCATCAAAATGGACCGTACAGGCGCCGCACAATGACATGCCACATCCATATTTGGTTCCTTTCATTCCAATTACATCACGCAACACCCACAATAGTGGCATTTGGGGGTCAACATCAACTGTGTATGGTTTATTGTTGACGGTTAAATTAATCGAAGCCATATATCTGATTTTTAATAAATAAACTGCGAAGAAAAATAAGTGTTGTCAAAAAAAAAGAGCCTGCTGACCGTACCCCATTCTTTACTGCTAATTTAGTTCATTTCCTAAAGATTATTTTATGAATCATGCCTCACTCCTTCTTTTACCCGGAATACATGAAGTATGTATGGGAAAATTGCATCCATACTTTCTTCCGCCCCACGTGGTGAACCGGGAAGTGTGATCACGAGGGTATCACCTATAAAGCCCGCCACTCCCCGGGAGAGCATGGCATAAGGGGTGCGCTTTTGTCCATACGCGCGGGCAGCCTCCATCAAACCGGGAATATCGCGTTCGATCAGCACCGATACGGCATCAGGCGTAACATCACGCACCGACAGACCTGTGCCACCTGTAAAAACTATTAGCTGATACCCGTCAGAAACCAGTTGCCGCACTTTTGCCTGGATGGTACCATAATCATCGGCAATGGCTTCCCTGAAAGAAACTGATACTTTGTGTTGCTCCAGTTTTTTTATAACAGTGTCCCCGCTAAGATCATGATTCAGCCCTTTTGAAACACTGTCTGAACAGGTGATCACAGCGCATCGAACCGTATCGGGATACTTATATTTGATATCCGATTTGCCACCCTTTTTCTCCTCAAGCCTTACGGAACTGATTTCAATGCCTTTGTCAAGCGGCTTCAGCATATCATAGATAGTCAGCGCTGTAATAGCAGCACCGTGCATCGCTTCGACTTCCACGCCCGTTTTGTAGATTGTATGCACTTCAACATTTATAATAATACTCAGCCCCTCCACCCGGTAAGTAATGGCAGCATATTCCACGGGCAACGGATGACAATCAGGAATCATATCACTGGTTTTTTTTATGGCCAGCAACCCTGCTGCACGCGAAAACTCAAACGGATCACCCTTGGGGACACGACCACTTAATACTGCTTCTATGGTTTCAGGCCTCGACACGGTTACAATGGCTGAAGCAATGGCCTGGCGTAAGCTGTCGGATTTAGCAGTAATATTTACCATGTTCTGTATTTAACTGGTTGCCGGCGAATAGTTGCATGATGCCAAACTCATTTATTTTCTTTCCATTGGTATCCCGCTCCTTCGAATAATTCTTTGCCCCAGACAGGAAGTTCCGCTTTAATCCTTTCCACCGTTTCGTTGCAGGCATCGATGGCAGGCTTACGGTGTGCGGAAGAAGTGAACACAAACAGGCAAATTTCCCCGGCATCCACCCTGCCCAGGCTATGGTAAACATGCATGCATGTTAACGGATACCGCGAAAAAACGGACTCCCTGATTTCATGCATTTTCTCCAGCGCCATTTCTTGATAGGTGGTATATTCTATCGCAATGATTTTTTTTTCGCCCGCTTCGTCCGACCTGACCTGTCCTAAAAAAATGCTGTGCCCGCCAATTTCTTTTTTATGACTATGCTCACCGATTCTGTCGGCAATGAAGTCAGGTGTAATTGCACCATCTACAAATATATTTTTTGGTTTTCTCTCCATCATGCTATGAGTGTTTTTTCTTATAGTTCAAAATTCCGCCGCTCAGACTGTAAATCTTTTTATCTTTCCCATACCGGTCGAATACCCAGCGGGCCGCCTGTGCACTCCTGATTCCAGACTGACAAAAGAACATTATCGTATCCGGATCGCCGATTTGAAATTTTCCAGGTAGTTGTGATAAGGGGATATGCTCATGATCAAATTCTGATGCAACCGGTTCTTCTCCAAATTCCCGCACGTCAATCACCCGGGCCCTCCCCGACTTGATCCATTCTTCAAAGTCTTCTACCCCGATATCAAAATCACTTTTTCCATTTTGGCAAAGAAATTCATAATCAGTTTGCCGGAACGCATCCGCGTTCGAAGGGATAAATGAATTGCTATCCATTCTTTTTTGTAATATCAACTCATACCCCCGGTTATTCAGTGCATTGAAAATATAGAGACGATTTGCCAGGGACTGCCCGATACCTGTCAGTAGTTTGATCGTTTCCGAAGCCTGCATGGTTCCAATGATGCCCGGCAATACGCCCAAAACTCCCGCTTCTTCACAACTCAGCACTTCACCCGGAGCAGGAGGTTGCGGGAATATATCACGGTAATTGACCGCCTCTTCATCTTTTCTGGGAACATTGAAAACAGAAACCTGTCCTTCATATTGTGAAACAGCTCCGAAGATCAATGGTTTATTAAGCAGTACACATGCGTCATTGATCAGGTAACGGCTTGCAAAATTATCCGTACCATCAATGACTATATCGAACCCCTTTATAATCTGCATTGCATTCGCCGGCATAATCCTTTGTATGTACGGAAGAACGGAAATGTCCGGGTTAAGCCGCCGTAAAAAGGCGGCGGCTCTTTCTGTTTTCGGCTTGCCGAGGTCATCCATATTAAATATGGGTTGCCGGTGCAGGTTGTGAAGAGCCACTATATCATCATCTATTACACCGATTGTTCCAATACCAGCCGCAGCGAGATATGTCAGGGCGGGACATCCCAATCCACCGGCGCCAATCACCAGGACTCTTGCCCGCGCCAGTTTATCCTGACCTGATTCGCCAAATCCTTTCAGGATTAACTGACGATGATAACGCTCATATGCCTTTTTGTTTTGCATCTTCAGCCTCCGGAAAATGGTGGTAGTAATGCGATGTCATTGTTCTCACGGATCGGTGTATTCCCCCTGATCATTTTTTTATCTACCGCAATGATATATTTCGATGAAGCCAGACGAGGATATAGCCGTATCAGTTTTGCCTGTAACTCATCGGTGTCTTTCACGTCTTTCAACCGCAGGCTGTCGCTGCCCGCGATATCACAAAGTTGTCCAAACAGGAAGATTCTTATGTCTGTATCTTCTTCGATCATATCTAAAGATTATCCTTTTTGTAGTTACGCATGAGTAAATAACAATTTATAGGAAGCCATCATCAGTACAAAAGCAAGCATGTATTTCAAAACATCCTGTCGGAATCGCAGCGCGCCAAAATAAGCTCCGCCCAATCCGCCGGCAAAAGCGATGGCCACATAGGCGATCATATCAGGACTGAAATGAATCCCCTTAATAAGCTGACCACCCAACCCCGACAGTGAATTTACAAAAATGAACAGAGCACTGATAGCAGCAGTTTGTTTCTGGTCCGTCCACTTCAGTAACAGAATAATCGGCGAAAGGATGATTCCGCCACCAATACCAATCATCCCGGAAAGCAATCCGATGCCCGCGCCGATGATTATGGACAAACCGACACTGGATTTTTTTAGCTGGTCGACTGGTATATTTCTGAAAAAAAGGAACCTTACGATCGGAATCAGCAGCAACAGTCCAAGCATTTTCTTGTAGACCATCGCATCGACTGTTATTAAACCGCCCAAAAAAGCCATCGGTACCGACGCCAGTGCCAATGGTAAAAAGATATTCCATTTAAAATGTCCGCCGCGATAAAACTGGATGAAAGAAGTGCCCGCAACAAACAGATTAAGCAGCAGGGCCGTGGGCTTCATCACATCCGGCGCAATATTGAAGAGCGCCATCAGGGCCAGGTAACCACTGGCGCCACCGTGACCCACAGACGAATAGAGGAATGCGGTGAAAAAAAGTAACAGGTAAAAAATAGCCATCATATCCATGGGTCAGTCTGTTAAGCAGGTAATGGATGAATATTAACCGGATCGCCCGGATTGCAGATGGTTTGATCTTCGTCAAGCTGGATCAGGCAATTCGCCCGCGCGAATGAGCTGAGCCGGTAAGATTCCTGGGCTTCAAGTATCCTGGCAATTCCTTCTTCAACATTTCCTTTTAAAAACCAACTGATACCCGCCGGCTTATTCACCAGGCTCCCCGAAACAGCGGTTGTTACTTTCAGCGACGGTTTCTTCCCCATAAATTTTTCTATAACCGGAATTACATACAGGTAAAAACAGGTGAGCACTGATGCCGGGTTGCCGGGGAGTCCAAAAACCATCCTGGCTTCCCTTTTGCCAAAAAAAATGGGTTTGCCCGGCCGCTGTTTTATTCTATGAAATAACGTTTCTACCCCGCACCGGCCCATAGCCTTTAAAGTAAAATCATAGTCGCCCACACTTACACCACCGGTCAATAACACAAGATCACTATTTTGTAATGCCTGCTCCAGAACACGGGTTAGTTTTTCCGGATTGTCATTGCAATAATATTTTTCCACCTCTGCAATTCCAAATTGTTTCAAAGCCGCAGACAAGGAATAGGAATTAGCTTCATATACCTGTCCGTACTCCAAAGGAAGTCCGGGTAATTGTAATTCGTTGCCGGTTACAATAATACTGATAACAGGTTTAGGATATACAGGAACTTCAGCAGCGCCGATTCCCGCCAGGTATCCGATGGCTGCAGGTGTTAGTAATGTTGTCTTGGAAAGTGCCAGTGCTCCTCTTTTTATTTCTGCACCCTGTAGACGCACATTGTCACCGGGCCGCAGATTATCATCGGTAACCAGGAGTTCTCCATTTTCCGTTTTAGATTTTTCCTGCATGAGTACAGTATCTGCGCCCTCGGGTACTGCTGCACCTGTAAATATTCGCCGGGCTTCCCCCGGTAAAATCGCGGTTACCCTGCTTATCCCCGCTGCCGATTCACCCGACAAAAGGAGACTTTTCCCCGGTGTCCAACCGCTATACATAAACGCGTATCCGTCCATGGATGACTGGGGAAAGGAAGGCAGATCAATGAGAGAATAATAATCGTCTGCCAATACCAGCCCGCCGGCATCCTGGATAGAAAGGTGAACGGGTGCGGCAGTTGTACTGTTTTCCTCAATTATTCTCTTTGCTTCGATTACTGAAATCATCCTTCATGTGTATTAGTCAGTACTTATTCTTGCTGATGCTGCCAGATAAATTTAAACCAATCAGATGTATCCCCCAATGCTACCCTGACGGGTCCTCGTTGATGCGCCTTTGGGTCCCCGTTGCTACCCCGGATTTCGGGGTTCTGTCACTACCTCTCGGGGACATCATCACATTTTTAGGTGATCTGGCGGGAGTTGGCAGTAGATTTATTTTCCGGTTTCAACCGCCGATGGCAATCATACTGCGGTTATTAATACTTTCTGCGTTCAGGTGTTCAAAATCCTTTGTGAACTGACCACCTAACTCTTTGGCTTTGGCTTTTATATTTTGTTCAATCAACGGCAATACATCCTCTCCACGGCGCAGAGCTGAGAGCAGGTCTGTTTCGTTTTTTGAAAACAAACAGTTTTTCATTTTACCATCGGCAGTCAGCCGGATCCGGTTGCAATCGCTGCAAAAAGGTTCACTCATGGTACTGATAACTGCAAAGCTGCCGGCATAGCCGGGCACCTGGTATTTTTTCGATGTGTCGTGATTGTCACGGCCCAATGGAATCATATCGTACGTTTCCGCAGCCCGATGTAAAATTTCCTGCCAGGTGAACACCTGGTCGCTCCGCCACCGGTTGCCGCTGAACGGCATGAACTCGATGAAGCGCACATCGAGGGGTTCATTTTTTGTCCAGGCGATGAAATCGTTGATCTCATTATCATTTAGACCCTTGGTTACCACCACATTTATCTTTACATGGAAATCACCATCGACCAGCATCCGTATATTTTGCATCACGCGTTCAAACTGATCACGCCGCGTCATACGCTGATACTTTTCACGGTGTAGCGTATCCAGACTTACATTCAGCGACCGGATACCCGAGTCACGAAGAAGGTTTGTAAATTCATGGATACGGGTGCCATTCGTAGTCATCGTAAGTTTTACAGGTAATTTAGACAGGGCCTGAATGATATCACCGGCATCCTTACGTACCAGGGGTTCACCGCCGGTAAGCCTGATTTTGTCTACACCATTTTCAACAAAAATTTTAGCCAGTGTTTCCACTTCATGCGCCTGCATTAACCGGCTGGCGGGTGCAAAATCATAATCTTCTTCCGGCATACAATAAAAACATCGCAGATTACAATGATCTGTCAGTGAAATCCTCAGGTAATTATGCACCCGGTTGTAATTATCTTTCATCATCCCGCTTCTCTCCTTTTTCTTTCAGTTCGTTAAAATCCTTCATGGTATCAATATCTGCTTCTCCAAGGGGAAAATCAACAAGTGACACAAATTCGGCCTCTTCCTTCAACAATTTCCGCGCGCCTGTATCTCCCTCCAATAACAAAAGCCGGTTAAAAAAACTTTTGTGAAAGAGCGCCGGCACACCCGGATTGTCACGATAGTTACTGGCAACCACCGGCATGCCGGTTTTTTGCTGAGTAAGAACTAATGACTGCAGCAATTCCGTATTCACATGGGGCTGATCGCAAACCATAATAATCAGTCCGTCCGGCACTTTCTCCATTCGCATGGCCGCCTCCACACCGCATCGGATGGAGGATGCCATACCTTCTTCCCATCCTTTATTATTGACAATCCGGACACTTTTCAAATCTTCCAGTACTTTTTCCATGGTTGAATGACTGGCACCCAATACCACGAAGACCGGTTCCAGGCCCGTACCCATGGCTGCTTCCACAGAACGCCTTAACAATGTTTTGCCTCTGTATACAAGCATTTGTTTGGGAGTTCCCAGCCTGTCCGATTTGCCGGCTGCCAGCAACACAACGGCGCAATGATCCAGCTGAAATTTTTTCAATTTAACCTTTTTTCCTCCATCGTCTCTTCCTGGCGCGGATGAATAACTTCTCCCTTTCCCCGTAGAGACTGTCCTGATTTTCCCCTTAGTACAGTCTCAATTTCCGCTATCACCGAGAGTGCGATCTCCTCTGGAGTTTCAGCACCAATATCCAACCCCACTGGTCCGTACACCCGGCTTAACTTTTCCCTGCTCAGGTTTTGCCCGCCTGACTGAATTTCATGCAGCATGCGGTCCAGTTTTTTCCTCGGCCCTAAGACTCCAATATACACAGCATTCGTTTTGAGTAGTTCACTAAGCAGGGCCAGATCATAATTATAGTTGTGGGTCATTAAAACGAAAGCCGTTTGCTCATCGATATGGATTTGTTCCAACACTTTTTCCGGCCTTGAAACCAGTACCTGGCAGGCAGCAGTAAATCGTTCGGCTGTGGCATGCGTGACGCGGCCATCTACGATACTGGCTTCCCAACCTAGAACATCTGCCATAGCCAGCATAGGCAGCGCATCGTTACCCGCTCCAACAATCACAATAGAAACAGCCGGCGGAATATATTCAATAAACGCACTATAGTTTTGATTTGCCGATTTATATTTACCTGACAACGATTGTTGTCTGCTAAAAGCCCTTTCCGCGTCTGCCAGAACTGCTTTCTTCAACAGCAAATCTTCCGGATCGCCACTTATACTGCCGTCTTCTTCAAGCAGAAGACTGGTTCCCGGCTGCTTTCCATTTTTATTTTCCAGGTTGAATAATGTTACCAGCACCGATTTTTGCCGTTTGGCATTCAATTTCTTTAGGAGTTCTATCGGGTTAAATGAGTTATTGGGATTCACCGGTTCCAGCAAAATATGGATAATGCCGTTGCAACCAAGTTGAACACCCAGTGTGAGATCTTCCTCGTCGTTGGTATCATAGGTAACCAGCTTAGCCTGTTGCTGGCTCATCACCAGCAATGCTTTGCGTAAGGCATCTCCTTCAAGGCATCCGCCGCTGATCGCACCAGTCATCCGGCCTTCTTCCGTAACCAGCATTCTCGCGCCCGGGCGGCGGTAAGAAGAACCATCCAGGCTTACAACTGTCGCCAGCGCAGACTGAAGTCCTTCTTTCTGTGCTTCGCCATAGGCTCTTATGATATCCCTGATCTCTTTCATCAATTATACTTTTTCTTTTACCATATATTTCTCCGGCTCAGCTTCAAACTTCACTTTGCATCCATCACAACAAAAATATATGAGCTCTCCTTTGTAGTCAATCACATGCTTCGGATTTTTTACATCCACCGGTACCCCGCAAACCGGATTGATATAAAACTTTGGCTTGCCTGCCTCTTCCCTGGTTTCATCATATTTAGTGAATCCGGATGCTGAAGGCAGCATTGTTTGAATCTGTATGATTTCTGCAAGGATACTAATAGCCACCTGTTCGGGCGTTTTGGCATTAATGTCGATACCAGCCGGCGAATGAATGCTGTCCACTTTATTTTGATCCAGGCCTGACTGCAGTAAAAAATCCATTACCTGCGCCTTCTTTTTTCTGCTCGCCACAAATCCGACATAGGCTGAAGTTTTCGACAAAGCCTGTTCAAGCGCTTTTTCATCCTGCTCTCCCTGTGTCGCAACTACGATAAAAGAAGCACGACTTGTTTTCACCTGCTGGAGATTAAGCTGGGTAATCAGCTCATCTACTTTTTCAAAGTTACCGGGTTTCACATCGGGAGCTACGGCCGTAATGCGATAACCTGTATCCCTTCCCAATTTCATTAAGGCACGGGCAATGGCTGAATTTCCCATGACAATCAGGTGTGGTTGTGGAAGGACCGGCTCGATATAAATTTCCACCGTGCCTTCACTGTGACAGGTCATTTTATATTCAGCGACACCATCCGTTTTGACTGAGGGCAGGGAATTGCCAATTTTTACCAACCTCGGCCTGCCGTTCTTCATGGCGTCTTCGGCTTCTTTGATTATGATGGATTTTACACAGCCGCCGCCGATCCACCCGGAAATCTCACCGAATTTATTGATTACAGCTTTGTCACCGGTCTTGCCACTGCTCGGCGCCTCACTTCGAACAACCAGCGCAATGGCAAATGGCTCATTGTTTTTATTGAGCTCCTGCGATTTTTCCAGGAATTTTTCAAGCATATGCTAAAAGATTTTCTAGTTCCAGTAAACAGTTTAGATTATTTGCCGACCGGAATTCATCCAGCTCCGGTAGTGCCGCCTGCATGCCACTCGCTGTAGGCGCGTATCCCCGGGTTCCCTTCAGGGGATTCAGCCAGATAATTTTTCTTGTCCGGCGATTCATTTTTTTCAGTTCTTCTGACAGCAGCGCCGGCTGACCCGTATCCAGTCCGTCGCTCAGGATGATAATAGTCGGTGAACCATTCAACAATTCTCTTCCGTATTTTTCATTAAATATTTGCAGGCTGGCCCCGATGCGGGTTCCACCGGACCAGTTATCCGACTGTTCCGAGATAATTGACAGCACCCGGTCAATGCTGCCGGGTCGCAGGGCCTTACTGATCCTGATAAGCGTCGTGCTGAAAATAAAAGCCTCCAGCTGCCTGAAATTTTCGCGCAGGGCGCAAATAAACAATAACAGGAAATAACTGTATTTGTCCATCGATCCGCTTACATCAAGCAGCACGATGAGCCTTGGCTTTTTTGGGCGTTGAGTTCTCCTCAACAGATCAAAAGGCTCACCTCCAAAGCCAATACTTCTGCGGATTGTGCGGCGGAGGTTTACCTGCCCGCCATGAAGATTATCCTTCATCCTTCTTCTTAGCCGCACGGCCATCTGGCGGAAAAGTTTGCGGGCGATTTCTTCCAGCATCCCGGTTTCCCGGTTTCCAAGACTTGAAAAATCAGTCTTCTTTAAACGTTCAGTTTCACTGGCTCCGCTGATGCTTCTTCCTTCCTCAGTTTCTTCTGCTCTTCCTTTTCCCAGCATGACCAGTGAGGCATTTGCTTTTTTTTCCACTACTCCCCGCACGGATGTTTTACTTTTTATTTCCTCCAGATCGATCGGGTTTGTATCCCAATACAAAATAAATAGCTTTTCAAATAACCTACAGTCATCCGGTGAATGACAGAAAATCGCTTTCAATGCAGCACGGAATTGGCCGCGGTGTGCAAGCAATCCACTCTCAGCAGATTCCAGGGCGTCGCGTGTTTCCTGAATTCCTGCATTCAGACCATGACTTCGCACAAACTGCGCAAATGCCACGATGCTTTCAGTGATGTTTGTTGTTGAATATGCCTGTTGTTTCATAAAAACCCGGTAAAAACCCAGTGCAAATATTGATTCATCCTTATTTTATTCTTATAAAAATATATCCGCTCTTTCTGCCCTTATCTGGGTGATATCTTCTGCTGATTTTAAAATACATCCCAGTGTTTTGTCTAATGCGGTACTGTTCAATTCCCGGTATCCCAAAGCCAGCAGCGATTCCGCCCAGTCGATGGTTTCCGATACGCCAGGTGTCTTATTCAATTTTCGCTGACGGAATTGTTGCACCGCGTATACGATTTGTTTTAGCAGATTTTCTTCAATGCCCGGCAGGTGTTTTTTTACAATCCTCATTTCCTTTTCCAGATCCGGATAATCTATCCAATGGTAAAGACATCTTCTTTTGAGTGCATCGCTCAACTCCCTGGTCCGGTTCGATGTGAGAATCACGAATGGTTTATGTTTAGCCTTAATTGTGCCGATTTCAGGAATACTGATCTGGAACGCTGACAATAACTCCAGCAGGAAAGCTTCAAATTCTTCATCCGACCTGTCCAGCTCATCAATCAGCAATACCGGCGGCCGATGGGGAGCCTGGATAGATCGCAAAAGCGGGCGTTCCAGCAGGTAATCATGTCCAAAAATATGTTTCTCTTTTTCTTCGATGGAAAGTCCGCTGCTCTCCTGCAGACGTATACCCAATAATTGTTTCTGATAGTTCCATTCGTACACAGCAGCATTTACATCCAGACCTTCATAACATTGCAGTCGGATCAGCTCAGTCTCCAGTAAATTTGCCAGCACCGGCGCTATTTCAGTTTTGCCCACTCCGGGCGGACCCTCCAGCAACAAGGGTTTATGTAGTTTCAATAACAGGTACAGGGCAGTTGCGAATTCCTCCTCTGCTATATATTGATTCCTGTCAAGCGCCTCAATAATCTGGTGTGGATTGTCAAAAGAATGCACCGTATTTTATTTATTTCCAAAAATTCCTTTTACAACATTTCCTACAATAGAACCGGTATGCAGTTTACTATCCACTTCCCTGCCTTCCAATTGGTTTTTGAAATTGCTCACAAACTGTTTAAACACCTGGTCCGTTACGTCGTTGATCATCCTTGAACCGAATTGTGCAAG
The DNA here is from genome assembly GCA_963741345.1 of uncultured Bacteroidota bacterium. Lineage (GTDB taxonomy): Bacteria > Bacteroidota > Bacteroidia > Chitinophagales > Chitinophagaceae > Puia. The sequence goes on from CAVUHS010000002.1 coordinate 349,939, forward strand.
CATGCCGGTAATATTCAATTCCATAGTAACTGTTACTTCAGTACCTCTTCCCTTCGGAGACAGGTTTCCCTCCATCTTCATTTCGGCACCCCCTTTTCCTTTACTATCGGTGCCGGTTCCCCTGAGTACCATTTTACGCTTAGCAGCATCTCTTTCCGTGAAATTGATAAGGCCCGCGTATTTAGCCTTTACGGGCCCAAATTTGAGTTCCACTTCTCCTTTATAATTATTTTCGTCCACTTTTTCTGTTAATGAAGCACCCGGCACACATATGACTACTTTTTCAGGGTCGCTAAGATGTGCCCAGGTTTCTTCTGCGGTTGAATCCACTTCAAAAGTCTTGGTTATTGACGTTGTCATAAATTCTTCGATTTTTGTTGAACATGAAAAGCTTCTTATTTCGCTGTATCACCTGACAGCGGGAAAAAAGCTCGGTCTACGAATACCAATGTCAGGAATTAAACAACTCCCTTTTCTTTTAACGCCTTCCAGACTTTGAATGGCGTGACCGGAATATCCATATGTTTTATACCATACGGTGACAGTGCATCCACGATAGCATTTACGATCGCGGGGGGCGATCCCACAGTCGGCGATTCGCCTACTCCTTTAGCGCCTATTGGGTGATGGGGTGAGGGTGTAACCGTATGACCCGTTTCCCACTTGGGAGATTCGATAGCCGTGGGAACCAGATAATCCATCAGCGTGCCATTCAGGATATTCCCGTCTTCATCATAGATCAATTCTTCGTACATCGCCGGCGCAAGACCCTGAGTCAGTCCGCCGTGCACCTGGCCCTGAACAATCATAGGGTTGATGATGTTACCACAGTCATCGATGGCAACAAAACGACGCACATGGATATTGCCAGTTTCTTTATCGATATCGACAACACATATATAAGCCCCACTGGGAAATGTCAGATTTGGCGGATCATAGTAATGTGTCGCTTCAAATCCAGCCTGCATACCTTGGGGATGGTTAGTATAAGCCGCAAATACGATTTCCTGAATGGTTTTTGATTTTTCCGGGGCACCCTTTACCGAAAATTTTCCGGGTTCCCAATCCAGGTCGTCTTCACTTACCTCCAGCAGATAGGCAGCAATTTTACGCGCTTTGTCTACCAGTTTTCTGGCAGCAACTGCTGCGGCAGCGCCGGCAGTGGGAGTACTACGGCTGGCATATGTCCCGAGTCCATAGGGCGCTGTATCCGTATCCCCTTCTTCTATCTGGATATTGGCAGCCGGGATGCCCAGCACTTCCGCAATGATCTGGGCATAGGTAGTTTCATGACCCTGTCCCTGGGACTTTGTACCGAATCGTGCAATGGCTTTGCCGGTTGGATGCACCCTGATTTCAGCACTGTCGAACATCTTAATGCCTAGTATATCGAAGTCCTTAGACGGCCCGGCACCGACAATCTCGGTAAAAGTAGAAATACCAATTCCCATCAGCTCACCATTTTTCCTTTTCGCTACCTGTTCTTTTCGCAATGCATCATAACCAATCGCTTCCATGGCTTTTTTAAGTCCGGCGTGATAATCACCACTATCGTATATCCAGCCCGTAGGTGATTTCCAGGGAAAGTCCTCCTTCTTAATAAAATTTTCCATCCGCAACTGAGCGGGGTCCTTGCCGATTTCAAATGCGAAACGGTCGGTGATACGTTCAATAGCATGCACCGCCTCCGTCACCCGGAATGAACAACGATAGGCCACGCCCCCCGGAGGTTTGTTGGTATAAACAGCGTCGGATTCTATATAGGATGCTTTATAATCATATGATCCGGTAGCAATTGAAAACAGACCCAGGGGAAATTTGGATGGGTTGGCTGCTGCATCAGTATATCCATGGTCCGCAAGAACTTTGAACCGCGTAGCCAAAATTTTACCGGCCTTTGTGCCCGCCATTTCAGCCGTGATATGATAATCGCGCGCGAAGGAATCAGCCTGCAGGTTTTCACTTCTGTCTTCAATCCATTTTACCGGCTTTCCTGTTAGGAAACTAACGGCAATAGCTATCACATAACCGGGATAAACAGGTACTTTGCCTCCGAAGCCGCCACCTATGTCAGCAGATACAACACGGATCTTTTCTTCTGTCAGTCCCACATGTCCCGCCACCAGTGCAATTACTGTGCGGATTGCGTGAGGAGCCTGAGTGGTCATATACATGGTAAGATGGTTGTTCACTTTATCGTAATCGGCCACGCAACCACAAGTTTCAATGGAAACAACATGAATACGGGGGATATACATATCCTGTTTCACTACCACTTCAGCTTCGCTAAAAACTTTATCTGTTGCGGCCTTGTTGCCAGCTTCCCAGTGCCAGATATGATTGTCTTTTTTACCCGGCTTGTCACTGCGGAGTACAGGTGCATCCTTATCCATCGCTTTATAAGGATCCATCACGGGCTTCATCACTTCATATTCTACTTTCACCGCTTCGCGTCCGTCCCTGGCGGCATAACGGCTGGTCGCAATCACGGCTGCCACTTCCTGGGACTGATACATGACTGTATCGGTGGGTAATACCATCTGCGTGTCCGACATCAGGGTAGGCATCCAATGCAGGTTGTATTTTTCCAGATCCTTTCCGGTTACTACAGCCACCACACCCGGAACTTTCATCGCTTCCGAAATATCGATGCTTTTGATTTTCGCATAGGCATAGGGGCTCCTCGTAATATCCATATACAGCATGCCGGGCAGTTTAAGGTCATCGATATAGTGACCTTTCCCATGAAGAAAGCGTACATCTTCTTTCCTTTTCATGGAATGACCCATGCCACTGATTTCCTTGGATGTTTTACATTGTATCATATAAAAAATTGAATTCGGTTATAAAATCTGTTATACAAATTCCGGTTCGGTGGATGCTGTTGGTACTCCCCTCATTTTAGCGCTGGCATACAGAACAGCTTTCACAATATTATTGTATCCTGTGCAACGGCAGAGGTTTCCGGAAATGCCCCAGCGGATTTCTTCTTCAGTCGGATCGGGGTTATCCGCAAGCAGTTCCGTGGCACGCATGATCATGCCGGGTGTACAGAATCCGCAGTGCAATCCATGGTTTTCCTTGAACCCTTCCTGTAACGGATTTAGTTCTCCTTCTGTAGAGATTCCTTCAATGGTGGTGATGGATTTACCATTTGCCTGGACTGCCAGGATCGTGCATGATTTAACCGACTTGCCATCGAGTAAAATGGTACAGGCACCACAGTTACTGGTATCACAGCCAATATGAGTTCCTGTCAGGTTCAGGATTTCCCGGATCATATGCACCAGCAGGGTGCGTGGCTCCACTTCCAGCACCTGTTGTACACCATTTACAGTTACTGTTATCGTCTTATTCATAGATCGTATTTTTTGAATGAGCTTAATTTTTTACCAGGTCTGGAATTTATTTAGATATGGACCGCTCGAACGCTTTTCCAACCATTCGCTTCAGCAAAACAGCCACCATGGCTCGTTTATATTCTTCACTTCCCCTTAAGTCGGTAGACGGACTGCAGTCTTCCGATGCAAATTTTGCTGCCTCCGCGATATTTGCTTCATTCAAAGGCTTGCCCAAAAGTGCCTGTTCCGATCTGGAAGCACGCAATGGTGTGGGATTCACATTTGTAAGACCAATACCAATCGCAGTACATATCCCTTTTCCGTCTGCCGTTAACTGAACAGCCACACCCGCAGTGGCATAGTCGCCCACTTTGCGCTCCAGTTTGTGATAAGCACTTCCCGTGCCTGAGGGCGGAATGGGAATTTGAATCTCGGTAAGTATTTCATCCGGCTTTAAAGCAGTAGAATAAAAACCAAAAAAGAATTCATCAATTGGAATGGACCTGCTTCCACCGGCACCCGTAGCGATTACCGTTGCCCGCATAGCCAACATGGCCGCCGGATGATCATTGGCTGCATCTCCATGCGCCAGGTTCCCTCCGATTGTGCCCCGGTTGCGTACCTGGGGATCAGCTATCAATTTAGTGACGTCAGTAAAAATGGGAAAGTGCTTCTTTAGAAGTTCTGAATGTTCTATTTCAGCCTCCCTCGAAAGAGCACCGATTTTCATAAGTCCTTTTTCTTCCCGGATATAGGAAAGACCTGGAATGTTATTTATATCGATCAGGTATTCCGGCGTCGCAAAGCGAAGTTTCATCATGGGGATCAGGCTATGGCCGCCCGACAGAATTTTGGCCTCGTCTCCATATTTCTGCAACAGGGAAATGGCATCAGCTATCGTGCCGGGCGATTCGTACTGAAAGGATTGGGGAATCATACATATTGTTTTATGTTTCTGAAAAATCAGTTGACTAAACCAGGCGCCTTAAAAGCGAAATTGTTCCATAGCCCGCTATTGCGCAGCAGCCCTGTCAATACCAACACGGCGCCTAAATAATATAACGGTGTCCCACCTATTGCAGTCACACTTGTTAAAACGGCGAGAATTCCCGCAAGTACAAACAGGAGTGCGTATTTTCCTGATCCGGGCCGGTAATAGAGGATGATGCTGAGCAAAGCGGTTAAACAAAAAATGGCTGAAACGAGCAGGGTGGTTGTTGAGTAAAAAATACGCGTGCTATGTTCTGTGCCGGTTTCTCCGCATAGTACCAGAACAGGAGAAAATGCCATAAAACAAAACGGGCATTTGGGCACCAGGAGCAGCAGTAAGCCACTCCACATACCGGCAACCCGGTTTTGGTGAATGGACTTTTTGGGTTTGCAATCGTTCCTGCACACAGGCTGGTGTTTAAATTTGACCCGACTATAATTCCAATTTCAAGTATGGCTTAGCAGTACTGTAATTTACTGAAATAATAATGGTTGAACAGTGATATCCCCTAAATAAATTATTAATCCTTAAATAGGACCGTACGCTGTTTCTCCAACTCCTCCCTGATCTTCGGGATAACATATTCCAATTCGTCCTTTGTAGTAAATCTGCCCAAACTGAAACGTATGGAACTATGTGCTTCCTTCTCTGTAAGTCCCATAGCGATCAGCACATGACTTGGTTCAGGAGACACTGAACTGCAGGCGGATCCGGAGGAAACGGCAATATGTCTGTTCAGGCGCGTCATCAGATCGCTGGCGCGGCAATGTGCAAATCGGAGATTAGTAACCTGCGGAAGTCGATTGGCGGCCGGGCCATTTCGTATCGTTCCAGGTAAGGACAATAGGGAGTCCTCCAGGTGGTTTCTTAAAGATGAAATGGAATTGCTTTCAGTGGACAGATTTGCGGCAGCGAGTTCACAAGATTTGCCAAAGCCTACGATTCCCGGAACGTTTAAAGTGCCACTCCGAAAACCCATTTCGTGATTACCACCATTCATTTGGGCATGCAGTCTCACTCTTGGATCTTTGCGGCGCACATAAAGTGCACCCTGACCCTTTGGACCGTAAAGTTTATGTGCACTGAATGCCATTAGATCAACACCGTCCCGTATAACATTTACGGGTATTTTTCCCACAGCCTGTGTGGCATCGGTGAAAAAAAAGATATTATGTTTTTTGGCGATGGCGGCAATTTCACGGATAGGTTGAACAACACCTGTCTCATTGTTGGCATACATGACGGATATCAGGATTGTGCGGGCAGTAATCGCTTCTTCCAATGCATCCAGGCTGATAAATCCTTCCCGGTTCACCGTAAGATAGCTGACATGCCCACCTCTTTTTTCCAATTCATGACAGGTATCCAAAACTGCTTTATGTTCTGTTCCGACTGTGATGATATGATTTCCCTTCCCGGCATACAATTCAAAAACCCCTTTAAGCGCGAGATTATCAGATTCAGTAGCACCCGAGGTAAAAATGATTTCCCTTGGCTCTGCCCCAATCAGGGAGCCTACCTGCTCCCTTCCGATCTTCACGGCTTCTTCCGCTTCCCATCCATAAAAATGGCTGTTGCTGGCAGCATTTCCAAACTTTTCAGTAAACCAGGGCAACATCGCTTCCAGCACCCGTGGATCGCAGGGAGTAGTGGCATTGTTATCGAGGTAAACGGGAAGCTTCAGCATTTTCGGTGAGTCATAATTCAAAATTACGCAGGAATTGCAGGCACCTGAAGTTAATTAAAAGTAAAACCAATCTGTAATCCCAGGACAATAGAAGCCGGCAGATTATTGCCGGATATTACAGGAACCGGCAGTGAAACAAAATAATTGACCAAATTACCGAATATACCGGCAGGCATTTCTTCATGATGATAGTTGAAGGGATTTCAGGATATCACCGGTAGCCGGCAATACAAGGTCAAAAAATTTCCCCGTTTGAAAAACAGTCAGCGCCATTCGGAAAGGCATCCGTTAGCCCTATTACGCGCTTCATATTTTCGTTGCCGTTTTTATAGACGAATATTTCAAATGTACGTTCAAATCTTACTCACAGAAATAAAAATCAACAGGTTGAAAACATATTTAAGTTTAGCATTTATCAGCATTTTATCACTGGCATCCTGTAATAAATATCAATCCGTTCCCTATGGCAACAACAATCCGGGCACCCCGCCTTCAGAACGAAAAGTCCGATTTGAGCTTTTTACCAATGAAAATTTTTCGGGTGACAGGAAAAATATTCAATTCACCGTACATATCGGAAAGGCTCCGCTACCTGTCTTTGATTCAACACTTGCTACCATGAAAATTGAGGACATTCCTGACTCTGCGCACAGAATAGTTATAGAAAAATCAATACCAGTCAATGATACGACTACCCTGGAGGTCGGTTTCTTATATACGATTGAAAATGTCGGGAATTCCTGGTACCTGGAAGCATTTCCCGGTAATCAATCCTTCAAACTGATTCGGTATTCCTTTAAATAAAATCCCTTTCTCCCGCTTTTATAATTTCCCTGCCAACTTATTTACAACCGGATGGCTGCGCCGTCAAATAATATTACCTTCAGACTATCAAAAGTTCATTATAAAAAATTAAATTTTTGAATCTGAAGAGAAGAAATTTTATCCGGCTCTCCACGCTCGCAGCGGGAACTGGTTTATCAATAGGATTACAATCCATTCACGCCGCGGAAAAAATTGCCAGGGAAACGGCCAGTGACAAAATCAATTCTGTGACCCCTCCGATCTTGCCCATCTCACCTGGAGAGAGAAAAGAAAGAATAGTACGGGCACAACGGCTCCTCTTGCAAAATAAGATGGGGGCGCTTATTTTGGAGAGCGGAACATCTCTGGAATATTTTACCGGTATTTCCTGGTGGCCGAGCGAACGCACGATGGTCGCAGTAATTCCGGCGATCGGTGAAATTTTTTACGTCTGCCCGGGATTTGAAGAAAATCGTTTTCGGGAATTGATGATCGTCGGAAACGAAGTTTTTATTTGGCAGGAAGAAGAAAGTCCGTATGATCGGATCGCCCAGGCCCTCCATACAACAGGAATAAAGAATGGTAAAATAGGTATTGAAGAAAGAGTACGCTTCTTTATTTTTGACGGGATCCGGAAAGCGGCGCCCCATATGGAATTTGTGAGCGGTGACCCGGTAACCATTCCCTGCCGCCTGATCAAATCGCCCGCCGAACTCGCCTTGTTACAGAGAGCGAGTGACATAACGGTTGCAGCAATGAAAACCGGAATCAGCAACCTGAGAGAAGGGATAACGCCTGATCAGGTTTCAGCAATCATCAATAAGTCACACGAGGAAATGGGAGCCACACCGGATTTTGCACTCGTTCTTTTCGGTGAAGCCTCCTCCCTTCCTCACGGCAGCATCAAACCGCAGCATTTGAAAAAGGGGGATATTGTATTGATGGATTGTGGTTGTAAAGTTGAAGGATATTGTTCAGACATCACCCGGACCATTGTATTCGGATCTGAACCATCCAAACGGCAGCTCGAAATCTGGAACCTTGAACTAAAATCCCAGGCAGCCGGATTCGCGGCCGCCCGCATTGATCATCCATGTGAACAAGTGGATGCTGCAGCCCGCAAAGTGATAACTGACGCAGGTTTCGGACCCGGATACAAACTACCCGGATTACCGCACCGCACGGGCCATGGTATTGGAATGGACGGACATGAATGGGGTAATATGGTAAAAGGCAATCAGCTTCCTTTGCAGACCGGCATGTGCTTCAGTATCGAACCCACGATTTCGCTTCCCGGCGAATTTGGAGTCCGTATGGAAGACTGCGTTTTTATGACCGAATCCGGCCCGAAATGGTTTTCACAACCTGCCATTTCAATTGACAGGCCATTTTCCTGACTGGATTTTCAGTTTATAGCTGAGGAAGACTACCTGCTTCCATGACAGGAAGCGGCTTTTCCGGATCTATTGCCAGCCATAGCAGGCATCCCGAAAACAGTACAATGGCCAGCAGGTATAATGGATAATCAAATTGATGCGTAACCTGCACGATCTTTCCAAATATGATGGCAAGAAAAAAAGCGCCCATCTGCCCGAAAAAATTCATCGCTCCTGTAACAGTACCTGCATTGTTTCTGCCAATATCAGCGCATACAGCATAAGAGACCATCACACCGAAGGAAAAAGAAAAATTGGCTCCGATCAGGCAGGAAGCCGTGATAGTATTGCTGGAAGAAACCGCAGCCATCAATAATAAAAAACCACACGCACCGAGACCCAGCATGCCGGTAAGCCTCCTTCCAATTTTTAATCCTTTATGTTTTAGAAACCAGTCCCCCGCCGCTCCGCCCGCAAGAAAACCGGTTATACCAACGATGAAAAGAACGGAGGTAATCATCTTCATTGAATATTCCGAAAATCCACGTCCTTCCTGAAGATAAACCGGCATCCAGGCTACAAAAAAATAATTAGCCCACTGGCAACAGAAATACATGAGCATGAGTGGCCATAGCGTACTGTTACGGAAAATCAGTTTCCAGGGCACCAGGTGTTGCGCATCCCTGTGACGGCAGGATTTTTCAATCAATTTCTTTTCTGTACCAGGCATCGACTTCATTTGTGTTGGAAAATCACGGAACCAGGATTTACAAATCCAAACCCAGATAAGACCAATAAAGCCGATCACAAAAAACGGCATCCGCCATCCGTATACAGCCGCTATAGGTACGATAATCAGCGGAGCGATGGCCGCACCCAATTGTGATCCAATACCCACCCAGGATAATGCTTTGCCGGTTTCGACCAGGGGAAACCATCTCGATACAACAAGGATACTGTTAGGGTATGTCCCGGATTCGCCCACTCCAAAAAGAAAACGAACGATAAGCAGGGCAATCAGGCCATTCACGAGTCCTGTAAGCGCAGTGAATAGAGACCACCATAAAACAATCCGGATAAATACTTTTCGCGGACCGATCCGATCGCCGAGCATGCCGGAGGGAATTTCGAAAATGGCATAGGCCAATGCAAACGCCGCCAGCACCCAGCCAAATTGTTCATTGCTGAGATGCAAATCTGCTTTCAAACGAACACCTACGATGGAAATACAGATGCGGTCCAGATAAGTGAGCGTGGTAAGCGAGCAAAGCATGACCAGAACCCGAAAACGATATGGAATGGGCAGCCAGTTCAAGAAGGAATTCCTAAGCGGTAAATTCGAAGAAGAAGCATGTCTTGAATATTCTGGTTTAAGAAATAAATTTTCAGAATAAGGTGTATACTAAATTAGTAACTTAATAAACGACTTTTGGAATTATAATATAAGTATAACCCCAAGGCAAATAATCTGATGAAATTCTTATTCATTTTTGTGATGGTTCTTATGGCATTTATCGCAAAAGGACAAGACGATAATACCAATAACTATAAACAAGAGTTACCCACTTAGAAAAAAAATCAAAATAAGAAATCATGCCTCATACACCGCCGCCGGTCATTCTACTTGATATTGCTATTTTTTTTACTGCCTTAGCCTGGTCAATAGGCCTTAGTATCGTTAGTAAGAAATTATACATCTTTGCGGCATTTGCTATCGGATGTTTCGTATGCCTGCTGGGATATACGGTGGAAGGCCTGGGTGCACCGGGGTGGGCAGTCATTGCCGCGCCTGTTTTTCTTGATATTATTATGCTTTGGTATTTCCTAAGAGTACCACGCAAAATGGTAATCGCTTATCTTCTCATCTGGTCAACTTACACCATTTTCCACATTCTACTCAGCGCAATATTCCACTATGACTCCCTGATACCGGTCTGGAAGCTTCATTCCTGATAGAATAAATCAGGCGGCCAAAATCTTACCTATTTGGTGACTTTTTCGATATCGATCGTATCACCCGTAATGGTTCCGGTGATCGTCACTTTGTCACCTACATATTTGGAAACTTTCTTGGGATCACTGATTGCATATACTTTTTCACCAACCACAAACACAGGTGCATATCCTTCTTTCACACATTTTTTGGCGCATGAAGCATGCCCGTCATTATTTCCCTTTGCACCGCAGTGTGCATCACTGATATAACCGGTCCAGGTGCCTTTGTCAGCAGCCAATACCGTAATGGATAAAAACAATCCCGCCATCAATAAATACTTTTTCATATGATCGAGTTTTATGTCCGTTAAATGAAATAACTAATTTACGATTTTTCAGGGACAACCGGATTCATACCAGCTCTGCCAACAATAAGTCCTGAATTTTTTGAAAATAATATTAATGCTTCCAGGAAGTCTTACCAAAGGCATAGGTCACACCCAGGGCGGGCCCATTATAGCCCCATTTGAAACTGCCTTCAACACCTTTCTTAACGGCGTCCACTTTAAAATTCAATCCCGAATATCCGAGCGAAATGTCCAGCTTATCCATTGCCCTGTATATGAAGAGGAGATTATATGCAAGAATACTTCCGGTAATATTATTGATCGTTAACGAAAGATAATCCAGATCCAGGTTTACGGCAAACCGGTCACTGAATGTATATCCTCCCCAGATACCTAAATCCGGCAAGGGCGCGGTGAATCCAAAGTCAGTACTGGCCGAAACACCGCCATTCGTCCCGTTCAATGATATGCCGGCTTTACCACCTACCAAATGGGTCCCAATCATAATTCCCAATTCGTAATTTGGTTTCGACAGAATTGCATAACCATAGGATATCTGGTAGATGGCCGTATTAAAAAAAGTATTTACGGATGAATTTACATGATAGGTAGAGTCTTTAAAAGTAATATCTCTTTTCAGGGTATGGGTTGCACTCCTTGGGATATTATAATAGTTGAGATTCAGTCGGGACTTGCGGGAGATCCGCCATTGGAAATTGGCTAGGAAAGTCAATTGGGTACTGCCATACCCCAAATCTTTCTCCAGATTTATTGGAGTACCTGCAATTCCCCCTTTTACACCGACGGTTAAATCTGTATTGGTTATCGGTACGAAAAATCCAGCTGACACCCTGAACCGGTCGACATACCAGGGTGCTATTTTTACATCTGTAGGATGGTTATCCTGGGCATAACAATTTGTAAAGAGCATGGCCAGGACAATAAATGATGCAACTGATTTCATATAATAATTTTGGAAGATCACTCAACCATGCTGCATTCAAAAAGCATCATTTATCCTGTTTCACGATAACCATTTCGTATACGCTTTTCCCATTCTGCTGGATAGGCTGATAATAGGTTTCTCCAAATTTAACATATTTCTGATCGCCGGTCGTGTTTTCAATGTGAATGAACCTTCGATAATGCCGTTTCCAGGCCTTTTTATCAGCATTTGTCACCAGCACATTTGAGTACATTCCGAATTCCGAATTTATTTTTACCGCTTTGTAATTCATGTCGGCGTTCTGCAACTAATAGACAGGATTCGTATTGCATTTTTGTTAATTTGATAGATAAAGGCACTCGTTTCCCCGAACAAAAAACCAACGTGAGCGAAACTGAATTTTTAGAGCAGGTCAGGCAAAATCAGGGCATTATCTTTAAACTGGTAGGCCTGTATGCCAATGACATCGAGGAAAAAAAAGATCTCTACCAGGAGATACTTCTGCAGGCCTGGCTTTTCTGTCAAACTCCACCGCATTAAGAAACAACTGGCTGACCTTTTAAATAATAATATATGAGTATCGAAAAAAACTGGGACCGGATCAATGAACAGTCAGATGATGATTTGTCTTCGCTGTTAACTCCGTCGGCTGTAACCGGGCTTTCGTCCAATAACCCGCTTCTGAAAATCAGGAAAAACCTTTTGAAAAATATGGCCTGGGCCGTCTCTATTTGTGCGATGTATTGTGCTATTGTATTTTATTACAGAGCCTGGCAATTAAAAACCATATTTTCCATTATTTTAATACTGTCGCTATGGACTCTGTACAAAACTTACCAGGAGTATAAAAAAATTAATACCCGTATTTCTTCTGTTGATTCCCTGCTGAACGAACTGAAGAGACACGAGCGGTCCATTACCGGCTGGATGCTTACACAGCGGAGGTCATGGCTAATTATCTATCCATTCTGTGCCGCAGGAGGATTTATGCTGGGGGGTGTAATAACATCAGGTCATTCGCTGGAATCATTTATGAATAAGCCGCTTGCCGTTCCGACGCTAATCGTCCTGATTATTCTGCTTGTTCCGTCCGGTTATTACCTGGCCGGGAAATTGTTCCAATCCGGTTTTGGCAAACACCTGGAAGCATTGAGAGAAAATATAAAGGAAATGGAAAAGGAATATTAGGATTCGGTATGATAGAATTGTCGCTTCATCAAAATCCATTCCTATTCAGCCACGCAAGTGAATACTCCGCCACTTCTCTCCAACCATGATCGACGATAAGTGAATGTCCGCGCCCCTTGAACAATTTGAAATCTGTAACCACAGATGAATCATATTTTTTTAGGGATGCCTGGCCCAATATGGGCGGAGCAATATGATCATTTTCACCACCAGTGATCAAAAGGGGACCCCGGGTGCTGTTGGCAGTGTCTGCTTTTGTTTCAGAGCCCGCGAAAGTTGCCGTCGCAGCCTGGAAAAGCGGGCGGGCAGGAGCAGGAATTGTCCAACGGTTATAAAGTTCTTTTGCTTCTTCCTCGGGAACCGCATTGGCAAAACCATATCTGAATTGGTTATATGTGAGGGAGATGGCTTTTTTTAAATTAAAAGGATTACCCAGCACAGGGAATGATGCCCGGAGTGCTGAAAAAGGCAACTGCCATACTCCTTTTATAGGAGCGGGATCGATGGCAATCCCGGCAGATGCGATTCCACGACTCAATATGATCTGTGCAAGAAGGCCACCAAATGAATGTCCGATGATAATGGGTTGTTCACCGAGTGTCGCAATTACTTTAGCATAATTGTCCGCGATTTCAGCTACACCCCTGTTGGCAATGGCCTGTGGATTGGCCCGGCATTCTTCAACTGTTTTTGAATCGCCCGGCCATCCGGGGTTCAGGGTCTGGTAACCATGCTGATTAAAAAAATCCATCCAGGGTTGCCAGGAACTGGCGTGTATCCATAGCCCATGTACAAATACAATACTTTTTTTTGCCATGAATGGATTTTTTTTGAGTTAGTTATTGAACACCAATTTAGCAAATTTTAATAAAATGCCATTCAAACAGAAACCATCGGACGATCGAAGTTTAAATAAAAATAATATGTTGCCAGATCCATGAGTCCTGAATCATTTTATAAAATAAGAATTCAAACTGCTGGATTACAAATTCCACCCGCACATCTTTTATGTTTAAACAGGTGTATTATTCAAATAAAATGGCTTACGTGGATTCAATCGCATTCGTTCATCGATCCTTTCCGCCAGCCATTGAAAATATTCTCCAAGAAAAGGGTCGGGCTGTTTCTCCCTGATATCGAGAAAGAGGGGTTTATATTTTTCCCAGGAAGTTATTACGAATGAACCGAGCGTCTTGTCTACCAGGTCCAAATTTATCAGACGCTCCGCAACCAGGATACCAAGTGATTCCATTTCCTGGCCGAACTGAATAAGTATGGTTTGTTCGTTCACCGGACGTCCCATCATTTCCTCGCGGCTGGCGGGCATTTCACGATAATTAATAAAGTGAATAAGCTCCACAAATTCCCTCGTTTGAAATTCATGCAGCGTTTGAATAGTAAGGCGCTCGCGGCGGTCGCGCGCCGATGTCCGCACCTGTGCGATCCCGAAAATAAGTCCGACGATAAATGACAATGCAAGCGCAAGATTTGCGATCATGGTTATAAAATCGGTCATGGTTCTATTGTTTAATTTTAACTAAGATTTATTTCTTTAAATATAAACAATTGAAAGATGAAGCATTTAGCGCATAATTATGGGTGGCAGAGATACCTGAGGCAACCCGGATAGCATAAAAATAGTATCTTCATTATTCTGTATAAAGTGATATTCAAACAGAAAAAACCTGTTTTAATTTCACCTGATTAAAAGTATAAATATGAAAAATAGCTTCGCGGGCCTATTCCTGCTTTTCTCCATGCCCGTTTTCGCTCAGTTAACAGTTACTGAGCAATTCCAAAAGATTACAACCATTCCCCAGGCTCAGCAATTTATTGATGCCAACGCGGCACTCAAGCCTGTCCTGCTTCACCTTTCCTACGGGAAGGACACTACTCTTATTGCCAAGAGGTTGTTGCGACAAAACAAAGGCGATGTCTTTTCTGTGGGTTATGTAACCTACAAGGTATTGGAGGCTACAGAAACCGTGAATTACCGGGCCAGTTACGTTTTTCTGGACGGATCTACTCTGTCGGTGCCTGAAATCGACAGCCTCAAAAAAATAATTGTACAGAAGGCTTCCGCCGGCACGCCGATGGATCAGCTCTCGGATCAATACACGATGGATGGCAACACCACCCATGGTGATACCGGTTGGTTTTTCGGTATAGAAATGATGCCCAAAGAATTCCAGGAAGCTGTGGCAAAACATAAAACAGGTGAGATTTTTTTTGTGGATGTATCAGACCGGCAGTGGCATTATATCGTTAAGAAGACCTACGACGACGATCTAAAAAAAGATATTACTGTTCTGCGGGCAAATGGCAGGTGATGGCAAAGGCATCCCCTGACATTTATTTTTTCCATACGATAGGGAAATCTTCCACCGCTGAATACAAAGAAAAGGGCAGCAAGTTTATTGCTTATGCTTTCCCTTTCCCTTCCAAAGAATCATTCAAAGAAAAATTGCAATGGCTCAAGGCACTGCATCCGAAAGCTACTCATCATTGCTTTGCCTACCGTCTGGGTACAAATTATTCCGAATTCCGGGTCAGCGACGATGGCGAACCATCAGGTACCGCAGGCCGGCCCATCCTTGGCCAGATTGACAACAGGCAATTGACAAACACCCTGGTTTTCGTCGTCCGCTATTTCGGTGGAAGTCTCCTGGGAGTTCCAGGCCTGATCACCGCCTACAAAACGGCGGCCTCACTTGCTTTGCAGCTTACCCCGGTGATCCGCAAACAAATTGAAATCAATTACCAGTTGCACTTTGATTATACAATCATCAATGATGTCATGATGATTGTAAAGCAAAATCAATGCACAGTCATCCGCCAGGACCTGCAATTGTTTTGCAATATGACGCTGGGTATTCCAACTATGAATCTGGAGATCGTGTTGAACAGGTTAAATGAAATTCCGGGAGTCGAACACCGGCCATTCCTGACATAATATTCCCAGCTTTATCAGGGCTCGTTCGGCTTTCTTCTCCCAGAGGTTGCAAAAGCTAATACGTATATAGTTCTTATAATCACCTTTTGTCGAGAATATTTCCCCCGGTGCAATGCTGATTCCCTCTACCAGAGTTGCATCCTGGAGATGCACTGAATTGATATGTTTGGGTAGTTCCACCCAAAGAACAAGTCCACCAGACGGCCGGGTGATTTTAGTGCCGGCCGGAAAATTTTTTTCAATAAGATCAATGGTTCTTACCAGATTTCTATGCAGTTCATTCCTGAACTTTTGCAAATGCCTGTCATATAAGCCCCCTTTCAAAAGTTCATATAATACTTTTTGCGAAAAATTACAGGAAGCCAGGTTGGACATTGATTTCAATCCTCATTATCAGGTATTTTGATATGAACGTATCACGGGTGGTTTTGGTGATCCAAAAATCACCTTCCTTCAGCACCGATATGGTTTCAATATTAAAATAGGGGTCAATGCAAAATTCTTTCTGGTAACTATCCAGGTATTCTATCACCTGTTGCTTGTCCGGGTAACGGGGTATCATTCTCCGAAAGTTTTTATAAGGCAGACTCGAATTTCTCTTATTCGTATGTAAATGCAGTCGGTCATAGTGATTGCGCCAGGGGGTAGCCACTTTATCCTGTTTTTCTATAATTACATAACTGATATTTTTCTTCTGTAATGAGGCTGCTGAGGCTAAACCCGACATACTGGCTCCGATAATCAATGTATTGGTTTGCTTCACGGCATGGTATTTTCTAATATTCCTTCTTTGCCTTTACAACAATTGTGTCTGTAGGAAGTAGCGGAACCAGGTAACCTCCAGAATCAATCCGGGTTTTCGGGAAGTTGTTTTGCAAAACCGGCCAGTCGGTTTTGCTGATATTTGTCCGATAGAGATACAGGGATTCCAATGACTTCAATTCCTTTAATTGCATGACACCTTTTAAACTGACTTTAGTACCAACCAGGTTCAGGTATTGCAGGTTCACAAGCATCTCAACGGCCCTCAGTCCCTGATCCGTAATATTCGTATTCTGCAGACTCAAACGCCTGAGATTTACTAATTGACCGATTACTTTCATATTCGTGTCGCTGATATTTGTATCATCCAGTTTCAGCCATATCAGCTGCTTTTTTAAAGCGGGGAGCCACTGAAGAACTTCCTTATTTAACCTCTTATCTATTACAAAATTAGCCATGAGCCAATTATTATTTTGGGCAACAGGGAGTACAACGATCCCACGCTGTCTCATCCGATCCAATATTTGTCCATCCGCTTTTTCAACATGTGCATCAGGAATTTCAAAAACCTTCCTCTCTGTTACATTCTCCTTTTGCAATGCAAAGAGTAAATGGCTCTGTTTTTCAGACTGATTTATCTCCTTCACTTTTTTATTGAAATTTGCCCCCTGGCCGATCCACCATTCCAATAAAACAATCTGGCTTTCAGTGGGCTGCGGTTTTTCCTTCGGGGGCATATGGTCCTCGTTGTCCACCGGGAGTAGTAATCGTTTTATCATTTCACTGCCTGTCGCGTTTCCGGGCTCAATCACCTTACCGTCCTTACCGCCTTTCATCAGCAGGACTGAATCGTCCATACGAAGTTTCCCCTTCTGTTTGTTTGCACCATGACAGCCGTAACATCTGGTTTGCAAAATAGGTCTTACGACGTCATGATAAACTTCGGCTTCCTGTACATTGGCCAATGGCTTTATAATTGTATTCGGGGTCGAATCCTTTTGAAAGATATCTGCCAGCGGTTTGGTGAGATAGTCTGAACCATGGGTTAATGAACCTCCCAGGTGGCCGGTGATAAATATGAGCACCAGTAATCCGACGGAAAGTAATTTCTTATTGTAAGGAGCGCGGGGATTCCTCACTTTGACATACAAGAGAAATGATATAAAAGCAACACTGATACCCATCCATTGATGCCAGCCCAGCAGGTATTTATCATAGTCGTCGGTGAGTGATAATAGCCAACCTGTAAGACAGGTTACGAGTGCGGCTATCGCTCCGCATAATAATACAACCGGCACTGCAGGCTGGACCGCATTGAATTTTTCCTTTCGTGATAACCATTGCAATAAAAGCCCTGTCAGCAATATACCGATAGGCAGATGGACCAGCAGCGGGTGAAAATGGCCAATAAATTCCAGGACGGTTAATAGCACGAAAAACTTTTTACGCTGGATAACGATTTCTCAACAAATGCATCATATAAACATTGACGGCCCATTGATCAGCCAGGGGCTGGCGTGTATAAGGAAGGGTGGGCATGTAATCCGGCGGCCCAAACTCCGTCAAAACCGTTAACGTGTCTCCCTTCATCTTCTTTAATTCAATTATTTTATCCCACCAGGCAAAATGCGCTTTCACGGCTGCCTCCCATTCCGGCGCCCGCGGATCATTTACCTGCGGACCTTCAGGATGTCCGATCCGCGCATGTACATGATCCACCCTCGGCAAAGTCACTTCAACGGTTTCAACCTGATCGGCCAAAAAACTTTCATGCACATTACACCAGTGAGATACATCAAAAGTGACGCGGAGATTCGGACAGCTATCTATATAATGCCTGGTAACGGGCGCAGAATATAGTAACCGGGAGCGATGCGTTTCATGGCAGATTTTTATACCGGTTGATTTCGCCAGCTCTACGGTGTGATCAATAAATGATTTACCCTGATCAAAAGAGAAATAGTCTCTTCCCGAATGGCAGTTAATATACAGGGGCGGCTGAATGGATTCCTTCGCTGCCGCATCCACCATTTGTACAAACTGTTCGAAATGTTTTTGATAATGGCTGTCTGATCCGGCACAAAGAAAACCGACTTCCAGTCCATGTGCCTTGAGACAGTTAAATAATTCATCCTGACCTTTTTTTTCCAGCGGCCACCAGATTTCTATTCCATCATAACCTTCCTTTTTTACTTTTGCGCAGTATTCATCGAGTGTTCCGGTAAACCCCCAGTTCGTTGCCAGCAATTTCAGTTTAAAATTATTATTCATGGTATATTTTGGAAGATTTGAAGAAGCGATGACTTCCAGGGATGATAGCAAAAGAGCCGTGGTTGCAGATCCGGAGGTTTGTAAAAAATTTCTGCGATCCAATTTTTTTATTTTATTACAATGATTTCTCTGAAGTCTGTTCAGGCAAGAATATCTTCTATCACTTTCCCTCTGGTATCTGTCAGGCGGAATGGCCTTCCCTGGAATTGATAAGTAAATTTTTCATGATCAAATCCCAGCTGATTTAATATGGTCGCCTGTATATCGAAAGGTTCTACTTTTCCACTGACAGTACTGTATCCGATTTCATCTGTTTCCCCATAGCTGTATCCTTTCTTGATTCCTGCTCCCGCCATCCAGATGGTAAATGCTTCAGTGTGATGATCCCTTCCTTTGAACGGCATTTTTTTCCCTTCCCTGTTTTCCATCATAGGGGTACGGCCAAATTCACCACCCCATACCACCAGGGTTTCTTCGAGCAAACCACGTTGCTTCAGGTCCAGTATTAAAGCAGTGATGGATTTATCTACCTGCCTGCACTTATTGATAAATCCTACATCAATTGCAAGACTTGCCTCAGATCCGTGACTGTCCCAACCCCAGTCAAACAACTGTACAAAACGAACACCCTTTTCTACCAGCTTTCTTGCCAGCAACACGTTATTTGCAAAACAGGCTTCTCCGGGTTTTGTACCATACATTTCATGGATATATGCTGGTTCATTGTTTATGTTCATTACTTCCGGCGCCGAGATCTGCATTTTGTACGCCATTTCGTATTGAGAGATACGGGATAAAATTTCAGGGTCCTTATATTCTATATATTCCTGCTGATTTACTTCATTGATGGCATCAATAGATGCTTTGCGCAAATCCCTGTTCATTCCATCGGGGTCATTCATGAACAAAACCGGACCGCCTTCACTCCTGCATTGAACGCCCTGGTAAACGCTGGGCAGGAATCCGCTGCCCCATACACTCTTACCGGCATCAGGATTCTTGCCTCCGCTGGTTAACACGACAAAGCCAGGAAGGTTTTGATTCTCCGTTCCCAATCCATAGGTTACCCACGATCCTAAACTTGGCCGGCCCATTCTCGGAGAACCTGTATGCACCATCAATTGAGCCGGTGCATGATTGAACTGGTCGGTTGTAACTGCTTTCAAAAAACTGATTTCATCCACGATCGAAGCAAGGTGCGGCATGTTCTCACTGACCCACGCACCACTCTGGCCATGTTGCGCAAATTTTGCCTGAGGACCCAGCATCTTCGGCACACCCCGAATGAATGCAAACCTTTTTCCCTCCAGCAATGATTTCGGACAATCCTGTCCGTCCATCTTCATCAGTTCCGGTTTGTAATCAAATAGCTCCAGTTGAGAAGGCGCTCCCGCCATATGTAAATAGATCACGCTTTTTGCCCTGCCCGGAAATGGAGACAATTTAGGAAGGAGCGGATGTGCCGGATCAAAAACCACTGGATTGCCGGAAGACTGATGGCCACAACTTCCCAGGAATGAACCTAATGCAAGTGCACCCAGACCCATGGCACTTTCCTTTATAAAATGCCGCCGTGTATGCATACGCATAGCAGTCCGTTCTGCTTCGCGCAGCAACCGTTGATTATGTAATTCATTTTGTGTCATCTCCGACTAATTTTTCGTCACCACTTCATCGAGGTTCAGAATAGCATTTGCCACGACAGTCAATGCAGCCGTCTCGGGATTATTGTCGCTGTTTATCCCACCCATCATCTCACATGTTTTTTCCGGGTCATTTTCGAACTGACTGAGAGCAGTATTGTATAAATTCACCAGGGCCGAAAGGCTCTTTTCATCGATAGAATGAAGAGTCGCCCATTGATAACCTGCACTGATCTGCTGCTGTACATTCGCATCATTGTCAGATTGAATACGTTTCGCAAACTGCCTTGCCATATCAATATACGCAGAATCGTTCAGTGTGGCGAGTGCCTGCAGAGGTGTATTGGTTCGTATTCGCCGGGCCGTGCATACTTCGCGTGATATCCCGTCAAACGTGATCATGGACGGATAGGCAGCCGAACGTTTCCAGTAAGTATATAACGCACGCCGGTACTGCTGTTTGCCTTTGCTCTGCTGCCAGTCCTTGCCATTCCAGGGGGAAAGCCAGATTCCTTGCGGCTGCCAGGGGTATACACTGGGACCATACATCGAATCATACAATTCTCCGCTGATACAGAGCGCCTGATCGCGGACTTGCTCCGCAGATAAACGAACCCGCGATCCGCGCGCGTAATATTTATTATATGGATCTTTCTGCTCTATGCCGGGTGTTATCCTGGAATCCTGTTGATAAGTTGCACTCATGACTATTCTGCGTATCAATTTTTTTACACTCCAGTTATCATCGTACATAAACTGATAACTTAACCAATCGAGTAATTCAGGGTGTGTAGGAATCGTTCCCTGTGAGCCAAGGTCTTCCAGGGTTTCTACAAGACCCGTCCCGAAAATCTGCTCCCATATCCGGTTTACCATCGTTCTTGCTGTCAATGGATTTTGTTTTGATGTTAACCACATCGCAAGCCCCAGCCGGTTATGCGGGGCATTCACCGGGAAGGGATTCAACGATTTAGGCACATCGGGCTTCACTTCTTTTCCTTTTACCAACCAGTTACCCCGCTCAAAAACATAGGAAGGCCGGTGCATATCCGCCGGATTGTCCATCATTACAGGCGTGGTGGGAACTTCTGCTTCATATAATCGCTCGTATTTATTTTTTATTTCCGCATAACCAGGCTTATTCCGGCCGGGTAATTCTTCCGTGAAATAAAACCAGTCAAATATAACCCCATTGTCTTCCGGCTTTTTTAAATGCGGGTTGCTGTAGGTAAAATACAGATCATGTATCCCATTGACAACAGGAATTTTTGTCTGCTTTATCACCCATTTATCTTTTTTCTCCTTCAATGGTATTTCCGCAATCTGCATCCCTTTAGGAGAATCGATATGAATTTTCCAGGTACCTCCCGGTGCAATAGCCATAAAACGGAAGATCAGCTGATCTTTTTTATTCAGGTCCACATGCTTTAAACGGCATTGGGCCTGGTTGCGCAAAGCGAGCCATTTGGTATCTGCCAGTTCGCTGTTCACAAAACTGTCACAGGTTAAAGAGTTATAAGAAGGCTGCCACGTTTTTAAAAATTTGTAAACTTCCTGTCCCTTATCGGCTGATACATTTTTTCCCAGCCAGTTTTCTACTTCAATCAATTCTTGTCGCATGGAATCACTATAACTGCGAAGCAGGGGATAATCTGCTTCGGTGTCTTCATCCCGGCTATCATTGAAGAAAGCCATGAACTTATAATATTCATCATGCTTAAAAGGATCATAAGGATGACTATGGCATTGCACACATCCGAACGTCGTACCCATAAGCGCCTGCCAGGTGGTATTTACGCGGTCAAGAACTGCGGCCGTTCTGAATTCTTCATTATCCGTACCACCCTCATCATTCGTCATGGTGTTACGGTGAAATGCGGTAGCAATATATTGATCATCTGTAGCATCGGGTAACAAATCACCGGCAATCTGCTCGGTTAAAAAATCATTGTAGGGTCTGTCCTCGTTGAATGCATGGATCAGCCAGTCGCGGTATTTCCAGATCGTGCGGCTGTCATCGCGCTCATAACCCTTTGTATCCGCATACCGTGCCAGGTCAAGCCACATGGAGGTCCATTTTTCACCGTAGTGCGGGGAAGCCAGCAGAGAATCTATCAGATCGGCCCAGGCCCCATCGCTGCTGTCCTTTAAGAATTTTTCTGCGATATTGTTTCCCGCGGGCATTCCGATGATATCCAGGCTCACACGACGCAGCAGCGTTTGTTTGTCAGCGCGGGAGGAGGGCTTCAATGCGCACTCTTTAAATTTTTGTTCGATAAAATGATCCACTTCATTTTTTGCCCAGTCGTTCTTTTTAACGAACAGCCCAAAGAAGGAAGTGAGCCGGGGAACAGGTACGGCTTTCACCGCCACATAGGCCCAGTGTTCTCCCCAGGGAGCGCCTTCCTCTATCCATCTGCGGAGAGTAGCAATATCTTCTTTACTTAATGGATCATGCTTATAAGGCATCCGGTCTTCGGGATCGCTGAGTCCGATCCGCCGGATCATTTCGCTATGATCCGGATCACCCGGAATGATGGCAAACTTTCCAGACTTTAATTTCGCAAGTGCTTCGTCACGAAACAATAAACTGAATCCACCTTTTTGTCTTACCCCGCCATGGCAGGTGATACAGTTCTTATTAATGATCGGCTTTACCTGGGTGGTAAAGTCAACAGGCTTCCGGTGAGTGCTGATCATGAAAATCAGCATGGCCAAAACGAGCATCGTTATTACCAGTATAATTTTTTTCATTTACCCCTGCTGTAAATTACACTCCTGCGCGGATCCAAATACTCTATCCCAAGTTAATTATTGAGCAGCTACTTATTGTAAAAAATTTTTAGATTATTTGCCTTGTACCAAGTCTTCTTCGGGGCATTCCAATATTCTCGCTTCATTCCGGGTCCGGGTAAAACAATCGCGGCTTTTTTTAACCTTCATTTTGCAAAAAATAATTCGGATTCGAATCTGGTTGATATACGTTTGAATGACATTCTGTCCCTCACAATTGCAGATCCATACATAAAACCCACTTTTATGAAAATTCACTACCCCTTATTTCACCTATATGGAAGATTTGTAATAGTCCTTCCCGCCCTTTTTTTTCTTTCCTGCGCCAATTATTTTAAAGTGGCTCATGGACCTGGCGTTGCTGCAAAGCCTGATAGTGTTATACAGGCCAACCCGCATCGTTATTTTATTCTGCGCATGGGCCCGGAAGCACTTTATATGAGCCATGCAAAATTGAGCCCGGACCGGAAAACCCTCAGCTGCATACTGGATACCTTACCTGAGGATCACGAACTCTATCTTCACAAAGGTATTCACGGGAATATGCGATATAGATTGGGTAAACCCGACACGGTCGTACTGAATGAAGTGCATTTTTATATCCCGGAGGATTCCACCGCCCGTCCCGGAGGTCCGTATACACTTGATCTGGCCAGGGTTCAGAAAGTGGAAATACTGATCAAAGACAAGAGCCGGACAACGAGGAGTTATATCGGTGGGGCGGTAGGTATCACATTGGGTGTTTTGGCCGTAGCTGCGATTATCGTCGCCGCCACAAAAACGTCCTGTCCTTTTATAAGTGCAAACGATGGCAGCGGTCTCGTCCTGCAGGGCGAGATTTATGGAGGAGCTATTTATCCGCAGCTTGCCCGAAACGACTACCTGCAATTAAAAATGGCCCCTTTGCCGAATGGAAAACTCCAGTTAAGAATCAGTAATGAATTGAAAGAAAAGCAATATACGGACCTTGCCGAACTCATGGTGCTTACCCACAGAAAGGATGTGCAAATGCGCGTGGATGAGTTCGGGGTAATTTATTCCGTTTCGAATCCTCAACCGCCAGTCTATGCAAAGGCTGGCGACAAGGATATACTGGATCTTTTAAAAACACCAGATGACCACAATGTGTTTGCCTTTGATGATACCTTCCAACACAAAGGTAATCAGGTGGAGCTCAGATTTAAAAAACAGGCCGCCGTAAAAAATGCAAGGCTCATCCTGCAGTTGAAAAATACTTATTGGCTGGACATGGTTTATGGGAAAATGACAGAGGGTTTTGGCGCTTACTATACAAAATTTATCCGGAAGCAGCATAACCGTCCGGTGGCTGAGTTAAAACAATGGATGAAAGAACAGAAACTACCGCTGAGCATTTCATTGAAAACGGATGGCGGATGGAAACATGTTGAAGACATTACAACTTTCGGCCCCCTTGCCAACCGGGAAACCGTTGTCCGGCTAAACATAGACTCCATCCCGGGAGACATCATATCGGTTCGCTTGAGCTGCGGGTTCATGTTCTGGGAGCTAGACTATGCGGCTATTGAATTTTCAGAGCCGGCGGATTATAAGATGACCATACTCAAACCCGAAAAAGCAGTGGATGAGGCAGGCAGGGATGTAACTGCGTTATTGCAAAATGCCGACGGTATCTATCTTGAGCAGCCGTTACCCGGTAATGCCGCCGATATCGAGTATGCCTTCAGGCCAAACTGCGACAGCAGTCAAACGCAAACTTTTATCCTGCATGCAAAAGGATACTATGAACATGTACGTAATTTCAGCGGTTCCCCGCAAATCTCATTCCTGAAACAATTCAAAAAACCCGATGCCCTTTCCCAGTATAGTTTGAAATTATACAAAGATGCCATGCAGACGGATCTCCAAAGCTTGGCTTCAGGAAGAACAGTGGCGGATGAACCACGGAAAAAAACCCCTGAAGTCATGAAAACAGAATAATTGTCCGGGATAACCCGCCGACCACAACCCAGTGGGAAGACCCGATTTCGATAGCCTTATTGAGCTCAAAAGATATTGATAAAAATAAACTATGGAACGTTATAATTTTCAAAATAAAACAAAATAAATTTACGCAATAGGAATTTTAATTACAAACGAGGCGCCTTCACCTTCTTTCGATTCAACTGTTAATTCCCCGCCGTGGGCCTTTACAATATCATAACTCAGCGATAATCCCAATCCCGTTCCCTGACCGGTTGGTTTGGTCGTGAAAAAAGGTTGAAAGATTTTATCCAATACTTTTGGAGGGATGCCATTGCCATTGTCTGAAACTTTTATTTCAATATGGCCATCCGATTTATTAGTGCTAACCGCAACGGTGGGCTCATAATTTTCCACTCCCGATTTTCTTTTTTCAGTTACCGCATAAAATGCGTTAGTGATCAGGTTCAGGATCACCCGGCCGATATCCTGTGAAATGATTTCGATATTACCAATCGCTTCATCATATTCGGTTTTCATCGAGGCATTGAATGAAATATCTTTTGCCCGTAAACCGTGAAAAGCCAGTCTTAAGTATTCATCTGCCAGCGCATTAATATTGGTGGGCTCCTTCTTACCACTACTGCTGCTGCTATGTTGCAGCATGCTTTTGACAATGGCGTCAGCTCTCTTGCCATGCTGGGTAATTTTCTCCAGGTTCAGTTTGATATCGGATGCGATGGACTTTGCTTCGCGCATATCCCCCATTTCTATTTCTGCATACATTTCGTCGATCAGTTCATTACTCACTTCAGAAAAATTATTGACAAAATTTAACGGGTTTTGAATTTCATGGGCGATACCAGCAGTTAATTCTCCCAGCGAAGCCATCTTTTCAGACTGAATGAGCAGGGCTTGCGTGGATCTTAATTCCGTTAGCGCCTCTTCAGCACGTTTTTTTTCTATTTGCAGTTTTATCAAATCCAAATGCGCCTGTTCTGCCTGGTGTTCTGCTAATTTCAGATCATTGAAACGGGTATAAGTGAGATTAAAGACCGCCGCAAACCGCTCCAGTAAAACGACTGTCTCCTCCGGTTGCGAATCGGGTGAAGCCATACCGATAAATCCCTGGGCGAAATAAGCAATATTCTGAACCCTGCGCTTTTGTTCGAGGCCCTGCTTAAAAGGTACTTTCAGTTCTCTGCTCACGTAATGGAGATAATCCGTTAACTCGTCTCCAAACAAATCGATGGTAATGGATTTTTTCTGCTCCTTCCATCCATCATACATTTTTCGCATGGATCGGTTCCGGTAAATATTTGCTGTGAAGCGGTTACTTACCTTAGTTCCGTCTTCATCCGTCACCCAACACTCCAGATCACCGGTTTCCTCCCATACAATAGTTATAAACAAACGATTTGGTGCAATACCCAGGCTGATCAGTTGCCTGAAGACTTCTGCTGCCGTTTCTGCGAGCTCATCACTTTTCTGCATAGCAAGCGTCCGGTTTCTCACCCTTTCGAGTGCTACTTCAATCTGTGCTTCCCTGGTCTGTGCCTCTGCCTTCTGCAGATCAAGGAAACGGGTATAAGTAAGATCAAATACATGGGCAAAGCGCCTCATCACGTTTTTAGCTTCCTTCGAAAATGCGGTCTCACTAAAAGCAAACAATCCGCCCGCCGGGAATATGGCATTAAAATGATGTTGCTGTATTTCTTCGTTACCAGACACCAGAGACTGGGACTCAGGCAGCCTGAAATTAACACCGGTAAGTGCTTTGTAGTATGCATTTAAATCAGCTCCCTTTAATATATAGTTATAATCCTCCTGTTTCAGCCACGCATCATAAGCACCTCGCAATAAGGGATGAATATCCATTGATTCGTCCCCGGATACCTGCACAACCTTATTATTATCTGATTTGGTAGTCGTCCAAACGTCTGCACTCCGCTGTTCCTTATCTATTATTCCTATACCGCAGCGGATAATACCGAGGTTCAGTTTATCCATTTCATCAAAAACAATTTCAATCGCATTTCCCAAATCCTCACTTTTCTGCATCGCCATAGCACTTGCCCTGACTCTTTCAAGGCCCAGCTCTGTCTGAGCTTCCCTGGCTTGTGCCTCCGCCTGCATCACATCCATATACCTTCGGTAAGCCAGTCCAAATACGTTCCGGAATCGTTTCAGAATTTCCAACTCCCCCTCTGAAATGCGCTTGAAGGCTGAAATGCCAATGGCTCCCATCCCGATGGAATAAAAATAATAGTGGAGGGAATCAATTTGACCCATTTTTGGGTCATCGGCCTCACCATTTTCTATTCTCCATCTTCTCCATTCATCCAGTTCCCTGCCAGTAATATCGAATTCCGCGAATGCATCCTGCGTTCTTTTTATCTTGCCAATAAACTCCCTGGTTTTGGCATGACTCCCGAAAAATATTTTGGCGATGCTGGTACCGGCATAATCCGAAAAATCATAATTCAGGAAGGACGCATTATCATCATTCAGGATCACGATCTGTGTATTCCTTAAATCCGAAAACCCATATTTTTTAAGTTCCGTAAAAAGCGTCTCACAAATAGCCAGCGACTCCTCCTGCTTTCTCATGCTCATGGCCTGGGATCGCACTCTTTCAAGCGAAGCTTCGATCTTTGCCTCCATTGCCTGCGCCTCAGCCAGCGAAACATCCACAAACCTCCGGTAAGAAAGTTCAAATATATTTTTAAACCGTTTCAGGATTCCCAATTGCTCTTTTGAGATTTCCTTAAAAGTTGATATTCCCAGGTGGCCGTATCCTATTGAATACAAATAAAAACACAGGGAATCAGCCTTAGCCAAACGGCTGTCTGCCGACCCGCCAATACCCATCCTCCAGGCTCGCCAGTCCTCAAATTCCTTCCCTGAAAATTTTTTATGATACAGCCCTTCACTGGATTTACCCAGTTCATTAAATAATTCCTCTACAATCGGGGAGCTTTTAAATGGCGCCTCCTGCATGAAAACTATATTGTAATCAGAATATTCAGAAATGAAGTAGGATTCTTTGGCTTCATTTCTAATGGCGATTTGCGCGTTACGGATTTGGGCAAAGCCCAGTGCAATGAGTTCCCGGTAGATGGATTCACATACCCTGACCAGGTCTTCCGATTTGCGCATATTGATAGCCGCCACGCTCATCCGTTCCAGGGATGCTTCAACTTCCAGGCTGCGTTTCATCAGCTTCAATGAAGCCGATTTCTTCTCCAGCTCCTTCTTCATTTTCTCATTTTCCAGCTGGAGCGACTCCTTTATCAGCTTTTTCATTCTTTTTATTGATCTCACAAAAATAAATCTATACCACTGATTCATTCCACTATTACCCGGATCGCTACGAAGTTAATGGTCTGCCTGATCACTCCTGTATTTGATTCTCCGGAGATTTATTTTCGTAACCGGTGCTACTACCAGCGGAACTTTTTCAACAACAGCCTGGTCACTGTCTATTCCATATGCTTCCGGATCTGACTGGGCGAGTTTGATAATACTGAAATACGTATTTAAAATAAACCCTTCCTTAAACGCAAATTCATTGTCATAAGAAAGGAACCTTTCCAGTATAACGAACCTGAAATCATTGGTGCCTTTCACATTTAAAGCAGGAAAACGATTGTCGAGACTGATCTCTTTATTACTCAGCATTTCTTCAACCACTTTGCGGAACATGATCCCGATTTTTGGCTGTATCCGGAAGCCCAGGCGGAAATCTATCCGCATGATCTTTTCATTTAGTATAGGTTCCACACTGTATTCCATGGTATAAGGGTCGTCGGACCGTCCGATATTAAGGAACCAGTAGATGTCAGCGCGTTTAGTCGTATTGCTGAAGATCGACTCTATGATTCTTTTCTCTACCTGTTTGTGACTGCCGGCTTTGGTGAGGTAAACCAGATGGGTAGCGAATTTGGGAATACTTTTATCATTGCTGAGTTGCACCAGTTGTTCAAAATAATCTTTTATATAAACAAAGGTCAGGAGCTTTAAAGTCATCTTTCTGGCATTATACCAGACGTACATAGTGGTGATTAACCCGATTTCAAATACGAGGAAGAATAATCTCTTGAGTAATTTGACGGCGTTAGCCACGAAGAAACTGGTTTCCACACAGGCAAATATGGTAATGATTGCTCCTACCAGCCAAAATGGATAATGTTTTTTGTACCGCAAAAAATAAGAAACAAGTACAGTAGTCATCAGCATCGCAACGGTAATGGAAAATCCGTAGGCAGCCGTCATCGCTTCACTGGTTCTGAAATAAATCACGACCAGGATGCAGCCCAAAAACAATATCCAGTTGATACTGGGAATATAAATCTGACCCCTGATATCCGTTGGATATTTCAATTTTACACGCGGCCAGAAACCCAGGCTGATAGCTTCACTGATCAGGGTAAAGGAACCGCTGATCAAAGCCTGGCTCGCTATGATGGATGCCATTGTCGCAATCAACACACTGGGCAGAAGAAACCATCCCGGAACAATGGCGAAAAAAGGATTGATGCCCGTCAGAGATTGATTTTGCGGTAACAGCGCCCATGCCCCCTGGCCCAGGTAGTTTAATACCAGCGTGGTCTTCACAAAAATCCAGCTCACCCGGATATTACTTCTTCCACAATGCCCCAAATCAGAATAAAGAGCTTCCGCACCGGTAGTGCAAAGAAAGACCGCACCCAGTAACCAGAATCCCCTGGGATGTAATGTGAGCAGTTCAATCCCGTAAACCGGATTCAATGCTGCAAAAATTCCGGGGTGATGAAGGATCTGACCGATTCCCAAAACTCCCAGCATGGAAAACCAGAGGAACATGAAAGGACCGAAGGAAGCACCGACAATTTTGGTTCCGAACCGCTGGAAAATAAACAGCAGTAAAAGAATAACCAATACGATTTCCATCACCAGGCTGTTGCCGGGAACGATATGTGTTTCAAGTCCTTTAACCATGTTTAATCCTTCAATGGCAGAAGTAACTGTAATTGGTGGCGTAATAATTCCATCGGCAAGCAAAGTGCCTGCGCCAATAATGGCAGGATAAACAAGGTTTTTGCTATATCTCCTGACAAGCGAATACAAAGAAAAAACGCCTCCTTCTCCATGGTTATCCGCCTGCAGGGTGATGAAAACATATTTAAATGTCGTTTGCAGGGTTAGGGTCCAGAAAATGCAGGAGATGGCTCCGTAAACAAGACCCTCATTTACCTGGCCTCCCTCTGTCAGAATTGTTTGAAAAGTATAAAGGGGTGAAGTCCCGATATCGCCATAGATAATACCCAGCGCAATCAATAACCCTGCAACGGAAGTTCGTTTATTAGGGGTGTGCATAAACAGCCAGATCTATATTATAAAGGTATTAATTGATTGTACATGGCATCGTATTTTAATTCGATCTTAAAATCCTGCGGCTGATGGCTTCAGATGTCCATCAAAATGATAGATGAAAAATATTTTTAAAAAATGGTTCATGGGCTGATACAAAACGGGGATAATTTCAGTCGGGGTACATGCTACTTGTATTGCATTTCTTCCACACCGGTCCAGTTATCCGGGATACCAAGATCCAGATATTTCTTTGCCCTGCCTAAAAAGAGTCTGGCAGTTTTGTCCTCCGGGTGTATTTCCAGTACCCGGTAAAATTTATCCGAAGCTTCCTTAAAGGATTTATTAAAATAATCGAAGACACCCTGTTTATAAAAAGGCAATGCTGTCAATTGCTTCCACAATACCTGTTCTTCCATTCCATTAAAACATTCGTAAATACGAATGGGCGCCATCTTACCTTTCAGTTGAATCAGGCCCAGCGGGCGAAAATAAAAAGCTTCTGCGTCAGCCAGGTTATTTACACTCTCTTCACTCAACACAATTTTTACCCCGTAATGTTTGGTCATACCTTCCAGGCGGGACGCAGTATTTACAGTATCAGATATCGTTGCTGCATCTAGTCTTTCGTGATCCCCGGTAATGCCCATGATCAAAGGACCGGTATGCATACCCACCCCGATCCTTATTGGCACTTTGGCAGTTAAGGCCCGCAGCTCATTGAGTTCTTTCACGGTCTTTTGCATGCCGATCGCCGCCGCGAGGGCATCAGACGCCTTACCCGGAAAAATAGCCATGATGGCATCTCCGAGATATTGATTGATGAACCCATGATGCTCCCGTATGATCGGACCCATGCGTTCGTTGAAGGAGCAGACAAAATTAAAATTCTCATCCGGGGTCATCCCTTCTGACAAACTGGTAAAATCCCTGATATCGGCAAAGAGCACCGTAACAATTTTTTCTACCTTATCCCCCAGTTGTATATCCGTGATCACGTGCTTACCCAGTGAACCGATAAATTCATATGGTACAAATTTATTGGCCACTTCATAGATCCGTCTCATCGCTTCTTCCCTCTCTTTCGCTTCCCGGATATTCTTTTCATATAATAAAGCGCTTTCAATTGCAGAAGCCGATTGAAGTGCCAGCGTAACCAGGTATTTCAGATCGGCCGCAGCGTACTGAATGGGTTCTGTACTCGCAAGCATTATGGCACCCATCACCCGGTGTTTTACTTTCAAGGCCGCGTATATGATGGATTGGATTTCAGGCTGAATCAGTCCGGCATCTTTAAGCGAACGCAGGTCCCCCATGATATCAGACTGGCCGCTATTAAACAACTGGACGAATTGTGTCGGATCTGCCAGCCATTTCTCTTCATCAAACATTGGTTTACCAAATGAAGCCGGCACATCCATTTTTGCACTGTCTTCACTCCATAATACAATTACGCCAAGATCTGATTTGATCAGACTCCGGGCTTCATCGAGCGTGATTGCAGCGATGTTCGACTGTCCGATGGTCTGGGCAAGTTTCTCTGAAAAATTAAAAATCTGGTTCACTTCCTGGTAAAGCAGGAGTACCTCATTGCCAAGTTTTTTCTTTTCCAGTTCCTTTTGCACCCATCCATTAATAAACGAAGCGATCAGGTACGCTTTTTCATTCCCCTTTACCCATCCGATGGTTTCTTCCTCATTCCGGATAGGTTCTTCAACACTGAATATATTCGTGGCTTCCCCCACAATAATTTTCTGCTGATGGTCTTCCACAAATACCGGTGCGCCCAGCTCACTAATCAGCGAGCGCAGCAATGCATGGGCTTCAGATTTGGGAGAGAGGAGGCTTTTTAGATTAATTCTGGGCATACCGTTCTGATGAATAATTCCATGGACCAAGCAATGGGAATAGTCGGATAATGATACAGTCCTGAATCCTAGCTGAGGCGCAACACTTCTCTGGCCTTGTTCAGTAAGCGTTTCCGGATTAAAGGGCTTGGTCATGTAAATATCTGCGCCCACTTCCTGTCCTTTCTGACGGTCCAGTTCCTGGCCCTTTGCCGTCAGCAACACGATATACACTTCATTTAAGGCCAAGTTCTTTTTTTACCCGCCTGCATACTTCAATTCCATTCATCTTCGGCATCATGACGTCCAGGAATACGAGGTCGGGTTTTTCTTCACATATCATGGTCAATGCCTCTTCCCCGTTTACGGCGGTAAGAAAATCAACCCCTTCATCTTCCAGCTCCTCCAGGGTTTGCTCTATCAGCATCCGGATATGCGGCTCATCGTCGACAATTAAAATTTTTGGACTCATGTGATTATTTACTTAATAATTATTGATTCCAGGATACTCTGTCTGTTATTATTGATATATCAAAAACAAAACATTTTCAAGTCCTTTTTCAAAACGAAGTGACTTGACGATTTCATTCTTATCCGATATCACCGAATTCAGAATGATAATATCCGGTTGCATGGAAACTGCTTTCTCCACCAGTTCTTTACCGTCGGATTCCACTACCTGGTAGCCTTTGGCCTCCAGTACATCGGTGAGCACACGCACTGTAACACTATCCTCATCTACTACCATCACCTTTTTCTTCGACTTGCCCTGTTCGAGCAAGTGGCCGATTTCAGAAAAAAGCAAATCGGTATCGATGGGTTTAGTGAGATAGCGGTCAACTCCTATTCGGAAACCCCTGGCTTTATCCTGCACGATTGACAGGATGATGATTGGAATATCCATGGTCTGCGGGTCGTTCTTCAGAACGGCAGCTACGTCAAAGCCGTTCATTTCCGGCATCATCACATCCAGTACAATCAGATCGGGCCTTACGGTGCGGACTTTTGCAATGGCTTCTTTTCCGTTGGCGGCTTCTTCAATATTATAACCGGCTTCGCCCAGCTCCTGTTTCAATAGGGAGCGGATGCCTTCATCATCGTCTACTACCAGGATGGTGGAGTGTTCCTTTACTATAGAAGGGTGGGATTGCTCCACACGTTTTTTCAATTGCTTCAGCAGGTCGTTGAATTGTATTGTCCTCACACCTGTTTCATCCGTTTTTATCACGGGCAGCATAAAGTAAAAAGTACTTCCTTTTCCCAACTCGCTTTCAAGCCAGATATGTCCGCCGTGGTGTTCCACAATTTCCTTGCAGATCGGAAGGCCGAGGCCCGTTCCCTTTGGTTTATCCGTCAACGTATCTCCCACCTGTTTAAACTGTTCAAATACTTTACCGTAGTCACCCGGGGCGATGCCAATACCCGTGTCCGAAATGCCCACCACGATGCCGCCATCTTTTTGAAAAACCCTGACGGTAACTGTTCCGGCGTTGGTAAATTTCACTGCGTTGGACAATAAGTTGACTACGACCTGGATCATTTTGTCTTTGTCGGCATTGATCTCAGGAAGATTGTCTTCAATTTGTCTTTCCAGTTTCAGGCTCTTCTGGTCAAATAATGACGAAGTGGATGCAATGGCTCTTTCCACTACTTCCGTAATCTGCACAGGCTCTGTATTCCACTCCATTTTTCCGGCTTCGATCTTGGCAAGATCCAGCACGTCATTGATCAGGTTGGTCAGGCGCTCGCCTTCAGAAATCACGACATCCAGGTTTCCGGAAATCTGTTCAATGGTTTTAATGGTTTTGGGATCCGATTTATCTGTTATCGGGAATATTTTCTCTTCCAGTCTTTTCTTGGTGATCTTAGCGAATCCCAGCACAGAAGTCAAAGGGGTCCGCAGTTCATGACTGACTGTAGACAGGAATGCACTCTTAGCGGCATTGGCTTCCTCTGCGGTTTTCCTGGCTGAATCTGCTTCCGTATTGGCCATCTTCACTTCTTCAAATAACCTCGCTTTCCTTATGGCAACACCCACATTTGCCGCAATGGTTGCGAGCAGGTGTTTGTCTTTTTCGACAAATCGGTTTTCTTCTTCAGTGCTCTGGATGCTCAGGACGCCGATAATTTCGTCGC
This sequence comes from uncultured Bacteroidota bacterium, assembly GCA_963741345.1. Taxonomy (GTDB): domain Bacteria; phylum Bacteroidota; class Bacteroidia; order Chitinophagales; family Chitinophagaceae; genus Puia. Next base: position 384,252 of record CAVUHS010000002.1, read on the forward strand.
TAACGGGGATGGGTACCCCAAGATAGGAAGCCGCAGGAATTCCGATACGGTCCACGCCAATTACAGCTGCCTGCTCATGCACATCTTTATTAATGAGTAAGGGTTCCCCGGTGAGAATGATTTTTGAAGTTAACCCTTCGCCTAATTTCAGCGGCTTCATATTGTCGCCGTACTGATAAGGGAAATTAATCATCCTGGTCTTTGTATCCAGCAAAGCGATGTAAACGATATTTGCCTTGAAAAGATCCCGCAACTCGTTGCCCACTAACTCGATCAGATCTTTCAGGTCCGCCTGACCCACCAGGGCCTGGCTAATCTGGTTGATGGTTGTCAGTTCATCGGCCTGTTGTTTCACCTCCTGGGTACGCGCCATCACTTTTTCCTCCAGTACACGGTTCGCATTGATCAGGCTCCTGGAGCGGTATTTATTATATCCATAAATCGCGCCGATAAGGCCGATCACATAGAGGAGATACATCCACCAGGTCTGCCACCAGGGAGGTGCTATGGTAAAATGAAAACTGGCTGTTTTTCCCCAGCGACCACTTTCCCCGATGCCGCGAACCTTAAAAGTGTACTTCCCGGGCGACAGGTTTAAATAGTTCTCTGTAGAAGTGTTGGCGGAAGCAGGACTCCATTTTTTGTCGATACCCTCCAGGACATAGGAATACAAGGTTTGGTCCGACCGGCCCAGGTTTGTCTGGGCAAAATGGAACAGAATATAATTCTGGTCGTGCGGCAGCACCAGGTTGACCGGCATATTAAATGGTCCGGACACACTATCCCAGTTGATCCCATACCTCCCGGAATAGCCGGCATTCAGGGGAGTTTGTCCTTTCACATAAAAACTATCCGTCGTCCATAACGTATCTTTTTCATTCAGTGATACTGAATTAACGAAATATTTCGGCTCGTTCATTACAGACAGCCCGGTTATATAAGTAGGTGCAATTGTCTTTTGTTCCCGGATACCATTAATGATGGTAATGCCCGCGTCGCCCCAGAGGTATTGTCCTCTTTTTGTGATTGCATTGGTGTTCCAGCTTGGCGTACTAACTATCAGACCTTCCGATCCCTTGAGTATACCGATTTCCCAACGAGTGTGAGTGGCGCCCGTATCTCCGGCAATACGAACAGTATTTGGGGGTGAAACAATGTTTGCGCGGCTATGGGTTCCGATAATCATTTTCCCCTGGTAGGGGAGCATGGAGGTTATATAATTATCGGAGAGTCCTTCTTTCTCGGAGACGATGGTGAGCGTCCCCGATTTCAGATCGGCAATATATATTCCCTTATCTGTCCCGATCCACATATTGCCTGACTCATCCGGTGCCAATAACCTGTAACATGTATCCCTCAATCCTGGACCCTGGCTCAGGGTCTGGATCGTGCCCTGAGCAGAATCCAGCACTTCAACGCCTTTTGTATTCGTGGCAATCCAGATCCTGCCCTGCTTGTCTGATTTAACATCCAGGATATTGTCTTCACTAAGACCTTCTTTGAATCCAAGGTGCATCAGACCTTTATTGCCTGCGTCAATCCGGTCCACGCCACCGGCCGGTCCGGAAATCCATAAATTACCGTACATGTCCTGGTTTGTGCCATACACGGTATCACTTTGGAGGCCCTGGCTTTTACCCATGAATTCAATCGTCTTCTGCGTCGGATGAATCCGGTTAAATCCGCCGTCACTCGCAACCCAGATTTCATTTCCCATCATCATAAGATTCTGGATAAAATTATCAGCCAGTCCATGCTTTTTATTGAAATGAACGGATTGCTTTTTTCTAAAGTCCAGGATTTGTATTCCATCAATGCTGTTGTTGCCTGCGCCCACCCAGATTCTTCCTTCTCCGTCTTCCATAATGGTCGACACCGATTTGGTGCCTACCGGGTGAATCAATTCGCCCTGTTCGTCAATCACACTCAGTCCGCCCGCATAACTGCCCACCCAAACCCGGCCTCTTTCGTCCTCGGCTAAATCCAGGATATAGTCTTCTGGTACCCCTTCACTGTCTTTAAATATTTTGAATACTCCTTTATCAGGGTTCATGGCATAGAGGCGACTATTAGTTGCTATCCAAAGAAAACCCTGATGATCGCTCAACAGGCGGTAAGTGAGGTTATTGTCGAAGCCCTGCCCGGGACCATAGTTGGTAATTGTTCCTTTATTCAGGTCCATTCCGCTTACACCCCCATTTTTATATGCGACCCAGACACGTCCCTTCGCATCTCCCGTGACGGCTCTCAGCGAATCACCTCCCAGTCCATTACTGCTTTTCAGATGAACGATCCGGTCTCTTGCCGGAGTAATGATATCGGCCCCACCGTTATTGCTGGAAAGCCAGATGTTTTTTTTATCATCTTCGTACACACCCCAGTTATCGGTTCCGGAAAGGCCGGCGCTTTTGTCCAGGTGTTTATATGTCAGGTTCAGCGGATCAACGATATCAACACCCTTGCTGGCTATCCTTGAAATCCAGATCAAGCCTTTCTGGTCCACGATCATCCTCGGGAGCGAAGGAAAATACACACGGATTTCAGTGGACTTGCTGTTCGTTCCATCTCGGAGGTCGATCATGCCCAGAGATCTTGTGGTAATATACCAGATCCTTCCTACCCTATCTTCCACCAGACCCACCACCCCATCGTCCATATTTCCATACGCCTGCATACAATCCCCCTCATACCGGTATAATCCTTTATCTGTGCCGATCCACATAGATCCGCTTTTGGTGTGAAGCAGGGACAATATTTCTTTGTCCGGAAGTCCCTGGGCCAGACCGATATCAGAAATGGAAATGGGTGATCCCGCCTTGGGTGTGAGCCTCGCGGTTTTCACCAATAACGGCATCGGCAGCACATACCTCTTCATTTGCAGGGACCGGTATGGTATTTTTTCCAAATTCAATGCCTGGGATGGCAGGTTGCTGAAATTGAAATGGATCTCCTGCGGTGGTTTCGGGAATGGCTTGTACCCGGTTGTATCAAACGGAGAAGTGGGTAGCTCGCCCAGATCAAGTTTTTTTATTTCCGCTTGTACGCCGCTCGTCTTTACGATGTGCCAGTTAATCTTTCTCGCTTTACTTAACTCTAAGGGCTGGGAAACCGGTTGTGGAAATGCACTGTCTCCGGCAGGGAAGGGAATTTCGACTGCCTGGTTATTGCAGGATGCCAAAGTAATGATGGCGATGACGATTATCATCCCTGATAAAGCAGGGGTTACTACTTTGCGCATAGATATAAATGTATAATAATTATCTAAAGTAGCAGGGGCTTTCTAAAGTATAATTTTCCAGAGTAAGAATATATAATTAGCGGGGTACGGCAGGATTCTTGATTAACGGTCTATTGTCGGAATCAGCAAGGTCGCATTGCACCCCTTATATGGCGTTTCGGTGCCGCTCGTTATTTGTAAACAACGAATAGCTTTGTGTCAAATTTCAATTCACTTATAAAATTCAGGTTCATGGAAGCAATTGTAAGAAAAACAATAACAATCGAAAATACAATCAACGCGCAGGTTGCCAGAATTTGGGAATTATGGACCGGCCCTCAGCACATCGTCAAGTGGAACAGCGCATCAGATGACTGGCATACCACCCGTGCTGAAAATGATGTTCGCGCTGGGGGAAGGTTCCTTTCCAGAATGGAAGCTAAAGATGGCAGTTTCGGTTTTGATTTTTCCGGCACATATGTAGATGTCAAACCCAACCAGTATATAGAATATACGATGGATGACGGAAGAAAAGCCGAGATTTTTTTTACACCCCTGGGAAGTCAGACCAGGGTGGTTGTAACTTTTGAGGCAGAAGACGTCAATTCACTGGAATTACAACAGGGCGGCTGGCAGGCGATACTTAACAGCTTTAAAAAATATGTCGAAAAAAATTAAAATTTAGTGCACCATACCCGCCGCATTTTGTAAAACGACATTGGAAAATATCGCTGCATCGGTCTTGGCAGGCAGATGAGAACAAAAACCAATGCCCACATAAAAGGGTGCATCGATATGCAGCTGAACGGATTCGCCCACCTGCTTCATGGGTCCGCCATTCTCACCGGCATACAGGGCAAAACTGTCGCCTTGTTTCTCAATGCCGATGCGCGTAACCTTTCCGTTTATCAGATCGGGAAGACCCTTCCGTTCATTAACACGAACCTCTTTCATCATCGCTCCTTTTTCCGGACGCCAGGCGAGATGCATCAGACCTGCACCATGGATGGCGACCATGGCTTCCTTAGAATCATCATCCAGACTCTGCCGGATAATGACAAATGCCTTGCGGTCACCGTATCCCGCTGTATCAGGGAATTTGATGTCGGCTGCCAGTGATATATCACCGGAAATTTTCTCCCAGAGAAAACGGAATTCGTCCCGCTGGTACCAAACGTTATAGCCTGCGGAGACAATGGTATACTGTCTGGTTTTTTCATTAAAACTGGAGGATCCCGGCACCAGGGCAGCTCCCACATCACTCTGGCCTGTAAAGATCCCAATGTGGATATTTTCAGTGCGCGTTGCCCGGTGAAAATCAGCAGGAGGTGGCACCTGCTTATGGGTGGCGGATCCCGGCAGCGCCCAGTCCGGGACAACTACACTGGAGGCGGATTGTGCAGAAGCGTTATATGAAGCAGCACAGAGTATGAGTGCAGAAAATACAATTGGTGAGCGCATGTGATTTTTTTTGTTTGTTTCAAAGAGGCAAAAAGTTACAAACAAAATGAAGTTAAATACCGAATAACAGTCCAAATTCCAGGCATGCTGTAGTATTGATGTGGTAAATGATGCAGTAATCAGAATTCCTGCATTCTCCACGAAGCAAAAAACTATTCATTTGTCTGGATGGCAATAGTCTGACTGAAAATCTGAGCCTTATACCAAACAGAAAAGCGGCACAAAAATGTGCCGCCTGCCTATCCTGCCCCAGCCTGCCTTACCAATGTTGGGAGACATGTAGTTTAGATGGTTTTCCAATGCGTAGTGTGTTGTAAACCGAACCAGGCAGCCCGATATCCAGATAGGATTCCATACCAATAGAGGCGATTGCCATTAATTCAATGCTTTTTTGATCCGTGGCATACTGAATATACAGGCTGCATTGGTCTAAAAAGTACTTGTCCCAGGCGGGCAGAAATCCCAGGAAATCTGCATAACCGCCACCTTTGCGGTCCGGAAGACCAAATTTTCGATTTATAAAATTACGCGTTTTGGAAAAATCCAATTCAAAAGGAATGGATCCGCCAAAACCGTTACAGTTATAATCATTACCGGAAATCAAATGAATGGATCTCACATAATAATGATCAGATAACACCATGTTAATCCCTTCGGATGCATTCAACAAATAACTTACTCCATCATCTTCCCCGATAATAATTCTGTCAAAGTAGTATTTAAACAGAGGATCCTCTTTAATTTCCTTCAGCTCTTTATCAATCCAATTAATAATTCCCATGTTATTAAATTTAGTTGATAAACATTATTTGAAACAGAAATAACTACTCACCCTGCTTTACCGACATTACATAAGTAGGCAATAATCCATGGGCTTCTTTATGGGTTTGAATGATTGCATTCGAATCAGGTGCTTCAGAAAGACAAAATACCGTCCCGCTTTTTACATCAACCCAGTAATTAATAAAATTGACGCCGTATTTTTTTTCAACGGCAAGGTCCTTCTTATGGGCTTCAGCAACAGCTTCCGCAGTCACGTTACCGGCACCCAGTTCATGAACATCCAGATAGAATTTCTTTCCTCCGATTGTGGCAGACTCAGTACCGGAAGTAATACCGTAAATGGCATTTGGGACCAATCCATGCGCCTCGCGATGCGTCTTGACGATATCGCCGGAATCCTTTGCAGATGAAAGGCAATACACTTTCCCATTTTGTTCGTCAATCCAGAATTTGATAAAATTTACTCCATATTTACCCTCTGTTGCCAGATCCTTCTGATGGGCAGCCATTACATCTGCAAAAGTTACTTTTCCGGGAGTCAGATCATGTTCATCAATAAAGAGACTCTGACCGGCTGCCGGCGTTCCTGTACTGCCATTATGGGACGTCGAACCGGATAAATTACCTTGCGCTAAGCCCGAAAAACCCGTAAAGAGCATACTTACAATCAGAATCGGTAGGTGTTTTGATAATTTTTTCATGGTTAATAGTTTTAATATTTTGAATATTCAAATATAGAAGACACCTACTCGTACGACTATAACAAATCGTTCAAAGAATAGTAAAATTTAACCAGATAGCAGAAATACTACTGTAGAGAAATCAGATAATCTGCCGGCAGGACACCGAATCTATTTTTAAAACATTTCGTGAAATAAGAGGGGCTGGTGAAGCCGGTCTCAAAGGCAATCTGTGAAATATTACCCCTGCTTTTTCCTAATAATTTTACAGCCTCATTCAACCGGTAATTTCTTATAAATGTATTGGGTGATTCACCGGTAAGGCGGACCATATTACGATACAAGCGGGATTTACTGCTTCCCAATGGTTTGATAAAATCATCCACTTTAAATTTCTCGTCGTTCCAGACACTGTCGAAATATTCCATCAAATGGGTGATAAATATTTCGTCGGCCAGCGAAAGAGACCGGATGGTTTTCCCTTTAATGAAATTATTTGCATTTTCATTTTTATATAAATCCTTCACCTCGGATGATACAATTACTTCGCCTTTGACTATACCGCATATTCTTTCGGCCAGTTTTATGGCATCCTCAAATATTTTCTGTTTTTGAGTAACCGGCACGCCTGCACTCAGGCCGGCTTTCACCGTAATTTGCTTTTTCTTTTTTCCCCTGTCAATATCCTTACCCAACTGGTAAATCTGTGACGCTGCATGGGCCGCATGGGTAACTGATTTAAAAGAAACCAGGTAATGAAAATCCGTTTGCTCTACGATATTGCCACCATGGGTCTTTAGTATTTTACCGGCTGCTGTATGAAAATTCCTGATAGAAGCCCTGTAACCTGGAGACTCCTCTTCAGTCAGCGACAACCGGCTCAGCGAAATAACCATTATGATTCTGAATGCGGCATCTGTAATTATGTTCAGTTCCGCATTTTTGGCTTTTTCAGGATCCTCTATTCTTCCCAGGAAAGATTCTACAATTTCAGGTTCTACTTCAATGATACTGTGTGGTACCTGGCCATGAGCACAATCGTGCATTCTCTGAAGGGCATTCCTGTTTGGAGCATCTATTAAACAAAATGCTGTTTTCCGGTGATCATCGAACCAGTAGGTAAGACCACGGCAACCAAATTCTTTCTGTACCCTTAAATCCTGCTGATGGAGTTCGGCAATATTTTCTGCCGTGATAGATTCAGAGACATCATGCCTGTCCATATAAATTGGCATATCCGAAGTATTTAATTACGAACGCTTTCCAGTACTCAAATATATTTAATACCCGTCTAATTTCATCGTTGGAACGCATAAAAATAACATCGTTAAATTTGGAAGTCTGAAACTTTACGGATTTAAAAAAATTATCCAGAATGAACTCTGTTGAACTGAAGAATTTACAGACCCCCATCAAAGAAAAATATAAAGCAGAACCCGGATCTGCCCTGGTAACTTTAAAAGCCCAGGGGAAGATCGGGGAAGGAATATCCTGTTCTGTCGAAACCGGCCGGGCGTTCATTGAGGCCGGCCTTCATCCGGCAACTGGTGGAACAGGACTACTCGCCTGCTCAGGCGATTTACTGCTCGAAGCCCTGGTTGCCTGCGCAGGTGTCACCTTACGGGCAGTATCCACCGCAATCGGAGTTGAAATAATGAGTGGAGTGGTGAAAGCGGAGGGTGACCTTGATTTCAGGGGCACCCTCGGAGTTTCGAAAGAGGCCCCCGTAGGTTTTAAATCGATCCGGCTGCAATTCATCCTGAACGCAAACGCCAGTGCAGAACAGCTGGAAAGCATTGCAAAACTGACGGAAAGATATTGTGTGGTCTACCAGACACTGACCAAGGGAGTCGGCGTTGAAACCAAATATCAATTGGAATAACAGATTGCGACTGGAATCCTCCGCGCGTAAATTCAACCCATCATTACTTTACCACGATTGTTCCCTTCATCCCCGGGTGAATGGTGCAATGATAGGTGTAAGTGCCGGGAGTGGAAAAGACTTTGGAATACTTGGCTCCCATTGCCATATTACCGCTATCAAAACTATTATCATCGGCGGTCACCGTATGCGCCATGGCATCACTATTAGTCCATGTAACTGTAGTGCCCGCATTTACCGTAAGAGAAGCAGGCGAAAAAGCCATATTAGCTATGTTCACTGTATTGGCCGCGGGCGGTGGAGTGGTACTGCCACTGGAATAACCACTGCTTTTACTACATGAGACGACAACGATTCCGGAAATCAACAGTAATGTGGCTAAGATCAATAACTTAATTTTCATAAAACATTTTTAATTAAATAGTGCACGGTAAAATCTTAAGTAGAATACGGTAAAAGCTCAGCCACAGTTGCGCAATAACTGCATCCATGGTTCGAAGTGGTGAATCTTTTTAAAATATGATTGGTTTTAACATTTCTGTTGATTAATACACAGATTTCTTCTCTGTGATATCCTCAATGTCGATGGTTGTGGAGTGGAGTTCCGGTTAACTGACCCCGTCCTTTTTCGCCGGTCCGATCAGGCTCTTTACCGCAATTATCGGGTGAGTGGCCTAAATGAGCTTGAAGCCCCCCTATTGAGACCATATTTTTGTTCAGGAATCAAAATAAAATAATAAAGTCTGTAACAATTTTCAAAAGCACGCATCTTATAATCAGCAACCAAAAACATTAAAACTTAAAAAAAATGAAAAAGATAATCTTAGCGTTGGCCGTGATACTCACAACAGGACTGACCAGCGCCTTCGCTAATAAGGATGAAGACATTAACCAGGGTGCCATGGCATCGTTTAAAAACGATTTTGCAAATGCAACTAATATCAGCTGGCAGCATCAAAAGGCTTATACAAAAGCCACTTTCACACTCAATGACCAGGTCATGTATGCCTATTACAGCAATGAAAACAATGAATTGCTGGCAATCGAACGGAATATCTTATCCCAGCAATTACCCATCAATCTGAATACAAATCTCAAAAAACAATATGGCGATTACTGGATATCCGGTTTATTTGAAATGGCTATGCCGGACCATACCTCTTACTATGTAACCCTGGAAAACAGTAACGAGACTGTCGTTTTAAAGGCAAGCGGCTCTGGCGACTGGACCTTATATATGAAATCAAGAAAATTATAAGGACGTTTGATTCATTCGAGTGTCAAATAGTACACTCAAAGAACTGGAATAGTGGATAAAGAGAACTCCCGTCATATGATGGGAGTTTTTTATGCGCATTTCAACCAAAACTCATTCTTAAATTATTACTTTAGTAGTTTCCACACACTTTATTATGGAAGCCATCATTGCGAAACAACGGGAATACTTCAATAGCAATGTAACGAAACCCTTGTCATTCAGGATCGGTCAATTGAAAAAATTAAGATCAGTTCTCAAAATTTACGAACCGGAACTGGCAAGGGCTATATACCTTGATTTTCAGAAGGGAGCATTTAATACATTTTTGACTGAGTTTACCGGCTTATACGTCGACCTGGATAAGACGATAAAAAAACTAAAACAATGGACAAAGATGAAGCGTGTCACAACCAATATGTTGAATATTCCCGGCAGTTGTTATGTAATGCCGGAGCCATTGGGTGTGAGCCTGATTATCGGTGCCTGGAATTATCCCGTTAACCTGACCATGGCGCCGGCTATCAGTGCGATCGCTGCCGGCAACACATTAGTAATAAAGCCCAGTGAACTGGCATCACACACAAGTGCTGAATTAGCCAAAATGATCCGGGAAAATTTTGATCCGGTATACTTTACCGTCGTTGAGGGCGGGATTGATGAAACTACTCAATTGCTTGCACAGAAATTTGATAAGATTTTCTTTACAGGTAGCGCAACTATTGGCAAAATCGTTTACCAGGCAGCGGCCAGGAACCTGACTCCGGTCACACTGGAACTGGGCGGAAAGAGTCCGTTGATCGTGGCGGCCGATGCAAACCTCAAAATCTGTGTGAAAAGGTTGGTCTGGGGTAAATTTGCCAATGCGGGTCAGACCTGTATCGCTCCGGATTACGTAATGGTTCATAAAAGCATAGAAAATCTTTTTCTTGAAACAATGCGCCAGGAAATCATGGACTCACGGTTTTCCCTGGCCAATCAAAACTATGCACAGATTATCAATGGAAAGCATCTGGAAAGACTTTTAAATCTCCTTAAACGGGATCAGATATTTACCGGTGGAGACTATGACCAGGCAAACAGGTTTCTGTCACCCACTATATTAACCAATATTTCTGCTGATGACGAAATAATGGAAGAGGAAATTTTTGGACCGATTTTGCCGGTATTGACCTATGAGAATATTGATGAGGCCATCGAATTTATTAAGTCAAAACCGAAACCGCTCGCTTTTTATTTATTTACTGAAAGCAATTCCTTAAGAAAAAAAATATTGAATGAAATATCATTCGGCGGAGGCGCAGTGAATGATGTGCTGATGCATTTTTCAAATGATCTCTTACCTTTCGGTGGTGTTGGACATAGTGGCCTGGGAAGTTATCACGGTGAAGCCGGATTTAAATCTTTCTCACATTTCAAAAGTATCTTATTTAAACCAACCTGGTTTGAATTCCCTTTTAAATACTATCCTTTTACAAAGTGGAAATTTGTCCTGGTTAAACGTATTCTTGGTCTATAAATACAATAACGACACCAGGTAACCGGCAACGCGCCTGGCGCAGGTTTTGATATATTACAATTCAAAAATTTATCCATTATGAAACATTTATTTCTCTCACTGTTGATTGTCTCATTATCTTTTTATGGAAATGCGCAACACATCGCACCCGACACCGTAGGAACGGAAATGGGTCCTCTTATCATACAACCTATTCAGCATGCAACCCTGATGCTGGATTTACCGGGGGTCATCATCTGTATTGACCCTGCGAATCCGGAGAATTTCAAAGGCCTGACTGCACCGGATATTATTCTTATCACGGACATACACGGCGACCACTATGATCAGAAAACAATCGATGCTTTTAAAAAAGACGGAACCCTGCTCATCGTACCGCAGGTCGTCGCTGATAAGTTACCCGATGCAGATAAGGCACACCTGGTTGTTCTGAAAAATGGTGATCAGTCTACTCAATCCGGTATTTCTATCCGCGCCATTCCGATGTATAACCTGCCGGAGAGCCCAACGGCCATGCACACAAAAGGAAGAGGTAACGGATATGTGCTGTCCATCGGTGGCAAGCTCATTTATATTTCCGGAGACACGCAGGGAATTCCGGAAATGCGGTCCTTAAAAAATATAGATATCGCCTTCATATGTATGAACCTGCCTTATACCATGGACATTAAAGAAGCAGCCGATGCAGTTCTGGCGTTTAAACCCAGGATTGTTTATCCCTATCATTACCGCGGGAATAACGGTTTTAGTGATGTCAAAGCATTTAAAAGCCTTGTGGAAGCAGGTGATAAAAATATAGATGTCCGTTTGCGAAACTGGTATATGGGAAAATAAAAACATGACTAACAAAAACGAAGGCAGTCATCGCGCACTGCTCCAAAAAATTGCGCGTAATGCCATGGTGGACAAAGGATTTCTGATTGATTTCCCTGCTGTGGCCATGGCAACACTCAGTAATTTAAATGAGAATGGGCTGACGCCTGAAGGTCCGGTACGCGATCTTCGAAATCTTTCCTGGTGTTCTATCGATAATGACGACTCAGAAGACCTTGACCAACTTTCTGTTGCTATTGCGATGCCTTCATCGGAAATAAAAATCCTGGTGGCTGTTGCAGATGTTGATTCCATCGTGGATAAAAATTCTTTATTCGAAGACCACGCCAATCATAACACAACCTCTGTATATACCAGTGCATTGATATTCCCGATGTTGCCGGAAAAACTCTCGACCGATCTGACATCGCTTAAATATAATGCCGACCGCGCAGCCATTGTTGTTGAATTCATCGTAGCGGTAGACGGTTCTATAAAGAATGGTGATATTTACCCCGCCACAGTTCATAATAAAGCAAAACTGGCTTATAATAGTACAAATGCCTGGCTGGAAGGTGGCGGAAACAAACCGAAAGCCATTGAATCAGTTAGCGGACTGGATCAGAATCTCATGCTGCAACATGAATCGGCAAAAAAACTAAGGGACCTGCGTTACCGTAATGGCGCACTAAACCTCGAAACCATTGAGGCCCGTCCGGTATTCCAAGGGGACCAGGTCAGTAACCTCGAGGAAGAAAAAATGAATGAGGCCAAAGATATTATACAGGAATTCATGATCTGTGCAAACAGTATTACTGCCCGATTCCTGACATCTTTGAATTTTCCTTCACTCCGGCGGGTGGTGCGTGTGCCGAAGCGCTGGGACAGGATTGTTGAACTGGCATCAGCATGGAAATACGCTCTTCCTCCTCAGCCGGATTCCAAAGCGCTGGATCAATTCCTGCTGACTGCAAAATCCGCTGACCCCGTCGGGTTCCCCGATCTATCACTCAGCGTGATTAAACTGCTGGGATCGGGAGAATATATTGTTGAGCTGCCCGGAGAAAACAGTACCGGACATTTTGGACTGGCGATTAAAGACTATACACATTCCACCGCTCCTAACCGCCGCTACCCGGATCTGATTACGCAAAGACTGCTGAAAGCCGCACTATATAAACGATCCATTCCTTACACAATCGACGAACTAGAAGCGCTTGCCACGCATTGCACCATGATGGAAGACGGAGCCAAAAAAGTAGAACGGCAGGTTGAAAAATCCACCGCTGCTCTTTTACTGGGTGGAAGCATTGGCAGGCAATTCGATGGCATCGTTACGGGCGCGTCTGACAAAGGTACCTGGGTAAGAATATTCAACCCGCCGACAGAAGGGAAACTGGTGAGCGGTTCCGGCGGCCTGGATGTGGGCAACCGGGTGCGTGTTCAATTAATCCATACGGACATTTTCCGGGGTTTTATAGATTTCAAACGGGTGGGAGGATGAACAGGTAACCAGGATAAATCGCCCGGTTGAATTGATTTAAAAATTATAAATTATCCCCTCATTGATATTATTAAAATGAAAAAAATCACCCTCCTGCTTGCAGGTCTCTTCAGTTTGGCGACAGTCTATACCCAAAACACTATTTCGATTATACCTGAGCCCGTTAAACTGACCCGGAATGGCGGAAATTTCGTGCTTCCGTCAAATATCTCCATCCACACCGATCAAAATCCCGGACTGAAACAGGCACTCGCCGATTTAACAGCGCGCCTCACCATTCCCACCGGCTATCATGTTGCAAAGAATAACAGCAGTTCTGCAACGATTTCTATCACCCTGAATAAAAATGCCAATGCAGAACTCGGTAATGAAGGATACCAGTTGTCGGTGACTCCTAAAAAAATCACGATCACGGCCAATCAGCCCGCGGGTATCTTTTATGGTGTGCAAAGTTTTCTGCAACTGCTGCCGGCAGAAATTGCCAGTGACTCCCTGATAAAAAATATTGCGTGGACTGCTCCCTGCGTTTCCGTTACTGACTATCCTCGCTTTGGCTGGCGCGGACTCATGTTGGACGTAAGCCGTCATTTTTTTACCAAAGAGGAAGTGAAGAAGTATATGGATCAGATGTCTGCCTATAAATATAATGTGCTTCATCTCCATTTAAGTGATGACCAGGGCTGGAGGATCGAAATCAAAAGTCTGCCCCAACTGACCCAGGTGGGTGCCTGGCGGGTAAAACGCTTGGGCTTATGGTATGAGTTTTTGCCTGCATTGGCCTATGAAAAATCTACAGACGGAGGATTTTACACGCAGGACGATATGCGAGAAATGATTAGTTACGCAAAGGATCGGAATATTACCATACTTCCTGAAATTGATGTACCGGCCCATAGCCTGGCCCTGATTGCTTCTTTCCCCAATCTTTCCTGCACGCAGCTGCCTTATAGCGTAAATGCCGGATTTCGAAGTCCGGTAAGAGATGATAACGCCCTTTGTATCGGTAATGATTCCAGTTTCAGGATACTGGATCAGATATTTACTGAGCTGGCAGCGCTTTTTCCCTGTGAGTATTTTCATGTGGGCGGAGATGAAGCCTATAAAGGCTTCTGGACAGATTGTCCAAAATGTCAGAAACGGATGGCGGATGAACATCTAAAAAATGTGGACGAGCTGCAAAGTTATTTTGTGAAAAGAACAGAAGTGATTTTGAAAAGCAAGGGTAAAAAACTAATAGGCTGGGACGAAATTCTGGAAGGTGGCCTGGCCCCCGAAGCGACCGTAATGAGCTGGCGGGGAATGAAGGGCGGTGTGGAAGCAGCCAAAATGAATCACCATGTGGTAATGACCCCCTGGGATTATTGTTACCTGGATCTTTACCAGGGTGAAGCCAGCGTGGAACCGCCCGCTTACGGAATATGCAGGCTCACGGATTCTTATACCTATGATCCGGTGCCGGACAGTGTGGATGAAAAGATGATCCTGGGTGGACAGGGTAATCTTTGGACAGAAAGGGTATCCAATTTCAGGCACCTGGAATATATGATCTGGCCAAGAGGGCTCGCATTGGCCGAAGTGTACTGGAGCCCGAAGGCCAGTCGCAACTGGGACCGTTTTATAGAAAAAATGGAAGCACAATTTCCTAGGCTGGACGCTGCAGGAATAAAATATTCCAGGAGTGCGTATAATGTTATTTATACGCCGGTAAAGACTAACGACAACAGGTCCTATTCATTGAAAATATCTACGGAAATTAAAGGCCTTGACATCTTTTATACGTTTGATGGTACCAATCCCGATCCCTATTATCCGAAATATACCGGTCAGCCAATCAGTTTCCCGATGGGTGCAACACAGCTTACGGCTAACACTTTCCGGAACGGAAAAATGGTTGGGAAACAGGTAACCATCAAAAAAGATGACCTGCCCGTGAGGTACAATCAGGGACATCATCAGTATTGATGTGTGATGAAGACCAATTAATTATTTAGTTAATTGCCAGGGAAGAATCGAAAAAATATTTCCAGCTTAATAAAAGATGCCCTGAAAATAATTCCAGGGCATCTTTGTAAATTTTATTTATGGACTTCAATATGGGGTCCCACTTGCCTGAGAATATTGGCCGCCACTTTCCTTCCCTGTATAAATCCGGCATCGACAGAAGGCTGGTAGTGGATGCCTGCGGGCACTCTTGAATTCCCTGCGTCCACGCCAATAGCTCGAAATGAATTAAAAGTTCTGGGTGCGAAACCCAGGTAATCCCAGGTGTGATCTGTAAAGGGGCCAATATAGCCAAATATAACAGTAAATGCTTCTGAAATTGCCGAAGAAACTACTGCATGCGCGGATGAGTATTCGGGATGAGGAGGTGTCGTTAACAGGGAATTCCAGGTTGTAAATCCCATCACTCCGCGTATATAGGTTATGGGACGCACCAGATTATAAGTATATTTTGTTTGCCAGACGCTTATACCTGCATCATTGAGGCATGCCCCGGTAATCGCCCAGGCAAATGCAGCCTTATCCAGGTGGGTATTGGTCTGCATCAATACCTGTTGTAAAATGCTAAGCCAGTGGCCTGCAGTAGAAACCCCCGGAATATCTCTCCAAAATAAAGCCCAGGCTGAATCCGCGTGCGTCAGATTTTGTGATACATCGTATACATGTTTTACCATTTTGAAAAAATCTGAACCAGGGTCTGTGGAATAAGGAGTAGGAGGACCCGGCTGGGTGTTGTCAGTACTTCCGGAAACAACCGGCCTGTTGTTCCCAAAGTAGGGAACGCTCGCAATGGCAAAGGCCGGAGGTGTTGGTTCCCATAAGCCGGGGCCTACTGGTGGAGTATATGGAGCCTGATCATTTTTATACCCATCTGTTTCAGACCAGGTGAAAACTGCATCAGCAACTGCTTTTCCGAAACCATTCGACCTGTCGATCACATCCGGATTTTCTGTATTTAGAAAAGAAGTATTCAATGCATTTTCAAGGGAATCAATAGCCGCCTTATCTGCGGTACTGGCGTTTGGGAACATGCTCCTGTGCAGGGAAGCCAGGGAGGCATTCACACTGGCCGGCCAGTAATATTTTTTAAATCTTTCTGTTTTCGGTAATCCGGTAAGCCCATTCCACAGTCCGTCCGTTAATTTGTCAAAATCGGTGCCCGGAGCCAATGCTTCAAATGCTCCAATCCCGGTATAGACATAATAACGTATGAAATACGGGTTTGCGATGCCGACGGCATCCTTGTCCAAACGTAACTGCATCGTAATCCATTTATTGATCACATCTGCAGAATATCTCGAAGCTCCCTTATCAAAATCAGAATTGAAATGATCTGTTTTTCTACAGGCAACAAAAACGCTGCTGAGCAAAATTAAACAAACAAGGACGCGATATATTCCGCGCTTTTTTAGTGAGGTTAAAAAATGTTTCATATTTGAAGTTTTTGGATGAACAATTGGGAACAATATTGACTTTTTCTTATATGCAGTATTAAACGTTTATAAATGGTTGGATTGCTTTGGTTTTCTCGACATAAGGAACAAATCCCAAAGAATATTAAATGTTAGTAAAGAAAGAATTGTACACTAATGTACCTTGATTAATTATAAGGCGAGATTGATTTCGACCAAGGATCTTAACCGTCGACCAACGCCATTCAACTATCTTCTGCCATTTCCTTTTTAATGTCCGTTCCGGCCTCCTCCTAAAAGCAAAAAAATATTTACTCACCGTTTGTCCAAATTTCGGAGAGCATTTTTTTCGGATGCTATAGACCGGGGCCACTGGAAAATTATTCTCTGTGGTTAAATACTGATTACTTCCCTACTAATAAATTAGGTATTTTACCAAATGTAATATTCGCTTATAGCCTGTTCAATAATTTTTCGTGAAATACGGTTCACGTATAGTCAGTCCTTCATGGTTTCAATAATGAACGTTGATATGCGGTGTATGACCGGAATAGATGTACCACCCATTAGAAAAAGTAATTTTTTATGGAAATCAATATGGGAAAAATGTTTCCTATTGACAGCATAAAACCTGTTCAGGCGGATAAAATTTCCAATCGTTAATGAGACCAGAAACTCCTTCAGTGTGGAATGACGGGTCACCCATTTTTTGTCCGACCCGTTTTGAACCAATGCGCTGACATAATGATTGGCACTTTTTACAAACAGAATCTGGTCAGGATGAACCCAGATAAAAGATTCCTTCCTTACTTCGAACCGGATAAGAACGGTCTCTGCGTCAGAGACTCTGAGTGGATGATTCTCTATCAAATGAGGAATTGTGTCTGCGTTGGCTTTGGGGGTTAAAATGAACTGTGCCATTTGAAAATAATTTAAGAAATAATTCTTTAAAATATGGCGCTTGATCAGGCTCAATATTCGAGCAGACAGTTAGACATCGGCCCTGAACCTGATGACTAATTAAACGAAAGAATTCGATAAAGGGAAACAATCAATAAAATCCAATGCTGCACGCATGCCGGTTCCAGAAATTCTGAGGAATTTGACGGATTGATAATGGGAGTGTTTGAATCAAAACTTTAGCCCTTGGTATACCTTTGGTATCAAACTCCGGTTAGCTGACTCCTACTGATATACGCAGGATATCCGGACTTTTTTGTTAATGAACAGCGAGGAAACGTGCAAAAAGCAGCTAAGGATGCGGGTCCGGTAAAAATGATGCGGACACCAAAAAGCACTCCTGAAAACGCTCAATGAAACTATATAAGGATGGACGATCTATTCCAACATACTCAAACAGCCGAACGCGCCCGTCCCACTTACTGGCTAACCCGTTTTGTCATACTGCGCCTGCTCGGAATGGTCTACGCAATAGGTTTCCTGGTGGCGATCAATCAAATCATTCCGCTGATCGGTGAAAATGGATTGCTTCCGGTGGGGATATTTCTTAGGCGTGTAACGGAGATCCTTGGTTCAGTCAGCGCCGGTTTCGCGCGCCTGCCTTCGATTTTTTGGTTTGGTCATTCCGATACCTCACTACTTACTGCTGCCTGGATCGGATTTGTCCTTTCCTGCATTGTAATTGCAGGCTATGCGAATGCATTGTTACTGGCGGTTCTCTGGATTCTATATATGTCGTTCGTTCACGTTGGTCAGGATTGGTACGGTTACGGATGGGAAATCCAATTGCTGGAAACGGGGTTTCTCGCGATCTTTCTTTGTCCCCTGCTCGACATGCGCCCCTTTCCGAAGCGCCCTCCACCGATGCCGGTTATACAGCTGTTTCGCTGGCTGATTGCCCGCATCATGCTGGGTGCCGGACTCATCAAGATCCGTGGCGATGAGGTGTGGCGCAACGGTACAGCATTGTACTATCATTTTGAAACCCAGCCAATTCCCGGTCCCCTCAGCCGGTGGTTTCACTTTTTTCCCCGCGTGATTTTAAAAATCGGAGTATGGTATAACTTCCTGGCCGAACTCGTCGCTCCCTGGTTTGTATTCTGGCCGCGGATCGCGCGTCATATTGCAGGAATCGTGATTATCCTTTTACAGATTATCCTTGTGTTGAGTGGTAACCTTTCTTTTCTAAACTGGCTGACCATCGTGCCGGCCCTCGCTTGTTTCGATGACGGCTTCTGGTCTAAACTTCTTCCGCGAACCCTCGTGACCCAGGCGGAAACTGCCATCGCAAGGGCCGAACCATCAACGCCCATGCTGGTGACTTCATGGGTCATCACTATTGTAATAGCTCTTCTCAGCATTCAGCCTGTAATCAATATCCTTTCCCCCCGGCAGATCATGAATACTTCATTTAATCCGCTGGATCTAGTCAATACCTATGGTGCATTCGGATCTGTGGGACAGGAGCGTCTGAATGTGGTATTCGAGGGAACAATGGATGAAGTCCCCGACGAAAAGGCGAAGTGGAAAGCTTATCCCTACAAAGGTCTGCCGGTTGCCCTGGACAAAAGAGCCCCACAGATTGCTCCTTACCAACTGCGTCTGGACTGGCAAATGTGGTTCGCTTCTATGTCTACGCCCGAGGAATATCCATGGACGTTAAATCTGATTTCGAAACTTCTTCATAATGACCCGGCGGCGGTCGGCCTGTTCGCGGAAAACCCCTTTACCGGCAAACCCCCGCGATTTGTAAGAGCCATTTTATATCGTTACAGTTTCGCAAAGCCCGGCAACCCCGAAGGTCGCTGGTGGAACCGTGAGCGCATCGGAGACTCCTGGATTCCCGCATTGTCTGCCGATGATCCGCGCCTGCTTGGATTTTTGAAGGGTGGCGGCTGGAATCCATAAATTCGATCATACAACGATCGCTGGCTTTCATCTTTAATTCTAATCGGGCATTGATCAAATTCTTTATGAATGAATAATTCAGTAAAACAGACTTTTGCAGAAAAAGCAATCCGGTTCAATGAACAACTTCAATATAAGGGTGCTAAACTTCCCGATGGCATCCGAATGATGAACCCATTTAAAGAATCAGTTGAAGTTCTTCAGATTGCAAAAACTTTTTACCGGAAATTTTACGATGATCATTCACCAAGGCATCTGATTCTCGGTATTAATCCGGGAAGATTTGGCGGAGGGCTAACCGGCATTCCATTTACGGACCCAAAAAGACTCATTAGCGATTGCAACATTGATTATGCCGGAAAAATAACGCACGAACCTTCATCCGTTTTCATTTATGAAATGATTCGTGCTTACGGAGGTACGGACGCATTCTACCGGGACTTTTATATTAATTCTGTTTGTCCCCTCGGCTTTACTTCATCAGACAACCAGGGGAAAGAAAAAAATTATAACTATTACGATAGCAAGGAACTCATGGAGGTTGTCCGCTTTTTTATTATTGAAAATGTGCGGACGCTGATCGCCATGGGTATCAGCCGGAAACTTTGCTTTTGTTTTGGAGTAGGCAAAAATGAAAAGTTCTTAAATGAACTGAACCGGGAACATTCTTTTTTTGAAGAAATCATTGCGTTGGAACATCCCCGGTTTATCATGCAGTATAAGAGTAAACAAAGCAACTTTTACATCGGCAAATATCTGGATGCATTCCGGAAAATAAAATAAGTTTAGGAGATCCGTGAATCGACTTATCAGTGGTTACAACAAGTGTTCCTTTGCATAATTATCCATCGAAAATTTTCCGCCGCCCGCCATGGCAAAGATGAATGATAATAGTAAAACAAGTATGGATAACAGTAGATCCTGGAATGTATGCGGCAGACCGCTGTTCAAATTAATAAACAGGATGGCTCCCAGGACGATCGGAATTTGGGCCCAGGCCGATACTCTTGTCAGCAGGCCCAAAATAAGAAAGGTTCCTCCCAATGTATGAACCCAGCATATTACCAGGGCAAGTATCTTATCCATATTTAACTGGCCCAGGCTACTTTCCCTGATGACAGAATACAAAGGCTGTATAGCGGTAAGAAAATAAATTCCACGAATGGCGAGTATCATTCCCAGTGCCACCCTGAGAGCTAAAAAATACACCGGGTGATGGTCCTCCCATGCAGAAAATTTATTGGTTATGTCCATAAAAAGAGAGTTTATGAATTCATAACAGGTATCCAATATCTACTCCGGTTTTCCGGCGTGGTAGAGCTGATAGGTAAAATTACGAAATACTATTAAAACCGGGAGTCGGCCCGATTTTTTACCAATATTTTTTAATGTTTAAACCTTTATATCAACAGGAACTTTCATAATCCCACGATCGTACTTCTTCTTTCCAATAAAAGTGTATCGCGCCAGATGTCATCCATTTTGCCAATTCTTTGACGTCTTCCTATGATCGTAAAACCATGTTTTTCATGTAGAGCAATGCTAGGTATGTTTTCAGGGAAAATGCCAGCCTGCAGGGTCCATAGTCCTTCCTTTTCGCTTTCCCCAATGAGCTGCTGGAGCAAGAGGCTTCCGATTCTTTTACCCCTGTATTTCTCTGCAACATATACACTGATATCGGCAACTCCGGCGTACACACAACGTCCGGAAACTGGTGTCAGTGCAGCCCAGCCTGTAATCTTATCCCGATCGATCGCCACCAGCCGGCAATTTTGCAAATGACCGAGGTCCCAGGCCTCCCAGGAAGGAGCAGAGATTTCGAAGGTTGCATTGCCTGTTGCAATACCTTCCTCATAAATTCTCTTAACATCATTCCAATGATGCGGCTGCATTGGCTTGATAACAATCATAAGAAACTTTTACATTCCCTTTCGCAGGTTTTCAGCATAATCATTTGGCAGAGGGCTGTTTTCAACAGCCAGGGCAGCCTTTTCAATATCATAATCAAACCGGATTAGTTCTGATCGGATGGAATCTATTTTTAAAAAACTGCTGTTGTCGTGAATGGTAAGAATTACATATCCGCCCTGAGGATTGCCATCCTTCGGCTTACCAACGGAACCGATATTAATTGCGTGCCTGAAATGATCCTTTCCACCCGCATCACTTAATATCCGGTGGTAAGGTTTATGGGTGTGGCCAAAGCACATAATATCTGCACCGGCTTCTTCCATAATCCGGCGCAGGCTTTTCTCCTCCCTGTCTTCAAACAGGTATTCATTGATCCTTCGCGGACTTCCATGCACCATTAATAAATTCAGTTTGTCCTGATTCAACTGGAATTCAACATGAATATGCGCAGGTAAGGTTCTTAAATATTTTCTTTCCTCTTCATTTACAATCCTGTTGGTATATGAGATCGATACCGCGCCATTTGACTTTTCAAGATCAGTCTTGTAGGCGCATCCGCAATCGTCACTGGTTCTCCCTATTCCAAAATCATAATTTCCGGCTATGGTCGGAATATTTCTTTTACGCAGTTCGCTAATTACTTCATTGGGCCAGATATTATATCCTACCAGGTCCCCGAGACAATACAACTGATCCACCCGCCGGTCTTCTACATCCCTGAAAAAAGCCTCCAGCGCGGGAAGGTTTGCATGTATATCACTGAATAACGCGATTCTCATTATCCTAAGATTGGTGCATTGAACAGTTCAGAATTTTTTGCTAGTTGCAGCATCCGGGTGCGCAACAGGCTTCCTTCGCCTTCTCTGCAAAAACCGTCACACTGTAGATTCCTGTACCGGAACTCTTAAATTGCTTTATTTCCTCAGCCGATAAATATTCCATCAGTATGTCATCCGGAACAAATATGGGTTTTTCCTTTTGAATGGTTATGTTTCTGAACCCATTCAATTCTATAAGTTCCAAATAAGCCTGTTTTTGTATCGCTCCGGCCACACAACCTGCATACATTTCTGCTGCCTCCCGAATCTTCGCTGGCAGGGCACCCACCAAAACGATATCCGATATGCTGAAATGTCCACCCGGTTTTAAAACCCGTTGGATTTCCTTAAATACAGCGTCTTTATTGGGCACCAGGTTCAACACACAGTTGCTTACGATTACATCGGC
Source organism: uncultured Bacteroidota bacterium (assembly GCA_963741345.1). Taxonomy (GTDB): domain Bacteria; phylum Bacteroidota; class Bacteroidia; order Chitinophagales; family Chitinophagaceae; genus Puia. Next base: position 406,785 of record CAVUHS010000002.1, read on the forward strand.
GGTATTTGCCGAAACCGGCATTTTTTCAATATCGCCTTTTCTGAATTCCACGTTGTGAAATCCAAGTTTTTCTGCATTTATTCTCGCTTTATCAATCATAGCATCGGTAAAATCTATCCCGATTACTTTCCCGCCTTCACCGGTTTCAGCCCTGGCTATAAATGCATCATTCCCCGCTCCGGATCCAAGATCAATCACCACATCTCCCTTTTTTATTTGCGCAAATTGTGTCGGCAGCCCGCATCCGAGCCCCAGATCCGCTTCCGGGTTATAGCCTTCCAAGTGTGTGTAGTCATCACTCATAATATTGTACACTTCCGTCGTACAGCAACCTGACCCACAACAGGAAGACTCGTTGGTTTGCTTATCCTGCAGGGCGATTTCGCTGTATTTCTGCCTTACCATTTCCTTAATTTCTTCCTGTGTTTCCATTTTTTTGAAATTTTATATTTTCAAGAATTAATTTAATAGTCAACCCGATTAATCTCCCTCTGATCCTGCCCATCTCTCATTACGGTCGATTCTCCTCAAGCCAGATTCATTGGTTTAATGCAATATGGCTATTATTAGTTTCAAAAAAAATCAGCAGCACTTGTCCCTTCCATCATAACTCACAAAAAAAGAATCCACTGTGGATTTAAGTTGTTTCCAAACCTTCGTATCAATACAGTAGCAAACACTGGTTCCCTCAATGGTTCCCTGTATCAGACCGGCGCTCTTTAATTCTTTCAGATGTTGGGATATGGTCGGCTGGGCAAGTCCGAGTTCCTCAACCAGGTCTCCGCAAATGCAGGTATTTGATTTGATAATATACTGAATAATAGCTATCCGGGCTGGATGAGCCAACGCTTTCAGCATTGACGCCAGTCTATTCTGTTTCTCTGAAAATATTTCCGTTTTAGTTAGCCCCATAGTTATTATATCGCAATATTACGATTAAAAGGGTTTCGGGCAAATTTTATTTTATCTTCTTCATCTTTTATTTTATCCGCTGTCCCCGGCACTTCCCGATTCACATTCGACAAATCGTCGATAACAGCACCTGAAAAAGATCATTTTCGTGCAATGGAGTGAAATGATATTAATGTAATAACCGCAGAAACGCTTATGGGATTTGGCAGGAAATGCCATGTTAAGCTTCTTCAAAGGCAATCTGTATGAATTTATGCAAATGCTGCAACCATCCGTCTGATCTTTTATTAAAAACCGCAAATTCCCCTGAAGGGAATGCAATACCCAATTAGGAACCGGGGGGATGCCATTATAGCTTTAATTATGAATGAAATACTATTAACCTTAAACCTTACAATGATGAAAAATTATTATTCACAATTCGGCTTAAGTCTCGCCGTTTTCTCAGTTATCATAACAAGCAGCTGTAAAAAAGATTCTGTGGCCGCAAGCGGAATTACAACTACGGAAGAATTTCAGCAGGTTTATAATCTGCCGCTAAAAGGATGGATTATAAAGGATAACACGGTAAGTGCATCTGGCGCAACAGCTACCTGGAGCCAGGGTGTTTCGGGACCTGACAAGTATGGAAATATGTATGGATTTGAAGCATTTTCCTATAAATCGTCTCCGGATGAATATGCCTATTCTGGTATATCCGGCCTTGACAGCAATGCATCTATCAGTAGTTGGCTGGTTACTCCGACTTTAACAGTAAAGAATGGCGACAAATTCTCCTTCTATACCCGGGGGGACGCGAATGCGTACACAGACCGGATGCAGGTGTTGATGAATCATTCAGCCAGGGCAGACGTCACAGGTGCACCGGACTTTGTCGGGGAGTTTACAGATATTTTATTTGATATTAATGCTTCCCAAATTCCGGGCGGTTATCCCCAATCCTGGACAAAATATGAATACAGTTTCACCGGTATGCCTGAAAAAACTGAGTTGCATATTGCATTCAGACATTTTGTAAATAATCCGATCAACGCCAGGGGGGTCGGACTGGATTTATTCCAACTGGTAAATAAATAAATGCGCGCTCTAAATCTATTAGTATGAAACATTTATTCATCCTGCTGTTCATCAGCTATCCACTGTTTTCATTTCAGGGCGGGTCCATAGAACAAACTACTGTAACCGGAACAGCAGGTCACTATTCAGATCCTGATACGATGCTCACCGAAGGAGAGTCTTTGCTAAAGGAAGGTGACCTCGTCGTAAGACTAAACCGGGATCCAACAAGCCAGTACATTAAAAATTTCAACAGGCACGATAAGAACTACTCCCATGCCGGCATCGTTCTTTTTGAAAATGGTTACCCCTATATTTTTCATATTGTGAATGGCGAGGAAAATCCGGATGAAAAACTGAGAAAAGATTCACTCAGCCATTTTTGCAACCCCAGAAAAAATGCAGCTTATGGAATATACCGCTACGACATGAACAGCAGTGAAATAAAAATGCTTAAGGTCACTCTCCAGTCATGGTATGAAAAAGGCATACATTTCGATCCGGTCTTCGATCCTAATACAGACGACCGGATGTACTGTTCTGAAATGATTCGTAAAGCTTTGATAAAGGCCACTTCCAAAAGAATACTAATTGAGACTACTAAACTGACAGCTACGGAAGCAAAACTTTTTTCAGCCTATACGCATCTTCCGCTTGCATATACCAGCAGCCTCCGGATTGTTTCTATAGATGACCTGTACACCAATCGGTTCTGTCATATAATCAGGGGCTATAATTATGACAAATGAATCGGAGACCAGCCGTTTCCGGTGCTCAACCCCCGGGGATATTTTTACAGGCATTAAATCAATCTTTTACAGAATGTAGAAAAGACCATCCGGCAATTACCAATCCCGCCATGGAAAACGCGGATTGTACAACCGATGATGAATGCAAATAATAATTAAACCGGTATTTAGATCCGTTGAATACAACAAACATTGAATAAATTCTAATCCGAAGACTTAATCAAATCCTGGAAGAGTTCCATCTCACCTGCTTCGGTCACTTTGAGAACCCGGATATTGGATTTGTCCTCCAGGTAAATAATATATTCAATCCCTTCAACAGTATGAACTTCCTCAACGAGGGTAATATTAAAATCAAAATAGGTGGATTTGACAAGCGACCTGATATCACGGGGAAGTTTGTCTTCATTGTAAATAAGCAAAGATAATTGCCATCCTCCCTTTTTATCATAGATGACCCGGTCCCCGTACCCATCAAGGATAAAATAGGCTTCAAACCCGCCCTGGGGAACGGCGAACCACAGGGCATTGTCCACTTTATTGAACCGGTCCAGAAAATCCCTGATGGCCCAGATATTGATTTCATTTCTGCTCAGTATGAAAGGAGCTGCTAAATCCGGATTTTCAAGAACATTCAAATTCCGTACAGATGAAATAAAATTTGTTCCGAGCTCCGATTCAACGGGGCTTTTGGAATTCTGCGCGTAGACAAAGTTTGTGACCGCAATGGCAAAAGGTAGCCCCATCGCAATGGCGAGAATTGTTTGTTTCATACTTTCAGGGTTTAGCGGATGAAGAGATCTTTCTATTGATCGTCATTCGCTAAGAGAAGGGAAACAAACAAAAAGTATAAACTGCAAAATTATTCAGCGGTCACCGGGTCAATGATCGTAGAAATATTACTTACCCGATTGACCGGAAAGCCTCCGAGCCTGCCATGCTCACGAACCATTTCTTCATTGGGCGAAATATAAACACAATAGATTTTGTCTGGTGTTACATAACTTTGAACCCACTGAATTTGTGAACCCAGTTTACTCAATGCAGCACAGGAGGTTTGTGAAATGGCTTTTAGTTGTCCCGCATTCATGTTTCCTGCGCCTGGAATTTCTCTTTCAATTATATACCGTGGCATAAACTGGAGATTGTAATTTGACGCCTACTCTGGACGGTTTTCGGCATCGCCGGTCGCGGTATGAATTACCTTGACGATACAAATATGCATCAGAGGAAACAAAAAACCGGTAACAATGTTACATTTCTATGTAACAAATGTTACAAATCCTTCAGAAGCTTGATCTGGTTGCGGAACAGCAAAAGCCGCTTATCATTTTCGAGCTTTTTCAGCAGGCGTGAAATCACGACGCGATTCGTTCCCATTTCGTCGGCAATCTGCTGGTGTGAAAGATTCACCAGGGATGATCCGGTAATCTTTGATTTTTCTTTGAGATATTTGACCAGGCGGTCATCCATTTTTTTGTATGTGACATCATCCACGCTTTTAATAACATCGACAAATTCGTTGACGATGGTTGTCATCACAAATTTTTTCCAGCTGGGATATTTTTGCATCCATTCTTCCATCACCGCGACCGGAACACAGAGCATCGTAAGATCGTCTTCCGCAGTACCCTTTACCAGGCTTGTCCTGGACATCATTCCACAGGAAAAAGTCATTGCACAACCTTCACCCGACCTGACATAGTATAAAAGTAGTTCCTGCCCTTCCTCGTTTTCGCGGCTCACTTTGAGGGTACCGTCCAATACCATGGGTACCATTTTGATAGTCTGACCCATGTTAATCAGTGGCTGGCCGGCATTGGCCGTTATCAACACGGATTTTTCGCCGACTTCCTTCAGCAATGCCGGTTCAAATATGGTAGCGTAAACAGTTTCCAGAGTGGAGTCCCCGTTATTTGTCATATCGATAATTATTCAGAGTTGTTGAATGAATAATTTACCCTGCCCAATTTCCTGGTTGGGATTTAATTGACAGGCCTCATACAGGTGACGGACACGATGGTTTGACAGGACGGATTATTATTGCGCAAATCCGGGTGGATGTTTTAAATGAAATCCACTCTGCTGCTGATAGGCTTTAGAAAAAGCAAGCAGGTTGGCTTCGCCAAAATGCTTTCCGATGAAAGTTATACCCGACGGCATGCCATTGGGTAAAAATCCGTTTGGAACAGTTACTGAAGGATTGCCGGTTAAATTGGTGATCGCCAACTGATCACCGGTTTCCGGCGGCGCAATGAGGATATCGTATTCATCGAGAAAGGGATCCATTTTTTGCATGATTTTGTAGCGCAGTCTGCAGGCATTAATATATTCTACAGCAGGAACAAATCTTGCAGTTCTGAACGTGTTGGGCCATCTGTCTTTATTCTGCTGAACCATTTCATCATCCCTTGAAGAACGGGTGAGTTGATCAAAAGCGGCAGCTGACTCCGCTCCAATGATCAAAGATAGAATTTCATTTCCGTGCAGACTATCAGGAAAATAAACGGGAATCAATTCTGCTCCCATTTCTTTGATAGCTCTCAGGGTTTGTTTCTCAGTACTGTTCTCGGGCAGCGAATCTATATAATTGCGTATGTAGCCAATTTTCAATTTTTTTATATCCACCGCACCCTTGTAATTAAAAGCGGCATTGATAGATGAGGCATCCTGCTTATCCGCTCCATGGATATAATAAAAAACAATGGCAGCATCTTCGGCGGATCTGCATATCGGACCTATTTTATCCGAGCTCCATGCCAGGGCCATGGCACCGGTCCTCGCTATGCTCCCATAAGTGGGCCTCAGGCCTGTAACGCCGCATCGCATGGAAGGATCCACGATGGAACCATAAGTTTCTGTCCCGATGGCAAATGGTATAAGTCCCGCAGCGGTGGCAGAGGCAGAGCCCGCTGACGAACCCCCGGATCCCCTGGTAGTATCCCATGGATTTCGGGTGAGACCCCCGAACCAGATATCATCCATCGCCAGCTCTCCCAGTGATAATTTCGCTACCAGCACAGCACCTGCCTGCTCCAACTTCATCGCAACAAAAGCAGTTTGGTTGATCACCTGGTCTTTGTATGGCGGAGTGCCCCAGGTTGTATGTGTGCCCTTCACTGCAAATAGATCCTTAATTCCATAAGGAATCCCGTGAAGCGGTCCGCGATATGTTCCCCGTGCGATTTCAGTGTCTGCGGCTTTTGCCTGACGGATAGCAATTTCTTCTGTTATCTCAATGGCACAATGTAAAACCGGCCCGTATTTCTTCAGTCTCTCAATATAGAAACGGGTCAACTGTTCGGAGCTGATCTTCCGGTGCTTTATCAGGGAAGCCAGCTGTGGAATACTGTAAAAAGCAAGTTTGGATTTATCTGATGGCATTTGCACATCGTCTGGTATACTAAACTGAACGGGCATTTGTTTTATTGGGACTGCCATGCCTGGCAGCAAGGGGTTAAACCATAGCGGTAGCGGGATATCATTGGGTAACTCCTGTGAATGAACATATTGGTAGGTTTTTAAATTATCCGTTAAATAGCCTGACATGGAATCTCTTTTTGTTTCTGAAAAAGAGAGACCGTACATTTTTTCGGCGACAGCAATCTGTGAACGGGTAATCGAATCCTGTGCAGAAGCAAGGATCATCTGGATCATGCAGAGTGATAGCAGGCAATATCTCATGCAGGTATTTTAAGCAAATATGATTGAATTTGATTTACATGACCAAATCGGCGGCTCCGCGAAATGCCTGCGGCCCGCGAAAAAAGATCTCCCGGGAATACGACGTTGAAGAAAGTATTTATTTACCCCTGTATAAATAAGAGGAATTCCAGCCGGCGAAGAGCAGGCCGGATATCAGTAAGAACATGCACAGGCCAGAATAGCCGACATTTTGGGGGTGAGTACAAAATCCAACATATCCAACCCAATAGATGGCAGCGCCTAAAAGGATCCTGGTAATTCTGTTGAAAGGTGTATGCATGCGTTTACTTATTACTTATTCCTGATGTCCTGATAAATATACAATAATTATCTACGCCGCGGTCAAATTCGTCGGCCAATACAAAGATATTTTTGCATTTTTGAAAACAAATCGGCCTTTTTATGGCGTATTTAAATAAATATCTATATAGCTAATTTATTATATATATTAAATTACTACCCGTTAAGCTATCAGGAAACATTCATTACTATGAAAAAAGACACCACTGAATCAATACAAATAAAGAAGCATTTCGATGCACCGGTACAATCAGTTTGGAAGGCCTGGACAGACCCGGTTCTTATCCTGAAATGGTTCGGATCGGATCCAAAAGGAAGCGGGCTCCGTGCAAATCTTACCGTAAATCCGGGTGGATGTTTTGAAATCAGCTTTCAGAATGCCGATGGTACGGTGCACACCTGTCGTGGTGTGTATGATGAAGTGATAAATTTCAGCAAACTGAAATTCAGCTGGGAGTGGGAAAGCGAACCGGGTGTCGTATCACTCGTTTCTGTTTCATTCATACACGAGCAGGGTTCAACAGAAATGGAGTTTATACACTCAGGCATGGGTAATAAATCAATACATGATTACCAAAAAGGATGGCAAAGCACATTCTTAAAACTGGAGCAGGTGCTCACCGAAGAAAATGGGTAGAAGCTTATTCTTTCGCAAAGAAATTTCAAACAATCGGCAACTGAACCAGGAATTCAGCCCCCCCGCCTTCTGTGGTATCCACCTTCAATTCACCGCCATGGGCTTTGATGATATCGTAACTCAGGGACAAGCCCAAACCCGTTCCCTGACCGGTGGGTTTGGTTGTGAAGAAGGGTTGAAATATTTTATCCAATAGCTTTTTAGGAATACCGAGGCCGTTATCTTTTATTCTAATCTCAATATAGCCAACGGCTTTTTTTGTAATGACCGCTACACAGGGTTCATAGTTATCGCCCGCCTGCCTTTTCTTTTCAAAAACCGCGTAAAAAGCGTTATTGTACAGGTTCAAAAGAACCCGGCCAATGTCCTGGGGAATAACATTAATTTTTCCAATTGCCGGATCAAATTCAGTCTGAATGGTTGCGTTAAAATTTCTGTCCCTTGCCCGCAGTCCCTGGTAACTCAGGCGAAGGTATTCATCCGCGAGTGCATTGATATCGGTAGGTTCTTTCTGTCCGGTGCTGACACGTGAGTGTTGCAGCATCCCTTTAACGATAGCATCTGCCCGCCTGCCATGATGGATTATTTTTTGTTCATTCTCCTTAATATCCTTCGCAATTTCTTTTATCTCGTCCAGGTTTCCATTTTTGATCTCATGTTCCAGTTCATCGATTAGCTCAGAATTTACTTCAGAGAAATTATTCACAAAATTCAATGGATTCTGTATTTCATGCGCAATGCCAGCTGTGAGTTCTCCGAGCGAAGCCATTTTTTCAGACTGAACAAGCTGCGACTGCGTGGATTTTAAATTGGCCAATGTGGTTCTTAGTTCAGCTGTCTGCCTGTTCACTTCTTCCTGGAGAATCCTCTGCTGGTTTAAAGCCTGTTCCTTCTTTTCCTCTGAGAGCTGTACCACCTGCTTTGCGTTTTGGCGGGTTTCATTTATTATCTCTCTAAAGCGCATAGAAACATATACAAGCAACGCCAGGGGAAAGGAAAGTGCATATCCGGTTACGGATAAGTGAAAGAGAAACAGGCTCGTGGGCAAGTAAATAAGCATTAAGCAAAAAACTAAAACCCATACCAGGGACAGTAGCAGACCCACGGCAATCGACCATTGGGCGCCACGCAGGTTTTTCCAGGACGAAGCAACATAGTATATACTAATGGCAAACAAAACGCCAAATAAAACAAAAACGATCATATTGCCCGGGTTATTGGAAAGAAAACCACCAGCCAGAACGAATGCAATAAAAAAAACGGTCAGGAAAATTTTCAACCCTAATGTAAGAGTCCGCTTAAATATATTTACGAGAATAAGCGGCATGGTTACGGTCGACAATGCAAAAAATAAAACCGCACCAAAATTATAAAACAAAAAACCTGAATAGGACAAGCCGATATCATTCAGTGCTGAACTCTGGCAATAAGAGCCGACTGCCAGAGATGATGTGCCAATGGCAAGCAGCCTGAGGTTTTTTTCAAGTGGATTTTGAAAGTATAGCAGCCAGAAAAGCAGGGCGAGGATTGTACTGACTGCGATCCAAATCGTATGATAACCGGTTCCTTCCTGAATTCCCACATTCAAAAAATATGAATTGTATCGGGGGCCCGTAATTCTGATAAATGCAGTGAGATCCAAATCCTCCGATTTCAGGTGGGCTGGAGGTAAAGGAGAAAGATAATCTACCACATGCAATGCAATGATATATTCCTTTCCCGCCTCTAAATTAACGGCAACCGGGAGATTGCCATAGGGGCTAGATTCTTTATAGGGTCTGCCGTCGAATCCGGAACTGCCAAAAGATGATATCAACTTTCCGTTTAGGTAGAGATCTGAAGCGGCCCAGGTAGTTATTTTAATCCCAAACAATTTATCTCCAAATGCGCTATCTATTATTATTTTAATCCGGAACCAACCCTCCACCCTTCCATTCTTATCTGCAAATTTCGATGAAAGCTCAGTGGGCTTTATTTTCTTCCAGCCACTTATCTCAATATTTTTCCCGGCCCAGGCTGCATCGTTCCCTTCTTTGAAAATCCATCCATTCATATTAGCCAGGAACATCTGGTCACTCGTTTTGTCAAAATCAGAAGAGGTAATAAGCGTCGTTGAATCCTGCGTGATTCCAAGAACCGGCAGCAATAAGAGCAGTATAACTTTTGTAAATAGGTTCATACTGTGTAAGGAAAAGTACAAAGTGTATGGGCGGTAAATAAATCTCCTACATATTCTTCTCAACACCCGCTTGTCGGGCGGAATTAACATTCTAAATCTAAGGTAATTGTTTTGTAGATTCAATCTGAATTTCAACTCTTTGTATAAGGTTTCCCAGATACCGGCAGACAGGAAAACAGGAACAAATTGGAAGACCTGCTTTTTCATGAACTTGCAGAGCCAACCTAAAACGCCGATCTGACATCACTCAAACTGTATGGCATCCGTCTGTATTTTCGAAACGTTCTATGAATAATAATATTCTTACAAATTTGTAAACAAATTATCATAATATTAATAGCAGTCACTTTACACTTTTTAAGTACTGCACAAACAAAAACCATCACAGGTCTTGTGACGGACTCAGCCACCCGTTCGCCTTTGCAAAATGTGAGCATTACGTTGAAAAACAGTCCGAAGGGCGGGCTAACAGATGCCTCCGGTAAGTTCTCTCTTACCACCGACAAAGCAGTTAAAAGTATAACATTCAGTATGACTGGCTATCATTCTGCAACATTCATTCTTTCGGATCAACCAATCCAGAGTCTGACTATCATGCTGACAAGGTCCTACACCACACTGGAAGATGTTGTGGTGAATGCCAGGAGAGGAAAATACAGTAACAAAAATAATCCTGCCGTTGACCTGATCCGTGAAGTCATCGCCAACAAATCAAGGAATGGACCGGGAGCTGATTCCTTTTATACTTTTAAAGAATATGAAAAGACCCAAATGTTTACCGACGGACCGTGGATAAGCATCACGCAAAATTTCCTGCTTAAAAAATTTCAATTCTTTTTTAAAAACACCGACTCTACGGTTATTCCGGGTAAACTTTTAAATTCCATCTACCTCCAGGAGATTCTTTCGGATAATTATTACCGCAAGAGCCCTGTGAAAAACAAAAAGGTAATCATCGCGCAAAACTCCGTGGACTATGGTCAGTATATCGATATGAATGGCATAAAAGGCGGACTGCATTACCTGTTTAATGATATCAATATATATGACAATAACATTTCCGCCTTTACCATGCAATTTGTTAGTCCGATATCTGACTTCGCTACTGCATTTTATATGTATTTTATCCGTGATACCCTAATTGAAAACGGGTTAAAAACCGTAAGTATTTATTTTACACCGAGGAATCCCGAAGACCTGCTTTTCAGGGGCTTTCTTACGATTACTCTCGACGGAAGGTATGCGGTTTCAAAAGTTGAATTGAGAGTCAGCAGGCATATAAATATGAACTATGTCCGAAATTTTCAACTAAATCAGAATTTTGAGAAAGGACCGGGTGAACATTATCACCTCGCCGAATCTGATATGCTCGCCTCATTTAGTCCGCTTCCAAAAAGCCCCGGCCTGTTTGGAGAAAGAAAAATATTTATTTCCGCTTTTTCAGATTCTGTTCTGTCCGATCACTTGTTTCAGGGTCCTGCAGTGGACAGTTTGCCGATGTCATCGGAACAGACCGCTGCATTCTGGAGCGAAAACCGTCCGATCCCTCTTACCCCTTCACAGTCTAAAACCTATTCAAATGTAGACAGCCTGCTAAAGTTGAAATCGTACAAAACACTCATGGATTTATCAACCTTATATATTGTAGGTTATAAATCTGCGGGCAAATTTGATATAGGGCCGATCCGGACTTTTTATTCCTTCAATGATGTGGAAGGCCAGCGAATTCAATTTGGAGGGCGAACGAATTACAAATTGAGCAAACGGTTCTACCTGGATGGCTACCTGGGTTATGGGTTTAAAGACAACCGGTTTAAATACAAGATAACCGGATCGTACTCATTTAATAACCGCTCCGTCTATAGCTATCCATTCAACTACATCCAGGCGAGTTTTCTCCGGGATCTTAAAAACCCGGGGCAGGAAGATATTTTTTCAAATGGAAATACTTTCCTGTCTTCTTTTAGCCGGGGATACAACTCCAACTGGTTGTATAGCGATATTTTCCGGTTTTCTTATGTCCACGAATTTGGAAACCATATTTCCTATAACCTGGGAACAAAATACTGGAAGCAGCAGCCCGCAGGCTCTCTCAGTTATGTCAAGGAGCCTTTCCCCCAGCAAATGGACACAATTTCAGAGATCACAACTGGTGAAATCTCTCTCACCCTTCGTTGGGCACCCAACGAACAATTCTTTGAAAGCAAAGTGACCAGGAGGAATATAATTAATAAATTTCCGATCATTAGTTTTCAATATTCAAAGGGTATCCAGGGCCTATATGGAGGAGAATATAGTTACGATGCTTTTCACCTCAACATATCCAAGCGGGTATTTATAACCCCGCTGGGGTTTTCAGACATCCGCGTGGATGCAGGCTATTTATCAGGGATTCTCCCCTTTCCTTTGCTTTTTATTGCCCCTGCCAACAAATCCTATTTTTACAGTGCCCTGTCTTATAACCTGATGAATGTGGAAGAATTTGTCAGCGATCATTATGCAGGAATCAACATTGACCACTTTTTTAACGGGTTCTTTTTTAATAAAATTCCTCTGCTGAAGAAACTAAGGCTTCGCGAAGTGGTAGCTGCAAAAATATTATACGGAGGTCTGCGAAGTGAGAACAATCCGAATGAGAATCCGGACCAGATGCTTTTCCCAACTACCAACGGAGTCACATCCACGTTTTCATTAAGTGGTCAACCTTATGTAGAAGCCAGTGTCGGGATCTACAATATTTTCTCTGTCATCCGGATAGACCTGATTAAACGGTTTACTTATTTAAATCATCCCAACATCACGAAATTCGGCCTCCTGGTAAGCACTAATTTCAGTTTCTAACTCGAAATCAGAATCCCGGCCGTTCGCATGAACGACCCGGCTGTTTATATTGAAATGTATATTTACTTCAATCAGCTTTTCATAAAGCCCTGAATAGTTTTAAGGACCAGCACAATGATTAAGACAATCCACAGGACGGTCCAAAAGCCAACTCTCATCTTTCGGTCCTTATAAATACTCTTATTTGCTTTATCGGGTGTAATGCTGATTTCTTTATCTATTACCTTATACAGATTCTTTAAAAACTTTTCTTCATGACCGGACAGCTCATCATCAGAAGACGACTTTGATGACACTGCATTCAGCGTTAATCTCGAACCGTCCATCGTTTCAGATATGAAATAGGTAAACATTCCCTTCCAGCTCGTATCTATAATATACTGATGTCCTTCATGATCCGCTTTCTTCCTCAACTGATATTCGTCGAATATCAGGATGGTATTATAAACGGCCGTGCTGAGTTCATCTGGCGTTAAAGTATAGTCGATCGTCATGATTCATAGATTTGGTTCCTGGTCTTATGTAAATAACAAAAGAGTCATCTCATCAAAAAACAATGGTATCCTCTAATGTAAAAAAAAGACTAACGGATATCCGGTTGATGGTCTAAAATAAAGCGAATGATCTCTTCCAGGCTTTGATCAATACGGCCAATCGCATCTGATATATCTTCCCGGTTTACCTGTGCCGCAAAGGAAGGTGTCTTCAGTTTTTTGAGGACAGACTTGATATCCATGCCTTCATATCCTGTAGGTCTGATCAGTGCAGCCGCGTGGATAAACCCGGATAACTCGTCGAATACATAGATCATCCTTTCCATTTTTGATTCGGGCTCCACGCCAAAATATTTAGGACCATGAGAGGCAATGCATCGGATAACGGAAGGATCGATATTTCGCCGCTCCAATTCTTCAATGATCATTTTGCAATGACTCCCCGGATATTTTTCCCAGTCTGCATCATGCAGCAACCCGGCAAGTTCCCAGGCCTGGCTCGTGGCAGGATTTGCATCCTCTTTTTCAATGGCCCATGCTTTCATCAGCGCTGCCACCTGCTTCATATGTAATTGCAGCCGTTCATTGGTTACCCATTCCCTGAGCAGCTGATCGGCTTCTTCCATTGGCATGAGTTTGCCGGCATTGGCGGCATCGCCGAACTCTGTTCTGCCTAATTCCAGAATATAAGTTGACATATTACTGTTCTTCAAAAATACCCATTACATAGCAAAGATGATTATGCCAGGATCGCGGAATTATATTCCGACCATCTTACGATCATTGATTCCACAAATTCCGCAGTTCTTACCACGACTATAAACCATTAGCTTAGAGAGAATCATCCAGGTAACGGGTATCGGGTAGGAACCTGAACCAACCAGCTCATTATCGTTCAGCAGTTGTTAATTTATACAGCGGTAGCTGTCGGTAGAGCAGGAACCTGTATTTTTACCCAGTAATCTGAAATTTGCGAATAATATTTTTAATATCTGCATTGGTGATCACCCTTTCATCCGGGGCGCAAACACCCCCGCCCGTCGGTATAATGAATTTTTCAACATGGGCGCCCTTTCATAACTACACTCCATCCGGTGACAGCATTATTTCCAATCAGAAATGGTATGTCAGCCACTTTAGTAATATCTCCGCAGGTGCTTTTTTTTACTCTGGTGGAAGCACCACCTATTTATCAGCGCCGGTCGGAATTCAACTCAACCGTCCCTTGAATAATAACCTGATCGCTTTTGCAGGCATTTATGCAGCGCCCACCTTCTATCGATTTAGTAGTACATTTACAAACCCTTTGATGAATCCATCCTATCCCGGGAATTATTTAACGAACCCCTATACACTTGGTATCAACACAGGCATCGAGATGGGACTGATGTATATAAATGACGCTAGGACATTCTCCATATCGGGCAGTATTGGAATTGACAGAAGCAGTTACCCGGTCTATCCATCTTATCCAGCCGGGCGCACGAATACCAAAAAACACTAAACCGGACCGTTCCTGACACGTCGTCCTGGAAAGTCATGCAACAGTAATTGAGGACATTCCTTTCGATTTCAAAAGCCACTTTTACGGGCGGACTGGGACCTGTGTTATGAACAAAACAAGTAAAATTACCTTTCGGAAAACTTGATTTAGCACAAGAAGTATGTAAATTTATTGGATCTAATGGTTTGAGTGCCATATCATAATCCAGGTATCGTAGTTTTACTTCGTAGAAACCCCTATGAACTGCACATACTGGTTATTATCTTACAAATCGATGTGCATTGCACTAACTAAGATTTGTTATAGCCGGCATCCGAAATCCGGTGAAAGTGCTGCAGAAATTCCTCCAATATACCTGTTCCGATTATGCAATCCTGAAGAGCCGCCTGTTGAATGACAAATTGAAAAATGCTGTTCATCAATCGATTCTTTTAAAATAAATTTTACGTCGAATATCACAAATGATAAGCCCTGTTGAAAAACAAGAACCGTTAGATCAAATACAATAAAACTAAAAAAAAGAGTATGGAAAAGATTCTTCATTTGCTGAATACGACGATCAATAAGGCAGTACTTATATTGTTGTGTATTTTTCTCCTTGGAATTTCTTGTTCAAAAGAAAATAGCAATAATACCCCACCGCCACCTCCGCCACCACCTACAGACACGACGATAAATGTGAGTCTGTTTACCGCGACGGATGGCCCGATTGGCATCTTTACGCAGAACGATAGCTTCGGCGCGATTGAACTGGGTGTAAAATTCCAGTCCAGCGTAGCGGGAAAAGTTGCCGGCGTTAAGTTTTATAAAGCCCGCGGCAATAATGGAACGCATATCGGACAGTTGTATACCAAAGACGGGTCCGTGCTGGCATCACAGGAATTCACAAACGAAACGGATAGCGGATGGCAGAGTGTATTATTTACTACTCCGGTTCCGATTGCTGCAAATATCACCTATATAGCCGCATACCATAGTAGCCTGGGAAATTATAGTTCCTCTCATTCAGGACTAAAAACTGCCATCGTAAAGGCTCCGCTAACGGCCCTGGCTGATAGTACAGATGGATACAATGGTTTATTCAGATATACCAGTGTGCCCGCATTGCCGGATACCAGTTTTGCCTCCAATAATTATTGGGTAGACGTAATAGAAACGATCCATAAATAACAGATCAGTACCTACTCCGAAATTTTTTGGTTTTTTATAATATTAAACCTGTTTGCCCTCGCAAACAGGTTTTTTTCGCCCTCCCTGGTATAGGACAATTTCATTATCTTCAACTGATATCAGGGTAAATATTACTTTATGAAGATGCTGAAAAGCGTGGGGGCGTTTGCCGGATTTTTTCTCATGATTATCCTGGTCACAAACTGCAAGAAAGAATACAGTTATGAAGGAGGCACAGCAGTATTCAGTTTATTGAATGTAAATGGTTCCTGTGCGGACCCGGTTATTTCCGGCAGTTATCTGATCGGTTCAACACTCAACACTTCCAATACAGTTCGGCTACAGGTGGATGTCACGAACCCCGGACGGTTTAGCATGCAAACCAACAGCCGGAGTGGGTTTCTGTTTTCAACCGTGGGTTCTTTTTCAGATACCGGGGTCCAGACGATCACCCTCACGGCAACAGGCAAACCGGATTCCATCGGCAATTTTCTTTTCGAACCGGAACTTGCTTCCAGTTGTGTATTCCCTGTTGAAGTTACAGGACAGCAGGTACTGCAAGCCGAATACTCCATCGGCGGCGCGCCGAATTCCTGTACCAATGTGCAGGTGGCAGGTGATTATCAAAAAGACAAACCACTGACCAGCAACAATACGATTACGGTCAGTGTGAATGTGGTTAGTCCCGGAGAATATACCATTCATACAGACACCCTTGACGGAATTAGTTTTTCTGCCTCCGGTCACTTTTCCCAGCCGGGAGATCAACTCGTGACCCTGGCGGGTAGCGGAACTCCGCTCACTCCTCAAAATCTACGTTTTTCCATCCAGGGCAATGGTTCAGCATGCTCATTCCCGCTCACCGTTGAGAATTCCGGAAATCCGGCAACTTATGTAATCGAATCGGGAAGTAACTTCTGTGTAGGTAACCTCGAAGGTGCTTATACAGCAGGTACCGCTATGACTGCCTCGAATACTTACACACTTTCCGTCTATGTAGCTGCAACCGGCAATTTTACGATTTCTACCGAGGCGGTGAACGGGATGACATTTTACTATTCGGGCACGTTTAATATTCTCGGCGCGCAAAAAGTCACCCTGGTAGGTTCCGGGACTCCCGCTGCCATCGGCACTTTCACCTTAACGCCGGAGATAGTCGGTCCGCATCCGCTCGGCGGACAGGCTTGCGATTTTAGTGTGGACGTGAAATAAATTGATTCGCGGCTTGCTCAGCGGTGCCTCTGATTTTTCATGATGTCATTACAAAGGCGATGGGGTTTTTCGGGAATCATCTAACCGCGCAGTTAAAATATGTGGTTTCAATTTATCGTAAACAATTTTCCCGTTTCTGATGGTCATCCGGCATATAAACTTTTCTGATCCATCTAATTTAAAACCGGTATGATCGCAAAATCCGGTATTTGCGTAATGAACACGCAGTATGGCGATGTCCGCGATGGCACCCGTCGAAAGATTTCCCAATTCTTCATGCCTGATTTCCCGGGCTGGATTCCAGGTAACCGTTTTAATAACATCCTGAATGCCCATTCCAAGTGCAAGAAATTCAGACATGATGTCCAGCATCCCACTCGGCTTCACTTTATTGCAGGCATGCATATCTGAACTGATTGAACTGGGATAGAACCCGTCGTTTATTGCCGGTATGGCCTGGGAAAATGAAAAGCTGATTTCACCATAGCCCACGTCGAAAGAGATTCCCCGTTTTCTCGCCTCCCATACAAAGGATTTTAATTTCCGGGTGGCCGTATCCACCAAAGGATCACGGCCTTTCAGTTCAGCATAGCAATGCGTAAAAATATCGCCGCTACGCATATGCTTTAAAAATAATTCCCGGATGGAGAGTGGAAATGGGTTGTCACCAAAATCGACCATCACAGGGATCTTTGCCAGCCTGCCTGCCTGGATCGCTTCGTCAAGGGGTTTCCATTCCGGGCCTTTATAATGAGCAAACTTGATTCCCACGATATCATCCCGGTATTGCTCAGCCACACGAGCAGTCTTTTCTGCATCCATATCCTTTATATCCTGTTCATAAGGTCCGCCCCGCATACCGGCTCCTACAATATTCAGGAATGCGAGCACCCTGGTTTGCGAATGATCAATGATATTTTTTTTGAATACAGGGAAATCCCGCCAGCCTGAAGAGCCTGCGTCCACGACTGTTGTTACCCCGGTACAAAATGTAAATCCATCGGGATTCAGCGATCCCGTACCGTTACAATAACACCTACCGGCATCCGGTCCATAAAAATCATGCGTATGAATATCTATCAGACCGGGAACTACCAGCATGCCAGTCGCGTCAACCACCCGGATAGCCTGTTTGGAATTGATATGCTTCGCAACGCGTACAATTCTTCCATGGCTTACGGCAACATCCAGATAATCGTTGATACCGTTTTTCGGATCAATCACATGACCTCCTTTAATAAGAATGTCAACCTGCTGGGAAAATACAAGTTGCAGCGGAAAGAATAACAAAAGCAGTATGACTGTCTTTTGCACGGTCAGGGGTTTTTAGCGGGGCGAAATCCGGATCATTCATTCTGAGTATATTCATAATGGCCGTCCGAATTCCATATAAATGTATTGAGATTCTCCTAATTACGCAATAGGGTCGCGGAACAGGACTGATCAGAAGGCCACCTGTTATAATCCCGTTCTTTTAGGGGCCAACTAAATGGTTACTGTTTTTATGTTTTGCAAAACCGTTCCGTTTTTAATTTCTTCAGACGCAGCTCTTAATAAGAGGTCGCCGACTTGCAGGTTACCAAATATTTCAACAAAGCCATTTGCATCCCTGCCGGTTTTTACTTCCACCCGCTGGGGCTGATTGTTGACTACGCGAATAACAAAAACGGATTCTGTGGAATTGACGACAGCTGATTTGGGTACAATAAAAGCACTGTCATTGGCCGGCAACAGAAGATTCACTTCAGCTACCATGCCTGGCAACAGCTTTTTATCGTTGTTGGAAACATCCATTTCCACCCGCTGCGAGCGCAGCCTGCTGTCAATGGATCCGGAAAGTCTTTTTATGGTCGCACTGAATGAATGGCCCCGCATGGACCTGACGGTAAAACTCACTTCATTCTTCTGATTCAGGTACGATGTATATGCTTCCGGAACAGAGAGGACCAGACGGAGTCTTTTTTGTTCCTGAAGGTTGAACAAGGGAAGTTCAGAACCCTTTCCGGCAGGTCCCACATAAGCACCCGGGTTAATATTTCTGGCCGTGATAACACCAGCGAAAGGAGCCCGTATTTGCAGATAATTCTGTGTCTCCATAATTTCCTTATGAGCGGATTCTGCTGCCTCCAGTTGCGCAAAATCGGAATTCTTACGGGCAACAGCCTGCTCGAGGTCATTCGGTGATATTGTGCCCGGTGTTTTGCTGGTTTCCAGGAGACGATCGTAGTTGGCTTTGCTTGCCAGGTAGATGGCCTCACGTGATTTAATCGCAGACTGCGCTCCTGCCAGCTGGGAACCCAATTCGGGCGCTTCCATAGTAACAAGCAGTTCGCCTTCTTTTACTTCTGAACCCACATCAACGTATAGTTTTTTGACGAAGCTGTTTACTTTGGCGTACAGATCAACCTGCTGGTATGCGATCAGCTCGCCCGGAATCTGTAAAGAAGATGACAGCCGTCCCTTTTTCAGAGAAAACACATCTGTTACCGGTGTTTCCATGGGTGATGTTTCTCCTGTTTTCTTCTGAGCATTGTCTTCAGACTGGCAACTATATAGTAAAACAATTATTAAAATCGAACTGAATAACCTGTCTTTAAATCGGAATAATTTTATTAAACGCTGATTCATTACTGTGTTTTTGGACGATTAATGGGTTTTTCCCGAAGGATTTAATTCAGGAATATAATGTGCACTTTCTTTGTCTTCCGGATCGAGTGACACAGACGCCGTAGATGTTTTACCCTGCACCCAGGTGAATACCAGGGGTAATATGAATAAAGCGGCAAAAGTAGATGCGATTAATCCACCCACTACGGCACGGCCCAAAGGCGCAACCTGGTCACCGCCTTCACCCAATCCGGAAGCCATGGGCAGCATACCCACCACCATGGCTACACTGGTCATTAAAATGGGCCGCATACGCAGGGCCGCCGATTCCTTGGCACTGAGCAACGCATTTCCTGAATGACGACGCAAATGCTCTGCGTTGGTAATTAATAATACTGAATTGGCAATGGATACTCCCACCGACATAATAATTCCCATATAGGATTGCAGATTGAGGGTGGACCCGGTGAGTAAGAGTACGGCCAATGATCCAAGTAGGACGGCGGGCAGCGTCGACAATACCACCAGGGAAACTTTGAAGGATTGAAAATTGGCAGCCAGCATTAAGAAAATAACAGCCACGGCTGTAATCAGTCCCAATTGTAAACTGTTTAAGGTCTCCGTTAAAACTTCACTCAATCCTTTTGTTTCAATACTTAACCCTCGCGGTATTCCTCCCAGCGATTGAATCGCAGCCTTCACATCTTTCGTTGCTGTACCCAGGTCTTTGTTGTTGAGGTTGGCAGTTACTGATAAGAATGGCAGGGCTCCCTGGTTGTCATTTTCACCATAACTGGTATCCTGTTTAATCGTCGCAACATCACCGATTACCGGACGGGTTGCATTGCTTAACACCGGGATTTCATTGATATCATTCGTGCTCTTCATCTGATTCTCGGGTATCTCTACCTGTACGGCGTAACTGATATTGCTTCTGGGATCGATCCATATATTTTTCTCGGTGTACCTGGAAGATGAAGTGGCAGCTATCAGGGAGCGGGATATATCGGAAAGGCTCACACCCATTTGTGCTGCCCTGGTTCTGTCAATATCAATATCCAGGGTAGGATATTTAACTGGTTGAGCCAGCTGAACATCCCGCAAATAAGCAATCTGTTGAAGTTTTTCAATGACTTTACCAGCATACTCTTCGTTTATTTTTTTGTCTTTCCCGGTTATCCGCACTTCAATGGGTGTGGGTGATCCCTGGCTGAGTACTTTGTCGGTCAGCTCAATCGGTTCAAATGAAAGCCGCACGTCAGACATGGTCTCTTTCATTTTATGGCGAAATCTTTCTTTCAGATGATCTAACTTCTCATTATAATTTTCTTTTAGCGACACCTGCAACACGGCTTCATGTGGTCCGCTCATGAACAGGTAAATCGGGCTGGTGGAAAATTGTCCCGGGTGCTGTCCGACGAAGGCGGATGTCACGGCTATATTTTCTTTCCCAACCAACTCTTCCAAAATATGGAGCGCTTTAATTGTTACTTCCTCTGTCTTCTCAAGGCGGATCCCGTCTGCTGCCCGAAGGCGCACCTGAAACTGACCGCCATTCACTTTCGGCAATACATCGCGTCCAATTTGCCTGAAGAGGAAGGCCAGTAATCCGCAGGTCAGTACTGTGTAAAGAATAACGACGGCTTTTTTGTAAGGAAACAGGCGGTCCAAAAAACGCAGGAAGCGATTCCGGAATTTATCAAATCGCGTCAGTTTCGCATTTCCATTAGTCAATTGCTTTTCCAGCAATTTCTTTTTCTGATCCCAGGTATCCTGTTCTTCTTCTGCTGTAAGTCCCAGGGCCGCGTATTCTTCTTCATCCGTCAGTTCATGCCCGTCCTTTGCTGATTGATGATGATGCCCTTTCATGAGCCAGTTCGCCATGATCGGAACAAAGGTCTGGGCCAGGAAATAAGAAGTGATCATGGAAAAACCGATGGCCATGGCCAGGGGTAAGAATAAAGAGCCCGGGATTCCGGTCATGGTAAAGGCAGGTGCAAATACCGCCAGGATACAGAGCAGGATCAGCAGTTTCGGGAAAGCAATTTCTTTACAGGCATCCCATATCGCCAATGCCTTTGGTTTTCCCAGGTCAAGATGCTGGTGTATGTTTTCAATCGTCACCGTCGATTCATCCACCAATATGCCAATGGCAAGAGCCAGGCCACTCAGCGTCATGATATTGATGGTTTGACCAAATAGATAAAGAAACAACACGCCCGAGATAATGGAAGTAGGTATAGTTAAAACCACAATGAGAGCACCCCGCTTGTCGCCTAAAAACAATAATACCATCAGGCCGGTAAGAACGGCACCCAATGCTCCTTCTGTAATTAAGCTTTTCACTGCGTTGATAACATAAACCGATTGGTCGAATTCGTAAGATAAGATTACATCTTCCGGCAGCAGGCTCTGAAAACGCGGAAGTGCTTTTTTCAGATTCTGAACTACTTCCCAGGTGGAAGCATCAGCCGATTTGGTGATGGGCAGGTATATTGAGCGTTTCCCGTTTACAAGCGCATAGCTGCTGGTAATATCTGCACCGTCCTCCACCACCGCAATATCCCGCAGGTAAACATTTTCGACGCCGCCCTTAAAAAGCGGTATATCACCAAAGTCCTTGATGTTTTTTATGGTCGTGTTGGCGGGCGTCAAATAATTATAATTCCCGATTCGTACGTTACCGGCCGGTGTTGCCTGGTTGTTGTTTCGAAGTGCTTCGACCACCTGGTCGGGAGTAAGATGGTGAACCCTTAGTAATTCCGGATCACATTTTATAACAACGGTTCGGACATTACCGCCAAACGGGGCCGGAGCGACCAGACCCGGTATGGAAGTAAAGGAAGCACGCACGTACACATTGGCCAGGTCCATGAGTTCGTTATTCGAACGGATTTTACTGCTTAACACCAATTGTCCGATGGGTAAGGTGGAAGCATCAAAACGTATAATAAAGGGTGGCTGCGAACCCGGCGGAAAGGCGGTTTGTGCACGATTGGTAAATGCCGTAACCTCAGCAGCTGCCTGGGCCATATTGGTGCCCTGGTAAAAAGTGAGCTTCATCAATGTAAGTCCCTGAATATTTCTCGATTCAATACTTTTTACACCGGACACATACAACAGTAAATTGACATATGGTTTTGCAAAATACGCTTCCATTTGGGTGGGCGTAAAACCTCCATACGGATGGGAGATAAAAATGACCGGAAGGTTCAGTTCGGGAAAAATATCAATTTTAATATTTCGCACCGCGTTGATCCCGAAAAAGAATAAGCCCACTACAATAACCAAAATGGATATTGGCTTTCTGAGCGCGCTTCTGATTAATCCCATGAGAAGAAATTTTTCGAATACTGATTCCCCGTCAGATATACTCCTTTCACTGAATCCATGAAGTTCTATTTAATTTCATTTTCAAATAATCCAAAGTCTCCGCTGGCTGCCGCTTTAAGCAACAGTGCCTGCCAAACATTGCTATCGGAAATATCCCTGTCTGTCTCCGCGCGGTTAAGTATATACAAGGCCTGCGACACGTCCACGATATTCGTGAGTCCATTCTTGTATAATACCGATTTTTGCAAATAAGCATCCGTGGCGGCTTTCATTTGTATGGGCGCTTCATTGTAATTAGCGATCGCAAATTTTATTTTTTGATCTGCCAGGGCCAGTTGCGTTTTGATCTGCTGACTGACCAGTTCATATTCATTCTGCAAACCCTTCGATGTCCATTCCTGCGCAGTAACCTGGTGACGCACCCGTATGGGATTGGTTAAATTCCAGGTTACACCAATTCCGAGCAGGTAGTTGCTGTTCGTCGGTTTGACACCGTTCCAATAGCTGTGCGTAAAGTTGTCAGGATAAATCTGACTGTAATCGCTTTCAAAACCTGATCCCCTGCTTTGAAGTACTCCCACCAGGGAGAATACAGGATATTTAAACCGGTCAAAATATTTTTCCTGTTGCCGGCTTACATCGATACGACTCTGATAAAATTTCAATATAGGATGCCGGGCTTCGTTAGCCGGGATTGAATCATGCAGGGAAGCAGGAATGCGGTTTACAAAAACCGTATCCAAAAGAAAAACCTGGTAAGCTATACCCATCAGTTGCGCCAGTTGGCCAGCCTGTTCTGCTTCGTAATCGACTGCATTGGTCAGTGCTATTTTAGCATTGGATACTTCAGCGTTGGCCTGTGATGAGTCCACGCCAGGGATTAATCCATTTTTTGCACGGGCAAGGACAACAGAAAGCAGTGCTTCGGCCCGGTCCAGGTTTTTCTGCTGTGACAATTTTAATCTCTGTGCAGCCAATAAATTGAGATAAGCGCCCGAAACCCGAACTTCCAGTTGAAATTTTTCCTGGTCCAGGTCGCTGGCATCCTGGAATTGCTGCGCTTCTGCCACTTTCACATTCTCCTTTACTCTTCCAAAACTGAAGAAATCCCAGCTGATGTTCGCAAGATATAAACCACCAAATGCCGCATTCCAGTTCTGTTTAAGAAAGGGTGGTCCTGAAGAAGCGGCATTTAATCCGCCAATAGTAACTACTGGTCCGAATTTCCCATTAGCGGTGCCATAAGCCTGTTGGGCCGCCAGACTCAGATTTGGCAAATATTCGGAGGATGCCTGTTTAACAGAGGCCTCTGATGCTTTGAGATAACTGCCTTTGGCTTTAATTGTGCCGTAATTATTGAGTGCTGAGTTCACCGCTTCCTTTAAAGTCAGTGCCTGGCAGTTGACGTGGAATCCCGATAGCAGAAGCAAAATAGCTAGAACCCATCCATGATTATCAGACATCGTCCCGGTTTTGTATTGCAATCTACAAAGCAACCAGAAATACCCGGCCAATTATAACCGATTTCAAACCATTAATTACAATTTTCAAACAATTCTCTTATTCATGCCTGAATGGAGTGGATCAGAATTGAAAATCACGCCCTCGAATATTTGATGGCTGGTTCTCCTGCACCCAGTTGGCCGCCGGCTACATTACAATTTTGTTCCTTTTATAAGTAAGACAGAAGCTACGGACTGATCCTTTAAATGAAGAAATTTCTCACGTTCTTTATCTTTTGTAAAATTTACAAAATCCTGTTCGCTGTCAAACTCCACCAGATGAATTTCATATGGCTTGTCCATATTTTTTTCAATGACTGAATGTTCGTCTGGCCGGACCCGAAGTAAAAGCCGCCCGTTATACTTTAGAATAGCTGGTATCGCAATGTCTTCAAATTGATGAAATACATTTTCCTGACCTGCTTTAATATATATTAACTGCGTTATATATATCATTTTTATTTTTTGAAATATAATTTTCAAACGGCCTGTGAAACCGAAGAACAAATATAATACGTTTGATGCGTGACAATGGTCTACCGGTGTGGCCTACACTAAAAAATAAAATAATACCGGCTGGTCAAGATCAGTCGAAGTATTTTATTTAATGACCATTTTATTAATTCCATAGGTCAGTGTCATATAGTACATGGCTCCGATTTCCGGCCCACCGAGGAAGGATCTGTAATAATGGTTCAGTAGGTTAGTGGCACCCATTTTGATTTGAAGTTTGGCCGACTCAACCAGGTAAGTGACCTGTGCATCGATTGTCGAATAGGCGGGGGTATTGCCATTGACCAGGAAGGATTGCCAGTAATAACTGCTCTGCCATTTAAAAGTAATACCCGCTCCTATTTTTTTGTAAATATCCCCATTGGAAATGCTAAAGTTGGTAATCCATTGCGGTGTATTGAATCCGTCTTCCAGACCGTCTTCATTGGCTGATTTCTGTAACCTGGCAAATGACGCATTGCCATTGGCCGTATAACCTTTCTCGAAATTATATGTCAGCCCGACCGTAAACCCATAGTTGTATACCGCCGTTTGCGAATTCGTCCACATACGGTATTGACTTTGCTTTGTTTTGTCGTACAAATAAAACGGTATTGAATCGGTGATCTGCGTGTTGGGCACATTCATATTGGCCTGTGCAATGAATGAATGATAATTGTTATAATAGAAATCTGCGTCAACGAATATCTTCCCGCCGGCAAATAGTCCTTTATAACCCGCTTCAAATGACTGGATGTGTTCGGGCTGGACATAAGTGTAGGGATTTTTCCTGAGCAGTCCTTGATTTTTAACAATGGCGTCTGTTTTCGATAACCCATTCCGGTTGATATCGTTGAGAACGGCCGATTGAAAGGCGGAAATCGAGGATTGCAGCCAGGCATTTTCGAATATCCCCTCTGACATTACTTTTAAACCGCCCACCCGTTTCACGCCACCGCTGTTGATATTTGAATAAGCCTCGAATATACTGGGATAGCGATACCCGCTTTGAAAAGAAACACGAAAATTATGTTTGAATGTGGGCGAATAGACTGCGGTGAAGCGCGGACTCCAGGTAAGTGGGAAATAATCACTTTTATCCGCACTGATAATTGCACCCAGCCTGAGGGTATTCTTGAAGAGGGCCTCAGTGAGGGAAAGAAACGCACTTGTTTTCCCGTAACGGATATCCTGATATGGATCTCCTTTCGCCGGATTGATGAAATAGTTTCCATCGGGAACAATGATATATGTTCGCTGGCTTATGCCGGTTAAAATATCCATTCCCGTCTTTTCTCTTAATCCGGCCAGCCATTGTTCAGTCAGATTAACCTGGACCTCTCCCTGGACAAAACTTGCTTTAACCCGCAATACCGCGCCGCTGTCCCAGTTGTTGATCGTAGCCAGCTTATTCTCGACGTTTTTAAATGCCTCCGTTCCGGGCTGATACCGCCCTGCATCGGCAGAAGCCCGGGCCTGCTGATGCGCGAGGGCAACGGAGGCACCCGAAAGAGTCGCGTTATTAAATGCAGTTGTATAGTCCGCGTACCATTGATTATCCGGTTTAAAGTTCCTGTCAATATTTTCTGCCATGGAACGCAGATTGTACGATTTGCCGGTATTTTCATTATTAAAATAGAGTTTGGCAGCCACGGAACGTGACTGAAATTGAATCCCATGCTGCTGAAGAAAATAATCCTGCAGCCTGAACCGGTTTGCCCGCTGGTATACATTGTCCAGCAGGGCGATATGCCCCAGGTAAACGATGCTGCTATTCGGTGAAATTCTGAAATATAGCCCGGCGTCAGCTTTAATATTCTGCAGAGAATAGTCGACCACTTCTTTTTCATAGTAACCGGTCCGTGCAACTACATATGATTTACCCTGCAGGCTAATGGTTTTCCGGTCTGAAGATTCATTCCCATATCCATTCACCGGATCCTGCGCCGGATTATTATACCCGGTTAGATTGGTACTGGCATTGGCGTTCGGATTGAGATCCGTGTGATCATCCGCGATCCAGTCATAGCCGATGCCGATACTTCCGTTAATCTTAAAAGCAAATTTTGTAGATACCACCTGTGCATACCGGAAGCTGGTTTCAGAAAATAATTTTGCGCAGCTGTTGGAATCTCCGAGATGGGTAATCCCTGTCTTTTGCTGAACCGTCAGCCCTTCTGAATAAAAAGGGTTTTTAGTTGTGAAATTGGCCATGCCATTAATCGTGTTCATACCATATAATGCGGAAGCGACCCCGGGTATGATCTCCACATTGTCAATATCCAGGTCGGTAGGTCCCAGCATATTGCCAATCGGTGCACCAATATGCGGGGACTGAACATCCATGCCATCCACCAGCTGCGCGAATCGTACATTGGTAGTATTCGCAAATCCGCGGGCATTGATGACCCTGAAACCGAGGCTGGGCGTGATCATCTGTACACCCTGTATGTTTTCCAGTGCATCAAAGAAAGAGGGCGCCGGCGCAGAATAAAAATATTTCGCACCGGCTTTCTGGATACTCACCGGGGACTGCAGCATTTTTTCTTTAATCCTGGAGGCCGACACAACTACTTCATCCAATACGGTTACCGTCACCGAATCTGTTTGCTTCCCCTTAAGAAACAGGCTATCCTGTCCGTTGGATAAGTAAAACATACCGCAGGCCGCAATGGTCAGAACAACTTTCACGGAGAAATTGTACACGATGGTCGCTATATAATTGGAAGATACCCCTAATTTAAATCAACAATCCCTGATATAGGGTCTGTCAGACCGCTTTTTTTCCAGATATAAAAAATATGGTCATGGCATACAACTATTGAAGTCTGTCAATAGTATCATACATAATCCTGAAGCAATTCCAGGGCGTGTTTTCATTGGAAGAAGCAGATGGCTGATCAGTATAATAATTATTCAGATAAAAAGCAGTACGCATCCAGGTAGTTTCCATGATCCCGAGAAAACGTGTGGTCATTTCCGTAGTAGATTCATGTCTGAATGCAACCATATCATTTACCTGCTTAATGGCTGTTGACGGTTGTCTCCAGGGACAGGTAATCACCCGGAACCCTTTCATCGCAAAATAAATCGCAGTCTTGTCTGCCCGGTTATAATGCCAGTCGCAAATCACGATATCCTTCGGAATCATGTCAATGGCGCGGTGGGTATTGTTGAAACTCGCTTCCCATTCGCCTAATCCGGTCGTCTTTCCATCGAGAAGGCGGTCGCCCCAAATCCACATCTCTCTTCCTTTTTGCTGCAGGTGATCGTGTATTGCCCGCACTTCACCGGCAAACAGTTCCGCCTTATCCCTTCCGCCGCAACGCGGGCATTTATCTTCTCCAATATAAAATACTTCATCCATCCCCGCATGAAAAGCATCGGATTCAAAAACATCGCAGAGTTCATCTATCACATCAAATAGCACGGGGTGCAGATCAGGATGTAATGGACAATAACTTCTGCAGTACAGGTTATCCGCATTGGGCCATACATATACTTCAGGCATTTTTACATCCGGCGTTTCGTCGAATTGCGGGTAAACCTTCAATAACTTGCCCATATGGTTTGCCCAGGACTGGTGACCCAGCAGGTCAATTTGCGGAATGACCCGGATATTATTTTTTTTACAAACGGAAACAATTTTTCGCACTTCTGTTTTTGAAAGCGCAAAGCTATCTGTTAGTTCTGGATGTGTTTTGAACTGATAGTGATATTCCATCTGAACGACCAGCGTATTAACTCTCCGCGGAGCTAATTCGTTTTCAATAAAATGAATAAAAGAATCCAGACCCACCGGCCTGGGTGCATCAATGCAAAAGCCACGTACCGGCAGCAGGCTGTCCAATTTTGTCTGCGCATGTAAAGTCAAACTCCACAGCATTCCAATGGCAGCGATGAATGCAATTCCCGGCAGCCTTTTTTTGTACACACACATATTTTAATGAATCATTATCGCCAAAATTATTTTCCAGGTGGGCCTATTCGACATAAATGTAATGCCGCGACCGATTACTCATTGACTTTGACTTGAGGTTGCCTTTTCAAGTTCTTATAAGTTATTCTCTTAGAAGCGCCAAAGATACCGTAAACTTAAAAAGGTCTGAAAGAATCGTCACGAACAGAAGTTTTTTTAATCCGGATCCTTATCTTATTTATACCTTTAAACTACAATCTATAGATGGTCCTGTAGATTCTATCTGCCTGTGAAGACCAGGGTTTTTCTTTTTTAATGGATAACCAATAGTTTCTTAAAAAAAGGAGGTCTTTATGTATGCCCGTCTAACTTACATCGACATTTTACCGGAACACAGGGATGAGCTAAAAAAGATTTTTAATGAAGAAATCATTCCTGTAGTAAAAAAACAAAAAGGAAATATCGGGATATGGTTACTTGAACCGACTGATACGACCAATGAGTACATTTCTTTAACAGAATGGATGTCTGCAGCAGATGCGGATTCCTACGATTCCAGTGGTACCTACAGGAGTCTGGTTGATAAGGTTAAAGCGATGTACAAAAGCAAACCGGTCTTAAAAACTTACAATATTGCAGAGAGTAAGCTGGTAGTTTCCTTATAAAACTGTATTAGTAAGGGCTTTTATCGGTTTTTATAACCGCAGGTAGTTGAAAAATACTGTCTTGCAGTTTTATTGGCTTTACTTCAATCGCCGTAGACGTCATTGTAAACTGGGCGTTATCGATTTCCATTTTTAACGGAAGAGCGTGTGATTTAAATATTCGAAACAAAAAAGCCTTCCGGCTCCGGAAGGCTTTGACTGATTAAAATTCTTTTAATTTTTGGGGAAATTAGGATCCGCCTTTACTTCCTCAATCTGCTGCGTGTGCCGGTAACTGTGGGCACCAATAAACAGCACCATCTGGTAAGAGTCAAATGAAGCGAAAGGAAATGTGACCACATGATCCCGCATGTCATCTTTCGTTGTCATTACAAATGCAATGAGTTTTTTCCGGTTATCAAAAAAGGAAGACAGCGCATCCGTTGTTGACTTATAGGGAGTATTCTGCGGTTCGAAAGGTGTGAAAGTTTTTACTTTCTGGGCACGGCTTTCAATCATTTGTACCACTTGCTCATCGGTCGCCTTTACCTCGCTGCGTTTTGTCGGGTCCGCTGGCTTTTTCAATATTGAATCTGTCGTGTGCCAGAGTGCCATTTCAGTAACGGCAATATGCTTAACACATTCTGAAATACTCCACCGGTCGGGAGCGGGTTTAAAGTTGAGTTGCGCTTCATTCAGTCCCAGAAGAGAATTAAAAACCCCCTGCTCCGAAGAAGATAAAAGTGCAACCGCATCTGTTCTTTCTTTCTCAGACAAAGTGGGGCTCGCCAACCTAAAGGAAGACAAAATGAAAGCCGCAGTAAGAATGACTAACTTTCTCATAAAGAATGGTTTTAAATATGTGAGTGGTTGATGTAGCCTGGATAGAGCCGGAGAAATAAAAAAGGAAAATAAAATTAGCACTCTTTCCTTTGACTTCACAAAATAAATTTATGGGCTTTGGGAATGAATTTCGCAGCCATAACTGTTTACCGTTCAGTAACAGGTAGGTGACAGAATTTCATTCGGATTTCCTGGCACGTTTTTTAGCCCGGGATCACTGTTCATCTATTTTTAAATTTAAAATGAAAAAACATGTACTACAATCAGTCATGTGCCGCAAAAGGCAACCATTATGCCAACAGGCAGCGTTTCACGCGCACAATGCAACGTGCAGCCGTAAACATTTACAAAACAGACAGCAGCTATGAATTGCTGGTATTCGCCCCCGGTCGCATTAAGGAACATTTTCATTTGGCGATGAATGGAAACGAGCTGACGGTAACTTATAATCCGCCGGAAGGATTTCCAAGACCGGAATGGGTATTACGTGAGTACAGCCGCGGGGGATTTAGCAGAAGCTTTACCCTGAATGACAGTATCGACACGCAAAACATCTCTGCTAAATACGCAGACGGGGTATTGCAGGTCAGCCTTCCTGTCATAGCCGGAAAGGAAGCAGATACAAAAGAAATCGTAATTAACTAATCACGACACTGGCTTCCTGGACGGGCATCCGAAGATGCCCGTTTTTTTTGCGGATCAATTTGTATGGGCGGGGGAAATTTTTGTCTTATCAACGACCACTTTGCCTCCTTTCATTACCCATATTACATGATGGATAACAACATCAATATCCTTTAACGGGTCGCCTTCCACGGCAACAATATCTGCCAGGTAACCAGCGCCAATCGTACCCAGGTCCTTCTCCATGCCTAGCATTTCTGCTCCGGTTACGGTGGCGGTTTTCAGCGCTTCAGCCGGTGTCATCCCGGCTTTTACAAACCATCCCAATTCATAGGTATTCTCGCCAAAACCCGTAAATACCGCATCGGAGCCCATGGCAATCTTAACCCTGGCTTTCATCGCTTTTTTCAGCGTTTCAAAATTCCTGTCTATATATTTATTCAGTCCGGCCACCACCGCAGAGTCATACCCATACTCGTCCTTGTGAGCAATATAATACCGGTTATGGTCAACCGTAGGTACATAGATAATTCCCGCACCGGCCATTTTGGAAAAAGTTGAATCGTTCACCCCCGTCGCGTGCTCGATGGTATTGACACCCGCCCTGATCGCATCATTCACCGCATCAGGGCCATAGGTGTGCAATGCGATTCTTTTCCCGGCCATATGTGCCACATCTGTCGCGGCTTTAATTTCTTCATAGGTATAAGTTTGAAAACCCGTCACGTCCTTGTCGCTCCCGGTAGAAGCGTATATTTTTATCCAATCCACGCCGGCCGCAATATTCTGCCGCGCAACTTTTAGCACTTCTTCCTTCCCGTCCGCCAATCCGGCATCTGCATGCGCAGTTACACTATAGGGTGTGCTGGTAATATGCAATCCATTGCCCGCCACGAACATTCTTGGACCAATCATCTCGCCGCGATTTATCAGGTCGCGCATGGAAATATCCATATAATCACTTGAACCCAGATCGCGCACGGTAGTTACACCGGTTTCAAGTGCCTTCCTTGCATTTTCCCTCGCAAGAAAAACAGTAATAGCAGGACCCAGTGTTCCATATTGAACCCAGGGACTGGTGCCGGGTGCTTTATCCCAGAAAAATGTGATATGTGTATGGGCATCTATCAGTCCCGGTATGGCAGTGTAAGACTTTAAATTTATTATTTCAGCACCCGGAGGAATTACCATGTCTTTTTCTTCACCCACTTGTACGATGCGGTCAGCCTGTATAATCACCATCCCGTTCGTGATCACTTTCCCCCGCCCATCAACTATTCTTCCAAATTGAATCGCCCTGACCTGGGAAAACAAGGCTGACGGATTGAATGATGAAATTAAAAGTAAAATCAGAATGGCAGGCGATTTACGCATATTAGCTGTTTATCGTTTCGTCCGGTTGTTGCTGATAGATCAGGAATAATAAAAAACAAATCGTCAGCATGAATGCTGTATTTTGTCCACTCCAGATTTTCGATTGCCACATCAGGAACCATTCCCCACCCAGTGCAACAAAAATGGTGAACCAAAGCATTACGCCGAGGAATAAACCGGTCCGGAGCGCCTTACCGGAATTTCTAAAATCTACCGGAGCACCCTTCAGCGTTCTCGCCATCCTCCTGACACCCAGGCCAACCAAAATGGTTATCACGATTTCCCACGCGATGATGAACATGTAAAATATATGTTGTAAAAACGGGTTGTTAACTGCACGCCAGCCATTTTTTTCCCTGGAGAAAATATCCTCCATACCCGACACCTTGCTAACAAATTGAAAATTGGCACCGTAATCCATTATGTTATTGAAGCAAACCAGCAGCATATAGAGGCCAACAGAAATCCCGAAAAATATTTTAATGAGGCGGCTGTTCATATGGTGGACTTTTCAGTTATAAATGCGGGGCTGATTTGAAGATTTCCAACGATCAATATCAACAGTAGAATAATTGTCTATTTTTACTATTATGTCCAAAATCGCGCCGGGTAGCAATAAATCTTATCCCACCATTACCCTTAATAAATATCAATAAAAACAATGAAAAACTGGCTTTTATTTTCGGTGATCATCTTATGTATGTCCTGCAATCATTCTGCCGATTCCGGTGTACCTGTTGTTGGATTTGCGGATGCATTCCAGGACAATACCATTGAACAGGCAAAAACAGGTTTTATGGATGCGCTCCGGAAAGATGGTTTTGATGAAAAAAAAGGCACCCTGAAAATTATATACCGGAATGCACAGGGTAATATTCCCACACTAACGCAAATCATCAAATATTTTATTTCCCAACCCGTAACACTGATCGCGACCAATCCCTCTTTGTCAACCATCACGGCTGTTCAAAACACAAAGACGATACCTATATTTATGATGGTATCCCCTACGCCTGAACTAATGAAAATTAATGGATCGACAGGAAAGCCGCCGGAGAATCTGTTTGGAGTCGGCGAAACACTGGATTATATAGACACTTCCTTTTTACTGATTCCAAAAGTGGTTAAGCCAAAGTCAGACCGGCTAACAGTTGGTATGATCTTTAATCAGTCAGAACCTCAGTCGGTCGAGTCTATCGAACGAATCCGGAAACTGGCAGCCGGAAATAATATCAACCTGGTCAGTCAGCCGGTGAATTCCACAGCAGATGTGCAACTTGTGACTGCATCCCTGCTCTCCAAAAATATTGATGTATTCTTTGCCAATCCGGATAATGTGGTTTTCGGATCGTTTGAAACTATTCTTCAGTCATGTAATCAAAAAAACATACCCATTTTTACCAGCGAGGCAGGATTGGTTGAAAGAGGAGCACTGGCTGCCTATGGCGCTGATATTTATCAATGGGGATACCAGGCAGGTGAGGAAGCAGCGCAATTTTTGAAAACGAAAAGCACGGCCGGTCTTCGATGGGAAATGGTCAAACTGAGGAAAAAAGTATTTAATCCATCTGCCGCCAAAAAGTTCGGTTTAAGCATACCTTCAGATTTCCAACCTGTTCAATGAGCCAGTTTTATTTAACGGCCCTGCAGTTATCGATTTGTCTCGGTCCCATGGCCCTGGGTATTTTCATTACAATGAAAGTATTCAACATCCCGGATATCACGACAGACGGAAGTTACACTTTGGGTGCCGTGGTAACAGCCGTTTTATTGACTAATCACTGGACCCCCCTTTCTGTATTACCCGTTTGTATGTTGTCAGGCGCTGTTGCAGGTATCTGTACCGGTCTGATCCATACCAAGCTCCGGATCGATGCACTGCTTGCCGGAATTCTCGTGATGACCGGATTATATTCCATCAACCTTACGATTCTTGGAAGATCCAATGTACCCTTGATCAATATACACACCCTTTTTAATGCATTGTCCCTCTTCAGTAATGATTTATATAACCAGTTATTCGTGACGCTGATCATTATTATCCTGCTGGTAATTTTACTCCGCTATTTATTATTAACTGATTTTGGAATTGCCATGCGCGCGACAGGAAACAATCCCCTGATGACCAAATCCATGGGAATCAATAATGATAAAATTAAGATTATCGGACTCGCGATTGCCAACGCGCTCACGGCGCTGAGCGGATTCCTCGTCGCCCAATATCAGAATTTTGCAGATATCAATATGGGCATCGGCATTGTGATTACCGGCCTGGGATCGGTCCTTATCGCCGATGCACTGAGGATATGGATGAACGTTACCCATATCGGTTTGCAAATCCTGCTTGTCCTGGCAGGAAGTCTTTTGTTTCAGCTGGTCCTGGCATTCACGCTGGCCATGGGGGTCGATCCGAATTTCCTCAAACTGGTAACAGCTCTTTTTGTATTACTGATCGTAGCGCTGCCCAGGGTGAGCCAGCAACTGAAAAGTATTTCGAACAATCATAAAAATTGAGCGTCGATGATTTCCCTTCATAAAATAAGTAAATTTTTTAATCCGGGTAAACCCACGGAGGTCATTGCACTGAATGATATTTCTTTACAGATTAATGACGGTGAATTCCTGGTGATCGTGGGTGCCAACGGGAGTGGCAAAACAACCCTGCTGAATATTATTGAGGGTTCTCAATTACCTAGTGCAGGAAAGATTGAAATCAATGGTCAGGATGTAACTCCCTTACCAGAGTACAGGCGAAGCCGGTGGGTTGCCCGTGTTTTTCAGAATCCTCAAAACGGCACAGCGCCCGATCTGACGATACTGGATAATTTCAGACTGGCCGCTTTGCGCACGCAACATAAAAATCTGACCATCGGCATCAATGAAGCATTTAAGAAAAAAGTACGGGATAAGATTTCGGATCTGGGGATGGGCCTGGAAAATAAACTCAGCCAGCCCATGGGAAATTTATCGGGTGGTCAGCGACAGGCGCTCACCCTGCTGATGAGTGCGATGGATGATACAGACATTCTGCTGCTAGATGAACCGACGGCGGCACTCGATCCCAAGTCAGCTTCGATCGTAATGAATCTGGCTAACAAATTGAATATGGATCTCGGTATTACTACAGTATTGATTACCCATAATTTGAAAGACGCGCTGCAATATGGAAACCGCCTGATCCATATGCAGGAGGGGAAGATCCTGCGTGATTTGAAAACAACCGATAAGACAGTTCTGTCGATCGGGGAAATATATGGATGGTTTGAAACCGGTTAAAAAAGATTACGATAGCTTTATGCGAGCAATCAGACCTGGACAAATCAAGCCCCGGTTTGAAGAGGAACGAGTAAGCACCTGTAACCAGCAATTGCTTCACGATTATTAGATCCAGCCCGGATAGTATCTGCTTCATAATTATATTTATTACATGAGACAGCAGCATGCATTTATGATGGCGTTCTGCCTGCTCTTTTGCCTGGAAAATGGCCAGGCACAGGATCTGGATCCCAGGGCGTATGTAAGAATGCCTAAATACGTAACCGTTACGGGACTGGGATTCGGTTACACTTATGGTGGTGTGGTTACTGACCCGACTCTACCCGTGAAGGATGTGAATGCGGACATAGAAACATTTTCAATCGGAGTAGCTCAATCCGTCAGCGTATTTCACCGGTCTGCACAGGTTTCCGCGAATTTGCCTTACTCCTGGGCCACAGTATCCGGCACCGTTTTAGAAACCAGCCAGCGTATCAACCGCGCAGGACTTGGAGACACGCGAATGCGATTTTCAATACTGTTATTCGGAGGACCTGCTGCAACGGTTGCTGAACTCGCTAAAGCGCCCCAGCATACCATCCTGGGAGCAAGTATCTCGATAACTGCACCTACGGGCCAATATATATATGGCAAACTGATCAACCTGGGTACCCACCGGTGGGCGTTCAAACCGGAATTAGCATTATCACAGCCTATCACCAATCGATGGCTCTTTGATGTTTACGCGGGTCTGTGGCTGTTCACAAACAACAATTCGTTTTACCCTGGCAATTCGGTTCGGTCACAGGCTCCGATGGGCAGCTTTCAGGCTCATATCAGCTACAACGTCACCACACGATTATGGGCTGCATTAAATTTCACTTATTACACCGGTGGTGAATCGTCCATAGATGGTATCGGGAAAGACGACCGCCAGGATAATGTGCGGGTTGGCGGGACGTTGGTACTGCCTGTGGGAACACGAAACAGTATAAAACTAGCATACAGCACAGGAGCCATCATCCGCTTTGGCGCCAACTTTTCAACCGTATCTGTCGCCTGGCAATCCATATTTATGCCAAAGCCTAAAAAACCGGTAACAAGCAAGGGATAGTTAAAAAGGATGATGTTTGACGATTATTCGTGGATCATTAACCGTTGGCCGATTCTTCATTTATAGACCTCATCTATTGCACTGTTCAGCTCATTGAACATTTGCGGAACCAGGACAAACGGGTCATATGTTTTGCCCTTTACCAAAAGTGTTTCTACCGGCAAATACCCTTTGTAACCACCATTCTTTATAATTTGGATCAAGCGCTTATAGTCAGTAGGTATATCACTACCCAGACCAAAAACACTTTCCTTCACCTGCCAGTTAATAGCAAAGGGAGCCACCACCGCGATGTCTTTGTAAGGATCTGCTGTCTTGAAACTTCCAATATCAACAATTAATCCTACCCATTTGGAATCTACCCCATGCAACACGTACATGCATTGCTCAGCCGTCTGTAACATATCTCCGTGATTTTGTATGCCAATTTTCACCCCATATTTTTCACCATAAGCAGCGCATTCCCTGATACAATCAATTACCCAACGGGCAACCTCGTTCCAATTGTCTTCATACCCTTTTGGAATTTCGCCGGAAAATATACGCACAATGGGGGCACCCATTTTTGAAGCTGCCACAATCCAGTTCTTTGCCAGCTGAATTCCCTCTTCGCGTACCTTAGGATCGGGTGAAGCAAAATTATTTCGTATACCTGTTCCACTGATTACAATACCCAGTTCTGCGGCCCGATCCTTAAATTTCTTCAAATACTCGTCAGGCGGCACTTCCGGATAAGTGGGAAAAAAATAAGCCGTCGGGTCAATGGCTTTTATTTTTTGGGTTGCACACCAGTC
This sequence comes from uncultured Bacteroidota bacterium, assembly GCA_963741345.1. Taxonomy (GTDB): domain Bacteria; phylum Bacteroidota; class Bacteroidia; order Chitinophagales; family Chitinophagaceae; genus Puia. The sequence goes on from CAVUHS010000002.1 coordinate 444,045, forward strand.
GAGCAGGTCAAATAAAGTGAACACGGGTTGATTATTGTGGGCATCCCTGGCCATTAGCAAATCATTAAAAGAAAAAGCATTCAGCCCCGTAATGACGGGTGCGTGATTTTTATTTGCTTGCCCCATGCATGGTAACACCATAACAATTAACAGCAGGGCGCCTATGAACTGTCTGGATAATCCGGAGCACTGTATACTCATTTTCTATTCTTTTATTATTAAAAATCCGGTTTATGGCATCGCTAAAGTGTTGATGCCATTTCTATATCCTGTTCCTGCATGACTTTCTGTTCAACACGCCGGAACAGGAACTTTCTTCCCGTAGTAAAAACGGTAAAGGCCGTTATGGCGCAGCAGGTCATGACACCCGCCATGGGCAAGGAACTGTGATTTTGTAACACGCCGACGATGGCAGATGCACTCGCACCAATGGCCATTTGAATGGCACCAATTAATGCCGAAGCATTACCGGCATTGTGTCCCAGCGGAGCCAGCGCAAGTGCAGTCGCATTGGGAAATATGAACCCCTGGCAAACCAGGAAAATAAATATCATTACGACTGTTAGAAATAAATTATTCCAGCCTGACAAAATCAAAAAGATAAAGCCAAGCCCGATAATCCCCTGGCAGCATGACGCAATTCTGATCACCTGTTCACTGTTATAGCGTTTCAACGCAAAGTTGTTAACCTGGCTGGCACTTATTAATCCGGCAGCTATCAGGGCGAAAATCCATCCGAATTGTACTTCGCTCACCTTGAAGATTTTCATAAATACATATGGAGAACCGCTGATATAGGCATACAGCCCTGCATATGAAATGGCTCCCGTCAGCGCATAGGTGATGAAGTGCGGGTTCTTTAATACAGATGCAAAATTCCGTATGATGGGTACGGGTTTTAGAGAGAAGTCCGGGTCAGGCTTTTTGCTTTCAGGCAAATAAAAATAAGTGCCGGCCAGGATCAGGAGGACAACCAGAATGAGCATGGCAAAAACCCATCGCCATCCGAAGGCAGCAGTTATATAGCCACCTAAAGTAGGTGCTATAATGGGAGACACCGACACGACCAGCATCAGCAGGGAAAATATTTTGGCATTTTCTTTTACATCAAATAAGTCCCGTACCATCGCCCTCGCTGCAACCATGCCCACACAGCCGCCGACGGCCTGGAATAACCTGAACAGAATTAATAAATGAACCGACTGTGCTAATGCACAACCAACAGAAGCCAAAAAATAAAAGCAAAGACCGGCATACAACGGACGTTTCCTGCCAAAGCGCTCGAGCAGGGGACCATATAATAACTGGCCGGCGGAAATACCGATGAAAAAACTGGAGAGTGACAGAGTTACTTCAGAGACCGTAGTATGCAGGCTTTTTGCAATAGCCGGAAAAGCCGGCAGGTACATATCAATGGAAAGCGGACCAATGGCTGTGAGCAGCCCCATGATCAGAATAACTTTAAAATCCCTGTTTGACTTGCTTCCGTCCATGTTGAAGTAATTTGGAAACAATAATCCTGAAACCTCAAAGTTATTTAAGTTACTATCTCCAACGGGCAGGGTTTAAAACCCGTTACATCACCAAAGGGTTTGTATCCACTTTAACAGCGGGTGTTGTAGCAACCTATACCTGGTAGTTACCATTAAATATCCCGGGAAACCGCTCTCATTTTTGGACTTCCCAAACCCGTGAAAACGTCCAATCCGGGGAAAAATCCGGCATCCAAATCCTATATAATTTATTGTTTTTCAATAGTTTATAACACGGCACCCCGATTGGCTTACTAAGTTGTACCAAAACGTAAAGCCGTGTTGAATACAAATTCTTTAAAATATATTTTCACTGTCTGTGCTTTTCTGCTTCTTACGATTCCGGCCGTTGACGGCGGAACAAACAAAGTGGATTTTGAAGGAAGCGACAAAGCACCCATGAACAGTCATGTAAAACAGTTTGTGAAATCTTATATTCAGGAAAACAGGAAAAATCTTTACAAGATTGAACAGCGCAGCAGTTCACCATTCGTGATAATAGATTCCGTATTCAAGGGGTATGGTCTTCCCGTGCAATTGAAATATCTCGCCGTGGTTGAATCTGAATTAAAAACAAAGGCGGTTTCCAAAGTCGGTGCGGCCGGTCCATGGCAGTTAATGCCTGCAACTGCCCGTATCCTGGGACTTAAAATCAATGCACGTCGTGATGATAGAAAGGATTACTATAAAAGTACACGGGCCGCCGCCAGATATCTGAAAGACCTGCACGAAGAATTCGGAGACTGGCTGCTGGTTTTCGCTGCGTATAATAGCGGAGAGGGCACTGTGAACGCTGCCATCAAGCAATCCGGATCTAAAAATTTCTGGACGCTCCGCCGTTATCTGCCGGAAGAAACCCGGGAATATGTAAATAAATTTATTGCCACCTGCTTCTATTTTGAAGGCGCGTATAGCCCCGTCCTATTGTCGAAAACAGGCAATCTTCAATATCTGAATTCATCGAAATCTTTCACCGGTATTCAGCCGGCAACCCTTACTGCAAATAAGTTACCGCTAAAAAAGCCTGAGACTTATGAAGAAAAATATAACCGGATATTGAAAGAGTCTTAAGAATCATTGGATAAATCAAACCGCCTGCTGAAAAATATCAAATAAATAATCGGGAACCATCGTACTTACTTGTTGTCATACCTTCCGCACATTATTCGCTACGCAATGCAGTCACCGGATTAGCCCTTGCAGATTTCCAGATTTCATAACTCACCGTGAGCAGAGTAATGGTCAATAATCCCAGCAGGCTGAAAATAAAAATTAACGGGCTGATGGAAACACGGTACACGAACCCCTGTAGCCATTTGTAAGCTAAAAACCAGGATACCGGGATGGCTATCAGACTGGCGACAATAAATATCCTTACAAATACCGATGCAAACATTACAACCACTTGATTGTCGCCGGCACCGAGCACTTTACGGATCCCGATTTCCTTAGTGCGCTGTTCGGCCGTATAAGTAGCCAGGCTCAGTACGCCCAGAACAGTAATCAGCATGGCCAGGACAGCAAATATTTTAGCCAGTGATGAGATCGTGCTTTCTACCTGGTACATCCGGTTGAATTCATCACTCACAAACCAATGATCGAATCCTGCACCGGGGAAAGCGGCTTTCCATTTTTTTTCAATAGAAGCAATTTTCTCCTGGAATTTTCCGGCAGGTAATTTTATATAGGTAATCTTATCAATGAAGTCAAGGTGCGGATTCAGTACCAGTGGTTCGATAGGCTGGTGCATGGACCGGAAAGGGAAATTTTTAACGACCCCGATAACCCGGTAGACCCGGTTGGTATCCCGGTTATCTTTTACCATCGTGCCCATAATATCGGCAACCGGTTTATTCATTGCCTGAACGGCAGCCTCATTCAGAATAAGGGAATTACTATCATTGATGTTTCCGGACTGAAAGTCGCGGCCGGAAATAAATTCCAGCTGGAAAGTTTTTGGAAAATCATATTCCACGCTCAGCTGATTCCATTGATAATTATTATCTCCGAAGGCAGGAAATTTATATGTGCGGCCTATAAATCCGAAATAGTCCAGCCTGGGTAAGTGGTTTGCCATGGTCACATGTTCAATTTGAGGATCTTCCAGCACGGAACGTTTAAATGTTTCAAAATGTTCCTGCTGAGCAATTCCTCCAAACCGGATGGCCATCAGTTGGCTGCCCCGTTCATTCAGCTTAGTGGTTTTCAACTGATCGATTTGTTGTATAACTACAAACGTGTAAATGATTAGCCCCAGCGCAACGGAATATTGTAAGGTGACCAGGCTCTTGCGCAGGAATTCTGCGCCCTTGCTTTTGATAATCTGCCCCTTCAATACCTTCACCGGCTGAAAGGCGGATAAATACAATGCAGGATAAAAACCCGCCACAAAAGTCATGAAGATTACGATGATCCCGATAACCGATATCATATATGGATCCAGCAATGATCCCATGGTGAATGATTTATGAGCTATCTCGTTAAACGGGTGGAGAAATATAAATACCAGTAGCACCGACATTGCAAGGGCACAAAGTGTCATTAAAAAAGATTCCAGAAAAAACTGGATCGCTATTCCATACCGCATGCTTCCGAAAGATTTGCGCAAACCCACTTCTTTCGCCCTTTTAGCCGAACGGGCAGTGGCCAGGTTGGTGTAGTTGATGCAGGCAATTATCATGGTCATGATGGCAATAATGCTGAAAATGGTGAGGTATACTTTGTCACCGTGCGTATTGGAATTATCCTCCCATAAATTTTTTGAATCGAAATGAATATCTGCGAGCGGTATGGTAAATGCTTCAAATTTAGAGCCTGCGGGCACTACAGCGGAACTGGCTTTCAGGATCCGGGCAGCCAGGTTATTTAAAATAGTATTGATGGGCTTTATATCGGCACCCGGTTTGAGTACGATATAACTTTCAAAAAATCCGGAATTCTGGGTAAAGCTGGTGGCTTCCTGGTATTCGGTATAATGCTCTCCATACACACTATGCAGGGCATTCATGTTGATGATATAGTCGGGTTTGAAATGCGAATTGGCAGGATAATCACGATACACACCTGTCACAACCACATTGATTTCCTGGCCCCGGGTGGCAAACAAATGTTTGAGGGAAATCAGCTTCCCCATGGGATCTTCTTTACCGAATAAATTCCGTGCACCTGTTTCGCTGATCGCGATGGTATTGAAATTCCCGAACATCTTTTCCCGGTTTCCTCTCAGCAAATCGAAATAGAGTACCTTTTCAAATCCGGGTTCTGCCCAGACAATCTTTTCCGTTAATACAATCTTATCGGTTGGTTTATAGTTAAGTGAAGTGGGGTAACCAATATTGTCGATGCGCACGGCATGCAATACTTCACTGCGATTATCCTTCAGGTAACGTAAAAAATATCCAGGGCCAGCCGTATTATCAAAACGCTGTCCGTTCGGATTTACAAAAGTCGTCCCGATGCGGTAGGTATTCTTATAATAAGGTTGCATGGTGTCATAACGCAATTCATCACTGACATACAGAAAAATCAGTATGGCGCTGGCTAGGCCGAGTGCCAGTCCGAAAATATTCAAAAAGGAAAAAAGTTTCTGGCGCCTGAAATTGCGTAGCGTGATTAATAAAAAGTTGCGGAGCATGGAAAAATAATTTTAGGGTTATAGAAATAATTATTTTCCATGTGACGGGGCCGATGGCGGACCTTACCCTCTTAAGATCTATAAATTCATGAAGGAATAAAAGCTAAATAAGGATAAGCGGTAGCTGATAACCAGCGAATGGAATGCATTATAAAAAAAATCCCGGTCTTTAGTCAGACCGGGAACGGCTTTTCAGCAAATATTGGATTAAACGGGTACTCTTAATAAGCATTTAAGCTGTCATCACCAGTTTATCAGACATATCCTTGCAGATATAGCCGTTACCATGGTGAACTTCGATGATGGCCTTAAATATTTCGTCCGGATTAGAAAGCTTGGTTAAATAGCCCATCGCCCCTTTTTCTAAGATTTCCTGGGCATGATGGGGCTGGCTGTGAAAAGATAAACCAATAATCCTGGTGCCGGGAGAATATTTGCGAATCAGGCTTGTAGCTTCTATTCCACTGATTCCGCTCAGGCGGATATCCATAATAACGATATCCGGACAAAGCTGCTTTGATTTTTCAATCGCTTCTTCACCGCTCTCACATTCAGCAATCAACCTGAATCGGGGATCCTGTTTAAAGATAAATGCCCATGCTTTTCTGATCAAAGGATGGTCGTCGACAAATATGATGGTAATTGGTTTCATTATTGGACTGCAAAGGTCATACAGTTCCGAATAGTGAATCTTAGTTAATCAACGAATCTTCTTTGATTTTCAATCAAAAGATGACCTGTATGCTCCCGGGGAAAGGTTTTCAGCCCGCCTGAAGAAAGTGGTAAAATAATTCGGATCGTTAAATCCCATCTGATCTGAAATCTGTTTGATGGACAGTTTCGTGGAATGAAGCAGGTATTTTATTTCCAGTAAAATCCGGTTCCGGATAGACTCCTTGGCAGACAATCCGGTGTGCTTTTTTATTAATGCATTCAGGTGATTCGGATGCATGGCCAGCTGCTCTGCATAAAATTTAACAGTATGCTCCCTGGAAAAATAGCGATCCAGCAAATCAACAAATCTTTTAATAATATCTGTGAAACGCTGGTTTTCTTCCAGGTGTTGCTCCTGTTCAAAAAGCCGTTCTCCGAGTATCAGCAGTTCAATTATTTTTACGGCGATCAATTCGTTGTTCACGATCTCCTGCTGCTTTTTTTCAACCAGGATGCTTTCAAATATTTTGCTCACGTCATCCGCCTCTTCATCTGTAAGATGTATATAGGGCTGCACGGAGGGAGTCAACATCCTTTTATTTCCGATTATCTGGTGGGAAAAATTATTTTCCAGAAAGAACTCCTTGTTAAACAGAAGAATATAACCCTTTGTATCGGGAGACCAGTTTTTGCTGGAAGAGATGACCCGTGAAGGAACGACTGCCAGGGTATTTTTTGTTGCTTTGAATTTGAAAATCCCTGTCTTTAATTCTCCTTCACCCGCTGTGATCATACCTATGCGGTGATAGGACCATCTATTAGGTGGTTCATTCCTCTTTGAATTACGCAACACGTCTTCGAACCGGTGAATCTGAACATTAAATTTGTACGGGTAATTTTTGTCCAGGTCCACCACTCCATCATCCGCATTTCGTCGTAACACTTTCTTAAATTCACTGATCCTGATCTGATCATCCGGCATGACGAATTCCTTTTACACCTATAAGTTAACTTTTTTTGTGGGATTGTAAAACGGAAAATCGTTCGCCATAAGTGTTAACCTCTATATACACGTCTTACCAAATTCTTGTGCGTTGGTTGCATGTTGGAAGGGTTAAATGGGGACAGAAAAAGAACTGTCTCAAGATAACCGATTTTTATCCCTTATAAACGATTCCGGACAATCGCAACTTTATCCTATATTTAGAAACGATTCGCCCTGCGCAGACCCCCATCTTTTTCCTATTTCTTCACTTATCATTAAAAAATTTATGAGATCCAAAACAACCGGCCAAATCGTGTTGGCCATCTGCATTTCCTTATTTGCTATCGCCTGCGGCCAGGGTGAGAAAAAAACGGATGAGTCCAAAACAGCTGATACGGCGATGACCGCTATGGCGGACACTACCAAAACTGTTGCAAAAGAAACAACCCCGGATGATGTAACAGTAGCTCCGAATCTTTACAAAACCCTGCACGACTCCCTGGGCATCAGGATCGCGGAAGCGGACTACAAGCCAGGCGATTCCTCTGCCCTGCATTCGCATCCTGACTATGCACTATTTGTTATCCAGGGAGGTAAAGTGGAATTTGTTGGAAAGGACGGAAGTAAAATGGATGCTGAAATGAAATCAACAGATGAAAACATCCGTGCCGCTGAAGTTCACAGCGTAAAAAACATTGGCAAGAATGAAGTGAAGGTGTTGCTGGTGGAAACCACCAGACCGGTGGGAACCGTTTCTTCCGATGCTGCCATGGATGCAGCCAAAGTAGCCCCGGATCTGTACAAGGTGGTAAAAGATACGATGGGCATCCGGGTTTTGAATGTAACATACAAGCCGGGCCAATCATCTGCCATGCATTCCCATCCGGATCTTGCATTGTATGTTATATCCGGTGGCACGATGGAGTTTACCGGAAAAGACGGCAAAAAGATGAAAAATGAATTAAAAACGGGCATGTCCATGGTTGTGCCGGCTGACTCTCATAGCGTGAAGAATGTCGGTAAGACAACCGCCAAAGTGTTGCTGGTGGAAGTTAGCAGACCCCGGCAATAAATTATACGCCAGTCTTTAGATTTCATTTTATCCCGTCGGGTCACTGCAATAGCAACATAGATATACAGTTGTTTGCGGGCCCGACGGGTATTGATCTTGGTTACAGGAATTACTTCGCAATAACCTGCCCCTCAGCAAATGCAGGTCGGTTTCCCCATCCCAGATTTCGCGCGATATATTTCCCATAATATTTCAAATTGCCATTATTTATATATGTGTTGATTAACTATCTAGCGCATATTTATATATAATTTAGAGATAATATTATATATTAAATATCATAAGTAACTAAGATGGCTAATGCAGAAAATGAGCGCCTTTCCCAGTCTTCCAATAATAGAAACTGGAAAAAATGGGGGCCTTATATTTCTGACCGTCAATGGGGTACCATCCGTGAAGACTACAGCCCGGAAGGTAATGCCTGGAACTTTGTCAATCACGATCTCGCCCGTAGCTATGCTTATCGTTGGGGTGAAGAAGGAATCGCCGGCTTTTGCGACAGCGACCAGATACTATGTCTCGCTCCGGCTTTTTGGAACGGGAAGGATTCCATATTAAAAGAACGACTTTTTGGATTGACCAATGGAGAAGGCAATCATGGTGAGGATGTAAAAGAGCTATATTTTCATTTGGATTCCTCTCCCACTCATTCCTATTGCAAATTTCTTTACAAGTATCCCCAGGAAGCTTTTCCTTATCTCGAACTATTGCAGAAAAACAACAGGAGCCGTCTGAGTCCGGAATTTGAGTTGCTGGATACAGAACTATTCAATGACAGCCGCTATTTTGACTGCTATATTGAATATGCCAAGGCGGATATCAACGATACCCTGATGAAAATTACGGTACACAACCGGGGGCCTGAGCCGGCGACCATCCATGTGATTCCCCATCTCTGGTTTCGTAATTTCTGGAAACACAATGGCCGCTTTAGCAAGCCTGAGATCTTATCGGTTTCAACAAATTGCCTGCAGACCAATTCATCTCGTAACGGCAGTTTTTTTCTCTATCACCAGGGTGGCGAGCAGCTCTTTTGTGAAAATGAAACCAATAACCAGCGGATGTATAACCGGCCCAATGATTCTCCCTTTGTAAAAGACGGGATCAATAATTATATCGTCAATAAAGAAAATACGGTTAACCTGAAAAAGCAGGGAACCAAGGCGGCTATCTGGCTGAAAGAAAAAATCCTTCCGGGCGGATCAAAAACATTCAGGGTAAGATTAAGCAAGGCAGAATTGGAAGACCCCTGGGCCGCATTTGAAAATATAATTACCCTCCGCCGTTCGGAGACAGATGAATATTACAATCAGCTGACCCCAAAAAAATTATCTCCGGAATATAAGGCCCTGCTCCGCAGTTCTGCCAGTGGTTTACTATGGACCAAACAATTCTATTACCTCGATGTATTCAAATGGCTTTTTGGTGAACCCAACGAAATACCACCCCACCGAATTCAAAAACGGAATTATGACTGGCAGCACCTCACCTGCCGGAACATCATTTCCATGCCCGATAAATGGGAATACCCCTGGTTTGCGGCCTGGGATCTTGCCTTTCATGCATCAACTTTTGTACACATCGATCCCGATTTTGCGAAGCAGCAACTACTGGTCGTGCTGCGGGAGTACTATATGCATCCCAACGGGCAGATTCCAGCTTACGAATGGAACTTCAGTGATGTCAATCCGCCTGTTCACGCATGGGGAGTCTGGTATGTATTCGAAGAGGATAAGAAAAGAACGGGTGTTGCTGACTGGGACTTCCTGGAAAGAGCTTTTCAGAAATTACTAATGAACTTCACCTGGTGGGTCAATCAGAAGGATGCGAATGGAACAGATATATTTGAGGGGGGGTTCCTTGGACTGGATAATATCGGCGTCTTCGATCGGAACCATATGCCGGCAGGCATAAAAAAACTTCAGCAGGCTGATGCGACGAGCTGGATGGCAATGTATTCAATCAATATGTTGCGCATATCCCTGGAACTGGCGCAGCATAATCAGGCTTATGAAGAATCGGCTGCCAAGTTCTTCAGGCATTTTCTGAATATTGGCTGGGCCATGCATCATATCGGCAAGAAAGATATTTCTCTCTGGGATGACCAGGATGCATTTTATTACGATGCCATTCAATTTGAAAATGGTGCGAGCCAGCGTCTCAGAATCCGGTCACTGGTAGGAATCATTCCTCTACTGGCCGTTGAAATAATGCATAGTAAGGTATTTGAACATCTGCGGCAATTTAACACCAGGCTGGATGTGATCCGGCTTACGAGACCGGATCTTACCAGGATCATTTCAGATATCGAACACAAGAACAAGGATGGTAATTATTTATTTGCCATTATGATCGATGACCGGTTGGAAAGTTTGTTGAAAAGACTGCTCGATGAGGCGGAGTTTTTATCAGATTACGGCATCCGTTCGCTGTCGAGATCCCATAAAGATCAGCCTTATGTTTTCGGATACCAGGGCACTCATTATTCCATACAATATGAACCGGGTGAAAGTTCCAGTACGATGTTTGGCGGCAATTCCAATTGGCGGGGCCCGATCTGGCTGCCATTGAATTACCTGATTATTCATTCGTTGAGAAAATATTATGAATATTATGGCGATAAGTATCAGTGCGAATTTCCGGCCGGGTCAGGAAATAAATTGAATCTAAAACAAATTGCCAACCAGCTGACAAAAAGAATCCTGAAGATTTTTGAAAGGAATGATGAAGGACAATTTCAATATCATGCAAGTCACCAGTCGACCTGGTCAGAAAATCATTTCAAAGACCATCACCTGTTTTATGAATTTTTTCATGGTGACACCGGACAGGGTTTGGGCGCTTCACACCAAACCGGGTGGACGGCGTTAATTGTAAATCTGTTGCTGGAATTGGATGAAGACTAAGATCACCGACAGATCTGCTGCCTGTGTTCGAATTACTAAAATGATGGAAGTCCGTTTCGTCCATTTATATAATTTCGGGAAAACAAATGCATGAAGAACATCCATAAGTCAGTAGTGATTCATCTTATTGCTCTTTGTATGTTTTTACCCTCATGGATGGTTGCGCAGGAAAATAAAAAATTAAGGGTATTGGTGCTTACAGACATTGAAGCGGATCCGGATGATACCGAGTCCATGATCCGCTTTTTAACTTATTGCAATCAATGGGATGTGGAGGGGTTGATTGCTACGACATCCATTCATCAAAAGACAAGGGTGGCTCCTGAGAGTATTTTAAAAATATTGAGTGCATACCGGCTGGTGCAACCGAATTTATTAAAACATGAAAAAGGATATCCGGCTTATGAGCAATTGGCGCCACTGGTAAAAAAGGGATTGCCTGTATATGGTATGACGGGCGTGGGAAAAGACCAGGATTCTGAAGGATCTGCCTGGATCATCCAGGTTCTCGACAAAGAAGATTCCCGCCCGGTCTGGATTCCGGTATGGGGTGGTACGAATGTACTGGCACAGGCCCTGTGGAAAATCAAAAATACCCGCACCGCTTCCGAAGCTTTGCGTCTATATAAAAAAATCAGGGTCTATACTATTTCTGACCAGGATGATTCCGGACCCTGGATACGTAAAACATTCCCGGAAATATTTTATGTGTGCAGTCCGGGATACTGGTATGGGCATGCCACCTGGCTGGGGATATCTTTTCCGATGCCTGGGTCAAATCGCGAAGTCGTCAGCAAAGAATGGCTGGCAAAAAACATTCAACAGGGCCACGGTCCTCTGGGCGCAGCCTATCCGGATGTGGCATACGGGATGGAAGGAGATACGCCTTCGTTCCTTTGGTTGATTTCAAACGGACTGAATGATCCGGAACATCCGGACTATGGCGGATGGGGAGGCAGGTATCGTTTCTACACGCCCACGCTCGATACGACGGCAGGCTTGCTTCCTCCACGTGCCAACTGGCCTGTAGATCAACCCGAGACAAGGCCCTTTTGGACGAACAGCGAGGATTCCGTTATTTCCTCGATTGATAAAAAAGGATATAAAAATATACAGGCCACGATCTGGAGGTGGCGCGAAGATTTCCAGAATGATTTTGCCGCAAGGGTGGAATGGACAAATAAAGAATACAAGGAGGTAAATCATCCCCCCTTGCCTGCCCTGGCACATCCGGATCATTTCACCGTGAAGTCCGGCGAAACATTTCATCTCAATGCAGCCGGTACTACAGACCCGGACGGAGATTCGATGAGTTATCTCTGGTTTCAATATCCGGAAGCAGGCAGTTTTAAAGGATATATATCTTTTGCGCCTTATTCCTCCAACCTCTATGATCTGCCGGTAACCGCACCCGTGGTCAATACTCCGGCAACCATCCATTTTATTTTACGGGTTACTGATAAAGGAACTCCGGCGCTGAGCCGATACAAAAGAGTAATTGTAACGGTCACGCCCAAATAGCGATCACCGCGTGTGGAAATTAATCTTGTTGATACCTTTAGGACAAATGTTTTGAATAATGGCTAATCAAAATTCAGACGCAGTCAGTGTGCCGGGAAAGATTGCATTGGTAACCGGAGCAGCGCGGGGAATCGGCAGGGCCTGTGCCCTGGCACTGGCAGAAGCAGGAGCAGATATCGCATTGGGGCTGAAAAATATACAGGCAGACAGCGGACTGGTGAAGGAAATCGTAGCACTTGGCAGGAAGGCCCTGCCACTGCAGATGGATGTGAGCAGGATGAATGAAATAAAAACTGCTGTAGAAAAGGCAGCCGAATACTTTGGCAGGATCGACATATTAATAAACAATGCCGGGATCGCTCCGGAAAATTATATTGAAAATGTTACTGAAGCGGATTTTGACTATACGCTGGATGTAAATTTGAAAGGAACTTTTTTCACGAGCCAGCATGTAGGACGCCTGATGATCAGGCAACAATTTGGCCGGATCATCAATATCAGCTCCCAGGCGGGATTTATTGCACTTCCCACAGAATCTGTCTATTGCATGACCAAGGCGGGGATCTCGCATCTGACTAAATGTTTCGCTGTCGAATGGGCAAAGCACCATATCACCGTCAATGCAGTCGCACCGACTTTTATCTACACTCCTGGCACGGAAGAATACCTCGCCAACGAGGAAACGAAAAAAATGGTGCTCTCTAAAATTGTATTGGGCAGAATTGGAGAACCCCGGGATGTCGCCAATGCTGTTCTATTTCTCGCTTCGCCGGCCGCGGCTTTAATAACTGGTACCACACTCATGATTGACGGCGGATGGACAGCGACATAACCAGTTAAAACAATTTTTCAGCTGGCGGCCGAATACCCGAGAGCCGCAGGTATACGGTACATTGCCCACGGTTATGCGTCTGGTGTTCGAAAGCTTTCAGCAACCAGGTTAATCGGGTTACACTGCGCCTGCCCCCAGGCATATTCCAGGACACCACTTCACCCAGCTTGCCGGGATCCAGATTCTTTATACCATTAATCATAACGTCATAGCTGGTATTTACATAGTACATGACAGAATCCTTGCTATGGGCGCCTGGGGATTTTTCAAAATTTTGCGAAGAGAAAGGAAATGGTGCACCAGTACCGATAAAGGCCATTCAGGCATTGGCCGTAGCCAAATGCAGTATTTGTTCTGCAAAACTACGCACGGAGTCAGTCGGACGGAAGCCGTATTTATTGGCAGGCATGACGTCGAGGTATTCGCGGGTGTACGACTTGGCACGTTCCCATTCTTTTACCAATTGCTGCGTGAGGGAGTCGCCAATAGCATTTTGTCCAGTGCCGGAAAAAAAGCATAATGAAAGAAGAAGACTGAAAAATAATTTCATTTCGTTTAATAATTAAAAAATTAACCCTTATTCAAAATGGTATTGGATTATTTAGCAGGAAACTATAATCAAAAAGGGCGGCGATACAGGATTTCTATTTCAATTTTTCATTGAAAAAATCAATGGTACGATTCCAGGCGAGTTCTGCAGCTGCTTTATCGTATCGCGGCGTCGTGTCATTATGAAAGCCATGGTTGACATCCGGATATATATACACGGTATAGACTTTCTTATTCTCTTTGAGCGCGAGCTCGTAGGCCGGCCATCCTTCACTCACCCGCGTATCCAGACCTGCATAATGCAATAGCAACGGAGCCTGAATTTTTGGAACATCTTCTTTTGCCGGTTGTCCTCCGTAAAAAGGAACAGAAGCCGATAAATCTGCAATGCGGACTGCCATCATATTGGCTACCCACCCACCAAAACAAAATCCAACAACACCAATTTTTCCATTGCAATCTTTATTCCCTTTTAAATATTCATAGGCAGCAATAAAATCTTCCAGAATTTTATTTCTGTCCAGCTTGCTTTGCATTTCCCGGCCCTGATCATCATTTCCAGGATAACCTCCCAACGGTGTTAGTGCATCCGGAGCCAGTGTAATGAATCCGGCCAGTGCTGCTCTCCTCGCCACGTCTTCAATATAGGGATTCAGACCCCTGTTTTCGTGCACCACTACGATACCACCCAGTTTCCCTTTTGCATCGATGGGCATGGACAGCAATGCCTTGATCTTTCCCCCTCCCTTTGGAGACTCATAATACACATACGCCGATTTCAAACGTGGATCATCCGCCAACACCTGGATCGAACTTGCATACGCGGGCATCAAAAAACCGGAGAGGGCAGCAACCGAAATTCCTCCCACGGCATAGGTGGATAGTTTTTGCATGAACTCGCGCCGCTCAATGCGGCTATGCGCATAGTCGTCATACAGATCAAACACCTCCTGTCTGATGTCTTCTTTTCTTATTTCCTTCATGACATTTTATTTTAGTAAAAGGCCTATTAAGTTACTAAAATATTTATTACCAGTACGATCACTGATAAGTGATAACGCCAATGGGCTCCATGGATCCGACACCAAAAATCCTGGTTTGTTGTTTGGGATGTTTAATAAGAATAATTTTTTGAATTTCCGGAAGCCAGTTTCTGTTTTGAATACTGTCTGAATAACGCGAATCCCAGTTTTCCCTTACAACGAGATAAATTTTACCAGTATCTGTCGCGACTTTTTCTACTATAGATATATCCGGATCAGGGTCTCTTCCGCCTCCGCCAGCCAGATAGGAAGACCTTGTCATAGTTATTGGTTTTACAAATGGATTCGGAGTTTTCATTTTGTTCAGGTAGAATAATATATGAACAGTTTTATAATACGGATATGTAAGAACTGACGCACCCGGTTGCACGGTTTGATTTAAATACTGGACAGCCTCTTTATATCCCGATCCCCTGAGATGTAAAGACACATAAGACCTTTTCAGCATGATGGCAAACAAAAGGAACCAGACGACAGATTTCCCCATGCGATCCCATCCCGTATAGGCAATGATCAGGCAGGTGAGAAGTACAGCGCCGGGTAAACACCATATAAAATAGCGGGTCAGGAAAATCGGTTTCTCCAGGTAGGAAAAAATAAAAAGCAGCAGCGTGGGTACAATGGTCCACACAAGAGCGAGTCGCTGCAAAAAAATTTCGTCCTCAGTGCCATTCTTCCAATGGCCCTTCCTCACTACGAAGAAAAGACAAAAAAGAAGGATCAAAAAATCATATCCACCCCCGAAAAGATCCTTGCATGTATACCACAAATATTTGAGGTCGGGTTTATTAATCCAGTCTACCTGGCTCTTGTTTCGTTGTGGGAAGAGGAGTAAAGGCAGAATACCTGCCAAAATCAAAAAGCCCGATAAGACTACGGTCCTGATTTGCTGCCGGGTTAGTTTCCGCCAGAAGAGGGTCAGTCCGTGAACGAGAATCAGCAGGATGCCAAAATAATGAACATAAATGCTAATCACGACAGACAAGCCGTAGCAGATGGTTAACCCAATGCTTTGCTTCCTGGCCAGGCGGACAAAGATCAGCGTGGAAATGGTGCAGGTCAAAGCCAGCATAGAGTAGCTTCTTGATTCCAGCGAATGGAATACAAAAAGTGGATTGACCGCAAGCAAAAGTCCGCCCATCAGCGCTGTGGTTTTATTCAGCCAGATAAGGGCCAGCTTATAAAAAGTTGCTAACGTGAGTGAAGCAAATAACAACGAAAGGGCATGTGTCGCGATCTCCCCTTCACCAAAAACCCTCATCCAGCCATAGAGCACAATATAGTAGAGGGACATATTGGTTTCATAATTCCGGAGATTTTCAAATAAACCTGACCAGGACCGGGCTATCATGACGCTGAAAATCTCATCATCCCAGTAGCCCCTGGTTGTATATGGGATGGTGAGTATTAAAAGGAGGATGATGGGGATGCAGACGAGAAGCCGGTTGTCTGTTTTCTCCAGGTAATCCCATTCAAACGGGTAAGCTTGTTTTCGAACGATCCCCGGTGTATTCATGTAAAATGTTCATAGTTGAATGAAGGCTCCTGATATTGAATACCAGTCAGCACCCTGATCATCCCCCTCATGAACGGGGTTCCCGTTTCAGTAATTGTGTGGTACTCCCTAAATTTAATATTTATAATCCATAACTACTACCAAATTAATATGTTATATGCTTCTTCAACTTAATGTTTTAAATTTAGAATGTAAAGAAGAAATGAACACCACTATACCCCCACTAAGCCTGTAATATGAATTCCTTTGACCAGATGATCGTTGAATTTGTTCTCAATTATTTCAGCCGCTCCTATCATTTTTTTTATATCATGTTATTCATGTCGGATGATAATTTGCTGAAAGGAGGAGTGTTTGCTATGCTGGTATGGTATTTATGGTTTCAGCCCGGACCTGCTGAATCAGTAAAGCGGGTACAATTACTGGCGACCCTGATTTCTGTATTTTTCGTGATGGTGGTTACTTTAAGTCTGGCCGGTATCATGCCTTTCAGGCAGCGGCCCTTTCTGAATCCGCAATTTCATTTTACTTATCTTATACCAATAAACGAGGTGCTTACCAATATGAGTTCATTTCCCAGTGATCATTCCGCATTGTTTGTATCACTGTCGACCGGATTTCTTTTTGTGTCCCGGAGAGTTGGCGTGATGGCGTTAATTTATACATTTACTTATATTTCCTTTCCCCGGTTATACCTCGGGTATCATTACCCGACAGACCTGCTTGCGGGAACGCTGATCGGCGCTTCCATTACTGCTTTCTTTAACCGCTCAACTGCCGTAAAGAATATGATTTCGAAATGGGTTATGCCGTTCTCAATAAATTACCCGGCCTATTTCTATTCCCTTTTTTTTATAGTAACCTATCAGATTGCAGATTTATTCTGGGGTAGCAGGGAAATAATTACGAATGTCCATAAATTGTACAAACACCATTTCCACTAGGATTCAGAAGCGGGCCTCAGGGGAGGGTTTCTCAATAAGCAGCCTTTATTTCAGGATTGTATTTCCTGTACAGCCCGATGGATTGATCAATACTGTTTCCTGCAGGCTCAAGCGGATAATCCGTTCGCTTATTCACCCATTGCCATTCCCAATTGCTGATATATTTACCGAAAGCAGCCTGGTCGAAGTCCTTGCCTGAGTCCAGAGAATCATTTGTCATTTCAAAAAATTTCTCCCAACGTGCTTTATAGAAATCATTCAGTAATCCACTCCATTGCCGGCAGGAATATTCGTGCAGTGGACTGTTTGCATCTCCCCAGAGAGTGATCAGATCCCGGGCATTGCGTTCATACAGCGCTTTTTCCTCCGGGTTGGTCCCGAAACTTCTCGCATCCGAAATCCATTGACCGAGTAAAAAATCTTTTCTTGTTCCAAGCAGGGAATCCATATCGGTGATGATTTGCAAAAATTCATTACTATATTTTCTATAAGCTGCCCGGTCCCTGTTCTGGTAAGCCAGGACCAGTTTTGCATGTACGGAAAGTGCATAGTTTGCAAGCACCTGCCTGGTGATATCTACCAGGTCATATTGAAATCCATCACTGTTTTTGCATTTGCCCGCAGCGGATATAAAATAATCCCAGGCAGGAAGAAAATCTTTGGGACTGTAATTCAGTTTTGTTCTTGTCCATACGGTGGTGGAATCAAAAGTTGGCCGGCCGGTAACAATCGACTCTGCACCATCTCTTATTGTCTTCCCATTGTAAGCGGTTAGTCTCAACACTTCCCATGCCTTTATGAGATTACTGTCTAAAACGCCATACCTGTTGACTGTATAAAACTCAAGCCATTTCTTTAAATCGACCGATTCATTTTGCCAAACCTGTTGTGTAAGCAATTCATAGAGCACCGGATTTTGTTCTATGCCTTCCATAGTTAAGCCAATTCCCACCAGCTTACCCGAACTCGTGTCATGCAGTGCCGATGCGGGACCAGCGGCCACTCCATCCATTCTGCCGAACATACTTATATTGCCTCCAAAGTTGTGGACCATATTCCAGATCCAGGGCTTACCATAAAAAGCATTTGTTCTTTTCCAGACTGGTTCTATTTCTGCAGCCAGATCGAGCAGGATCATATGGTCGTCCGGAACCGCATTGAGCAGGGCCTTTATTTGCGGTGATTTCCAGAATTTACGGTCACTGAAAAACAGCCATCCCTGCATGACCCATACGCATTTGGGATCCGCTTCTTTCATACTATTATATAAACGTTCGCTGAGTTTCGCCAGATAGTCAGAATCATCTGAGGGCGGTTCATTTTCATTAAAAGTATCGGCAGAATACAGGTGATCCGTGCCAAAAAACTTTGTTTGTGTTTGTATGAATTTTTTACCGATCGCTCCAAACAGGGAATCCTCCGGGTCAAGGATATAGACATCTTCAAACCCGTTTTTCCAATTGGTCGCTTTCAATTTTGCATTGGGAAACTTTTTTTTGAACGCTGCGGGAACATGTCCCGTAAATGCCGGCAATACGGGTGTCATTCCCAGCTCACGTTCACGTTGAAGGATCTTTTGTTGAAGTAACATATGACTCTTCATCCAGCTAACCGGTAAGGGGCCGCCCCATCCGTCCAGATTGCCCATCCAGAACCAGGAAAAGTAAGCCGGACCGCTAAAGAACGATTGCAAATCCTGATCTGAAAAACCCATTTCTCTATAAACCGTAAGCCATGTAAATTCCTCACCGGTAATGGCCAGCGGCATATTGATTCCATGCAGCGCCATCCAGTCTATTTCCTTTTCCCAGCGCTTCCAGTCCCACCAGCTGATGCTATAGTTGAACGTGCAATAATTTAGGTAGTAACGATACTTGTACGGTGAAGACTGGTGTAATTTTTTTGATACCCTGGGCAGAACTTTAGGCATATTCAAATTCGTACCGTTCCAGGTAATCTGGCAACGACAAAAATGGGTGAGATAGTAATACAGTGCAGACGCTACAGCAACCCCGTTGTTCCCCCGTATAATGATTTTATTATCCCTGCTTTCAATTTCAAAAACATCTGCCTTTTCCTTTGTGGACAGATCTTCCACGACGAAGGCTGAGGCATAATCCGGAATGACCCGCCTTATGAGCCCCATGGAGGTTTTTGCATTGAATTGGGAGAATGCCGGAGCATGGAAAAGGACCATGAGTGCGACTACCGTACTATACCGAAGTTTTTTAATTCGCATTGTATTCCTGTTCGATTTAAATACTTACCAAACCGCTACCCGGCAGGAAGACCAAATGCCGGTATCATCTGGCAGATCACATCATCATTTTATAACTAAAATTGATATTGCAACCTGTAACATTTATTTTTAGCAGAACCTTAAAATAAAGAAATAAAACCGGGTATGAAAATCAGATTAATAGCTGCAGTGCTATTATGCCTTCTCTCTGCCTGTTCACCGGGCACAATCAGCTGGACGGCCATCGGTGATTCCATAACCTATCTAAATGATCACCTGGATGAGACCGGTAACCGGGTAACCAGCGGATACATGGCTAAAGTAGCCGCAAAATATCCCAAAATCAAATATATAAACCAGGGGTACAACGGTTGGACCACCGTTGGCATCGCAAATGAAATTGATCATCTCGGGCTGACAAAAACAGATATCTATTCAGTACTTCTGGGCACAAACGACTGGTGGTTGGGTCTTCCTTTGGGCTCCATGAACGATTATAAAAATAATTCAGGGAGCAAAACGACGTACGGGGCATACCGCATTATCATCAATAAGATCAGGAATCTTAACCCCCGGGCCAAAATCATTTTGATAACGCCCCTGCAGCGCGGCGATTTTGTATCTATAGCCGATGCTGATAACAACGCGTACGCTTCTGACAAACCCAAAAACGGACAGGAACTTTCACGGTTTGCCGATGCCGTAAAGGAGATCGGAAACTTCGAACACTATGAAGTAATTGACCTCTATTACCAGAGCGGAATAACGCAGGAAAATGTGGTGAAATTCAAAAGACTTAAGGATTCAGTTACCGGTGCTTACCGAAATTTTCAATACCCCGACTATAAAGGGATTCCCTTTCATCCCGGAATCGACGAATATCCATATCCTCCTGAAGCTATCGGCTATACATATGACGGACTCCACCCTTCTGATGAGGGTAACCAGGTAATTGCCGATATGATTATCCATGTATTTAAAAAAGCAGGATACATCACTCCGGCTTCACTTAAGAATTAACATTTTTGCACAGCAACTGCAAGAATGGTATATGGTGATTGAACCAGGAACTGCAACCAGGAAAAATATGGAATATACGAATGGTCATTCAATTCTGATAATCAATAAGTTAGAGCGAGTGTTGTGCTACCTATATATGTCTGAATTATTTTGATCTGATTGCAACAGTCTATTAATTAGATTAACTTTATAGAAGCCCACTGCGCACTGTTTCAGCGCAAACCCTTCAGTTGAATACCCCGACTACCCAATCCTCGCTCATAAAAAATGAATGATGCGTTACCTGATATATTTTTTTTATCTCGAATGGTATTGGGGCTTCCGCCTTGCTCATTTTATTATGCGATATGAAATCAGCGGCGAAAAAAAATACGGTATCCGCACCATTGGCGTTGATAATCTGTCGGGAGTTGTTTCTGTTGAGGATCGTAAGCACGCAAGTATATATGAGCCCGTCAGTTACTACACTTCCAGCCGGTTGTTCGAATATTTACAGCCTGCTGATTTTAGAACAACACTTTTGGATGCAGGATCTGGAAAGGGTCGTATTTTGGCGATGGGCGCTGCATATGGATTTTCTGATATCATCGGCATAGATTTTTCTAAAAAGTTATGCGATGCTGCTGCTAAGGTTTGCAGAAGTATAAAAAGCAGGTACCCCGATACATCCATCACCATTGAATGTGTGGACGCCCGTCATTATTGTATTCCCGATACCGTGGGCGTTATATTTTTATATAATCCCTTTGACGCAGTCGTTATGGATAAGTTCATTCAGAAAGTATCTGAAAGTCTTTCCCGGAAAAACCGTCCCCTGAAAATTTTATACGCCAATCCGCAATGTAAACAGCAATGGCTGGATGCCGGGTTTCAGGAAACTGCATCGTTTGTCAAGATGATCTATTTGCAGGGATCTGTACTCGAGAGAAAATAGAATTCCTGCTACACGCTGCAATTCTTCCAGCGATGCCTGCCGTCGTATTACAGTGATTACTTATGGTCTGCTATTGATATTGAGATTCTCCAGGTAAGCATGGAGTTTCTCCATATTTTGCTGCAGACCTTTATCTGCCCTGAAGGTCTTTACTGTCTGAACAAACTCTTCAACTGTATCAAAAATCATCTCCCACCGGATCCCTGTTTGTTCGCCCATGGCAGTGAACTCAATCGTTGCTATGAACTTTGGTCCCGTAATATGCGCATACACGATCTTTTTAAAGGGAATAATCTCTTTGAATATGCTTTTGTTTTTGTAGTCTGTCCCGTCCGGACCATGCATGATAAGATCCCATTCACCTCCGGGTCTTACTTCCATTTTCTGTATGGTCGTGGTGAATCCGTCGGGGCCCCACCATTTTGAAATATGTTCCGGCCGGGTCCATGTTTCCCAAACAAGTTCCACAGGCGCGTTCAGTGTTCTCGAGATAACCAGTTCCCTGTCCCTGGTATCATTTTTTACGGTTACCATGTTTTCTTTCTTTTTTTAGTTTATCCAAATAAGAATCCAAATTGTCTAATTTGTTCTCCCAGTGTTTCCGGTAAGGAGAAATCCACAAGGACACTTCCCTGAGTGGCTTCCATTGCATTTGGCAATACCGCTCACGCCCCTGCTTCTGAATGCTGATCAGTCCGTATTTAGCTGAGGGGATTCACCTTCCAGATCTTTAATTTGGCAGTTCATTGTACGTAGCCGATTTCCTTTCTCGCAGCAATCGTCCAGTTTTTAATAATCCGGACCTGCCCACTGTCCAGTATAGCATACCGGTGGATGAATGTGTAGGAACTTAGTGGCATTTCTTTTTCATCCACCGTTTCTGCTATGTCTTTCATGCGGTGATCGAGTTTCTTTTTGCTGAAACCGGAAAGATCAGAAAAGTTAATAGCCTCTTTGCCGTCATCGATATGATATTTTAGCCAAAGGCCTACCGGGTTAATATTTACATACCATGGATATGCTGTATGATTGGAATGACAATCATAACAGGATGTTTTAAGAATATCTTTTACCGTATCCGGAACCTGTACATAATGATTAATATCGGTGGAAGTTTCGGCGACACCGTTATTACGGGCCGGGCGTATGAATTGGATGGCCAAAAAAAATATCAGCAGAACAACCAGAATTTTTCGAATCAGTTTTTTAAATCTCATATGCCACCTATTCAATAAACATGCCTGACGTTACTAATTACCCGTGTTTCATATACGAAAGTATTGATCGCCAATGAAAATTATTCTTAGTCAACGGCTTCAACGCCCATCATGGCTTTGCTGCCAGTCGCCGCTCTTCCCACCTGTAATGCCAGAAAGCGTTCCACATCATAAAATGCCGAATGTGCTGATGGGGATATTTTGGGTAATATCAAATCAAAAGCATGATCCGACTCTGGTAAAATATGCATTACTGTCTGAACATTTTCCTGCACCAGGCGGGTATAGATAAGGCGTGTGGCTTTCACCGGAGCCATCACGTCGTGCTCACCATGTATCAGTAGGGTGGGAGGACAACCAGTATGCACATGCGAGATAGGTGAGAAACGAGCGTAGGTTTCCGGGCACTCATCCGGATGACCACCTAAAAGAGTAGCAAATTTTCCTGCATTTTCAAATCCCTTGTCCATTCCCAGACGATGATAGTTGTCGCCCATTCTTTGTTTAATCCATCCGGGCATTTGGGTAGGAACCTTCTTTGTTGGCCTGCCAGGAATCGTGCGGGTGGTCAGATGTTGGTTGAGATGATAATACATAGCCTCCAAACCCGTTGGACCATATAAAGATATCACCGCGGCTACACTGATGTCTTTTCCCTCCAGTCCCTTCGGTGTAAACGATGGATTATTATTGGTATATGCTGCCATCAGGGCAAGATGTCCACCAGATGAGCCACCACACAAAACAATCCGATCGGGCCTTACTCCATACCGACCCGCATTTTCCTTCATCCAAACGATGGCCCGCTTTGTATCATGTATCATGCCCATCATGTCTGTTTCAGGAGGAAGTCGATAAGCTATGTCCATGATCACATGACCCTGAGCAGCCAAATGACTAAAAAACGGACGAGTGCCTAAATCCTTATCGAGAAGATACCAGGCGCCGCCATGCAGATAAATAAGAGCCAATCCTGAAGGGTTAACATTTTCGGGCGGCTGCCATACATCACACAATAGTTGACGGTCGCTGCCAGGAATGGATGAAAATGCAATATTTTGTTCCAGGCCCGGATTCGGAACAGAAGGTAATTTTATTATTGTACGCACCGGAAGAAAATGATCTTTTTGTTCCGGATTTAATGGATTTTCCCATTTCAGGCCGAAAGCATTTTCAAAACCAGTTGAGGAATCGGGAGAACGGGTAACCCTGTATATGTGTATAGAATAAATCAATGTAATATATACGCCCATCAAACTAATGAAAAGAGATCCGGTCAATAGTCCTGCAAGGGTGATCAACATGCCCGTTAAGACAAGTAGTGGGGATAATGCAGATGCATACAGTTTCAAGATCCACAAAGCCGGTGCAGGCCAACGCAAACCAAGGAATAACAAAATGCTTATCAGCACAGCCAAACCACCTGAAACAGCAGCGAGTACCTGTATAATCAATGTGCCCCAAAGCATTCGCAAATGATTCAATTCACTACAAAGGATGATTTGTTGCTTGTAACAAACAATGATTTTTATCATCAAAACACCTGATAGTTTACATTTCTGTTTAAATCGAAAGAGATACAGAAAGTTAGCCGGGCTCGATTGGTATGGATGAATATATTTCAGGTAATTGAAAAAGGCGGACGTAAAATAAAACCATATTTCTCCGGATTTAAGTAAATTACATAAGGTCTTTTTTATAAAGCTTCATGCCCTCCGGGTACAATTTTATGAAGCGTATCTGTTTATACATTGTCTTCTCAATGCCTTTGCTGCTTTCAGCACAAACGGTTATCTCGATTAAGATTGATGGTACTATAAATCCCGTTGTGGCAACCTATATTCACCGCAGTATAGAAAAAGCTGCCAGCGAAAATGCGGCCTGTCTGCTGATCCATCTCAACACGCCCGGCGGATTGTTGAAATCGACCCGAATTATTGTAGGCGATATCCTTGAATCCCCGATTCCGGTCGTGGTATATGTTTCGCCGGCCGGTGCACACGCGGGATCGGCAGGTGTCTTCATCACACTGGCAGCGGATATCGCCGCGATGGCCCCCGGCACGAATATCGGCGCCGCCCATCCCGTCACCATGCAGGGGACAGCCGATTCCATCATGAACAGTAAATCCACCAATGATGCGGCTGCATTTATCCGGACCATAGCGGAATATAGAAAACGTAATCTGCAGTGGGCCGAAGATGCCGTGCGGCAAAGTGTTGCCATCACGTCTAATGAAGCCCTCCAGAAAAACATAATCGACCTGATCGCATCTAACGATCGTGAATTGTTAAACCTGGTGGACGGGAAACTGATCAAACGTGACTCCGCCAGTTTCTCCTTACATACCCGGGGTGCAGTCATTCAGTTCCAGGAAATGGGGTCTATAGAAAAACTGCTGAATATCATCAGCGACCCTGATATCGCGTATATTCTTTTGATGCTGGGACTATTGGGTCTGCTCTTTGAATTATTCAATCCGGGAATCATCTTCCCGGGGATAATCGGTTTTATTTCCCTGGTACTTGCCTTTTATTCCCTGAATACCCTGCCGGTAAATTATGCCGGGCTTGCCTTAATTGTATTTGGGGTCATCCTGTTGCTGCTTGAGATCAAAGTGGTGAGCCATGGAATGCTGGCCATCGGAGGCATTGTGGCACTCCTGACCGGTTCACTGATGCTGATCCGTCCGGGTTCCGGCCTGGAACTGATGAGGATATCCCGGACCCTGATTATTTCTACCGTTGCGATCACTTCGGCCTTTTTTCTTTTTGTGATCGGCATGGGAATAAAAGCGCAACAAAGGAAACCCGTGACGGGAATTGATTCCATGGTGGGTGAAACCGCGTTAACATTTGATACACTCAATCCCTCGGGAAGAGTCAGGATACATGGGGAAATTTGGAATGCCGTATCTGTTTCCGGAATGATAAATAGCGGAGAACAGGTGCATGTGAAGGAAGTTAAAAACCTGACCCTTTACGTTGAACACCTGAATGCTTAATAAATAAAAAAGATTCCATGCAAACAATTCCTGTATTTTCTATGGTCGTCATTCTATTCGCCATTTTTATTCTGGCCAATTCCATCCGCGTGCTCCGTGAATATGAACGGGGTGTCATCTTCAGACTGGGGCGGCTGGTAGCGGGTGGGGAGAAGGGCCCCGGCCTGATTTTTCTGATTCCCATCGTAGACAGGATGGTGAAAGTGAGTCTGCGTACGGTTGTGATGGATGTACCTCAACAGGATGTTATTACTCAGGACAACGTTTCAATCAAAGTGAATGCCGTAATCTATTTCCGCGTACTACAACCGCATAAAGCCATCGTCGAAGTAGAGAACTACCTGGTGGCCACTTCGCAATTTTCACAAACAACCTTGAGAAGTGTACTGGGCCAGTCCGAACTGGACGACCTGCTTTCGCAAAGAGAAAAAATCAACCTGCGTTTGCAACAGATTATTGATTCCCACACGGAACCATGGGGTATCAAAGTATCCAATGTGGAAGTGAAACAAATCGATCTGCCGCAGGAAATGCAAAGGGCGATGGCCAAACAGGCCGAAGCTGAAAGAGAACGCCGTTCAAAAGTAATAGCGGCTGAGGGGGAATTCCAGGCTTCACAACGATTGGCAGACGCAGCGAAGGTTTTGGCCGAACAACCCAGCGCGATTACGCTGCGTTATTTGCAAACCCTCGCAGAAATCGCAACAGAAAATAATTCAACAACTATTTTCCCTGTCCCGATAGACCTGTTGAAGCCATTTATGAATTTTGAGCAACAAAAGAAATTACCCTCATAGTTTATTCCGGCACTTTCACCAGGACGTTTTTGAAATGCACTTCGCTGTTCGGATCGTGTCCCTGCAAAGCGAAAGTGCCACTGGAGAGAAAATGACCCGTCTGACCAGGCGCGGGTTTGAAGTCGCTGGGTTCGGTATAGTCTACCACCGTCTTGTTGTTGATTTTTACCAGGATGTGTTTACCCTCCACTTTGATATATTCAGTGAACCATTCCATATCCTTCACGTACACTTCCTTTACATTGACAACGTCGTACAGGCTGCCGGTACGTTTCCAGTCGGTGTGCGAATTATTCACCTGGACTTCGAATCCTTTCTTAGGCCAGCTGCTTTCCTGGTATTCGGTATGAAAATAAATGCCCGAATTCGCACCGGGATAGGTCATCACATCCACCTTCAGTTCAAAATTTTTAAAGTCGTGATTTTTATAGCCGCCTTCGTAAAACAAATGCGCCGTTGGACCATGCACCACGATTTCGCCGTTCTTAACTGCAAAAGTGCCGGCGTTTTCACCCACTTTCCATCCACTTAACGAATGGCCGTCGAATAACGAAACCCATTCCGGCGAAAAGGATCTAATGCCGCGGAAGGCAAAAAGTGCGGCCATCATTATTGACAACCAGATAAATTTTTTCATAGCCAACTTATTTTATCGTTTCAAATGCTGATTCATTCCATCAAACAGATCTGGTACTCATTTCAGTATTAATATCATTTGATGTCTTCTCAAATCAGGATTTTACCGGATTCATTTTCTATATCAAGTTCGGGAATTTAATCCAAAGGATATGCAAACTCTCTGGTGAAGATTTATGCGGAAAATACAACGGCTCTTTTTCTTCTGGCAGATTGGTTGTTTCACTCGATGACCAGTGAACAACGCGCAGGGTATTCGTGACAGAATGATGAATATCTTTGCAGAGCTTAGCTGTTTAAAAATTATCTGAATCCACAGCCTGACCGATCTGAAACAGATCTGAAAATCCAGCGCGCCGGACTACGGATTCTCCTAAATGAAGAGTAGCTTCCATATGATGGATCAAATTCGAAAGCGATGAAAATGAAAACCTGGGTAGTGATTGCCCGCTGCCTGCTCGGATTTATTTATCTGGTTTTCGGGCTCGATTTTTTTTTGCATTTCATACCCTATCAGCCCCTGCATACGGGAAAACCGGGAGCGCTTGTCGCCGGGCTCAAAGGCACGGGCTATATCTATCCCATGATGAAAATTATCCAGATCACGGGTGGATTGTCATTGCTCTTTGACCGGTATGCTCCATTCTCCGCGGTTGTACTTTTCCCGATCAGCCTGAATGTATTGTTATTTCATACCATCCTGGTTCCGTCGGGCTGGCTGATGGGCGTCTTCCTCATGGTTCCGAATGTCTTTCTGGGATGGGCCTACCGAAAATATTACAGCAGCATGTTTACGGCCAAGCCCGTTATTTAATTCGTGACATTTACTTAAATATTGAAATGAGCTCAGCTTCATCCAGACCATGCATCGCCCGTTCTCCTGATTGCATGATTTCAGCTACAGACAGGTGAAGACCATTGCCTCGTCCCGATCCAATAAAAATAAAATAGAATATTCCTGCATCGACACCCCCGGTCCTTGGATCATTATCAATACCCAGATTCCCCGCTAGAACCATAGAGCCCTCCCCAACATCCGGTCCCACATCCGCAAAAACAGCAAAGCAATTCAACTTATTTTCTGCATTAAAAATCCAGGCTATATCGCCCAAGGTTACCAATCCCACAAGCTGTTCCGGTAGGACGAAATAGGGGATCTTCCGTGCATCTACATACCTTGCGGGATCCCGGTAGGAAAACCTGGCATCTATTAAAGAAGTGGTTGATATATAATATCCGGGAGCAGGATCCTTTTCATTTTGAATGAGTGGATTCCCGTTACCGGATTCATTATCTGTGGCAATTCCCCACCAGTTTCCAGGATACCCGCCATGTTTCAGATCATCCAAACCTGTATTATCCGGGTGATAAGCCTGAGGACATCCATCCGCATCTATTGCCATACCTGTCTGAAAACAAATAATCCGCGGTTTATCAATTTGAATTACTGGTGTTTCATTAATATGTAACAGCAGCTTTGTATTGAGTATGGACAAAATCACAGTTTAATTAAATAAAATTAACTTACTTCCATAGTCCGGGATCATGCTATTTATCAGAAGATTAAAAAAAGCAATTAAAACACTGATTTCAAAGGATACCATTTTAAATATTTCAATAGATGGAATATTTAAAATAGCCGGTGAATCAAACATTAAAACCTTTGTCCAGATAGGATCCAATGATGGAAATAAAAATGATCCCCTCCATCAGTACATCCGCAGGAATGGCTGGAAAGGAATCCTGGTTGAACCCGACGCGGCTAATTTTAAAAGACTGACAAATAATTACGATCAGGTAAGCGGGCTTATTTTTGAAAATGTTGGAATAGGTCCTGCAAGTGGTGAAATGTTATTTTACCGATTAAAAAATATTACGGAGCAGGAACCCGGCTGGTATGACCAGGTTGGTTCTTTTGACAAGGGAACTTTTATTAAAAATATTGAATACGGGCAGGGCCTGGATGCAAGAATGGTTGCCGAACCCCTGCCTGTAATAACCTATGATGATTTGATTCAAAAAAATAAATTCGGGCGGGTGGATTTATTGCATACCGACACAGAAGGGTTCGACTATAAAATTCTCCGGTCAATAGATTTTACAAAACATGATATTAAAATAGTGCTTTTTGAGGGGGAATGGATGACGCAATTTGAACTCCGGGAGATTATTCAGTATTTAAGGAAGTATCATTACAGCATTTTTCAATGTGGAATTGACTATGCAGGTATTAAGCTCTAAATGAAATTACCTTCAGGCAGAGAATCCCCGGCGAATAACTGAAAGAATATGCCGCAATTTATCACCATTAATCAGCGCCTGCCCCAGGCTACCGATTGCCCGCAGATATCTTTTTTGCGTAATGCTCTTTTTTGCTGATTCGGCCAGTTCACCTGCCATACGCCGGCGTGCTATCTTTGCCAATTCTTTTTCCGGCCCTGCGCGAAGAAAATGTTTGTATACAGCTGCCGTACGATCATTGCCGTACTCAAATCCATTCGTTGCACGTCCCTCGTGTTCCCTGACACGAACTAACAGATCAGGAATGGCCAAAGCTTCAGATTTTAATGCTAACCTGAGAACCAGTTCGTAATCTTCACGGTAAATCAGATTTGCGTCCTGATTAAATCCACCGACTTCCTCAAAAAGAGATCGTTCAGCCATTAATGAACCGATGTTTACGGATGCCTCCGTAGTAAGCACATCCTTAATGATCCAGCCTGAAATCGGGCGATAGTTCCCTGCCTTGTTGGGGATCCTATGCATATCTTCATCAATTAATTCAGATCCCCCATATCCCCAACGTTTACCTTCCTGCAGCAGGGAAAATAATTGTATTTCCAGTTTGCGCGGAATCCATATATCGTCAGAATCCAGGAATGCCAGCCATTCGCCGGAGCTTCTTTTAACGCCGGTGTTACGCAGCAACGCAATATTCCCGGAATGTTGAATTTTCACCAACCGGATCCTGGAATCATTCATTGAAATGATTGCTTCGGGACTGCCATCTTCTGAACCATCATCTACAATAGTCATTTCCCAATTCGTATATGTCTGCGCAATAACGGACGCAATGGCTTGCTGAACCAGGGCAAGCCTGTTGTAAGTAGGAATTATAATGGAAACAAGCGGATGCCGGCCGCCAATTAACTGAATTAGCATTATCTCTTCGTTGGTTTAAACCATGGTTAGTTTAAAACTAAGTTAGTTTCTCCGGATTCTGATTTATCCTGTATGTATTATCATCTTGGAAGAACCCGGAATAGCAGGAGCCTGTCATCCAAATACAGTTACCAGATTTTTATAATTATCTTCAACCCCTATTAATTTTAAGCGGATGCCTCATTTTTTTACAGTCCTTTTGTTTATGTTTTTAAGTACACTTGTAACCGCCCAGCAAAACCATGATCCTGTTTTCCCGGCACAGGATCTGAGTATTCACTGGCAGGCCATGCAAAATGACTATCAAAATAAACCCTATTCGCTGAATGCGATTATCATTACGAATAACAGCCGGACTGAACTTCCGGGATCGGGCTGGAAAATGTATTTCAACTCTGCCCGGCTCATTAGTCCGGCAGCCGTGACCGGCAATGCCCGGTTCGACCTGATCAACGGTGATCTTTTCAGTATGACTCCTGCAGCCGGTTCCCCTTCCCTGAAACCAGGCGCATCCGTTCGCATAGAATATGTGGCAGAAGAACCTGTTGTGAATATAACCGACGGGCCAGAAGGATTCTACCTGGTCTGGGATGCAAATCCGGATAGAGGATTTGCAACCGGCCATTTTACGATAGATCCGTTCAAACCGAATTATAAAGGATTAATTACAACCGGAATCATTTATGATCAGAATAAACTGGTCCGGGATATTCCCATGGAAAAGCTAACCAGGGTATTTCCAACCCCGGCGAGTTACCAGGAAACCGGCGGCGATTTCGTTCTTACCACCGCAACGAAACTAATTTCGGACGACCGGTTCAGTCTTGAAAAAAAAGGATTACAATCTACCCTGGAAACCCTGCTTGGAAATAAGCCAGATGCGGGAACACCTGGCAATACCATCAGCCTGGAATTTAAAGAAGGACTGGGCGAAGAGGGATATATGCTGGAAGTGAAACCAACTGCCATCATCATCAGCGCTTCGGGCAGTGCAGGTATATTTTATGGGATACAATCTTTAAAAACCCTGATTCCACCCAGCGCATGGGCCAAAGTCCAAAAAACGATTCTGATCCCGGCGGTACTGGTGAAAGATGAGCCCCGTTTTGGTTACCGGGCTTTTATGCTGGATGCGGGCAGGAATTTTATTCCAAAAAAAGAAGTGCTGAGAATACTCGATGTGATGGCACTTTATAAATTAAACCAGTTTCATTTCCATTTAACAGAAGACGAGGGCTGGCGGCTGGAACTGCCTTCCCTGCCGGAATTGACATCCGTTGGTTCGCAGCGTGGGCATACGCTCGACAGCAAAAATTTCTTACCACCCTCTCATGGCTCCGGACCGGATACCGGAAAAATTGCCGGTAGTGGCTTTTACAACAGGTCCGATTTTATCGGGATCCTGAGATATGCTCATGAACGTCATATCACGGTATTGCCTGAAATTGAAACCCCGGGCCATGCCCGGGCCGCGATTAAAGCGATGAACGCCCGTTACGAAAGACTGATGAGGGAGGGTAAGAAGGAAGAAGCAGAACGCTACCTTCTCTATGATCCGAATGATCAGTCGAAATATAGCACGAGCCAGTATTGGAAAGATAATATCATAGATCCTTCCCTTCCCTCTACTTATCTTTTTATAGAGACGGTTATAAATGATATCGTGGCGATTTACCGGGAAGCCGGTGTTCCATTGAAGAGTATTCATTTCGGCGGTGATGAAGTGCCGGAGCATGTATGGGAAAAATCCCCCGCTTATTTAGCGCTAAAAGCTTCTCATCCCGAAATTAAAAACACCAGCGATCTCTGGTACTATTTTTACGGCCGGGTAAATCAAATGGTCAAAGCCAAAGGGCTCTATCTCTCCGGCTGGGAGGAGATGGGATTGCGGAAAACCATGCTGGACGGGAAATCCATGTACCTCCCCAATCCTGATTTTGAACCGGAACATTTGCAAACAGAAGTATGGAACAATACACTCGGGGGAGGAAACGAAGATCTGGCATATAAACTCGCGAATGGAGGATATAAAGTGGTGCTTACACCGGTGACGAATTTCTATTTCGATATGGCTCATTATAAATCCTTTGAAGAACCGGGATATTATTGGGGAGCATTCACGGATATTGACAAACCATTTTCATTTATTCCCTTCGACTATTTTAAAAATTCAACTGTCGATAAAAACGGACTACCCATCGACAGAAATATTTTTATTGGTAAGCAGCGGCTGACAGATTATGGCAAAGGCAATATCATGGGTCTGCAAAGTGCCGTATGGGGAGAAAATATCAAGACAACGGAACGGTTGGAATATATGTTGCTTCCACGCCTGTTGGGATTTGCAGAAAGAGCCTGGGCCAAAGATCCTGATTGGGCAACGACTACGGATTCGGCCCAAAGCAGATTTTTATATGCAGAAGCCTGGTCCGATTTTCTAAATGTCATCGGAAAAAGACAGTTGCCGATGCTGGATTATTATAATGGTGGCTATGGATACCGGATACCGAAACCAGGCGTCATTTTAGATCAGGGCCATTTCCGGGCCAACATACAGTTCCCGGGTTTGGTCATTCGTTATACAATGGATGGAAGAGATCCTGATGCAAAAAGCACGATATTTTTAAGTCCCGTCATAGCCGACGGGAAACCGCCAAAATTCAGGGCATTTGATTCGAAAGGCAGAGGCGGCATGATTGCGGAAGCGCAACCTGAATAAACCAACGGAATTCAAATATTCGCACCGGTTATTATTTGGGACCTGTTTCAGCAGTACGAACAAGATTTTATCGTAACCTGGTTTCGTTCGAAACAAAGGAGTCGTAACGCTTGCTAAATCCATTCCAGATTCTTCACTGTTTTTTCGTGCTCTATGTCTCCGGTATGTTTTATTTCCTTTGGTTCGATCAGCATGATCCAGACTTCCTCCCCATTCGTACGGGGCCGATGTTCCACTCCCCTGGGAACAATTAAGATTTCCCCCTGCCTTGTTGCCGTTGTTTTATCCCTGAAATCCATGATCAGGGTTCCTTTAAAGACAATAAACAATTCGTCTTCATCCTGATGACTGTGCCAGATTAATTCCTCTTTGCCTTTCGCGAGCTTTACATATTGTCCATTCAGCTCACCAATAATTTTGGGTGTCCAGTATTCCCTGATCAATGCAAATTTTTCATCAATATTTACATCAGTTACCATGTGCAATTTCATTTTAAGAAACGGATCCGGTTTAAAGAAATGATTACCTTTTCCTTGGATCTATAAGTCGAAAATAGTCTCTGAGTAATTCAAATTTATGCAAATTTACGGGCCTGAGTTTTTTTTCTGTCTTCACAGGATAGTTTTCGACACAAAATTGTGTCTTGCACTGGGTAGGCCGGGATGGCCTTTTTTCAAAACCGCCACCGCAATTAGGACAAACATTTTGCAGAACATGATTTACACAGTCCGCACAAAAAGTACATTCAAAAGTGCAGATCATGGCTTCCTGGCTGTGGTTCGGCAAATCCTTGCCGCAATTTTCGCATACCGGTCTCAATTCTAACATGACTATTTAATTTTAATAATTTCTTTCAATGCTTCAATAAATATCTCTATCTCCGTAATGGTATTATAGTAATGCGGGGAAGCTCTGATTACCCACTCCACTCCCTTTTCATCAAAGTCGATCAAACCATATGCTCTATAACTGGCCACCACGTTGATTTTACGTTTGTGTAACTCATGTACTATAAACTCCGGCCCGGAACCTGCTACATGAAAAGTGACTGAACCGCCTTTTTCCAACCCGCGATCAAAAATCCTGACTCCTTCAATGGTCGACAATTCATTCCGGGTGATCCCCGAAAGTAATTTTACCTGCTGCCAAATTTTATCTTCTCCGATGTTCCTGCAATATTCGATGGCTGTCTTCATGCCTATCACGGTGGAATAGGCAAATTCCCAATCTTCAAACCTTCGGGCATCGGACTGCTGTTTATATTTTCCCTTGTCGATCCATTCTGCGCCCCGCATGTCGATAAACAAAGGCTCTAAGCCGGCATCGAGTACTTTATCTGAAATATATAAAACACCCGTGCCTCTTGGGCCTCTCAAATACTTCCTTCCCGTTAAACTCAAAAAATCACAGCCGAGTTTTTGTACATCCAGTTTCAATTGCCCGGCTGACTGACAGGCATCCAGAATATACCAGGTTTTCCCGGGATACAATTGGGAATAGCTGCCGAATATGTTCGCTATCTCATCTACAGGTTGCACTAAACCGGAATTGGTTGGAATATGCGTAACCGCTAAAAGTCGGGGCTGATATTTTTTTAACTTTTCATCCAAATCATTCAGATCAACCCCTCCTTCCGGGGCATTTTCTATATGAACAATTTCTATTCCCAATCGCTTTTGCAACGATAAAAATTGAATTTGATTCGAAACGAAATCGTCCTTATCAGCCAGGATGATGTCACCCTTTTTAAAAGGAATGGATGACAATGCCCTTGCAAAAGAATCTGTTGCACTTGAAGTGAAGGCAATATTTGATGGCTCGCAATTGAACAGGAGAGCTGCCTGTTCGTAAAAAGCACGGATTGTTTCAGATTTAAGGTCGGCTGCTTCATAACCACCTGTTTCAGCCTCCAACCTGATATGATCCAGTTGGGCTTTCGTTACTATATCCGGCATTAAACCGGCTCCCGCATTATTCAGATGAATAATGTTTTTCGTTCCCGAAGTTTCATTTCTGAATTGAAGGATTTCTTCTGTTGTAAAAATGCTGCCGGCTGGAAGAATATCGGTTTGTGAAGTATTCATTTTTATAGTGATTAGCCATGTAAAATTAAATTCAGGTGCCTGACTATTTTTTGCGTCCTCTTCTCCATGACAATTAAATTACCCTAATTTTATAGGCCAAACGGGTAAATTATGCTTCAGCTGGATGAATTTGACCGGAAGCTGTTACGTTTGCTTCAACAGAATAACAGGCTCACCACTGAAGAACTCAGCGAAAAGGTAAGCCTGAGCCAAAGTGCCATTCAGAGAAGAATAACTAAACTCAGAAACGAAAAAATAATTGAAGCCGATGTTTCTATCATTTCCGCTTCTGCAGTGGGTTTTGGAATAACCAGCGTGGTTGATGTGATTTTACATGAAGGGAACTCAAAGGCCATTGGATTATTTAAAGCAGAAATGCTAAAATGTTCCGAAGTTTCCCAATGCTATTATGTGACAGGCACCTATGATTTTGTTCTAATCGTAAATACAAGGGACATGCATCATTACGAAGAGTTTCAGAAATTCAAACTGATGGATAATCCTTACCTCAAGCATTTTTATACTCATGTCGTTATGGATAAAGTAAAAGTGGGATATGGGTTAGCCCTTTAGAAATGATATTGACCAGTCAGGAAACAACCGTACTTTCCTTTCGCATTTGTTCATGGATCATCCTTCCTTCCCTAAGCACAATGCCCGGCAGGGATTCGATATCGCTGAGCCTGGTTCGGAAATTTACAATGCACACTCTCAAAAGAAAATTGTCTTCGAGAACAGCATTACTCGGGAAAACTTCCCCGCCTGATTGCAACCTGTTCAGAAGTGACTGGTTTAGTTTATTAAGATATGACTGCTCTTTTTTTGAATCAACATCTTCAGGCTTATACCTGAATGTTGTAATACTCAGGTGTTGGGTAAATGTTTCGATCTCTTTGCAATCCTTCAATATTTTAAAAAGCGTTTTTGCAAGCAGGATATCTTCGCGTATCATTCGGATATGACCTTCTGTTCCCAGCTGGCGTAAAACCATCCACACTTTCAAGGCACGAAATCCCCGCGAGTTTTGTAATCCTCTTTCATAAAAATTTGTTTGCGGCTCCTCATCCCCGTCAAAATTATAATAGGCCGGATGAAAACTGAAAGCGTCTGTTAGTGCATTTGCGTTTTTCACCAGGGTACATCCGGCTTCCAGCGGACTATACAACCATTTATGCGGATCGATTGCCACTGAATCAGCCATTTCAATACCCTGAAACATGTCTTTGAGTTCAGGCAATGCCGCGGCAAACCCTCCGTATGCACCGTCCACATGAAACCAACAACTATTTTTTCTGCAGATTGCAGCGATTTCATTCAGCTCGTCTACGGCTCCGGTGCTTACCGATCCGGCAGTACCCACAACCAGAAATGGAACCAGTCCTTCATTTTTATCTTCCGATATTTTTTGATCGAGTAATGAAATATTCATCCTTTGATCCCCCCCGACGGGTATCCATCGAATGGCATCGAGGCCCAAGCCAAACAGGTCAACTGCCTTATTGATCCATGTATGTGTTTCGGCAGATGCATAGACCCGCCATTTCCCCTGCACAGGTTGCAGCCCGAGTTTACGAATATCAAAATCCGCCATGGCTTTTCTTGCAGCCAGGAACCCAATGAAATTTGCCATGTTGCCACCGCTCACCATAATTCCCCCGGCCGCCGGATACCCAATCATTTCTCCCAGCCATGATATGGTTTGCTTTTCAATTTCAGTGGCCATGGGTGAAAGCACAAAAGCACCGCAATTGCTATTCACTGCCGACGCCAGGAGATCTCCCAGCATACCCAGTGGGGCAGCCGAGGAAGTGATATAACCCCAAAACCCCGGATGACCATTGAACAAACTATTATTAACAAGGAGTTGCCAGGTTTCTTCCACCAGAAGTAATGGATCGCTGCCGGTTAGTGGTAATGATGTTGGAAGTTTTGCCTGAACAGATCCGGGAGTGGGTGCCGTTGTTACCGGGAAATCAGATATGGAAGAAAGAAACCCGGCTATATCTTCAATCAGCTTGTGACCTGCTTCACGAAATGTACCGGCATCCATTTCAAGGGGGAACTGGTATCGATTCATTGCCTCATCTGGTAAAAGAGGTCCCATAAACCCGGAGACGATTAGGTATTTAAAGTTAAGAAAATAATTCTGCTGAATAATTACCCTGTCTGTTTATCAATGATGACTCGCAAATCGAAAAGGGGCCATAGGCCTAAGCTAAACTGGTGTCATCTCAAATGCCTGCGTCGTTCATACTTTCTGTGATCTCAATGCCGTCCTCATTGCAACGCAGGGTTTTGATGAAATCGCCCGTTTTGATATTGACAATAAAAGTCCGGCCATCCTGATCCGAAAACTCAGTAACCAGCATAATTTTGCATCCGGGGAAATCTTCAAATATGGCAGATTTTATGGCACCATCCAAGGCGTCCTGCAGGTAATATTTTATACAAAAAGCAAAACTGCCATTGATTTTATAATAGGCTTTGTCCGTCGTACGACCTGAATGAAATCTGGCAACATAATACAAATCTTCCCTGCTCCAATGCACTTCGGCAGCCGGTGAAAAATTGGCAAGAAAATGTCTGACTGCATGGATGTTTACTTCATTCATCCGCAGGCCGGTAAAACTATTCCTGCCTGAATCCTGACCAGGGGCATTCATTGCAATAACCGAAAACATAAATAATGGAAGAAAGTACCGGGAAAGATATTTCCTGGGTAGCAAGCCGGGTGGTTGGGCTTCTTCAGGCATCGGGGCAAGATTTTGGTTAATTATTAATGATAAGTTAACATTAAATTAATAATTAAACAAAGATCGTTTTGTATCGAGCTTCCCTCCGGCCTAAGCCAGGTGTAGACAAAGATGTGTCTAACTGATTTAAAAAGTAATTGGAATTTGTCTTAAATTAATGCTTTCATAGGATAAGGTTTAATGGTTAATGGTATTTGATTGGTGCGGCCTCCCCGAAAAGGGAGGCTTTTTACATATTGGGGGATAATATGGGGCGATGCGACCCGCCACCGGCAGGGTGTACTCCCGGCAGCCGGGCCACCCGATACCATGTCGGGAAAGGTTTAATGGTTATGGTATTTGAGTGCGGCGCCCGTATTTCGTGATTTCTAACAACCTGAGCCTGAATATTTTTCAGGATTAGGCTCCGCATCGCCCGGTATTTATAAAGAACCTCCATAAACATCATTAAAAAAGAGTTGTCAAGCCAGCATTTTTGTATGGTTTTATAGCACGATTGTACTAAATTATTGCCGGGCTCTTAGCCAATAGCTATTTTTAACGTTCAAATGAAATTACTTGGGAATAAGGAACCTGATTGAGAAAATTGACCTGACCCCTCCGGATCAACTGAAGACCATGATTGAAAGCCGGCGCGTTTTCAATCTCAATAACTGCGAGCTCAACATCTATGAGAGCTATCAGAAGGCATTCGGGGTACCACTGACTTTTAATGACCTGGTGATTACCAGCATGGTCACCGGCAGAAAAGTGATGCATGTTGCTAATCACCCGGACTTCGAATATTTACCTGGCGAGACAGTTATACTGCCCGCCAATCAATCCATGGTCATCGACTTTCCGGAATCGACCCCTCGCAAACCGACCCAATGCATCGCACTTACGGTAAATGAGCATTATATTCACAATACCATGCAATATCTCAACGAGTGCTATAATAGTGGCAACGATGATGGTCATGTGTGGAATATTGATTACAGTCAGTACCATTTCTCAAACGATGCAGAGATCGCCGAAACCATCAACAAAATCATTCGCAATTGCAGCAGCAGTGATAAAACAAAAAATATCTATGCCGACCTGAGCCTGAAGGAACTTCTGATCCGGCTGGTGCAAAGTCAGCATCTGAAGCGGGTGGAGATGGATAAAAATGATCATAAAAATTTCAGCCGACAGCATTTTCTCATCGATTATATCCATGGCCACCTGGGGGATAAATTAGGTGTAGATGCTCTTTCACGCAAAGCCCATATGAGCCGCAACGAATTTTTCAAATGGTTCAGGCTGCAGTTCGGGATATCACCACTGGAATATATCAACCGCGAACGCATTAAACTGGCCAAACAACTTCTGGGCAGCCAAAATACAACGGTTACTGAGACGGCCTATCAGTGCGGTTTCACCGATGTCAATTATTTTGTACGTCTCTTTAAAAAATCAGAAGGGATCACACCGGGCACATTCAAGGAGATGGCATGGCAGGATTCTCTTGTCTTAAGTCCGATTGTGGCGAAAGGAGGTTCCAAATAATCCGGCGACATACGAAAGGTATAACGCGGGGGACGTCTGGGTCCTGTTCACATACAAACAGAATAATACGTCCGGATCTTCAAAATTTCAATGGAGCCTGCCTTTTAAGTAAGTGGTATTTTGTTGGCGTTTTCTGCCAGCCACACGTCAAATGATTTTAAATCCGGATTGAGAACACGTGAAAATTTTACATCGCGGGTAGAATTGCATACTTCATCAAAATCGCGATAAAACTGAAACATATTACCCAGGTCATCTGCTCCGGGAAATCCAAAACCGCGATACTGATCCGGGGTGACTTCATTATAAACGACTTCTTCACCCAAAGCTTTCGACAATGACTTTGCCATATCATCGCAAGTGACGTGTTCTCCGGAAATCCCCACTTTCTTACCAACCAGTTCGTCCCGTTTTTTAATTATACCATAAGCACATTTCCCGATATCAATGGCTGCTATGCCGGCCATTTTCTTATTACCCATTGGAAAAGTGATGGCCAGTTTACCATCTGCACCGCGTTTGGGTCCGGAACCAAAATAGATGAGGTTTTCCCAGTAAAACGAAGCCAGCATAAAAGTAACCGGCACACCTGCATCAATAAAAAACTGATCCGACTCCCCTTTACCGTCAAAGTGGGGGACTTTATATTTTCCATGAAGGGTTGGCATACTATTATCACTCAGTGGAACAAATTTTCTTACATCTTCCAGCGTTGACCAGATAACAAATTTTAACCCGGCTGCTTT
The DNA here is from genome assembly GCA_963741345.1 of uncultured Bacteroidota bacterium. Taxonomy (GTDB): domain Bacteria; phylum Bacteroidota; class Bacteroidia; order Chitinophagales; family Chitinophagaceae; genus Puia. The sequence goes on from CAVUHS010000002.1 coordinate 484,074, forward strand.
AGCGGCTGCGGCCATATTCTTTGCCTCGGCGATTTCTTTCTCCGGCGAAAAATGAGCCCAGAAAAACGTGACGAAAAAAGCACCATAGGCACCTGCCAATACTTTTTTCATGGATTCCATATCATCGATATCCCCGGTTACCAGTTCGGCTCCCAGGGCCGCCAGCTCTTTGGCTTTATCTGAATGGATATCTCTTGTTACAGCGCGGACAGTAAATTCACTTTGACTATCATTCAGGATGGCATGCGCCAAACCGCCGCCCTGGGCACCGGTGGCACCAAAAACGACGAAAACTTTTTTCGAAGACATAGGTATTTTTCTTAAATGTATTGCAAATAATTCAAAACCTGAACCGGGTCCTGGGTAAGTGGCGAATTAGTGTCCGTATACTGTCAAATATGGAATGACTAAATTTATTTCAAAATAGCCATTTTGCGTAAACCGGTATTTCCTACAAAATTGCACCAGGATGCAGCTGAAATAGTAGGGAACTATTTTAAGAATGCCCCGGAGACTGATACTGTTTTAGTAGTAAACTCCTGCGCCCGAGGACAGGCAGTACCTGAAAGCGATCTTGATTTCGCCATACTGGTGAGTCCCGAAACGACAGCAACCCAAATAAATATTATTAATACGGCCTGGAAGGGTTTTTCCGGATCACAACCTGCAATCTTACAATATAAACAATCGAATCCCTACGCTCACCTGCATTTGGATATCATCGACGGGAATTACATACCGGCCATCCCGGAACCGGGCGAACCTGGTGATTCCTTTGAAATTGAAATTGGTAACCAGGTTGTATACTCCGCGCCGATGCATAGTGCAGGACCTTATTTTCGGGAACTTCAGCAAAAATGGTTGCCATACTACGATGAGGAGTTGCGTTACGCGCGCCTGGCCGCAATATGTAACGCGTGCAAATATGATTTGAACCATATTCCCCAGCTGATAAAACGGGGTTTGTATTTTCATGCATTTGACACATTGGGTAAAGCATTCCGGGAATATCTGCAGGCTCTTTTTATTTTTCATCGCACTTATCCGATTGCCTACAACAAATGGATTAAAGAACAAATTATTAACTGGCTCCGGAAGCCCGGCCTGTATCAAAAACTTTTACCGGTTCTTTCAATAACTCATATTGAAAGCGATGAAGTGAAAAGAAAGGCAGAAATACTTTTTGAATTATTAAACAATATGGATGCGGACTAATACGGACCAGCCTTGATGACCCGGAAGCGATTCTATTGATTTACCAGGATTCGGTGACGAAACGGTAACAACTAATTTAAGTAGTCTTTACACCAAAAAGGTAACCAACCAGTGCAGATATTCCCATAGCAGCCGTGCCCCAAAAGCAAATTCTGATCATTCCTTTCATGATTGCTGACCCTCCCACTTTGGCAGCAACTGCTCCGGAAAACGCCAGAAATACGATTGCAAATGAATATTGGCAGATTACCATCCATTTTACCGGAGCAAAAATTGATACCATGAAAGGCAAAATACCACCCGAGATAAAAGATGCGCCTGATGCCAACGCAGCCTGCAAGGGTTTTGGCGTTGTCATCTCGTTAATTCCCAATTCGTCCCTTGCATGGCTTTCCAATGCATTGTGTTTTGTAAGTTGTGATGCAACCTGTAACGCAAGTTGTTTATCTAAGCCCCTCTTCACATAAATTTCAGATAATTCTTCCAATTCACTTTCCGGCATCGTTGCGAGTTCTTTTTTTTCCCGTTTCAGGTCAGCGTTCTCAACGTCTGACTGGGAACTTACAGAAACATATTCACCTGCTGCCATTGACATAGCGCCGGCAACCAACCCCGCCAAAGCTGCCAGGACAATGGGGTGCCGGGTATCGCTTGCTGCTGCAACCCCTATTGCCAGGCTGGTGGTCGAGAGTATGCCATCATTGGCACCTAAGACAGCTGCTCTAAGCCATCCGCTTCTAACTACGTAATGTTCTTCAATGATCATCCGGGGCTTTTTGAGATTTTTTGAAATAATTATCTCTGTCAGGGTCAGTCAGAGGAGCTGGTATTATTTTGAAATTTTCCCGTTTTCTTGTGCAATTTTATCCTGAAAACAACTCCGTCAATGCTATTGATGTCCCGGGGAAATTGAGGCCATGTCGGGGATAGTCTTGCGGTCATACTAACCGTTTTTGGCAACGCTGTTGAATGCAATTTTTTAAGGGCTTCCTCTCTTTCTTCCTGATTTACAAGTTCCTCAAATGATCCCCAACAAATTACACTTTGCCAGCTTTCTGTTTTTTGAATGAAATCAACTTCAAAACAAACATTGCTATTATGCCTCATCAAACCGATTTTCATTCCTTCCAATGAATGAGCGTAAATGTATTTGCCGTCGTAGATATAACTAATTGGGACGATGTAGGTAACGCCGTCTGAATGACATCCGATTCTTCCAATGATTTGCTGATACAATAATGCATCTATTTCGTCCAGATTCAATCTGCCGAACATACTGTAACTTTCTTATAAAATTAAAATCCAGAACTCCCATTTGAGGTAACATTGCGCAGGTAATCTGATGATCTTTATCATGTACGATTAAATGAAGGTAACCGGCCTTAAGAGCAATTATCAATTCAACGTCTGAGCGTTTAAGGAGTTTAATAAAATCAATGCCCGTTCCGGTTTATTCTGTTCTTAAACTTTTTGTGGGGTTAGCCGTAGCGGCCCGGATAGCCTGGAAGCTCACCGTAACCAGGGTAATGATGATGGACAATCCAATCACCATCACAAAAACTCCCACGCCGATATTTATTTTGTACTGATAATCTTTAAGCCATTCGTTCATAAAATAATAGGCGACCGGCACCGCAATGACGCAGGAGATCAATACCAGTTTTACAAAATCTTTAGAAAGCAATTGCCAGAGATTGAGTACGCTGGCACCCAAAACTTTCCGTACACCTATCTCCTTGATGCGTTGCTCTGCCGTGAAAGAAGCCAGTCCAAAAAGCCCCAGGCAGGAAATGAAAATGGCGATCACGGCGATAATGGCAGCCAGGTTGCCCACGAGTTCTTCGTAATTGAATTTCTTCGCATATTCTGTATCGGCAAAACGATAAACAAAGGGGAAGGCCGGATTGTACCTGTCAAAAATGGGCTGAATCCGCTTGATGGCTGCCGATGCGGATATATTTGGATTTATTCTGATGTTTACACAACCTACCCAGTCTTTACTGAAAATGATGGTCAGGGGTGAAATCGGACGGAAAGGCGACTCCATCTGTACATCAGGAACCACGCCGACCACGGTCATTTTTTTATCATTCCATTTCAACATCTCTCCCACCGGATTTTTAAGCCCCATCCGTTTAACCGCAGCCTCATTGAGAATGACTGAACTGGAATCGGCAAAGTCCCTGGAGAAATCCCGGCCGGCAATTAATTTAATTCCTATTGTCTTCGTATAGTCATAGTCGGTAGCAATGGTGGAGAAGATAACGGTTTTTTCCACCGGCTGGCTGTTTTTCCATTCCCAGCCGTTATTGTTGCTATATATCTGGGAGGGAGGAGAATTGCTTTTACAGACGGATCTGACAACCCCTGTACTCAGCAGATCTGCGCGTAGTGCATCGTAATTTTTGCCGATATCGCTGGACCAGTCGACAGAAATCAGTCCCCTGTTATCAAACCCAATCGGGCGGTTTTTACCATGTTGGATTTCCTGGTAAATGATAACGGTGCCAATCATTAATATAACGGAACTGGCGAATTGCATGACCACGAGTATTTTCCGGGGTAAAGCGTCGGATCTGCCCATCTTCAGATTTCCTTTCAGTACATTGACCGGATTAAAGGATGAAAGATAAAATGCCGGGTAACTGCCCGCCAGTAAGCCGGTGAGCAGGGTGAATGCGATCATAATGATCCAGAACAGCGGGCTGGTTATCTGCAGGCTCATTTCCTTTTCGGTCAGCCTGTTAAAATAAGGCAGGGCCAGGGATACAATCGCCAGGGCCAGCAGAAAAGCCAGTGCGGAAATAAACATTGACTCACTCAAAAATTGACGGATCAGCTGTTTACGGTTTGAACCAACCGCTTTCCGAACACCCACTTCTTTGGCCCTTTTTTCTGAACGGGCCGTACTCAGGTTCATGAAGTTGATACAGGCAATGATCAATACGACCAGTCCCAGAATGCCAAACATTCTTACGTACTTTATAAATCCACCGGTATTTACACCATTTTCAAAATCATTATACAGGCGCCATTTGGACATCGGCTGAATGAAGACCTGGGGTTTAATACTTTTGAGTGTATTCTCATCCGTGAAATGGGAGATCACCACATTTTTAATTTTTGCATCCACATTTTTTTCTGTGGCTCGATCGTTCAATTGAACAAAAATCTGCCAGGAATTATTTCCCCAGTTGGTTTTATGATATAGTTTGATCCATGGATAGATCGTCTCCTGCATCTGAAAGGGCATCAGGTAATCAAAATTGAGGGAACTGTTCTTTGGCAGTTTGGTTACGACAGCGGTGACTTTCAGGTCAACCGTATTGTCCATTCTGACTATTTTATCCAGGGGATTTTCGTTTGGAAAAAGGGCTTTTGCCGTTTCTTCGGTCAGTACAATGGAATTTAACTCATGCAGGGGATTTTTGTTTCCGCTCAGGATATTCAGGGAAAACATATTGACCGCATCCTCACCTATAAAATGTCCGAATTTGCTGATCTTTTTATCACCATACACCAGCGAATGATCCTGTCCCCAGTCGCAGATGGCCACGCCCTTCATATCCGGATACCTGGCTTTCAGTTCTTCACCCAGGGGATACGGAAGGGCGGTCTGAGTACCCCTTTTCCCGTCGAAGGTCTGATGCATCATGACCTGATAAATCGATTCGTAGTTTTTAAACTGCCTGTTTGCAGAAAGCTCGTCAGAAATCCACAAACCGATAATCATCGCCACGGCCATGCCTGCTGCGAGTCCTGCGATGTTGATAAAGGAGTATGTCTTGCTTTTCAGCAGATTTCTCCAGGCGATCTTGAAATAGTTTCTAAACATAACCGAAGATTTTTTAATGGAACAATGGCGACTGTCTATAAACCAAGAAAGTGCCAGTTTCATAAAATCTTATCTGTCAATGATATGTGTCAATGCCCCTGACCAGGGACTGTCCGGATTTGAACCATCGATGTACGGTTTCTCCAGTGTGTGGTCACCCGGCAAATGATGGGAATTCGTGAAAGATTGGTAATCATCTTAAATAACGGAGAATATCTTCTGTCTCAGATAAGGACTAATAAAACGAAGGCTTATCACCATCCGTATTTGGTTTGTTTACGCCCAGGCTTTTTCGAATGGCCAACGCGGGATTGCCAATTAATTTTACGACCAGCGCAGCAACACTCTTTCTTGAAACTTCTGTCCCTTTGAAAGGTTTGTTCTTTTGCGTTATTTCATAATCGATTTCATCATCGTCGGTCAGCCATGCAGGTCTTAATATCGTGTAGTCAGCATTTGAGGCTTCAATAATCGCGGCTGCTTTTCGGTATGGTCCAAGATATTTGCCGATCATTTTTTTATTCCATGCGCCAAATTTGCCCGGCACCTCATCGTATATTCCGAGTGAAGTAATAAAGATGAGTCGCTGGATACCCCTTTCACTCATGGCCTTCACTATGTTCTCGGCCTCCTTTTCCAATTTCCCATCCAGGTTTGCGTACACCAGATCCTGCGCTTCCATGGCTTTTTTCAGATTATTAAAATCAAGAACGTCTCCTTCTATCACGCGTACATTACTTCCATGAATCTTACTTATCCTTTTTGCTCTTCGTAGGTATAATGTCAGATGGTAATCCTTTTTCTTCAATAGTAAATCAATCACATGTCTTGCAATCTTACCTCCCGCGCCTAATATCAGAATATTTTTTTTAGTCATCTTAACGTCTGATTGCATATATTAATTCATCCAAATATTCACCACCTTTAAATAAAGTTTTTTCAAATTTCCCCTCAAGTTTAAAGCCTGCTTTTTCAAGAACTCTTTGCGAAGCTTTATTTGTTCCAAATGGTCTTGCAAAAACCCTATTGATGTCATATGTTTTAAAAGCAAAGTCCACCATGTCCTTAACTGCCCGCGTGACGATACCCTGTCCCCAAAAAGGTTCTGCTAACCAATATCCAAGTTCTGCGTTTTTTCTATGAATGTCTGATTGAGGATGAATGCCTATTCCACCAACTGCCTGTTGGTTAATCTCTATTGCAAAAATATGAACAGGACTTTCCCCGTTCGCAAATTCAATGAATGAATTTCCGTCTTCTGCCGTATATGGAAAAGGAAATTTATCCGTCAAATTCCTCGCAATTTTCCAATTATTAGCATATTGAACCAAACTGTCCAAATCATTCATTGTCCAGGGTCTGAGTTTAAAATCCATATTCATCTTTATCTAATTTCAATTATCCCATTTTAAATGCATGTTTCAAATCCAATTATTTTTTTATATCAACTTCCCATCAGGACCTGTTGAAACATTTAAATGAGCAGTATCCCCGAAGATCGTTCCTTCCGGTTGCTTTTAACAGAATAAAGTAACAAAGAGATGTGATAAAGGAAAACATAGCCGTGCTATATTTGGCGTTGATAAACTGCCACGGAATTTTTCTGTTGGGATAACTTGTTCATTTACAATTGCCAAAAATAAAAAAACAAATAGCGCTGGTGCTTGAGGGTTTTGTCGATGATGACAGTCTCAATCGTAAAATTTTTTTTGCCCTTACACAATAATTTTCTTCCTGTGCCGTGTTTTCTGATCCGGAAAATTGTTCCTAATTTATGCGGATGCGTCCAATCCTTAAAACCCTTGGCCTGGCCCTGCTGACGGCTGGCGCCATGAACTTTCAAACCCTGTCTGCACAAAATACTCCGGTTACCACCGCAGAAGCCGAAAAATTATCAATACAGCTGGAGCTGTCTGTGAACAGCGGGGACCCGGAAATCCTCAACCACCTGATCTATTTTCCCGAATTCATTGCAAGGACCGGATCAAAGAGCCCCATCATCGATAATGTGGATACGCTGACCAAGATCGCCCATGGCTTTGGCCTGTTCAATATTGGAAACAGCACCCTGGAGATCACGAAAAACGGAAGCTTCAGGCTGGTTCGCGGTTTTGTTCAGCATGAAGAAATGCACCTTCTGTTCAGGGCCTTCGGTGATGGCGGACTTGATTACCAGGATATCACAGTTATAAAAGTGAAGGATTCTCTCCGGGCAGCCGATATTTTTTCTTATCAGCTTGGTGAATCCTATGCCAGATTGTTTTCATACCTGATCGCAGATACGGGAATGAGTGATGCTCATTCCTCACTGACATCCAGGGATAAATACGGGATAATATTCGACAATGCATTGAGTCATAAAAACTATAGTGCGGCAAGATCGGCCTTTGAAAAATTCGACGACCAGACCCAGAACGACAGGCACCTCTCCCTTCAGTATATGCTGGCCTGTGAACACCTGGGCGAAAAATCATTCAGGAAATCCGCGGACCGTTATATCTCCTTATTTCCGGAAGAACCCACTCCTTATCTGCTCATGATGCAAGAGTATGCCAATACCAAAAACTATGGAGATTATAGCAGAGCGATCGATAAACTGGATACCCTGCTACACATCGATCCCTTCCTCAATTATTTCAGGGGAAATGTTGTAATGAAATTGGGCGATTTGCGGGGAGCTTTGCATTTCTATCAGGAAGCATTTGATTACGATCCGGGTATCTGGCAGAATACCGAAAAACTCGTGGCCTGCAAAGTCGTCAATAATGAATTGGTGCAAGCCAATGAAGCGATCAATCTCTATATCCATACGCCGGGATATCGAAAGGAACTGGTTGACGCGCTCTATGCAGATTATCCCGCTTTAAGATAGTGGTCCCTAACGAGGGAACATTGGAACTGGTGTTATAGTGATTTACCAGGAAACTGGTAGTTGCAATTAAATTTGGCCAGGGCCCTTCCCCGTTACCAAAAGCGTATTGACTTCTTCATACACGTTTTATTTAGAGAATGGTCCGCCTGGTATTTTGAATGCAGGCGAAATGAACGGCCCTTCCAGCACAAAGGTTGAAAAGATTTGAGATCGGTAAGGAATTATTCTGCTTATTTATTATGATCCTTTTTATCGTGGCCATATGCATGACCGTGCCCATGGCTGTTTCCAGGGCCGTCTTCATCATCATAATGTTTATTCCCGTGTTCGTGTAAGACAGGCTGATGATCATAGTATCCGCAGTAATGAGCATACCTAGCACGGTATTCGTCGTGATGAAGGTAGGGTCTGGGTTCATTAAATACTACTTTGTACCCTCTGTACAGATCATAATTCCGGCATCTTTCGGGAAGGGAAGAAGCAAAAATCCAACGGCCTGCACTTAAATAAACAAACTGATGTTTTGGAACATAATAGTATGTTTCAATGTCGGGCATATAATAATAATTCACGTGATCATAACCGGCAGGTCCCCATTCGGGTTGGGATTCCACATTAACATTGACGTTTACACTTACCTGCGCCTGAACCAGGTTAAATAAGCATGATCCGGTTAGTAAACACAGGGCTAATAACAGCTTTTTCATCTTGTTGGATTTGGTTTTAATAAGCCAAATAAAATGCCAGACTCCTATTCAAATGTTATAACGATAACAAAGAATGCTTATTATTTCTTCCAATTTTTGGAAAGTTATTTGCAAGGATTCAAATCATAAGCCTGGTTGAAACGTCAGACCCATAGTTTAATACAGAGTACTAATGTTGTTTTTGCATAGTGAGTTCCATATGTCCGTATATGGACCGTGTATTCAGAGTGAGCGATAACATGATGTTCGCTACGGGCTTTCAAATATGGAAATATGAACAGGGAGAAAAATAGAAACACCGGGCCGGTTATACAGACTATCTGGCCGGCGGTATTTATTTTGTTCTCCTAAAAACTCATGAAGGTAAACAGGTAATGTAAGTGCTTGTGAGCTATTAAATTTTTTCAATTCATTTCATTGATAAGCCTGCATGCCTGCCCCCTATGACGGTCTAAATGAAAGGTTAAGAACTCCAGACGTTGCTGAAAATCCATAGGACCCGAAATTGGGTGAGGGTGCGCCTGTAACCGCAATTCATTCTCCTTTAACTGACAACCAAATGTTTCGAGAACTCCCTGCAAACTACTCAAAGATGTACACCAAAATGACAGCGGGCCACCCAATCGTGGTGCCGCAATGGCCGGGACTTTTTCTTTGGGTTGCCATGTAAGTTCAATGATTTGTTCAATTGACATGTCCTTATGAATGGAATCGTATTTGCGCTCCATTTTGCCCTCGCGTATTGCCAGAATACTTTTCCACATACCAAGTATACCACCCTGTTCAGCCCAAAAAAGGTGTTCGGTAATCTCAACAATATTCCATAATTCAGGAGTTGGCTTCCTTTGGGATTGCTCTTGAGTACAATGGCCAATTTGTTCAATATACTTTTTCCGGGCAATTGAAACAGCTGAAATGAGTTCTTCAACCATATTCATTGTTTAAAACATTTTGGTAAGTTGGGCAGTCATATTTCAAATATAGATATTAGCTCACCAAATAGATCAAAGAAGAAAATTCTGCTATTCTGGTGGCTTTTTAGAAACAGTAAACGCGGATTTGTAGATTATCAAATCACGATCCGGAAACGAATCAAACATTGAAATTTTCATCGTCTTACCCACCATCTTCGGTACCCTCTTTTGTGAAATTGTATGTAATAATTGCATGTAATAAATATAAAAAACGCTAACTTACTATTCAATTCCTGCTAAAATATAAGTGGCTGGCTTATGCAGGATCTTTTGTTTTATCAGGCGCCTGATTCAGTAAACCGGAATTTATATAGAGAAACAAATTTAGCGATCCTAACGCTGGGGATTTTTTTACTGAATTGCCAAGATATTCTGGATGTCAATTAGCACTTAGTACTCCAGCAGTTCACAGGTTTCTTGCGTACTCTTCAGTCTGTGCAGGTATTAACGGCATCGTTAAATTCAGTCCGGCTCATCCCCCACGAAGACTATCCGGAATGTCAAATATTAATCATATTGGCCTTAAATATTCAACAATACACTTTTAAAACTTTAACCATGATGAACAAATCAATTTTTGCCCTAATGCTTTTTCTCTTTGCTGCCTCGGCTACTTATGCGCAAAAAGGAAGTTGGTACATTGGTGGCCAGCTGGGATTCAACTCCAAGACGGAAAAAAATACAGGGTCTTCAGATGTCACTACCACCACCTGGAGTGTAGCGCCGGAAGTCGGTACTTTTCTTCAGAACAATCTGCAACTTGGTTTTGCACTAAACCTGGGTGGGGCCAATGCACCCAACACTTCAGAAACGACCTTTTCCCCCGTCATCTATCTGAGAAGATTCTATCCGGTGGGAGATAAGTTTTCCCTGTTTACCGGAATCGTCGGCAATTTCACGGCCGGAAGTACAAAAGCAAATAACCAGAGCGGTACACTCAGTGGATGGGGACTAAACCTTTCATTGGGAGCAGCTTTTGCCGTAAGCAAAACCTTTACACTGGTAGGACAATACGGATTGTTCGGCTACTCCTATGAATCTGTAAAATTCGACACTACCAAAACCTCAGTCAGCAATTTTGGCTTAAATGTGAACTCTCTCGGTCCGGTATTTAATGTTGGTATTTATTGGACTTTCAAGGAATGATTAATCAAAATAGCTTAACTTATACTACTGGTCTGCATTTCAGTTTGGGGTAAAGAATCCGCCATTTTCTAATCATGTCTCAAAATTTTCACTATGAGGCGTTTGATCCTTTTATATTTTTTATTTTGGACAATTGCCTGCCAAATTGCGTGTAATCAGAAATCTAAAAAATCAAATCCTGATTCATCAGCCGTTGCTAAACCCAATGGCCTCGCAAATGCTGACAGCACCGAGTCATATGAGGTAAATGCAAGTGGTGACAGCGTTCCCTATTTTCATTGGGCTGCTGATGATGAAATATTGGGATTGGAAAATACAGCATTCGGCGATCTGGACAGCATCATCGCCCGAAAGTACATTCGCGTGCTTGTCCCCTATTCCAAAACTTATTACTATGTTGAAGGGATGAAAAGGTATGGTCTTGCCTATGAACTGGTCAGTATGTTTGAGAAAGAGCTGAACAGGCAATTGAAGTTTAATCCTCCTAAAATTCGTGTCATTTTTATACCCGTCAGCCGTAAACATATCATGCCGTTGTTAACGGGAGGGCACGCAGATATGATCGCATCAGGGTTTGCGATAACGCCAGAGCGGGAAAAGCTGGTCGACTTTTCGTCGCCCACCGTAACTGGCATTAAATATATTGTGGTCGGCGGACCTTCGGCGCCTTCTATTCATTCCATTGCAGATCTCGCGGGCCAGCGGGTATTTGTGCGCGAAAACTCCAGTTTTCAGGCTTCCCTGATCAGGCTCAATGAATCGTTTCGGAAAGCTGGTCGCAAGCCAATGAATATTGACTTTACAGATCCTTATCTTGAATCAGAAGATATTCTCGCTATGGTCAATGAGGGAATGATTCCTTTCACGGTCGTTCCCGAGGATCTTGGAACGCTTTGGAGCAGTGCATATACCAACCTAAAAACTTACACAAATATTGCCGTGGATAGTAACCTGTCCTACGGATGGGCAGTCAGGAAAAATTCCCCAAAATTGAAATCCGTGGTCGATAAATTCGTAAGTACAATAAGAAAAGGAACGACGACCGGAAATATGCTCTATGATAAATTCCTCAAAAATAAAGGGCGGTTGCGGAACGCCAACAGCCGGGAAGCATTGGCAGATCTGGATCGGTTTAGAACCCTGTTTAAAAAATATGGAAAAACATATTCCCTGGACTGGCTGTTGTTGTCGGCACAGGCATTTCAGGAATCTCAGTTAAAGCAGCAAACGGTGAGTCATATGGGTGCAGTTGGTGTAATGCAGTTGCTGCCTTCCACAGCCTCACATCCTCCAATCAATATCCCCGATGTAAGAAATGCCGATAATAATGTTCATGCCGGATCAAAATACATGCGATATTTAATTGATCAATATTTTGCCAGGGAAGAGATGGATTCCCTGAACGAACAACTTTTTGCGCTCGCGGCTTATAATTGCGGGCCCGGCAATGTCAGGAAACTAAGAAGAGGAGCCATGGAAAGAGGGTTGGATCCAAATATTTGGTTTGATAATGTGGAAATATTAGCGGCCCACCATATCGGGCGTGAAACAGTACAGTATGTGAGTAATATTTACATGTACTATAGATCCTACCAGGCGCTGCAGCGTTATAAGGACCTGAGAGAAAAGAAAAACCCACCTAAATAGATTATGGCATAAAGAATGCCAGGCAGGAATCAGGAAAAGAGAAGAAAAGGCGGCTTTCCCGTAAACCAGGCAAAGCCGCCTTGAAAATATCATCTGTTCTGACAGGATCAATCCATCTTAGCCAGGACTATTTACCCATCTACACGGTTATACCGGAATACAAAGACGGGGTCGTTTTTGCATTCACAGTAAACACTTTTAATGTTCAATTTTATAAGTAACCGGAACGGTAAGTTTGGATTTAACCATCTGACCATTTTCCTTGGCCGGATGCCATCTTGGCGAACGCATCAAGACTGAAATGGTTTCTTCTTCCAAACCACTTCCCAGATGCTTGCCAGGGACTTCAACACTGGTTACATTGCCTAAACTGTCCAGGTATACATCAGCAAATACGGTACCCTCAACATGGTATCTCAGTGCTTCTTCAGGGTAAACCAGATTTTTATTTATGTAAGCAGATAAAGCTGCATCGCCACCGGGAAAAGCAGGCTTTTGAGCGGGCGTAAAATATACATATTCCTTTGTATGTATAATTACAGGTGGTGCATCTTTCTTAGCCGGGGGTTGTTCCAAAGCCTCATGGGATGCAATCGGTGGTTCGCTATACATGACTACCTCATTGGTACCCTGTTTTTTTGCCTTGGGGGGCTTTGTACTTTTCCTTGCTGCCAAATATTCCTTGGTAATAGCAGCGCTGTCAATAGCCGGAGCCACTTCAGCCGGAGGAGGAGCTACCGCAGTTGTCGTATCAGGTGCCATGGCTTTTACCGTATCCGTCGCTTTGGATTCACTGGCGTTGTTACATGCTGTTGCAAAAACGAAGAGTCCGCATGAGATCATCAAAAAATTTACTTTCATGTCTTTTGGTTTAATTGTGATTTTGTTACAATCATATATTGGCTTGGGAAAAAACGATATGGTTTCTTTTCTCAGACTTAAGGTTAAACAATTACAACACAGTTTCTTTCGCTAATATGAAGAATACAATCAATAAATCACCCATACTTATTCCCAGCCTGATTGACGACTTTAATTGGCAATGCCAATAAGTATAAGATTTACATTATTTTACAACTAGAGCACAGATAAAATAATTCAATTAGCCTTCTTACCAGAGTACTTAGTGGATTAAACTGACGGACTAAAATTTGGGGGTATTTGCTGCTAAATATAAAGACAATTAGTTTATTATAAAAAAAATATTTGAATTTCAATCCGGGGCGGTATTTAAATAAAATACCTTTATCCGGTCAAAATAATCCCGCAGGTTTCATAATTAAAACATACGTCATGAAAAAGTATCTAATAAACTTAGTTTTTAAACCTTTTTTGGTATTTGCCTTCATTTCCGTATGGACCACAACTTCGGGTCAAACAGATAAAAAAGACAAGCAGATGGTTCAAGACAGCAAGGACGGTATCAAGGATTTTATTCATACAGACTCTCTGATGAAAAATCTCTTTAACCATGCCTACGGATATGCGGTATTTCCCAACGTCGGAAAGGGCGCCGTCGGTGTGGGAGGCGCTTCGGGAGGAGGGACAGTATTCGAGAAAAAAGCTGTTATCGGCAAAGCCCAGATGACTCAGGTTACCATCGGTTTCCAGTTTGGCGGCCAGGCTTACAGAGAAGTAATATTTTTCGAGGACAAGAAGACCCTTGATCAATTTAAAGAAAACAAAATTGAATTCTCGGCACAGGTTTCAGCTGTGGCCGCCAAGGCGGGTGCATCCGGTAATGTAAAATATACAAACGGCGTATTGATTTTCACCCAACAAAAGGGAGGTTTAATGTATGAAGCTTCAGTGGGCGGTCAGAAATTCAAATACACGGCATTTTAATTCCTGGTAATCACTGCGAACTGTTTGTCTGCGACGAATATCCCATGCAGGCTCCCGTATTTCTGTGCCCGTTAGTAAGGCTCATTCCGGTCAAAGCCGCCTTTGAATGTGAAAACCGGCAGATCTTGAGGAAGATCCCATATGGTTAGGCTTTTTTTACAAAATCATATCTGAGCATCAGGTTTGCAACCATCTCTTTAAGCCGCTGGTTTTCCCTGCGCAATTCGACTACTTCATCTGAGGTAGCTTCCTGGGTCGTATCAGGAGCTAATAGTTTCTTACCAGCCTCAAGGAACAGTTTGTTCCACTTATAAAACTGGGTTTGATGAATGCCATACTTCCGGCAGATCTCGGCAACCGGATTTTCTCCACGGATGGCTTCCATCACAATGAGGATCTTTTGCTCCAAGGTAAATAACCGCCCTGCTTTGCGGGGGACTTCCTTTGCAAAGTTTTCTGCAGAGGTCTTTTGAGGTTTTGTTTCCATGCTTTAACAATTAAAAATGAATATTCAGGAAACAGGCTCTTAAGTTTCTAATTTAGTGATATCATTTACGTAGAAGATTTACAGTGACCAGCTTGCTTATCACATTCGTGTAGCTAACATTATTTTATTGATTGTTTAAGTAAGTATGAATGCATTGCATTTAAAGGGAAGAATTCGTCGGATGCGTGGATATGTAAAACCGCCCCATTTCTGAGACGGCATACTTCGAGCTTTCTGAGATTCACATTGTGATTGTAGTTCCTTTCTCTCATAAATGCCGGCTTAGTCCATGAACCTGGTAGGACGGACGATCCTTCTTCAACACTAGTCCCTTCTATCTTTCGGAACCTGGACGTGGATTACGCCCTGATAACACCTGGTACCTTCTATGTTCCCAGGTGTTGGTATTGGACACGCACCCCATACCTTGTACTCCCCGGTTACATTCGCACCTTCAAGCCAACCCTCAGTGACGCGCCCGGTTATGGTAGCAGTGCCCACTCCCGGTGCATCGTTCTCAGTTACGAAGACGTGTGCGGTGAAACTGTGAATACTTCCGTTGAAATGGTAAAGGGCTTCGACACTGGTAATATCGCCCACAGTACTCAGATTAAGGACCTGCCCCGCATAAGTGCCTGTGCCGACATCACCCCCGACCACACCCATCATGTAAGGATAGTCAAATATCCATTTAGTGAACGTGTTGTCGAAAGTGTGCCCATTTATTTTATCTTTCTGCCCATCTTTATTTCTCCTGTTTTCATCCGCAGTACCAGAAGCCTTAGTGGAACTGGTAGAAGACGGAGCAAGTGGGTCCTGCTTCTGGCAACCGGAAAGGATAAATACCAATGCTCCAATACAAAAAAGAACAGACTGCAATTTATTTTTCATGATAAACTTTTTAAATGGTTATAAAATTGGTTACTATTTTTATCTTAAAAGATATACTTAGGCCTTTATACGGGAGGCAAATTTTCTTTAGTGTAAGAGCTGATTGAATAATTTATTTTGATTGATAAATCAAATGTAATCCGGTCCATTACCTTAAACCAGTACGAATGAGCAGTTGCTGCCTTTTGCTATGTATTCGAGTGAAATCAAACAGCAAGAGAGAATGAATTGACCAGGTATTTCCAAAATAACCAGAAAAGCACTAAAATTCAGCCAAGATCATGCATTTAAAAGGATGGAAACCCAGCCCTTCATTAATAGTGGCAGTACGATTTAATTGGGAATTCCTATTAAAGAAATCAGAAGAGTTTCAACAAGGCATCTTTGCGACTATGGGAAACGTTTACTGTTGAACCATCTGACATAATAAGGTAACCGCCATCCCCCCGGATATACTTGGTTACTTCATTCAGATTGACAATATAGGAGTGGTGAACGCGTAGGAAATAATTAAAATCGTGTAGCTGTTCTTCCATTTCCTTTAAAGTATGACAGGCAATTATCCTGGTCTTATTCTTAAGAAAAAGATGGGTATAATTTGAGTCGGCTTCACAACGAATTACCTGATCGGCAAGAATTAATTCAAACCCGTCCGAAGTGGGTACCGCAATTTTCGTAAGGCAGGCTTCCTTGTGCTGTATCTGATCCATCAGCATACGAAACTGTTCTGCAAACGGCGGATTTTTCTGAACCTGCACTTTATGAACGGCTGCAATAAGTTCTTTCGGATCAATGGGCTTCAATAAATAGTCCAGCGCACTGAATCGAATAGCTTTAATTGCATATTGGTCATACCCGGTTGTAAAGATCACAGAAAAAGGAATTTGCTTAAAATGTTCCAGCAGTTCAAAACCATTCATCACGGGCATTTCGATATCGAGGAACACAAGTTCCGGCCTTATTCTCTCAATCGCTTCCAATGCTTTTTTCCCGGACCTGCAAAGTTCATCAACCTGTACTTCAGGGCAATAATCACTGATCAGCTTATTCAATGAGTTGAGACAATTCACTTCATCATCGATAAGGATAGCTTTAATCATACATAACGGGTATTTTGATTATTACTTCGGTACCTCCGGCACTTCCGTCCGATAGCAACAGGTCATGGATCTTCAGTCAAGTCCCGCATTGGTCCCCAGCCAAACAGTTCCCAAATGATCAATCAATATATTGTATATTTCTTTTCTACTGGCTTTCGTAAGCGAATATCGGAAATGAATAAATTTTCCTGTATAGGGTTCAAATTTATCAATACCTCTTGCAGCATCAACCCAGATAGCACCGGTAGAGTCTGCAGCAATACACTCATAATTCAGGCCATCAATGGAATTCGTGTCTAAAGGATCATTGCGATATGTTTTCATTCTATATCCATCAAACCGGGTGAGGCATCTGTTGGTTTGGTTAACAAACCACATGTATCCCCATTTATCCAGTGTAATTCCGTTTATCTTCCCAAATAAAAATCCATTATTGCCCGATACAAGATTAAAATGAGGTTGTACAAATTGCGCAACACTAAATTGTGCAATCAGCAACGTTAGTACCTGAAGGAAATAGCGGATGCCGGGCATTTAATTTTTTTCAATGATTATTGATGCATGACTTGTAGCCTGGATTTTGTTCGGGTAAGGGTTAACCGCCAATTGATCATCTGGAATAGGAAATAAAAAGATAATTGAGTCGCATTGATAATCTTACTGCTTAAAAGGCAGAAGGAATTTCTTAAACCGGATCAAATCCTCACGAGGAAAAATAACAACAGCTATTTAAAATTATTTGCGTCCTTTTGCGATAATGTACAATTGAATCATAATTTACGTCTATAGGATTTAAAGGTTAAAAAAATACCTATGACAAGAACGAACAATGTTCCAGCAACCACCACACTGATATTTTTTGCACCTTCCAGTTGCATTTCAGGTGCAAACATCCTGAACAGACCAAGCAACATTACAAACCAACCAGTGATCGTTACTATTACGGGCCAATCGCGAACCCAGTGATTATGTGATCGTACGATTGAAAGCCCTGCAACAAATAATAATGCACCATTAAGATAAACTCCTGCAGCGGTATTTGCTGTCCAGATATGTACATTGAGCGTTTCGGATATAGTGACAGCTATAATAGTTGGACCAATGATTCCCGCAAGTTGTTTTGAGTTCGTCATTTAAATTTGTCAAAATATACATTCTAAAGTAAAATAACTTACTGTTGAAAACAATGACTTGTGTCAGTCTGTAAAATGATTCACATCAGAAAAATCGTCCGGTCAGATGCAGGTTAAAATTCCTTTCAAGGCCCCGGATCTAACCGGTTCCAGTGGGTTTGCGAGGATTTAGTGACGGGTTTGTAACTATAAAGAAAAACCGGTTACCATGGTAACCGGTTAAAGACGCCTGTATCAATTTGTAAACGGGTTCGTTTATTTTTTCGGTGCCTCGTCCACCTGGACTGCGAGCGCCTCGGTATAAGTAATGTCTACCATATCCCCAACCTTCACACCATTCAGCTTTTGTGGGTCTCTCACCTTGATCGTCTTCGTGTTCCCCTTCGGTCCCTTAAAAGTAACACTCGGCACTTTGGGGTCGATCGCAATGATCGTAACCGTTACGGTAGTTTGTTGTGCCACCACGCCAGCAGGCTTCGCGCCGGGTTCAGCCCCCGCAGCAGCTGTGGTGGTTTTCACCCCGGCTGTACCGTGTTTCTTAACTTCATAGGCAATTGCTTCCGTATATACTGCCGTGATTATGTCGCCTTTCTTTACCTGTGCAAGATTCTTTACGTGGTCGCCGGCAACGAAGCTGTACTCTTTGCCGTCCTGCGTTTTGACGGTAACCTCCCTGGTTTTCTGGTTGACGCTGACCACCGTTGCGGTCACCGTCTCGGAAGACATTACAGTCTGTCCCTTTGTATCCTGCGACTGTGCATTAGTTATACTGAACAGGCAGATCAGTGCAGCAGCCGCTGTCGCTTTGAAGCCCTGCACGAACGAAATTTCAACTCTCTTTTTCATGTTTATATATTTTATTTAATAATGACTCATTAACGGAAGAACATAAGACATCACCTGAAATTACATTGATTTTAGTAAAGAAGGGTCGGGAAATTTTATTCAATATTTTCCGGTATTTATCATTGGCCCGGAAAAGTGAATTAAATTTTATTTGCTACCTTAAAGCTCTGTGCAAATTCCGCCACGGATGTCAACCTGAATGGGTAAACTTTACGGGTTTCGGTTGTGTCGATATTGTCGCCTTCTGCATACATCAGCATCAGGGCAGCAAAAGACTCACTGAAGGAATCGGTAGCCGCAGTTTTTCGGGCCTGCAGGACTGCCAGGGGTACATACTCAGTCGCAAAACTTTTTCCAGTCTGTTTTTCAAATATTCTGACTACTTCTAAAGGACTTAATGCTTCTGGTCCACCCAGTTGGAAAACAGAATCTCTGACAGCCGCATTGTCCAGCGATGCCACCGCTATAGCGGCTACATCTTTCAGGCTGATCCAGTTCAGTTTATTTTTTCCGTTACCATAAATAGTCGCTTTTGATTGTGGAAGATCAAAACCCACCGCCGGACTCAACCAGACTTCCATGAAAAAACCCGGCTGCAAAATCGTATAGTTCATTTTACTTTCCTTAAGCAATTTTTCTATATTACGCTTTGCAGTTTGTAATGGAAACTCCAGCGACATGGGTGAGAATGAAATGAAAATAAATTGATTTACCCCGGCATCCCCGGCAATCTTAACCAGATTTGACTGGCCATCACCGTCAACGCTTTCAATGGAATCTCCTTCCTGCCGCGAGAAAGTGGAAGATGCTGTTGAAATAACATAACTGACTCCCTCAATCGCTTTGCGAATTGAACTTATATCCTTTAAGTCCCCCTCCCTTATTTCCGCACCCATTTCCTTAAGGGCTGTTACTTTTCTATAGTCTGAGGATCGGTCGAACCAATGCTTTTACATTTTTTCCCGCCTTTGTCAGCTGGCGACAGATTTCCATTCCCAGTAAACCAGTTGAGCCAACGACCAACACCGATGAGTCTTTTAAATTTTCTGACATGGGTCTAAATTTTGAAATGATTAAATCAAAAACAACGGAGTAAGGAAGGCGTTTTTAGGAAGGTAGCGTATTAAATAATGCTCCAGGTAAATCAGAATGAAAATTAACACCAAAATTATATAGAAAAGAGGGACGCAAAAAATTTAATGGAATACCGCATTTTTTGAAGGAGTCATTAATAAGACGGAGAATTGTTGGATTAAAACACCTATTCCTGTATTTGGTGGAAATATTTCGACGGGGCTCAGTACTTTTGTGCCATAACGGTGACCAATCTCATGAACTGGCTTATAGAATTATTTACTGAGAACAGCATCGCACATGATATTCTCATTTATAGTCTGGTCATTGCATTGGGACTGGCTGTTGGTAAGCTCCGTATTTTGGGCATTTCCCTGGGGATCACATGGGTTCTTTTCTTTGCGATCTTCTTTGCGAATATAGGTCTCAATGTCAACCCCGAAACGGAACATTTCATCAAAGAATTCGGGCTGGTCTTGTTTGTTTATTTTGTCGGTTTGCAGGTAGGTCCCAGCTTTTTCAACTCATTTAAAAAAGAGGGTATATCCTTAAACCTTCTCGCTTTGCTGGCGGTAGTTATCGGTGTAGCGATAACTGTTGTGTTTTGCCTGCTTACTTCCAATAGCACAGGAGTCATGGCCGGCTTAATGTCGGGGGCGGTAACCAACACACCGGGTTTGGGCGCCGCCCAGGCGGTTATGGAAGACCCCGCTTTCCGGCACAAAGGGCTGGATGCTTCCGAGGTGAGCATCGCTTATGCCGTAACCTATCCCCTCGGTGTTGTGGGCATTGTGCTGGTCCTTTTGTTCCTGAAAAAAATTTGGAAAATTGATATCAAAAAGGATCAGGAAGCTTATAATCAATCCTTGGAAACAGATGCAGATAAACCCATTAACATCAATTTGCATGTGTCCAATCCAATGCTTTTCGATAAACCGCTTTCATCTTTGCGCAGCATCATACCGGATCACTTCCTTGTCGCAAGATTGTACCAAAATGATTTCATCATATCACCGTCTGATGATATGGTGTTGAAGAAGGGGGATGTATTACTGGTAATAGCCGTTAAAGCGGTTACAGAAAAGCTCAAAACGGTCGTTGGGGAGGAAAGCCCTGTCAATCTGCAGGAAATCCCGGGGAAACCCGAAAAAAGAAATGTTGTAGTTACCCATAGAAAAGCAACATATAGTAAGCTGGAAAATATCAAAGAGCTCAACAGGTCCGATTGCCGGATAACCCGCATATATCGTTCAGGATTTGAATTAATTGCAGCCCCGAATCTTGTTTTGCAAATAGGTGATATGGTAACCATTGTGGGCGCTGAAGAAGGAGTCCGGATATATTCTGAATTTTTAGGGGATGCTGTAAAAAAACTGGAAGTACCTGAACTCGGACCGGTATTTTTGGGAATATTCTTAGGGATCATCCTGGGAAGTATTGAACTGACCATACCAGGCATTCCTGTTCCGATAAAAATCGGCCTGGCAGGCGGCCCGCTGATCATTGCACTGCTCATCAGCAGGTTTGGCAACCTGGTAAGAATTTATAATTATACCACATACAGTGCAAACCTCATGTTAAGGGAATTAGGCGTCGCTTTATTCCTTGCCAGTATTGGCCTGTCCTCGGGGAAGGTCTTCATAACGGTTTTCAAAAATGGGAAAGGTCTTGAATGGATCGCTATTGGTTTTATCATTACGGTTGTTCCCCTTCTGATTACAGGATTCGCTGCCAGGCTGATTGCCAAAAAATCATTTTTTCAAATTTGCGGCCTGCTTGCCGGTGCCTCCACAGATCCTCCCGCATTGGCATTTACCTTACAAATGGCAGGAAACAGTGTACCATCCCAGACTTATGCAACCGTCTATCCTCTCGTTATGATTGCAAGAATCATCGCTGCAGAATTGTTCGTCCTGTTTTTTATTTAAGAATGTGTAGGTAGCTATGCTCTTCACCTCCCGAATGCTTCGGCTATGCGAAATGTAATACTGTAGTCGCCTCTGCCCACACCAGCATCGATACCAATATTTACTTTTTCGGAGGGCAGCATTCGGAATCGCAGACCTGCACCCACTCCAGGCAGTAACTGACTATTGGGAATGTCGGAAAATTTCGCAACTGCAGTGGCAATACCTGCAAAGGCCACCAGGCCCCATTTTCTATAGAAATTCAATCGATACTCTGTTTGCAAAGTATACACCTGGTCGTTTCGGTATTTTCCCTGCGAATACCCGCGAATGTCATCGCCGCCTACAACGGTTTGCCCTTCAAAAGGCACATCACCTGTGGCAATGTTGAGGGTGGCGCGCGCAACCAGCACATGCTTATCCTTGGTTTTACCAAGCTTAAAGAATTGATTATAGGTAACTATATATCTTACAAATTCATAATCGCTGCCAATCCAGCTTCTGTAAAACTGGTTTTTAAAATTCAGGAACATACCCTGTGTAGGATATTGTACATGGTCGCGCGTATCGTTGCTGATAATATAACCGATATTGTTCAGGATGCTTTTGCTTACCGAATCCTGGCCTGACACCCCCGGGAAACTAAAGGTGGTGGTTGCTTTGATAAATGAGCCGGTAGGACCGAAATAAATACGTTTAAATATGTTGCGTTGCAACTGCAGCACTACCAGGTCCGCTTTTGTTGAATAGTCGGAAAAATTGCCTGTCGATGTACCCGGATCTTCGAGGTAGAACTGAAAGTTTATATCCATAGCGCCTGCCGCTAATCGAATGCGCCAGCGGTCTTCGGCAAAAAAAAGTTGTGAATAGAGAAATAGTGCATAGCTTTTTTGTTCAGTATAAATGCCGGCGATACCCACATTAGAAGACGGAGAGACGGTATCCTTCTTATTTATTTTAAAGTAATTTGATACGATGGCCCCCAAAACAATTCCCTGTGTACGGTTATAGTTAATCATTGGAATGGCCGCAATCCCGTTAATTTGTTTTCTGGATGCGGTTGAATCCTGGCCATGAACAAAAACAAATGCAAAGAGCAATAAGAAAAGGAGTTTTGTAAATTTTTTCAGCATATAAATTCAGTTGACCCCTAATTACTCTGCTCCTTCCTGCCCTACTGCTTCCCCTGCAAGAGCTCGTAGCATTGCTTCGCAATTTCAAGCTCTTCATTGGTGGGAACAACCAAAATCTTTACCTTGGAAATGGCGCTGTTTATTTCCCTGGTTGCTGTTGAAGATATTTTATTTTTCTCTTCATCCAGGTGAATTCCCAAAAATTGCATCTCGCTGCAGATCAGTTGCCTGGTGTTCACATCATTTTCCCCCACACCGGCGGTGAATACGATCGCATCCAGGCCATTCAGTACAGCAGTATAAGATCCGATATATTTTTTTATCCGGTATGTATACATGTCGAGCGCCAATTCCGCATCCTTATTTCCATCCTTCGCAGCTTTACCAATATCACGCATATCACTAAAACCTGTAAGCCCCAGCATTCCACTTCGTTTATTCAGCAGGGCGTTCACCTGTTCGGGGTCATAACCCAATTGATTGATCAAATGAAAAACAATAGAAGGATCAATATCCCCTGAACGGGTACCCATCACCAATCCGCTCAAAGGACTAAAGCCCATACTGGTATCAACCGATTTTCCATTTTTTACAGCAGCCATACTGCACCCGTTTCCAAGATGAATGGTGATCAGTTTGGCATCCCGCTTGTTTAAATATTCCATTGCCCTCCCACTAACATATTTATGACTCGTACCATGAAAACCATAAACCCTTATGTGGTGATCTGTATAAAAAGATTTGGGAATAGCATAGGTAAAAGCCTTTTGAGGTAGTGTCTGGTGGAATGCCGTATCGAATACTGCAACCTGTTTTGCTTTGGTGAAAATTTTTTCGGCTACTTCGATACCCAGATAATTTGCCGGATTGTGCAATGGTGCCAGTGGAAAAAGTTTTTGAATTTTTTCTTTTACTTTCTTTGTTATGATCGTTGTAGCCGCAAAAGTTTCACCTCCATGCACTACCCGGTGACCAACTGCTTCAATTTCGCCGGGTTTTTTGATGACCCCGGTTTCAGCATCTGTTAATAATGCCGCTACTTCTTTTAATCCCTCTTCATGACCGGGCAGATCAATGGTCTTTTTAATGATTTTTTCGCCGTCGCCTAAAAATATTTTATGCGTGATGACCGAATTTTCCAGCCCGATTCTTTCCACCAGCCCGCTGCAAACCGGTTTTTCCACCGGCATTTTGAAAAGCTGGTATTTGATGGAACTACTGCCTGAGTTTACGACAAAGATGTTCATTTTATTTCTGCTGGCTTTGTATGGCAGTAATAATAACCGTATTGAAAATATCATCCACTGTGCAACCGCGGCTCAGATCATTTACGGGTTTATTTAATCCCTGCAACATCGGGCCAATCGCCAGCGCACCTGTTTCACGCTGTACGGCTTTGTACGTATTGTTACCTGTATTCAAATCCGGAAAAATCAATACAGTTGCCTCACCCGCAACTTTAGAATCCGGTAATTTTTGACTGCCTACCACCGGATCAACGGCAGCGTCGTATTGGATAGGGCCTTCCACTTTGAGATCAGGACGCTTTTTTTTCACCATTTCTGTTGCCCTGCGCACTTTATCAACCTCTTCACCTTCGCCTGAAGTACCGGAGGAATAAGAGAGCATAGCAACTTTCGGTTCAATGCCGAATAGCTGGCTGCTTTCCGCAGATGAAATCGCAATCTCTGCAAGCTGTTCAGCGTTTGGATTTGGATTGACAGCGCAATCTCCAAAAACACAAACACGGTCCGGCAGGCACATAAAAAAGATAGATGAAACAACAGATATACCTGGCTTTGTCTTCACAAACTGGAGTGCCGGTCTTATGGTATGCTGGGTTGTGTGTACTGCACCAGACACCATTCCATCAGCATGACCCTTATAAACCATCATCGTACCGAAGTATGAAACATCGGTCATGATATCTCTTGCCATGGCAAGATCAACATTCTTATGTTTCCTCAATTCATAGAATGTTTGCACATAATCCTCATAATATGCCGATTTAACCGGATCAATTATCTTTATGCTGTTTAAATCAAGTGGCAGGCCAAGCCGCTTTACAGATGCTGCTATCTCAGCAGGATCACCCAGCAAGGTGAGCTCCACAATCTTTTGATCGATCAGCCGGGTTGCGGCTTTTAATATCCTGTCTTCATTCCCTTCGGGGAGTACAATATGTTTGATCTCCCTCTTTGCCCATTTCGTCAACTGGTATTGAAACATATGCGGCGTAATTCCTTCCGGTTTGAATGTGATCAACTTTTCATCCAAAGCTTTCACATCCACATATTTTTCAAAAACATCAATAGCGAGCTGAATTTTTTTCCTGTTGCCGGGTGTCATTCTTGATTGTATTGCTCCAAGTTTTGATGTTGTTTCAAAGGTGCCTGTCTTTACGGAAATGATGGGCATAATGGATGGTGAGCCCTGTAAAAGCCGCATCAGCGGCTCTTCAGGTTCAAAACCCGCCGTCAGCACAATACCCGAAACTTTTGGATAACTGGTAGAAAGATTTGCCTGCAGTGCGCTGATAATGATATCTCCCCGGTCACCCGGAGTAACAATCAAAACATTTTCTTTTAAATAATTCAGAAAATTGGGAACCTGCATGGCACCCGTAATAAAATGATCAACCTGGTTGGCAAGCTGATCTTCGCCAAAAAGAAGTTTTCCACCCAGGTGTTCGCTGATCTCCTGCATGGTAGGACTATTCAAACTCTTCTCAAAAGGAATTACAGTAATAACCATGTCATCAGGCAATTGCCTGACTAACAGTTGCTTCACATCTTCTGCCTGTTCAACATTCACCCGGTTAACTACAATCGCCAGTACCTGTACCTCACGTGCGTGGAAATTTTGGAAGACGGCAATTGCCGTTGTTACAACCTGGGCAGTTGTTTTATTTTCACCGGAAATAACAATGACAGCCGGCGCAGCCAGATTTTTCGCTATGGAAATATTTGCATCAAATTCAAAAGCAATTCCTTCACCCACAAAATCACTTCCTTCAACTACGGTAAAATCATAGGTGTCTTCGAGTTTTTTGAATTTACTGATAATGACATCGATCATTTCTCCCTGGTTTTTGTTTTGTATCATTTGCAGGGCCTGGGAGCGGGTAAATGCAAACGTATCCTCAAAGTTTACGGATAGTCCAAAATATTCAGTAACGGTAGCAATATGGTCATCTTTTTTTTCGCCGGGATCTGCATCGATGATGGGTTTGAAATAACCCACTTTTTTTGTTTTTCCCAACAACATATTTACTAACCCGAGCACAATGATTGATTTACCGCAATAAGGCTCCGATGTGGCTACAAAAACATTTTTCGACATACTGCAGATTTGACTAATGTGGGCTGGAAAAGTATAGTAAAAGTAATCGATTGTATTTCGATTTTCAAGGATAGCCGTGTCGCCGTTTAAGCCTCGAAATTATTGATATTTCGGTTCATACATTTTACTTTTAATAAATGTGCCGATATCCCCGGGCTTTTCTACTCCCGCTAATCCGCTTTCAAATATTTTTTCTGCAACCCTGACTGCAACGTTATAGGATACTTCCGAAATATTATCTACCTGCGGATAAATTAAGCCTTTTGCAAAGTCTTCTTCTGTAACCTGGCCGGCAACAGCTTCGGCAGCAGTAACAAACATTTCATCGGTAACTCTTTTTGCTTCGGTTGCATATACGGCCAAACCCAAAGCCGGAAAAATAAACACATTGTTACCCTGCCCCGGTGTATAAGTTTTTCCATTGTATATTACCGGACCAAATGGACTTCCGCTTGCAAAAATTGCCTTGCCTTTACTCCAGGTGTACGCTTGTTCTGCTGTACATTCCGAATGTGATGAAGGGTTGGAGTATGGAAAAATAACAGGTCTTTCGTTTACAATACTCATGTTTTCAATAACCTGTTGATTGAATGCACCTCCAACCGTACTAACTCCGATGATTGCTGTTGGTTTTAATTTAAGAATGGTTTCGGCAAAATCAGTTGCCGGTTCGCCTTCATGCGCAAAAGGTTTTTGATATTCGGTTAAATCAGTTCTTGACTTTACAAGCAAACCGTTTATATCAAACATATATACGCGCTTGTAAGCTTCTTCCTTAGTTAGTCCGTCTCTTTCAAATTTATGAACCAGCATATCAGCAATGCCAAAGGCAGCCGCCCCTGCTCCCAGGAACAGAATTTTTTCTTCACTGAATGGTTTACCCGAAAACCGGTTTGAAGTAATGATACCGGCCGTGGCTATAGCTGCTGTGCCCTGTATGTCATCATTAAAAGTACAAACCTTTTCACGATACTTATCAAGGATACGGATGGCATCAACACCCGGTAAGTCTTCCCATTGAATACAGATTTTTGGAAAAACTTCTGTTACCGCTTCCACAAACTTTTCAATAAAATCATCGAATTCCGGTCCTCTTATTCGTTTTTTCCTGAGGCCCGGATAAAGCGGGTCATTTAAAAATTCCTCATTGTTGGTTCCCACATCCAAAATAATTGGAAGTGTATGTTCCGGAGGAACGCCTGCACAACTCGTATATAAGATTAACTTGCCGATCGGTATCCCAATACCGCAAATTCCCAGATCGCCCAATCCTAATATACGGCCACCGTCAGTAACAACAGTAAACCTGATATCTTTAACCGGCCAGTTCCTGAGAATTGATTTAATGTTATTTTTTTGTTCGATAGAAATAAACAATCCTCTTGGCCTGCGTGCAATATGTCCAAAACGCTGACAGGCCTCACCAACCGTTGGTGTATAAACCAATGGTAAAAATTTAGCCGGGTCGCTGATGATTGTTTTGAAGAATAATGTTTCATTACTATCAAGCAGATTGGTGAGATAAACGTATTTATTGATTGGACTTTCAATACTATTCAACTGCCCGTTTACCCTGAGAATTTGTGTTTCTATCGTTTCAACAGCATCAGGTAATATTCCTTCCAACCCATATTTCTTTCTTTCTTCTGATGTAAATGCTGTGCCCTTGTTGTTCCGTGGGTCGCGCAGTAACGAATAGCCTGAGTTTTCCATCATAGATACATCCTCCAATTATTTAAAAAATGTTCGAATGATCACAAAAGTTAAGTAATATCTTTGAGTCAAATCGTCGTTACCTACCAAAATCCTTCCTCACGACAATCCACTGGTAAACCTTCGCACTTTGCCGGGCACAATAATAAATAATAATTTTAAGGAGAGCTTCAGGCCCCGCTTCCATAAAAACTAACTGGCATTCGATTATTTTCAGGGAGAAACCTTCATGATAAAACCGGTTTTTAAAGCATGTCTACAATGTCCCGTACAAAAAGATCGTCATTACAAAATCGCTTTTTACGGTTTACTCTTTGTGTTGTTGCCATTGTTTGTGCCTGGCATTTGCCTGCTGCAGGCCAACAGGATACAGGCGCAACTTTAAATGAAATAGGCGCCGACACCACGTTGACCAAGCCTAAAAAGTTGCGGAAAGTTATGGAGGAACTGGGTGAAAGAGCCAGAGGCAATAACATTCAAAGGTATAAGGAAAGCAGAAACGCCATACGGCAGGCAGACATTATTGGTCAAATAAAACGGATTACCCTGCAAGCCAGTGATTTTGTAAAGACCAGTATAGACACTGCTACTATCTGGAATGAACTTCATGATATAGATTCACTCTTTGACCTGGCCGGTGATGGCATATTTACGAAAGTTGGAACAATACAAACGCATCGAAATCTTACAATTTCTTATAGGATCATCAGCGTATTGCTGGACAAATCAATGCAAAGAAAAGAGGAGCTGGATGAGTATAGAAAACAGCTGGCAGATTATAAGTTCCAGCTTGATTCTTTGAGCGCAGATTCGGTGCTATATGAATTTCCTGCAGATTCTGCCACTTTTGGCGAATACCTGAACACCCTTTTTTTGGCGGCAGCCGAAATAGCCCCGGCTGATAGTGCCATTCAAAGATCTAGTGAAAATGTTCAGGGCCTGCAATTACAATTAACACTGCAGGTAAATAAGCTAAGCAGGGCGTTGGAAAAAATTGACGCCAGCCACGCGACGCTATCCACCAATGCTTTTAAACGGGAGTTTATGAATATATGGACCCCAATACCTTATATCAGGCCCTTGCCGGAAATCATAAAGTATTCGAAACAAAAAAACCTGCTTGCCTTAAATTATTATGCAGAAAATAATAGTGGGGAAATAGTATTTAGCCTGCTGGTGATTATTTCGCTAAGTATTTTTCTGCGAATCCTAAAGCGCAAGCTTTCAAATGAAAATGAACTAAGACCTGATTTTGCAGGGCAGTTAGTATTCAGATATCCCATCTATTCAGCAATCTTCATTGGGCTCAACCTGCTGCAGTTCCTTTTTAAGGACACTCCATTTATATTCAGTATGATATTCTGGATTATTTCTGCCTTTTGTCTCACGATAATATTTTGGGGATATATAACAAGATTCTGGATCAGGTTCTGGCTAACTATGAGTGTCCTTTTCTTTATGACATGTGTCATTAACCTTATTCTGCAGGCATCACGACAGGAAAGTTGGTGGATGTTGGTACTGGCGGTAGCCGGTGTATTAGTCGGGATGTACTTTCTTATAAGAGGAAAGAAAGACCAACTTAAGGAAAAAGGCATTGTTTACTTTATAAGTTTTATGTTATTACTGGAGTTTTTTGCAGTATTGTTCAATGTAACCGGAAGATATAATTTATCAAAAACATTACTCACCAGCGGGTATATAAACGTGATTATTGGTATAGAGTTTCTCTGGACGGCGAGATTGTTGCATGAAATGTTGTTAGTCGCGTCCAGGTTCTATGGGCGGTCGGAGAAAAAATTACCGTATTTAAATTTTGAAAAAGATGGCCACAAGGTACCAACCACATTTTACCTATTACTCTTCCTGGGCTGGTTTGTTTTGTTTGCCCGAAATTTCTATTCCTTCCGGTTAATCACGGATCCGCTTGCACGTATGCTGGTAGAGGAGCACACCATCGGTAATTATAGTTTCACAATCAACAATTTGCTGGTATTCGTGGTTGTTTTTGCGCTTGCTACCTTTTTGTCCCAAATCGTTTCATTTTTTGCTTCCCATAAGCCGGGAACAATTCCCGATAAAAACAGTCCGAGGGCAAGAATGGGAAGCTGGATATTACTCATCAGGATTACCATTATAAGCGGCGGACTATTTTTAGCCTCTGCGGCAGCTGGTATTCCTATGGATCGCATTACCATCATCCTGGGCGCATTGGGTGTGGGCATTGGCTTTGGCCTGCAGGAGCTTGTCAATAGCCTGGTAAGTGGAATTATTATTGCATTTGAAAAGCCTGTAAATGTGGGAGATATTGTGGACGTGGCCGAACAATCCGGTACCATGAAATCGATCGGCTTTAGAAGCAGTGTAATTACTAACTGGGATGGCGCAGATGTAATAATACCCAATGGTACATTGCTTGGTTCAAATCTTATTAACTGGACAATGAGTGATGTAAAAAGAAGGGTGAATGTTGAAGTGCAGGTGATGTTTGGTACCGACCTCATTAAAGTAAAAAAGATTTTACTGGAGTTATTACACTCTAATGAACTCATTTTAAAACAACCGGTGCCCATTGTGGAATTGGCTGACTTAAAAAACAGTATCGTTGATTTACGCATTTATTTTTGGGTGGTACAGATAAATGATTGGGAATCCACCCGAAGCGATCTGTTACAGGAAATTGACCGGGTATTTAAAGAAAATGATATCGCGATGCCATTGCCGGAATCTTAAATAATTAGCGGACTTTCTCTTATTAATGCCAATTCCTGATTAGATGGTTGGAATCAGGATTACAAACTCAGTACTTTCACCTTCTTTCGATTCAACTTTTAATTCCCCTCCATGTGCTTTAATGATATCATAGCTCAGGGATAAACCCAATCCGGTTCCCTGACCCGGGGGCTTAGTGGTAAAGAATGGTTGAAAGATCTTGTCAATCACTTTT
The DNA here is from genome assembly GCA_963741345.1 of uncultured Bacteroidota bacterium. Classification (GTDB taxonomy): domain Bacteria; phylum Bacteroidota; class Bacteroidia; order Chitinophagales; family Chitinophagaceae; genus Puia. The sequence goes on from CAVUHS010000002.1 coordinate 514,888, forward strand.
TGAGGAATACCATTTCCGTTGTCTTTTACGATAATTTCAATTTTGCCATCTGTCTTTTTTGTGCTCACAGAAATTACCGGCTCAAAGCCTTCCGGACGCTGTTTCTTTTTTTCTGCCAAAGCGTAAAATGCATTGTTATACAGGTTGAGAAGCACTCTTCCAATATCCTGCGAAACAATATTTATTTTTCCAATACTCCCATCAAAATCAGTTTTCCTCAAAATATCCGATGAATTGTCTTTGGCGCGAATTCCGTAATAGGAAAGGCGTAAATATTCGGCCGCGAGGGCATTGAGATCAGTGGGTTCTTTCTGCCCTGTGCTGATCTGCGAATGCTGCAACATCCCTTTTACTATTGCACCAGCACGTTTGCCATGGTAATTAATTTTTTCCTCATTCTCTGTTACATCCCTTGACAAGACAGTTACTTCATTAAAATTCTGTTTCACAATTTCTTCATTCAATTCCACCAATAATTCTTTGTTTATTTCAGAAAAATTATTGACAAAGTTTAAAGGGTTCTGAATTTCATGGGCAATGCCGGCAGTGAGCTCTCCCAGGGAAGCCATCTTTTCAGATTGAATAAGCTGGGTCTGCGTGATTTTAAGGTCTTCCAGTGCCTGCTCAACTTTAGCCTTTTGCAAATCAGTTTGCTCTTTTTGTTTTTGAAGAAGCGTAAATGCTTTTTTCCTCTGCCGGTTATTTCTGAACAAAATCCCGGCAATTGCCAATACAGTGAATAAAATACCCAGCACCGCATTCAATTTAAGCTGGTTTTGAAATTGCAGTTTCGATGCTTCAATTTCCTTTTGCTTCTCTTGTTCCTTAAATGCAAGATTTTGAAACGCCGTTGTTTTTTCCTTGTTGAACAAACTGTCCTTAAGACCAATCGAAGTCTTTATATATTTCAAAGCACTATCCTGTTTATTTTGCGATTCATACAGATCTGCAAGTATGGAAGCGGCCCTGAGCAATCCGATAGGGTATGATTTTCCACTTTTTTCAGCCAGGGCTTTTTTGGCATACCAGGCAGCAGAATCCAAATTGCCTTTTTTATTAAATATGATGGCAATCCCGTAATAAATGTCAATCAAATCTATCTCTGTATGGCTTTTCAATGCGAGGGGGATGGCTTTCCGGTAGTAATACATGGCTGAATCGTAGTTACCCCTTTTGTTATAAGTATTTCCAAGTTCTACATTTATGAAAGTCTGATTACTAAGTCCTTTATATCCCTCTCGCAGGAAGAAAATAGCAGAATCGAATTGATTATTTCTTTGATAAACTGCACCGATTAAACCTGATACCATTGCGGCCCCATTAGGGTTATTTCCAGTCAATTTTAGAGCCCTATAATAATAGAGCAGGCTATTGTTGTAGTCTCCCATATCCCTGTAGCAGCCGGCAATCAATTGATTTGCAAAAACAATATTTAATCTATCATTTGTTTTTTCAAGGAAAGGGAGTACTCTAAACCCATTGTCCAATGCACGAAAATAATTTCCGATGGTTGTAAAAGCTGCGCACATAATAAGCTGCGCTCTCGCCACTCCTTTGTCAAAATATATCTTTTGCGCTAAATCCATCCCATGTTGTGCATACATGAGGCTGGTATCTGCATCAGACCATGCATAGCTGAAACCTAAAGCATTAAAAAGGTTTACTTTACTGGTGTCCTCTTTTGCAATAGCAAGTTGCTGTAAAAGGGAATCCCTGTTCTGGCCAGATACCACCAGGACTGAATGAATAATAATTACCAACGCAAGAAATCGGTTCATGATGGTTAGTATAAGTTATCTGAGATGAGTGGCCATTGAATCATAAATTCTGCAACCGGGATACATTCAGCTTTTCCGAAGAAACCTGGAACACTCGCTTAATACCTTTCCTTAAATAGTATTTATGGGGTAAGAATTTGTGCCATCAGTAGAATTAGCTGCATTTGCACATACCGGGTTGCAGTTGAAATTTATCCAATGTTGACATTGACCTTAGGATCAGCCCGAACCCGGGTCCTTTATTTATGCTCAATGAAGGTAAAAATATACTTATTTACTGTATTGGGGATGATTTGTTGAGGACGAATGGTCAATAGAGAAAGAAGGAAAGGTTACTAAAAAATCACCCTCGCTTTCAATAGCCTGGTAAGTGGAATTATTATTGCATTTGAAAAGCCTGTAAATGTGGGAGATATTGTGGACGTGGCCGAACAATCCGGTACCATGAAATCGATCGGCTTTAGAAGCAGTGTAATTACTAACTGGGATGGCGCAGATGTAATAATACCCAATGGTACATTGCTTGGTTCAAATCTTATTAACTGGACAATGAGTGATGTAAAAAGAAGGGTGAATGTTGAAGTGCAGGTGATGTTTGGTACCGACCTCATTAAAGTAAAAAAGATTTTACTGGAGTTATTACACTCTAATGAACTCATTTTAAAACAACCAGTGCCCATTGTGGAATTGGCTGACTTAAAAAACAGTATCGTTGATTTACGCATTTATTTTTGGGTGGTACAGATAAATGATTGGGAATCCACCCGAAGCGATCTGTTACAGGAAATTGACCGGGTATTTAAAGAAAATGATATCGCGATGCCATTGCCGGAATCTTAAAAAATTAGCTTAAAATAACCTACACTTCTATGCTTTAAAGAGGTATGCCAAACAGTATAATTGTTGTAAATGGAGGTCTAAGAGCAATATTCGGCTAGGATGGTGTCAATCACTGAAAGAGACTGGTTGCTGTGACCATGCCTTAATTACTACATGACCGTTTGATTAATAATTCATTGCAGTGTCAAATGATGTTCGCATTTTACAACCTGCCAGGGTAAGCAGGTCAAAAAATGATACAGGTCATTTTTCAATATGACCATACTCAGGTCTATTTAGAATTCAATTGACCATCTTGCATTTTTATTATTATAAAAAGATCGTATGAACCAAGAAGTAGGGCAATCAAAACAAGTACTGACTGATGACTACTATTTAAATATATATCCGGCACCTGGTTCCGCTGAGGAATTGCGCAAATTCAAAAAGATTCAAAGCAGGTTTTCTGATCAGTATGAACTTTTTTTCCCTGATAACCTTGCCAGCAAAACCATTATAGTAATTCCCAGTCTTTCACTTGACCAGGAGGTACTGTCAAAATTAGATGGCGCACTGCATTATGAAGAAAGACTTTTATGCCTCCTCATGTTACTTCGCATGCCACGTACCCATGTCATTTATGTAAGCAGCATGCCGATGGATCCCGTGATTATTGATTATTATCTTCATTCATTACCAGGTATTACGGGGTATCATGCAAAAGAAAGACTCACTTTATTGAATTGCTACGACATCTCAACAACACCGCTTACGCTAAAGATTTTACAAAGGAACCGTTTAATAGAACGCATTAAAAAAGGGATACAACCGGGACATGTGGCACATATAACCTGCTTTAATACTACAGATCATGAAAGAACACTGTCGGTAAGGCTGGGCATCCCTGTATATGGTTGTGATCCCTCCTTAAATTATTGGGGTACCAAAAGCGGCAGCAGGAAAATATTTTTAAATGCAGGAATACAGATGCCTCCCGGGGTTGAAGACCTGAGATCCTATAAAGATATTGTGCATGCCATTGCGGCCCTAAAGGCCATGTATCCTGATTTAAAGAAAGCGATTTTAAAATTGAATGACGGATTTTCCGGGGATGGTAACGCAATACTGCGATATCCTGAACATTTAACCAGCAAAGAATTATTTGATTGGGTTAATCATAATCTCTATAAGAAAATAACTCCGATCGCAAGGGATATGAGTATTGAAATTTTTTTACAGAAATTTCAGGAAATGGGAGGTGTCGTAGAAGCCTTTTTAGAAGGTGATACAAAAGCTTCCCCATCCGTTCAATGCAGGATAACTCCCCTGGGTGAGGTTGAAATCATCTCAACACACGATCAGGTATTGGGGGGCGAGAGCGGCCAACAATTTATCGGGGCCCTTTTCCCCTGCAACGAAAATTATCGCACAGAAATAACGGAGTATACAAAAACAATTGCTGAAGAATTAAAGAAAAAGGGAGTGTTAGGCCGCTTTAGTATTGATTTTATATCTGTAAAAGAAAATGATCAATGGAAGCATTTCGCAATTGAAATTAACCTGCGCAAAGGAGGTACTACACACCCCTATTTAATGCTGCAGTTTTTAACTAATGGACATTACAATGAAGAAACCGGTTTATTCGAAACCCGGAACGGGGAGCAACGCTATTATTTTGCATCAGACAACCTTCAGGACGATGCCTACAAAGGCCTCACTCCGCAGGATCTCATTGATATCGCCATGTTTCATGGATTGCAATTCGATAGCGTAACACAAAAGGGAGTGATGTTTCATATGATAGGCGCTTTATCGCAGTTTGGCAAAATGGGTGTTGTTTGCGTAGGCGAATCACCGGAAGAAGCTTATTCGTATTATCAAAAAACAATTGAGGTGCTGGACGCAGAAACTGCGGTAATATAAAAATTAATGATCGAATATTTCGTCCAGGTATATATTATTAAAGCCAGCTACTAACATCTTTTCATTAGTTTTTATACCGATAAAATATAAGGAACTCTTAGATGCATTCCTGCCAAAGAACAAATCAGTTCTAAAAAACCCATCGTCAATAATTTCCTTTCTATTCATACAAGCAGGATCGGCACCAATGACGTCTGCTGAGTGCGGCTTTGAGATGCTTATCAAAGACTTCCGGTCCATACGTGGTCAGTAGTTGCTAATTGACTAAATTTAGATACTCCTAAATAATCTATGGGTAAACTTTGAATAAATCTTTTAAAGATCAGTTCTCTTCCTGGACCAATAGCATTTCAAACGATGTTGATGTTGATTGGACCGGGCAACTCCGTATTTTGAATGAAATAACCGATCTTATAACGCCCCGGCTTTCGCTCAGGGAAATTATTGCTGTCATTTATCAGAACGTAAATCAATTGATTGATGCCTACCAGTTTTGTGTTGGTATTTATGATGAAAAAGAAGCATTGATTCATTACACGGGAATGATAGAAGAGGGTAAACCACTTCCTGATTTTTCAGTTGATGTATCAGATGATGGTCGTCTCGCTTCTTGGTGTATCCGGCATGAACAGGATATTTTTATGAATGATTTTGACAGGGAATGCAGCAGGTACCTTCTTATAAAACCACAGCCACTGGCTGGCATACAACCCAAAGCGGCTTTGTATACTCCGTTAAAATTAAATGATAAAATAGTTGGGCTGGTAGTGGTACGAACAATCCATAAGAATGTATACCAACCTCATCATCTCTATATATTGAAAACAGTAGGAAATTTTGTGGTAAGGGCATTGGAATTAGCCAGGATATCCGCAGCGCCATTTGTACAGGGAAAAGGAAGGACAAAGGAATGGCGGTGGAACAGCATTGAAGAATTGCCTGCCAGATCAAAAAAAGCATTACAACTACTTACTGAAAGAGAAAAGGAAGTTCTTTTTTTGCTGGTAACCGGCCTGCCCAATAAATTGATTGCAGAAAAATTGTTTGTTTCAGCTGGTACGGTTAAAACACATACACTTCATATTTACCAAAAGATGGATATAGACAACAGGAGTTCTGCTATTTTAAAAGCGGTAGAACTGGGATGGATAGTTTAAAATCTACCATTTGGTAGAGAAAAAAGGTAATGGGTGCAGTTACCTTTATTAAAATCCTTTTTTTATGCCAGAAACATTATCGCGTTTATCGCTCAGTCAAAAACCAACACTGGAAAATTCTGTTCATTACCTGGCACATACTTTTTCTTTTTTAGCTACAGGCCAGGATACAGATAATGCCTATGCGCTCATCCATTGTTTTTTCAGAAAAGGCTTTACGCCACCATCGCATTTTCATAGGTATGAAGATGAATCGTTTTATGTACTGGAAGGTATAATAGATTTTCAGGTCGGTGATAAAAAGTTCAGGGCTGGAACCGGCGAGCTGATTGTATTACCTAAAGAAGTACCTCATAGTTTTAACCTCGTAAGCGATACAGCAAAAGCTTTATTGCTGATAACACCCGCGGGTTTTGAAACAGTATTTAAAGAGTTTGGTTCGCCCGCACAAACATTGGACCTGCCCCCCATACCCGATAATCTGCCAAAGGAATTATTTCAACGGATTCACCAACGATGTATTGATTTAGGAAATGTCTGGATACCCGGGATTTGAGATCTGTAATAAGAAGATAATTTTATCAATATAGCTCACCACCATTGATGATCTTGAGGACCGTTACAATTATTGCCTCTATTTCTTAAATGCAATGAACCCTGTTGATCAAGCCACTCTTCAAATCCAGTCATCCAGGCATCAGCAGGTAAACTGATCAGACCTTGATTACCATTTGAATAAAAATGCATTTCAGTTGGATCTCACCTATCGCATTTTTAGAAAACTGTCCAGTTTGTAAGGGAACGGTACAATAAACTGTTGCCTAATACTTTCTTTATAATTATTGTTTCAGGCAGAGCCTATATTAGACGTAGCTTTCGGTTGAAATTTCTGCATATGTCAATGTTGAAAATAAAACTGCTGTTCCCGCTGATTTGGATCGCCTCTTTTTTTAATTGTTCATTCCTTTATGGCCAACAACTTCACCTTAGTGTATCCGGAGACAGCATTCGGGGCTTCCAGGTAAATATTTATAACGGAGACCAGATAATGGTTTCCAACACCGAAGAATTCTCCCTGCACCTTGCCAATACTGATCTTAGCACAACAGCGAATTTCACCTGGAAGGGACAGAAATGGACTGGAAACAATAACCATATTCAATTGACTAAAGATTCCTACATACCCGAATTCGATGCGAATTTATCAGTACGCGTCGCCTATGAGGTGGTTGATCAACACACGATTAAAAAGACCATCCGCCTCTTTCAGCCTTCCATGCCCGACATGTATTATTTTTTGGAGGAAGTATCCCGGCCTGCCCAAAAGCCCCGGAAATATGTAAGTTTCGAATACGATAATTTTCCCGGTGGCCTCATTCACGAAATGTATCCCTCTGCAGGTTTTGTCACGCATGATAGTATGTTAGTCGGCCTCCTCACCGATGCCGGATATAAAAATCAATATACCCGTACAACCCGCCGCCGTTTCAGCGGAAGAGGAGGAGGCTTTGTAGGTATGCGATTATTGCCTGATCCGGCCCTCTTCGCCGTGGCGACACCAGCAGAACAAGCTTTGGATAACGATTATATCAAACAGACTTTCGGGGAAATGTACAACCTGGACGCAGGAACAACTACAATCATAAAACCCGGCAAGCCCTGGCACTATATAGGAAACGTACAAATGAAAAGCACTGACAGCCTGATCTCCCTGGAATACAACGACACCTCCTCTGGCCCCGCAGGCGTGGAATTTATCGCACCGCTCCAGGACCAGAAAGTATATACCCTATCTTTCCTTTGCAAAGGGTCCGTCCCCGTTTCCGTAAAACTTTTCCGCATCCGCAACGGTAAGAAAACAATCGAATTGGAAGACGGCATCAAATACATTGACAACTTCCCCAACAACAATAAGGAATGGACCTTATTTAAAGGCAGCATTCTCATTCCCTACATTGAACATGATAGTGTATCACTGTTTATCGGTACCAGATCTTCCAACGTCCCGTCAATCAATGGCATATCCGATGCTAACGAATCCTTGCAAAAAGCAACGCTGCTGATCAAGGACCTTCATTGGGAAGAACACCTACCCAGACAGGAACCATACAACATCCTCCCCCTCGGAAAGGCGACAGAAAAAACTACCTATATATTTGTTGAACCCTGGACAAATCACCACGATTTCATGATCACCTCACAGTCAAGGTTAGCCGAAGGAAAGGGATTTAAAGGCTCAAAGATCGAAAAAATGGTATATGCCAATTTCAATATGCTCACCTGGATCACTTCAGTGAATAATTTTAATCCCTTTAATGTGCCTAATATGAATTATGCCCCCGATATGTATAACCGGGACGCTTTTTTCTCCACCGTTTCTTCCTATAATAAAGAACTCAACCTGGCCATATGGAACCAATGGGGCAACACGCAAACACCACAGGGAGGGATCGGCACTATCATCACGCCCTTTATGGGATCCGTAGAAGCAAAAGACAATGAGGCCACCATCGAATGGCTTATCTGGGCCCTTTTAAACAAACGCCGCTTTCATGCAGACCTGCCGCAAACAAAGATTAAAAAAGCAGTCGATTATATTTTGAATCAATTTGATTCTTTGGGCGACGGAATATGCCGGTCCCATTTTCCTATGAGCCAGGTAGATATTATTGACTATTACCCCAAAACGGATCGCCTGGCGGTAAATCAGGGCATGCTGGCTATTGCATTACGCACGATCAAATTGCTGGGATATGATGTATCGGAAGCCCATATTCAAAAAGCTGAGAATGCCTATCGCGCATTCTATGATCCGCAAAGAAAACACCTTTTGTTCGACCGGAAATTCCCGGACATCATTTCCCTGACTGATCTGGAACCCGAATTCTTCTCATTATGGTTATTCCACCGGTCCATTTTAACTGATAGCATCGTCATCAACCAATTGGAGCATTTTCCCATACTCAATAAGGTTTCCAACTCACCACATCCGGAATACGGCACGACTGCACCGATTTGTGTACGCGTAACAAACGATGCAAAGGGATGGGCCTACCTCAGCCGCGACTACCAGCCATTCGAAAAATTCGGAGAGGACAATTATAGCGATGGCAAAAATGATGGCTTCTATTACAACGGCGGGAGTTGGATGCGGGCTGAGTATTGCGCTTATGTAACAGGACTAAAACATGGATGGACAAAGGCCCGCCCGCTCATGGACAACAGAGCATGGGCGGAAATAAACCTCAACCCGCAATGGCCGTTCAGCAAGGAATTCATTCCTACCAAATGGACAACCACTGACTCGTGGTGGCCTTCCACCAAAGGCCTCTGCTGGAATGTATTTATCCTGATGGCTGATGAAGTGGCTGGCCTGCGTACACCGGATATGGACCCAGATTACAAAGAATCAATTCATAATCCCTGAAAAGGTACTATTTGGTTTACAAGAAGAAAATTTCGGGCATTTAAAAGGAGAAAGGGCGGGTTAAATAAATGTAAGACTAAATGCAATACCGATGTAGAAATTTCCACTTACGTCAACCACTACCCGAAATAGTGAAGTTTTATCCAGGAACTTCCGTTTAGCGCACAATCTTCTGACCCATTATATTGAACAGGAAAATGTTTAAGAGTTGGAAGAAGTGTTTACTTCGAATGTTTTCTTTGTAATATTGTTTTGTTAACTAAAAAAAACCATTTTCCATCCAAAGAGCGCCTAAAACCATGAAGCGATTTATATTTTCAGCCGGGTTTCTTATGATCCTGTCATTGGCTTCATTTATTAGCCGTTCCGACGAAGATCATAAGACGCTGGAGATAGGCGCCCCGGCTCCGGATTTCAAACTGACCGGAGTTGATGAAAAGGTTTATAGCCTGGCTTCTTTCAAGGATGCCCGGGTACTCGTGATTATTTTTACCTGCAATCATTGCCCAACGGCACAGTGTTATGAAGACCGGATCATTCAGATGACCGCTGACTATGCTGATAAAAAAGTGGCTATAGTCGCCATTATGCCGAATGACCCAAAGAGCCTTCGCCTGGATGAACTTGATTTTTCGGATCTCGGAGATTCATTCGCAGAAATGAAGATCAGGGCAAAGGAAAAAAAATTCAATTTTCCTTATTTATATGATGGAGAAACGGAGTCAGTTTCCAGGGCCTATGGACCAATAGCCACTCCCCATGTTTTTGTCTTTGACCAGGAAAGGAAGTTGCGTTATCAGGGCAGGATCGATGATACGGAGAGTCCATATAAAACGCCGGGTCAGACGGATACCCGGAATGCCATCAACGCTCTTTTGAATAACCGCGAAGTTGCTGTAAAAACGACAAAAGTGTTTGGATGTTCTGTGAAATGGTCCGAGAAAAAAGACCTGGTTCAGAAATCACTGGAAGCCTGGGCCCGGGAACCTGTTCATCTGACAATCATCGATAGTGCGGGAATGGAATCCTTAATGAAAAACCCTTCAGATAAACTGCGGTTGGTAAATCTATGGTCGATGGGTTCTCCAAACAGCCTACAGGAATTTTCGGAATTCATTACCATCAACAGGATGTACCGGGACAGGGATTTTGAACTGATTACCCTCTGTGTGAATGGAACAGGCGATATGGAAAGGGCGTTAAAGCTCCTCCAGATACAGCAGGCTTCCAATACAAATTTCATGGCAAACCCGGGTAACTGGCATACATGGTTTAAATCTATACATCCCGGATGGCAGGGCGATTTACCTTATACACTCCTGATTGAACCTGGTGGAAAAATTGTATATGCCAGGGAAGGACTCATCGATGCTACCGAATTAAAGAGGACCATTGTAAATAATCATTTAATCGGCAGGTATCCGTAACCTGATTATTGACTCTTAAGTATTTTCTCCACCCATTTCTTTGTTTCATTTACTAACAATGACATAACATCATTTTTGCCTGCCTTAAAAGAATGATCTGCTCCTTCAATTTTTACCAAAGTAGCTTTTCGCAAAGATTCGCATACCGTTTTAATAAGTTCCCAGGTAGCCAGCGTGTCTTTAGCGCCCTGCAAAAAAAGCATGGGTATTTTCAGCGCTTTTAGGTGGTCGGCGCGCTCAGTGGAGGGCTTACCGGAAGGGTGAAGTGGAAATCCGTAGAAAATAACGCCTTTAACGGAACTATCCGGATGGCCTGCCAGGTATTGTGAGCTCATTCTTCCCCCAAAAGATTTGCCGGAAACAAATAGTGGCAGTTTGGGGTTTAATTCACGTGCCTTCATAATTACCGCTTCTATTGTCATGTGAGCAATTGCCGGAGAATCAGGTCTGCCCTTTTTGTGTTCCGCAAAGGGAAAATTAAACCGCAGGGTGGCAATGCCTACTTTTGAAAGAGAGTCCGCCAGCGTTTCCATAAATGAATGGTCCATACCCGCCCCTGCTCCATGTGCCAGCGTGAAGATGCACTTAGGTTTGTCAGGAACTATATATTTAGCTGAAACTATGCCCACCGAAGGGGAAACTTCCAATTTGAAGGATTGTGTACTCATGGTAGGATCAAAATTAAAATCATGTCCTCATTGTACTTTCTGACAAATTTGCAATCTTATTCATCAAAGTTATCACCAGCCTCAGTACGCATTAAGATTATACGTTAAGAATTATAAGGCATAAAAATACGCAACTCAATAAATAGTATTGGTCAGTCATAAAAGTTTTTCTCTTCCTTTGCTACACTATGGCGGGCGAAACAAAAGTCCGCCTTCGCAAGATTCAGCGGGCAAAGCAAATGAACATCACTTCCCGATACAAAAAGTGCCGGGGGCCGGTTAATAAAGATGCTCAACAAAGATAGATTTTAGGCAGACTATTAATATCACGCTGATAAATTCGGTTAGTATGTTTTTCTCACGCAATCAAAATGCGATTCCTTTAGCTCAGTCCCGGCTTAACGGTGGTCCAAGCAGAGTCATTTCATATTTTTCAAAAAGTTGGGCGACTACCTTTTTATCTGGCGCACCATTGCGCATAAGCGGTCCTAATTCTTCATAAAATTTGTGACCCCCACCAGGAGTATAGACCACAATGATCTCGCCCTGCTCATCGGTCAGGTTAAGGAAGGCATGAGGCAAATTTGATGGGAGATAAGCAAAGTCCCCTTCATTGAGGTAGAAAATTTCATCACCAATTCTAACTTTGAATTTGCCTTTCAGAACATGAATCGTCTCCTCTTGTCTATGATGGACATGTAGCGGTGGGCCCCCATATGGTGCAACCTCCACTATAAAATAGTCAAATGCCCCATTCGTATCTTCGCCGGTAACCTTGAAAATAAGATCACGGCCAGGACCGGATTGTAGCCTTAACCCCTCCTGTGGAGTCAGAACTATGTATTCAGATGATGACTTAACTGCAACGAGGCTTCCGCCCTGGGCGCCGGATTCGCCAAAAACGGGGATTGTTTCTTTGTTTGACATGATTGATGATTTTGTTGATGTAAACCTACATCACCCGAAATCATAAACACTTAACCACGGTTAGGACTTCATTTAACTTTGGTTAAGAAATTTAGAGTAGTTATTTTCCCGGTAATTCTTTTTCGCAACCTGCTTAATGACCGCGGTCCGACATCAAGATATGAGGCGACAGATTCGTGTTATCATTTTTAATGATCTTTCTTTAAATAATCTTAGGGGAAAACGCATTAGTGACAACAAAAAAAAATAAATAGTTCTATTTTCGTTCTGCTAACATCCACCATAATATAAAATATCAAAGTCAGGAATGAATAAAACCGGGTCGCATGTATCTCAACTCTTTTCTATCCGTAACAGATATGGGATAAAATTTTCATCTCAAAAATTGGATTTGCTAAATGAATTGAACAGAGAACCTATTAAAAGCAAAAAGGCAGTCCAGTCTTATTACTACACCTTGCTTTTCCTTATTGCTTACCCCGACAACAAATCCATATACCAGCTTGCTTCGCAATCCTTGCAAAATTTGCATTCTTACATCCAATCGCATGAAAGTATAAAGGCAGGCTTGTTTAATTCCGGCATAACGAATACCCATCTTTGCGCAGCATTCAGTTTTGAAATCGTAAAATGGCTTAGAAAGAAGTACCCAAAAAATATCAAACTCAGCTCCTTTGAAGCAGACGACGGACATATCCGATACATACTGTCTGCAGTAATGCCTAAGGTGGAGTCAGAAATATTGCAGGATGCAAATACCACATGGAAATCGTGGCTCAAAAGATCATTGAAAAAAGGGGAAGATATGCTGGACCGGCTCATTGCCGTTTTTGACGAGACAGATATCCGTCCCGATATCAGGGATGAGCTTTGGAATGCTTTAGGAATAAATGTGGAGATTAATTTCCCCTCCCATACCTGTCTTCCCGATACTTTAACAACCCCTTACTACCATCGTTCGCTTATTAAAAAGAATTCCAATAAACCAAAGTCGAGCGTAAAGCCGATACGGGTTGACCTCAATGAAGGTGAAGCCGAACAAATCATCGAATGTGGCAGAATGATACTTATTCGTCACCTTCGCGAAATTGATCCCGTCACCTTTACTGCTGCCCGCCTTGTTTCTTATTACCGGTTGCCACGAGGTCTTTCGGTGGCATTGATGGGTATGGTTCCCGAACGGAGACATCCGATTGACAGCTATATGGGATATGTTGCTTTTAAAAATGGATTGCCATTAGCTTATGCGGCTTCCTGGATATTGTTTGATAGTGGCAGAATCGGGTTAAATGTTTTCCCCGCTTACCGTGGCGGCGAATCGAAATACATTTTTGAAAAGGTGCTGCAGTTGCACCGCGAGGTTTACCATTTAAATCGTTTCAGTGTTGACCCATACCAGGTAGGAAAAGAGAATACCGAGGGTATAAAATCGGGAGCATTCTGGACTTACTATCAATCAGGGTTTCGTCCGATTCGCGAAGAACAGAAAAAACTCGCTGAAGCAGAGCTACTGAAAATAAAATCCATCAAGGGCTACAGAAGCCCTGTTTCCGCTTTAAAGAAACTGGCTGATTCGAGACTGGAGTTGGTATTACAAAAAAAGGCGGTGAGGTTTGATGCAACTGACCTTAGCCTGGCCTATTCCAACATTCTGAAAAATCAATATAACAATAACCGCAAATTGGCGGAGGAACTTTCATTCACCAAACTTGCTGATATAATACGGTTAAAAAATTATCATGAAGAGAAACTTAAATTCATTTTGAAAAACTGGTGTATCCTCCTTCTCACTCATGAGCAGGAGCTGCGCCGCAACAGCGGGTTTAAAAAGACCCTAAAGAAGCTATTTGAATTGAAAGCAGGGGGCGTTGAAGAAGACTATATATCTGAATTACAGCGCGCAACAGAGTTGAGAAAATTGTTTGAAAGAATAGTGAAAGAAAATGTTGGATAATTCTATACCCCGGTTCCAGTGGGTTTGCTGGGAATTAGCGACAGTTTAATAACTGTCGATTTAATATTTTATTTACAACAATCTTAACCCGCCTGAACAGGCGGAGGGCTTTGGTATATTGACAGAAATAGATGAAATTAGTCATTACTTCCACTTTCAATCGGAAAGGGTGGATTGATAAGGTCATCAATGATTCAAGATTATGCTAACCTGCAGGGATTTGCACCACAAACTCAGTAAACTCTCCTTCCCTGGTATCAACTCTTATGTCTCCTCCATGGGCTTTTACAATATCATAACTTATGGACAAACCAAGTCCTGTTCCCTGACCTGTTGGTTTGGTGGTAAAGAATGGCTGAAATATTTTGTCCAATATCTTTAGGGGGATCCCATTCCCGTTGTCCTTCACCCGGATTTCTATCTTATCGGCATTCTTCCGGGTGCTTACAGAAACATTTGGTTCATAGATCCCGTCCTGTATTTTTTTCTTTTCACACAAAGCATAGAATGCATTATTATACAGGTTGAGCAATACACGACTTATATCCTGGGGAATGATATTTATTTTTCCAATGGCAACATCAAAATCAGTATTTAAAGTCGCTTTGAATGACTTATCCTTTGCCCGGAAGCCATAATAGCTCAACTGCAGGTATTCATCTGCTAATGCATTAACATCCGTGGCCTCCTTCTTCCCTAAACCTGAATGGGAATGCTGCAGCATGCCTTTTACAATGCCATCGGCGCGTTTCCCATGATGGCTGATTTTTTGTTCATTTTCCTGGATATTATTTGCAATAGTAATCGCTTCATCAGAATTTCCTGCCTTAATTTCAGTTTTCATTTCTTCAAGAAGTTCCGTATTCACTTCAGAAAAATTATTCATAAAATTCAATGGATTCTGAATTTCATGGGCAATGCCCGCGGTGAGTTCGCCCAGGGAAGCCATTTTTTCCCGCTGTATGAGTTGGGATTGTGTGTCCCTTAATTCTTCCAATGAATGTTTCAGTTCTTTGGTACGCACCATCACTTTTCCTTCGAGCTGCAGGTTTCTTTGTTTCAAACTCCGGGACCGGTATTCAATGAACCCATAAAGAATGGAAATAAAAGAAAGTATTGCAAGCATCCTGAACCACCATGTTTCCCAAAATGGCGGACTGATCCTGATCTTTAGTATTTTCTCCGGACCGTTGAATTCATTTCCGGCATTGGAAGACTGCATGACCAAGCGATAGGAGCCCGGGGCCAAACCTTCGAACCTGATGGTATAATAAGCGGGAGCGTATTGCCAGTCCTCAACCTTACCTTCTCCTTCCAGTTTATATCTTAACCGGTTCTTACCCCTGGAATGAAAATCGATAATGCCGGTTTCAATATTGATGGTATTCTGATTATGACGCAGAGACAATTCCTCCAGGTTATTTATCCCGGTTGAAAGAGAAAATGATTTTCGATTGATAGTGAGGGAACGCAGGTAAACACTGGAAGCAGGTTTAGCAGCAAATATTTCCGGCCGGATACGATACAAACCCACATTGTCATCTACCCAGCCGCTTGATCCAAAATATAAATTCCCATTGGCATCCCTGGCTCCCGGTGCAAACCAGTCAAAGTTTTGTTTTTGAAATCCATCTGATTCCGAAAGGTATGTGATGTTGCCTGTAGCTATATTGACCCGGCCGATCTGGTCCATTAAATCTGAAAACCACAGATTACCGGCATTATCTTCCTGGATATTATAAATTGCTGCACTATACCCCTCCTCCTCTCCGTACGCTTTGATTTTCCTGAACGCTTTGTCATAATGCACCAATTCATTTTTAAAACTGACCCAGTGTGTTTGGTCCTTCCCGTCATAGAGCATCGAATTCCAATCCAGGTTATCGAGCAGGTGCGGTATTCTTGTCCATTTACCATTTTTATTCTCAAAAGTTAAATTGGGTTCATCTCCTCCCCGTTGAAAAAACATAAATTGGTCATCTTCAAGAACCCCTCCGCCAATGCCTCCGCTGAAAGGGAACAACAGGTCTGCATACAGGCTGTCCCATTTCATTTCAAAAAGTCCAAGGTTTCCATCCACTAACATTAATCCGTTTTTATAAGGAAGGAAATTGGAATAGCCAACATTTGATGCAACAACCTGATTTGATTTGTCCCTGAAGACAATGGGCCTGCATTTCCTTGTCCGGATATCCATTTCATATGTTTTCATTTCAAAGCCCTCTTTGTTGAACCCCACATTGAGCCATGCTTTTTGGCGAATGGTATCTATATAGATAGGTACGATAAATGTTCCCCTGATGCCGGGCAAATCTTTTTCCCGGAGCACTTCGAATTTTTCTGTTGCCGGGTCAAAAATGTTTAGTCCGTCCCGGGTGCCTATCCATAATTTACCTTTAGCCGCTGGAATGATCGTATAAATAATCCCGCTACTTAATGAATCGGGCTTTTTTGGGTTTCCTGCATATCGCTTTACCGGCGGGTTAAATGGTAAGAACTCATAAATTCCTGACACCCCCGCCCAATAGGAAGTCCATGCAATACCCTCCCGGTCGCAATAAACAGGAAAGTTACCAGTGCCAGTCTTTTTCAATAAATCAGGATCTGTGAAGAGTTGCCGGACAAAATTGGTTTCCGGATCATAAATGAGGATTCCTTTTGGATTTGTAGTCAGCCAGATCCTTCCATCCCTGTCCATATCTATACCTAAATTGCGGTCGTAGTCTTTCAATTTGACGAATTCATTCAGGGCATCAATATGGCGAAATTGCTTATCATCCAGGGAAAATTCAAGGAGCCCGTCACCGCTGTTGATCCAGATGGAATTTCTTTTGCGGTCAAGCCGCATGGCCAAGGCTGAATGCCTGTGGCTGGTATTATTCCTGTAACAGGGCCATGTGTAATGCTTTCTTTTCCTGTCGCCCAAAGAAATCTGTAATAAACCCCCTTTGTATTCATTTTGGTCATACAATTCAAGCATCCACAGACAATTTGACGCCGAATCAAATATGGAATAGTTTAGGCTTGCTCCTCCAACCCGTATATATTCCGAATCTGTAATAGTGAGCAGGACCCTTCTTTGAAAGGAATGAATGTTATACGATACGATATTGATATCGGATTCCAGACAGTATACCAGGTCCCTGGTCGACCAGAAAGGGACAACTGTTCTTTTTGAATGAATGGGATCAATTACAGTAACAAAATTGGTGAAAGTGTCGGCCTTTAAATCAAACCTGGATAATTCATTTTTAGTCCCAATCCAGATATTGTGCAGGCTGTCTTCTACAAATGCCATAATGCCTTCGGAATTGATTGTATTCCTGTTATTCTTATCAAAGATCATTTTTTTAAAAACCGCCCCATCGAAGCGGCAGAGCCCGCCCCATTGAGTGCCAAACCACATGAAACCTTCCGCATCTTTTATTATGAGATTGCCTGAATACCAGGCCAGTCCATCTTCCATGCCCCAATGAACCGCACGGTATTGACGAGGTTTGATTTCATTTTGGCGTTGCTGGGCAATGCAATCAATGTGCCCCATACAGGCAATTGAAATCAGCAATAAGAGTATGTTCTTTTTACCCCGTATCAAATATTTAAAAATTAAAACCGGTTAATTATTATTTTGAGGGCACTTCATTTTTTTTAGGTAGTCAGGCGTGTTGGTGTCATAGATATTTTTTCTCACTGGCCTTATAGTCATCATAAGCCTTAAACCCAAATTTTTCATACACGACTAAATAGCGCGGGTCATTCCTGATGAAATCAAATGCCTGATTGGTTCTCAAAGCAGTAAAGATTTGATTGTTATCAGTGGCAAGATTCAAATACTTAAAGGTATTTTCTTTATCCTGGAGTAAAGCATAAACAAGGGCTTTAGTTGCAAAATCAATTACAGTACCATTTTCGAATTCACTGATGCTCTTAATAATGGCATACATAGCCGTTTTAAAATCTGAATTTTTAAAGGTCTCCGCGAGCTTGTAATTGCCGGAAAGCTCATGCATTTTAGCCCATGTATTAAGCGTTTTACCATAGTCCTGCCTGCACCAGTAGCAATATCCCAGGGCCATATAAATTACTCCGGAATTCGGGTTTTCCAGAAGTGCTATTTTACCCTGACGTATACATTCGTCATATTGTCTTACCCGGAATAAATCCATCACGTATTTTGCCTTGTTATAAGGATTCAGTGGATCAAGGCGGATACCTTGTGTATCCAGCTGAATGGCTTCATCTTTCTGATTAAATTGACTCAGAAATGATGCCAGCTCAAATTTTTCAAATGCTCCTCCAGGGTCTAATTCAACCGCCTTTCTCTTTTCTTTCTCAGCCTCCACCCATTTAAACTGGTGATAGTAAACGCTGCCCATGGCAAGGTGGGCACTGGAATTGTTTGGATCAAGTAAAATAGCCTTTTTGGCAAATAACTGGGCGGAATCGAGTGCCGACTTCCTTTTATTCGGTTCGGACGCAGGATAAGCCCAATCAAAAAGATTAAAAAAGCTAATGGCCAAAAAAGCATAGGCTTCGGCAAAACTGGTATCCATGGCGACGGCCGCTTCAAAATATTTTTTTGCCATGAAAAGATCTTCCGGGTGACTGAAAGGCCCATTTACAAACTGTGCCCTGCCCTTTAGATAGGTTTCATAAGCCCTTGGATTAATTTCCCTTACGTTGAGCAATTTCTTTTCACTTGCAGATAATTTTGATTTAATCTTCTCAGCAATATCTATAGCGATATTAGATTGAAGGGTAAGAATGTTTTTCATATCACTGCTATAGGATTCAGAAAACAGGGAAAAGCCGGTAGCAGAATTGGAAAGCTGTATGTTGATCCTGATCTGGTCGCCTTCTTTATGCACGCTGCCTTCTAAAATATTTTTTACATTTAATCTTTCTCCTATTGTCTTTAAGTCCAGGTTCTTCCCTTTAAAGGAGAAGGAGGATGTTTTACCGGCTACTTTTAAGTCGTTGAATTTGCAGAGCCGGTTCTGAATTTCATCTGCTACACCTTCACTCAGGTATCCCTGGTCATGAGTGCTGCTCAAATCAGTAAAAGGAAGGACGGCTATCGATTTTTCAATTGTTTCAAATTTAGTTTTGTTTGAAGTTTGCCGGTAAACCAGGAATGCCAGCAAGATCAGGATAATGAATGCCGAGGCTGTCGCTACTCCCTTCCGGGTAAATGGCCATTTTTGATACTTTAGTTTACCGCTCATTTCATTTCTCTTCGGCACCGTCAACCCTTCGTTGGCCAATGCAAACACTTCCATAGGATCATCCACATTCTTAAAATCAAATTTTCCAAGGGGCATGGTTTTAAACTCAGGGTGGTTTTTGATTTTGTTGAGTATTTCCCCTGAAAATAAAATAGTATTGGCCTGGCCCAGCGACTGGATACGTGAAGCCACATTGACACCATCACCAAATACCTTTCTGTTTTCTAAAAATATCTCCCCGATGTGCAAGCCGATCCGGAGCGGGACAACGGGTTGCTCTCTGAACATCGACTGCAATTCAATAGCACAGTTTACGGCTTCCAGGGCACTGGGGAATGTACAAAGGCTGCCGTCTCCATAATCGTTGATGATTTTGCCGCAATGACTACTGACGGAAGATTTTAAAACAGTGTGATAACGATTAACCAACTCCATTGCCCTGACCTCATCATGCTGCATTATCGCCGTGTAGCAAACGATATCAGTAAAGAGAATAGCGGCAAGATGTCTGTCATGTGCTGACATTTTATTTGCCCCTTTATATTGCTTTAAATTTAGTTTATTAAGACTATAAATTCTATGATTAATGTCATACAACCGGATTAAAAGAACTATCCGGCTGTTCAGCAATTGTCTTCCATTGTTCTCATCAATTTGCCCGCAAACAAAGTTCACTGGAGCCTTATTAGTACTCGTTACACTTTAATATATCTAAGTATGGAAGTTTTGGATTGTTGGTAAATTTGGGATTATCCAACTGGTTCAATCACAATTCGACAAAGTGCAATTAGCGCAGAGTGGTTACATTCCGATACAAAAAGTACCGAGGGTCGGTTCCAGTGGGTTTGCGGTGAATTGGTGACGGATTGGTACGACCTGAGTGCAGTTTCAAATTAATATACCATTTCTGTATTAATGAGGAACCATTGTTCCTACTCAATGATGTTAATACCAGCAACGACGTACTTGTAATATGACCGGGCAATGGAAACTGTTTTACCATTCATTATCAAATGGTCTTTGGCAATATTGTCAATATAAAAAACAGAAACGACTTCTGCACGATCAATTTTGACAAACATATAAGGCGGGAAATTTTTCAATGCGTTGACCAGGGACGTGCGCACCGAGTAAAACGTGTCATCGATCAAATAAATATAGGTATAATTTTTTACTGTAGACAAACGTATGACTTGCATCGGATCTACTTTCTTCAGTACTTTTTCTTTCTTGACTTCAGTCCTGATAAAAAAGGGCTCCAACATATGGAATAAGTTTTAGGGTTAAAATAATTCCAATATAGAAAATATTTTTTATCAGAGATCAGATGGGAGACATCTTTCGAAATGACAATCGGGTTCCTTCGCTTTGGCTACCCGGATTTCGGATAGGCAACCCGAACCCATTCCGAAGGCAATCCGAACTAATCAGATTCTACTAGGAGATATTTTTTCCTGAAAAACTTTACAGCCTGCCCCTCAGACTAATTATTTCGTCCCCCGTTTTGTTTTACCCCGTCCCGCCTTTTGTTTTACCCCTTCACAAGTTTGGTCATCCCCCGTCCACATTTTCTAAAAAAAGGGGTTTGGGTGATTTACTTTTGTTTTGTCGGTCACTGACAATGGAGCTTTCCGTTCAGGCCTACCGGGAGGAACGGACCCGGGAATCCTCTCCTCTGGCAGTGACAGATAGTGTAAACAAAATTTTATAACATTTAAATTCAAATCCTTATGGCAAATTCCAATAACAGTGTCATAACTGGAAAATTCAGAGGTACCATCGGAAAAGAGCTCGTATTTCGCGAGTGGGATGGCAAAACAGTAGTAGCAAAAGCCCCTAAAGCAAGAACGGCTCCGGGCACAGCTGCACAATTGAAAATACAGGAAAACTTCACGCTGGCTGCAAAGTATGCCACGTCGGTAATGGAAGGAACCGACCAGGGTATCAGGGATGCTTATAGCGCCAGGTTGAAACCCAGGCAAAACCTGTTTAGCAGGGCAGCTGCCGATTTCATGTCTCCACCCGTCGTAAAAAACATCGGCACCGATGCGTACACTGGTATGGTTGGAAACACGATCACGATTCGCGCGGTAGACGATTTCCGGGTAACAGGCGTAATGGTAGAGATCTTCGCTGCCAGTGGCACGCTGCTGGAAAAAGGCAATGCCGTACAACGGACAAATGGAGTTGACTGGACCTACACGACTACGCAGGCAAATGCCGTGCTGACCGGTAGTAAAATCACTGCCATTGCAACCGATGTTCCAGGTAATACCGGAACACTGGAAGTAACGTTGTAGTGTTTTTTAGCAGGATGCTGTATCCTTAATTGGGTGCAGCATCCTTTTTTATCAGTTTCAAAATGTACGGACCGCAGGGTAACTGTAAGCTTCCCTTATTTCCGGGCCATTGACGATTAGAGCTTTCCTGGGCTAAATCCTTACGGTATGCGGGAAATTCAATTGATCGACCGTTCCGAAGATTTTATCAACCTATTAACGTTCGTCGATTTTAGGCTTATCCCTTGTGGTTTTAAACGCATGTTTGAACGACTATTCATCCGGATTCTCACTTTTTACTCCATGTGATCTCTTTATTGATCGCCGCTTAATAAGATTAAATCCTGCATACTTCAATTTATACTCATATTGGCAACTGAATAATCAACTCTGTAAACTCCCCCTCTTTCGTTTCTACTTCTATTTTACCGCCGTGCGCTTTGATGATGTCGTAGCTCAACGATAATCCCAATCCTGTTCCCTGCCCGGTTGGTTTGGTAGTAAAGAAAGGTTGAAATACTTTATCAATTACCTGTTGCGGAATACCTAAGCCGTTATCCTTAATTCTGATCTCAATCTTATCATTCAGATTTTTGGTACTAACTGAAACTGTTGGTTCATATCCATCACTCTGCTGCTGCTTTTTTTCTGTTACAGCATAAAATGCATTGTTGTATAAATTCAGCAGTACTCTTCCAATATCCTGTGGAATGACGCTCATTTTCCCAATGCCAGCATCAAAATGTTTATTCATCGCTGCATTGAAAAAGCTATCCTTCGCACGCAGGCCATGATAACTCAGGCGCAAATATTCGTCAGCTAAAGCATTTATATCTGTCGGCTCTTTTTGCCCTGCGCTGCTACGTGAGTGTTGCAACATACCTTTTACAATGGCATCGGCACGTTTGCCGTGATGGTTTATTTTTTCCTGGTTATCTATTACGTCATTGGCTATTACTTTTGCACCATCCAAATTCCCCCTATCGATTTCATCTTTCATTTCTGCCAGCAGTTCTTTATTCACTTCCGAGAAATTATTAACGAAGTTCAATGGATTTTGTATCTCATGTGCAATGCCGGCAGTGACTTCTCCTAACGAAGCCATCTTCTCCGTTTGGATAAGCTGCTTCTGTGTATTGCGCAATTCTGCCAACGCATTTTCTATTTCTTTTTTTTGACCCTGCAGAACCGTATTTGATTTTTGCTTTTGTTTATTGTTCCGGTATAGAATAATAGCAAAGAATAACAACACAAGAATACCTCCAAGGAGCCCATACATCTTTAACTGTGTTTCATACTTCTGCCTTGCTTCGTTTACTTTTTGCTCTTCCTGCTGCTTTCTTATAGACTCGGTGAATGTGAGGCTTTGGAACTGTCTTTGCTTATCGAGATTGAACAGGCTATCTTTTAATTCAACAGAAAGCTGGAGATATTTATAAGCGCTGTCAGGCTGCTGTTTGATTTTATATAGTTCAGCCAACAAGGGACTTAAATCTGCCAGATAGCTATCCGGATTTTCCGACCATGCCCGTATCAGGCTTCGATTATCCCGGATTGCTGACATGGCAGCCCGTGCATAAAACAAGGCCGAATCAATTTGCCCTTTTTCCTTAAACAATTCCGACAATCCCTTCCGGGAAAGAACCACTGAATGCATCATATTGGTTTTTAAAGCATGCAACAATGATAGCCGGTAGTAATAAAATGCAGAATCAGATATGCCCCTGGCTGCGAAATTATCACCCAACAGGTGACTGGCGCCAGCCATATCCACTTCGATGTCATCCCTTATTGCTGCTTGCAACATTCGCCGGGCATAATAAAGTGTGGAGTCGGGTATGTTAAGATCATTATAGTTATGAGCAAGAGTTCCAAACAACATCATGTCGAATTTTGCAAACATCGGATCGGAAGTCCTCTCTATGGACGAATAAAAAACCTGGGCTTTTCTGCAATAGTCCAAACTGTGCGCGTAATCTTTCATAGATCTGTAATCAACGGCAATATTGATCATGGTCCAGACAATATTCAACGAGTTATTGTTCTCCCGGGCAAGCTGCAGCACCCGGAAATGCAATTCGAGTGCTCCTGGATAATCGCCAAGACTATATAATATAGAAGATTTAATAGACGATGCCCACATTACGTTCTCGATATAATTCTGCCATTGACCGGTTTTGTTCTGTGACTGCATATCCACCAGCAATTGCATCGCCTCGTTGATATAATATAAAGCGGAGTCGGTATTGGTTTGATCAGCATTAAAACCAAAGGCTTCGGCCATCGAAATAAGAATCCGAATCCTTGTCGTGTCATCCTTAACCCTGCTAAGGGCCAGTCGCTTATTCTTAAAAAACATGTCCCGCCATTCGGCAATCTCATCGTGGACAACAGTATCCCCTGTCACATCAATACGTCTGTTATCAATTTCATTGCTGTTCCATTGCTTTTCAACTTTGAGCCAACCACCTCCATGATATTTGTATTCATAGTGTCCAGCCGGTAAATTCAATACGATTGATTTTTCGTTCTGGCCATAAGGCTCGAGTTTATATTTATTGTCCGGGGCCGGCTCCCAGTGATTAAAATTTCCGGCAATAAAAATGCTGTCCCGTTTTACTTCAGTCAAATCTTTAACGACAAACCGGATTTTATACTGTGCAGGCAAATGCTGCACTACTTGAAAAAACAATAGCAACAA
>CAVUHS010000003.1:0-440058 GCA_963741345.1 uncultured Bacteroidota bacterium
AAAACCTGATTTTGTTTCAGCACAATGATGGGTGGCAGGTCGGTGATGTGTTTCGCGTGGATGATTGTGCCTGGTAATTGCGGATCCAGAAAGCATTTTACATATAATGGAATGGTTTTATTTTGAAGAGGTTTGATGGTTTTGGGGTGGATTACCTGGGCCCCGTAAAAAGCCATTTCGATCACTTCGTCATATCCCAGTTCGCGGATGAAAACGGCATCGCTGAAGGCCTTGGGATCCGCGTTCATTACGCCTTTAACATCTTTCCAAATTGTAAGACTTTTTGCATTCAGCATGTTGGCAAAAATGGCAGCGGAGTAATCACTTCCTTCCCGGCCGAGCGTGGTACTTTCATTGGCGTCGGTCGAGCCGATAAAGCCCTGCGTAAGAACAATATTCGCTTCAATGAATATCGGCAGGATTTGCATTGTTACCCGGTTATCAGTCTTCGCCCAATCAATGCCGGCTGCACGAAACTGATCATCTGTTGCAAATATATCCCTGACGTCAACCCAAACATTTGAAATACCGGACGCATTCAGGAAGCCGCTGATGATAGATGTCGACAATAATTCGCCAATACAAACAATCTGATCGTAATAATAATCAAAACTTCTGACCGGTTTGTCATGCAGGAGCCATTCCACTTCAGTGAAAAAGTCCCTCATTGTTTTAATAGTAATGCTGTTGTCATCTAATCCAAGGGACCTTGCAATCTGCAAGTGCTGCTCTTTGATTTGAATGAAACGCTCCATCGCAGTGGCTGATTCTCCGGTATAAAAGGCCTCTACCACTTTTTCCAGTGCGTTGGTGGTTTTTCCCATTGCGGAAATTACAATCAGCAATTTTTCCGTATTATAATTTTTCAGAATGGCAGGCAGTTTTTGGATTCGTGAAACGGAATCAACACTGGCACCTCCGAATTTAAATACTTTCATACAGGCACATTTAGCAAAAGCGCAAAGATAACGGGGTTAGCGATCGCAATAACTATGTTAAAAAAACGTACTATAAAAAAGGGTTTAAAAATCAATCGTATCTTAAAAGGAATTTTAGCGAACTATGGCATTTTTCATATGTAAGTTTCATTTGCTACTAGTCTTTTGTATCTCATATTCCGGCGTGACTGCAGAAATGCCACATGATGCCATGGAATCGGAGATTTTGAAATATGTAAATGATGACCGCAGACAGCATGATCTTCCGGCACTCCAATTGAATTCCATGGAGTCTTCCCTTGCGGCGAAACACAGCCATGATATGGCGACAGGAAGAGTTAAATTCGGTCATGACGGGTTTAATTCCAGGGCCAAAACCATTCAGAAGTCCCTGGGAAGTACAGAGATCGGGGAAAATGTAGCTTCGGGACCGATGACTGCAAGAGAAGTGGTTGATGGATGGCTGAAAAGTCCGGGGCATAAAAAAAATATCGAAGGCAATTTTACACTCACGGGGATTGGATATGCACGCGACAAAAAGGGGGATATTTATTTCACCCAGATTTTTTCCAGGTAATGAAATACGGTGCCTTCATTTAAAGTGCTTGCCGTAACTTGCCCATCATGGAAAAGCAGGCCATCATTTCGGTTCAGGAACTTTCAAAAAAATACGGCGAATTCGAAGCGGTCAAACAGATCAGTTTCGATGTTTACCAGGGTGAAATATTTGGATTGCTCGGCCCAAATGGAGCCGGCAAGTCCACGACACTTGAAATAATCGAAACCCTGCGGGAAAAAACTTCCGGAAAGGTTATTGTTGACGGGATTGACCTGGACAAAAATCCCAACGAGATTAAGAAAAAGATAGGTGTTCAGTTGCAAACCTCCGGCTATTATCCAAATCTGAACTTGACTGAACTGCTCTATCTGTTTGGCGGTTTGTACAACCGGGATATTAAACCTTCGGAATTCCTTGGCAAAGTAAACCTGCTGGACAAGGCCAAATCAAAATACAAGGAACTCAGCGGGGGACAGAAGCAAAGATTTTCTATTGCTACAACACTAATCAACCAGCCGAAAATCATATTTCTTGATGAGCCCACTACCGGTCTCGATCCCCAGGCCAGGAGAAATCTCTGGGACCTTGTGCGGGCAATCCGGAATGCGGGAACAACTGTGATCATCACAACACACTATATGGACGAGGCCGAAGTTTTGTGTGACCGCGTTGCGATCATGGACTCGGGTAAAATTATTGCCCTGGACTCGCCCGACCGGCTCATCGATCATCTTGTCGCTTCCGGATTCGAAAGACCGAAGGAGGTAAAACAGGCCAACCTGGAAGATGTATTTATTCATATGACCGGAAAGGAATGGAGGGAAGAATAACGATATATCGTATTATAGCTAATCAAATAATAAGGCCATGACTGATCCCAGATACCCCATTGGCAAATATGAGCCAAAACCCTATTCGGAATCCCTTAAACTGGAATGGCTCAATAGCCTTCGTCAGTTGCCGACGGAACTCGAATATGCCATACAAAACCTGGACGCCCAGCATTTGCAAAGCCCATACCGGGAGGGGGGATGGACCATTCAACAACTGGTGCATCATGTGGCAGATAGCCATATGAATGCTTATGTTCGATTTAAACTCGCTTTAACAGAAGAAAATGTGACAGTTAAATCATATGAAGAACAACTTTGGGCTGAACTCAACGATGTTCAAAATATCCCGGTAAATGTTTCCATCACACTTTTGCACGCATTACATGCCCGCCTATATGCCGCAATAAAGGACCTCAGCCATAAACAGTGGAACCGTACGCTTCATTACCCGGGCAAACCTTCACCCGTCACAATCTGGTTTTTGCTGGGAATGTATGCCTGGCACGGAAAACATCATACAGCCCATGTTCTTGCATTTCGGATAGCCAATAATTTATAGACATGAAGGACCTGAGCTGGAAAAAAATTTCTTCGGAATATTTATCGCGTGATGTTTGGGGGACTGTGCGCAAGGACGTTTGTGAAACGTCAGACGGCAAAATCATCGATCCTTATTTTGTATATGAATTTCCTACCTGGGTGACAGCGGTGGCTATTACGCAGGAAGGAAAAATAATCCTGGAACGTCAATACCGATATGCGCTGGACGTTACCTGCTATGAAATTCCGGGTGGGTGTGTGGATGACAGCGATACTTCCCTGGAAGCCGCCATTGCACGCGAACTGCTCGAAGAAACGGGCTACCGCTTTTCACACTATGAATATCTTGGAAAGACCTCTTCAAATCCTTCCACGAATAATAACTGGATGCATATGTACCTGGCTACGGGTGGGCATTATGAAAAAGAACAGGAACTGGATCACAACGAAGAGATTGAAATATATCTATTCAGTCTGGACGAAGTAAAAAAATTATTGACTGAAAACAAAATTGTCCAAAGTATGCATGTCACAACGCTGTATTATGCGTTCACTAAAATGAAAGTTCTTTGATATTCACTTCGGCGGCAAGAAATACACTTCCGCAGATTAGTATCAGGTCTTTCCTGTCCGCTTTTAACAGGGCCGCTTCCAAAGCGAGCTTTACATTCGGGTAAGTTTGTCCTTTCAATCCCAGTATTTCTGCGTTTCTGGAAAGGTCTTGTTTCCGGTAATGCCCGTGGAATCTGGGCTCGCGTAAAATAATAATACGCCATCACTGGTAAATGGCGGAGGATTTTATCTGTGGCTTTATCCTTCACCATACCAATAATAATATGTAACTCTTCGTGTGATGTGTTTTCAATTTGATTCGCAATGGCTTTCATTCCTTCTTCGTTATGCCCAACATCTGTCACTATCAGGGGATTTTCATGCAGGACGTCCCAACGTCCATGCAACCCCGTCAGTGACTTTACCTGTTTCAATCCCTGTTGCATAGCAGCGTCACTGATATTGTATCCTTTTTGATTTAGAATCGAAATTACTTCTGCAACCGTAACTATGTTTTTGAGTTGGTATAAGCCGGGCAGGTCGAGATAATAGTTTTTCTTTGTATTATTATGTGTTTCGGTGAGTTGAACAAATAAGAAATTCTCCTCCGTCCTCCATTCACCAGGAAATCTATTCCGGCTCGCAAAATGTAGTGGAGATCCGTTTTCTTCGGCCACTTGCAGAAACACATTTCTAATATCAGGCTGCTCTTCGCCAATTACAACTGGTATACCCGGTTTGATAATGCCTGCTTTTTCAAAAGCGATTTTTTGCAGAGTGTCACCCAGCAGGTCCATATGATCATAACTGATATTTGTAATCACAGAAACTTCAGGAATAATAATATTTGTACTGTCCAGCCTGCCTCCCAGTCCGACTTCAATTACCGCGATATCAACCTGTTCCCGGGCAAACCAGTCAAATGCCATGGCAACGGTGATTTCAAAAAAAGAAGGTTCAAGCTCCTCAATAGAATTTTGAATCTGTTCTGTAAATGTCAACGACATTTTTTTCAGGGATCATATGTCCGTTGATCCTGATGCGTTCACGGAAATCGTGGAGGTGCGGGGATGTATAAAGTCCGGTTTTATACCCTGCTTTTTGTAATATGGCCGCCAGCATATGACAGGTGGATCCTTTGCCATTTGTGCCTGCAACGTGGATGGATCTGAATTTTTTTTCCGGGTTGCCCAGTTGACTACTAAGGGCGCGGATATTCGTTAAATCTGATTTATACGCGGCAGCCCCGATTCTGCTGAAGATAGGCAGGCGGGTAAAAAGATATTCGATGGTTTGGGAATAATCCATATTAAACCTGCCTGATGGCGCGATCAGTTATTATTCTTGAAATCACCCCGTTTCCAGGCCTGAATAAAATCGGCCCATGCCAGTGGGTTAAAGATATTTTGCGGAGGAGCCTGACCCGTATAAGAGTATTTTATCGCATTCTGTTTCAAGATAATAACTCGCAGCTTCCCTTGCATCGGTAGGCATACCCTGTGCAAGGATCCTTCGTTTCACAGCACTATTATTCTGGCGGGCAATCTCTATCTGATCGTCAGGTACTTTTGTATTTACAAAATCGCGTTCAAACTGCTCTTTCGTAGGTCTTGGCCGGATGATTGTTGCGGGAAGGTACATGGTATCCGTTACCAGCAATTGAATGATGCTCCATTGGTTGCCTTCCAGCGTCTTGGGAACTTCCACAAGTTTTGGTTTATATCCGATACTGCTGAATTCAATTTTATCCCCCTTCATCACAACAATGGAAAATACGCCCTGCTCATTTGTAAAAGTACCTCTGTGCTGGCCCTTCACAACAATACTTACAGATGGAATACCCTGCAGGCTGTCTGCAGTCATCACAACTCCATAAAATTGTACAACGGAATCCTTCAATTTATCGAATTGGGCTTCCAGGGCAAAGGGCAGGCTCAGAAATAAGAAGTATAGTAGAAATTTTTTCAAAACTGCGCCAAAAATAAAGTTTATAAACCGTAATTCGTTAACAAATTAATGCCCCCATAGACTAATTTTGCAGGCAGATTCTTCTTTTTAACAAAACATTGCGCATGAAGGTTGAAAATGTGTTACAGGCACTTAGTACAGTTCAGGAACCGGACCTTGGTAAAGATCTGGTAACGTTGAATATGGTCAGGGATATTGTGATTGACGGAATATCTGTTTCATTTACTGTAGTTCTTACTACACCGGCCTGTCCTTTAAAAGACATGATTAAAAAATCCTGTGAACAGGCGATTCATCGACAAATCGGAAATGAGATAGTGGTCAAAGTTAATTTCATTTCAGAGATGAATACAAAAAGGACAGATCCGGAAATTGTTTTACCCAAAGTTAAAAATATTATTGCTGTTGTGAGTGGCAAAGGCGGTGTCGGCAAGAGTACGGTGGCTTCGAATTTTGCATTGGCTCTTGCAGCGGACGGTGCAAAAGTTGGATTGATGGATGCCGATATTTACGGACCCAGTGTGCCCATTATGTTTGGCCTTCGCGGACAAAGACCGCAGATGAAAACTGTAAATGGTAAGGGCATGATCCTGCCCATGGAAAAATATGGAATCCGGTTAATGAGCATCGGATTACTCGTGGATGAAAAAGATGCTGTTGTATGGCGGGGGCCAATGGCAAGTTCTGCCATCAAACAATTTATATCAGAAGTATTTTGGGATGACCTGGATTACCTGGTTGTAGACATGCCCCCGGGTACTGGCGACATTCATCTTACCTTGTTGCAATCCGTACCCGTTACGGGCGTAATTGTAGTGAGTACCCCACAGGATGTTGCTTTGGCAGACGCTAAAAAAGCGATTGCCATGTTTGGTCAGTCCCAGTTGAAAGCACCAATTATAGGCCTGGTGGAAAATATGAGCTATTTTATTTCAGAGGAATCATCTCGGCACAAGTATTATATTTTTGGAAAGGAAGGAGGCAAAAGGCTCGCGGAAGAATATGACATACCTTTCCTTGGCCAGATTCCGCTGATTCAAAGTATAAGGGAGGGGGGTGATGAAGGCAAACCGGTAATGATCAGCAGTAACTCAGATGCAAAAAAGGCATTCCAGGAATTTGCCGGAAATGCAGCCCGCAGTATAGCGATGATCAATGCAAATATCAATACTGAAAAAAGGGCTGAGCTAGTAGTCGCGTAATCTTCCTATGTACGATATACCATATTTCAAGGCAGAACATCCGGAAGAAGTGCTGGCGTATATGACGGCCCATCCTTTCGCACTGGTCTGCGGAGTAGATCGGAACAATAAACCGGTGGCGACCCAGATTCCTTTCCTGTTTTCGCAGAGGGGCGATAAATTATTCCTGCAGGGTCATTTTATGAAAAAGCAGGATCATACGAATGCATTTTTTCAGAATCCCGATGTGTTGGTTGTTTTTTCCGGCGCACATTCATATGTAAGTGCCAGCTGGTATGAAAATAAGCAAATCGCGAGCACCTGGAATTACCAGTCAGTGCAGGCTTCCGGAACTATTCGTTTTCAGGATACTGATTTTCTATTGCGGTTACTGACCAGTTTAACTGAAAAATTCGAATCACCCGGTTCTCCTTCCCTGGTACAAAGTATGGATACGGAATACGTGAGTCAAATGATGCAGGCCATTGTGGCATTTGAAATTGAAGTACTCTCAGTGCGCCATGTATTTAAACTGAGCCAGAACAGGGATAAACAGTCACATGCGAATATTATTTCAAAACTCGGCGGCTGGATCCGGATGCCCGCAAAATCGCCATGGCAATGAGTAATCAAAATAAAATCAACTCATGACCCGGGACATGCTCATCAAACAGATACGGTCAAATGGAAATTATCTTTGTGTGGGCCTGGATACCAACCCGGAGAAAGTACCACGTTTTTTGAAAGGGTTATCAGATCCGGTATTTGAATTTAATAAAAGGATCATCGATGCAACCATTAACTATTGTGTTGCCTATAAAATCAATACGGCATTTTATGAGGTGTCCGGATCTGCAGGATGGGAGAGTATGCAGAAAACGGTGGATTATATTCCCTCGTCACATTTTAAAATAGCCGATGCCAAACGCGGGGATATCGGGAATACTTCTTCACTATATGCGAGAACATTTTTTGAAAAACTCGCATTTGATGCAGTCACCGTTGCCCCGTATATGGGAGAAGACAGCATTCGTCCATTTCTTGAATACAAGGGGAAATGGACAATCCTGCTGGGCCTTACCTCCAATACCGGTGCATCAGATTTTGAATTGCAGGCCCACGAAGGTGGGCTACTTTACGAATCCGTAATCCGAAAAGCTTCACAGTGGGGCACAACCGAAAACCTTATGTTTGTGATAGGAGCTACGCAGGCAGAGTGGTTTTCCCGCATCCGTAACATTGCACCTGATCATTTTTACCTGGTTCCCGGTGTAGGGGCGCAGGGTGGAAGTCTAAAGGAAATTTCTGAACAGGCTATGAATAAAGATGTCGGTTTGTTGGTCAATGCCAGCCGTGCGATTATTTATGCCGGATCCGGGGAGGATTTTGCGGAAAAGGCAGGAGAGGTTGCCAGCGGATATGCCACTGAAATGGGATTATATTTATTGGTAAAAAAGTAAAAAAAAAGTTCAGCGGCCATGGCACGCTGAACGTTGGATTTCGAGGAATAAAGTGTTACATTGTTCAACTCCCTCATAATTTTAATTCTTACTCATAAATTCACTTTTCCTTCATCCTTGTCCTCATCATTGTCATCATCTTTTTCATCGTCTTTGGATTTTTCCTTGTCCGCGTTTTTGTCATTTACATTGTACACTTTGACATTTCCAAAACTGCTTTTGATTTTGATTTTAGCCGTTCCGCCACCTGCTTTTCCGGAATAATTCTTGTCAAACTTTGGTCCCGAGTTGTCATCCTCATTTTCTTCAGAAATGTTAAAATCCGTTTTATTCTTGAAACTTCCAAAATTGGTGTAGACATCAAACTGCGCTGACAAGTTATCCTGAACTTTCAGGTTAATCGTAGAGTATGATTGATAGAGAGAAAGTTCCCTGATCGAATTATCGACCGTAATACTAACCTGGCTGCAAAACTGAATATCTACTTTTGAATTGCCGCCTATTCCAGCTACAGAAGATCTGGAATTGAATTTGAAGATAACATCCGCATTGTTCAGCGGACCAATTTCAGCCCTTCCAAATTCTACATGGATCAGCTTGGCATTAGGAATTTTACCAGTGGTCAGTTCTCCAAATTTACTTGTGAGACTGGCACTTCCTGCGAAGTCCGGGATATTGATTTTTCCAAAACTGTTTTCGACCCGCAACGCATTTTTCGAAGGCATACTTACTTTGTAATCAACATAAAATTTTCTGACGTTGTCATTGTTATTGTAATTTTTATCCTTGCCTGACATGCGTCCGATATCAGTTTTAAATGAGATATCCTGGCCGCCCTGGTGATCTGTGACATTGATCTCATCCATCATCCGCTGGGCTTTTTCATCGCTTGACGCATGTACGCCGATTTCAACATCAACCTGTATCGTGTTTTTGTCCCAGGTGGTAACGGTTACATTGCCGAATGAATTTTCGATGGATAACCTGTCGTCCGGGCCTACAGTATAGGTTTTGGAGATTGTCCGTTTTTTTTCCACATTATCTCCATCATTGGCCAGGCTCAGTAAAGGGGCCAGCGTAAAGGCAAGAATGACGAGCCTTTTATACGGATTTATAAGCTTTTTCATACGCTGATTTTTTAGAATGTTTGATTTGTTTAATAATGTCCAACTGTTTGTTCAATAATCCGATCTGAAGCTGAAGGTTTGAAATCATCGCTTCAATTACCTGTTCCCGGTTGGAATTGTTCGGTAACTGGGTTTTGAGTGAATGGTATACGCTGTCCAGCTTCTGCACATCCCCGGAGAACTGCCTGTACAATAGCGGTTCATCCTTTTCGAGTGCTTTTAATTCCTCGTGTTTGAGTTCAATCAGCTTCGCATAGTAAAACATTTCTTTATTGTCTACGATATCCGGAGATTTAGTAGACACCGGATTTGAGGATGATGGATTCTGCAGGTTCTGGCTAACCGGTGGCTGTACCACCGTATTCGTTTTAGCGATATTCGCAGGAGAATCCGGTTTTGGCAGGTTATTATTAATTACTGGTTGCTGGAGTTTGCCGGTAGTAATGTCCTGTTGTTTATTCTGATGCAGGGAATAATAAATCAGAGATGTCAGACCCACCAGTACCACTGCTGCAGCAGCGGCAAGCCAGCGCTTGAAAGGCAAGGAGCGTATCGGCTTTACCTTGTCCGCCTCCGGGTTCATCCTCTCCCTGATTTTTTCCCATACCCGGGGATCTGGCGAGTCTGCATCGAACTCTTCCCGGTTTTCCAGAACAAATTTTTCTAATGGACTGCTCATGATAAGCCTCCTTGTTTTATAAGTAATAATAATTTTTGTTTAGCACGCATATATTGTGTCCTGACCGTTGCATGAGAAATCTTAAGTATTTCTGCAATTTCCTCCTGGTCATATCCTTCAAAAAGATGAAGGCTTAATACTGTCCGGTATCCGTTTGGCAATTCTTTCACTGCTTTTTTTATTTCTTCTACTTTGAAATTTATTTCCTCCTCATCATATTTTTCTTCTTCAGGGAAATGAACGGCTGGTGTTTTTTCTATATCTATGATGTCCATTTTCCTTTTTCGCAGGGCATTGATGGACTTATTGATCACAATTCTTTTAAGCCACGCACCGAATGTTGATTTATATCCAAAGCTGTCTATTGCAGCAAATGCATCAACAAATGATTCCTGCAAAACATCTTCTGCGTCGGCGGTATGGTTAACAATACGCAGACTGGTGTTGTACATAGCTTTGGAATACTTCTGGTACAGTTCGCCAAAACTGCGTCTGTCGCCCTGTCTGCATCGTTCCACCAGCTCGTCAATTTGTATGGGTGCCGTTAACTCCAATATCCCTTTTTTATTTTCCTATATTAAGTACACAAAGAAAAGCAGGATGTTGCATCAACCGTTTAAAATCATGTACTGACTAATCCGAAGGTCAAATCCCGATTTATCCATTTTGGCAGAAATGGTATAATATATTGATCATCAATAAGATAATTGTGACACAAATTTGAGTTTGGTAATTAATTCAAAGTTGATGTCCTTTTAGTCATCTTCATTTGTAAGAGCTTCATATGAGCCCTTAAGGAGCATCATATGCGCGTCATCCCAAGGCAATAAGTGTTTTTTTAAGGCATTGATTGAATCGTTCTTCAGCGCTTTCCACATAGCGGATGTAACTCAATGGGTCGCTTTCAGCCTTTGGCTTTAACCTTTAGGCTTAATTGGGTATTTTCGCATCCAACTTTATTATTATGGCCTCTAAGACTGATGTTTTTCAAAGTCCGGATTATTATTTGTTAGACGAATTGCTGACAGAAGAACACAAACTTGTTCGTGAATCTGTGCGTTCTTATGTAAAAAAAGAAATCAGTCCGATCATAGAGGAATTTGCACAAAGAGCTGAGTTTCCTCAGCAAATCGTGAAACAACTGGGGGATCTGGGCTGTTTTGGCCCTACGATACCCGAATCATATGGAGGTGGTGGTCTGGATTATATCAGTTATGGTCTGATGATGCAGGAGTTGGAGCGAGGAGACAGCGGAGTTCGTTCGACAGCTTCTGTGCAGGGATCACTGGTAATGTTCCCGATTCATGCATATGGTTCAGAAGAAATGAAAAGGAGGCTGCTTCCCAGACTTGCTTCGGGGGAATGGTTGGGATGTTTTGGACTTACTGAACCAGATCATGGTTCCAATCCCGGTGGTATGCTGAGTAATATCAGGGATGCGGGTGAGCATTTCATTTTGAACGGTAGCAAAATGTGGATCAGTAATGCACCCTTCGCCCAGGTTGCGGTGGTTTGGGCCAAGGATGAACAAGGTGATATCCGGGGTCTGGTGGTTGAGCGGGGAATGGAAGGATTTTCCACTCCTACTACCCATGGAAAATGGAGTCTTCGGGCTTCTGCAACGGGGGAACTGGTTTTTGACAATGTAAGAGTTCCAAAGGCAAATATTTTTCCTGAAATCAAGGGCTTGAAAGGTCCGCTGAGTTGTTTGACAAAAGCGCGATATGGCATAGCCTGGGGATCTGTGGGTGCAGCGATGGATTGTTATGATACCGCTTTGCGATACAGTAAGGAACGCATCCAATTCGGCCGACCCATCGGGGGATTTCAGTTACAGCAGAAAAAGCTGGCCGAAATGATAACTGAAATTACCAAAGCTCAATTGATGAACTGGCGGTTGGGGGTACTAATGAACGAAAAGAGAGCCACGCCCGCGCAGGTGTCCATGGCAAAAAGAAACGGATGTGAGATTGCTACGAATATTGCGAGAGAAGCCCGGCAGATGCTGGGAGGAATGGGTATCACCGGTGAATATCCGATTATGCGGCACCTCATGAACATGGAAAGTGTGCTCACTTATGAAGGTACTCATGATGTGCATTTGCTGATTACGGGAATGGATGTTACCGGGTTAAACGCGTTTATGTAAATTAAAGTTCGGAGATTACCGTTGAATGATCGTCCGGCATGTCCACGATCAACGATTCTTAAATTGTCACAGAGTTATTAATAGAAAAAATGCGCATATTTCTGATCGGGTTTATGGGATCCGGAAAGACACATTGGGGAACCCGGATCGCAGATAAATTGAAAATTCCTTTTTACGACCTGGATGCCGTGATCGTAAACAATGAAGGCATGAGTATTTCGGAAATCTTCGCTAATAAGGGTGAGGAGTATTTCCGATATATGGAAAAGCAAACCCTGGAAGAACTGGTAAACCGGGAAGAGAATTTTGTATTATCTGCCGGTGGGGGCACACCCTGCTTCTTCAATAATATTGATTTTATGAAACGGCATGGGAAAGTGCTATGGCTGAATACTTCCCTGGAGGCCCTGAACCAGCGATTACTGAAAGAAAAGTTGTCTCGCCCTCTGTTAAGAGGAATTACAGAAGCTGGATTAAGGGCTTATATTATCAGAAAGCTCAGTGAAAGAAAGATGTATTATGAGCAGGCAGACCTGATGGTGCATGAAGAATCCACCGAGTTGGAATCTTTTATCAGCTTGCTGCAATAAAAATTTAAAATTTGAAAATAATTAGGTGATTTGCAAATATTCGACGAGACCATTTTGAGCTTCTACGTGAAACCAAACTGTACTGCCAAATTTCCAGAATGAATACGAGATTTATTAAAATCGCCGGTCTATTCGGTGCGCTGTCTGTTATTGCCGGTGCTTTTTTAGCGCATCAGTTTAGACAGCAGATGCCATTGGGAGCTATAGAAGTGTATGAAACTGCCGTTCGATACCAGTTTTATCATGTTTTTGCGTTATTGTCTGCCGGCATACTTGGCGAAAGATTCCAGGGTGCCTGGATTAATCGGGCGGGAAATTGTTTCATCGCTGGTATTCTTCTTTTCTGTGGTTCACTTTTTATCATATCAGCGCTAATGACAACCGGCAACACAGTGCCGGCAGTACTGGGCATCTGTACGCCATTGGGCGGACTTGGTTTTATATTGGGATGGATTTTTTTAACCATTGCCATATGGAGGGGAAGGGCTTCTTAACATATCTTTGTAGTCATGGCCCAGCGTTCAAAATCAAAGAAAAACCAATCCTCCGGTCCAGCTTCCCTGAAAACAGAAAAGGACGCTAAACTTACTGTTTCGCAGGTGATCCGTGATGAGCGGACGCATAAGATCGCGGGGGCTGTATTCTTATTGATATCTACCTTTTTATTTATATCCTTTACATCTTACCTGTTTACCTGGCGTGAAGACCAGGATAAGGTATTTCATGGCATTTCCATTCTGGCCCCTTCGAATGATATTAAAGTCGCCAACCTGCTTGGTACGCTGGGTGCATATGTCTCGCATCTCTTTTTTTATGAAGGATTTGGTCTTGCCAGCTATTTTATCTGTTCATTTTTTTTCATAACAGGTATTAACTGGTTATTTGCCAGAAAATATTTTTCAATCACCCGAAATCTTCGGTATGTATTGATCGGACTGGTTTATTTGTCAACCACCCTTGCTTTCATATGCCGCGGCGTTGCTTTTCCGTGGGGTGGTGCATTTGGTAATATGGCAAGCGATTGGATGGTGCGTTTTCTGGGCAAGATTGGCACGGCTTGTATTTTATTCGCTGGTGCCCTATCTTATTTTATCTGGAGATTTAATCCTGAATTCAAAATACCCGACCTGGCAATAAAAAATAAAAACGCGGGTGTGGAACCCGAAAGTATTCCTGAATCAGATACCGGTGCTTTACTTTTTATAGAAGAGCCCATATTGAAGAATAAAAAAAATAAATTAAAAAGCGAGGAATCCGTTCCATTGATTTTTACTGAAGAAGAACCCGGGCCCGACATTCAGGCGCCGTTCATACGGGAAGAACCACTCATTAAGACGATTCCTCCGGTCGCCATTACTAAACCTCCAAAAAGAGTTATTCCGGATACAAACCCGCTTGAACTGGAAATCAAAGCAGTTCCAGAGCAAGTAATTGATAAACCAGCGCTGCCGATAGATTCCTCCAAACCGGATGCGATGCCGGATTATGAACCTACCCTGGATTTGAGATCCTATAAATTCCCGACGCTGGATTTGTTACAGGCACACGGCAATGACAAGATCATTCAGGATCCGGCGGAGTTGGAAAATAATAAAAATCAGATCATCAGCACACTTAAAAATTACGATATTGATATTCAGAAGATCAGCGCTACAGTAGGTCCGACAGTTACCCTGTATGAGATTGTGCCGGCTCCGGGAGTACGTATTTCACGCATCAAAAACCTGGAGGATGACATTGCACTTAACTTGTCTGCACTTGGTATCCGTATAATAGCTCCGATCCCCGGAAAGGGTACGATTGGTATTGAAGTGCCCAATGTCAAGAAGACGGTCGTGAGTATGCGCACTTTGCTCGCTTCAGATAAATTTCAGCACAGTGCATTCAATCTTCCCATTGCCATCGGAAAGAAAATAGACAATGAGAACTTCATCGTCGATTTGTCAACTATGCCACATTTATTGATGGCAGGTGCGACCGGCCAGGGTAAGTCAGTTGGACTAAATGCAATACTGGTATCACTTCTGTATAAAAAACATCCGTCACAGCTTAAGCTGGTGCTGGTGGATCCCAAAAAAGTTGAATTGAGCTTATACCGTATTATTGAAAAGCATTTCCTTGCCAAACTTCCAGGAGAAGAGGAACCCATTATCACTGACACCAAAAAAGTGGTTTATACGTTGAATGCTCTTTGTATTGAAATGGACAACCGGTATGACCTTTTAAAAGAAGCTGGAACGAGGAATATCCGGGAATACAATGATAAATTTATCAAGCGAAAACTGAATCCGCAAAAGGGGCACCAGTACCTTCCGTTTATTGTTCTGGTTATTGATGAATTTGCTGACCTGATCATGACAGCCGGGAAGGAAATCGAAATGCCGATTGCCCGGCTGGCCCAGTTGGCCAGGGCGGTGGGTATTCATCTGATTATTGCAACCCAACGGCCTTCTGTAAACATTATTACAGGAACTATTAAAGCCAACTTCCCTGCACGCATTGCATTTAAAGTATCTTCCAAGATAGATTCCAGGACAATCCTTGACACTGGTGGGGCAGAGCAATTAATCGGTAAGGGCGACATGCTGGTATCATACAATGGAGAGATAACGCGTTTGCAATGTGCATTTGTAGATACTCCGGAAGTTGAAGAAATTGCTGAATTTATTGGTAAACAGCAGGGCTATCCACAGGCTTTTTTGTTGCCTGAATATGTTGATGAAAAAGACCTCGATGCCAGGGATTTCGATGCATCTAACCGGGATCCTCTTTTCGAAGATGCAGCCAGGCTTATAGTGCAGAACCAGGTAGGTTCCACTTCCTTGATCCAACGCCGCATGAAACTGGGATATAACAGGGCCGGCCGGCTTATGGACCAGTTGGAGGCCGCTGGAGTAGTGGGTCCTAATCAGGGAAGTAAAGTAAGGGAAGTAATCATAAAAACGGAAGCGGAACTGTCAGTATATCTGGCACAAATGAACGCTTAGCTGAATTACTTTTAACATGGATGGCATAACGATTGCAATTTGAATGGCATATCTTGCCCCCGTTTTCATCAAATTTCCCATATGAGAGTGATACTCAGTTTTTTTGTTTGTTTCCTGAGCCTGTCAACCTGTTTCTCCCAATCCAGCGACCCCGCGGCAAAAAAGATTTTGGACCAGGCCTCGGCAAAAATAAAATCCTACAAATCAGTACAAGCTTCATTCACCTTGCAAATCCAGGATGGACAGGGCAATTCACAGGGTACAAAAAAGGGAATGGTCAACATGAAGGGAAATAAATATTTTGTCCAGATTACAGGACAGGAAATATATTGCGACGGGAAAACTATATGGACTTATGATAAGTCTGCCAACGAAGTGACCATTACCAAAGTAGATCCCTCATCCAATACACTGTCTCCACAGAAATTATTCACAAATTTTTACGATAAGGACTTTTTATATAAAGTGAATGGTGAACAGAAAATAGGTACTAAGACTGTTGTAGAAATAGAAATGACACCAATTGACAAGACTCAGAATTTCCATAAAGTTTATCTATATGTAGACAAAAAATCACATTTAGTAAGTTCCGGAAAGATGCTCGACAAAAACAATAACCGGTATATTTACACGATCAACAATCTAAATGGGAACGCCAATTTAACTGATGCCAGTTTTATCTTCGATAAATCCAAACACCCCGGAGTGGAAGAAGTGAATCTGACGCAATGACCGGGTTTAAAGCCGCGAGAGGTCTGTGCTAACGAAAATAAACAAACGAATTTCTGGAAAGGAGGGCATCATTCGTTTCCCCATCGGTAACTTTTCAAATCAAATCCTGCCAGGTCAATGACGCGATCAACAACCGTAGAAGCCAATGCTTCAATAGTTGTTGGCTTGCTGTAAAAGGAAGGAGAGGCCGGGCAAATTATCCCTCCGGCCAGTGTAACGGTTTCCATATTACGAATATGGATGAGGTTATATGGGGTGTCGCGGATGACGCAAATCAATTTCCTTCTTTCCTTTAATATTACATCCGCAGCACGTGTGATCAGATCGGTACTGATCCCGGTGGCAATTCTGCCCAGGGTACCCATTGAGCAGGGTATAATAATCATAGTGTCAAATCGGGCAGAACCGGATGCAAAGGGTGCCATAAAGTTGTCTGTTTCGAAAACAGGTAAAGGGAAATCCTTAAATGATTGATTGCCCAGTTCTGTTTCCCAGACCATTCGGGCGTTCCTGCTCATCACCAGGGAAACATTCTCCCATTGGGAACGGATTGCCAACAGCTTGTCGACAAGTATACTTGAATAAATCGAACCGCTGGCGCCGGTGATCGCAACAATTATTTTTCGCATGTTCAGTTATTCTTGAAATTACAAAGTAGCAGTTTTTAAGTTGATATGTATCAATTTAACCAGTCTAAAAAAAAATTATCAGTGGTGTAACAATGTTGCATACGCTAAAATTTTATATTTGACTTTTCATAGGATAAGGTTTAATGGTTAATGGTATTTGATTAGTGCGGCCTCCCTTCAACAAGGAGGCTTTTTTATTACCAGAATTCAGAGCGAAGTTACAGGCCTAGTTATTCCCATATTTGAAGATCGCCAGATGAGAAGGGTCGAAGTGTTCAACCGGTAATCTCGCCGTGCCCCGGTGATATAGTGCGGATGCCTGCAGCCGCAGGAATATTTTATGATTCTTTCTGGGTTTTGCTAAAACAATTCGATCGAAACCTTCCTTATTGTAAATTCCCAGGCAATAAATATTAACGTAGTACTTGCCCTTTGGCAAACTGACCCGTATTTGATTTTCCAAATCCGGGTAAAAGACCTGCTTAATGACTCCGGCACCTCGCAGATCAAACCGATCGAATATGACGAATACAGAATCAATTTTAGATAGCTTGTCAGCAGCATTCTGGAGTGTAATCGTAACGGTGCCGGAATCTTTGGATGGGAGTGAGTCATTACCATAACAGTGGCAGGAAGCCAGCAGCAGCAGCATTATGGTATTTCGAAGGAGCATCAGGAATAGGGGCTATTGGGGCAGGCTAAGAACTATGCTCTCTATTTCACCTAAAAAAACGAATTGGCTCCCACATTCACAGCCAAGCCCTTATAAAACGAAAAAAGCAGGTTTTTATGTTAAACCTGCTTTACTATTTTCATAACTGATTAAGCCTCAGCCATATCTGGGATTGCCTCCACTTTATATTCACCTGTATCCAATTTCTTTTTGGTGGCCTCGAAGGCGGCCAATGTGGCATCTATATCCTGATCGGTATGAACAGCTGTTGGTATCAGTCGATAAATGATGTGGCCCTTCGGAATAACGGGATAGACTACGATGGAACAAAATATGCCATAGTTTTCCCGCAGGTCCATCACCATAGCGGTTGCTTCCGGCACATCTCCTTTCATATAAATCGGTGTTACCACGGAGTCGGTTTTCCCGATATCAAATCCTTTCTTACGTAAGCCTGCCTGGAGTTTTGTAGCGTTGCTCCAAAGTTTTTCCTTTAATGAGGGATTACTTCTTAATAGTTCCAGCCTTTTTAGATTTCCCAGCACGAGGGGCATGGGCAAACTCTTTGCAAAAATCTGGCTACGAATGTTGTAACGGATATAATCGACGATAAGTCTTTCTCCTGAAACAAATGCACCGATGGATGCCATTGATTTGGCAAAAGTTGAAAAATATAAATCAATCTCTGCCTGAACTCCCTGTTCTTCTCCTGCACCGGCTCCTGTCTTACCGAGGGTGCCAAATCCATGTGCATCGTCTACTAACAGGCGAAATTTATATTTAGGTTTTAAAGCGGCGATTTCTTTTAATTTTCCCTGGTCGCCGGCCATGCCAAATACTCCTTCCGTAATTACAAGCACTCCTCCGCTACCTTGTTTATCAATCAGGGCATTTGCCCGTTGAATCTGCTTTTCGAAGTCAGCGAGATCGTTGTGCTTATAAACATATCTGTGACCTGCATGCAGACGCAACCCGTCAATGATACAGGCATGGCATTCTGCATCATATACGATGATGTCGTGCCGTCCGCACAATACATCGATAATACTTACCATTCCCTGATAACCATAGTTCAGCAGGGCGGTATCCTCTTTGCTAACAAATTCTGAAAGTTCTTTTTCAAGTTGTTCATGCTGGTTGCTATTTCCGCTCATCATGCGTGCACCCATGGGCGAAGCCAGCCCATAAATGGCTGCCCCTTCAGCGTCTGTTTTTCTCACTTCCGGATGATTTGCAAGACCGAGATAATTGTTAAGACTCCAAACGATCATATCCTTACCCCGGAATTTCATACGGCTTCCAATATCACCCTCCAGTTTTGGAAATGCAAAATAACCATGGGCCCTTTCGCGGTGTTGACCTATGGGACCATTGTGCCTCGTCAGTTTTTCGAAAATATCTGCCATATATCCTTGTACATTGGTTAAAATTGCCGTAAAATTAATGCATTTGGTCAACAGGACAAGCTGCTAATGCAGATACCTTGGATTAAAGAAGCAGACAGGCCCGGGCCGGGATATACGACAGGGCGCACAGGCTGCGTTTGTCCATACGACAGATTTACCACCTATTGCGGCAGCCCTGTTACATGTACAGCCGCCAAACGGGAATATTGGACGCAGATTACAGACAAGTTGATCCGATAAGCCGGAGAATCAGGTCGGAATTTTGGAAAGGATTATCCGGTCTCTGGTAAATTATTTTGGATTTAACGCCTGCCGGATCCTTTCTGCAACATCCTGCAAATGATATTTGCTTAAGGTGTCTGTGGAAGCACTGGCTGCTGCTACTATGCGGTTGCGCAATGCCGTTAGATGACCACGTGCAATTGACGGGATATCTGTATTTTTGATATCTGCTCCGAATAATATAATTAATCCCCGTGGAAAACCGGCAGGTAAGGATGGCTGCGAAGGGTTCATTAGCGAAATCAGGATATCCACATATTGTTTTTGCAGGCTTCGACGGAATGGATCAATTGCTTTCTGCGGACTACCTAATTCCTTCCATAAACCTTTTTCAAGATCCGTAATCAAATCCTGCGGGCCGTAAGCAGATTTGCCATAGCGGTCACTCATCACTTCCATTCGAAATAGCCTTGAAGTGGATAGTAGGGCATTTAATATACCGCCCTGCGTATTCGCAACCATTTCAGTGGAAGAAGGGCTGCTGATCTTATTCAAAATATTTTTATCCAGCAGCCAGTAGGGAGTTTCAAATAATTGCTTTTGAAGGAAAATAACAGACTGAATCTGGATGGGTTTGGGCGTGGGTTCATACACATCCCCGGGTTGCTCAACGCTTTTTAATGTTTCATAAATACCACCCACATTTTTAGTCACGTGATTCATATACCGGCTAAACTGCCCTAATAATTGCGTGTACATATCTTCCAGGTTATCGTATGTATCGGCTTCTTCTATCGTCCATAACGGAAGCTGGACAATTATTTTTTTCAAATTCAGAATTCCATACTCACTGGCTTTTACTGCGTTATCGCTGAGATCCTCGGTTTGTGAACGGGGGTCAAGGTTTTGTCCTTCTCCTCCAAACCAAAGTCTGGGATTGGCTTTCAGACTGTCGATGATCCATCGGTTCAGTAGTTTTTTATCTTCCTCAGAAGATTTGGAATCCGGTAATAATTTGTACCCCCATTGTATTGCCCATTTATCGTAGGGCCCGATTCGCGGGTATAATCCTTTTGGGCTTATATGATCCTCGGGT
Source organism: uncultured Bacteroidota bacterium (assembly GCA_963741345.1). Taxonomy (GTDB): domain Bacteria; phylum Bacteroidota; class Bacteroidia; order Chitinophagales; family Chitinophagaceae; genus Puia. The sequence goes on from CAVUHS010000003.1 coordinate 20,322, forward strand.
TGTGCCACATAGTTAAACCGGGCGTAATCCATGATCGAAAAAGTGTGACCATTTGCTTCTACCCAGTTTTTGTCACGGAGTTTTTCGACAGGTGTCAGACTGCTGCTTCCCATATTGTGGCGGAGACCCAGCGCATGTCCCAGTTCATGTGATGACACGAAGCGGATTAGTGTGCCCATGAGGGAATCATCAAATTTCATTCTGCGCGCACGAGGATCGACCGCCCCTGTTTGTATAAAATACCAGTCATGCAGAAGCTTCATTACATTGTGATACCATCCAATATTGCTGGTTAGGATTTCACCGGTTCTTGGATCGGTCTCGCGTGGTCCATAAGCGTTTTCTATGTCAGATGCGAAATATCGGATAATTGAAAACCGGGAATCCTCCAAATTCATCGTACTATCATTTTCGGGCCATTCTTTTCCCATGATAGCGTTTTTGAACCCGGCTTTTTCAAAAGCAACCTGCCAGTCGTTGATTCCTGCAATCAGGTAGGGTCTCCATTGTTTGGGTGTAGCCGGATCGATATAAAAAACAATAGGTTTTTTTGGTTCAACAAGTTCCCCTTTTTTCCATCGCTCCAAATCCTCATTCCTGGGTTCCAGGCGCCAGTGACTGATAAAAGTACTGGTGGTCGCTTTCTGCGAGGCATCTGTATAGACCACGTATTCGCTTGCAAAGTAACCTACCCTTGGATCGTATAGTCTTTTGCGCATAGGTACAGCCGGCAGCATAATAAATGAATTATTCAATTCCATAGTAACGGCTCCTGCTACATCGGCAGCGGGCAGACTGGCAGACCCACCCAGAGCGGAGCCGGCAGTTGTGGGCGATGAAGTAAATGTTTTCAGTGTACGTACTTCAGTGTTAAGAGGATAACTATGTATATAGGAAATAAATGATCGGTCAGAAGATATTCCGCCCAGATTATATCTTCTCTTTAAGTCGGGACTGAGACTGACTGGCTGGTTATCCATTTTGAAAAAATCAGTAACCTCAATCACTACACTATTTGAATCTTTACCATAGGCTTTAATGTCAAACGCGGCAGCAATCGGATCTACGTTTGAATTTCTGACCGCCTGTGCAATAGGCTGGGCAGAATCAGGAGCTACACTGACAATTGTCATGACGCGTAAAAAGATATTATCGGAAGGGCCTTTTTCCCAGCGGATCGTTTGTTCATTCACTTTTTCTCCGCCGTAGGAACGGCTGCCTGCCGGAGATTTGTTGAACCGGGTTATAGCCAGTATTTCACGATTTAAAAGAGAATCCGGTAGCTCGAAATACCATTTTTCATCTACTTTATGAACAGTAAACAATCCATGTTGGGTAATTGCTTTTTCCGTGATCACCTCCTTATATGGCTTCGGGCTTGTTTTAGGCGAACCATTCTGCACATGTTTAACAGTAGTATCACTTTTTTTGGTGACCGGAGTTGCCGGTGACTGGGAGAAGCCCATGCGCGCGATCAGCATACATATCAAAAAACTGAATATCGATTTCATGCTTTGAAAATAGATAATTAAGCCTAAAGCATGAAACAGGTGGCTTAAAGCTTTTTATACGGTTGATTAGGGACGTTGAATGGCGAATACTGGGAAACCAAAAAAACTTGTCCAGTGATTTATCACAAAAATCAAACGGCGAATAATAATAAAAGACTCTAATTATTATTCGCCGTTCCCGGCATTGCTGAAACCTGTTGCCTCTGAGACGTGCCTGAGTTTAGGCATTTCGATTAATACAATTCAAATCCTCAAAAGCCGTTTCCAGGCGGCTGATAAAACTTTCTTCTCCTTTACGTAACCACACACGGGGATCATAGTACTTTTTGTTTGGACGGTCAGGACCTTCGGGATTACCCAACTGAGCCTGAAGATAGGCTTCATTTTTCTTATAATATTTTTGTACGCCTTCCCAGAAAGCCCATTGCAAATCTGTATCCAGGTTCATTTTAATGGCTCCATAGCTGATGGCCTCCCGTATTTGCACCTGGGGGGACCCGCTCCCGCCATGAAAAACAAAATAAACAGGCTTAGGCTTTGTTTTAAATTGTTTTTCAATATAGTCCTGGCTGTTTTTGAGTATGATCGGGCGGAGTTCCACATTTCCGGGACTGTACACACCATGAACATTTCCGAACGCAGCAGCCACACCGAACAGCCTTCCCACCTTGCTCAATTCTGTATAGGCATACGCCACATGCTCCGGTTGTGTATATAATTTGTCATTTTCAATCCCGCTGTTATCTACGCCGTCTTCTTCACCACCGGTCACACCGAGTTCAATTTCGATCGCCATACCCAGGGGTTTCATACGCTTATAAAATTCCACTGAAGTATGAATATTTTCTTCTAGAGGTTCTTCCGACAGATCCAGCATATGAGAGCTGAACAAGGGTTGTTTTTTTTCTTTGAAAAATGCTTCTCCTGCATCAAGCAATCCGCTGATCCAGGGGAGCCATTTTTTAGCCGCATGATCCGTATGAACAATCACCGGAACACCATAATATTTTGCCACAGTGTGAATATGCAGGGCACCGGATACACCTCCGTTTATATTGGCTTGTAATTTATCGTTTGGCATTCCTTTGCCTGCAACGAACTGTGCGCCCCCATTGGAAAATTGGATGATGATGGGGCTGTTAACTTTTGCGGCTGCTTCCATCGCTGCATTGATTGTGTCCGTTCCGGTAACATTGACAGCAGGAAGGGCAAATTCATTATTCTTAGCATCCTGGTATAGCGCTTCCAGTTCCTCACCGAATAAGACGCCGGCTTTGTATTTTGCCATGGGATTGTTTTTCTTGTCTTTTTAAGGTCGCAAAGATACGGTTTCCATCCCGCCCGGGAAGCCCGGGCCATCGAAAATCTTCAAAATTTTAATTTGGTGTATTACAAAATCTAAAACCATTAGTCCTGGAATTTTCCTATACTTTTTTGAATGAGGGCCAGGTTTTTCTGGAGAGTCTGCTTTAGCTGTCTTTTTACGAGCTGTCCCATGGATCGGCATTTTAAATATATAGGTGCTTGAAATTCGGCAGCTAGTTCTTCACGCAGTTGCATGAATTTTTCCGGCGTGGAAATAGAATCAGCAGACATGATATTCAAAAGCAACATTAACCGAAACCGGGAAGAAGCGACTCTAAATGCCATCATGGTTCGTTCTTCGGTTTGATATTGAGTGATAGAGTCCCTGTTGAGGTATTTAATACATATGTCCACAAATGGTTTATTCTCTTTAAAAAACTGCGGGAGGTACATATTTTTTCTTCCTTCATAGGATTGCTGATCAAAATCAATCGCACGGATACGGTATTGAAAATCTTCTATATCCGGCGTTATATCAACCACGAAATTATAAGAACGCATATCTCCCAGCAGGCGTACAAAACAACGTTCATTGAATTTTACGAATTCTTTTGCGAACCGGATCCTGTTGGTGGATGGTTCCTGTAAATAATTCTGAATGAAAACATCTCCGGGAATTCCAGGTATATGTTCTTCAATCAAAGTTTGCTGGTGCGTAAAAAAATGGATACGATTGGGTGAAAGTAAATGTTCCAGTTCCAGACCATATATGCGGGAAGCATCAGCCTGTTTCACATAAAAATGATCGTAATTATCGTTGAACTTATTGACTATGCGGATTCGAAATGGACTGGAGTTGGCAAAGCTGCAAAAATCCACCCGGGCTACATCCAGGTGTTTACTGAAGGACAGATCGCCTTCGGTTTTCAAAATAGCATACATTTTTACCAGGCCTTCCCGAATGTATTGCCAGTGCTTCATGTCGTAAGAAACCGTTTCCCATAGACTGTTATTTCCTTCTTTATCCTTCAGGGGTACCGCATAGGACACATGCAAAAGATCTGCATAAGAAGCAGGCAGTTTCACTTCACGGCCATTTAGCTGGAGATAATAACGAAGCCTTTCATTTACCGGGAAAATGGGTTTTTTCCGGGAAGGTTTAATAATATCATTGTTATCCGGCGCATGTACGTCGAATGAAAGATGCATTTTCGGGTCTTTGGGCAAAGATCCGTTTTTTATATTTAAGGCTTGTTCTCTTAACCCTCTTGGACTAGGAAAGATGAGGAGTAAATGGAGGATTGGCATGTTCGCCTCCTGGGGAGTACCTCCTGCTAAACCGGTTAAAACTTAGCAGGAGGGTACAGACAAACAGTTGGTTCTTTAACAACAGGTATTGGAACTGTTTCCGGTTTTCCCCACGAATCTTGGATTTCAGCGCTTTTCTAAGGATAGGATTTCAAATTAGTTCATGATTCTCAGGATCAGGTCGGGTTTTGACAGGATTTGGATTGGTTCTTAAGGACTGGTTCGGGTTTTCCATCAGGATGGGGTTATCAGAATAAGGTCTCTCGTTTCTTTAGGACAGGATTCAGGACTTTCGGATAGGATTGGAATGGTCGCTCAAAGGATAATGGAAAAAAAGAAGTTGACTGATATCGGATTTCTGTTGGATATTCTATCGGATATTGGAAAAAAGAACTTTGTACGGTTTTCGGATATTTTTCTGATTGAGTGCTTATCAATCAACTTCAGAATCAAAATTAACTTATACACATATTAACAACAATAGCCCTTTTGCCTGATTTTAACAGTTCATCATTTACTTCCGGAAAGGTAGTTTAACGAAGATTGGCACACGTAGAATTACGATTATCAGGAACTGCTGCAATCTTATAGTCAATCAAATCACATAATTTATCCCCCGATGGATAGGTGAAATTTATCCTTTGAGTCTGAAAGATTGCAATACATCATATTTGGTAACAATATGAAAATTGCCGCTGTCGTCTTTGGCGAGAACTGCGCCATTTTCCTTGCTGATCAGGGTGCTGATTCTTTCCACCGCCGTATCAAAAGCAACAACCGGATAAGGAGGCTCAATCACATCCTTAATTTTTTTAGATCGGATATCCGTGCCGTTAGTCAACATAATATTGAAAAGTCCGCTTTCACTGACTGCCCCCACTGGTATGCCGGACTGTACAACAGGAATATTTTCAATATGGAGCTCTTTCATCTGGTCCACCGCTTCTCCTACAGTTTGTTCAGGGCTGAGAGTCACCAGTGAATGGGAGCCCCTTGCATTAACGATATCCCGGAATGTTTTTACATCCAGGAATCCTCGCTCCATCATCCACTGATCGTTATAAATTTTTGCAACATAGCGGCTACCATGATCATGAAAAATACATACGACCAGGTCATCTTTTCTCAATTTCTCTTTTAGTTGCATTAATCCCTGTAAACAACTTCCTGCACTGTATCCGCAAAACAGGCCTTCTTCTTTTGCGAGGCGACGGGCCATAATGGCGCCCGCTTTATCGGTTACTTGTTCGAAGTGATCGATCACTTTCATATCATAGTTTTCAGGCACAAAATCTTCCCCAAACCCTTCAGAAATATAGGGATGGACTTCGTTCATATCCGTCTCGCCGGTATTGTAATATTTTGTAAGCAGGGATCCGAAGACATCGATCGCCCAAATCTGGACAGCGGGATTTTTTTCCTTCAGGTACATGGCTGTTCCGGTTACGGTTCCTCCTGTCCCGGCCGTACAAACCAGGTGTGTTATTTTGCCTTCAGTCTGTTTCCAGATCTCCGGACCCGTACTTTCATAGTGTGCGAGCCGGTTTGCAAGATTATCATACTGATTGCAATAAAATGAATTCGGTATTTCCCTGGCCAGTCGTTTGGCTACCGAATAATAACTGCGCGGATCTTCCGGTTCCACATTGGTAGGGCAAACTATTACTTCGGCGCCAACCGCTTTCAGGATATCTGATTTTTCCTTGGACTGCTTATCGGTAGTTGTGAATATACATTTGTATCCTTTTACACAGGCTGCCAGTGCCAGCCCCATTCCCGTATTACCGCTGGTGCCTTCTATGATTGTGCCGCCCGGCTTAAGTTTTCCTTCTTTTTCGGCCACTTCAATCATTTTGACTGCCATCCGGTCTTTAATGGAATTACCCGGATTAAAATATTCTACTTTGGCAACCACACCGCACGGTAAATCCCGTGTGATTTTATTAAGACGTATCATCGGCGTATTGCCGATGGTTTCAAGAATATTATTTTTTATATCCATGCAGCAAATGTACAAAGGATTCACCAGTGTCGGATTTGGATCAATGCTCCGTACGGCCGGCATTTTTCCTCGCCTGCAAGTATTTATCAACTAGAATTAGACCGAGCATTGCACTGATTCCTAAGAATATATTGATATAGGAATTATTCAGCAGTTTACTCCAATTCAAATTATTCGCATCCAAAGAAGCCGGCAGCAAGCTATCAGAGGAACTGGATGCCCAGTGAATCTGACCTATGAAATAGATGAACAGACCTGCGATCATAATCAGGAAAAATGCAGTGATACCCCGTATCACGTTTTTATTGATATAATTCTTAGTGGCAGGAGCGACATGGTACTGGGCAATTTCTTCCATTACATTTTTGGTGAACCGGAGCGAAGGCATATCCAATTCCTGCTTCTGTAACATTTCATGCACACTGAGCAGCTCGTTGTATTTGTTTCGCCATACAGGGCTGTCCACCAACAACTGTTTGATGTTCGCCTTTTCTACTTCGCTGCAGAGGCCGTCAATAAATTCCCAGATACGCTGTTCAATTTCCTGGTCCATAGTTTTTTTTTATAGTTGGGGTCTCCGGTGATAGGATTTTGATTTCTCTTAGTCTGTATGTATCTCACGTACTTCATGAGCAAAATGTTTTTCCATCTTATCTTTTAGACGCTGCCTGGCCCGGTGAAGTTTCACTTTAACCGTATTCGGATCAAGACGCATGATTTTTCCAATCTCATCCAGTGTCTGATCTCCTTTATAAAAAAGATTCAATACCTGGGCATCGTCGGGACTCAGCATTGCGATCGCCTGGTTGAGCATAGCATGTCTGGATTTTTGTTCAACCAGGTTGGCATTGAAGCTCGATTCCCTGTTTTCCACTTGTAAACTGGTCCTTTCATTGTCCAAGGACTGCGTATCCAGTTTCTTTTTTCTTAAAAAGCTCAGACAGGTGGTGCGGGTAATTGTAAAAAGCCAGGTACTAAATTTGGAATCTCCCCTAAAGTCGGCGAGTGAGCGGTAAGCCTTTACAAATACGTCCTGGGCTATTTCTTCTGCATCTTCCCTGTTTTCGGTAAACCGGAGCACCAGGGTGAACACATAATTTTGGTATTTCTCCAGCAATAATGCATAGGCAGACTGATCCCCCTTTAGGACCCTTTTTATGATTTCCTCCTCTGATTGCCCGGTTATTGTCACATGTATAAGACGTTGTTTTTAAATGCCCGGTTACAGGCTAAGGTACATTATCCTTTCACTTCGTTCTGGCCTTTTCCAAAACAGTGTTTATCAGTTTGGTGTCTTTTATTTCCTGATAGACATGATGTGAACCTGACAGCCCTGGAGTAATAATGTGGTACGGTATAGATACCTAATTTGAGAGGCTTTCTTCTGCCGGCAGTCCTAAACTGCCTGCAGCCGGACAGTAAATCAAAGTTTTTCTGCTAAAAAGGGCCGGTCTTTGTAACCTGACCATAAAAGGCATCGTCTGATGGAGTATAAAACAATTGGTAAAAAACAAAAAACAAGTATATGGGACCCGATCAACTGGCTATTTTCTGGCTTATTCTAAGCAGTCTTTCGATTTGTGCGCTGATTTTTGGCATCCGGTATCTAAGTAACCGTGAAAATATGGCTATGATAGAAAAAGGCCTGGATCCGAAGTTAAAACATGACCGGCGCCCCGTGCCTTTTCGTAACCTGAAATGGGGTTTGCTCCTGGTCGGCTCGGGCGTAGGACTTTTTCTCGCCTATTTGCTCGACAATTTCGTATTATTTAATATGAGGACTGCAACTCCCCATGAGTATAATGACGGGGCAAACGCACCTATTTATTTCGCTCTGATTGCTATCGGTGGCGGAATCGGACTGATAACATCATACAAAATCGAAAGAAAACAAATTCCTGATAATAATTAATTCTTCTCAGTTTGTTTTAACCGCAGATGGCATGGGGCTGTTGGATTCCAACAGCTCCATTGCTTTTTTCAGTACCGGGTCGGTTTGATTGATTACATAAAAATATCCCTGTGTGCGCCAGAGTAATCTTGCCAGCAGAGCTTTTACGCGAATTTCCACCTGTTGCCTGTCTCCGATTTGCAGACCGTTCAAATTGATGGAGTCCTTCCTTGCATAGGCTATCAAATTATTCCATATTTCAGCGTCTTTATTAAAACCTGAATAGAAATCAGCAGGAGATTGAAACTTTTTCAGTTCCGCCCGGTGTTGCATATAATATTCGTAGATAAAATTACTAAGTGTGCCACTGATATATAATGCACTTACACTCCTTGAAACCTGGGTTGTATCCAGTGCGACAAAAACATCCGGCGTAATACCTCCACCACCATAGACCTGTCTGCCAGCTGCCGTTTTGAATACAGGACCTGTATGACTGCTGCCGGTATCCCCATGAATAACTTCCCCGTTGTGGAATCGGTCAATCACTTCTTCATTATATGCGTCCCTGCCTTTGTTATAAGGTTTCTGAATGCTTCTGCCCAGGGGAGTATAATAGCGTGCGATAGTCAACCGTAATTCGCTGCCATCGTTCAGTTCAAAAGGTTCCTGGACCAGGCCTTTCCCAAATGTCCGGCGGCCAACGATACTGGCGCGGTCCCAGTCCTGCAACGCACCGGCAAGAATTTCGCTTGCCGATGCAGTACCTTCATCTACCAGAAGAATGAGTTTTCCTGATTCGAAACTCCCGGGTCTTTGTGCGTGGTATTCTTTACGGGGACTGCTTCTTCCTTGAGTATATACGATAAGATCATCATTGCCAAGGAATTCATCAGCCATATTAACGGCTTCGTCAACGATACCCCCGCCATTACCCCGGATATCCAACACCAGCTTTTTCATGTTTTGTTTTTCAAGCGCCTCCAGGGCAACCATAAATTCTTCAAAAGTAGTCCTGGAAAATTTATTGATTCGGATATACCCGGTTACTTTATCAATCATATATGACGCATCCAGGGCGGGCAGCGGAATCATCCCGCGTTGAATGGTAAAAGGTATAAGAGTGTGATTGCGGAACATAGTCAGCTTTACAGTACTGGCACCAGGACCCCTCAGAAATTTTTTTATCCGGTCTGCTGTTATGCCATTGCCCGCTACAGTAGAATCGTTCACCCGAATGATCTGGTCGCCCACCTGCAGACCGGCTTTATCACTCGGTCCACCGCTAAGTACATTCGTGATGTTTACGGTATCATTTAGAATCTGGAATTCGACCCCAATTCCCTGAAAATTACCCTGCAGGTCCTCGTTCATTTCCACCTGATCAACGGCAGGAATATAATAGGAATGGGGATCGAGATGACTAAGAATACCCTGTATTGCCTCTTCACTCAGGGAATCGCCCTGTACGGAGTCGACATATTTATCCCTGATTATATCCAGCACTTCCTGCACCGGAGTCAGTCTTCCCGTTTTAAAAAATCCGCCGGTACTAGTGTTTGGATACAATCTGAATCCCACTATCATACCAAGGACCATGATCGCCGCAAATAAAAGGGGCAGCCAGAAATTCAGTTTTTTCATGTACTCGATTTCACCTGAAGATGCAAATTAAGCAAAGAAATGGTGCACATCAGGTGGATTATGGAGAATGGTCAATGTCTTAAACCATATAACTTCGCCCCGGGATAAATATTATGAAAACATGGCGATACTGATAGCCGACAGTGGCTCTACAAAATGCGAATGGTGTTATATTTCAAATGGCCGTAAGCAGATCATAGAAACTCAGGGTGCCAGTCCCTATTTTCTGAATGAACAACAGCTCGTCGTCATGATGCAGCAGGAACTTCTGCCTGCTTTGAAAAAAAAGGTTCCTGTCAGCGTTCACTTCTACGGAACAGGCTGCGCTGCAGCTGCTAACCGGGCAATGATCAAAAGGGCCATCATAAAAATTTTTCCAGAAGCCCTGGTAGAGGTGGAACACGATCTCACCGGCGCCGCACGGGCCCTATGCGGCAATAAAAAAGGTATTGTTGCCATTTTGGGGACAGGCAGCAATTCGGGATATTATAATGGAAAGAAGATAGTCAGAAACAGTCCCGGTCTGGGTTATGTGTTGGGAGATGAAGGAAGCGGCGCCTGCCTCGGGAAAAAAGTGTTGCAATATTTTCTGTACAGAACTTTCGACACCGAAATGCATAACAAATTCCATATTAAATACGAGGTATCTGCAGCTGATATTCTTGATGCGGTTTATAAAAAACCACTGCCTAACCGTTATATTGCCTCTTATACTATGTTCCTCGCTGAAAACCGCGGACACTATATGATTGAGAATATTATTGAAGACGGGCTCTGGGATTTTTTTTCAATCCACCTGGCCCGTTATCCCGAGTCTGGTAAAGTACCTGTATATTTTACCGGAAGTGTTGCTTTTGGGTTTCAGGATATTCTAAAAGAACTTTGTAAAACCTTTGGATGGCAGACGGGAAAAATTTTAGCCAAACCAATGGACGGCTTAATCGCTTATCACAAATTGAAATGATGGAATTCGAAAAGATCACAGAAGAACAGGGACCTTACCGGAATCTGGAAAAGATGAGCACACGGGAACTTCTCACGTTTATTAACCGGGAGGACCAGCAGGTGCCCCTGGCAGTGTCACAATCAATTCCACAGATAGAAAAATTAACTGAAGTCATTACTGATAAAATGCTGGGGGGTGGAAGATTATTTTACCTGGGAGCCGGTACCAGCGGGCGGCTGGGTATTCTGGATGCCAGTGAAATTCCGCCGACTTACGGCATGCCCTATGGACTGATTATCGGATTGATTGCGGGTGGGGAAAAAGCAATTCGTACACCCGTCGAGAATGCGGAGGACGATCAGGAACAGGGCTGGCTGGACCTCTGCGAATTTGAAGTCACTATAAAAGATGTGGTGATTGGTATTGCTGCCAGCGGAACCACTCCATACGTTATAGGTGCATTGGAGAAATGCAGGGAGAACAAGATAACCACCGGGTGCGTAACCTGCAATCCCGGTACACCACTGGCAACTGCTTCAGACTATCCGGTTGAAGTGATTGTGGGGCCGGAATTTGTAACTGGCAGTACCCGGATGAAAAGTGGTACAGCACAGAAACTGGTGCTGAATATGATTTCTACGACCGTAATGATACGGATCGGACGGGTAGAAGATACACGCATGGTCAATATGCAGCTGACAAACACGAAACTGATAGAGCGGGGTACGAACATGCTTATGAACCAGACAGGTATTACGGATTACCAAATCGCAAAAAATTTATTGCTTCAATACGGAAGCGTTAAAAAGGCAGCGGAGAGCAGAAGGAAAGTATGAGTGTGTGGAAGTATGTAAGTTTGGATTTGGGAAACGATTTGATAAAGTTGAGTGTATGTTTCATTAAATAAAAATTACGTTTGAATCCGGAGATGAAATGCACGACATAGAACCATATTATAACTGGCGACATATTTATGTGAGCGAGGAAGACGAACGATCTCCCTTTTACGGACGGGTATATTCAGAATTTGAATTCACCCAGGCGATCTATAATTACCTGATCCACCCGCAATGGGATGAATTTGGTTCGCGTACGCTTTATATGAAAGTGCTGCTGGCAGATTATGAAGAAAAATATGCCGTCATTGAGTTGATCGGAGAATGGAATGATGCCATAGAAAACGATATCATGAATATCAAAAGGAATGTGGCTGATAAATTCATGTCAGAAGGCATTTATAAATTCATTCTGATTGCTGAAAACGTTCTCAATTTTCACAGCGGTGACAAGGACTATTATGAGGAATGGCTGGAAGATGTCACTGAAAAGCAAGGTTGGATTGTTTGTATTAATATGCCGGAACAGACACAATATGATTTCCGGCGGGCAAAGCTGGATCGCTATATCGGCCTGATCTACCAGCCCGACTGGAGAATTTTCAAACCGTTTCACCTTTTTAAGCTTGTGAGCGCTTTGCAGGAGAGAAGTTTGAATCCCTGATGAGTCTACCCGTCCGGTAGAAAATAAATTTGTTGAATCGCCGGAATCATTTATTTTTGAATCCGCAATGTCAATCGCAAAAGCATACCGTTATTTTGGTTTTTACTTTTTCTTCTATTTTAGAAGCAAACCGGGACTGCTTTTGTTAATCAACAAATAATTTTAAAAACTTAACAATAGAATCCCGGTCAAAAGCCGGGATTTTTTTTTATCATATGCAACACCCCGTACAACGAGTAGCTATTCAGGGATATGAAGGAAGCTTTCACCAGGAAGCGGTTCGGATATTTTTTGGAGACAAGACTAATATCCTGGCCTGTGCGCGATTCCAGGATGTGGTAAAATCAGCTGCAGATCCATCACTTTGTGACGCTGCCGTGATGGCAATAGAAAATTCAATTGCCGGCAGTATTCTTCCAAATTATTCCCTCCTGCGCAATAGCGATCTCGTCATCACAGGTGAAATCTATCTTCAGATCCGCCAAAATCTGGTTGTGAATCCGGGAATTACACTGAAGGATATCAAGGAAGTGCATTCACATCCGATTGCTATACTGCAATGCCTGGATTTTCTGAATCAGTACGATTGGAAACTGGTGGAAACGGAGGACACAGCCCTGAGTGCCAAACATATTCATCAGCGAAAAAGCAAACATATTGCAGGCATCGCCAGCAGCCTCGCCGCCAGTCTATTTCAGCTCGAGATGATAGCACCGGATATTCATACCATGAAAAATAATTATACCCGCTTCCTGGTGCTGTTGAGAAAGGAAGATGTAGAACCCGTTAAGGACGCCAATAAGGCCTCTGTCACTTTCCATACCGACCATTCCAGGGGAAGCCTTGCAAAGGTTCTGACACTGATAGCGGATGCAGGTATTAACCTAAGCAAACTTCAATCGTACCCAATACCCGGAAGTGACTGGAAGTATAGTTTTCATGCCGACATGGAATTTGAAAATACGGATCAGTTTGAAAATGTAGTGGAAATCATCAGGCCCGCGATTTCAGATTTGAAGATATATGGTGTGTATCGCAAAGGGATTAATGCCTGAATAATTGACATATGATGTGCTGAGCCATTAAGTTTTTAAAATGAATACTGCAAAAAGACTCGAAGGAATTGGAGAATATTACTTCTCCAAAAAATTGCGGGAGATTGAAGAACTCAACCGCGAAGGGAAAAATATTATCAGCCTGGGTATTGGAAGCCCGGACCAGGCACCGCATCCGGATGTAATAAAAATATTACATGAAGAAAGCAGCAAGTCCAATACCCATGCTTATCAGAGTTATAAGGGATCACCTGTACTGAGAAATGCCATGGCAGACTGGTACAGGCAATGGTATGGGGTGGATTTGAATCCGGATCTTGAAATTCTTCCTCTCGCAGGATCGAAAGAAGGTATTATGCATATCTGTATGACTTATGTAAATCCGGGTGATCTGGTGCTGATTCCCAATCCGGGTTATCCCACATACCAGAGTGCAGCAAAACTTGCCGGCGCTAACCTGGCTGCTTATGAGTTGAAGGAAGAAAATAACTGGATGCCTGATTTTGATGAATTAAAAGATCTGGTAAAAATGAAATCGCCTGACCAGGACACGGTTCTCATGTTTGTGAATTATCCGCAGATGCCTACCGGTCAGTTGCCTACCAAGAAACTTTTTGAAGAACTGGTGGCGTTTGCAAAGGAAAACGGTATACTGCTCGTACATGACAATCCCTACAGCTTTATTCTAAATGATGAACCCATGAGCATTTTGCAGGTGGAAGGCGCCAGTGATCATGTGATTGAACTGAATTCACTTAGTAAATCACATAATATGGCTGGTTGGCGGATAGGGATGATGCTGGCAAAAAAAATACATGTTGAAAATGTCCTGAGGTTCAAAAGTAATATGGACAGTGGTATGTTTCTTCCGGTTCAGCTGGCAGCGGCCAAAGCGCTTTCGCTACCTGCTTCCTGGTATGAGGAAGTGAATAAAATATATCGTAAGCGCAAACAATTGGTGGAAGAAATGTTAGAAGGACTGGGCTGTCATTTTTCGCGAACACAGGCCGGACTTTTTGTATGGGCAAAAGTTCCGCCGGGAATATCCGACGGTTATGCTTTGAGTGATCTGTTGTTATACCAGGCAAATGTTTTTGTAACGCCGGGGGGAATTTTCGGGACGGCGGGGAACAAATATATCCGTGTGAGTTTGTGTGCACCGGAAGAAAAAATTCAGGAAAGTTTTGAAAGAATAAAGCAGGCCGGATTAATAAAACCAAAACAACATGTTTAATACCGTTACCATTGTTGGGGTGGGTTTGATAGGTGGATCATTCAGTCTGGCTTTGAAAGATCATAAGCTGGTAAATAAAGTAATTGGAGTAAGCCGCAGTGGTGCCACCGCGCAGCAAAGCCCTTGAATTGGGAATTATTGATGAGGTTTTACAACTGGAAGAAGCAGTTAAGCAAAGTGATCTTAATTTATGTGGCCATTCCGGTGGATGTTACCCTGCCGGTGATAAAGAATATCCTTGATTTGATAACGCCAAATCAAATCGTGGTGGATGCGGGATCCACCAAACAGGCACTGTGTGCATTTGTTTCAGACCATCCTAACCGGAGCCGTTTTGTTGCCACCCATCCTATGTGGGGAACCGAATATAGCGGACCTGAAGCTGCAGTACACGATGCTTTTCGGGGACGGTCCTGTGTGATTTGTGAAAGGGAAAAATCGGATCCGGAAGCATTGGCGACTGGTGGAAGAAATTTACAGGATCCTCGGTATGTCGCTCGTGTATATGGATGCTGAAAGTCATGATGTACATGCGGCGTATGTAAGTCACATCTCACATATTACATCCTTTGCGCTGGCGAATACTGTACTGGAAAAAGAAAGGGAAGAGGATGCTATTTTTGAGCTGGCCGGAGGTGGTTTTGAATCTACGGTACGCCTGGCCAAGAGCAGTCCGGCCATGTGGGGACCGATTTTTATGCAAAACCGGGAAAACGTGCTGGATGTTTTAAATGAACATATCATGCAATTGCGTAAATTCAAAAGCTGCCTGGAAAAGGAAAATTATGCATATCTGCAGGAACTGATGGAAAATGCGAATAAGATCAGAAGGATTCTGGAGTAAGATTGAAATGATAGTTTAACGCATGAAGAATGTTTAACGGATGCTGTGTGGTGAAAGAAATGTTTATGATAAAGCCTTAGATCTTAAGTACTAAGCTAAAAGTTTTTCAGGCCGAAAGGCCTGAAAAATCAGTACCTTTGCGCAAAATTTTAGAACTGTATGAGTACATTTGAAGGGCTTGGGTTACACGAGAACCTGTTACAGGCTGTAACAGCATTAGGTTATACCCAACCCACCCCCATTCAGGAGAAAGCCATTCCTGTATTAATCAGCGGGACAAAGGACCTTGTAGGTCTGGCGCAGACAGGAACAGGTAAAACCGCTGCATTCGGTCTGCCTCTTTTGCATCTACTGAAGGTTGAACATCGTTTTCCGCAGGCACTTGTTGTTTGTCCAACCCGGGAACTTTGCATGCAGATTGTTTCTGAACTTGAGCTTTTTAAGAAATTCATGACCGGTGTTCAGGTTTTGGCTGTATATGGTGGAACATCCATTGGAATGCAGATTCGTGATTTGAAAAGAGGAGTCCAGATCGTAGTGGCAACACCGGGACGACTTATTGATTTGATCGAAAGAAAAGCAATCAACCTGGAAGAGATCAAATATGTCGTACTGGATGAAGCCGATGAAATGCTTAACATGGGTTTTCAGGATGATATCGAATTTATTCTTCAAAATACGCCCAAACGGGACGCCACCTGGTTATTCAGTGCTACTATGCCTCCTGAAATCAAAAGGGTAAGCCGGAAATATATGAAGGATCCGATGGAAATCACGGTTGGTAAAATGAATACGGCAAATAAAAATATTGATCACCAGTATTTTGTTACGAATGCACATCACCGATACGAAGCGTTGAAACGGATGATCGATTTCAATCCCGGCATTTATGGTATTATTTTCACTCGTACAAAAGCTGATGCACAGAATATTTCTGAAAAACTTACCCGTGAAGGATATGATATCGATGCATTACATGGTGATCTGACCCAGCAACAGCGGGATAAAGTGATGGGTGAATTCAGGGAGAAATCCCTGCAACTGCTTAATTGCAACAGATGTGGCTGCACGCGGTATTGATGTTGTGGGAATCACCCATGTGATTAATTATGAATTACCGGATGATGTTGAAGTCTATACCCATCGAAGCGGAAGAACGGGAAGGGCCGGGAATACAGGTGTTTGTTTATCAATCATCAATTCCAGGGAAATGGGCAAAATTCGCCAGATTGAAAGAATGGTGCAAGTCCCCTTTCATAAAGTGGAAATTCCAACCGGGAAGGATGTATGCCGCAAGCAGTTTTTTCATTTTATGGAGAAATTATTGTCGGCCGATATCAGTCATGGCGATTATGAAACCTATGTTCCCATGCTGGAGGAAAAGTTTGCAGATGTGAGTAAGGAAGAAATTTTAAAAAGAGTTGCATCCAAGGAATTTTCCAGGTTCCTTAAATATTATGAAAATGCAGAAGATCTGAATGTGCGGGTTTCTGTAAGGGAAAGAGAACCGGTAAGCCGGCACCGGGAGCGGATTCCTATTGGAGGAGACAGGTTAGCAAGGCCTTCCTTTTCTCCGGGTAACGGCGATTTTGTAAAATTGTTCGTAAATCTGGGCACCAAGGATGGTTTTTATAAAGCCAGTTTTCTCCAGTTTGTACTTGATATGAGCGATTTGCGGAAGGACGTACTGGGAAAAATAGATATGAAGGAAATGAACAGCTGGATCGAAATTGACCGGAAATCAGCTCCGCAAATGATTCGGGCTATTGACGGGAAGAATTATAAGGGAAGGAGGATCCGGATGAATGATGCGAATTCAAGATAATTTTAAACCTACAGTCATGGTAACAGCAACAAAAACAATGAAAGAAATTACGCAGGATGCGTGGATCAAACGACCGCTGATTATTTCGGGACCCTGCAGTGCGGAAACTGAAGATCAGGTACTTCAAACCGCTGCGCAATTACAGGCAACGGGTAAAGTGGATATCATGCGGGCCGGTATCTGGAAGCCCAGAACCCGTCCAGGAAGTTTTGAAGGTATTGGGACCAAGGGTCTGGCCTGGCTTCAGAAAGCCCGTGAGCTGACTGGTATTCCTGTAGCAGTGGAAGTTGCAACTGCCAAACAGGTTGAAGATGCACTCCATTTTGATGTGGATGTTTTATGGATCGGCGCACGTACTACGGTAAATCCCTTCAGTGTGCAGGATGTGGCAGATGCCCTTCGGGGTGTAGATGTTCCCGTATTGATAAAAAATCCGATCAATCCCGATCTCGAACTGTGGATAGGTGCCGTGGAGCGTGTTGCCAAAGCAGGTATAAAGCAAATTGGATTAATACACCGGGGATTCAGTTCCTATGGAAATACAGAATACCGGAATGCTCCTATGTGGCACCTCGCCATTGAAATGAAACGCCGTCATCCTGGTATGTTGTTCATTAATGATCCGTCGCATATCTGCGGTCGCCGGGACATATTGCAGGAAGTTGCGCAAACGGCAATTGATCTGGATTTTGACGGATTGATCATAGAAAGTCATATTGATCCGGATAAAGCCTGGAGTGATGCCAAGCAGCAGATCACACCAACAAGGCTGGGTGAAATGCTATCAGCCATTCGCTGGCGCAGCGAAGACGTTGCGTCAGAAGAATATCATGCTGCCCTTGAAAAATTAAGGCAGCAGATCAACCAACTCGATGATGAACTGATGCAGATTATCGGTGAAAGAATGAAGATTTCTGAAAAAATCGGTCAGTATAAAAAGGAGAACAACATTACCATCCTGCAGACAAACCGCTGGAACGCCATCCTGGAAAGAGCCTTCAAAAAGGGAGATAAACTGGGTCTGAGCCAGGAATTCATTACAAAATATTTCGATGCGGTACATATGGAAAGTATTAACCACCAGAACAAAGTGATGAATTCCTAGTAAATCCAGTGCAATGCTGAAAAAGACATTTTCGTTTACTGCCTCCAAAACCACCTGTTATTTTGATGCATCTTTTGCACAGATTGGTAACCTGGTTGAGAAAGACAGGTCTATCTTTATAACGGACCAACATGTATTTGATCATCATAAGAAACATTTCAAGGGCTCGAAGTTCATTCAGATTCCGGCGGGTGAATCTTTTAAGGTTCAATATATCGTTGACCAGATTATCGACCAGCTCATCAGTTTTGGAGCTGACCGAAAAACCACTATTGTTGGCGTAGGGGGAGGAGTGGTAACCGACATCACCGGGTATGTTGCATCGGTCTATATGCGCGGAGTTCCTTTTGGATTCGTGCCAACATCTATCCTGGGAATGGTGGATGCATCTATCGGTGGTAAAAATGGGATTGATGTGGGGAACTATAAGAATATGATCGGAGTCATCCGCCAACCTGGATTCCTTTACTATGATATAAACCTGCTTCAATCGCTTCCGCCGGAAGAATGGGTAAACGGATTTGCCGAGGTTATTAAACACGCGGCCATTAAAGATGCCGGCTTATTCAGGGACCTCGAAAAAAATTCAATTGGTTATTACCGAAAAAATAAACTGGCGCTTACGGAACTTATAAGAAAAAATGTGATAATAAAATCTGCTGTTGTGCAGAAAGATGAGTTTGAAGGATCTGAACGCAGACTGCTTAATTTTGGTCATACTCTCGGGCATGCAGTTGAAAATGTGTATCATCTCCCGCACGGTCATGCCATTTCCATTGGTATTAAAGCGGCCTGTCTGATCTCTGAAGAGATGATGAATTTTAAAGAAACGGCCCGAGTAACCAGCCTCCTGCAGCAATATGGACTACCTATCGATATTCCCGTTGATTTCGGAAAAGTGATTGAAATTATGCGTATGGACAAAAAGAAAACACGGGATATTATGCATTATGTATTATTAGAAAAGCTGGGTAAAGCAGTGATCAAACCAATTCCAATGCCCCAGCTGGAAAAATTACTTTATTCAATCGCAAGGGCGAGATAATATTACGGCAGATCATTAACGATGAATGTTACCATTTCTCCATCCATAATAAAAGGAAGCGTACAAGCGCCCGCTTCCAAAAGCTCCATGCAAAGGGCTTGTGCCGCAGCATTAGTTTCAAAAACGAAAACTCATATAATCAATCCGGGAGTTTCCAACGACGATAGTGCGGCGCTTCGGGTAATCCGGGGGCTTGGCGCTGTTGTTGAAAATCTTTCTGACGGCTCATTGCTCATTGAAAGTAAAGGTATCAGGCCTGTAAGCGACTTTGTGAATTGCGGCGAAAGTGGATTAGGTATCCGGATGTTCGCACCCTTGGTGGCCATGTGCCCGCATACAATGATTATAGAGGGGGAAGGAAGTCTGCTGGCCAGACCGATGGACTTTTTTGATGAGATTTTCCCTAAGTTGGGTGTGGAGATCCGTTCCAATATGGGCAAGTTGCCTCTTCAACTCAAGGGGCCATTGATTCCGGCAAATATTCAAACAGATGGATCACTGAGCTCTCAATTTCTGACCGGCCTGCTGATGGCATATGCTGCTTCTGATGCGAAGGATGTAACCATTTCGGTGAGCAATCTCAAAAGCCGTCCATATATCGAACTAACGTTATCAGTTATGCGAAGATTTCGCCTCAAGCTTCCAGAGAACCGAGGTTATGAATCATTTTATTTTTCTGCGGAGACATGGGTGAAACCCTCCGGTACGATTGAATATACCGTGGAAGGCGACTGGAGCGGGAGCGCCTTTTTGCTGGTAGCGGCCGCCATATCAGGACAGGCGACGATAAAAGGGCTGGATCCAGGGTCCACCCAGGCCGACAAAGCGATTATACAAGCCCTTCAGGATGCAGGGGTGCCAGTATTTGTGGGAAGTAATGAGATTCAGGTTGGGGACGGCCGGCCTGTCAATTTAAAACCATTTCATTTTGATGCAACGGACTGCCCCGATTTGTTTCCTCCCCTTGTGGCACTTGCTTCCGTTTGTCCCGGTTCGAGTTTTATCAAGGGAGTCAGCCGGCTTGCCCATAAGGAAAGTGATCGCGGATTAACTTTGCAAGAGGAATTTGGGAAAATGGGTGTTGATATCCTGCTTAGTGGTGACGTGATGGGAATTAAAGGTTCGCACAAATTGAAAGCAGTTACTGTTCATTCAAGACATGATCATCGAATTGCCATGGCCGCAGCTGTTGCGGCATTGAGGTCGGAAGGACCAGTCCAGATCGAAGAAGCGGATGCAATCAATAAATCTTACCCGGCTTTTTTTGAAGATCTTTCAAAGCTGGGTGTTTCCGTTCACGTCTTAGATAAGATATTTTAATATGAATTCATTTGGACGTTTATTCAGGATGACTATTTTCGGTGAATCACACGGCGACGGTGTGGGCCTGGTTCTGGATGGTTGTCCGGCGGGCCTTTCATTGAAACCGGCAGACTTTGAAACTGATATTGAAAGAAGAAAGGGGGGGATCCAGAAAGGTACTACACCGAGACAGGAATCAGATCAGCCGATTATTAAAACAGGTCTGTTTAACGGCCGCACAACAGGCGCGCCGATTACGATTCTATTTGAAAATAATAATACACGTTCCGGAGATTACGAAAAATTGAGGGCCATTCCCCGACCCGGACATGCTGATTTTGTAGCACATGAAAAGTTTGGCGGTTTTGAAGATTATCGGGGCGGTGGCCATTTTAGCGGAAGACTCACAGTTGCGCTTGTGGCAGCAGGTGTCATAGCAAAAAAATTATTGCAGGGTGTAAAGATTGAAATACATGCGGAAATAAAAGAAATTGGAGGTTTGCAGGATCTGGAAGCGGGACTTCAAAAAGCGATAGACGCAAAAGACTCTGTGGGGGGTATATTGGAATGCAGCGTTCAACATCTTCCACCTTCGCTTGGAGAACCATTCTTTGACAGCGTTGAATCTCTGATTTCCCATGCAGTATTTTCGATTCCCGCCGTGCGTGCAATAGAATTCGGAACTGGTTTTGCAGCAGCCAGGATGTTTGGATCTGAACACAATGACGCGATCGCCGATAAAACTGGCAGGACCCTTACCAATCATGCCGGCGGGGTGGTGGGGGGAATAACAAACGGAAATGATCTGGTTTTCAGGATAGCCATCAAGCCCACTTCATCTACCCCGAAAGAGCAGGAAACTTTTAATCGTGACACAGGAACAATGGAATTGTTTTCCGTTAAGGGACGCCACGACCTCTGCATAGCACTTCGTGTGCCCGTAATTCTTGAGGCAGTCACTGCAATGGTACTCGCCGACCTGTTGTTGCTCGAACAGAAGATTCCAGGGGTTTTAAAGGAACAATAAGATGGTTCTGTTGAGAGTCAAATAGGGCTTTACTTTGAAAAACGAAAAATGCACTGTTCAATCAAGAAATTTTCCTTGAAATTGTTTTTTAATCATTTTAACAGACGTAACCGATTTTGTTGTCAGTTACTTTTTACCTGCATCAGTTGATCGAAACTCAAATCCAACACTTCGAAACCGCCCGTTTCAGGCCAACTGTAGTGCCACCATTCGGAGAAAAGCGGTATAAATCCATATTTTTCCATGGTGTGTTTTAATAAATCTCTATTGGCAATTCGTTTCGCATCGAGATTATTAAAGTTTTGATAGGCGGTATCGGAAAAGCTATCAAATCCTGTTGGCATTGGTAGAAGGATATGTGTTTTTGAATCAGCCAGCGTTAAGTCTACTGAAATTCCACGATTATGACCACTTCCCTTTGCGGGATTAGCAGCATATCGTTCATCCTTTACTATTTTCCACAATGTTTCAGTGACTGAATACGGCCTATACGCGTCGAAAATAACCAACACAAGTCCATGCCGGGCAAGATCAGCAGCCACGCTGTCAAGCGCCCGGCATACCGGTTTTCTCAAAAAGGTTGTTTTAATACTGTCAGAGTATAATTTTCTGTGTAAAAAATTATTGTCTGTGGCATATCTGAGATCCAAAATAATTCCCGGAATAACGGTTAGAGAAACCATTTCTTTTTCGGGGTGATTCAATAAGCTTTTTTCATACTGAGATATGCTGTTGATGTACTTTAATCCATAAGGGCTGACCGGAAGATTTTGAGCGTATACTTCCCCGGCACAAAATAAAAAAAAGACGGAAAAAATAAGCAATTGAATGCCTCCCTTCATTATTTTGTTATTCATCTAATTAGTTGTTTCTTTAAAGTCATTCGGGCAATCAAATTCAGGTATAAAGGCCCCGGAAAATAAATACACAAACCCGGTTCACGCAGATGGCACAATGTAGATCGTATTTCTTAATCTTACTTACATTCGGTATTTCTTTCATTCAATGCAAAAATAAGGCGGACCGGGCTCCCGAAAAAGATATCGTAATCAATCCGGCAAAGCTGTCCGAAAGCACCACCGAAGATATCCACAATACACTGGATTACCTGAAAGCTCATGGAGGCCGCCTGAACGACACAGTAAAATTCAGGTTTATAAGCCTTATAGACAGCTTGTATGAAATTAATAATTACCATCCCGTCTGGCAGAGGCAGGATCGCACTATCCCGGAAGGAACTTCCTTTATAAACCTTATCCAGAACTGCCGTCTTTGGGGACTATTCCCCAATGACTATCATTATAATATGTTGTCATTTATTGACCGTGCCTTTGCCCTGGATACCAATGCCGCACGGAATGCGGCTTTATGGGCACGCAAAGATCTTTTATTAACTGATGCTTTTTTTCAGATGACTAAAGATCTCAAACAGGGACGGATTCCTTATGACAGTGTTACCCTGCGCACAGATACTGTTCTGAGGGATAGCTTTTATATTGCTTCACTTAACCAGGCATTGCAAACGGGCAATGTTTCCCAGGTCTTACATAACGTTGAACCCAGATCGAAAGGGTATGATTCACTGAAAGCTTATATTGGCTCATTCCTGGATTCGGCTAATTTTTCACCTTATACATATCTGCCATATCCATACAAGGATTCAACACAGTTTTTCCAGTTACTGCGGAAGCGCTTCGTAGAAACAGGAAATTTATCGGATACAGTGCCGCCGACAGACTATCAAAAAATCCGATCAGCTATCATCCGGTTTCAGAAAAAATATGAATTCAGAATAACCGGGCAGACCTCCAACTCGCTGGTTGATAAACTAAATAATACCGATATAGAAAAATTCAAACGTATAGCGGTTACCCTTGACCGCTATAAACAACTTCCGGACACCTTACCCGAGACCTATGTCTGGGTGAATTTACCAGGTTTTAACCTGCGTGTGATTGACCATGATACAACTGTATTTAATTCTAAAGTGATCGTTGGAGGACCGGTTACCCGTTCACCCCAGTTGACCAGCGAGATTTCGAATTTTATCACCATGCCTCAGTGGACCGTACCCTATAGTATTATTTTCAAAGAAATGTTACCCAAAATACGGAAGGATACTAATTTTCTGGCCAAAGAAAATCTTATGGTTGTTGATGAAAACGACAGTGTGATCAATCCCCGTACAATTAATTGGTATAAACTGAATAAGACTCATTTCCCATACCAATTAAAGCAAAGACAGGGGGACGATAATTCCCTGGGAGTTATCAAATTTAACTTCAGAAATAAGTATAGTGTATACCTGCATGATACCAATGTCCGCTGGATGTTCGGCAAATCATACCGCGCAATCAGTCACGGCTGTATTCGTGTAAAAGACTGGAATAAGCTTGCCGACTATCTCGTCCGGAATGATACACTCCGTATTCCTACAGATACCATCAAGGCTTATATTGCAAGGGGAGAAAAGCACCAGTTCAGCGGCTTTCATAAGCTTCCCCTCTACATCCGTTATCTCACCTGTGAGGGGAAAGACGGTAAAATCATCTTTTATGAGGATATTTATGATGAGGACAGGATCCTGATTCAGAAATATTTTGTTAATAAAAGCGTTTTCTAAGTATTGAGACTTAAAACGAAGCCTTAGCGCGGAAGGCTGCATGACCTGAAACAGATAAAGAATTCAAATTAATTATCAGTTCGTGCCAGGGCCTTTTGCACGAGCAAAAAATTGCCGTCATGAAGAAATCCTTCCTTCTTATGCTGTCGATTGTATCAGCTTCTTTTCTGCATGCGCAGCAAAGCACAGGATCTTCAAATTCTTCTGCAAAGCACTCTAAATCAAAAAAATCAAAAAGGCCGGTAACCAAAGAAAAGATGCTTTATGGTACGGCAAGTTTTTATGCGAATAAATTCGAAGGCAGACAAACAGCAAACGGGGAAATATTCAGTCAGAAAAAACTTACTGGCGCCAGCAATATCATTGGCCTTAATGAATGGGTTCGCGTTACCAATACCAGAAATAACCTTTCAGTTGTGCTGCGTATTAATGACCGTATGCATAAAAATAATAAACGGCTGATTGATCTAAGCAAATCAGCCGCAAAGAAGTTGAAATATACCGGTCACGGTTTAGCTCATGTAAAGGTGGAAGTACTCGGTAAAAAACCTCCCGATGGTATTGCGCGGGACTAAGCAACCGCCTTATTTACAAGCGCTGCTGCCTCACTGAGTAAAATGGCAGACTGCACTTTCAAGCCACTCTCTTCAATCAGTTTTTTAGCCTCTACAGCGTTGGTTCCCTGCAGCCGTACAATGATTGGTACATGGATCGTTCCAATGGAATGGTATGCGTCAATCACACCCTGAGCAACGCGATCGCAACGCACAATTCCGCCGAATATATTAATGAGTATGGCCTTAACTTTTGGATCTTTCAAGATGATGCGAAAACCGGCTTCTACAGTTTGTGCATTGGCACTTCCCCCCACATCCAGGAAATTTGCAGGTTCGCCTCCACTGAGTTTAATCATATCCATAGTGGCCATAGCAAGACCGGCTCCATTCACCATACACCCCACGTTGCCATCGAGTTTTACAAAATTGAGGTTGTATTTACCGGCTTCCACTTCGGTCGGATCTTCCTCACCGATATCGCGCATAGCTTCCAGGTCAGGATGGCGCATCAGGGAATTATCGTCGAGATTCATTTTGCAATCCACTGCAATGATCTTCTCATCACTCGTTTTAAAGAGTGGGTTGATTTCAAGCATACTGCAATCCAGGCCAACATACGCATTGTACAAATTCGTGACAAATTTCACACAATTCTTAAAAGCTTCACCCGTCAGACCCAGGTTGAATGCAATTTTACGTGCCTGAAATCCCTGCAGGGCAGCCCCAGGGAAAACCCATTCCTTGAATATTTTATCCGGTGTTTTATGCGCTACTTCTTCAATATCCATTCCTCCTTCCGTACTGTACATAAATACGTTCTGGCCTCTTGCCCGATCCAGTAAAATAGAGAGGTAAAATTCTTTTACAGGATTGGGACCCGGATAATAGACGTCCTGGGCCACCAGTACTTTGTGTACAATCTTTCCGCTTTCCCCTGTTTGGATAGTAACCAATGTACCGCCCAGCATATTCGAGGCAAAATTGCGCACATCTTCTGCATTCTTGGCAACTGCCACCCCACGTTGCTCTGTCCCCTTGACCTTACCTTTCCCCCGTCCGCCCGCATGAATCTGTGCTTTGACGACAGCAAATGAATTGCCCGTATTCACTTTAATCTGTTTGTAAGCTTCTTCGGCTGCATTCGCCGTATCAACGGGTATGCCTTCCTGTACGGGTACGTGATATTTCTTGAGCAGTTCCTTAGCCTGGTATTCGTGCAGATTCATGGATGGAAAATTTAAACGAATTTAAGTGATAAAACGTAAATGCTTCAAGACAGGGAAGATAAAAAAATAGCCCATAGTTTACAGTGATGGAACCCGGAAAAAATTAGAGGAAGTATTAAATTAGCATAAAACAATCAATAACTTAAAAATGATTGAAAATGCCGCCAGATAAAGATCAGAAATTCCCTATTCCCGGCTACAACCGTCTTTGTTTCCTGAAGAATATTGTCCGAAATCCCAATATTGAAGTAGGAGACTACACTTATTATGATGACTTTGAAAATGTGGAAAATTTTGAAAAAAATGTGAAATATCGTTTTGATTTTACCGGCGACAAACTGATCATTGGTAAGTTTTGCATGATCGCATCGGGTGTTTCATTTATAATGAATGGAGCCAATCACCTGTTGGATGCAATAAGCACTTATCCATTTGCGGTTTTCGGAAATGAATGGGCAAATGCGATGGAGGGCAAATCATACCCGAATAAAGGCAACACGATTATTGGTAACGATGTATGGATTGGAAACGATGCTACCATTATGCCCGGCATTAAAATAGGTGACGGGGCAATAATTGCAGCGAATGCGACGGTCACGAAAGAGATTAGTCCTTATGCTGTTGCCGGCGGAAATCCTGCCAGGGAAATCAGGAAAAGGTTTTCAGTGGAGAATATTGCATTCTTATTACATTTAAAATGGTGGGATTGGCCGATTGATAAGATTACGGAAAATGTTTGGTTGCTAACCGGTAACAACCTGGAGAACTTAAAAAAACTGACAAATTGAAAATGACGGCGGGTAAAATTAAAATACTGGGTATTTCAGGAAGTCTTCGCAAGAGTTCTTCAGCAAGCGGAATATTAAGACTCATAGAAGAATTGATTCCCAGCCAGGTGGAATTCAGCATTTATGAAGACCTCGAAAAGATTCCTGCATTTGATGACGGCCGGTTGATACTTGTACCCGTGGCCAATTTTATAAAACGCATTTCTGAGTCGGATGCTGTTATTTTCTGTATTCCTGAATATGCTTTTGGTGTGCCCGGCGCCCTCAAGAATGCACTCGACTGGACAGTATCTACCACTGTATTTTCTGACAAACCGGTAGCTCTTGTTACTGCTGCTTCCGGAGGTGAGAAGGCCCATGCTGCATTTGCTCTCACTTTATCGGCATTGGGTGCCAGGGTTTCAAATGAAACAAAACTGCTTATATCATTTGTCCGTGCGAAAATGGATGAAAACGGTAAACTGAAGGATCCTGCCACTTTAAGCGCCATTGAATCCCTCATCGGGGCGTTGGTTGCCGAAACCGGAAAATAGAATCGAAATTTAAAATTATATTCCTTTTGCTGACTTTTTCATATT
The DNA here is from genome assembly GCA_963741345.1 of uncultured Bacteroidota bacterium. Lineage (GTDB taxonomy): Bacteria > Bacteroidota > Bacteroidia > Chitinophagales > Chitinophagaceae > Puia. The sequence goes on from CAVUHS010000003.1 coordinate 47,638, forward strand.
TATGGGTCTGTTAGATCTTGTCCAGTCCTTTTCGCCTCTGGGTTCCGATTTTTTTGAAATGCGATGGATTGAAGCCTGTTTCCTTTTTAAACTGAGCCGAGAGATGATGTACGCTACTGAATCCTGTGCGGTAAGAAATCTCGGTAAGAGATAATTCATCATACACCAGGAGTTCCTTGACCTTTTCTATTCTTTGGTTAATAAAATACTTTTCGATCGTAACACCTTCAATAGAAGAAAAAAGGTCACTCAGGTAACTGTAATCGTAATGCAGGTGACTGGTGATAAAAGAGGATAATTTTCTCTTTTGATCCATGGAATCATCTCCCAGGTAATCAATAGTCAGCTTCTTTATGTCTTCAATTATCTTATTAACCCGGGTTTCAATTATTTCAAAACCCAGAGCATTTAACTCCTTCTCAACTTCACGGAGGGTTTTTCCTGTTAGTTCCGAATTCAGAACTGCTTCGCCCAATACCAGGCTCTCATATAAAACGCCATGCCTGTCAAGTATGGTTCTGACTGTCAAAACGCACCTTTGACAGACCATATTTTTGATAAGCAGTATATTTCTCTTTTTCTTCATGTTGGTTAGTATTGTGACTTCCCAAATCACTATCTGAAATGCCGGAGTAAGTTATAATTAAATACCCCAAAAAAGGGGTATCTAATTATAATGCATAGCGGCTGGTAATGCAGGATCTCACGCTGCGAATTCAACTTTTTAAGGCTGACTACTGGTTGCCTTCAGTTTATTTTTGAATACCTTTTCAAACTTTTCAACTTTAGGACGAATTACAAATGTACAGTATGGCTGGGAGCCATGCAGGCGGTAATAATCCTGATGATAATCCTCCGCTGCATAGAATCTACTGAAAGGGCTAATCTCTGTAACGATGGGATTGTTATAGGCACCACTTTTATCCAGTTTAACTTTATACTCCTCCGCTTTTTTCTTTTGTTCGGCATCATGATAAAATATCACACTGCGATATTGGGTACCAACATCATTACCCTGGCGGTTTAATGTGGTGGGATCATGGGCCTCCCAGAATACTTCCAGCAATTCGTCAAAACTTATCACTTTTGGATCATATATAATCTGAAGACATTCGGCGTGGCCGGTGGTGCCGGAACATACGTCCTCATATGAGGGATTTTTTACACTTCCTCCGGAATATCCGGAAGTAACCTTTAAAACACCTTTTAATTCCTGGAAAACGGCTTCGGTACACCAAAAACATCCGGTACCGAAAGTGGCCGTATCGGTCTTAATGCCCGCTGGGATTATCTCGTGGGTCATAGCTTTATTTTGCGTTGATGATTGATTACAGGAAAGCAGCGAAATTGCACTGAATAAGAAGGCGGTTAACATAAAGAATTTCATTCTTTTTTCTTAGGCAATATACGACGGGCTATGGGGGCCGGATTGCAAGATATATGACAAATGAGGGCTTTTAAATGTTCGTTAACTAACTTTGTTTTGAATGATACGATATTTCCCGGAATCGGCCCTGGGGCAGCTTGAATTTGACAAAATCAGGGATTTGCTCGCTGAAAAATGTAAATCCGTTTACGCGCGTGAGAAGGCCGCTTCCCTGAGGGTCCACACTCGCATAGAATTTATCCGGCTGGAATTACAACGGACCAGCGAATTCAAATACCTGCTCGAACTGGGACAGTATTTTCCTAACGAAAACTACATGAATCTTTCCAGGGAAATCAAGTTGTTGGGATTATCCGGGGCAATTCTGAGCGGCGAACAATTTCTCCTGATACGGAAACTGGCTGACACGCTGCGTCAGATTTTCCACTGGTTTGACAGGGAACGCAGACTTGCTTATCCCGGACTGGCTTCGGTTATCAAGGATACTTACTATGAAAAGGCCATCATCCAGTTCATCGATGAGGTCCTTGAAGAGAATGGGCAGGTTCGTGACAAAGCCTCTCCTGAGCTGGCAGATATACGCCTGTCGCTTTACAGAAAGCGTAATGAGCTTCGACGACTCTTCGACCGAATTGTTGCAAAACTAAATAAGTCCGGATATGTAGCCGAGACGGAAGAGGCGTTCCTGAATGGCCGACGGGTAGTGGCAATATATGCGGAACATAAAAGGCAGATAAAGGGGATCCTGCACGGAGAAAGTGATAGCCGTAAAACAACATTTATTGAGCCGGAGGAAACCATTGGGCTGAACAATGAAATATTTTCGCTGGAACATGCTGAGAGCCGGGAGGTAAATCGAATCCTGCGCGAACTGACAGTGCGGCTGGCCGAATTTGCTCCATTGCTGAGTGCTTATCACGATATAGCGGGCGAATTTGACTTTATTAACGGGAAGGCTGCCCTGGCTAAGGAAATCCATGGCGTTTATCCGAATCTGCAGGATGGATCCCATATCCATCTGATTCAGGCTTATCACCCATTATTATTGTTGTACCACTACAAATCACAGAAACGAACGGTCCCGGTCAACATTAGGCTGGATGATAAAAATCGGATACTGGTAATTTCAGGACCCAATGCCGGCGGGAAAACGGTTACAATGAAAACTATGGGTCTTTTGCAATTGATGGTGCAGGCGGGTTTGCTGGTCCCGGTTCATCCGGATTCCACTTTTGGCATCTTTAAGCAAATTATGATTCATATCGGTGACACCCAAAGCCTGGAATTTGAGCTGAGCACGTACAGTTCGCATCTGATCAATATGAAATATTTCATGGAGCAGGCCAACGGACGCACTCTTTTTTTTATCGACGAATTAGGGAGCGGCAGCGATCCCAATCTGGGCGGTGCTTTTGCAGAAGTTATTCTTTTGGAGCTTGTAAAAAAACACGCATTCGGTATTGTAACCACACACTATCTGAATTTGAAAGTGATGGCCAACAAAACGCCAGGGATTCAAAATGGCGCTATGGCTTTTGATGAGAAAAGTCTGCAGCCACTTTATCAGCTGATCATCGGCAAACCGGGAAGTTCATACACTTTTTCAATCGCCGAAAGGATCGGACTGCATCCCGACCTGATCCGCAATGCCCGGAAACTGGTGGACGAGGAACATTTCAAGCTGGATAAACTTCTTAACAGGACGGAACAGGACCTGCGAAACCTCGAACAAAAGGACAAGGAATTGCAAGTGATGCTAAAAGAAAATGCCATGCTGAAAACGGAACTTGAAAAAACCCTACATAAGGAAAAACACCAGCAGCAGTTGCAGATCCTGCAGGAACAAAATAAGATTTCAACCGAACGATACAGTTATTTGAAGGAGATGGAAAGAAAATTAAAACAGATTATATTCGACTGGCGGAAGGCTGAGAATAAAGAAGAGGTAATCAGGCAGATGCAGGCACTCTTATTCAGTCAAAAAGAAAAACCCGTGGCCGAGAAGGTAAAAAAGAAATTCGATGCAAAATATATTGAAGTGGAAGGACAGATCCAACCGGGTTCTCCGGTGAAAATGAAAAAGAGTCACCAGACAGGTACCGTGCGTGAATTACGTGGTAAAAAAGCTGTGGTCCAGGTCGGAATGATTCCAATTACAATTGATATTTCCGATCTGGTTCTGATTAAAGAAAAGATGAAACCAGAATCACCTGTCTAATATTTTTTATGAATCCTAAACAACTGGCGGCCGAATATGCCGTTTCATTTCTCGAAGACGGTATGACGATTGGACTCGGAACAGGGTCTACGGCTTATTGGGCAATAGAAAAAATTGGCGAAAAAGTTAAAAATGAAGGTTGGAAAATCAACGCGATTGCCACTTCAATACGTTCTGAAGAACAGGCCCGCGGACTGGGCATTCCGATTTTGGATTTCTCATCCATTAAAATCATTGATGTTACAATCGACGGAGCCGATGAAGTAAATTCACAATTGCAACTGATCAAGGGGGGCGGTGGTGCCTTGCTTCGGGAGAAAATTGTTGCCACGAACAGCCGTCAAATGATCGTCGTAGCTGACGAAACCAAGTGGGTTGAAACGCTGGGACGGTTTCCACTTCCCGTAGAAGTCGTTCATTTTGGATGGGAAAGGACCTTTGAAAAGCTCCAATTGCTGGGATGTGACGCTGCCCGAAGGATGCAGGGGACCACACCTTACCTGACAGACAACGGAAATTACATCATAGACTGTGCGTTCGGTGAAATTAAAGATCCTCCGGCGTTGCACGAATCAGTAAATGCCATTACCGGTGTGGTGGATAATGGATTATTTATTGGAATAGCCAGCAAACTGGTATTGGGTTTCAATTCGGGGGAAGCCCGCGTTATCAGCCGATAAACCGATTCCCATGATTTTTTCCGGACTGTTTCAATCTTTCCGTAATGCACTCCGGTTCATTTTGAAAAGACCGGTCACCTGGCTTGCGGAAAAGGTTTCTTCGGCTCCGGATAAGAATTCTGTGATGAATGCGCTGACGGAATTATATCTTGAAGCGGGCAAACTGAAGAGCAGGAAGGTTAAGCGTCTTGATGTTGAAGCGACTGACAGCCGGATCATTATTTTAAGCGACCAGCACCGCGGTATACGGGATGGTGCCGATGACTTTGCAGTTTGTGAAAATTCATATCTGACTGCTCTGGAGTATTATAACCAGGAAAAATTTTATTTTATTAATCTCGGGGACTGTGAAGAGCTTTGGGAAAATACCATGTTCGGTATTTCGAAATTCAATAAAACAGTTTATGAGAAGGAAAAACTTTTTATAGACAGGGATGCCTATTGCAAAGTTTTTGGTAACCACGATCTTTTCTGGGATAATGATCCGCTGGCTTCTCTCTGGTTGAAAAAAATTTATGGTAAAGCAATCCGGATATATACGGGAGCTTTAATAAAGATTGATTTGTCTCCGGGGACAACTTTTGATGTCTTCTGCACCCATGGTCATCAGGGTGACAGGCAAAGCGATGGTAATGCATTCAGTAAATGGTTTGTAAGTTATGTCTGGGGACCGCTGCAGAATTTTCTTGAAATCAACACGAATAGCCCTTCTGCCAATAACAATTTAAAAACGCTTCATAATATGTATATGTATGATTGGAGCGCCGCACAGGAAAAAACACTTCTTATAACCGGGCATACGCATCAGCCTGTTTTTAATTCGCTTACACATCTTGAAAGACTTTACCTGCGATTGGAAAAGGCACGCACCCTGAATGACAAGGACGCCCAAATAAAAATTGAAGCCGAAATCCCACGGCGCAAACGGGAATATGATTTTATTAATCATTCATTTGGAAAGATGAAGCCGACTTATTTTAATTCAGGGTGTTGTTGCTTTGACGATGGTACGATCACTGGAATCGAGATCAGCGCAGGCTATATCCGCCTGGTAAAATGGAGCCTGATGAATGGAAAGCCAGAGCGTATAATAGCGGAAGAGGAGTCATTAGAAACCCTGGCGGAACGTATAGGAATGGTGGTTCACAGCTGAGGATTGGCGGAACGGTTGCCCCGATTTGTAACTTTATTTCCACAAGAAAATCCGGCGGCTGAATGAAAATACATTTTTCTGGCCTGGAAAAAACTGGTACAATACTTCGTGCAATAAATGGATCGAAATTGAACTCGAAACAGGAAATCGCTGATTGGGTTAATCATACGCATACTATGGTCGGCCTGAAATGATGATAATGATAAGTGTCCGAATCCTGTTTCCTGATCCGCCTGAGCGGATATAAAAAGCAAAGACTCCGCAGATTGCGGAGTCTTTGATATTTTTTACTGTTTTTTAATTTGTTACATACTGGCGTGTAAATAGTCTTTTAACTGAGATATGGTTTCTTCCTGATGCTGGATAATTTCCCGGATCAGGTCATGAATGGAGACTACACCGTATATTTTGTCGTTTTCAAAAACAGGGAGATACCTGATGTTTTTATCTGCCATAAGTTGCATACAATGCTCTATACTATCATAGAGGTTTACAGCCGGTAAGTCGTTCGACATAATTTCCGAGACCGGAGTATCTGTGGAAGACTTGCCCTTCAAGATTACCTTTCGGGAATAATCCCTTTCAGTCATTATGCCCAGATAATTCTGATTATCAACCACCATTACAGAGCCAATATTCTGGTGAGACATAATCTGCAGGGCTTCCAAAACAGAAGTGGAAGGGGAAACAGCGGTAATTTTTCTTTCTTTGTGAAGAAAAATGTCAGATACTTTTTTCATGCCGGGCAATTTTAGTGAACAATCGTTGCAGGTAAATTACAAATAATTATCTGATTATTAGCCGGTGAAATCGGCCGGAGCCTGAAACTGGGGTAACCTATATAGAAAAGGCTGGATTTTAACCAGCCTTACCCAATCCGGATCAAGGTTTAATGGAAATCAAATCGTCAAAATAGGGCATTTCAGCCTGTTTTTAACTGGTAAAGGGCTTTCCGGACGGACAGGCTTTAACTGAATGAAATTCAGGGACAGAGGTCTTATATATCAATACGTAAACAAACTGAGCGCGGATTCAAAAAATGGGAAAAATTTCCAGTATGCCAGCCGCGTTGAAGGACGGCTGGGTTTATCCGGCCATACCCCTTAAAAACGGGATTTCAGGGATTTGTGCAGGTGGTGATTAAAAGGTACTTTTACTGTTTAAAACTGGTTTTATCATGACAAATCATATGTTCTTATTATCTATGCCTGGCGGCAGTGAATGGATTCTAATCGTAATCGCAGTACTTGTTTTGTTTGGAGGAAGAAAGATTCCTGAATTTATGAAGGGCTTGGGAAAAGGAATGCGTGAATTCAATGACGCAAAAAATAATGTCAAACAGGAGTTTGAAAATGGTATGAACGAGCCACAGAAACCTGCCCCTCCGCCTGCAGCCAAAAATTAATAAATCTTTTATTGAATATGTCCCGGTAAACGCTACGTATACCGGGATTTGTATTTTAATGAACTAACGTTCACCATTAACCGGTGGAAGGTCACGGATCAGCATATTGTTCCGGTTGGCCATTTCCCAGGCTGTATGGAAAACAAGCCTGGCCCTTTTTGCCATTAAAACATAGTCTATTTTATCGGGTGTATCTGAGGGTTTATGATAATCCGGATTGATTCCGTCAAAATAAAAAATGATCGGTACTCCTTTTCGGGCAAAATTGTAATGATCGCTCCGATAATAGATCCTGGACGGATCTTTGGGATCATTGTACTTATAGTCCAGTTCGAGACCGGTATATTTTTTATTCATATCAACACTAATTCTGCGCAGGTCTGTGCTGAGTTTGTCGTCTCCTACGATATAAACGTAGTTGTTGGAATCGCCCTGTTTTCTCCGCGGATCACTTCTTCCTATCATATCAATATTGAGGTCCGCGGTGGTCTTATCCAGGGGATGAACGGGATGATCCGTATAGTATTCGGAGCCCCAAAGACCCTTTTCTTCCCCGGAGTTTGCCAGGAAGAGTATACTGCGACGCGGTCCCATGCCAGCAGATTTAGCGCTTGAAAATGCGGCAGCCAGTTCCAACAGGCTGACTGTCCCGGAACCATCATCATCTGCACCGAAAAAAATAACAGAATCTTTTTTGCCCAGGTGATCATAATGGGCGGAAATGATGAGAAGCTGGTCCCTGAGGTCGCTTCCTTCAAGGAATCCAAGCACATCGGCACTTTGCATTATTTCGGTTTGTTTCTGTATGGAAAGCCAGATGTCCGCAGAATACGTTTGATATTCGATTGATCCCGATTTGGCCTTTTCATAATTCGCCCCCATGATGGTTCTTGCCATTCTTTCGGAAATAAGGAAACTATTGAGATGTGATTTTTGATAAAAAATATTTACGGTACATTTTACCTCCTTCTGGAACAGGTTTGTGGGGAAAATCATCCTGGATAATAAGCACGGCCAGTGCGCCATGCTGCTGCGCGGCATCCTGTTTGGCAAAGGCGTTAAAAGTTTTATTGTTTATGCGTGTCATCAGCTGACCAGGCGGATAGCCATTCAGTACCATTACAATTTTACCGGCCACCTGAAGTCCTTTATAATCATCCTGGAGGGAATCCGATAATCCGTAACCGGCAAATACGATTTCGGAGGAACCGATTCCTAGTGTATATGCCATTGACAGGCGGATGTCAAAATCAGTATTCATCAAAAAGGATTCCCCGTTTATCTGAATGCTCACCGATAGTAAACTATCTATGTAAACCGGGTAACTGAGCTGAAAACTGCTTTTGTTGCCGGGTGATAGCCCCAGTTTCTTAAAATACTCTTCTATATAAGCAGAAGCTTTGCGTTCGCCCAGGGGTAGCGGTCTCCCTTCCCTCGAAAGCCGGACCTGCAATCTGGTAAAGGTGCTGTTTGAGATTTTCAGGTTTGATGCTATTTGCAAAAAAAGCCGGATCTGTCTTTTTCTGAGCCTCACAAAAAAATACAAATCCGGCAAAAAACAGGACTGGGAATAACTTCATGAGCCCAAATATATTGAAGTCCCTGCCAATAAATCGGACCTCTCTGACGAACTCAATGCTTGCGTGAATATTAACCTCGTCTCGTACAACTACACCGCCCAATTCTGTGGGTACCTTCCATATCAGTCCGAAATCTTTTCAGCTTATCCTCCTGTCACTGTAAACCCGGTCCCTGTATTTCCCTATGGGTCCCTGATCACGCCGCAATTTGGACTGATTTGTCAGAAAAATTCCTCATATCCTGTTAATTAGCCCACTTCGGGTCATATAGACCCTTCTTTTGACGGGCGAATGGTTACCTTTGCAGCCGTTTTATGAAATCAGGATTTGTCAACTTATTTGGAAAGCCTAACGCCGGGAAAAGTACGCTGCTGAACACCCTGATGGGGGAGAAACTGGCCATTGTATCTCATAAGGTACAGACAACCCGTCACCGGATAAAGGGAATCCTCACAGCCCCTGGTTACCAGATGATTCTGTCAGACACCCCAGGAATTATAGATCCCCGGTATAAATTACATGAAAAAATGATGGACACTGTGAAACAGGCCCAGGCGGATACGGATCTGGCTCTGTTGCTCATGGACGGGAAAGACAACCCGATTGAAAATGACCAGATTTTTTCCGGGCTGCATCTGAAAGTACCGGCACTGGTCCTGATTAACAAATGTGATCGAATGTCGGAAGCTGAAATTGACTTCCCTGATCAGTTTTTTTAAAGAAAGGAAATATGCTGTGGACGTGCTCCCGATATCGGCACTCAAAAAAATAAATACCGATTTACTATTCGAGCGCATTGTTCAGCTCCTGCCTGAAGGCGAACCATTTTTTGACGGAGATGAAATGACAGATCGTCCGGTAAAGTTCTTTGTGGGCGAAATGATCCGGGAAAAAATCTTCAGTATGTATGAGGATGAAATTCCATATCATACCGCTGTGCTGGTACAGGAATTTAAGGAAAAAGATACACTAACCAAGATACAGGCAGATATCATCGTGCAGCGTGAAACGCAGAAGGGCATATTGCTCGGAGAAGGTGGTAAAATGATCCGTCAATTGGGAACAGAATCGCGTAAGGAGATCGAAGCATTTATCGGAAGAAAAGTTTTCCTGGAACTCTTTGTAAAGGTGCGTCCTAAATGGCGGGACAATGAATGGCAGTTGCGGGAATATGGGTATTAATTTTGCATTTTAATATAATTGTACATGTCCGGATTTACAGTAGCAATCACAGGAAGACCGAATGTGGGTAAGAGCACATTATTCAACCGCCTGCTTGAGCAGCGAAAAGCCATTGTTGACGATGTGAGTGGTGTGACAAGAGACAGACAGTATGGCGTTGCAGACTGGAACGGAAAAACTTTTAACGTCATCGATACCGGAGGTTTCGTTCCAGAAAGCGAGGATATATTCGAACAGGAAATTAAGAAACAGGTTTTGATAGCTGTGGATGAAGCCAATGCTATCATATTTATGACAGATACGGCTACCGGCATCACAGCCCTGGATGAATCCATGGCCGATCTGCTACGCCGGTCGGTGAAACCGGTATTTCTTGTAGTTAATAAAGTTGATAACAGTGACCGGTTGCTGGAAGCCGCCGAGTTTTACAGCCTCGGATTTGATAATATTTTTTTTATTTCCGCCATGAGCGGCAGCGGTACAGGAGAGTTGCTGGATGCTATTGCAGAACTGATTCCTAAATCAGAGGAAGAGGAGACCGGTTCACCGCTTCCGAAATTTGCAATTATCGGTCAGCCGAACGTGGGTAAGTCCTCTCTGTTAAATGCACTGGTGGGCAGTGAAAGAACCATAGTAAGCGAAATTGCCGGGACCACCCGTGATAGTATTCATACGCATTATAATCTTTTTAATAAAGAATTTATTCTGATAGATACGGCTGGAATACGAAGGAAGACCAAGGTACATGAAGACCTTGAATTTTATTCTGTAATCCGCGCCATCAAGGCTATGGATGAAGCGGATGTCTGTCTACTGTTGCTGGATGCAGAAAAAGGAATAACAGCGCAGGACCTGAATATTTTTAGCCTGGCTGTTAAGAAAGGAAAAGGCCTGGTTGTGGTTGTCAATAAGTGGGATCTGGTAGATAAGGAAACAAATACTTCCAGGGATTATTCTTCAAAATTGAAAGAACGATTTGCGCCGTTTACCGACCTGCCGATTATTTTTATTTCAGCAAAGGAAAAGACCCGCATTTTCAAAGTGATTGAGACAGCATTGGAAGTATTTGAAAACAGAAGCCGGAAAATTCCCACGTCTAAACTGAATGATATAATGCTCAAAGCGGTTGAAAGTTATCATGCACCTGTTGTCCGGGGTCATTCCATTAAAATAAAATTCGTTTCCCAACTTCCTACGCCGGTTCCTTCCTTTGCTTTTTTCAGCAATTATCCTGACGATATCAAAACACCTTATAGAAATTATCTTGAAAATCAGATGCGTAAAAGTTTTCCGTTGGAAGGTGTGCCCATCCGGATCTACTTTCGGAAAAAATAGCAGGATGAAAACTATTGAACGCCTTGGATTATTACAAATAATAATTTACCTTTGCGGCCAACTAAAATAATTTCAATGAAAAAAGTTCTGACTGTACTCGTTATCGCTGCGGCCTTAACATCATGTGGTGGTGGAAGCAGTGACGCTGCCGCCAAAACTGATTCTGCTATTTCAACGGCCGTTGACAGCGCGAAAAGTACAATGGATTCAACTGCTACTAAAGTTGACTCTACTGTAAATGCAGTTGCAGATACAGCAAAAGCTAAAATAGGTGCCGTTGCAGATAGTGCTAAGAAGGCTGTGAAGAAATAATTAATTCAACTGATCTGATCCCTCCCGCAAAATGCGGGAGGGATTTTTTTTGACTGCAACTCCCTGAAAGTGGTATTGACTTACGGCGCCCGCCAAGCTATTTTGCAGCATGTTTTTTCGGATTCATTTCATTGGAAGGAAAGCTGTCCTTATTTTTATTTTCGGTTTTTTAGTTCCGTCCTTTCTGACTGCCGAAACCAAAACATGGACAGGATATGGTGGCGATGCAGACTGGTCGAATCCGCTGAACTGGTCCGGATCCAGTATCCCGCAACCCGCAGACGATGTATTCCTCGACAATCGTGACATGCCTGTTTCTTACGTAGTTACGCTTCCTCTTGTCGCGGTAATACTCAGAACGGTTCGTATAGAGCCTTCTCCCGGGCGGAATATCGAGCTTGTATTACCTGCTACCAATAAAATAGTAAACGCCCTTACAGTTACCGGTCCGGGTTATGGTATTGAATTAAAAGCCGGAGCTGTTTTCCGGAACGCATCCGGACTTTCTTCAGGTGAATCACTGTCAATTGCAGATTCTATCATCATACACGACGGGGGAAAATATATACACCAGACCCGTGCTTCACATGCCAACAACATCCTGAAATTTTTGTCGACTGCACCCGGAACAGAACAGGGCGTTTTTGATTTTGATGTTCCGAAAGCATCCTATACCCTTTCAGTCAGCAATAGAATTTATGGAAGTTTGGAACTTCATGCGTCAGCCTTTGGTTCCGCAGTGAACTATACCGGTACCGGAGCCAACCCACTCATTGTTCGTGGAAATTTGCGCATAGGTGCCGGCGTGAATATGAGCATAGACCTGAGCGGAATGAATGGAAATATCCAGGTTGAGGGCGACTATATTCAGGAAGGCGGCCAACTGAACCTGGCAAGCGGTTCCGGAGACAATTCCATATTAAGGATCAAAGGAGACTTGTACCAGTCTCCTGCGGCTACAATCACTGAAACGAACAATGGCAATCCGTTCATCGAACTGAATGGGAATCGCCAACAGGAAATTGCCATGGCAGGTCGTATGCAGAATCAGGTTGGTTTCCGGGTAAAAAATATAATGGGATCTGTGCTCCGCCTGCCGCTAACGCTTCCCTGGAGACTGGATCTCCAACAAGGATCGATTTTTAGTTCAGTATCTTCTATGTTAATACTCGATTCCGGTTGCAATACTTTTATTGACAGTTCCCGTCAAACAGGAGCTTACGTCGACGGGCCATTACGGAAAATCGGACTAAATGAAGAGGACCATTTTCTTTTTCCGGTCGGAAAAGATGGAAACCTGAGGTGGCTTGAATTAAAAGGGGCCAGCGGAAATTACACGGTTGAATACTTTCATCAAAATCCCGCATCCGTTGGAACCGGCCTGGGACCCGGACTGCATCATATTTCAAAACTGGAATACTGGTCGGTTGTTGAGGACGGACCAACGAGTAATCAGGCAAAAATCGAACTGTCATTTGCATCCGCGCAAAGCGGGGGTATAACAGATCCCGCTTTCCTGAACGTTGCCAAATACGAATCGTTACAGTGGCAGGATGCAGGACATACAGGTATAACAGGAAACTATCTCCAGGGATCCATATTAAGCGAAAACACCGATTTCAGGGCCACAGAATACACCCTCGCCAGTATTGTTGATCTTGAGAATCCTCTCCCCCTGACGACATTAGACTTACAAGTGAAAGAAATTTCAGGGAAACCTTTTTTCAGCTGGACATTGGAAAGCTCTGAAGTTCCTGAACATTTTGAATTGTATGAGGATTCCGGTCAGTCACGCAGGCTATTGATTTCCGTCGATGCCAACTATACACAAAAACAATATAGCTGGACTGGTACCCAGGTGCTGACCAATGGGGTCCATTTTTTTTCAGTCAGTATGATGGACATTCATGGTAAGGAATATTCAGGGAAACGGGTGGTATTCAAGAAAGAAGATGGGAAAGCGGGGGTATTTTGGATTTCAGAAAGCGGGTTGGCCGGAACCGGTCTGATTATGATTCAATCAGAATACTCCGATCGGTGGCAATATGAAATTATTACTATAGACGGGCGACTATTGAAGAAAGGCAGTCTGAATCTGAAAAAAGGGACAAATTATTTGTCGACGGATGCAGAAACGAATTTGGGACCTCTATTCGTATTCAGGGCTATAGACTCATTTGGAAAAGGCTATCATCTGGTATTCAGAAAGAATTGAACATTAGGCGAGATTCCAGGTCTGAATCAGATTCTGAACAGAAGACTTGTATTCTAAAAATACTTTGTCCTGATTTCTGATAAAGCTATTATCATCAAGCTTTCCGATAACCTGCTCCATTTCGGCGTCGTTCTCATAGACCATTTTCCTGAACGGATTTAAATAATCTTTTTTTCTTGAACTGAAAATACCCATGGAAATCCACTCCGCGGTGACTACACTCTGGAGTAGAAGTTTTTTAAAATCTGCAGGTTTAATTTTTTTGATGGAAATACCATGAACCTGCTGGAGCACATCCAATGCGTGAAGCATTTTATCTCTCAGATAACTTTCGGATTCCTTCTTATAGAATTCATGTATGTCATGCCAATTCCCAATCTCATTATTATGAATGCCGGAAATCAATTTTTCAATGGAAGACTTTTTTAATAGCTGTCCGCCGGCATTTACCCAGGTCTCGGGCTTTCTGTTTTCAGGAAGAATTTTCTGGAGCGTGGAAAAATCACTGTATCCTGAAATTCTTATGTCCAGAAGTATCTGTTGAATGGCATAATGTACAATCAATTCATTAAATATAGAATAGCCTTTTACAAGCTTAATAATGCGCACTTTCCTTGAACTGTTTTCAAATCCATCAGCAAAAAAGGGTATCGAATTGAAAACAGGATCATTCGTTTCCAGGAGTAGTTTGCCCTTTGATTTTAAAGAATTTTCATCCGGAAAAAGAATTTCACTTTCGCCATCCCTGGTGACCTGGTTTTCATGTTTCAGCCAGGATTTGGCTGCAATCAATTGCAATCTTTCGATCGCTGAAGCCAGTTCCAGGATACTATCAGGAGCCAGGTAATCATATTCCAGCAATTGAATTTTTTCTAATCGTTTGTCACGATCACCATATTTCCAGGCATTTCTTGCAAGCGCATACATATTATGCATGAACCAGTAGGCTGGCATAATAATCAACTCGTCTTTTGATACATCATTACTCACGAGCGAAAAGGGTAGTGGTATATCAAGTTCAGCCGGATAGTCACCTTTGGCCATGATGATAAAAGAGGCAAATCTGGAATTATGTTTTACACTTACGCATAGACCAGGCCAAAAACCACGTCCTGCAATCAATTCCCCATCTGCTCCACGTGAGTTATGATTGGATCCTACTGTCGCTCCCGCCGCCATATTGGTTTGTCCCATCAGGAGGGAAGCACATAAAAATGAATTGTTATGATGCTGTTCGTGTGCCGGAAAAATAAGGGAATTCAGCACCTCACAACAGGAGATAGTTGAATTATTTCCGAGGTATGAATTGATAAGACGGGCGCCATATTTTAATTGGGAATTCGAAGCGAGAATAAAACGAACTGCCTTTACGCCGTAGAAAATTCTGCAGCCGTGTCCGATAATTCCATTTACCAGTTCGCAGCCCTCACCGATCTGGGTTTTCGATGCAGCAGATGAATTAATAGTCAGGTTTTTCAATTTGTTTGCACCTTTCAGGTAGGCATCGGTTCCTATATTAACGTCTTTTACAATTTTGCAGTTTTTTATAACGGTGCGGTCGCCAATCTTTCCGTAAAAGCCCCTTCGCTTATCAAATTCATTGTCGCTGAAAAAACGTAGTTTATCCTGCAATACACGGTCATTGCGAAAACGGCTGAATAACCAGGCGTCTCCCGGTAGCATGCCGTCGAAAGGGATTATGCTCCGGCCCCCGTTTTCATTGCATACCTCCAGCTCAATTCTTATGGATTCCGGCTCTCCTTCTTTTAAAATTCCATTACCGAATTTAGCATGATCGGTGGTTTCAATTTCATTCACATTGATAAGGATCACGTCGTTACCAATGATGTAGTGTGACAGGTAATTTACATTGTCAACGACCACATTATTTCCGATATCACAACTGATAATCGTGCTGTAATATAATCCCACAGGTCTGCGGAGATTGTGAAATTCCAGATAATAGGGTTCGAGTACCCCGATTCTGACCATGCCGAAAAAATTGCAATGCTGGATTAGTTCTGGCAGGAATGTGTCCGCAACCATTACCAGGTTCCAGTCATCTGCATTATTCCCATTTTTTTTTAATTCCTCTACTTCGTCGAGTTTAAGATGGCGGTAGGGTACAGCTGGCTTGTGTTGTTCATTACGCAGGTAATATTCGTCTTTCCCTTCCGGGAGATATTCTGCCGGAATAAAATCATAGCCAAGGTTTCGAAGTGGTGTTTTAAATATCTGATTCATGAAATTTATTCTACGGTTACGCTTTTAGCCAGGTTCCGGGGCTTGTCTACATCAAATCCTTTTGCCATTCCCAGGTAGCATGCAAATAACTGCAAGGGAATGACGGAAAGAAGGGGAGAGATAAGCTCATCGGTCAAAGGAATTGTCATTGAATCGTCGGCCATATTTGCAATTTCCGTATCTCCTTCGCTGATCACGGCAATGACCCTTCCTTTTCTGGCTTTGATTTCCTGGATATTACTTACGAGCTTTTCATGGAAAGCACTTTTGGGTGCTGCGAATACGACCGGAAGCTGATCATCTACCAGTGCAATCGGACCATGTTTCATTTCTGCAGCAGGATACCCTTCGGCATGGATATAAGAAATTTCTTTTAGCTTGAGGGCACCTTCCAATGCAACAGGGAAATTATTTCCGCGACCAAGGTATAGAGCATCTTTTACGTCTTTATATTTTTCCGCCAGTTTACGGATATGTTCAGACGAATGTAGCAGCTCCTTTGCTTTTTCCGGTATGGCCTGTAATTCGCCCAGCAGGTGAAGATACCTTTCTTCAGAAATCGTTTGTTTTTCAAAGGCAATCTTTAATGCAATCATAGTGAGAACCACCAGTTGCGCCGTGAAAGCTTTTGTGCTGGCAACGCCGATTTCGGGTCCGGCATGTGTATAAGCCCCCGCATGCGAAATCCTCGCAATAGATGAACCGACAACGTTAACTATGCCAAAAATAAAAGCACCTTGATCTTTTGCTTTTTCGATAGCAACAATGGTATCGGCTGTTTCACCGCTTTGAGAAATCGCAAATATGACGTCTCCGGGATGAATCACCGGATTACGGTACCGGAATTCGGATGCATATTCAACCTCTACAGGAATCCGGCAAATCTCTTCTATAATATATTCTGCAATCAGACCCGCGTGCCAGCTGGTCCCGCAAGCCACCATAATGATTCTTTTTGCCAGGCAAAGCTTATCAAGATTGTTTTGGACTCCGGCCATGGTGATGGTTCCTTTTGCAGCATCCAGCCTTCCACGCAGGCAGTCGAAAATAGTATCCGGTTGTTCAAAAATTTCTTTCAGCATGAAATGGTCAAAGCCGCCCTTTTCGATGGCAGTCAACTCGAGATCCAGCTTCTGTACAAACGGCGTAATCTTTTCATTCCCCAGGTTTTTTAAAACCAGTTCGTCACATTTTATGATTGCCAGTTCATAGTCATTTACATAAACAACTTCTTTGGTATACTCAATGATGGGTGATGCATCGGAAGCAAGAAAATGTTCACCTTTGCCGATACCGATCACCAGAGGGCTTCCTTTGCGGGCTGCAATTATAGTATCCGGGTGATCCTGGTCCAGCAAAACAATCACATAGGCGCCTGTAACACGCTTTAGGGCGACTCGCATCGCTTCTTCCAGACTACACTGATTATTTTCCTGGATGTCCTCAATGAAATTGAGCAGAACCTCTGTATCAGTATCACTTTTGAAATGATATCCTTTATTGGTGAGTTCAGTTTTTAACTGTGCGTAGTTTTCAATGATGCCATTATGAATCATTGCGAGCTTGCCGTTAGCCGAAAGATGGGGATGCGCATTGCGATCGCTTGGTTCACCATGGGTTGCCCACCGAGTGTGCCCTATCCCGGCATGAGCATGCAGGTCCTTTCCGATAATACTTTCTTCAAGTGCGGCTACGCGCCCCTGTTTTTTATATACGCGTAGCTCTTTGTCCAGTAAAGCAACTCCGGCACTGTCGTAACCCCGGTACTCAAGTCTTTTCAGTCCCTTCATGATTACAGGGTAGGCCTCTCTAGGACCGATATATGCTACAATTCCACACATAGTAAATTATTAAAATTATTGTTCCAATCGAAACGGTAGCATTTTCTGGTTAAAATAAAATATTCCTCATAAAAATAGAGGCCACCGTAAAATATATAATAAGCCCTGTGACGTCCACCAGTGTTGCCACAAAGGGAGCGGACGAAGAAGCCGGATCTGCGCCGAGTTTTTTTAGTATGATCGGCAGCATACTTCCCGTAAGTGTTCCCCAAAGTACAACGCCAACCAGCGAAAAACTGACTGAAAGGCCGATGGCATCCCAGTGGGATTTATATATGTCTTTAAAAACACCCCGTATCATCAGAAGATGCCACACAAAGATCCGTATGAATCCAATCAGACCCAGTATGGCTCCCAGCATAAAGCCGGAAAGAATCTCGCGGCGCATCACCCGCCACCAGTCAACCAGTTTCACCTCACCCAATGCCATAGCCTGGATAATAAGGGTGGATGCCTGCGATCCGCTGTTACCGCCACTGGACATAATCAGCGGGATGAAATTGGTCAGGATCAGCCACCTGCCCAGTTCATCATTATAATAGGCCATCGCCGTAGCAGTCAGCATTTCACTCAGGAATAGAATAATCAGCCAGCCGACCCGTTTACGGATCAATTGAAAAAAAGGCGTTTCGAGATAGGGATGATCCAGGGCTTCCGTACCACCGATTTTCTGGATATCCTCAGTGAATTCTTCTGTTGCAACCCATAGAATATCATCAATGGTTACAATTCCCAGGAGAACTTTATTGTTATCCAGCACAGGAAGTGCCATCCGGTTATTCATCTTGAATGCCTGGTTTGCGGTTTCCTGGTCATCATTTACATTCAGATATATAAACCGGTTATCGATCACATCCTCGATTTTTTTATCAGGGTCTGCAAGGATGATCTCACGAATTTTTATATCATCAATAAATACACCTTTTTCATCCACCACATAGATTACATCAATGGTTTCGCTGTCTTTTCCAACGTCCCGTATATGACGTATAACCTGACGTATTGTCCAGTTTTTTTGTACAGCAATATAGTCGGGGGTCATAAGACGACCCACGCTGCTTTCCGGGTATCCCAGCAAAGCAAGTGTAATCTTACGCTCTTCCGGATCGAGCATCCGGATCAGTTCTTTTACTACTTCACTGGGAAGGTCCTCCAAAAATGAAGTGCGATCATCCGCCGGGAGACCATTGAGTAATTCTGCTGTTTTTGATGGAGAAAGTTCCTGGGTGATGCGTTTTTGTGTTGTGAAATCCAGGATCTTGAATGTGCTGATAGCCCGGTGTATGCTGAGATTACCCAGGATTTCGCTTTCATTCTCCGGATATTCAAAAATAAGTTCAGCAACATCACTAATATTCTGATTATCCAGGAAACTGTGCAGCGCCTGCAGGTCGCCGGATTGGAGGACCTCCAAAAACTGATATTTCAACGGGGTGATTTCGGTTTCAACGGTCATTCGTCAAATTTACAGCGAAGCCTTGATAAATTGCATCTGGAAATGTTTCTTAAAGGTTTCATGACCAATTATCCGGCATTATGATTTTATCATGTTTGTATATAGCTGATTCGCATAACCGGGGACGGGGTGTATTTACTTCGGAAAATCTGGCCGCGGGTAAAACGATTGAAATATCGCCTGTAATAGTGATGAATGAATCAGAGCGAGTATTACTGGATCAGACCCTTTTACACGATTATATATTTATATGGGGAAAGGATGAGAAGGAATGCTGTGTGGCATTGGGGTATATATCCATTTATAATCACGATTACAGGTCCAATGCAGAATACGAGATGGATTTTTCTGCAGGAAGCATCCGAATCCGTACCGTTCGGGAGATAAAAAAAGGCGAAGAAATTTTTATCAATTACAATGGTACCTGGAACGACGAGAAACCTGTATGGTTTGATCAGTAGCCTGTATCTACACCCGGATTATTTTCTTGCCCTGCTCAATACAGGAGTATACCTGAAGGAAAGCAGGAATCCATAGCTGGTTAGCCTGAGGTTCTCTGCACCCATACTCCTCAAAGGCAGCTTTACAAAGGGTTCGGCCTGAAATGAAACACCCTTACCGACTTCCGTTTCAAATCCCAGGGAAATATCAGCAACCCCGAACCAGTAATTAATCTGTTGGTTATCCGATGTTTTCCAGGCTGCAAGTTGCCGTTGGCTGGTATGAACGAAATAAATAAAACTCTGCTTCATCATGAAATAGGAAGATAAACCTGCATCAGCAAAAAATCTTGTTTTTTCATTGTGAGCGAAATCATATCTGAGTGTTAGCGGAACCTCCCACATGTTGCAAGAGCCATTTACATAATCAACCGGAGGTGGTGCTGCGAATGTACTGGCATATGCATTTACAGGTTGAGGATGGTTATAGCCTTGTCCGTGCGCCCAATAAAATTTATTTGAATAAAAAATGCCCGTGTTGACGGATAATTTACTGGTCAGGTAATACCCCACAGTAATACCGATCGTATTGCCGATCTGATTATTGGTAATTCCTCCGCCATCTGTATAATCGGGTCCGAACGACAAACCAAAATTCAGTGACCTGTTCAGATGCAGGGATTTATTTGGAACGATTTCTTTCGATTGTGCCATCTGATTCAGGACGGAATCATTTCCGCTCACTGTACCAAGGCCCTTTCCGCCAATGACTATAGCAGGCAGGCTGTGTTGGTTTTTCTTTCTTTGCCCATTCGCCGGATTAGCAGTTTCTGTAGCGATATCAGACCCGGTGACAGCAGATCCTTCATTGGTATTAGCATGCTTTTGATTTACTCCGCCGATTGCCGGAGCGTTACCAGCTCCTGCACTTGAAGACCCGGCAGCCAATGCAGATCCGGAGATAATGGCTTTTTGATGATGACCGAAAGAAGGACCATCCGAAGTTGCTGTAGAATTTTTAATAGAAGATTTGCTGTTTCCTTTTCCACTGGAAACTGTTGCTCCATCTGCTAATTCCGGTGCAACATGGCCACCTGCAGAGGAATTCAGGTTGCTCTTGTCTGTACCTGAGTTAGAATTATCCGATTGCTGAATTCCAGCACCCTGTTTCCCAGGTTCAGCAGGGGCTGTTGCAGAGGCGTTACTATCGAGACGAATGGTATTTCCTTTTACTTGCCGGTCGTCCACGGATGATGAAGTAGCTGCCTGATTTACTGCCTGATCTTTTGGTGTAGAATCTTTGCTATAATTTATGTTTTTGATAAAGAAAAAGGAAACCCCTGCAAGCAATACAACAGCCGGACCCCATATATATGGTTTGATCCGTCCGAAACGAAATCCGTCCGGTGGCCGCTCCGGCATTTGCTGGGTAAGCTTTTGCTCCAGCCTGCTCCAGGACAGAGAGCTCGTGTCGGGTTCATAAGAATCCGCTGCTTCCCTGCTAAGCCGGTCTAGTTCCTTATCAGATAGGTTCGACATATGTTTTCACATCTGCTTTTTTTGTCAATATCTTTCTCAGGTTTTCTCTTGCTTTTGACAGATTTGATTTAGATGCACCTACAGAAATTCCCAAATGTTTCCCAATTTCCTCGTGCGACATCCCCTCGATTACAAACAGGTTAAATACAGTCCTGTATGCTGGTGACAATAAACGAATAGCTTCAATGATCTCTTTATACGACAGTTTATCAAGTCCGGTTTCCCCATGATCTGCTATTTTTTCTGTTTCTTCAGAAAGCATTTGCCCATGGAGGTATGACGAATTTTTGCGATAGTAATCAATGCAGGTATTTACCAGGATGCGCTTAAACCAGCCCTTGAGTGCCATGGATATTTCCAGGTGCCTGTTTTCATCAAATTGGTGGATATTTTTAAAAAATTTTGTGAAGCCTTCATTTACAATTTCTTCTACCTGGTATTGATTGTGCTGATAACGGTAGCAGATTTTCATGGCATATCCCTTCAGGAATTCATACAATTCCTTCTGGCTGGCTCGGTCATTTTGCCTGCAGCCGGCTATAAGTGCGCTAATGTGGTGGTTACCGTTAATCAATGGTTTTAAGGCCTTTTGCGAAGGTGAAGTTAAAAGCGCAACCACTTCATCTTTATTAAATTACGTAAATCTTATGTTAAAGGTTGCCGCCCAATATTTTTAGTTCACCAGAGATATATAACTGAACCTGAATGTTTTGCCTCGTCACTAACATACCAATGATTTTAGCTTCCTTCAGGGTACCGGATGAATAGACACCGGGTATCCATTCCCTGTTTACCAGCTGATCAATCATTGATTTGTTTGCCGTCAGGAAGGCAGTAATATCAAGATACGATTTACCCTGAATGGTTTTACGAATCTTATTTCTGAACAGGCTCCGTGCAATTTTCAGCGCCAGATCTTCCCCTTCGAGAGAATATTGGATATCAGGAATACTCAGTGTTTGTTTGGCTGTGTCGAGAACAGGCTTTCCCCTTAGAAAGATACTTCCATGATTGCTTCCGGCAAAGTCGATGCGCAATTCAATTTGCTGATTACCTGTTCCACGGACAATAGCTTCTTTCACAACGATTGTCCGGCCGTTCACATCAAATACTTTGTTATATAAACTGTCGTGCAATGTCTTCGAAAGAAAATTATAATCATAATTCGTATTCAGATAAAGACGGATTCCATTTCTGTTTTCTGCTTGCAACAGGGCCGGAAGGGCGGCTGGAACAGAAATACGATTTGTAGGATCAGAGCTGAATAGTGGCTTACAGGATACACCTACTGAAATAGCGAAACTATCTTTCACATAATTAAGTTGCCCAATGCGAATGGCAGTTGGATTTAGCAGGAAATAGCCATATTTTCCGATGGCGATTTTCCGGTAGCTGCTGTCTTTGAACTGTGTTACAAATTTCGCGAAACTCAGTCCTGCAATGGATTGATCCAGGGCAGAAGAAAACGATGCCAGTGAAGACCGGATGCTGTCCATCACAAGCTGGGTGATATCACTGGAGAAGACCGAAACTGCGCATTTATCAACTGATTGAACCTGGTTGATAACAGTTGCAGTGCGTACCTGGTAATTCGGCAGAAACTGAAGGCTGGTACTGATTGCCATATTTACCTTTCGAAGAGGCTGGGGTGGGAAACCACAGTTTCCCGAAATCCACGGCGTGACCGGTATGCCGGCTGTGCACAAGCATTTACTACCACTGACCTGGTAATTGCCGCCAAAATGGATGGATACAAGATTGTTAATACAGCTCACCTGCAGGCTCGTGCGCAGAAACCGGTATTTGTAACGGAAATCACAGGAGGGGTGCAGGAATTCAGGCCATGCATCTGAAGTAAATTCTGCCGGAACCAGCCTTTCCGCTTTTGCCATGATCGGCGCAGCTGCCAATTTTATGGGGATATCCAATTCAGAGAGGGGAAGTTCGGGGAGACTTTTCTCTTCTTCTGGTAAGGCAGAAGTTTTTTTTGTGGAAGTGCAGGCAATAAAAATGACCAGCAGGGGCAAAATGACCAGGTGTTTCAATGGATATATTTTCATTCAGAAAACGAATATAATATTCCATATGGTATGCAGGAACTCTTTAAACTGAATTAAAACGATAAACTTATGGCAGATTTAATATGTTAAATGTGCTGGAATTGTCGCGGGGTGTAATATGAACAAAAGTGAAGGGAAGCTGAAGGATGAAGGACCCGGTCTTTGTTATTGACTTCCAGATTGTTTAGAATGATAATTCTTGCAAAGGAAAACAGAGAATTTTCTCTCGACCCGACCGTTTTTTTCAACTACAATTGGATCAAGCGGAATAATTCTTTCGAAATAAGAATAATAAAAGGGCGGGATGGCGTCGTTTTCATTTTTCAGATCCGTAAACCTCGGATTGGAATCTATATACAGGGCATCCCTGCCATTTAAATCGCGCAGGTTTGTACCAACAAAATCAAATTGTAAAGCTCTTTGTCCCACTACATTTTTTGAATAAACGGTTTCATCCAGGTAGAAGTTGAGTACGGCAGCCGTTTTGTAGTCGTCTGAAGAAAAAATAAATGCATCCGGGTATTGTTTTCTGATTGTTTTCACCTGCACGGAAAAGGATGACCATCCAAACCAGGTATCATCGGAGCGAATTGGAACGATATAAAAAATAATTTCAATAGCAAGTAATAAATGCAGTGCGACAGAAAAAATCAATTGATAACGTATCCATTTCTTACTCCAGTACCTGGAAACCCAGATAATGCCTGTAATATATGCCGGCATCATCCAGTTTAATTTCACCCAGTATACAAATGAGATGGAAAGAAAGCCAAGAAATAAGGGAATGAAAAAGCACAATAGAAATAACTGATCAGCCGGTATGCGTGCAAATCGTACCCCGTATTTCCGGCAGATACGATAGATAAAGTAGATAAGAGAAAAAAACAGGAAGGGCAGCAGGATAGCGGACTGGTGGCCGATTACACCTGCAAATCCGCCCGGGTCGAATTGCATACCTTCTTTAACCCGGCCCTCGGACTGAAATTTAAAAGAAGCAAATCCATTCCTGACATTCCAGATAACAACCGGAAGAATCGTGACACTAAAACAAAAAAGGTAAATCAAAATCCAGCGTGACAACAGAAGTTTTCTGTAAGGTTTAGCGATTATCAAAAAACCAAGCAGGCCGATGATTAGAAAAAGACCAGTGTATTTGGAATCAAAACTAAGACCCGTCAATATTCCCGCCCAGAACCAGTAAATATTTTTTTTATTCAATACCGCTTCGTAAAGGAAATTCAAACTGAGTGTCCAGCAAAGCATCAGGGGTACATCTGGTGTGGAGATCAGGGAAAGGATGCTGATCATAAAAGTTGAGACCAGCAGGATGGTAGCCAACCAGGCCCGGCTTTCAGGAAGGAATTTTTTAGCAAGCCGGAAAAACGCGATAATGGTGAGCCAGGTAACGGTAGTATCCGCCAGTTTAAGTACAAAGACGGTTTTGCCAAATATTCCGGTGAAAAACCGTAACAGATAAGCAATCATCGGTGGATGATCATAATAAGAAAGATCCAGGTGCTGGGCATAAAAATCATAGTATGCATCCTGTGGCATGATGCCCATGAGGCCCGTGAAAATAATCCGGATCAACAGGACGATAATACACAGAATAACCATTGGTTTCCAGCCGGATTCACTACGGAAACTTCTGGGCAAAGCATGGTTAGTAGCCATACTTATTTAGCAAATTCAGCACGGATAACATTTAGTGCGCCGCCTGCCTTGAACCATTCAATCTGTGATTCATTGTAGGTATGGTTTGCCAGGATTTGTTCCGGTTCTCCATGAAGATGATGTAATACCAGGGTGAGTGGCTGGCCAGGTGAAAAATGCATCAGTCCGTCGATGTCGATCACATCGTCTTCCAGAATTTTATCATAGTCGGCCTTATTGGCAAAAGTCAACGCAAGCATTCCCTGTTTTTTCAGGTTTGTTTCGTGAATACGTGCAAATGATCTGACCAGGATAGCGCGTACACCAAGATGACGTGGTTCCATTGCCGCGTGTTCACGGGAAGAACCTTCGCCGTAATTTTCATCGCCGACTACAATACTTCCTATGCCGGCTGCTTTATAGGCGCGGGCAGTTGCCGGTACGGGTCCATATTCACCCGTAAGCTGATTTTTTACAGAATCTGTCTTTTCGTTGAAATAATTGACAGCCCCGATGAGCATATTATTTGAAATATTGTCCAGATGTCCCCGGAATTTTAACCAGGGTCCGGCCATGGAAATATGATCCGTCGTGCACTTACCCTTAGCTTTAATGAGAACGCGCAGACCTTTCAGATCCACACCCTCCCAGGGTTTGAATGGTTCAAGTAATTGCAGCCTTTGAGAATCAGGTTTCACAATTACTTTCAGTTTGCTGCCATCCTCTGCCGGTGGCAGGTAGCCCGGATCGTCTACTGAAAATCCGCGGGGAGGCAACTCAAATCCGGATGGTTCATCCAGTTTTACTTCTTCTCCTTTTCTATTCTTTAGTTTATCTTTTAGCGGATTGAAATTGAGATTTCCAGCTATTGCGAAAGCTGTTACGATTTCAGGAGAAGCGACAAATGCATGAGTTGAAGACAGTCCGTCATTGCGGCGGGCAAAATTTCTGTTGAATGAGGTGATGATTGAATTTTTCCTGTTGGGGTCGTCGATGTGACGCGCCCATTGGCCGATACAGGGGCCGCAGGCATTGGCCAGCACAACACCACCGATTTTTTCGAAAGTATTCAGGAAGCCGTCTTTTTCTATTGTAAAACGCACCAATTCACTGCCGGGGGTGATCGTAAATTCTGCCTTGGTTTCCAGGTCCTTTTCAATCGCCTGTTTTGCAACGGAGGCGGAGCGGCTGATATCTTCATAAGAAGAGTTAGTACATGAGCCAATGAGCGCGACTTCCAGTTTATCCGGCCATTGGTTATTTCTAACAGCTTCTGCAAATTTGGAAATAGGCCAGGCAAGATCCGGAGTAAACGGCCCGTTCACATGGGGCTCAAGTTCATCTAAATTTATTTCTATTAACTGATCATAATATTGAGAAGGATTGGCATATACTTCCGGATCTGGACGGAGACAGTCTTTGATTTTGTCTGCCAGCCGGGCTACTTCCTCGCGTTCCGTTGCCTTCAGGTAAGCTGACATTTTCGAATCGTAGGTAAACAGTGAACAAGTAGCTCCAATTTCAGCTCCCATATTACAAATGGTAGCCTTGCCGGTAGCGCTCAGGTTGTCGGCTCCTTCACCGAAATATTCTACAATCGCACCGGTGCCACCTTTTACTGTCAGTATCCCGGCAACTTTCAGGATAACATCTTTTGGAGAAGTCCATCCATTCAATCTTCCGGTCAGCTTAATCCCGATCAGTTTAGGCATTTTCAATTCCCAGGCAAGTCCTGCCATTACATCGACGGCGTCTGCGCCACCTACTCCAATGGCAATCATTCCCAATCCTCCGGCATTCGGGGTATGAGAGTCTGTTCCAATCATCATTCCACCGGGAAAGGCATAATTTTCCAGAACAACCTGGTGAATGATACCTGCACCGGGCTTCCAGAATCCGATTCCATATTTATTGGAAATGGAGGACAAAAAATCATAAACTTCCTTGTTTACATCCAGGGCGGTTGATAAATCCGACTTTGCGCCGGTCTTAGCCTGTATAAGATGGTCGCAGTGAACCGTGGATGGCACAGCCACTCGGTCCCTGCCACAGGTACTGAATTGCAGGAGCGCCATCTGTGCGGTTGCATCCTGCATCGCCACGCGGTCCGGGGCGAAATCCACGTAATCTTTTCCCCGCGTATAATCACGAATGGTTTTCGAATAGAGATGTGAATAAAGAATTTTTTCTGATAGGGTTAAGGCCTTCCCGGTTAGTTTTTTAGCAGCTGCAATTTTGGAAGGCATTTCTTCATAAACTTTCTTGATTAAATCCAGGTCGAAAACCATGATCGTCAAATTTTAGTTATTTGGGGGGAAAGAGAGGCATTTTCCGCTGCAAAATTACCGAAAAAATGCGTGAATGCCTATGTAGCTACTTGCTGTTTTAGCCTATTTTTTTTAATTTGCACCCATGAACAGGATGAAGCAATTTATTGAATGGCAGGTGTTCGGTGTTTGTACGGCCATCGGAGACCGTTTGGGTATCGCGACCTCAAGGATCCGGACCTGGTTTATCTACATTTCATTCCTTACAATGGGTTCTCCGCTGATTGTATATTTTATCCTGGCTTTCTGGATGAACATCAAACGCTATATCATGGCTGCAAAGCGAAATCCGTTTGAGGCATAAGCCTGGCCAGAATGTCTCCTTTAATTTGAATTTTTTGTACGTTTAAGAATGATCGTTAGCCGTTAAACCACCGCTTTCCTCAATTTTACCAGTTTTATCAGCAGTTCTTCCAGTAGATCCAGCCTAAGCATATTGGCGCCATCACTTTTGGCATGAGCCGGATCAGGATGTGTTTCAATGAATAATCCGTCCGCACCTGCCGCAATGGCTGCCATGGCAATTGTGCTGATCATTTTTGGATTTCCACCGGTTACCCCTCCCGGCTGGTTCGGTTGCTGGAGGGAATGTGTGCAGTCCATGACAACCGGTACACCATGTTCCTTCATCCAGGGAATATTTCGATAATCTACAACCAGGTCCTGGTAACCAAAAGTATTTCCCCGTTCAGTAAATATTATTTTATCATTTCCGGCGTTTCTTATTTTTTCGGCAGCAAATTTCATTGCCGGACCACTTAGAAACTGCCCTTTTTTTACGTTGATAACTTTCCCCGTTTCAGCTGCTGCAATCAGCAGATCGGTCTGACGACAAAGGAACGCCGGAATCTGCAACACATCTACGAAAGCGGCCGCAGGAGCGGCCTCATCGTGCGCGTGAATATCGGAGGTGGTCGGTAATTTATATTTCTGGCCGGTTTTTTGAACAAGGCTCAATGCGGGTTCATCGCCAATTCCGGTAAAGGATCCGGCGCTTGTACGATTGGCTTTCCGGTAAGAAGCTTTGAAAATATATGGGATGCCCAAATGGGAACATAACGAAGATACTTTGGCTGCTACGGTATCCAGCAATTCTTCTGATTCCACCACACAGGGACCGGCAATGAGAAAAAAATTCTTTTCGTCATAAACCTGACCTTTAAAAAGCTCTTTTAGGAATGACTGCATATGAAAATGATATGATTATATGAAAGTAGGGTGTATTTCTTTTTTCCGGTTAAACTATTTTTACAAACTAAAGTCAAATATCTGAATCGTTCAAAAACCAACATTATGAAAATCGCCTTGCTTTCAGCCTTTGCTATTTTAATTTTATCCGGTTGCACCAAAAATTATCCAACGGTAAATCAGGTATTTTCAGCTGTTTACACGGTACAGGCTAATCAATGGGCACAGGGGACGGATCCTAATGGGACTACTTTTTATTCTACCACACTGGCGGTTCCGGAATTGACTCAGTCGATTGATCTGAATGGAGGCGTAGTGGTTTACTTATCATTTGATAATCCCACTTCTGCAAATCCAACCTACGAAGCCATGCCGGAAGTATTCGATGGTGTTGCGTATGGTGCCATTCATACGACTGGTTCTGTTACGATTGATTTAAGAGGTGCAGATGGATCCAGTTTAACGAGCGCGATAACAGCACCCGTCCTGATCAAAGTAGTACTCATGGACGCATCACCACTCGGCAACTGATCCGGGATAGTAGCTAAAGATGAAGCCTGAAAGGGGACCCGTTAATAATTAACAATTAATAATTAATAATTAACCTTTGTATTCTCCAAAAACTTCCCGAAGTGTATCTGCAATTTCACCCAGGGTGCAATTTGCCTCAACAGCCTGAATGACCGTAGGCATCAGGTTTTCCCCGGAAGCTGCCTGGTCATTGAGCAGTTGCAGGATATGATCGCATTTGGCAGGATCCCGTTCTCTTCTCAGTACAACCAGTTTCTCTGTTTGAATTTTCCGGATCGAATCATCAATTCTGAAAATCTTTGTATGGTCTTTCTCTGAAGATTCAAATGCGTTTACGCCCACAATGATTTTCTCCTTTGTCTCTACCATACGCTGATGTTCGTAGGCGCTTTTCGCAATCTCATTTTGTATGAATCCCTGTTCAATTGCCTGTACACTGCCTCCCATATCATCTATTTTGCGGATCAGGTCCCAGGGCTGCATTCTCCACCTCGTTCGTTAGCGATTCAACAAAATAACTGCCGCCCAGGGGGTCAACCGTGTCCGGGACCCCGCTTTCAAAACCCAGGATCTGCTGAGTGCGCAGCGCGATGCCTGCCGCTTCTTCTGTCGGCAGACCGAGCGCTTCATCATAACCATTAGTATGTAAAGACTGCGTTCCACCAAGAACCGCAGACAGGGCCTGAATAGTCACGCGGGCAATATTATTTATTGGTTGTTGTGCGGTCAGTGTGCTGCCTCCTGTCTGCGCATGAAAACGAAGCATCATGGCCTGTGGATCGGTGGCGCCGAGCTCTTTCATGATTCGGGCCCACATGCGACGGGCAGCACGGAATTTTGCCACTTCTTCGAATAAATTATTATGTGCATTAAAAAAGAAAGAAAGCCTTTTTCCAAATACATCTATATCAAGTCCTTTTTCGATAGCGGCTTTCACATATGCCTTGCCGTTAGCCAGGGTAAAAGCGATTTCCTGGACCGCCGTGCTTCCGGCTTCCCGGATATGATAACCGGAAATTGAAATGGTATTCCATTTCGGCAGTTCTTTTCCACACCATTCAAATATATCTGTGATGATCCGCATGGAAGGGCGGGGCGGATATATGTAAGTACCGCGGGCAGCATATTCCTTTAAGATATCATTCTGTACCGTGCCGGAAATTTTTTTAAGATCTGCACCCTGTTTTTTTGCAAGGGCTACATAAAACGCTAACAGTATAAAACCTGTAGCGTTGATCGTCATCGATGTGGTTATTTTTTCCAGGGGAATACCTGCAAATAATTCTTCCATATCCCTGATCGAATCAATGGCTACGCCCACTTTACCTACTTCACCTTCTGCCAGGGGATGATCGCTGTCGTAACCAATTTGTGTTGGCAGATCAAAAGCAACGCTCAACCCCGAAACACCCTGGCCAAGGAGGTAATGATATCTTTTATTACTTTCAGCAGCTGTGCTGAAACCGGCATACTGCCGCATGGTCCACAGCTTCGTACGGTACATATCAGACCTTATCCCCCGGGTAAAAGGAAATTCACCCGGATTTTCCGGACCGGAACCCGTATCCGCTGATTGATATAGTGAACGAATCTCTATCCCAGAATCAGTAAATATTTTTTTCTCCATTGAATTCTATCAAGCTTTGGCAAATTACCAGAATTTTTTTCGGGATAGACTACAATTATTTAAGTTGACGGAAATATTGCTTTACGTATTTTCGTTTACAAGTAAAACAGTCTAGATGTCCCTTAGCACAAATGAATTAATACTTGCCATTCTTATTGCAGTCATATTGGGTGGAATACTGGCCTATGTATTCCATATTCAACGTAAACAAGCGAAAGCAGGACTGTCCACCGCCAAGCCGGAAGCATCCACAGCGGCCACCCCTTTGAAGTTGCAGGCATATGAGAGACTGATCCTGCTGGCTGACCGGATTGCTCTCCCTAATCTAATCAGCCGCATCAGCCAGCCAGGGCTTAATGTGCGGGAGATGCAAAACCTGCTCGTCCAAACCATCCGGCAGGAGTTTGACCATAATATTACCCAGCAGATATATGTGAGCCCCGAAGCCTGGGATGCCATACGTAATCTTAAGGAACAAAACCTGCTGATCATCAACCAGGTCTCCTCCTTTTTGCCGGAATCCGCCAGTGGGCAGGATCTTAATAAAGCCCTGCTTGAGATGGTCATGCAGAATCCAAAAGCCTCCCTTCATCATATTGTTTCCGACGCGCTGAGCTATGAAGCAAAAAAGGTGCTTTCCTGAAGAGGATATGCTTGGTGAAGAGATATTACAGGAAATTGTATGCACTAATAATTCTTTCATTAACTGTTCTCACATAGTTCGTGATTTCTTCGTCCCTGGATGCGAACACTATACGAACACAGTACCAACCCTATACGAACACTTCCAAAAAGATGTCAATACTTGCCCGGTCTTCACCATCCGCAAAAGGCCAGACCAATGAATTGAAATGCTCCTGTCTCATTTAATTCAAATGCGGCAGGGAGCCTGCGTCCATTTGATTATCAACGACTCATATCGGGCCTTGGCGATGCCCCTTTAAATCGTAAATTTGCACTATGGAAACAATCGTAGAGTCCCCCCTGCAATTCAGTCCGCAGGCAGTCAGGGAAATCAGGCGACTGATGGATGAACCGGGGTTCGACAAAAGTAATTTTCTTCGTATCGGTGTAAAAGGCGGTGGGTGTTCGGGCCTGTCTTATATTCTGGGTTTCGATAAAAAACAGCCGGCTGACCAATCCTTTGAATCCAACGATCTCGTATTTATCATGAATCCCTCCCACAGCATATATCTTTCCGGGATGGAAATTCACTGGGAAGACGGGCTGAATGCAAGGGGCTTCAGTTTTAATAATCCCAATGCGTCCAAAACCTGTGGATGCGGTACTTCTTTCGCGGTTTAGTTTTGGGAGGCCATTGCTGAATAAATATTGCATTAATCTTTTGATTTCACCACTTCATCAACTTCTCCCTGGTGTTTTGTATCTACTTTCCGGTAGGAAAGGAAGAATACAACCGGGAAGATCAGCAGCGAAAAGATGGTGGCGCATATCAATCCTCCTATCACCACCCGGGCCAGTGGCCGGGAACTTTCAGATCCGATGCCGGTCGACAAAGCAGCGGGCAATAACCCGATTGTCGCCATAAATGCCGTCATCAGCACAGGACGTATCAATGAATTAACGCCCCGCTTAACCGCGGTATAAAGCGGATTTTCTCCCCGAAGCCTTTCCAGATTATGTTTAAAGGCGGTTGTCAGTAACACACCTTCCAAAATACAAATACCAAATAGAGCGATGAACCCGATACCTGCTGAAATACTAAAGTTGGTGCCGGTTAATAAAAGCGCCATAATACCTCCTACGACGGCAAAGGGCACATTGAGAAAAACAAGGCCCGCATCTTTCAAATTGCCAAACATAATAAATAGTAAAAGAAAAATGAGCAGGAGGCTGATCGGAACGACTTCCATCAACCGCTTGGACGCCCGTTGCTGATTTTCGAAATCACCCTGCCACACCATATTATATCCTTTTTTTAACCTGACTTTTTCTTCCACTTTTTCCTGGGCTTCCCTGATTGCGGATCCCATATCCCTGCCTTCAATGGAAAATTTAATTGCGGAATACCTTTCATTGTCATCTCTGAAAATCAGGCAGGGACCGGTTTTCTGTGTAATGGTCGCTATTTGTTTTACGGGAACTTTCGACCCTGAAGAAGTGGGGACCTGCAGGTTTCCGATATCTTCATCTGAAGACCGGTATTCTTCCGGAAAACGAATCCGGATATCGAATCGGCGAACCCCTTCGTATAATTCAGTAACGGCCTTGCCGCCAATGGCCATTCCTATTACGGCATTGGCGTCGGCGGTGGACACTCCGTAAAGTGCCATACGACTCTGTTCGAGATCAATGTCCAGTTCGGGCTGGCCGATATTGCGGATTACACCCAGGTCTGTAATTCCCTTCACTTTTTTCAGAATATTATATACTTCATCGGATTTGGATTCCATATAATTCAGGGAATCACCAAAAATCTTTACGCAAATGGATCCTTTTACTCCCGATACGGCTTCTTCCACATTGTCCATAATGGGTTGGGAAAAATTTAATTCGGCACCCGGAATCGTGGAAAGAGATTTACGCATTTGTTCAATCATTTCATCCTTTGATATTTTCGGATTCCATTCCTCCTGTGGATAGAGGGAGACATCGAATTCATTATTATAAAATCCCGCCACATCAGTACCATCATCCGGCCTGCCGGTTTGGGAAACAACTTTTCTGACCTGGGGAAATTGCATCATAATACCACGCATCTGGTTTGCAACCTGCACAGATTTATCCAAAGAAATACTGTATGGCATAGTAGCTCTGACCCAGATGGATCCTTCATTGAGTTCCGGCAGGAATTCCGTCCCCAGGAACTTAAATGAATATAATCCCAATACGATTACTACGACAGAAATACCGAGGGATAATTTTTTGTTGTGGAATACAAAACGGAAACCATTAAGCACCCATCCCGTCATCACATGGGTAAAAGGATTGTGTTTTTCCTTTACGTTTTTGTTGAGCAGGGCATTCACCAACACAGGAACCAGTGTCAGCGTAAAAATAAGCGCACCGAGTAGTGCAAATCCCAGCGTATAGGCGAGGGGAGAAAACAATTTTCCTTCCACTTTCTGAAATGAAAAAATCGGAAGCAGCGCCGTGATGATAATGACCTTCGAAAAGAAAATGGCCTTTGCCAGTTCTGCTCCCTTTTTCCTTATCATGCCCATCTTAGCCAGTCTATTGAAGCGATCCATGCCGTATTCACGGGCCTGTAGATCGAGCATCACAAATAATCCTTCTACCATTACCACAGCACCGTCAATGATAATACCGAAGTCAATGGCACCCAGCGAAAGCAGGTTGGCAGACATGCCCATAAAATGAAGGCATATAAACGCGAACAACAGGGAAAGTGGAATGATCAGGGATACAATCAGCGTCGTCCGCCAGTTAAACATAAAAAGGGATACGATGAGTGTTACCAGCAGGATACCTTCAATCAGGTTGTGCATGACCGTATGAGAAGCATAGTGAATCAGTTCTTCCCGGTTATAAAAAGGAACAATTTTTACATCCGGAGGTAAGACGCGGTCGTTGAGCTTTTCAATTTTTAATTTCAGGGCCTGGATAACCTTGTCCGGATTTTCTCCCTTCCGCATCAGCACAATTGCCTCCACAGCATCTTTTTCGTCTGCAATCTTCCTTAACCTGTTGCTGTCTGATCGCATCCGATCTTCCTACTTCTCCCAGGCGTGGCAGACCGGAAACCTCAACATCAGCGATATCTTTTACGAGTACCGGTAATCCATTGATGTTAGTTATGAATATGTTTTTAATTTCATTGATATCATTCAGCAAACCGATTCCCCGGACAATATATGCCTGGTTGTTTTTCTTTATCACATCTCCGCCGATATTAATATTGCTTTTGCTGACTGCATTCGATACATCCAGCGGAGTAATGCCAAGCCCGGCAATTTTTTGCGGGTTCAACTGAATTTCATAAGACTTTACCGAGCCGCCAAAACTCACAATATCCGCGATGCCCGGAACGGAACGCAGTTCACGATCTACCGTCCAGTCCTGGATTGTTTTCAGTTCCCGCGGATCCCGGAAAGAACTGTGCAGGGTATAACGGTATATTTCACCCGTAGGTCCGGTGGGAGGTTGTACCTGTGGAATAATATTATCCGGAAGCGTTACATTCTGGATCATTGTATTTACCTGGGTACGTGCATAAGCATCCTGTACTTCGTCTTCAAATATCAATTTCACCACAGAAAGTCCAAAAATACTGGTGGAGCGCAGACTGGTTTTCCGGTTCACCGGATTCAATGCAATCTCAATAGGGATGGTTACAAATTTCTCTACTTCCTCCGCACTGCGTCCGGGCCATTGTGTTATCACGGTGATCTCTGTATTGGTAACATCCGGAAATGCCTCAATCGGCATATTCATAAATGTGATCAAACCATAGATGACCATGATGATCGTGGCGAAATAAATGAAATATTTATTTTTGAGAGAAAAGCCCAGAATGCTCTTGAGAGTCTTGTTCATCGCGCGGGATTATACTAACTGTTGAGTTCCTGATAAATCAATAAGGCTTCAGTGCCGATCAGCCGTTCGCCTTCCGTTAGCCCTTCGGAAATAAAAGTTTTGTCATCAACCGTATTAAGTACCTGTACCGGTCGGATCGTGATGTCTGAAGGGGATTTATAAACCAGCACATAATATTGACTATGATCGAAAATGAGGGCCCTGGAAGGAATGGTTAACATTTTTTTATTTTCAGTTGTATTCACAACTACATTGGCGAACATTTCTGGCTTCAGTAGATACCCCGGATTATTCAATACGATCCGCAGTTTCATGACTTTGTTTGCCGGATCAAGTACATTCATGATTTTATCTATTTTTCCGCGAAATATTCTGCCGGGGTAGGAGAGCGTAGTAATATTGACACTATCACCCATTTTGACCAGCGAAATATTGGATTCGTAAACATTTGCCATCACCCACACATTTTTCAGATCGGAGATAGTGAAAAGTGCCATAGCATTATCCGAACGGATCATCATCTGATTATTAATCTGCCTGTCGACGACAAATCCGTCTATAGGTGATTTTAAAATATATTCACCATTCATATTCCCGCCATTTAAATTCAGTATCCGCGTGGCCTTTTCAAAAGCCGAAAGCGACTGATTATAAACTTCCTGCGCTGTGAGCTGGTCCTTTTGGGAAGCGAGGCCGCTTTTGTACATGTCATTTGTTGCATCCAAAGATCTTTTGGCTATTTCAACATTGGATTTAGCTGTAACATAATCGTTACTGTAACCGGCCATATCCGAACTCCTGAATTCAGCCAGCTCCTGTCCCTGTTTTACAAAATCACCAGGCATCACTTTGATATTTGAAACCTGGCCACTGATGGTTGGAAATATTTTAATCACATTGTCTTCATTGAAATCTACTTTACCGGTCAGTGTGAGTGTATTAACAACCCTGGAACTGCTCACTGAATCAATTTTAATAGTTTTCAGGAGAGAATCCGGGAGAATATATCCCTTTTTCTCTTCGTCCTGAACCACCCTGTCTTTGCAGGAAATAACCGCGCTTATAAAAAGCAGCAGTACTACAGCGGAGATAATTTTATTTTGGGCTGACATATCCTGGGTTAAGGTTGATAGAATTCTGTTCCTGTATAAAAATTGATGTCCTCGAAAGAACTTATCCGGTTGAACTGGATATTATTGGATGAGAGAATATTTTGTTTGTAGGATTCATAAAAATCCAGGAAATCCAGCAGGGTCAGATTTCTCCGTTCATAATTGATCAGAACTTCCTTTAACATGTGATTAAAATCTCCCAGAAATTTTGGATCAATGGACCGGTAAATTTTATCATTTGCAAAGGCTTTTTCCAATGCATGTGAAACATTTTCCTGAACAGTTGCTTCAGCGCTGAGTTGTAAAGCATTATTCGCGTCTGTTGTAATTTTTGCCGTTTGAATATTACCCTTGTTTCGATTAAAAAATGGCAAGTCGATCGCAGCGCCCAGGCTGGGGAGATAATCGATATAACTTCCCTGCTTATCATAAGATAGTCCCAGTGTCAGGTTGGGTGTAGCCAGGGCTTTTTGGTATGAATAATTGAGTTTACTTGCCTCAACGTTCATTCTTGCGATCTGGAGGTCGGAACGGTTTTTAAAAGCTGAGTCCAGTAAGACGGCCAGCGGATAGGCTGCCGGATTCATGGAATCGAGTTTTCCAGAATCCAATATGGGAATGATGAAGGATCCTTTAATCTGCAACACCAATCTCAGTTCGCTTTCAAGATCGTTGATCTGGCCGATAAGATTGTTATATTCAGCCAGCAGGGTGTAGAGTTGTGCTTTTATCCGGATTACTTCTTTCACTGCTATATTTCCTTTGCCCTGCTGTTCCTCAAATGCTTTGGTCACCTGTTGAAGTGAAGTTATTTCTTCATTGTACACGGAAGCTGACTGCAAGAGGAAATAAATATTATAAAAATCTGTACGCAGTGTATACTTTAATGTCCGGATCAGATCATAAAACTGAAATTCTGAAAGGCGGGTATTTGCCTGGGCAATTTTAACCTGTTTGTTTCTTTGCCCGGCGAGATAAATCATCTGCGATAGTTGCATGGTGATTTCGCTGCCTGCTGTTCCGGGTCCGGTTGGAAAAAATTTATTTGTAGTGGAATTATAGACACTATAAAAAATAGAAAAATTCGGATTAGGATATAGTTTTGCCTGTATTTCCTGCGCTTTCTGTGCCTGGATATTATATTTCTGCGCCAGCAGGATAAAATTTCCCCCGATAAAAAGTCGTTCAGCGCTATCCAGGTTAATACGTAACGTATCTGTATGAACCTGCCCTGAAACTCCGTTATAATAAAGGGTTAATAAAACGAGTACGAAATGTTTGAATGACATGTGAATATTATGAAGTATGGTCAGCAGACGATCAGTGAACAGCAGCATTTAGACGGAATCCCATTCCATGAATGGTTTCAATATGAATGGATTCATCTGCCCTGAAATATTTTCTGAGCTTGGTGATAAACACATCCATACTTCTTCCTAAAAAGTAATCGTCCTTCCCCCACACATTCAACAGCACTTCTTCTCTCTTCAGGATCCTGTTCGGATGCTCACAGAGAAAAAGCAGAAGTTCTGCCTCTTTCTGGGTCATATTATAGTTGGTTCCATCTATAGACAGTCTGAGATCATTGAACGAAAACTTCATTTTCCCGATTTGGAAGTTTAATGTTTTTTCGGAATACATTTTTTTTGTCCTCCTCAGGAAGACGTCGATCCGAAGGAGCAGTTCCTGCATGCTGAACGGTTTAACTATATAGTCATCCGCCCCGCATTCAAATCCGTGGATGCGGTCCTCTTCCAGTGACTTGGCCGTGATGAGCAGGATAGGGATCAGGTCTGTTTGCTGACGTATTTTTTTTGCTACGGCAAACCCGTCTTTATTAGGCATCATTACGTCGAGCAGGCAGATATCAAAATTCTCCTTGCTGAATTTATCAATTGCCGACTGTCCGTCTGCACAAAGCACCACGTCATAGCCGGCCACCACGAGATTATCCTTGATTACATATCCCAGGGAAAGGTCGTCTTCCGCCAGTAGTACTTTAGATTTTGTTGTCATTTGAAAGATTTCTTTGGTTAGAAATATTTAGAATGGAATGAGAAGACGAAATTCAGTTCCGATACCGGGCAAACTCTTAACCCGGATTTTTCCATCATGACCGTCAATAATTCTTTTCACAAAATTCAGTC
The DNA here is from genome assembly GCA_963741345.1 of uncultured Bacteroidota bacterium. Classification (GTDB taxonomy): domain Bacteria; phylum Bacteroidota; class Bacteroidia; order Chitinophagales; family Chitinophagaceae; genus Puia. Next base: position 85,788 of record CAVUHS010000003.1, read on the forward strand.
CGAGGCCGAAGCCCTTTACGTCGTGGACGTTTCCTGTAGGGACGCGATAAAACTTTTTAAAAATGTCTTTGATATATTTTTTTTCAATTCCGATGCCATTATCCTTTACAGATATGAAATAATCGGATTCTTCTCTTCCGGTTTCGATAATAATATGGGGAGTATTGGAATATTTCAGCGCGTTCTCCAGAATATTAATGATTGCCAGTTCGAGATGGCCCTCATCCGCATGAATATCTGTCTCATAATTATCCACTTTCAGGTCAATACGCGCCTTTCGCTGCTCTATTAATGGCTGAAGTTTATTCATAGCCTGTTCGATCAGCCTTGCCGGTTTAACAGTTTCTTTTTCAATCGGGAATTTTTTATTTTCAGCCGATGCAGACTTCAGTAATTTTTCCACCTGGTTCTGCAAATGGGTGGTTTGGCTCTGAATAATGGATGAATAACTTTTTAACCGGTCCGGCCTATCGCCAATATCCGGCTGGGCAATTACATCCGACGCGATCTTCAGTACTGCGAGGGGTGTTTTGAATTCGTGGGTAAAATTATTTACGAAGTCTTTCTGCACTTCGGCGAGGAATTTCTGGCGATAAAAATAGAAAAGGCTCACAGCAAGCCCAATCAGGGCCAGGAAAAGTGCCACACTACTGATTATCCAAAAATTCATTTCACTCAGGATATATTGTGAGCGGTGAGGGAAAAATAAAAGGATATGATCATATTCTTTTGAAAAAATTGGGAGCCCCAGGACATGGGTTACCTGGAACCCGGATGCGGCCGTTGGAATATATTCCTCGTATACATATTTTTGTTGTGAACTGCTAAAAGCTCCCAATTTCACATCCGTCAATACGTCAAAATCACTGAATTCCTTTCTGATATAATGTGTAAGTGAATCCTGTTCGGGTATCGTATCAGCCCGGAACAGATAATAATCTTCTGCCGGATTATGAATGAGTTGTTGCAGACTTTGTGAAGGATTATCATTCATAGCCAGATCCTCAAACACGCCGCGGAGACTCTTTACGACATTGTTGCTAAATTGTTTCTGTTCAAAGGAGTAAACCTTCGTGAGCCAGTAAAGCTGCACGACTACAATTAAGCCTATTAATAGTGTGGCGGATAAAACAAGCCACTTCAACATAGAGGACCGCATGAAAGAAAAAAATTGAAAACGCAAAATTGGGATAGTTTCTGTCCTATAAAATTACAAAATTGGTTAAGCAGCGGTTAAAGAGTTGAATTTCAAGCTAAAATCGTCTCTTTCCTGCCTATATGATTTGGGAATACCTGCCTGAAATTTTACTTTAGCCACACAAAAAAAGCCATTTATGAAAAAATTTGTTCTTGCATTCGTTATCGTGATCAGTTTCCAGTTTTATTCACAGGCGCAGACAACGCCGGCAAACACCAAAAAACCAGCAACAACTACCGCTTCAGCCAAACCTGCTACAACGGCTGCGTCTGCCAAGCCGGCAACAACTACCGCTTCAGCCAAACCTGCTACAACGGCTGCGTCTGCCAAGCCGGCAACATCCACAGCGGCAGCGAAACCGGCTTCCACGGCGGCTCCCACCAAGAAAGACGGAACACCGGATATGAGGTATAAGGAGAATAAAGATGCAGCCAAGACCACTCCTGCAACCACGACGCACACAAAAAAAGACGGCACGCCTGACAAACGGTATAAGGAAAACAAGAAATAGGGGCACGGAGCGTTATAGTGATGCAGGGGTAGCACCGACACCTGAACTTAGTCAATTAAAACACGTTTTAATCCAAATCCCCAATAATAATGAAAACAATTTCGATTTTATCCGGCTTATTGTTTTGTTCGGTGGTTGCTTTTAGCCAGCCCCGTGCTCCACTACCGCCCGGGCATCCGTCCCATCATCCGCCATTACCGCCCAGACCACCTATGCATCATCCCTCCGGGCATTATCATGGGCATTACGGGCATTATCACCATTCCTATAACCACCATTATTATCATCACCACTCTTATAATGGCAGGCCCTGGCATCATCCGCCACACCCGCATCATCCGCCGCATCCCCATCACCGGCCGCGCCCGGTGTAGCGAACATGACAAGAGAGGTGGCTCAAGGCCATTCTTTTAAATAAAAAAATAAACCCTCTGCCGAATGAACGGAGAGGGTTTTAATTTTTTGCTATTTAGTTTTATTTAGCGGGGATAGCCTGTTTTTTAACGATGGGTTTTAAAGAATCCGCATCAGCTGCGCCAAGCGGTCTGCTCCTTGCCATATCAATCAGAATCGGTGCTGCAACAAAGATGGAGGAATAGGTGCCTGTGACTACACCGATCAGCATCGCAAACGCAAATCCCTTAGTTACTTCACCACCTACCAGGAAGAGGATCAGGATTGTGAGGAAAACAGTAAGAGATGTCATTACGGTTCTCGGCAGGGTTTCATTTACCGCCTTATTAATGATCTCTGCTTTTGTTTTACCACGGAGGGTCCGGCTGTCTTCCCGGATTCTGTCAAATACGATCACCGTATCATTCATGGAGAACCCGATCACTGTCAAAACCGCCGCAATAAAGTGCTGGTCAATTTCAAGCGGAAAGGGCACTACGGCCGGCAGGAAAGAATATACCGCCAGCACTACGAGCACATCATGCATAAGGGCGATTATAGTTCCCAGGGAATATCTCCAGTCGCGGAAACGAATAAAAATATAAATGAAAATAAAGATAAGTGCAAAGACAGTCGCTTTGACGGCACCGGCTTTCAGGTCGTCTGAAATGGAGGCCCCGACTTTCTTCGACTGTTGAATGAATTGATTGGTATGTGTGAATTCATCAGCCGTAGTTCCTGCCGGTAAAAACTTTTGAAGTCCCGCAAACATTTTGTTTGCAACAATGGAGTCAGCCGCGGACCCTTCCCGGTTCACCAGATAATCTGTGGTGATTTCAAATTGCTGGTTTGACCCATAGGTTTTTACTTCCGGATATTTTCCCCATTGAACATTCAAGGCATCCTTCACCTCCTGTTCGCTCAATGGTTTATTGAATTTGACGATATAGCTTCTTCCACCGGAAAATTCAACGCCTTTCTGGAAACCGTGGAAATAGGCAGAGATGCCCAGCACGAGTACAACAGCGGAAATCATATAAGTAACCTTGCGGTACTCAATGAATTTAAAACTTGCATGTCTGAATACTTTTTCGGAGATACCTGTAAAGTATTTGAAATGCCTGTTTTTATTGGTATAGAAATCTGTTACGAGTCTTGATACAAGGATTCCGCAGAATAAAGAGAGCGCAATTCCGAGCATTTGGGTAGTTGCAAATCCGAGTACCGGACCGAGGCCGAAATAAGCCAGGATAGCTGCGGTAAGGAAAGTTGTTACGTGGGCATCCAACACCGGGGCCAGCGAGCGCCGGTATCCGTCATTCACTGCCAGCTGATAACTTTTCCCGCGCGTCAGTTCCTCCTTTATTCTTTCAAATATGATAACGTTTGTGTCGACTGCCATACCAATGGTTAACACCAATCCGGCAATACCAGGCGCAGTCAGCGTGGCATGCATGGCACTTAGTATACCTACCGTAAAAAGCAGGTTTAAGATCAATGCGATATTGGCGACCCATCCAGCTGTATTATAATATACGAGCATCAGGGTGAATATCACCAGGAATGAAATGAGGAAGGCCATGCCACCACCTTTAACTGCGGCTTTACCAAGGGTGGGACCGACCACCTGTTCCTGTACAATTCTTGCCGGCGCATTCAGTTTACCACTTTTTAAAATATTTGACAGATCCTGGGCTTCATTAATAGTCTGCTCTGAACTACGGTTACCCATTGTAATTTGTGAATTACCGCCGGTAATCGGACCGTTAACGTACGGAGCAGAATAAACTACATCATCGAGTGTGATGGCAATGGGAAGGCCGACATTATCAGTAGTCATCTTGGCCCATACATCTGCACCGTGTTTATTCATGCTCATTTCAACCACCACTCCGCCTGTAACCGGATCATAATCCTGTCTTGCATCAGTAATCACTTCGCCTTCCAGCTTTGCCTTGTCATTTCCCGGAACTGTTTTAATGGCATAGAGTTCCAGATAAGGGTATGCTTTGCCATTATCATCCATTTGCTGTTTGCCATACATGAATTTCAGGTTTGCAGGAAACTGGTTGCGCACCACGGGAATATTCAGATAAGAATTAATTACTGAAGTATCCTTCAACATTGGAGTGGCAATCGCGGAAGCATAGCGGACTTTCCCATTCGCATCCTGTGTTGGCTGCATAAACCGCATAATGCGTAAAGGGTTCCGGTTAAGGGCCGTGCTATCTGCCGCAGAATCCTGTTTAGCCAGCAGGGATGAATCTTTCACACCGTTCAGATATTTCTGCAGAATCTTGTCTGCATTCTGCAGGGGGGTTGAAAGTTCATTAATATTATATACTTCCCAGAACTGCAGGTTGGCAGACGACTGGAGATATTTTCTTACGCGATCGGGATCTGTAGCACCTGCCAGTTCCACACTGATAATCCCTTTGTTTTCATCCAACTGGATATTCGGCTGCGATACGCCGAATTTATCGATACGTTTGGTCAGCACCTGAAAGGTCTGTTTCATACCGGCTGAAGCCTGGTCGTGCAGATAGCGTACGACGTCTCCGTCTGATGATTCAAATTTTAGTTTGTTCCTGTTGGAGTTGGCAAACAGGGGAGCCAGTTTGACCCCGGGATTAATTTCACCAAAAGACTGAGCAAACAAGTCAATATAATTTGCGCCTCCGTTGGTTAATTTTTTCTGATCTGCCAGTTGTATGGCTTTTACCAGGTTGGCATCGCGTGGATTATTTGCAAGGCCCTTGATTAATCCTTCAAGCTCGATATCAAGCGTCACGTTAATACCTCCCTGCAAATCCAGGCCGAGCAGTAACTCACTCTCTTTTGATTTCTGATAAGTTGTTCCCCACCAGGTAATCTTCGTGTCTTTGGTGGAGTCAAGAAGTCTTTGCGTGCGTGCACGCACCAGGAGGTTGAGGCTGTCCTGGTATATTACCTGTGCTTCTTTATTTCCGGGATATTTAGTCGTTGCCGCGGGATAATTATTTTTTACAAAACGCTCTGCCTTCTGCGTCATGGCAGATTCATGTTTGTTCACAAACCATGTAAAAGACAGTTGGTAAAGGGAAATGACAATCAGTAAGCCTGCAAATATGCTAACCAGCGCTCTCATTGGTTTTCGGTTTTTTTTAAGAGCGGCAAAGATAGGTTTTCCAATTGATAACTAAAATGTTAAGACGCTGGTTAGGATGACTTGTTTTGCTACTTTCATGCTGTTAAAAGGTAAAAATCAAAATAATCCGCGCGAATTCATGATATTGAACAAGTTCAGCAGTCTTTCCCTTTTCCGGAAGCTTAGAGTTTTGTGTCTTCAGCTTTTTGCGCTAAGCCTTTTTTCATGCAATAAGACGGCTGATATCAATGGGAATAAGGCATTTATCGGCCTGACCCATGTGGCTTACGGGGTAGGACCTCTGAATCTTTTTTTTCCGAACGACGGGGATAGTCTGTTAGCTGCCAGGATTTCTTTTGGCAATACTTCCGGGATACCCGGGTACCCATATGATACAGCGACATCCCGTATCAGTGATATGCAATTGCTCGGAGACACTGTTCTCCTGGCAGGTAATGCTGCTTTCCAGCAGGGGGCCTACTACAGCATCTTTGCGTATGATTCGATGGACATAAAATCCATCGCCCTGCTTATACTACAGAATCATGTCGTGACACCAGTTGATACAGTTGTCAATTTGCGCTTCCTGAATTTTTCTCCGGGTTCCCAGATTGGTATTAAACTGATTTATGTCCGTGACATTAAAATCACTGATTCGCTCACCATTTTTGTTCGCGACACGGTAAATATTCCCCCCAGTCTCTTTGTGGGGTATGATCCCAATCCCGCTTCTTATCCGATCAGCTACACTGCACACATAGGGGAGAATCAGGTTTTTGCGTACAACGATTCTAATATCAAGTCGCTGGGAAAAATTCAATTGGACTCAACCAAAACCTATAATTTATACCTGCAGGGGAATTTTTATTCCGTTTCACCACAGGATACCCTGCAGTTGATATCGGTCCGGCTGAATTAGGTTGAAATTATTATATCAGCAATCTGGTTCCTGAGGCGGAAGTGTTATGCATTTTTGGTTTTAAAAAAAACGGTAACTTCGCGGCCGCAATTAATCAATATGCAACTATCTTCTATTTTATCCAGATTCAGTGAACCCGAAACCCTGAAAATGGCAAAACTTGGCCGCGAACTGCGTGCTAAAGGAATTGATATCATTGATCTCAGTCTTGGAGAACCTGATTTTGACACGCCGCAACATATTAAGGACTCAGCCAAAAAGGCAATTGACGAAAACTGGAGCCATTACACCCCGGTTCCCGGATTCCTGGATCTTCGTCAGGCAATCTGTGAAAAATTAAAAAGAGATAATAACCTGGATTATAAACCGGAAGAAATCGTTTCTTCAACCGGGGCAAAACAAAGTCTTGCGAATGCATTGCTGGCGCTCGTGGACGATGGAGAGGAAGTGATTATTCCCACACCTTACTGGGTAACCTATTCCGAGCTTGTAAAAATTGCGCGGGGCAAAGTGGTGGAAGTGCACACCAGCCTGGAGTCAGGATTTAAAATTACGCCGGCCCAACTTGAAGCTGCAATAACACCAAAAACAAAAGTATTTCTGTTCTCTTCTCCCTGTAATCCTTCCGGAGCTGTCTATTCGAAGAAAGAACTGGAAGCACTGGCTATCGTTTTCAGAAAACATCCGGGTATTGTGATTATTTCCGATGAGATTTATGAGTATATAAATTATGTTGGTAAACATGAAAGCATCGCACAATTCGCTGATTTAAAGGACCGGATTGTTATCGTAAACGGACTGAGTAAGGGTTTTGCCATGACAGGCTGGAGACTTGGATACATCGCCGCTCCGGTTGAAGTGGCAAAAGCATGTGAAAAATTACAGGGTCAATTTACATCGGCCACTTGTTCCATTACCCAAAAGGCTGCAGTTACTGCCCTTACAACCGATCTAAAACCCAGTTATGATATGGTTGAAGAATTTACCCGCAGAAGAGAAAAGACCCTGGATCTGGTGAGTCACCTGCCTGGCATTAAGGTTTTCAAACCGGAAGGTGCATTTTACATATTCCCGGATATTTCTTCTTATTTCGGCAAATCAGACGGAGAAAATAAAATTCAGAACGCCAACGATCTCTGTATGTATTTGTTGAATGTTGCACATGTTTCATCTGTGATGGGTGATGCATTTGGCGAACCAAATTGCATACGTTTTTCTTTTGCCAACAGTATGGTCAATATCGAAAAAGCATGGAAACGCATCGGGGATGCGCTGGCAAAACTGAAATAAAGTATGGGAGTGTGGGAGTATGAGAACATGAGAGAGTTTCATACTCTCTCACCCGTTTTAGCATTTGCTAATAGGGTTTCGTGAATGTTCAGCACCTGGGGTATTAGCGCCTGGAGCCCGTCATTTACAATTACAAAATCACAGCGGCTGATTTTTTCATCTTCATCCATCTGTTGTTCCATTCGCTGTAAAACATTTTCGGCCGAAGTTCTGTCTCTCTTAATGACCCGCTCCAGGCGGATAGATTCTGACGCTGTTACTCCTATAATAAAGTCAAAGTATTTTTCCAGCCCCGCTTCAAAAATCAGGGCTGCTTCCTTAATTGCATATTCTGTGTTTTGATTTTGCATCCATTGTTCGGCATCCAGCAGAGTTGCGGGGTGAACAAAGGAGTTCAGCAGTGCCAGTTTTTCTTTGTCTGCGAAAACCAGGCTGCCCAGAAGGTCGCGGTCAAGCAGTCCATCTTTATAAACGGATGCTCCGAAAGAGTCGATGATTTTATTCTTCAGATCCGTGTCCCGATTCATCAGATCTTTCGCTGCCTGGTCTGCATAATACACAGGAATACCCAGGACTTCGAAAATCTGTGCGACTGTCGTTTTGCCCGATCCGATTCCTCCGGTAAGTCCGATTTTTAACATGAAACAGGTTAGAATAAAAAAAGAACGCTTCCAGTGGGGAAGCGTTCATAACAATTTTTAATTATTTTTTATCAGGGACAGCGACAGCCTTATTGATATTTTGTGTCCATTCGATTGATATGGCACTTTTCTCAATTTTCATATAGCTGCCGGGGCTGGTTTCCAGCATGATGGTGCCATCCTCATTTACCTTATTAACGGTTCCATGGATGCCTGCGATGGTTACGATCTTATCACCCTTCTGCATATTCGCCTGGAATAATTTTGCCTGTTTCGCTTTTTTAGCCTGTGGGCGGATCATAAATAACCAGAACACGAGGATCATTCCTCCCAACAGAAGTAATTGTAAACTGCCTCCACCCGGCGCTGACTGTAATAAAATAGCTGAATAACTCATTGTGTTGTTTTTATTTGAAATCTATACTTACCATTTTTTCTTTTGAACCTGGACGCTGAATTCCACTTCATTACTCTGAACACCGCGTGTATTCGCAATCACATATATTTTTTTGTGATTGATACCAATCCTGCCCTCACTATTGAAAGTGGCTTTAATAACGCCTTCCTTTCCCGGCAGGATGGGTTCATCGGGTTGTTCGGCAACTGTACAACCACAGCTGGGCTGTACCCTTGCAACGATCAGGGGCTTGTCACCCGAATTCAAAAACCGGTAAGCCACTTCCAGTTTCTGGCCTTCGGATATTGTCCCAAAATCACGCACGGTCGAATCCAGCCAGGTCAGATTAGTATACTGACTGCTGTCTTTCGGCAACTGCATAGACGCGGTACCGTGAGCTTTCACATCATTTTGCCTGCAGGACTGGCTGAATAATACCACAAATAAAACCAAGGCAATGGCGCGCATCAGGCAGTATTTTTTGCAAACCTATATAAAAAAATCATCTTTTCAGGAGGCCTTAAAATTCACCTTATGCATCTTGTTTTCTGCAAGCAGGTCTTTATGAATATTATCCAGTATTCCGTTCACGAACTGGCCGCTGAGCGGGGTGCTGTATTCTTTGGCCAGATCGATATATTCGTTGATGGTAACCTTTGGAGGAATGGTTTCAAAGAAGAGAAATTCGCAAACCCCCATCTCCATAAAAATCATGTCCAGGGTAGCAATTCTTTCCGCATCCCAGTTTTTCAATTTGGGACGTATCAATTCCATGATTACTTCTTTTTTTTCCAAAACGGCTGTAAGCAATTCGCGGGCGAAACTGGCTTTATCCGGGCTCACAATTTCTTCAAAATTAAAAGCAGAAGTTTTGTTCAGGTAACCGGTAACCAGTTTTTGCATCATTTCACAATCGTCACCCCAATTTGGAAATACTTCTTCCAGATGTGACTCAAATGCCTCGTTGGGCAATAAAAAATCGTTGAAAATATATTCAAGGATTTCTTTTTCGGGCTTTTTGTCGCGGCTGTTTTCTGAAATATAGTTTTTGTAATCTTCCGTTTCTTTCAGCTCGAGATATAGCTTTCTGACCATATCGACATGATCAATGAGTTCGGGTTTATCTTTTCTTACCATTTTCTGGTAGGATTCCTGTTCGAGCATTTTCCAGAGCAAGCTGATTGCCGGCTAATTTGGTATTCACATTTTTGTCGAGCTCGCTGGGCAGATGTTTGGATGAGCGGCGGAGTGAGTCAGTTTCTGCATATCGGGCAAGTTCTGTCAGAAAATAAATCAGGTAAATGAGCAATTGCCTGGTTTGATCAAAATGCTTTTGCAGGATTCTCTGGGCATCTCCCGTCCTCTGATTATCCTGCGCTTCCAGGGAGTACAGGGTCTGCATTATTTTAACCCTGATATTTCGTCTCGTGATCATGTTTAAGAACTTTGCTTATTTGCGGCTGCGAAGATACGGAAAGAGCAGTTTCTTTTTCAAAGTATTCCAAACGGGGATAACGTCGGGCGATAATTTTAAAAGTATAGTTCCACCGAAATATACTACCCCGAAAAACAGGCTTCGGAGGGCCATGGCAAGGAATCCGTGAATCTGATTAAATAAAATATAACTGAAATAATAGCCGCCCAGTGCGAGTCCTATTGTTAACCATGTTTTATAGCTGAATGGCTGCAACCGGAATTTCCTTAATAGAAAAAAATATCGGATGGCGTTATAAACAGTATATGAAATTAATGTGGCGATTGCGGGGCCTACTACGCCCATTTTTTTTGCCAGTATATAATTCAATGGCAGCGTTATGGCCAGCAGGATCATGCCGGTGAAAAATTCAAACCGCCAGAGTGTAGAAGTTCCGATGATCTGTGAATTCAATCCGGTACCCATATCCACGATACGCCATAGACCAAGGAATAAAAAAACAGGTTGTGCCTGTACATAAGCAGGCTGTAAATGAAAGTTTTTTACACCGTCTGTAAAATTGATCCATATCAATACGAAAATACCACAGGCAAAAATCAATTGATTAATGGATGATCGCTGATAAATGCGACTGATTTTATTAAAGTCCTTGTCTTTCCACGCGCGCGACAGATGACCAATCGAAGCAGCAATGATGCCCCTTTGAGGCGCCTGAATCAGACTGGCAATATTTTGTGCCAGACTAAAAATACCTGCCCAGGCCAGGCCGTTGGGAATCACAGCAGAAATGACAATCATATCAAATACGACGGCAATATTCTGAATCAATCCGCCTCCCCATATGAAGGAGCTTAGCAGGAAAATTTTTTTGGAAAATTTTTTCGTTACCCGGCTGATTCGAAGTGTGAGATGGATTTCACCTGAGCGGATCAGGATGGCGAGTAAAATGAGCGCCAGCAAAATATAAGTAAGGGCAAAAAGTTTAATAAAAAGATCAAAATCCGGGATCCAGTGTAAAAAAAACAATACAGCCAGCGCCGAAGTAATCAATCGAAACAACATCTCCCTGAGAAAACTGGTCAGTACCGATTTTTTTAATTGCCATGCATAGGCTTCGAGGATCGAATACATGGTAAGTCCAAATCCCAGTGGGAATACCCAGGCGTAATATCTTACGAATTCCGGTGAATGTTCGGAGAATTTTCTCACAACAAGCCCCTTAAATATGACTCCGGCGGCCAGCACCATAATAAAGCCCGCCATTGAAGTGACAAATGCACGGCCCATCATGTCATTCTCGCGCACCTTGAGATTGTCCTGATAGTAAGGGTAGAATTTATAGATATAAGCAAGCATGCCCAGGTTAGCGAAGGAATTGATAATGTTAGCCACGCCCATAAATGTGCCATAGAGCCCATATTCAGCCTGTGTGAATCCGCCCTGTCGCGTAAACAGGTAAGTGTTTAAAAAGCCTAATGCAAAGCCGAGGTAAATGATACCAGAAGAAAGAATGCTCTGCCGCCGAATGGTGCTCATGCCGGAATGGTTGCGCTGCAAAGATGGAGGATTTGGATCAAAAGTTCCAGCTAAGGATTGATCCCGACATTTTTATTGCCGACATAAAAGTTTTTATCGACCTGTAAAACCAGTGTCGCTTCCTTTGATAATCGTTCTTTTTTCCATTCCGTGGTTGGCTTTAACCATCTCTCGCCGCCAACATCCACCCGAAGTGGCATATTAAAATCGGGATTGCAGTTGGTCCAGCGATATGAAATACTTTTGTCTTCAAACTTATATTCCAGTACCGGAATAGAAACGGAGCGCAGGTATTGATTGAAGACCGGCGTAAAGTCGATCCCCGAAGTTTTGTTTATGTATTGCTGGATATCCTGTGCTGTAACGGTTTGGTGGTAGAAATTTTGATTTAGTCCACGCATGATCCGGCGGAACAATTCATCATTGTGGATCACCTGCCGTATCGTATGGATCATATTTCCACCTTTGTAATATTCATCCGTGTCTTCAGGTCCATGGTTCACCCCGTAGTACTGAATAATAGGGAAGAGATTCTTAATTCCGTTCCTGGTTCCGATACAATAGGCATCGCCCGCATTCCTGCCGAAAAAAAATCCGGTATAAAGCGTTTCGCTGTAATTTGTAAAAGACTCATGAATCCATTCATCGGCAATGTCTTTGCAGGTTATATTGTTTCCAAACCATTCATGGCCGCTTTCGTGTACTACAATAAAATCCCATTTCAGTCCCCAGCCGGTTCCTGAAAGGTCCAGTCCGTGATAGCCCTCCAGAAAATTATTTCCATAAGCAATATTGCTCTGGTGTTCCATTCCGAGATAAGGTGCCTGTACAAGTTTGTATCCATCTTCGTAAAATGGATAAGGGCCGAACCAGTATTCAAAACAACTAAGCATGGAATCGACTCCTAAAAAATGTTTTTTTGCTTTTGTTAAATCGTAATCCAGTACCCAGTAACTGCAGTCAAGATTACCTTTTTGTCCATAATAGGTTTTCCGCCAGTTTACATATTTACCGATATATGGGATAATATTATAGTTATTTATCGGGCTGGTGACGGCCCAGGTCCAGGCTGTCAGGCCATTTCCGGCAAAATATTTTTTAACCAACCGGCCATTACCAATGGCCGTCAGAGAATCCGGAACAATCATAGTCAGCGTTGAGCCGCTATCCGGTTCATCTCCCAGGTAGTCCTTGCAGGGGTACCAGACACTGGCGCCTGTACCCTCACAGGCAACACTGACCCAAGGGCGGCCGAGTGAGTCTTTAGTAAAAATAAATCCGCCGCCCCAGGGAGGTTTTACGGCAATCTGCGGATTGCCATGATAATAGATAATCAGTTTCCTTGGACATGATAAGCAGATTTTCTGTGTCGTCCCTTCAATCAGATTCACATGAAAGGCATTGCCCTCTCTCTGAAAGGGCAGTTTCCGGTTATCCTGTAGAATACTGTCTATTTCGAGTGGCACCTGCAGGTCAACCTGTATTTTTTTAAGCCCCGAATCAATATAAGTGATCGTAGTTTTTCCCTGGATTGATCGGTTTTCTATATCGGGAGTGAATACAATATCATATTTTAAGACGTTATAGGCACGTTCGGGATTCAAAGATCCTCTCAGGGTATCTGCCCGGGTAAATTTTGGCTGCGCAGGCTGGGCCTGGGTTGATAACAAAAAGAAATTGAAAATAATTAATGACAAATAATTCCTTTTCGCCTGATGAATCATAAATGCGATTTTCGTAGCCGGATGAAGATTATTCATAACGAAGGAAAGTTCTTGATTTTTATTTTAATGAGCGGTTTTTCATTCACCGCCTGTCATTCGGTTTCAACCAGTAATAAAAAAACATTCCGGTATAACGAACCTACAGGTATAGCCAGTCTTGATCCGGCCTTCGCAAAAAATCAATCCGTTATCTGGCCCGTTCACCAGATCTACAATACACTGGTGCAGACGGATGCCCGGTTAAATATTGTGCCTTCACTGGCGAAGTCCTGGGATATTTCCGGGGATAAAAAAACTTACCGGTTTCACCTTCGCCGGGACGTATTATTTCAGGATAATGAGGTTTTTCCCGGAGGGCGCGGACGGCCTTTAAAGGCATCGGATATTGTATATAGTCTTTCCCGGATCGTGGATAAAAAAACAGCCAGCAGCGGGGCCTGGATTTTTAATGAAAGAATTTCCGGAATGGATGCTTTTCAGGCTCCTGACGATTCGACGTTTGAATTAAAATTACTTACACCATTTCATCCCATGCTGGGTTTACTCAGTATGCAATACTGTTCCATTGTTCCCAGAGAGGTGGTGGAAAAATTCGGGAAGGACTTTCGAAGTCATCCCTGTGGTACGGGGCCTTTTCAATTCAAAAGCTGGGAAGAAGGACAGGACCTGATCCTGGTTAAAAATGAAAATTATTTTGAAAAGGACAGTGCCGGTAATTCCCTTCCTTATCTCGATGCCGTTAAGATTAGTTTTTTTGACAATCGTGCTACTGAATTTTTATTACTGCAACAGGGCCGGCTGGACTTTATGAACGATATCGATCCTTCATTTAAAGACGAAGTGCTGAATAAAAAAGGAGAATTAAAGAAAGACTGGGTGGGACGGATTCAGCTTTCAAAGAGCCCCTATCTTAATACTGAATATTTGGGCATTGTAGTGGACAGCAGCCTGCCGGCGGTGAAAAATTCCCCGCTTCATCTGGTGAAAGTCCGGCAGGCCATCAATTATGGTTTTGACCGGCGAAAAATGATGATGTATCTGCGCAATTCCATCGGCACTCCCGCGGAAAGCGGATTTATCCCGCCTGGTCTTCCAAGTTTTGATTCAGCCACAGTACAGGGTTATCATTATGATCCAGTAAAAGCAAGACAGTTGTTGCGCGATGCCGGATTTCCTGATGGCATTGGAATGCCGGTAATTATCCTGAAAACAATCGACACATATGCTGACCTGGCGGGGTTCATTGCAAGGCAACTGGAGGAGATCGGTATCAAGATGCAAATTGACATAACCCAGAAAAGTTTATTGCTTGAAGAAACCGCCAAGTCCCAGGCTTTGTTTTTCAGAGGGAGCTGGATCGGAGATTATCCGGATGCGGAAAATTACCTGAGTGTCTTTTATTCTGAAAATCCGGCTCCTCCCAACTATACACGATATAAGAATCCCGAATTTGATCGGCTATACAGGAAGTCCTTACTGGAAAATAACGACAGTATACGTTATACACTATACCGGGAAATGGATCAGCTAATGATCATTGATGCGCCGGTTGTGCCTTTATGGTATGACGAGGTGATCCACCTCGTAAATCCGGCTGTGAGTGGGTTTGAAGCAAATGGATTAAACCTGCTGGAACTTCGCCGCACCCGCATCCGATAAACTGTTCAGATATGGGCCGGCAGCTTATCTTTGCGCGATTCCATCGCGGATCATATAAAGCGTACTATGACGGAAAGCCAGATCAGAAATCTTCAGCAGACAGCTGACTTTATAAAAAAATCCTATCCCCATGAACCCGTCATCGGGATTGTACTGGGCAGCGGTATCGGGAATTTATCCAGGGAAATTGATATTGAACTGCAGTTGGATTATACCTCCATTCCTGATTTCCCCGTATCGACAGTAGAGGGACACAGCGGACACCTTATTTTCGGCAGGCTGGGAGGTAAAAGAATCGTTGCCATGGCCGGCCGTTTTCATTTTTATGAAGGTTATGCTGCTGATCAGGTCGTTTTTCCGGTCAGGCTTATGAAATTCCTGGGGGTGAAGACCCTGTTTCTCTCCAATGCAGCCGGGGGAATGAATCCTTCATTTAGAGTTGGTGACCTGATGATCATTACCGACCATATCAGTTTTTTTACTGTCAATCCATTAATCGGACCCAACCATGATTCCCATGGTCCGCGGTTCCCGGACATGAGTGAACCCTATAAGAAGCAGTTGATAGAAAAAGCAAAAGTCGTTGCCAGGGAACAAGGAATCGTTGTCAGAGAAGGAATATATGCAGGCGTAACCGGACCTACTTTTGAAACCCGTGCAGAATATAAATTTCTGCATCTGGCGGGCGCAGATGCGGTCGGCATGAGCACCGTGCAGGAAACCATTGCAGCAGTTCACCTCGGAATGGATGTTTTTGCCATGAGTATTATAACGGATATGGGTATCCGTGAAGAGGAAAATAAAATTACCCATGAAGAAGTACTGCATGAAGCCCGGCTGGCAGAACCAAGGCTCACGGCCATTTTCAAAGGACTGGTGGCATCCATATGAATATTAACTTTTTATCAGGCAACGGCCCGCAGGGAATGGTTAATTTTCCGGCAAATTCCCGAATTCAGCGAAGCTGCATGAAAGGATTTCTGGTTATCATAGTTTTACTGACCGGCTGTCTGACGGCTGGTGCGCAGAACAATCCATTGTCGCGTTTTCGTAATATGGGTGGCGGAGGCGGTGGAAAGGACTCTCTTGAGCATCGCAAAGACGATACGATCAGTATTACTTTCAGGTTTCTCGATTCCAGCCGACTGCAAAAGATTGATTCGGAAGTATACAATTTCTATCTGCGTTATCCTCTTCCTCCTACTTATGTAGATTTCGGTAATATCGGTACGGCCTCACATGATCTGATTTTTAATCCATTTATGAAACCCGGATGGGATGGGGGCTGGCATGCTTATGATCCCTATGTTTTTACGGTGGAAGATTCCCGGTTTTATAATACCACCAAACCCTATTCGGAGGTTGATTATTTATTGGGATCAAAAGCTGAACAAATGATCAATCTCGTGCATACCCAAAATATTACGAGGAACTGGAATGCATTTTTTCAATACCGGCTGATCAATTCGCCCGGTACATACGGAAATCAGAATACCAATCACAACAATTACCGGTTTACTTCCTGGTACCAGTCGAATAACAAACGTTACCAGGCCTTCCTGCTCATCGTAGGAAGTAAACTGGAATCCGCTGAGAATGCCGGAATAAAAAATAACGCAGACCTGGATTCCAATGCCTTCGCAAACCGGTTTAATATACCCACGAATATTGGCAATGCGCAGGTATATGGCAATGTCAATAATCTCTTCGGTGGAACCAGTGAAATGCCTACCGGAACTTTTTATACGACGGGCACTTTTATGCTGCGTCAGCAGTATGATATCATCGGCCTCAAAGATTCCGTTGTAACCGATTCTGTTGTGATCCCCTTATTTTATCCTAAGTTCCGTGCTGAGCAAACGATTTCTTATTCTACGTACCATCAGAGATTTAACGATTACAATCCGGATACCAGTTATTATGTACACAACCTGGATTTTATTTCTACACCGGATACCGTGAAGTTGTCTGATTTATGGCATAATCTGACGAATGATTTCTCCCTTTATTCTTTCCCCGATTCTAAAAATTCTCAACAGTTTCTCAAAGCCGGCATCAGTTTTCAGTCCATGAATGGAACCTATAATGCAGGGGCAACGGTCGCTGTATAATCTTTTTGTACATGGCGAATACCGTAATAAAACACGAAATAAAAAATGGGATATTGAGGCTTTCGGAAATTTTTATCTGAGTGGATATAATGCCGGCGATTATAATGCGTACATCAGCCTGCGGCGCCAGATCAGCAGTAACCTGGGCTATTTACAGGTCGGGTTCGAAAATGTGAACCGAACAGTTTCAATGGCCTGGACACAGCAGAGCAGTTTTGGATTTGGAGTGCCACCAGGGTTTTTCAATAAGGAAAATGTAATTCATCTTTTTGGTTCCATTGACCAGCCCAAACTACAGTTAACACTTGCTGCGAATTATTATCCTGCTAAATAACTATCCTTATTTCTATAATTATTACCAGGCGGGGCAGGAGTCAAATCCATTTAATGTACTGATCGTTTCCGCCGATAAAAGATTCGCCCTTACAAGACACCTGATCCTGAGAGCCCTGGCAGTCCTGCAAAAAGAAGCGGGTGCCTCACCGGTCAATATTCCACTATTTGTGACAACCGGCCAGATCGGATATGAAGGGAAATTAGGCTTTAAAAACCTTCTAATTGCCTACGGATTGGAATTCCGATACTATACGCCTTATACTGCGGATGGTTATTCACCGGTAATCGGACAGTTTTTTTCCCAGAAACAAACAACAATAGCCCAGAAACTGCCGGATATCAATGCCTATGTGAATTTCAGGATACGAAGTTTTGTTTGCTTATTTCCGGGCGGAAAATCTTAATACAGCCCAGGTAACGCCTGCTTACGGATTTGGATTTACAAATAATAATTTTGTGGCACCTTCATATCCCTATGCCGGTCTGAAAATACGGCTGGGGATTTACTGGAGTTTTGTTAATTGAGTTTAGGAATAATTTTACCAGATCATGAACGTTATTCATTCTATATATAGTGCAATTGCCAGGTTAATCCGGTCTTTATTCACTAAAAAAGATTGTTGCAAATGAACCGAATCTGTTTTACCCTGTTTTTGATGATTATCAGTTTAAATCTATTTTCACAAATGCGACCGGGACAAACTGCTGCTGAGTTATCTCTTCCCGATTTAAACGGGAAACTGGTATCATTATCGGATCTGAAGGGCAAGGTAGTATTGATTGATTTCTGGGCCAGTTGGTGCGGTCCCTGCAGGCATAACAATCCCAGGCTTGTAAAACTGTACAATAAATATCATGATAAGGGGCTGGAGATTTATGGTGTCTCCCTGGATGAGGATCCGGACGACTGGAAAAAGGCAGTCCGTCACGACAAACTTACATGGATACAGGTAATCGACGACAAGGGTTGGGATGCTTCTTCATCTACTGTGTATGGAGTAGACATGATTCCGTCTTCATTCTTAATAGACAAGCAGGGAGTCATCCGCACGATCAATGCAGAAGGGCCGGAACTTGAATCCAGTGTCAGGGATTTACTGAAAGATTAGAAATGCGCTGAGGTTCACAGGCCAGATTTTCAGTCTCGGTTTCCAGTGTTGCATGCTGGATATTCAAATGTAGTAACTGGTGTTTAATTTGTTTCTTGATGAGTTCCTGCTCTTCTATTCCTATTTCACGTTTTAATACCACATGGCCAGTCAGTGCATTTTCAGTGGTGCTAAGGGCCCAGATATGGATGTGATGAAAATCCCTTACGCCATCAATTTTTTCAACAGATGCCTGTACGGCTCTCAAATCAATTCCCTGTGGAACTGCATCCAGTGAGAGACGTAAACTATCCCTTAACAGTCCCCAGGTACTGAATACAATCATAACCGCTACCAATATACCCAACAACGGATCTATCCAGTACCATTGCGTATAAATAATGATAATGCCGCCAATGACCAGGGCTGCAGAAACCGCTGCATCTGAAACCAGGTGAAGAAATGCACCTTTGATATTAAGGTCCCGTTTCCTGTCGCGGAAAAATAGCAATGCAGTAATGGTATTTATTACAATCCCGATGGCGGCCACGAGAGAAATGGTTTTGCCTGGAAGTGCTTCCGGCAGAATCAGACGGTGGATGGATTCATACAGTATAGCCCCAATGGAGACCAGCAGGATGCCCCCATTCAACAGAGCTACCAGTACGGTTGTTTTTTTATATCCATAGGTAAAGACAGTATTCGATTTTATTTTCATCATTCGGAATGCAAATAGTGACAGACCGAGGCTGGCGACGTCAGCCAGGTTGTGGCCGGCATCCGACAGGAGTGAGAGGGAATGTATGACCAGTCCCACAACTGCTTCAATAATCACAAAGGCCAGGTTCAGTATAATTCCCGCTATAAAAGCAGTATTTACCGAACGAAGTTCCGCCACATGACCATGTGAATGGCCATGGTGGCTGTGGGAATGCCCTGAATGACTATGTGAATCTGGCTCTTCCATACTGTCACAAAGTTAGTATTTAGGTATTATGGCCTAAATGATAATTTTACAGTTACTTGTGGAATATTTATTTTTTAAATTTATGCCTGCTTCTCATACCTTTCTGCAAACACAAAGTAATTCGTGCACCAGAGTGTAAATACAAATAAACAGACTTTTATGTCTTTTAATCTGATTGAATCGGTTAAAGAAGTTTTTTCCGGTGACATGACGAACAAACTGGCGGGTTTACTGGGGGAAAGCCAGGTTAATTTGCAAAAGGCCTTACAGGGCGTTATCCCTTCCGTATTATCCGGAATCATCTTAAAATCGGAAACGACAGATCTGCATGATTTTTTCAGGGTGGTCACAGAAGCTGCCAAGATAGAAATTCCCTTTAATCAGAATTCGCTGGCCTGGTGGTGGGATAAAAAATCAGTGGGGACGGATTACAAGAAAATTGTTTTTGATGAAAAGTCACAGGGTTTATCTGATGCTATTGCGCTTTATGCCGGGGTCAGCAGGCATTCAGCGTTTTCTCTATTGAGTATTGCGGCGCCAGGTGCCCTGGGGGTTTTGGGAAAACATGTGGTGGAACACAAAATGAATGCGAATGGATTGCGAATTTTTATTAATGGTCAGAAAAGAATGGTTCTAAATGAAATGCCGGCCGGAATTTTCCTGGAGGGAATGTTGGGATTTGAAAACCTGACCGGAATAAGCGAAAAATTATTAAATGGTGAAAATTTCAGGGTGAAATCTAAGGTTTCGTCCAGATGGATACTTCCGGTTTTAATTTTGTTAACAGGCACTGTTGTGGTCTGGTATTTCGTGAACAAACCTGCACCTAAAGAAGCACCGGCGCAAATACCGGTCCCGGCAACTAATCCTGTAAAAATAGATTCGCTGGTAAAGTCACCCGTTTCCGACTCACATTATTCAATCAGGCTTCCGGATGGGAAAGTTTTAATTACTAATAAGGGCAGCCTGGAAGACCAGCTCTTCCAGTTTTTCAATGATCCGGCTGCAAAACCTTCCCGCAAGTATTCCTATAATTTTGATTTGCTGGATTTCAACAAAGGAACTGCGGTGATCACCAGTGATGGCACAGGACAGATTCAAAATGTTGCTTCCATTCTTAAAGCGTTTCCTAAAGCAAGAATCGTGATCGGGGGATTCAACAGCAGGGGCGGGGACAGCATCCAGAAAAAAATATTATGTGAGAATCGGGCATTCGCGGTTGCATCTGCGTTAAAAGCATCCGGAGCAAATGCCAATCAGGTTACCAGTGTAGTGAGTTTTGGTTCTGACTTCGCCAAATACCCAACTTATGCAGCCGATTCCTTAAGAGCCAAGGACGACCGAATTTCAATCAGTATCCGGGCCAAATGAATACATCAATTATAAAGCGGACTGGATTCCAGAATTGACAGGTCCATATCCTTATAATTTCTGATTTCATTATACAATGTATCCCTTTCAACCGGCTCACGCTTTACCTGTTTGATCAGTGACACCAATTCGGCCGTCGATAGGGACGGGTGCTGTTCCTCTGATCCCGCCATTGAATAAATTTTAGTGGAATCATCGATTGTGCCATCCAGGTCGTTCACTCCGAAAGAAAGTGAGAGCTGGGCGCTTTGACGGCCGAGCATGGGCCAGTATGCCTTAATATGCGGGAAATTATCCATGTATAAACGGCTTACCGCATAGAGTTTCATGTCTTCTATTACGGAGGACTCCGCTACATGGCTCATGTCGTTTCCTTTATTACGGAATTTTAAAGGTATGAATGTATTAAATCCACCTGTTTCATCCTGTAATTTCCTAAGTCTTTCCATATGGTCTATCCGGTGGCCATAATTTTCAATATGGCCGTATAGCATGGTTGCGTTTGAATGCATGCCAAGCAGATGGGCCTCCCTGTGAATATTCAACCAGCCTTCTGCATTCACTTTGTCCTCGCAGATCTGATTTCTGATTTCAGGATCAAATATTTCTGCGCCTCCACCGGGTAGCGAGTCAAGTCCCGCTGCATGCAGCATTTTCATTCCTTCTCCGAGGGATAATTTTGCTTTCCTGAACATATAATCCAGTTCCACGGCAGTGAATCCTTTAATATGCAGATCAGGTCGGTGTGTCTTAATTTTTTGTACCAGTTCGGCAAAAAAGAACAGGTTCATTTTCGGATGTACTCCCCCGACGATATGAACTTCGGTGACAGGCTTACCATCATATTTTTTTACTATGTCCAGCATCTGGTCGATGCTCAGTTCCCAGCCCTCTTCCCTTCGTGCATATAATCTGGAATAAGAACAAAACGCGCAGGAAAAAACACAGACATTGGTTGGTTCAATATGGAAATTTCGGTTGAAATAGGTTTTATCGCCATGCAGGGATTCCCGCTTAAAGTTCGCCAGAGCACCTACAAATCCAAGACTGGCTTTTTTGAAAAGCAAAACCCCTTCGTCTGGTAAAATTCTTTCTTTGTTTATAATTTTTATCTCCGATTCTCTGAAGTGAATCATCGGCTTCGTTCTCTACAATCTGCCTGATCCTGTCAATCCGCATATTCATGGATGTCATTATTTGCCTTGCAAATTTACGAAGTAATGCGCAGACGTTTCTACTGATTCAGGTATCATTTTATTCATTAATTCCATTAACTTCCACAATCAATTTACCCTCATGCAAAGATTTCAGGGATTGATTGGGATTTTACTCATTCTCGGACTGGCCTTTACTTTTTCAAACAATCGCCGCCGGATCAATCTGCGACTCGTGTTTTCCGGGTTACTCCTTCAATTATTTATCGGAATCATGGTCCTTAAAATAACACCGGTCATTCTTTTTTTTCAATTCCTGGGCCGTGTAATGGGTAAGATGGAACAATTTGCTTTTAAGGGCGCTGCTTTTGTGTATGATGGAATTGAAATATCAACCCGGGGAGGCGGGATTGCAAACTATGCAGCTGGTGGCTTTGTCTTTGCATTCAATGTAACTGCAACCATTATTTTGGTTTGTGCGCTGGTAGCTGTTTTTTATCACCTGGGTATCATGCAACGGGTGGTGGCGGTTGTGGCAAAAGGTATGAATGTAATCATGCGGGTGAGTGGGGCGGAGGCACTGAGCAATGTTGCAAGTATATTCATCGGTCAGGTGGAAGCGCAGATAATGATCCAGCCCTATCTGCCGGGCATGACGAAAAGCGAACTGCTTGCGAGCATGTCGGGAAGTCTGGCCTGCATCGCAGGAGGAATTTTGATCGTATACGTAAATATGGGTGCCCAGGCAGGATTGGACCTGGCACCGAAACTTATTACGGCCAGCCTCATGGCCGCTCCGGGTGCGCTGGTGATATCAAAGATTGTCTGGCCGGAAACTGAAAGCAGCGAAACGATGGGCATTGTAAAATTAAAAGTAACCAGCCGGTACGCTAACCTGGTGGATGCAATATCCCATGGAGCGGGAGAAGGATTTAAGATTGCGCTGAATGTAATAGCCATGCTGATCGGATTTATAGCCATCATCGCGCTGTTGGATTTTATTCTGTTGAAAACGGGTCATCTCTTCAATCCGGATTTTAATTTAAGTCTGAATTGGATTTTTGCGAAGATATTTTACCCGTTCGCCTGGGCTATGGGTATCCCTGCCGGAGATGTTGAGAATGCAGCCACCCTGCTCGGGCAAAAACTCACTGTCAACGAATTTGTCGCTTTTAAAAGCCTGACTTCCGGCACAGTGCCGATTCTTTCGCAGAAAGGTTTAATGGTTGTGAGTATTGCGATCTGCGGCTTTGCAAATTTCAGCAGCGTGGGAATGCAAATCGGCGGCATTGGAGCAATTGCGCCCGGACGGAGGGCAGATCTGGCTAAACTTGGAATGAAAGCGCTTTTCTGCGGAACACTGGCCTCATATCTCTCAGCCACGATTGCGGGAATCATTATGTAAATGAGATTTATCAATTATCATCGCATCATTCCTGCTACAATCTTCCCCAGATGAGGGGCCAGTGCAACACCCATTCCGCTCATACGCACGGCGCAGAAAACCCTGTCATTAATTTTTTTCACAATCGGTTTTTTTTCTTTGCCAACGGCCATGGTTCCGCTCCATCGAAGGCTGATCTGAAAAGGAACACCCGGAAGAACTGTTTCTTTCAGAAACCTTTCCAGCTCCTGCTGTACAGGTTCTGTTGTGTCTGACGAAAAAGTCTCTTCAGCTGTTAAAAATTTGATTTCTTGCTCCACCCAGCAGTACCCTGTTCTCCAGGTTGCGGAAATAATAAAATCCTTCATCATAGTGAAAAGTGCCTTTAATTTTCAATCCATCCACGGGTGGTCAGTAGCACCTGGCCCCGGGCCGGCACTACATCGAGTTCAGGTAGAAGCGTTTTTGCAAAAGCATTTGTACATACCAAAACCTGTTCTGCATAGAGTATGACCGGCAGGTTGGTTTCCAGTTCATACGACATGCAACCGGCTTTCCATTTTCCTTACTTCCACCTGTGTTAAAATCGATACTCCCATGGAATGAAGCAATTGAACCAGGGCTTCCAGCAGTTTCCCGGAATGCAATTGTCCTTCCAGTTTATTTTCAATCAGGTGATGGGATCCGGCGAGACCGAAGGTTTTTATTTTGGAATCATTCAGCTGAAAGGTTTTTTGTTTGCCGGTTATATCTTTCAAAAGTATTGTTCAATCCGTCAATTCTTGTTCGTAATTCATTATGGTCCGGATACTGTTCCGGGGAAACCAGTTCATAGCCACCCAGTTGTTTTCATAGTCAATCCTGGCAGGGCTGAATTTTTTCCGGATTTTTTCCAACCCTTTGAAACGCATTTCCACGAGTTCCAGCATTTCTCTTTCACCCTGTTTTTTTATGTCCGACTCCAGTTCTGTAAAACTGCCAAAACAGGCAAATCCGGCGTTGCGGCTACTGGCACCACTGGGTATCAGCCCCCGTTCCAAGGACCAGGACCGATTTGTCCGGAAAGCGTTTTTTTAGATAATATGCAGACCACAGACCGGTAAATCCGCTGCCAATGACTATAAAATCTTTGTGCGAAAAAAAGGATTCAGATTCCCAAACAGAAACAGGCAACATAATTTTTAAGCTTAAAGCCTAAGGCTTAAAGCCCCAGGCTATTGAAAAATGGATTCTTATTTAAATCAAAATGGTTAATTATTAATGTGCGGAGATTATTTTTAATTAATCATCATTAACAACTAACCATAGCTTTAAGCTTTAGGCCTCCTGCCTCAAAGATGTATTGCCTCGCCATAGGCAACTTCAATAGCATCTTTCACACTTTCGCTGATCGTTGGGTGCGGATGGATACTATCAAGCACTTCATGATAAGTGGTCTCAAGTTTGCGGCCCACAACTGTTTCGATAATGATTTCGGTAACATTATAGCCGATCATATGTGTACCGAGCCATTCACCGTACTTGGCATCAAAAATGACCTTGATGAAACCCTCCGTATGACCGGCGGCTGATGCTTTTCCGGATGCGCTTAACGGGAATTTTCCAACTTTGATTTCATAACCGGCATCTTTGGCCTGCTTCTCTGTAAACCCGACGGATGCGATTTCCGGTGTGCAATAGGTACAGCCAGGAACATTATTATAATCGATGGGTTCCGGTGCGTGATTATATTTCTTTTCCAAAAAAGCGATATTTTCTATGCAGATGATACCTTCTTTGGAAGCAACATGTGCCAGGGCCTGCCCGGGTGCACAGTCTCCAATTGAATAGATGCCGGGAACATTGGTATTGTAAAATTTATCAACCGTTATTTTTCCTTTGTCTGTTTTTACACCCAGGGTTTCCAGCCCAATGCCTTCAATGTTGGCTGCAATACCGATTGCACTGAGCAGGATGTCTGCCTCCAGCGTCTGTTCGCCAGTGGCAGTCCTGACCTTTGCTTTTACACCGGGACCGCTCGTATCCACGCTGGTAACTTCGCTGTTCACCAGAATGTCGATACCGGATTTTTTATATGATTTTTCCAGTTCTTTGGAAATATCCTCATCTTCCACCGGTACGATGCGCGGCAGAAATTCGACGATGGTCACTTTAGTTCCCATGCTATGGTAAAAATAGGCGAACTCCACGCCGATGGCGCCGCTACCGACTACGATGATACTTTTAGGCTGTACAGGAAGATTCATTGCTTCCCGGTACCCGATTATTTTTTTACCATCCTGCTTCATACTGGGCAGTTCGCGACTGCGCGCACCTGTTGCAATTATAATATGCCTGCCTTCTACGACCTGTGCTTTGCCATCTGCACCGGTTACCTCGATCTGACCTTTGGCCTTCAGTTTCCCGAAGCCCATCACAACATCAATTTTATTTTTTTTCATCAGAAACTGTACACCCCGGCTCATTTTGTCTGCTACTCCGCGACTGCGTTTAATAACTGCGGGAAAATCGGGTTTTCCGCTGGCCTCTATACCAAAATCCTTTGCATGCTTGATGTCTTCATATACCTGGGCACTTTTCAACAGGGCCTTCGTGGGAATGCATCCCCAATTGAGGCAGATACCGCCCAGGCTTTCCTTTTCGATAATAGCTGTTTTAAAACCCAGTTGAGCTGCGCGGATGGCAGCAACATATCCTCCCGGACCGCTGCCAAGCACGACTACATCATAGGCCATAGAAATAAATTTAAGTGAAGATGAATGAATAATTTCGGAGTGCAAAGCTAGGGTAAAATTGGATATTCAGCAGCCTGGCCGGGTCCTTGTTAAACTCTGAACAACTTATTATAATTTGCGGCATGAAAAAAATTCAGGTACTCGCGGTTGCGGTACATCCGGATGATGTGGAACTTTGCTGTGCAGGCACCCTTATGATGGAAAAATTGCATGGCAAAACCACGGGCGTCGTAGATCTCACCCGTGGCGAACTGGGTACCCGGGGAACACCGGAGCTTCGCGAGCAGGAAGCTGCTGAGGCAGCCAGGATTATGGGGCTTGACATACGTGAAAACCTTGGAATGGCAGATGGGTTTTTTCAGAATAATGAAGAAAATCAGCGAAAACTTATCCGGGCCATCCGTGATTACAGGCCGGAGATTGTTCTCGCGGCTGCCCTGGCAGACAGGCATCCGGATCATGGCCGTGCCGGGAAGCTGATTTCGGATAGTTGTTTTCTGAGTGGACTAAGAAAGATTAACACATTAGATGCCGGGGGAAGGGAACAGGAGCAATGGCGTCCCAAATATGTATTCCATTTCATCCAGGATCGCTATTACCAGCCCAGTTTTGTCTACGATATTACAGGCACCTTTGATCGGAAGCTCGAGGCAATTCATGCTTATAGTTCACAGTTTCATTCAACTACCTATAACAGGGATGAACCCCAGACCTATATTTCGGGTCCCGAATTTCTGGATTCAATTATAGGACGTGCTCAGATGCTGGGTAAGATGATCGGAGTGAAATATGCTGAGGGTTTCATCTCTGAAAAGATGATTGGGGTGAGCAGTCTGGATGCTTTTGAACAATTTGCCACATGATGTGCATAAACTCATGGGTTCCATCGTTATTTAACAGTGTTATCGCAATAAAAAGCGATAACTTTGCAGCGATTTTTAGTTAAAGCGATTTATCATGCAAATGCCTAAGTTTTCCACCAGCCCGAATAATTTCCATGCGGATCTTAAAAAAAGAATCAATACCTATTTTGATCAGCTCGGAAAATCAACGACGGGTAATTTTTCTCTCTATCTCAAAGCGGCTGTTCTGGGAATAAGCTTCATAGGCCTGTATGTGCATCTTGTTTTTTTCACACCACCCGCTTTCCTGGCCATTTTTGAATGCGTATTATTGGGAGGTGTTATTTCGGCCATTGGATTCAATATTATGCACGACGGGGGACACGGTAGTTTTAGCAAGAATAAGTGGGTAAACCGTATGGCTGCATTTTCACTGAACATACTGGGGGGCAATAGCTTTATCTGGAACACTAAGCACAATATCATCCATCATTCTTATACCAATGTGGACGGAGTGGACGACGATATCGATATCCAGCCTTTTTTGCGTATGAGCAGTAATCAGAAGAGATTAAAAATGCATAAATACCAGCATGTATATTTCTGGGGACTCTATGCCATGCTTTATATTCTCTGGATCTTCCTGCTGGATTATAATAAATATTTCAGAAGCCGGGTAGGTGAGGTTCCCTTAAAAAAAATGAGTCTTATGGATCACGTGAACTTCTGGTTTTTCAAATTGCTGCACGCATTTATTTTCATAGTGCTTCCAATTTATATGACCAGTGTGACTGCCTGGCTGATTGGTTTCCTGGTAACAGCTACGGTCACTGGCTTGCTGATCAGTATCGTTTTCCAACTTGCACATACTGTGGAGCATACCACCTTCCCGGTTGCGAATATCGATACCAATAAGATAGAAAATGAATGGGCCATACATCAGGTAAATACCACTGCCAATTTTGCTACCCACAGCAGGCTGGTTTCGTGGCTGGTTGGGGGATTGAATTTTCAGATTGAACATCACTTATTCCCCAAGATTTCACATGTGCACTATCCGGCAGTAAGTAAAATTGTACGGCAGGCATGTGCGGATCATGGTATTCAATATATAGAATACCCACGAGTAAGACTCGCCATTGCCTCTCATGTAACATTTCTCAAACATTTGGGAAGGGCGTCCTAGCACAAGCACTCGATAAAAGCATGAACAGTAGATTGCCAAAGCATATCACTGCGGTCAATCCCTGCAGTCAGCGGTTTGCTTAAAGCGTACATCGTAAAAGCTTATTTTTGCATACTCAAATCGTTATGAACTATGAGTAAAGTGAAAGTTGGAATCGTGCAAATGTCCTGCGTTAAAGAAAAGGACGCCAATCTTCAGAAAGCCATAGAAAAAATCCGGGAGGCAGTAGCAAAAGGAGCGCAGATCATCTGTCTTCAGGAACTCTTCACCTCGCTCTATTTCTGCGATACGGAAGATTATGATCATTTCATGCTGGCGGAATCCGTTCCCGGACCGTCCACTGAAGCATTGCAGGCGATCGCAAGGGAAAATAAGATCGTGATCATTGCCTCTCTGTTCGAAAAAAGGGCCCAGGGAATTTATCACAATACGGCAGCAGTGATTGATGCAGACGGAAGTTATCTCGGTAAGTACCGGAAAATGCATATCCCCGATGATCCCTCATTTTACGAGAAATTCTATTTTACACCCGGTGACCTGGGTTACAGGGTTTTTAAGACTGCTTATGCCAATATCGGAATCCTGATATGCTGGGATCAGTGGTATCCCGAAGCCGCAAGAATTACTTCACTGATGGGTGCGGAAATTCTTTTTTATCCAACGGCCATCGGATGGTCAACTGCCCAGGATCAACCGACCAACGAGGAACAGTATAATGCCTGGCAAACCATTCAGCGCAGTCACGCAGTTGCCAACGGTGTGCATGTGGTAAGTGTGAACCGGGTTGGATTTGAACAAGCAGGCGCTATGAAATTCTGGGGTGGTTCGTTTATTTCAAATCCTTTCGGAAGAGTATTATACCAGGCCAGCCATGATCATGAAGAAGTGGTGGTACATGAAGTGGACAAATCCAAAACCGATAGTTACCGCACTCACTGGCCATTTATGCGTGATCGCCGGATCGACTCATATCAACCCATTACCAAAAGATTCATAGATGGAGATTAGCCGGCCCACGCCGAAAGAATTGGGGTACCGTTTTCCGGCGGAATTCGAGCAGCATACGGCGACCTGGCTGAGCTGGCCCCATAATCAGGCTTCATGGCCCGGGAAAATCGAAAGTATTTATCCGTCCTATTGCAGGTTTATTCAGGCCCTTGCTGAAAATGAGTTTGTACATATCAACGTACTGGATGATCGAATGAAATCTTTTGCCCAGGAGAAACTGGAAGCGATTTTTACGCGAATGGACCGGGTGCGGTTTTATACCCATCCAACTAACGATGCCTGGTGCCGGGATCATGGCCCGGCGTTTCTCATTAATCCCTCCGCCGCACAACCCAAAATCATCATTGACTGGAACTATAATGCATGGGGGAATAAATATCCTCCCTACGATCTCGACGACCGGATTCCCACATTAATTGCTACAGCCTATCAAATACCTGTTCTGTATCCGGAAATAATCATGGAAGGAGGTTCGGTTGATTTTAACGGAAATGGGACACTGATCACTTCTGAATCATGCCTGTTGAATCCAAATAGGAATCCGTCACTGAGCCGCTCAGGAATAGAATCATATTTGGAGGCCTACTATGGAGTTGACCAGGTTCTCTGGGTAAAGGACGGGATAGTGGGAGACGATACAGACGGCCATGTTGATGATACCGTCCGGTTCATAAACGAGGACACCGTGCTCAGTGTAATAGAAGAGGATAAATCGGATGATAACTACGAAATTCTTCAACGTAATCTGGCTGATTTGAAATCCATGCGCTTACTAAACGGAAAGCAACTGAATGTGATTGAACTGCCGATGCCCGAAAAAATTATTTATGAGGACCAGCGACTGCCTGCTTCCTATGCGAATTTTTATATAGCCAACGGGCTTGTGGTTGTGCCTACATTCAGGTGTTCCCGGGATGAAAAAGCCCTGCAGATCCTCGAAGCTGCATTCCCTGAACGTAAAGTACTTGGCATCGATTCAACCGATATCATCTGGGGTCTGGGAAGTTTTCATTGCCTGAGTCAGCAGGAACCTTACGTGGAAGGCCCGGGGCCTTCCACAATGTAAAAATGTGCAAAGTGCGGAGATGTGAAAACTCAAAAATAAATTTCAAATTCAAACGATTACTTTCATTTTGACATTGTACGATTCCAAATTTAAATTGTTATCGAAATCTTAAGGCTGCTATCGCTTTAGCCTTTTTTAATTTTTACCTTTTACTTTCGTCACTACTTATAAATGGATGACTAAAACTTGCTACATGAAGAAAGCAGTGCTGCTAAATCTTATTACGTTCACATTTCTAATTTCCTTTTCCCAAAAAAAAGAAGACCTGATTTCAATAATTCCTGAACCTGTCAGCATGAAACAGGGTACGGGATATTACAAGTTACCGGCTGTTATAACGGTAAGCATTCCTAACCTGCCTGATTTAAAGAGCACAACAGAAAGTATCCTGGCCAAACTGGCTGCGACGGGGAAGAAGGTAACATTACATAATAGTATGACCGCTTCAATCCGTTTTGAGTTGACTAAAATACATGATATTGAATTGCGTGAAGAGGGTTACCGCTTAACCGTAAAAAATTCCGGCATTGTCATTATAGCGAATAAACCCGCCGGGCTTTTTTATGGTGCCCAAACGTTATGGCAGTTACTTCCGCAGGAAATTGAAAGCAAAACAAAAATCAGTGGCGTAAACTGGCAGGCACCGATAGTGGAAATCAAAGATTACCCGCGTTTCGCCTGGAGGGGCCTGATGTTCGATGTTTCCCGTCATTTCTTCACCAAAAAGGAGGTGGAGGATTTTATCGATGTCATGGTACAATATAAATTTAACCTGTTGCATATGCATCTGACCGACGATGAGGGATGGCGGGTTCAAATCAAGAGCCTGCCCCGTCTTACCGAAGTGGGGGCGTGGAATGTTAAACGCGAGGGATATTTCGGAACTTTTGCACCCATACCTGCCGATGAGCCCAAAACTTACGGTGGATTTTATACCCAGGACGATATCAGGGCTCTGGTGAAATATGCACAGGATCGTTTTGTAAACATCCTGCCGGAAATAGATGTTCCCGGTCACAGCATGGCAGCCATTGTGGCTTACCCGGATCTTTCCTGTACCGAGGGCTCTGACAAATACGCGGTTATTTCAGGTGAAAAATTTATGGATTGGCCAGGACCGATTGCGCTCAGGGACAATACGCTCTGCCCCGCCAATGAAAAAGTATACACTTTTTTGGATACGGTATTTTCAGAGCTTGCCACCCTATTCCCATTTCCCTATATACATGTGGGTGGAGACGAATGTGCGAAAAATTACTGGGAGAAAAGTGACCAGATCAAGGCATTGATGACCCGGGAAAATCTGAAGACAATGGAAGAAGTGCAGAGTTATTTCGAAAAAAGGATTGAAAAAATTGTATCGTCGAAGGGGAAAAAACTAATTGGCTGGGACGAAATACTGGAAGGTGGTCTGCCTGAATCTGCGGTTGTTATGAGTTGGAGGGGCATCAAAGGTGGTATTGCTGCAGCTAAAATGGGTCACCAGGTAGTGATGAGTCCTACCACCTATGCTTACCTGGATTTTATGCAGGGTGACCCTATCAGCGAGCCGCATGTTTATGCTACGCTGCGTTTAAACAAAACCTATGAATTTGACCCGGTTCCGGAAGGTGTGGAATCTAAATATATCATGGGCGGACAGGCCAATCTTTGGACCGAACAGGTTTACAATACCCGGCACCTGCAATATATGGTATGGCCCAGAAGTCTTGCCGTTTCTGAATCCCTATGGTCGCCGAAAGACAAAAAGAACTGGAACAGTTTTGCAGCCAAAGTGGAAAATAATTTCGGCCGGATGGATCTGCAGAATGTAAAGTATGCCAGAACAATGTTCGATCCCATTTTTAAAGTGAGCAAGGCTACAAATGATTCCCTGCTCATCACACTTTCTACCGAAGTGGAAGGACTGGATATTCATTACAGTTTCGATAACTCACACCCGGATAATTTTTATCCGGTATATAAGCAGCCACTTCAGGTACCCAAAGATGCAGTCATGCTGAAAGTGATCACATACCGGGGCAATCAGGTTATGGGAAAGCAAATTGATATGCCTGTTGCGGAATTAAAAAAGCGTCTGGCCGGAACTAATAAACAAGGCAATTAAAAGACTATCCACCACTTATTAACAGGAGAGGAATACTTTAAGCATTTTGATTAGGTTTGTCCTCAATCAATATAGAGATCCGTGCGTTTAAAAAGCCTAGATATTAAGGGGTTTAAGAGTTTTGCTGACCGGACCCATATTCTTTTCAATGAAGGGATTACCGGAATTATCGGCCCGAATGGTTGTGGCAAAAGTAATATTGTGGATAGCATCCGGTGGGTGATCGGGGAACAGAAAATAAGTCACCTGCGTTCTGAAAACCTGGAAAGCCTTGTTTTTAACGGATCTAAAAACCGGACGGCTTCCGGACTTGCCGAAGTGAGTCTAACGTTCGAGAATACACGAAATCTGCTGCCGACTGAATTCAGCACGGTTACAGTCACCAGAAAATTTTATAAAAGCGGCGAAAGTGAATACCGGCTTAACGACGTAAGCTGTCGTTTAAAGGATATCCAGAATCTGTTTATGGATACCGGTATTTCTACCGACAGTTACGCTATTATCGAACTGGGGATGGTGGATGATATTATACGTGACAAGGAAAACAGCCGTCGCCGCATGCTGGAACAGGCAGCCGGAATTTCTATCTATAAAACAAGGAAAAAAGAAGCCCGTCAAAAACTGGATGCTACCGAACAGGATCTTGCCCGTATTGAAGATCTCCTTTTTGAAATAAATAACCAGCTGAAAACACTGGAGAACCAGGCAAAAAAGGCGGAGAAGTATTTTGAAATAAAAAAGGAATACCGCGAAGTCAGTATTGAACTGGCCAAAGCATCGCTGGAAGGATTTAATACAAATTACAAAAACCTGCAGTCACAAGCAGAATCTGAAACAGATAAAAAGTTTCAGCTGGAAGCGATGATAGCCGGTGAAGAGGCAGCACTTGAAAAAGAAAAGCTGGATTTTGTTGAAAAAGAAAGACAGCTGCAGGCTCTACAGCATTCGTTTAATGAGCTGGTACAGCAATTAAGAAATAAAGAAGGCGAGAAAAACCTGGTCGGACAGCGCGTAAATTTTCTTCAGGAAAAAGAATCCAACCTGCAGGAATTTCTGTCCAGGGGCGCGGGTCAGGTAAAGGGTTTGGAAGAAAGTCTGCTTTTTACTGATAACCAGGTGGGGGAGGAAGATATTAAACTGGAGCATTTTATGGCAGAACCTGGAAGCACTCCGGGAAAAAACAGAACAGGCAAAATCTTCTTTTGGGGACATGAAGTTGCTGATCGATCAATTGAGAAGTGAACATGCACAGGCACAGCGTCGGCAGTTCGATTCTGAAAAAAATATTGCGGTCGCTGATACTTCTATTCAGAATCTTGAAAGGGCACTGACACAGCAGGAAGACAGAACGGGATGCACGCGAACACCAGATAAAACAACTGGGTTTTGATGGTGACCTCACAGCACAGGAGTTGGAAACGAGGAGGACGGATTTAAGGCAATTGCAGGAACACCAGGAAAGAACCCGGGAGCAAATCCTGCAGACCCAGGAAAAACTGGAAGGTCTCCGGCAGGAACTCGCTGAGGAAAGCCGGAAATATGATGCAAAGAAAAACGAACATGACCTGCTGAAGAGCCTCATCGATTCAATGGACGGTTATCCGGAGAGTGTAAAATTTCTTCATAACAATCCCAACTGGAATCATACCGCCCCCGTTCTTTCAGATATTATTTATGTAAAAGAAGAATTCCGGACGGCCGTGGAAAATGTACTGGAGCCCTATCTGAATTATTATGTCGTAAATGACCTGGAAGAAGGACTTAAAGCAGTTCATCTCCTGGATGACAATAAAAAAGGGAAAGCAAATTTTTTCCTGCTCAATAAATTTCCCGATGAACTGACAGAATCCCATCAGCAGCCTGCAGATACTGTTGCTGCTTTGAGTGTAATTGAAGTGGATGCCAAATACCTGCCACTCGCAAAATATTTATTGCAACATGTTTTTATTGCCGAAAACGAACCTTCCGTAGAATGGTTTAATAATGAATCCAACGGATCGGTGATCCTGGAAAAGAACGGTAAATATGTAAAAGGCAAGTATTCCCTGACCGGGGGGAGTGTAGGTTTGTTTGAAGGAAAAAAAATCGGACGTGCAAAAAATCTCGAAAAGATATCACAGGATGTAATTGCACGCGAGCAGGTTGTTGCCAGCCTGAAATCGGAAATACAGTCCCGGCATAATGAAGTGATTGGTTTTAATGAGCAATTAAAAGAACAGGCACTTCGCCAGGTGCAGGAAGATATCAACCGGCTAAATAACCAGTTGTTTTCCATTCAGAATAAAACTGAACATCTTAACGGCTTACAGGAAGCAGGCGCATCACGCATCGGGGAACTCCAGCATGCAACTGCAGCAAACCCAGGAGTCCATTGCAGGAACAAGAAGCGAAGCATCCCGCCTGATGGATGAAGTGAACGAGCTGCGCGAGAAAATATCTCTCAGGGACAGGAGCAGTTTACCATTGCAGAAACAGCTTATAATAGTGCGCTGGCTGATTTCAATGAAGTGAATCTGCAGATGATCCAGCAACAAAACCGGATTGCTGCATTAAAACAGGAACGTGAGTTCCGCAATAAACAACTGGTTGATTTAAAAATTCAGATTGAAGACAATCGACTTCAACTGGAACAGACGCAACAGCAAATTACTGAAAACAGTGAATCACTCCAATTACTGGAGATAGACCTCGACTGATATGCTTCGGAATAAGGAGGCAGAAGAAAAGAAATTGAATGAAGCAGATCAGGCATATTATCTGGAAAGAAATAATCTCAGCGAAAAGGAAACGGCACTTACGTCACCTGATAAAGCAAAAAGAAAACGCAGAACATATTCTCGGAGAAATCAAGGACCGGCTCAATGATCTGAAATTGCAGCTGGCTGGCATGAAGGAAAGACTGAATGTGGAATTCCGGATCAACCTGGATGATATCATTGATGAAGCAAGAACCGGTGAACTGCCTGCGGAGGAATTGCAGGAAAAGGCTGACCGTATGAAGAAGAGACTGGAAAACCTGGGTGAAGTGAATCCCACGGCAGTTGAAGCATTCCAGGAAATGAAAAGACGTTATGATTTTATTGTTGAGCAGAAGAATGACCTGGTAAATGCAAAAGACACTCTACTGCAAACTATTCAGGAAGTAGAAACGACTGCCAACCAGCAATTCCTGGAAACATTTGGTAAAGTGCGTGAGAATTTTCAGAAAGTATTTAAAGCTCTTGTTTACTGAAGAAGATACTGCAGACCTGGTACTTGGAAAATCCGGAGAATCTGGCTGAAACCGGAATCGATATTGTGGCAAAGCCCAAGGGTAAAAGGCCTTCATCCATTCAGCAATTGAGCGGGGGAGAAAAGACGCTAACGGCAACTGCATTACTGTTTGCCATCTATCTGATCAAACCGGCTCCATTTTGTATACTGGATGAAGTTGATGCGCCGCTGGATGATGCCAATGTCGGAAAGTTTACAAACATGATCCGGCAGTTCAGTGATAATTCCCAGTTTATCATTGTCACCCATAATAAAATGACCATGAGCAGTGTGGATGTCATTTATGGTGTAACCATGCAGGAAGCAGGTGTAAGTAAGCTGGTGCCGGTGGATTTCAGATCACTGACTGCACAGGTATCCTAGTAAATTGAATTTAGAATATTGACATTCTGCTCACGTCGTAGTCTGAGTTTCAGGAAATTACTTCATAAATCTGCACCGGCTGCGCTTTATGTTTTAGCTGGACTTCTTTCAGTTTATTGCACTGAAAGGATTGTTTTATCTTTTCGTAAGAAGACTCTGCAATGATGATTTGTCCGCTTTCAGCAGCCTGATGCAAACGTTCCGCAGTATTTACCACATCGCCGATTACAGTATAATCGAGCCGGCGAAGACTGGCGGATCCTATATTTCCACATATCATTTCTCCTGAATGTATTCCGATGGATACCTTTGGTTTGAAGCCCAGTCCATTCGGATCCGGAATTAATTTTTCGATCTGCGTTCTGACCGCCAGACAGGCATCGATAGCCCGGTCCAGATGAAATTCATTCCTGAAGATGGCCAGTACGGCATCACCGATGAATTTATCCACATATCCATTCTGGGCGATGATTTCCTTTACAATGACATCAAAATAATTGTTCAGCATATTCACGACAACATTGGGCTGTTCGGTTTCTGTGATAGATGTGAATCCGCAGATATCAATAAATGCGACGGTCGCTTCAATCGTTTCATTTTTTAACAGGGAGGTTTCAAATTCAGGTCTGTTCATGAAATTCAGAACTGTTTCATCCACATACATCCGTAAAATATTATTTTCCCGGATTGCTTTCAGCGTCTGGCGGGTTTGAGTAACATGCTGTATCGTCTTAATGATCGTCAGATCCAGATCCTCGAAATTTACAGGTTTGGTAATAAAGTCAAACGCTCCACGATTCATGGCAACCCTTATATTATCCATATCCCCATAAGCAGAAACGATGACTGCTTTTAAGATAGGGTTCAACTGACCCATCTTATCCAGCAAAGTGAGTCCGTCCATTTCGGGCATATTGATATCACTTAAGACAATATCCAGATCTTCCGAATCACGGATCCTGTCCAGGGCATCAACACCATTGACAGCGAATAAAAATTCGTATTGCCGGTCGCGGATTTGTTTCCGGAACCGCTGTTTTATGAGAACCTCTAAATCCGGTTCGTCATCAACCACGAGTATTTTTGCCATTATTCCAGAGATTTTAGTTTTGTTTTAAGCAGGTTAAAGTCAAGCGGCTTTGTGAGAAAATCATCGGCACCCAGCTCAATAGCCTGCCTGTGTTTTTCATCATCGCCATAAGCGGTTATCATCATGACAATAGGGGGCGGAGTCCTGAACTTTTTCTTTATTTCACTCAGTAATTCGAATCCGCTCATACCCGGCATATTGATATCAGAAAGGATTAGTACCACTTCATGCTGGACATGGCTTAAATACTGAATGGCGTCTGGAGCAGAAAAGGTAAATACAAATTCAAACTCACCGGTCTTTATTTCTTTTCGAAATCTTTGCTCGAATAATTGCTGAATGTCCCTTTCATCATCTACAACTAAGATTTTCATGTATCGGTTTTAGGGTGTTCAAAAAATTGTCAATCCGTTATCCGGCCTGAATAACCGGAAGTTCGACAATAAATTCCGTGAATTCGTTTTCCTTGGTTACTACGTCTATTGTTCCTCCATGATCCTTGGTGATGATATCATAACTCAGGGACAAGCCAAGCCCGGTTCCCTGTCCGGCCGGTTTTGTTGTAAAAAATGGCTCGTAAATTTTGTCAATTACTTTTTGGGGAATTCCCTGACCATTGTCACGAATCCTGATTTCGACTGAATTATTTTTCCTTTTTGTACTTACGATAACGGTAGGTTCATAACCCCCGGCAACACGTTTCTTTTTTTCTGTTACGGAATAAAAAGCATTGTTGAATAGATTGAGCAATACCCTCCCGATATCCTGTTGTACAAGCAGCAGCTCTCCTGTTCCTTCATCAAAATCCATTTCGAACTGAGCATTGAACGATTTGTCTTTCGCACGAAGACCATGGTAACTCAGTCTCAGATATTCATCTGTCAGGTTATTGACATTCGTTGGGATTTTCTGGCCACTGCTTGCCCTTGAATGCAGGAGCATTCCCTTTACAATGGCATCCGCACGTTTACCATGGAAAGCAATTTTCCCCATATTCAGTTCAATATCTTTCAGTATGGATTTTGCTTCGGGAATATCACCTTTTTCCAGGGAATTATTGACATCTTCTATTAATTCAGTATTCACTTCGGAAAAATTATTTACAAAATTGAGCGGGTTTTGTATTTCATGTGCGATACCTGCAGTTAATTCCCCCAAAGAGGCCATTTTTTCCGCCTGGATCAATTGAGTCTGCGTCTGGCGCAGATTTTCAAGTGAGGTACTGAGCGCTTCAGTACGTTCATTCACTTTTTGCTCAAGCATGGCATTTTCTTTTATCAATCTACGTGACCGGTATCTTACCCATATTTGGAGTAAGCCGGCAAACAGAATGAAGAAGACCAAATCTGCCCACCACGAAAATAACCAGGGTGTTGGCATTTTATCAGAGATCAGGCAACCTGAAAAAATAAAACAGATTAAAAAAACCAAAATAAATTTTAAGGTCATGTCCATTCCGGTTGGCATGAATAAATATAATGAAATTAGGAATCGTTTTAAAAATACGGCTAGTGTATATGCCGCCTTTTCATAATACCGCCGGAAGCCTCTTTAATCGTATGCGCAAATACAAAAGCCTGGGGGTCAATTTCAGTCACCAGGTTTTTTAACTTGCGGAGTTCAAGTCTTGAAATAACAGTAAAAATAATATCCACCTCACTATGAACGTGAAATTTACCCGGCAAAAATCCTCTTTCTCCCTTATAAATCGTAATTCCCCGCCCCAATTCATTGACGAGCCTATGTTTGACCATTTCGCTTTTACCCGAGATAATTGTTACGCCTGTATATGCTTCGATACCTTCCACTACATAGTCAATGGTTTTGGTAGCTGTAAAATAAGTCAGCATCGAATATAGGGCTACCGGAATACCAAACCTGAATGCAGCAATACTGAATATGAGTACGTTGAGGGCGAGGATGATTTCACTGATTGTAAAACTGGTCTTTCTCCATGTATAGAGTGCCACTACTTCAATTCCGTCAACTGCACAACCTGCCCGCATGGTAAGTCCAATTCCAACACCCAGGAAGAACCCTCCGAAAATAGAAACCAGCAATTTATCCTGGGTAATCATTTGATATGGGAGGTAAAGCAGACAAATCCCCAGCATGATAATACAGAACAATGTTTTCCAGGCAAAATGCCGGTTGATGGTGAACATTCCCATCACCACAAACGGAAGGTTGGCAAGCACAATTACATATGCGAGATTGAAATGGTATATTTCGTGAATAAGCAGGGAAATTCCTGTGATACCCCCATCGAAAAATCCGTTTGGTACTAAAAAACTTTTTAGTGCAAAGGCGGCCGTTATAACGCCCGTGAGTATCAAAAAAAGGTCAGAAAAATAAAGCTTTTGGTGCCCTGTTACGGAATGCGCAGATTCCAATTCATTTTTTAATGAAATAAGATTCTGGTGCTGGCCTGCCGAAAGGCGGTCGATAGCGGATTGGGTGAAGTATTTGTGATCTTCCAGAAAATGAATCTGCTTCTCTATCCAATCGGTTCTGTGATGGATAATACCCACTTCCTGCATTTCGAGGAAGAGATTCTCCGCATTTGGTGTATAGTCATTTGTGCCCAGATAATAGAGATCTGCGTCACAAAGTATTTCAGCTGTCTTGTCAAGAGGAGTCTGAGGCATTTGCGTTGCCCGGATCAACTGGCATATTTCCCCAACCTCATCGGCAGAATAATCGTAATTCGGAAGCAGGGCCGTTGCCAACTGGCAGGAAGCCTCCTCGTGACCATCATAAGTACTTAAATAGCCGGAATCGTGGAATACTGCGGCTGTTTTAAGAAGATCCAGGGCATGACCCGAAACATTTTCCATCTCTGCCAACTCTTCGCAGGCAGATAATACCTCTTTTGTATGATTGACGTTGTGGTAATTAAGATCAGTAGGGAGTTCATTTTCAAGTTTGTTCAATAAAAAAATTCGTACGTCTTCAAATCTCATATGATGTTTCCGATTGTTTTGGAGCTTTTGTAAATGTAATTCAAATTCAGTTTTGAGCCTAAAGCAGGGTGCTGAAAGCCCCATTTATATCAGGTGCCGATTCACCGTCTCCTACCATTGGAGACTTGAAACGGTACCCTGGGCACCTGCCAGATAGGTTGAGTTTCCATTTCTCGCTTTTCTGCAAACGTGGAAACCACTGTTTGAGATCAGGCGCCAGTGAATACCTCCATCATCTGAAATGTCTACACCGTTCGTCCCGCAACAGATAAGTCGTCTGTCACTGATATATTCCACACAGCTGCGGTACCCATGTGGCGGGACTAAGGGTACCATCTGGCTAAAAAGCGGCAGACTGACACGCAGGCTGTTTCCATAACGGACAGAGTCATGCGAAAAATCGCCACCCACAATAAATACCTCAGAGGGATT
This sequence comes from uncultured Bacteroidota bacterium, assembly GCA_963741345.1. GTDB lineage: Bacteria > Bacteroidota > Bacteroidia > Chitinophagales > Chitinophagaceae > Puia. The sequence continues at coordinate 126,094 of CAVUHS010000003.1, forward strand.
TGAAGGATTGACGGCAATAGAATTTGCGCCGGTGGTTTCGCCGCCTTCATTCATGCTTAAATGATAAGTGCCCGAATGATCAGGGCTGGTACCAATATAGAGGTTGGATTTCTTCCCGCCGGAAACTAACAGGTATTGGTATGGATAAGATTTATTATTCACTTTTTGAATGAGGCAATTTGAACCACTGGCAGCGAAAAAGGATTCGCCTCTGGCTGTGGTTTCGAACTCCGCATGGATTTTTTTAGTCCAGGTTATTCCGCCATTCATCGTTTCGGCAATAAATATTTTTCCATCCTGCGGGTCACCCACCACCATGCCATAGCTTCCGTTGAAATCCATCGCATCCAGGAACATTGTCCCCGAAGAGTCTTCGAATGATTTTTTCCAGTTAATTCCTCCATCCACGGTCCTCAGGATTACTGCCGGTTGGGTAATTCCCATGATAACCGCTTCCTTTTCGCTGAATGCTTCAATATCCCTGAAATCAGTTTTTTCGTAATTCGGTACAGAGGTCCATCTCCAGGTTTTTCCACCGTCGACAGAAAGTCCGACCGATCCCGCCGACCCGCTTACCCAAATGATCTGATCATTGACGGCACTTAAACCTCGCAGGGACACCGGCCTGCCAGTGGTTAGCAGCCTAATTTGCTGGGTATGGCCAATTCCATGAAGTATTAGAAAAATCGATAAGACGATACCCCGTATCAGCATATTAAATCGCGTGAAGTAAGGACCAGCCATCTTTACATTAAAATTGAATTTAAAGTAAAAACATCATGGTGGGAGCCCCTGATTGATTGTTGGGATACCAAAACAGGTAAAATGATTCCATTGAACAGGACCCTGGGAGCAGACTAACCGGCAAAATCGCCGAAGATGGGATAGATGGCAGACTTTGGTCTAATCCGCAAAAATGAGTTGCTCATCCCGTTCCTCTACCGGAATTTTTACTATAATACCATCATAATCTACATCATCATGATTACTAAATGCACCATAAGCGTCCACGCTGTAACCAATGGTTCCGTCATTTCCTTCGATTACATATAATATGGAAGAATCAGAAGGATCCGATTCTCCTTCAAATCTATAGGTCTTGATGATTTTAAGATCATGCGGCTGATAAAATTTTCCGTTTCCGATGGTAAACCCCTCGGGAGTCAGGATGAATTCATTGTCCTGTCTTTTCAGTCTCAGTTTTTCGATTACCTGGCTTAATGTGGTCATTTCTGCTGGCTTTATCATATGCATATTTTATGTTGATGTATGGAGCCCAAATGCCGTACCAGTTATTGGCAAAAGAATTGAATGGTTATTCTAATCCATATGTATATGCGTAAGCCGTTCCCTATTAAAGTATTAATTGTAGATGACGAACCTGATGTTTGTATCTTGTTTAACAGGATTCTGCTAAAAAGAAATCTGAAGGGGGGATTTGCCGGGAACCTGGCAGAGGCCACCTTGTCCGTACAGGCTGAAACTCCTTCCCTTGTCTTTCTCGACAATAGCCTCCCGGACGGTCAGGGAATTGATTTTATTCCCTATTTAAAGCAGCATTATCCCCAAATAAGAATTGTAGTGGTAACAGCCAACGATACACCTACCGATAAAAGGAGAGCACTTCAGCAGGGGGCAGATGATTTTTTAGGTAAGCCATTAAGCCTGGAATTAATTAACCGTACTTTAGACCGGCTATGAGGATTAACGGTATGTATGATTCCTTCCCCGTATTGTAGATATATTTTCACTTTAATCAATCGTTTTCCCAGATGAAAGTCGCCTTGAGCGTGAAATGATTTAATTTGGTAAAATCTCCGGCTGGCAGAATTTTATAATGGATAAGCCAGTCTTCAAAAATTATCATTTAAAAGCTCTTTTATGGGAAATTTGTTGTACGTTATTGCTGTTATCCTTGTCATAGCCTGGGCAATTGGATTTTTAGGTTATCATGCAGGCGGCATCATTCACATTCTGTTGGTTATCGCAATTGTCGCCGTTTTGTTGAAAGTAATCCGGGGTTCCGCGGATTAAAATTTCAAGTGCAAACATTGAACTGTTATGTGGAAACATGTAACAGTTATTTTTTTGCTAATCCGTTAATAATTAATTAAATTGGTACAACTGTTGAGCCTAACTATAAAATCCTTTTTTATGATTGCTTCTGTTGCCCATAAAACTCCGGGTGTAATTTTGGATAAATTAACCCGCCTATTGAATGCCCTGCAGGAAGTAAAAAATAACTATGAGCAGGCTGCAAAACGAATCAAGTATTTACCTCTGCGTTTATCACTGCTGGGTCTTGCACAGGAAAGCAAACAATATGCGAATGAATTAATCGCGCATATTGAAACATTGGGAGGCAAATTGCAGGATCGTTTAAAAATGGATTTTAATCGGGTAGAGGAAGAGGGAGAGGACCCGGAGTTGCCTGGAAATACGGAAGACCTGGTTCAACTGAACCTCGGAGAGCAAATGGTGTTGAAGACATACCGCGAAGTTTTAAATGAGCCTTTTTTATACGATACAATTCGTCAGATGGTGCGTTACCAGCAAAATGGTTTGTTGCATTGTTTTTCGCAGATACGGATGTTATATGCAACTTTATTAAAAACAAGCAGTTAATTTTTTGTAGGCGTAGTTTCGAATTCCATTCTGATTAAAGATTTTTGGTGTAATTGAAAATTCTGGCAAGGATTTTACTATATAACTAAGAACTATATTAAAACATAAAAATAAAAAACATGAGTACTTCCAAAACGTTACTGGGTTTTTTTGCTGGCGCAGCTGTAGGTGCGGCCCTGGGTATTTTATTTGCACCTGATAAAGGAACAGAAACCCGCCGGAAAATTTCAGAACAGAGCAATGACCTTGCAGATAATATCAAGGGAAAATTCACAGATCTGGTAGACGGCGTAAAAGAAAAATTTTCTTCTCTCAAGTCAGAAGCAGAAGATGTGGCTGAAAAAGGATATTCGGCATATAATCGTACTAAGACCGAATTTAATTCTTAAAATGGCCCGGAAGCCTGCAGCGTAAACTTTTGCTTTATATTGGACGATAAACAGACGGCAGCAGGTATATTATGACCTCCTGCCGTTTTTCTTTAAATATAATTACGGTTATCTTACAACCTCTAGGATGCTTTTTTCGTCCGAATGGGTAACCTAATAACGAGTTAATTCAGGTTGAACCTGGTCAATGTAAGAAATGATTCCGCCTTTCAGATTATATAAGTTCGTAAATCCGAATTTATCTTCCAGTTCCCGGATCGCTTTCATGCTTCTTGCACCGGCTTTACAATAAACAACCACATCTATATCCCGGGGTATTTGTTCAGCATGTTCTGCCACAGTAGCCAGCGGAATCAATTCTCCCCCGATCTGCACGATTTGATTTTCCAGAGGTTCCCTCACATCTATCATTTTAAATTTCCTGCCCCGAACCTGCCAGTCATATAGTTCTTTGGCTGTGATTTCTTTTACAGGTTTTTCCTCCACCGCCCGCATACCACAGAATTGTTCATAATCGATAAGTTCATGAATGGTCGGATGCAGACCATTCACCGGATTATCGTCGCGTCGTTTGATATTAAAAATGCGGTTTTCGAAATTTAATGCATCGAAAGTGAAAAACCTGCCTGATAAAGGTTCTCCCACACCAGTAATCAGTTTTATGACTTCAAGGGCTTGCAGACTACCGATTATTCCTGGTAATACGCCCAATACTCCGCCTTCAGCACAACTTGGAACCAGTCCCGGAGGGGGAGGGGTTGGATAGAGATCCCGGTAATTAGGACCCCGTTCCCCCTTTCTATTAACATAATTGAAAACAGATACCTGTCCCTCGAATTGAAAAATAGACGCGTATACATTGGGCTTATCCAAAAGAATGGTTGCGTCGTTGACAAGATAACGTGTAGGAAAATTGTCTGTGCCATCTGCAACGACATCATAATCTTTGATTATTTCCAATGCATTTCCGGAATTGATATGTGTATTGTGCAGAATAAAACGAGTATGGGGATTCAAAGCTTCCAACCTTCGCCTGGCCGCCTCCACTTTGGGATTTCCTATTTCGTGAATATCAAACAATACCTGTCTTTGGAGATTGCTGTCGTCTACAACATCGAAATCCACAATGCCAATAGTGCCCACGCCTGCTGCTGTCAAATACAGCAGGGCTGGACTTCCCAGTCCACCGCTACCGATAATCAGTACTTTTGCAGCTTTCAATTTTAACTGAGCATCTAAACCGAATTCAGGGATGATGATATGTCGATTGTAGCGGGCGAGTTCTTCTTTTGTGAATGGTATATCCTGAGTTGCCATAATTGATTTTTAATAATTACCGCCAGCGATGGCTGGTACGATACTGATAATGGTTGAATTGTTAACAGGTGTATTTTCCTGCTGAAGATCCCGGATGTCGTCGTCACCGGAGAATATATTGACAAAAGAACGGAGGCCGCCCTGAGGATCCAACAGGTGTTTTTTCAGATCCGGGTAATCGAGTGTAATCCGGTCAATGATTTCTCCGACGGTACCTGCTTCTACCTGCAGCCTGGCCGTTTGATTGGTAAATTTTCGAAGTGGTGTAGGAATAATTACTGTTGCCATTATATGGTTTGATTTATTTGAATCGGTGAATATTTTTCTTCTTCAAACTGTGAGAGGTCGTTGAGTCGCCAGCTTCGAATATGGTCAATACTGCCCTCCATGACCGAAATAATTAAGTAGGAAAAAAAGGGTTGTGCTGCCATCCGGTCGTGTTCCGAAGGAATGGCCGGATGGTTTGGGTGAGAATGATAAATACCCAGTAAAGCCAGATTATTATCAGTAGCGAAACGTTCAGCCACCATATAATCTTTACCCGTAATTTCAAAGCGGCGTCTTTTATCTCCTGTCTTGGCATTAGCCACCTCCAGGATTTCTGAAATAGTTCGGGTACCGTCAGGCTGTTCGGTACCGAGCAAAAATCCACAGCATTCATCCGGAAAGACAGACCGTGAATGCGCTTTTATCCGATTCAGGGGGTTAGCTTGGATTTTGATCATTTGAATAATTTTTTGATCAGTTCGCCATATTTGTCCCCATTATCCGGAAGGAGGGTAACTACAATACCTTTTTCAAGTCTGGATGCCACCCGGATAGCACCGACCAGGTTCGCCGCTGAAGACGGACTTAATATTATGCCTTCTTTTTCCTTTACATCTACGATCATCCGGTATGCATCTTCCGTAGAAATTTCCAGGTTTTCATCGGCGACGGATGGGTCATAAATTCTGGGAACGACAGCCGTTTCAAGATGTTTCCATCCTTCAAGACCGTGTAATGGGTTATCAGGCTCCAGGGATACAAGTTTTATAGAAGGTTTTTCTTTTTTCAACCTTCGTCCGGTTCCAACAAAGCTTCCGGTAGTTCCCAGGCCCGTTACAAAATGGGTAATACCTGGCAACTCGTCCAATAATTCAGTAGCTGTGCCATAATAATGTGCTTTCCAGTTGTTTTCGTTTTTGTATTGGTCCGCATAAAAATAAAGTTCCGGCGATTTTTCAGCCATTGACCTCGCGCGATCCTGAGCCCCGTCCGTGCCTTCAAAACGGGATGTGAAAATGAGTTCTGCTCCCAGGGAACGAAGAATTTCCTTTCTTTCAGCGGACGCATTTTCAGGCAGGCAGAGAGCAACCCGGATTCCCAGGATTTTTCCAATATGAGCATATGCGATTCCGGTATTGCCGCTGGTGGCATCGAGCAATATTTTGCCAGCATGCAATTGTTTTTTTTCTATTGCATCACGGAAAATAGCGTAGGCAGCCCTTGCTTTTACACTTCCTGAAAGCTGCTTCCATTCCTGTTTGGCAAATAATAATACATTTTCCTTCCGGAATATATTAGGAAAGCTGATCAGTGGCGTGTTACCGACCCTCAGATGCGGCCAGTTTATCTGCCAGGCCGGGAGCTGTCTGAAAAGTTGTATTGAACATAATTAAAATAAAAAAAGCCCCACATGAGTGGAGCTTCTGTATAGTTTATAATTTATTTCTTTCTATAATAGAATATTCCCCACCCGGTTGATCCGGTTTGCAGTACAACAACAACAGCAAATTGGGAACATTCTGTTTTTCATGTGTTATTACTCTGTAACAACACAAATATAAAAAAAATGTTCAGAAAAAAGACCCCCAGAGCCTAAACAACCTAAAATAAGGACGAGACTACTGAAGAAGGCCATCAACTGTCACGGCCACATAATAAATAGCCCCCAGGGTCGGTCCGCCTGCATACTGGATATACCGGTGGTTCAGGAGATTTGAACCCCCCAGTTTGACCGTCGTATGCTCTTTTTGAAAATGGTAATTTACCTGGGCGTCAATGGTGCTGAATGCCGGAACCGTTCCGTTTACCAGTGGACTTTGCCAGAGAAAGGAATCCTGCCATCTCCAGGTTATATTGAAGCCTGTATTCCTGGCCACCTGAGGATTACCAAAAGAAAGAGCAGTATTCCATTGTGGTGTGTTAAACCCTGTTACAAATACATCATTGGGATTACTCGCCTTCATATTATTGAAATTTATATTTCCATTAATTGTATATCTCCTGTAAAAGTTATATGTGATCGCCAGCGCAGATCCCCAATTGTAATAGGTAGCAATAGAGTTGGTGTATACCCGGTAACGGCTTTGACCCAGGCTGGCTGAATTTCCACCCGATGCGGCTGTCGGGTCCCTATTCCTGTCCAGCATGGCGATTACCCCCGCATCCGTATTGACGTCTACTCCGTTGGGGACATACACCTGTACCTGGCCAAGGAATCCTTTGTATTGGTTTACATAAGCATCCAGGTCGATCACAAGGGTATTATCAAGCAAAACTGATTTATATCCAAATTCGAAGGACGTGATTTTTTCAGGGGTGGCATCGGGCAAATTAGCCACCTGGAGCAGGTCTTTGTTCGCCAGTGCCGCGGCATCCGAATTCCCCTGTGCACTCACCGCGGCGTTGAAGTTTATAACTGATTGCTGGGTATAGCTGTTTTGCAGGTAACCCAGGCCATCATTGATGAATGGCAGGCTTCCCACACGTCTTACCCGTCCGTTGTTTACAAAAGACAGGGCCTCGAAAAGCGCCGGGAAACGATATCCTTCCTGGAAAGTGAAGCGGAAATTATGCTTTTCCCTGAATGTGTAAACAGCGGCAAAACGAGGCGTCCAAATGGGCTTATAATAAGGATTATAGTCAATGCGCAACGAGCCCCATAGTTTTAGTTTTTCATCAAATAAAGTTTTTGTCAACTGGAAAAATCCGCCGATATTTTTATATACTACCAGGCTTCCGAAAGTTCCGTTGGGTAATTCCTTGTTGCGCTCTGCGATGGGTCTTGAAAAATCGACGAAATTATTTCCATCCGGAATGATATTATAAAGGCGTGCATTACCCCCTATGAGAAGGTTGAAGGATTTGACGTATTGGGTCAGGTCCCATTGGCCATCTACATTATAATACCGGCTGTTTTGCCAGAGTGCTGCTCCGCCCGTTGAAGGGGCATCCGGAGTGGTTCCTGATTTGATATCCCAGTTATTGATATTAATAATGGTGTCCATCAAAGATTTGAAAGCAGCCGTGCCAGGTTGCACACGACTTGCGTCTGCCTGTGCTCTGGCAAACTGATTGGCGGCGGCCAGGTTTGCGGATGTAAGTGCACCCCCGTTTTCAGCCGCATATAACAATAGGGCATTTTTATATTTTGTTCCCCAGCTGCTGGCTGTTTTCGTATCTGTAGCTCCGCCTGTATGCAGATCCATATTATCTGCCAGCGGTTTTAAATTATATGAATTATTGGTATGCTCAATGGACATGTAAGCGCTGATCTGGTAATTACTACCCTGCAATTGTATGTGGTGATTCTGTACAGTCACACCATCCAGCCTGATTTTATTACCTCTCTGAAATGTGCCGTCCATCTGACCGTACCGGTAGCCATAGGATAATTCGGCATTATCGGAAATGCGCCAGTTGAGCTGGCCATCGAATTTAAGGTTCTTGACTTTTGGATCTGCCAGATCATTTTCCCAGTAGCCGGTTCTCACAACACGAAGAGTTTGGTTTGGTTTTCCGTCGATGTTCAGACCGCTTAATGAAACCAGGTTGCTCCCCGCCAGGGCGTCATCTCCATATTTGTTCCAGCCATCATACGCAGCATTATTCGCCGGACCATTTAAAGCCGGAAATCCGGGATTTGCACTTTTGAGATAATTGGGATTCTGATCAGTCTGGGTATTGGAGCGCCAGTCGATGCCCTGCATGTAGCCAACATTGAGTTTGAAAGCGAATTTGTTGTTAAAAGCTTTCGCATACCGTATCGCTGATTCTGTTAATATACTGGGCGCATCGTCTATGCCATCCACATGGTTTACTCCAGTGTTCTGATAGACACTTAATCCCTGATAAGTAAAGGGGCTTTTGGTTATCAGATTCGCCATGCCGTTGATGGCATTCATACCATAAAGTGCAGATGCTGCACCGGGTGTGATTTCCACACTGGCGATATCCAGTTCTGTGGGGCCAATCGCATTCCCCAGCGGAACCCCAAGGGTAGCAGATTGCATGTCCACTCCATCCACCATCTGCACAAAGCGGAAATTATTCGGAATATTAAAACCTCTTGTATTGGGTATTTTGAAAGTGAGGCTGGAAGTTGTCATCTGAACCCCCTTGACATTTTGAAGCGCATCATAAAAATTAGGAGATGCTGTTTCCCGAATGGCGCGTATATCAAGTTTTTCAATCGCAACCGGGGATTTCAACCTGCTTTCGGATACACGGGAAGCCGTTACCACTACTTCCTTTCCAAGGGCAGTCTGGGTTTCCAGCGCAATGTATAATCTCGATTCAATACTTTTCACTTCAAATTCCTGCGGGGCAAATCCGACTGAAGTGAAAACAAGTGTAAGTGGAAATTTGAACTTGGTTCTTAAGGTAAAGCTGCCTGAGTCACTGGTGATGGTCCCTGAAATAGTTCCTTTAATACCAACGCTGACACCTGATAGGGGTTTGCCATTTTCCTTATCGGATACTTTTCCGGAGATGTAAATCAAGTTATTTCCCTGCGCCAGAAGGGAGTTGGTAACCAAAATAGCAATGGGAAAAAAAAGCAGGTGGCGGAATAGGGGTGTGAGATTTCTTTTCTGATATTTTCGGATAATATGAAGCATACCTTGTAAAAATTAGTGATGATGGTTGTTGAATTTTAGATCTGTACTAAGCTGTGACATCGATCACCGGATTTAAAATTCGATGGGTCAGTATTTTCGATAAGTCTATTAAAATGGTAGACTAAATAATCAATAAAAAATGCTTGTTTGCTGGGTTTCATTAAACAATATTTAGGTTGGAAATTCCTTTGATCAGGGTCAATACGCTGGTAATAACAACCAATGTGCCCACTAAAATATACATTGCTCTCATGGGAATTTTACCCACGAGGCGTGCTGCAATAGGAGCAGCAATCAGGCCGCCGATGATTAGTCCGGCAACATCTATCAGGAAAAAAGTTTTCAGGTAAATAAAGAATGCAATTGAACTGGCAAAGACTACGAAAAATTCTGCCAGACACACGGATCCGATTACATACCGGGGGTTTCTTCTTTTGGAAATAAGGGTTCCGGTAACCAGTGATCCCCAGCCGCCACCTGCAAAAGCGTCCATGAATCCGCCCGCGGAAGCCAGCCATCCGGCGCCTTTGATTTTATATTGCTGATCTTTTTTTCTGAATGCTTTTTTTACAATGAAATAACCAAGGTATAATGTATAAATAGAGAGAGGTATGCGAACATATACAGAATATTTCTGACCATAGAAAGCCAGGGATGCACCGAGCAATGCTCCGACTACACCGGGTATGACTAGTGTCTTGAACAATTTTTTATTAATATTTCCAAAGCGATGATGGCTATACCCCGAAACTCCACTGGAGAATACGCGGGCAGTGTGGACCCGGCTGCTCACGATCGCCGGATTTACGCCATTGGCAAGCAGGAACGTTGTTGAGATGGTACCATATCCCATTCCCATGGACCCATCCACCATTTGAGCCAGGAAGCCAGTCAGCAGCATCATCATGAAAGACGGTACATTAATGTAATCGGGAATTTTCTTAATACCAATGCTGATTTCATCCATCGGGAGATAGGAGAGCGAATGGCCGATTACAATAAACAAAAAAGCAAGCAGACAAAATATTACGATACGGGTCCAGTTTTTTCCGGCTGGCTTTTCTGCCAGTTCCAGATTTGCCTGTTTGGCGCTCAATAATTTTGTCAAATCGTCAAGTTGCCTGACTTTTTCGGCAAAGTCACCCTTCAGGTCCTGACGTATGGTATGCATATTCTGAATCACGCCTTCAATTTCATCCGGGATCAGTTCATTTAACTGTTCCCGCATTCTTTTGGCGATAGTTGGAGACTTTCCATTCGTAGAAATTGCGATTTTCAGATTCCCCTTGTCCACTATGGATCCCAGGTAGAAGTCGCAAAGTTCCGGAGTATCGGCAACGTTAACGAGTAATTTTTTTTGTTTGGACAATACCCGGATATAATTACTGACTGTTTTATCATTCACGGCTACTATTACAATCTCCTTATCGTCCAGGTCATCCGGTTCAAATGATTTTTCCACCAGTTTTACCCCGGGAAAACGATCCGCAAGTTTTTTAATTTCTTCTGATATTTCAATGGCCACTACAGTGATGGAGGTAGCGGGAGCATTTTGCAGTACGGCATTTAATTTTTCAAGACCCACTTTACCAGCACCTACCAACAGTAATTCAAGTCCCTCCAGTTTTAGAAATACCGGGAACAGACGGTTTTTATCCGCCTGGTTGCTGAAAGGTGCCGGTATAAATTCTGAACCCCTGTGCTCCATTTTTTTTATTGTTATCGGCTGGCCTTGCCAGTATTGATCGCGACAAATATAGTTAATTCCCTATTAAATTAGTAGACTTTTAAATTATTTTCTTTTCTTAATTTTTTGAACTAAACCAACCGGATAAGACTCATAAATCAACAGGCAAATGATACCAGTCAGACAAACGACGTCAGACCCATTGCTTTCTGATTGCAAAATCCCCAAAAGTCTCATTGGGTTTTCTCTCCGCGGCAAACTGTGAAATCAACTGGTCAAGTTCCTGCAGGATAGCTGGTTCATCCAAACTTTCTTTGTAAACTTTATTCAGGCGCATCCCGGCATGATCGCCGCCCAGTTGTAGGTTATATTTACCCAGGGAGGTTCCGATAAATCCAATCTCGGCGATATAAGACCTGGCGCACCCATTGGGACAGCCGGTCATCCGCAGAATGATGTCCTCCTGTTGTAATCCGTTTTTTTTGAGCAGTGGTTCAATTTTACTGATCAGTGAAGGCAGGTAGCGCTGGCCCTCTGCAAAAGCGAGCGGGCAGGTATTGAGCGCCACGCAAGCCATCGAATTCTTTCTGATTGCACTGATTGAGTCCGTGTATTCATCAACACGATATTTTTTCAGAATTTTTTCTATGGCAGGCTTATCCTCATCAAGGATATCGGCCAGGATCACATTTTGGTTTGCAGTGAATCTGAAATTCAGTTTACGGGTTGCTGCAATTTCGTAGAGGGCGGTTTTCAAGGAATACTTTATCATCATCGGTAACCCGGCCGTTTTCAATGAATGGTGTATAGTACCATAATCCGTTGTTGTTCTGAAACCAGCCATAGTAATCTTTCCGTTCGGTGAACTGAAAGGGCTTTTCAATTTCCAACGGAAATCCGGTTCGGCGGGCGATTTCAGTTTTGAACCATTCCACCCCCATTTTGTCAACTGTATATTTTAATCTTGCGAGCGACCGGTCAGAACGGTTACCATAATCACGCTGGATGGTTACAACTTCATAAATTGTCTTGAGAATTTTTTCTTCGCCACTTACGAACCCTATCACAGTTCCCAACCGTGGATAGGTCGCCGGGTTTCCATGGGTTGAAGAAAGTCCGCCACCGATTGCAATGTTATAACCCTTTAGCTTATTTTTTTCGATAATGGCGATCAGCCCCAGGTCATTCCCAAATACATCCACGTCGTTATTCGGCGGGATGGCGATCGCAATTTTAAATTTCCGCGGCAGGTATCTATCCTGGTACAAAGGATCTTCCTCGTCTTTTTTGTCAGCTATTTTTTCATCATCAAGCCAAATCTCATAGTACGCCTTTGTTTTTGGCAAAAGCATTTTATCAATTTTAAAAGAGAAGTCGTGAATTTCCTTATGAATGGGTGATTGCTGTGGATGCGCGGCCGCTATCACATTTCGGTTAATATCGCCGCAGGTGGCAATGGAATGCAGTTTGGCAGTATTAAAAGCCTGGATGGTAGGTTTGACATGTGATTTATATAGACCATGCAGCTGCACCGTCTGACGCGTAGTAATCTTAATAATACCCGTAGTGTGTTCGCCGGCAATATCCTGTGTTGCCAGCCATTGCTCAGCAGTCAGGAAGCCGCCCGGTAGTCGGAGACGGATCATAAAAGAATACAGGCGTTCAAGTTTTTTCTCTGCCCTTTCATCCCGGCGGTCGCGATCATCCTGAAGATACATTCCGTGAAATTTAACCAGGGCCTTGTCGTCCTCACTGATAGCGCCTGTAATTTCATCTGCGAGACCCTGTTTGATGGTGCCTCTCAGGGAGTCGCTGGCTTGTTTCACCTTTTCTATTGCTGACAAATGCGGTTCGCTCATAACGCTGTTTTCAATATACGTCTTTCAGATATCTGCCTTCAGATTTCAATTCGTTGAGATAATTTTCGGCATCTTCAGCACTACCGGAATTTTTTATGAGATCCAGGATGGTCATTTCCACATCATCACTCATTTTTTTTGCGCCGCAGACAAATAGAGTTGCCCCTTTTTCCAGCCATTTAAAAAATTCATCTGCCCGCTGCCTGATTTTATCCTGCACATATATTTTTTGCGCCTGGTCACGGGAAAATGCAAGATCCAGCGCATGTAATACACCGTTTTCCATCCATTGCTGCAGTTCAGTCTGATAAAGAAAGTCCGTTATGAAATGCTGATCGCCAAAAAATAACCAGTTGCGGCCACTGGCTCCTGCAGATTCCCTTTCACTTAGAAATGCGCGAAAAGGAGCTATTCCAGTTCCCGGTCCGATCATAATGACATCTTTGTCATCATCCGGTAATCTGAATTGATTATTGTTATGTATGTAAAAATCAATGGTATCACCTGTTTTTAAACTGCATAAATGATCTGAACACAGGCCATATTTCAATTCTTCCTCAATGGAGAAAGCATCCCGGGCTACAGTAAGATGCACCTCGCCATCCACGCTTTCGAGGGAAGATGAAATCGAATATAACCGCGGCGTTGTAGGTTCCAGTTGCTGCAAAAATGTTTCAAATTGGGCTGCATCTTTTAATGGATATTTCTTAACTAAATCCAGTAAGCTGGTCTTAACGGGCGGAATTTCCGTTTCAGTATGGGCTGCATACTTCTCTACGACCCGTTCAGGCAGGTAAATAATATTTAATTTTTTATGGAGAAGTTCATAAACTGAGTATGTATCGTTACGATGAACAAATGTTCTTTCTGAATCGATTCCGGTGTGTTCAATAATGGCCTCTACAATTGCCCGGGGATTATGTGGTACGATTCCCAATGAATCACCTGGTTTGTAATAAACTTCTTCGCAGGCAATTTCTATATGATGGGTCTCTTTTGCAGAACCCCGATCATTGAGATTAATATTTGTGAGAATCTCGCCCTGATAGACTTTTTTACCAGTTGTTTTTTTACTGGTTTTTACCGTTGGCTGGTTTGCCATTGGGGTCCCGCTGATTTTTTGAATGGCTTCATTCATCCATCTTGTGGCATCTGTTTCGAAATCCACATCACAACGCTGGATATCCAGGATGCGCTCTCCACCCAGGCTGCCTAATTGGTGATCGACATCTTCTCCCGCTTTACAAAACATAGGGTAAGAAGTATCACCAAGTGCCAGTACACCATATTTCAGTTTGGGGAGTTTAAATCCATTTTGATGAATATGGTCATAAAATTTTTTTGCGGATGCCGGGGGTTCACCTTCACCCTGGGTGCTGATTACGGTCAGGAAGTATTCTTCTTTGGGGAGATCCGTCAGTCGGTATTGATCCAGACTCACCAGTTTTGCATGAATGCCTTCCTGTTTGGCCCGTGTAGCGAAGAGGTTTGCAATTTTTTTTGAATTCCCGGATTCCGTTCCGTATGCGATGGTGATTTTTTTATTTTCGGCTGGTGATTTTGCAGGCATACCATCCCCGGATACTGCCTCCTGCAGGATGCCATCCAGGTATCCGCTGGTCCAGGTTTGTTCATCCCTGCTGAGGGAATCTATGAATTTCCTGATCTGATTCTTTTTATCCGGACTCATGCTCTGACCTCCTCTTCCTTATTTTTTGTAACCGGTTTAAAATATAGTTCACCGTTTGATGGATTTTCAACCAGCCATTTTAGTTCATCATGAAGCGAAGCAACTTTGCCCACAATAACCAGGGTGGGAGAGGCGTAACTCCTGTTTCCCAGTTCTTTTTCGTATAAATGGATTCCTGTGTTGTAGACTTTTTGAAATGGTGTAGTGGCCTGCTCAATGATTGCAATTGACCTGTCGTTTTCAATTCCATGGTCCATCAGTTTTTTCACCAGTTCACCTGTTGTATCACCTGACATATAAAAAACAAGTGTGTCTTCTGTCTGCGCGAGTTCTTTCCAGTAATCAGGCTTTATGACTTCATTTTTGTGTAATGTCAGGAAACGCACGGCCTGTGCGTGATTGCGGGCAGTAAGTGGTATTCCTGCATATGCAGCGGCTCCGCAGGCTGCTGTTATTCCAGGAACTATTTCATAGGATATGCCGTATTTTTTCAGCGCCTGCAATTCATCCAGCAGATTTGAAAAAACAGAAACGTCACCGCCTTTCAGGCGAACCACTTTTTTCCCCTGCATCGCATATTCCACCAACAATTCATTGATAATATGCTGTGGAGTCGAGCCTTCCCTTCTTCTCTGTTTGCCGGCATGCAGAATCAGCGCTTTTGGATTTACCCAGGATTCCAGGATAACGTCACTCACCAGGCGGTCAGTAATGACGACGTCTGCATCTTTCAGAAACCTAACAGTTTTGAGGGTAATCAGTTCAGGATCACCCGGACCTGCACCGGCAAAAATTACTTTATGTATGTTTTTGTTCTGACTCATCCTATTTCATTATAAATTACTATTGAATCATGCAGGCCCCTACAGTTACATTACTGGTTTCATCAATCAGGATCAAACCACCATTCACACGTAGATCCTTGTAGAGATCATAAGCAAGGGGAGAAGCGGTTTTGATTTTTGCCCGTACAATTTCATTAAGCCCGACACTGGTAATTCCTTCCTGTTTTTCAAGTGAATTCACATCGAGCCTGTATTCAATTTCTCTTACTACGGATTTGATTCGACGGCTGTTATGCTGAAGCAGATACTTATTTCCTTCCTTCAGCGGCTTATTGTCCATCCAGCATAGCAGTACTTCCAGTTCCTGGCCAAGCAGCGGCTGGTGATCTTTTTTAACAAGCATGTCGCCGCGGCTGATATCAATATCATCTTCCAGATGAAGAATTACAGCCTGTCCCGCACGGGCTTCTTCCACATCCTGTTGGTTTCTTTCGATGCGGCTGAGGCGGCTGCTGAGTCCGGCAGGCAAAACGAGAATTTCATCACCCACCCGGTAAATACCACTAATAATTTTGCCTGCATATCCCCGGTAATCAGGCAACTCTTCAGTTTGTGGTCGAATCACATACTGGACCGGCATGCGGGCATGGGTAAGATTGGTGTCTGATTCGATTGAAATGGTTTCCAGGAAATCAAGCAGGCAGGGGCCTTCGTACCAGGACATGCTTTTTGATTTTTCCACGATATTGTCACCATTCAGCGCACTGATGGGTATGTAATGAATATTTTTTAGTCCCAGGGATTTCGCAATGGAAGCATATTCAATTACAATATTGTTATAAACGTCCTGGGAAAATTCCACCAGGTCCATTTTATTGATGGCTACCACCACATAGGGCATATTCAGCAGAGATGCAATAATTGTGTGACGCCGGGTTTGTTCAACGATTCCATTTCTTGCATCCACCAGGATAATCATCAGCTGGGCATTCGAAGCACCTGTCACCATATTGCGGGTGTACTGGATATGACCTGGTGCATCGGCAATAATGAATTTTCTTTTGGGGGTAGAAAAATATTTATAAGCCACATCTATAGTGATACCCTGTTCTCGTTCAGCCCTCAGGCCGTCGGTAAGAAGTGCCAGGTCGATATTACCCTCATCCTTATTTTTGCTGTGTTTTTCCAGGGCTTCGAGCTGATCACTCAGAATGCTTTTACTATCATATAGTAAACGGCCAATCAGGGTACTCTTCCCGTCATCCACGCTACCTGCAGTTATAAATCGTAAAAGATCCATTCCAGGAATTTATTATTTAGAAATATCCATTCTTTTTTCTGTCTTCCATAGCCGCTTCAGATACTTTATCATCGATGCGTGTTTCGCCGCGTTCACTGGTTCGGGTCAGAATAATCTCGTTAATAATATCATCAATGGTACTGGCAGCAGATTCCACAGCCGCGGTACAGGTCATGTCGCCAACCGTGCGGTACCGCACCGATTTTCGCATAACCGTATCCGTTTCATCGAGCTGTATAAAGGATGAAACTGCCACCAGTTGTCCTTCATGTGAAATCACATCCCTTTCATGGGAAAAATAGATGGTTGGCAGGTCTATTCTTTCGCGGCGGATATAATTCCAGATATCAAGTTCTGTCCAGTTACTGATCGGGAACGCACGAACATTTTCACCTTTTTGTATTTTTCCATTATAGATATTCCACAGTTCGGGCCTTTGTCTTTTAGGATCCCACTGGCCAAATTCGTCACGGACAGAGAATATTCTTTCCTTAGCTCTTGCTTTTTCCTCATCCCGCCGGGCTCCTCCGATACAGGCATCAAACCCGAATTCTTCTATAGTGTCCAGCAGGGTAAAAGTCTGAAGTGCATTGCGACTTGCGAATTTGCCCCCGGGCTCCTTCAGTGATTTAACTCGTATGGTGTCCTCTACTTTACGAACGATGAGTCTTTCTCCTATGGACTTAATTAGCCTGTCGCGGTAATCAAGTGCCTCATCGAAATTGTGACCTGTATCGATATGCACCAGGGGAAAAGGAAATTTGCCCGGACGAAAAGCTTTGAGTGCCAGGTGTACCAGGGTAATAGAATCTTTTCCACCGCTGAAAAGTAAGGCTGGTTTCTCAAACTGTCCGGCCACTTCACGCAATATGTAGATCGCTTCTGATTCTAGTTCGTCTAAATAATCGGTCATATCTTTTTTCCTGAAAGTGTGGAAGGCGGGAGTGTGAGAATGAGGACTTAAAATTCAATCTCTCACACGCTCATATTCTCACACTTTCATATTTGTTTTAGTTTCATGTAATCCACACTCTTTTTTATCAGCCTCTTCCCACCACCATCTGCCCGCCCTGAATTCTTCTCCCTGCCGAATAGCCCTGGTACACGGCTGGCAGCCAATACTTACAAAACCACGGTCATGTAGAATATTATAGGGAACATCATGGTCTGAAATGTATTTTTTTACCTCTTCCTGCGTCCAGTAAAGCAATGGATTGTATTTATTTAGCTGGTTTCCTTCATCCCATTCAAGCAGATTGAGGTGACTGCGGTTTGGTGAATGTTCTGCCCGGATACCGGTAACCCATAATTTTTGACCTGCGAGGGCTTTCTTTAATGGTTCGACTTTTCGGATAAAACAACATTCCTTCCTATTTTCTATGGATTCGTAAAATGCATTGGGACCTTTCTGGTTTACGTATTTTTCCAGCCGTCCGGCATCGGGAATAAAGGCCTGAATAGGGATGCCATATTTTTCGCGGGTAGCTGTCCAGACCGAATAGGTTTCACTAAAAAGTCTTCCGGTGTCAAGGGTGAAAACAGAGATAGGAAGATTTTCGATGGCAATATGATGCAGGATAACCTGATCTTCCAGGCTGAAACTGGTGGAAAAGCACACTTGTCCAGGATAGAGTTCTGTGAATAAATGAAGGGATTCTGTAATAGGGAGGTCCCTGATTTTACTGTTCAAATTTGAATTCAATATGTCTGCTGCTGTGTCCATGTATCAAAAACCTGTTTAAATTGGAGAAGAGAAGGATAATGTTGGGTTTTAATGCCTCAACAACAACAACCCTTGCAACAGGGGAGACAGATACATGTTGAAATCACAGAATTATACATTTTCGGCAGTCTACAAATTTGATGGACAAATATAGTTCAAGAATTTGAATTAAAAAAATCAGTCCCTTTCTCATTCAAATTACCCCTGTCGGGGAGAGGTCGTTTTTGGATAGTACCGGCTATTTCCACCTTTGATCCTTTGCTCTATTTCATATATTTACCGGATGAAGATTGCAATTATCAATGGCCCCAATTTAAATCTGCTGGGTGTACGCGAGCCCGGGATCTATGGCCGGCAGACATTTGAAGATTTTCTGAAAGAACTAAAAATAAAATACCCCGCAGTTCAGATCGATTATTTTCAAAGCAATGTAGAAGGGGAACTGGTGAACGAATTGCAAAGGGTTGGCTTTTCTTACGACGGTATCCTGCTGAATGCGGCTGCCTATACACATACTTCTGTAGCCATAGGAGATGCTGTGGCTGCAATCAAAACACCGGTCATTGAGATTCATATAAGCAATATTGCTGCCCGCGAAGAATACAGGCTCCGCTCGTTAATTGCAGCAAAATGTATAGGCGCCATTGCCGGACTGGGCTTGAAGGGGTATGAACTGGGACTTCTCTATTTTCTATAAAAATATCCGCATCATCAGGGCGACACCATTGTCTTGTTTTGGCCCCTCTGTCAGTTTGATAATATGCAGACCATTGGATGACCAAACCATAAACACATCACCCTTTTTTGATTTGGCCAATTGTTTGTCGATCGCAGGTATAATACTCCCCCGGGCGACCCATCCCAGATCACCCTTTGTAACGGATTCTCCGCCCATTGAATAGGTCTGGGCCAGATGCTCAAAACTATCCTGATTATTTTTCAGTTTATTGAGAATGGAGTTTCCGATGCTGTCTGCCGTGCGGTATCGGAATACCGTTGTATCAATGAAAATCTGGCTGATCTTGTAAAAAGTATTTGGCAGGCGTGCCAGAATCTGAACCAGGAACTTCTGACCCTGCATGTTAAAGGGGCCATATACTTTTTTGATAGTTCCTCTGTAAGCGAGGCTGTCTGCCAGGCTGTTAAAATGTGTGGTACGGGTCACTACCACCGTATCGAGCTTGAATTTTTTTTTCAGTATATCCTTTACATACAGCGGTGAATTGGGAGACTTTTCAAGTTCGGTTTTAATCTCTGCCATTGATTTCGGCTGGCTATATCCATATAAAGAATTGATTATCAATAAAATAAGGCAAATCCCTTTCAGCATAAACAGTTGTTAAGTTTGCAAATATAGTCGGGTATCCCCTCCAATCCTGCAACATTTCACCTTCCCGGTTCGTTTTTTGTACAAGGACGATTCATGAAACAAATACTGGTGTTTTTATTTTTATTAACTGCTACCCGGGGTTATTCCCAGGCAGGCTCCTTTATAATTGGTGTAAAGGGCGATACCCTGAATAAGGTGGACAGCAAAAATCAAAAACAGGGTAAATGGGTGAATCGGATAGACGAACTGCGGGGAGAGCCAGGATATGAAGAAGAAGGAGAATACAAGAATAACCGGAAAGAGGGAATCTGGCGGATTTACAGTCTCGAAGGAGATCTGACCGGGCTGGAATTCTACCGGTGGGGAAATAAAGACGGTGTTTGTCAATATTTCAATGCTTCCGGCGCGCTGGTCAGGGAGGAATCCTGGCGGGCACTGAATCCCGATAAACTATACGACACCCTGGAAATTGAGGACATAGACCATCTAAATGAGTACAAGACTGTCATCGTAAAAAATGAAGGTGTTGCGATCAGGCACGGAAGCTGGAAGTTTTACAATCCCTCCACCGGTATGATCTATAAAACGCAGCTATACACCATGGGTAAGCTGGAAACGCCGAAAAATGATTCTGTTACCGATTCAACAAAAGTGGCAAGCAAAACGCTGGTTAAACCCAAAGAGGTACAGGAATTTGAAAAGAAAAATGCAGGAAAGAAGAAAATAAAGTACAGGGACGGAGCGACGGATTAATCTTTTTTTTCTTTGTCCTGATCGACCAGGACGAGCACTTTGTCGATACGCTGTGCGTCCATATCCACAATTTCAAATTTAAAATCTTTCCACTCCATTCGTTCCCCTGTTCTTGGAATATGTTCCAACTGGTGAAGGATGAAACCGGCCAGGGTATCAAATTCGTGTTCTCCTTCGTTCATCCATTCTGTTTTATCAAAATGGACAAGAAAATCATAAAAGGGAATTTGTGCATCCACCAGGAAAGATCCATCTTCCCGTTTGACGACTTCATAATCGACCATGTCCGGTTGCGGAATATCTCCAATCAGTGCTTCCAGGATATCATTCAAAGTAATCATGCCGAGCAAACTTCCGTATTCATCCACAATGCAGCAACTGTGTGTTTTAGTTTCTTTGAATTTTTCAAGCACCTGGTAAGCCGTATTATTTTCAGGTACAAAAAGTGCCTGGGTCATCATTTCTTTAAAGGGTGTCGAATCATCTGCCACATACATATCTTTGATCGTGACCATGCCTTTAATATTATCGATTTCTGCGTCGCAAACAGGGTAAACCGAATGCGGTTCCCTTAGTATCTTTTCCTTTATCATTTCCTCCGTTTCATTCAGGTCAAACCAGATAATATCGCTGCGATGTGTCATTAGTGAGGTGATATTGCGATCGCCCAGATGAAACACTCTTTCTATAATTTCCTGTTCCGCTTCTTTAATGGTTCCCTGTTCCGTTCCCTCATTGATGATTGCTTTTATTTCGTCTTCAGTAACATTGCCTTCAGGAGATGGTTTTATTGAAAACAGGATGAAGAACAGATTACTCAGCCAGTTCAGGAGGGCCACTATAGGATATCCAATGCGGGAGAAGACTTTCATCGGGTTGGCGACAATTCTCGCAATTCTTTCTGCTTTCAAAAGCCCAATCCTTTTTGGAATCAGCTCTCCAAACAGGATTGAAAGAAAGGTCACTATAATTACGATAAGAGCCGAAGCAATCCTGTCGGCATACCGGTGCAGGAATGAGATTTTTTCTATATAAGGCCGAAGATCGCCGCCGAATTTCTCTCCGGAATAATAACCTGTCAATATCGCGATCAGTGTGATTCCGATCTGGGCGGTAGACAGAAAAAGCTCCGGGTTTTCTGTCAGGCGAAGTGCTGACTTGGCTTTAAGATCGCCTTTGGATGCCATGTCTTCCAGCTTGGATTTCCGGGCCGATACCAGGGCAATTTCTGCCATGACAAACAAACCATTCAACAGGATTAAACAAAATAGAATGATAATAGCAACCATGCCGAATTTAGTTTAAAGGAAGGGTTCCGAACTGCATTCTGAAAAATTTACTCATTGCGTAACCGATTGAACTTCCCAGAATCGCACCACCGAAAATATCGAGTGGAAAATGGACCCCGACATAAACCTGGGCATAACTGATGATGAAAGCCCATAGGAACAACAACCAGCGCCAGGAGCCGGTTTGATTTAAAGTTATAAAAATAAACCAAGCTGCGGCGAAATGATTACAGGCATGGGAAGAAGTGAAGCTGGAACTCTGAGGACAATAGTTCACCAATACCCTTACCTGGTCTGCCAATTCGGGATCTCTGCAGGGTCTGAACCGGAAAATCAGTTCTTTTATCAGTGAGGAGCTGAAGAGATCACCGATTATCACAGTCATGATAAGTGTAACAGCCCACCAGCATCCTTTAACCCCGAAATTAATCAGAATGAAAACCAGCAAAAACAAATAAAGGAAATACCAGAATTCCTGCTGTCGCATGAAAGGCAGCACCAAATCAAAAAAAGGATTAATCCAGACCTGATTTATTTTATGGAACAGCCAATGATCAAATCGCAGCAGCGGTTTCAGGAAAACCACATCCAGCGATGAAAGGAGTAAAATCATGATTGCAGAATAATTGCTATAATTTTAATCCCCATATTCAAGATTATGTTTACAGGGCTAAAGATACCTAAATTGATTCGTTGGATTTTTGAAGTGGGAATTATTTTTTTGGTTTGGATGAATATCCTCCGGCTGATATTTTATTTTTCCTTTAATCATGTTGGCAACCCCATTTCAACATTGGGAAGTACGTTCCTTCTGGGCTTCCGTTTTGATCTTAAAATGATATGCTTTTTGTTGGAAGGCATGCTTTTGCTGGGAGCGATGAACTTCTCCGATCCGTTTCTTTCCATGCGGTCCAGAAAAGGCTTTTTTATTTTGCTGGCCGTAGCCTCGGTTGATAACAAGTTTCATCTATACCATTGATTTTGCACACTACAGCTATCTCAGCTTGCGGCTCAGTGCAAGTGTTTTGAATTATATGCAGGATGCGGGAATCTCATTGACCCTCGTATGGCAAAACTATCCGGTGATCCGTATGTTTTTGGCTATCGTATTGGTTAGTTTATTTATCTGGTGGTTGGTAGTCAGGGCCTACCGCAAAATTTACCGGTCAACCTATGCTGGTAAGGAAAAGAAAAAATGGATTTGGGTCACCGGAACCGCGATCTTGTTGGGACTTGGAATATTTGGAAATTTCGGCCAGTTTAATTTACGCTGGAGCCAGGCCTTTAGCCTCGGCAACGATTATAAGGCTAACCTGGCATTGAATCCATACCAATCTTTTTTCAGCAGCCTTAAGTTCAGAAAATCGGTCTTTAATCCGGCAGAAGTCAGAAAAGCATATAATATTCTCAAACCTTATTTTGGATTTACCGGTGATTCGCTCAATCTGAACTATGAGCGGGTTGTCAACAGGCCGTCTCCAGACTTGAAACCAAATATCGTGGTAGTGATTTGCGAATCATTCAGCGCATATAAAAGTTCCATGTGGGGGAATCCTTTAAACACCACGCCTTTTTTTAAGAGTATTTGTGACAAGGGTATTTTTTTTGATCAATGTTTTTCGCCTTCTTATGGAACAGCTCGCGGTGTCTGGGCTGTGTTGACAGGTATTCCGGATGTGGGACAGGCAAACAGTACCACCAGTCGCAATCCTGGTGCAGTGAACCAGCATACCATTATAAATGATTTCAAGGGTTATGATAAGCTTTATTTTATTGGCGGAAGTGCCAGCTGGGCCAATATCCGGGGATTATTGAATAATAATATTGACAGTCTTCATCTCTATGAACAGGAAAGTTATAAGGCTTCGAAAGTAGACGTTTGGGGTATCAGTGATAAAAACCTGTTTTTGGAAGCGAATCAGGTTTTAAAAAATCAGGACAATCCTTTTTTCGCAGTAATACAAACGGCCGATAATCATCGACCGTATACCATTCCCGCCGAAGACCAGGGTGAATTCCGGAAATTGCATGTTACAAATGATTCTCTGAAATTATTTGGATTTGAGTCCAATGACGAGCTCAATGCATTCCGGTTTACGGATTTCTGCTTTCAGAAATTTATGGAAGCAGCCGGGAAAGAAAAATATTTTGCAAATACCATTTTCATATTTGTTGGAGACCATGGTATTCCGGGAGATGCAGGAAATATGTTTCCGCGTGCATGGACAAACGAAAGAATCAATAGCATGCATGTGCCATTTCTTTTTTATTGTCCCGCACTACTCAGGCCAAGACGAATTCATGATTTTGTTTCCCAAATTGATTTGTTGCCCACTGCGGCAGGCCTGGTAAAAATCAGTTACCGAAATACAACCCTGGGGCGGGATTTGCTGGATTCCGCCAGTCAGTCAAACAGGGCATTTTCATTTTTATACGATCCCGACCAGGGGTATATTGATCTGTTGAAAGGATCGTGGCTATACAGGATGAATCTGAATACACATAAGGAGGATATGTACTCAGTTGTGTCAAATGAGCCGGTCAATCCGTCAACAATTCCTGACAGCCTCCATCTGATGCAGGATCTCACAAAAGCATTTTATGAAACGGCGCGTTACATGCTGCTAAATAATAAAAAAAAGCCATAACAGGCCGCGCAAATTGCCGGATAAGCCAGACATTTCAGGCAGGTAACCGGGAGAGTTTATTTATTGATTATTTTACAGGATGCAAAAGTCTAAAATTCCAAAAAATGAAGCGGAAAGGCTGGCAGCACTCCGGGAATATCAGGTCCCGGATATGCAGGCCGGTAAAGAATTTGACGAGCTCGCTCTGTTGGCTTCAGAAATCTGTCAGACTCCCATATCCCTGGTTACGCTGGTCGATGAGGAAAGAGAATGGCTTAAAGCCGGAGTAAAATTGCCGGCGAACGAAATCTCCCGGGAAATATCTTTCAGTTCACATGTCATCAATCACCCCATTGAGCCCCTGATTATACAGGACTTACGCGCGGACAAACGCTTTGCGGATCATCCTTTTGTGATAGGGGAGCCTTATATCGTATTCTATGCAGGAGTTCCACTGACTAACCCGGATGGATATGCGCTGGGGACCCTTTGCGTTCTGGACAAGAAACCAAAAAAACTTTCCGGGAACCAGATCCGTTCGTTGCAGATCCTGTCCCGGCAGGTTGTACAATTGCTCGAATTGCGTAAAACTAATCTCCGGTTACAAATATTGAGAGAGGAACTGGAGGCACGCAATGAGGAACTCCATCAGTTCGCATATGTTGTTTCGCATGATATTAAGTCACCCCTTTCCAGTATTGTCCTTTCCAGTGAAATGCTGCGTGAGAATTTCGGGGAGACCATCGATGAAGAGAATGACCAGCTTCTCAAGGTATTAAACCGCGCTTCCTTCAAAATCAGGAATCTCGTGGACGGCATACTCTCATATTACCGGGCCGAAGTGGCTCTGAGCGAAGGCGCGGAATCCTTTCAGTTAAAGCCCTTTTTGAATTCAATTCTGGAAATTCTGAAGGGAAGCGATTCCACGGAAATTATTCTTCCTAAGAAGGATCATCGTCTGTTTATTAACAAAACAGCCTTAGAACAGATTTTCGTAAATCTGCTCCAAAATGCTATCAAATACAATGACAAGGAGAATCCACAGATAATCATTCGATTTGATGAAGATGAATCGAATTATTATTTTGTTGTCTCTGACAATGGAAAAGGTATTTCCGAAAGCGAGCAGGAAAAAATATTTGAATTGTTTACGACCCTGGGGGTTAACGACCGGTTTGGAACCCAGGGAACCGGCATCGGTCTTTCCACAGTAAAGAAACTGGTTGAAAAGATGTCGGGTAGGATAGAAGTGAAATCTGTACCGGGGAAAGGAGCCGAATTTTCATTTCATATCAGGAAAGTCAAATAGGCAACCAGCAGCCACTATATTTACTGATGAAAATAGCAAGGCAGTTTGTTTTTTATGTCGGACTGATAATTATTTTCGGCGGACTGATCTTTTACTTGTTGCATATGGGAAAATTCCAGGGCCTCAGCGGCACTGCAACCAGGCCGGTATCGAAAGGCGTTTCTTCCGGAACAGAGATCTTTGCAAATATTTTCAAGCCAAATTTTCGGGAAGCCCTTCCAAGGCTTTTATTACAAATTATTATCATCATTGCATCTACCCAGTTACTGGGGTCATTATTTAAAAAGATCGGCCAGCCCCCTGTAATTGGCGAAACAGTGGCTGGAGTTATTCTTGGACCATCCTTGCTCGGATTATTATTCCCTTCTGTCTTTCAATTTATATTTCCACCTGATTCCCTACCTATTCTGAGGTTTCTAAGTCAGATCGGGTTGATCCTTTTTATGTTTATAGTAGGCATGGAACTGGATTCCCGCCTGGTTCGCAAGCAGGCTATGGAGGCTGTAATTATTAGCCATGCCAGCATCTTGATTCCGTTTACGCTTGGAGTGTTTATTTCTTATTTTCTGTATGAAGCCTATGCAGTCAGGCAAACTGATTTTTATTCTTTCGCTTTGTTTATGGGTATCGCCATGAGTATAACGGCATTTCCTGTGCTGGCAAGAATTATCCGTGATCGAAAATTAACTGATACGAAGCTGGGCATTCTTGCGATTAGTTGTGCGGCTTCAGACGATGTTACAGCGTGGTGCATTCTGGCCATATTGATCGCATATATAAATTCGGGATCCGGAATGAATGGTCTCTTTGTGATTGGGTTGGTCCTGGTTTATGTTCTATTGATGATCTTTCCTGTACGAATGATGATAAAATGGATTCAAACTGAATATGAAAGGGGGAAAATCGGATATAACATGCTGATGGCAATTGTATTCACCCTATTACTCTTTTCATCTTACTGCACAGAAGTAATTGGAATTCACGCATTGTTCGGTGCTTTCCTGGCCGGAATTATTATTCCCAAAAGGCTCATTCCTTCAAAAACATATCATAGACCGGATCAGTGATGTGACGATGGTTATGTTGCTTCCTTTGTTTTTTGTTTATACAGGATTGCGAACAAATGCCGGTATTCTGAATACAAGCGGATTATGGATCAGTTTTGCCCTCATACTTCTTTGCGCTGTGGCAGGTAAACTTGGCGGGAGTGCGCTGGTGTCGAGGGCCCTGGGCCAAACCTGGAAGGATAGTCTCTCCATCGGCGCCCTGATGAATACCAGGGGACTCATGGAACTGGTTGTGTTGAATATTGGTTATGATATGGGGATCCTGAGTACAGAAATATTCTCTATGATGGTACTTATGGCGCTGCTGACTACAATGATGACGGCGCCACTTTTAAACTGGATCGGGAAAGAGAGTTAATTGAAATTTCATATAAATCTCTGTGCCCGAATAGATCTTTCCACTTGTTAAAATAGTCAAAGTTGATGGATGGTAGTTTATTTCCACGCTGAAAGTCGGATTTTTATTCGGGTCGATCATCCGAAGGAATTTAATTAGCGGAACGGCGGAAATACGGAAAGACTTATGTAAAAATTGTCCGGTGATTTCGGCGATCATTTCCATCATGCAGACACCGGGTAATACGGGATGACCCGGAAAATGCCCTTTAAAGATGTCATGATCGGCATGAAGCCTTATATCAGCAATAATCTGATCATCCGTTCCGGTTTGAGATTCAATTATATAAAGATCATTGAGCAGCAAGCGGCGTGATTTTTTGTAATGAAATCGTAAAATCAAAATTCAGGTGTCGGATCAGGATACTATCCGGAGAAATACCCGGCGAACTCCTACCAAAAAAGGCCTCCATAACCGGTTTCTTATTGGATGCTCTTTGCATTTTCATCAGGTGTTGGCAATTGACATCTGTAATATAATAATTTACACCCTTGGATTGGGGAAATGCATGATAAATCAATAAACTATCGGTCAAAGTATAATATTTAAGTGTATCTAAATTCCTGAACATGACCAGCTCAAAGTCCTTTCGCAGGGTTTTTATCAATGCTTTTTTATTCAACTGAGCTACGACCTGATAAACCGTAAACCCATTGCCCGGAGGAAATCCAAAATCAAAAAAAGTGAGTCCCATTTCGTTAGAAAAAACTACACGGGTACTGCTGTCGGGCATGTATTTAAAAACCAATAGACCGCTGAGATGTTTTCCAATAACATCTACGGAAGTTTTGTAAATAACCTGGGAAAAATATGGTTTAAATTTGTTAATACAGGTATCATCATATTTAATTTCCTGCAAGCGTCGGTATTGGCTGCAGGAATTCAAAATGAATATTATATTAAGGAATATTAAAAACTGAATCCGGAATTTGCGCATTTAATTCTTTGTTCAGAAAGCGAATCATGGTCTTATCTCCTGAAAGTTCATCCATCTCGATTGTTTTCGCCGAGTAATCTTTTTTATCTACAACGATATGAATGTTTTTATAAAGCTTCTTCAGGTTCTTTGCCACGGGTATCAATTCAATCAGCCAGCCTCCGGTACCTTCAAAAATGCGGTACTGAAAATCCGGATTATCTAGCATATTGCCTGAAACACAATCAAGGAGGATACGGTTTACCTCCTGGAATACCTTGTTTGAACCTGCTGAAAATTTGTTTTCCTTTTGCCCATCTTTGAAATATATTTTTCCACCATTCAGGATCATCAGATAATAGTATGGCTGCGTGTATTCCATACGAACCAGGTCTTTTCTCCGATACCAGAATTTTCCCTTTGAATTTATTTTTTCGGAAAGCATGGTCAGGGTTTTTTCCTGGCTGAAGTCTGACTGAATGGATTCAGTTGCCCTGGTGTTCATTGAAAACGATTTCTTAAATACTTCCGGATTATTCAGTAATACAAACCCAGGATACTGTGCCCGGACACAAAAACCACAAAGAATTAAAGATATCAGACACAACACTCTAGGCATAGGGATTCAAATTAATCATTTTATCAAGGCGTACCGTTTTATAGCCCGCCTGTTCGATACCGGCGAGCAACTGGGGGAGTATTGCCAGCGTAATTTCACTGCTATCATGTAAAAGCAGGATGGCACCGGGTTTCAGGGATCCCAGTATTTTGGCCAGAAGGCGCTTTTTATTCCGGATTACCGTGTCATAGGAGCGGATGGACCAGCCAATGGAAATAAATCCGCCACGAAGTACTGCAGTTCTCAGATTAGGATTGGTAACACCATAGGGTGGCCGGAAATAGCGGGGAGAGAAACCTGTGATGGTTTTAACAGAAAGGCTCATAGCCAGTAGTTCATCCAGCATTTTTTGTGAACTCGACAGATCGAAGAGATTATGATGTGAAAAACTATGGTTGCCGATGATATGCCCTTCATGAACCATTCTGTTCAGAAGCATTTCATTCCCTTTAATATTTTTCCCGATACAAAAAAATACAGCTTCTGTATGGTTTTGTTTTAGAATGTCCAGGATGCGTTCTGTTTTAACAGGGGTGGGACCGTCATCAAAGGTCAGGGCGATCCAGTTTTCTTTGGTTTTTACCGAACTAATGGATTTTAAGAAAAACCCCCACTGTATAAAATAGCTGCCACAGAAAAGTACAGCAACATAAATCAGTAAAAGCCAGCCATAAGCCGGAGAACCTATCTTTAAATATCGGTCAGCCCCTATCCATAGGATTACCAGTGCCAGGAAAATAATATTGAAAAATCGGTAATTCAAACCGCGCTGATTAAAATAAAACTGTGGTTTATTTGCCCGTCATGATGGTGGATGAGAATGTTTTTCAGCGGAAACCTGATGTCCGGCATCCAATGAGGTTTATGCTGTTCTTTCAATAAGGTCGACCCAAGCCAGAGAGCAAATCCTGATGCCGTAGGATAGTCCCCGCAAAGGGAGGTGAAAGGAAATCTTGGTTTCACCCCGAAGATGGAATCCATGAGATGATTGACAGTTTCAGCTGGTTTTGTTATTCCTGTATTCGATGTAAGAATCAGATCTACCTCTTCGGTTTTTAATTTATTCTTTATAAAGAATTCTGCTAATGCCTTTTGTATTGCTGCCACGCCTGAAGGATTGTGGAGCGTTTTTATGTCTTTTAAAATTGCCTGGGGATTGTTTCCCGGTTCCTGATCAAGCAAAAAGAAAGCAGCTCCTTCACCCGCTATATTACCCGACAATTTGCCCCGCTTTCTGTATAAGCCAAACCTGCTTAGAATTGTATGACGGTCATCCGTGATTTCATCAACAGCGCCTACCAGTACCGGGGCGGTTCCTTCTTCCAGCAAGAGCCGTGATTCTATGAGTGCGTTTTCGAACGAAAAAGCGCGGTGCACGATCGTGTTATTATAGTTATGGCATTTGAGCAGAAGGGCAATCTGCGCACCTACTGTATTGTGGGTAGACTGAATGAAGGCAGTCGGACTAAGCATTTTTTCTTCAAACTCGATCATCCTGCGCAGAAAGGAGGACGTGTCTTCCAGGCAACCATAAGCCGTAGCCGTGATAATAGCAGACGGATTGGTTACACCTGATTGGCGAAGGCAGGTTATTGCGGATGCTACGCCCATTTTCACAATACGGCTCATCCTGCGGATCATTTTGCTATCCACGTAAGACGTCATACTCAGGTTCCAGTGATTTAAAAAAATTCCCCGGGGTTTTAACAGCAGATTGAAAAAAAGCATTCTTGTCCAGGCTATGCTGAGGAGATATATTTCCCGTTGATCGGATGTACACTTTCATAGTTCTGATTATGCGGCAGAAAAAATAAGTGATGAACAATTTCCACCAAATCCAAACGAATTTGAAAGTACGTGTTGAACTTTCTGATTCTTCAGGCAGGCAGTAACCGGCTGAAAGGGAAATTCCTTCATTGGCGACTGGAGTCGGAGATTGGGAAAAATGATTCCATGCTGTATGGCCAGTACCGAATAGACAGCTTCCACCGCTCCGCTGGCACCGAGCGTATGACCTGTATAGGCTTTGGTGGAACTCATTTTCGGATACGACGGGTTAAACAACAAACTGATTGCTGTTCCTTCAGCAATATCATTGTTCTGTGTTCCGGTGCCATGAAGGTTGATATAATCAATCTCTGCAGGTTGTATACCGGCATTTTTTAAGGCACCTTTCATAGCCAGCCATGAACCCATACCTTCCGGTGATGAGGCAGTCTGATGAAATGCGTCATTTGCATTTGCAAATCCGCTAACTCTGGCAAAGGGTTGTTTGTTTAATTGTTCCAGGCCATTCGCTGAGGTCAACAGCAGATAGGCGGCACCCTCTCCCAGGTTCAGTCCCTGGCGGTTTTCATCAAATGGCCGGCATAAATTCTTATCCAGAATCATGAGTGTATTGAATCCATTCAGTGTAAAGAGCGTTAGAGCATCAGCACCACCCACGAGGGCATAATCGAGGAGACCCGCGCTGATCATTCGGGCACCGGTAAAAATGGAATTGGCAGAAGATGAGCAGGCGGTGCTTACCGTACTAACAAATTGATCGATGCCAAGAAGATCGGCAACAAGTTCAGTGACAGTTCCACATTCATGATTGATCACATCAGCCAGTTTGCCGGAAGATGAATTTTTTGAAAATGACCGGAAGAAATATTCGGTTTTGTCCATTCCACCTACCGTGTTGGCAGAGATAAACCCGGTTCGCAGCAGATTGTTCTTTTTCCATCCTGCATCCCGGAGAGCCTCCTGTGCAGCCAGTGCGCTTAATAAAGCAGTACGGGGCAATTTGGGTGACATGCCGCTCGCCCTGGCAAGGTCAAAGTTGCTGTTTTTGACTTCTCCAACGGGTAATTCCCCTTTGTGAACAGACGAAAGAAATTGCATTTCTCCTAAACCGGCTTTCTCCTCGCAAAGAGACTGAAGATTCTCAGGCAGATTATTGCCGATGGACGTAATGATACCCATTCCGGCAACAAATACGGGTTCTTTCATGGGGAAACCTTTATGGCGCCGCTGTTTGCGGTAATATAATCTGCCATAGTCCGGATAGAATGAAAAACCCGCGGACCTTCATCGGCATGGGATAATTTAATATTGTATTCCTGTTGCAGTAAAACGATAAGTTCGAGTGCGTCAATCGAATCCAACCCAATCCCTTCAACAAACAGGGGATCATCATCCCCGATATTTTCCGGTTTAAGATCTTTTAGGTTCAGTCTTTCTATGACCTGCTCTTTCAGCCTCTGCATTAAATTATCCATGGTCCTTCTTGTTCAATTGATTTAAATTTTCTGCAGTAAAGGCGATGGCATTTTCTGGATTATCCGTTTCAACCAGGAAAAGGAGGGCCCGGTAATCTTCTTTTAATATATCCACCCATCCACAGATACAGCTTTTGATGAGATCGCTCTCAAATAGTTCGGTTACATATTCGGCTATAAAATTACCATCGAAGTGTTTAAATACAAAAAATGCATTTTCACCTTTAAAATGATGCCGGATAGAAATTTCTCCAATCACGATATTAGGCAAGGTATACACAAATAGCGCAGGACTGGCACCGGTTTGAATAGTTTTTGCATATTTGAGATCCACATCCAGGCTGGCATGTGTATTGGTGAGTATAAGTCCCGTTTCAGTCTCACTGTATTTTTTTTCATGGCCACTATGAAGTAATAGAATTTCCGTCGCCAGGAAACCCAGTTTACAAAGAAGATCCATTTTGTGAAACTTGGGATAGCTAATTTCAAAATATTTATAAATTTCATCCAGGAATTTTTCCGCCGATCCGGGATGCTCAAACAATATCTGACCGTTTTTATATATTTTATTACGGAAAATAAGGCAGGATGATGTGATGGTTCGGACAGATTTCAATGTATTCGGTTCAGGATTTAATCGACTTGGGTGACTGACTGTCCCGGTAATTAATCATAGATGCGAGCCGGTGAAGACCGGTCTTATGATTTTTCACAAAGGGATTTTCGAGATCCCATACATAACCTGCCAGCACAGAGCAAATCTGACTTTTTATCAGAGGATCCTGATTATCTGCAAAGAAAATCGTATCCAGTGTTCCTTCATACCAGGCCATCACGTAGGAACGGAAAGTATCCACGCCCTGCATCATCACTTTCATATAGTCATTTTCCCAGTCAACGGCACGGCCTTTTAATTTTTCAATTACCAGTTTGCCGGCGATTTGACTTGAAACCGTTGCCAGGGTTACACCGGATGAAAATACGGGATCGAGGAACTCCGTTACGTTTCCGGTCAATACAAATCCATCGCCATAAAAGCGGTCTGTGGTGGAAGACCAGGATTCGAGCACCCTGGGTTCAAACAAAAATTCTATATCCTTAAATCTCTCTTTTAAGTAAGGTTCCGAAGCGATCAGACTTCTCAGCTTTTCTTCCGGACTGCCGGTATATTTTTCAAAAAAAGATGGATCACCCACAAAACCCAGCGATGTGATACCGGTTGAAAAGGGAATGATCCAGATCCAGACTCCGGGTTGGTGTACTACAATTGTAATTCGGTTGGGCTCATCTGATAGTGACCTCCGCAGGTCTACAGTATGCGTGAAAAGGGCTTTACGCGGAGGAAGGTTAGAGGGTTTATCTAAGTTAAAAAGCTTTGGAATTACACGACCGTAGCCGCTGCCGTCAATAATGAACCGGGCTCTAATTTGAGTGATATTTCCATCTTTGTCTGCAATAGTCGTGAGGGAGTCGGAACCGTTGAATTCGATGGCTGTTACGGTAGACTCATAATCTACCGGCACGCCCATTTTCTCTACGGTTTCTGAAAGGGTCTGATCAAAATCCGCGCGGGGGACCTGCCAGGTCCACTGCCATCCCTTTGTGAACTGGTCAGCAAACTGGTAGTCGCAAATCGTACCATTTTTCACAAATTTTGCACCGCCTTTTTCCTGGAATTTTTTTGCTTTTACTGCCTCCAGAAAGCCAGCTTCTTCAAGTGCTTCCATACAACGTGGCAGGAGACTTTCGCCGATCACAAATCGCGGGAACTTCATTTTTTCCACGATTCTCACTTTGTATCCGGCTTTGTTAACGATCGACGCTGCTACCGTTCCTGCCGGCCCGGCACCAATTACGAGAACATCCGTGGATTGGATCGTCATATTATTTTTTTATGGGTGTTGAGATTTTGTTTTTTTACATTTCAAAAGCGTGTGGCTTAACCCGATGTCGTCTATTCTTTCTTCCACAATAAAGCCTGCCTTTTCAATGCAACGCAGGAAAATGGCCGAATCATACATCTGACTATTCCCATTGGCAAGGGCTGTAAAATAAACCGATGTCTGTTGTAAACAAAAGGCAGCAGTTTCGAATCTTTGTGTATCCCAAAAAGCTTCCAGGATCAAAACATACTGTTCGTCAGTTACAGAATCATAACAACGTCTTAATATGGACACTATTTGCTCCTCAGAAAAACAATCCAGGAACTGGCTCATCCAGATTGCATCAAATCCTTTCGGAAAAATTGTTTTTTCATCCAGGAGATTCGCCGGATAAAAATGAATCCGATTTTCCAGGCCAGCTTGTTTAACCCTTTCCATGGCGACAGCCAGCTGACCCGGGAGATCCATAATAGTTATCTGAAGATCTTTTGAAAATTGAGCACTTGCGATTGCCCATTTTCCTGTGTTGCCGCCTATATCCAGCACTCTTTTTATACCCCCGGAATATACCTTCGCCAGGGCCGGTGGAAAAGCAAGGTCTGAAAAAAAATGATCGAATGCGAACCAGCTTTTTTGTACCTGAACCGGAAGGGAAGACAACCCGGAATAAATCGTGTCCCATTCACCAAATACTTTCAATCCCTCGGGTCTGCCGGTCTCTATGCTTTTGTCAAGGCTGAACAGCCCCTTGTAGCAAACGTCGTGAACAAAATTCATGTTGACATTTGTCAAAGGGTCATTGTGAATATAAGTTCCTGTTTTCGTAATAGTATACTTCCCGTCATTTACCACTACCAAACCGATGCCCAGACCTGATTCCAGCAGGATACGAAGGCCGTAGTCTGGTATATTCAACTGTTCCCGGATCTCTTCCTGAGTAAGTCCGTCACGGCCCTTTTCAAGCAGGACACGAAGAACACCGGTATTTCTTAATACACGGGCAACCTGAAAAACAACCGGTCCGAAGGCAATCCACTGTGCCAGTCCCTTCGCCTCCAGGGCGGTTTTATTATCCTTTCTAAAAAATTTCATCTTTTTCCTTCAGGGCTAAGATACGGTTCAAATCATCAGCATTATCTCATATAAAGCTTACTTACTAACTATTGGTAATTACCAGCGCTGCGTTACATCCGCCAAATCCGGATGCCGTTTTTAAACAGGTATTCAGGCTCGCAGGCATTATTTCCCGGATGATATTCACTGGCTTTTCCGTCCCCGGCGTAGAAAACCCGAGTGTTGGCAATATCATATTTTCTTTCATCGAATGAATGGTTACCACAGACTCAATTATTCCGGCAGCTCCAAGTGTGTGCCCATAATATCCTTTCAGGCTATTAACGGGAACATCCTGCATAGATGCCAGATGAATCGCCTTTGCCTCCATTTCATCATTATAACGCGTTGCTGTTCCATGTGCTGAAATAAAATCAACTTCGTTCTTGCTTACACCTGCCTGGTTCATGGCACGACGGATGGCCAGCCATAGTTCTTCGCCTGTGCGTGAGGGACCGGAAATATGATTGGCATCATTAGATATAGCGCCGCCGCAGAGCTGTACCGCTCCGGGTGTTTTTTTAGCTGACAAAATAACCGTGGCAGCCCCTTCTCCCAGACTGATCCCGTCACGCGCGGCATCAAAAGGCCTGCAGGGAATCGGGCTAATAGCCTGAAAAGACTGAAAACCTGAATATATAAAAGAGGTAATAAGATCGCCGCCTGAAATAATCATGTTATCGTACACGCCCGCACTAATCAGCCGCATTCCCGTAATCATGGCTAACAATCCTGATATACATGCATGTGATACGACAAGGGGCTCAGAAACTAATCCCAGGTTTTTGGCAATGAGGATGGCACTGGTATTCAGTGAAACCCTTTCTTCCGGAATTTGATCGTCATTGAGATTTTCGATCAAACTTATATTTCCTTTTGTGGATGAAAGGATAAATCCCGTTTTATTATGTTCTACATTAAATGTATCGGGTGCATCCTTTATCGCATCCAGTGCGGAGGCGAGAACGATTTGCTCGAAAGCGCTTAGGTTTTCACCGGAAACCTTATCTGCAGGTGAAAGCAGGGAAGCAAAAAAAGGTTCGGGGCAAATACCCGGAGGTTGCCGTTGTATACCCGAACGGCCCATTTTCAGTGCATCCATATTGGAACGCGTATTTTTTCCCAGAGGCGAAAAAATATTATCTGACAAGACATACACCTTTCTCATTGATGCTGATTAGGATTTGATATACTTACTTTTCCAATCTTCAAAGAAAGGCGGGTTAATGAGCTGAAGACCCGATTGATCCCTGTCGAGAAAGACTTGTGTCGAACTTCCGGTGGCAACCAGTTCCTCTGTTTTTTTATTAAAGAGACGATAATTAAACTGGATTTTAGCGGCATCACAGGGAATGAATATAGTTTCAACGATCACTGTATCTCCATACCGCAATGATTTTTTAAATGAACAATCCACATTCACCACAGGAATCACATACCCATTATTATAAAAATCAAGGTATCCGATTCCGTACTGATTGCCAAAATCTTCCCGACCGTCTTCGAAATAGCGGATATAGTGACCATGCCAGACAATGCCGAGCGGGTCTGCTTCGTTAAATCTGATTCGGATTTCTAATTTTGTTACAAGGTTTTTTTCCATAGGAAATTAAATATCTATTTTGCGGATGCCTGCCATTGCTTATAGTTTTTATCCTCTACTTCATTAATGGCATTTTTTATCGCAGATGACCAATAGTTCCTGAATCCAAAGCCACTACCCAGTTTGCCATTGACTCTTTCAGTTGTCAGGACCTTTTTAGAATCCATATTTATCAGGGTAAACCAAATAGTCGCGATTTTCTTTGTTTTGTCCATCCCTTCCATAATCAGCAGCACCCCATAACCACGATGGGCACCATAATTGAAATTATTTACGAGCTTATCAATGTCACCACTACTTAGCCGGGTCAGGTCGGCATCATTCGTTGATTTAAGCTGGTCGGGATTTACTTTTAGATTTCTGTCTTCAACTTCCTTCAAATCAACCGTCCAATTGATGCGATGATAGGCTTTCTGCACATCATACTTTTTATACTCCTTTACTATCAGGTCATTAATTCCGTTGAATTGCTGCGACTGGATAATCTTTGCATCGGATGCATCATCGTTTATCAACTTTGCCAGCGTAAAATCAATTCCAAGGTATACGGCAGGAATGCTGTCTGTGTTGAAAAAGGATTTGGCAGATAAAGACTGAGCTTGTATATAAACGGGTGTCATGACCAGAATGAATGCTGTTAGAAGCATTAATTTTATATTTTTCATATTTGATTGTTTACAAATATTTTCATTTCGCAGGAAGCCATGATTTTTCCTCCATATTTAACGATCCCTGAAACCAGAGAAACCTGCAATATATTGGTAAGCAGAGTAATTTCCATTGTGATTTCTGCATTCGAGGGCGGCCAGTCATTCACCACAAGTTTCTGTACAGCGCCAATATATCCGATTGGAACTTTACGGTTGTTTTCTTCTGAATAAATATCCGGTTCCTGCTGCAGCCGTCTGCGCCATGGATTCTACCATACCCGAAGTGGAGTAGTGGCCGGACTTTACAAAAATATTCTCTTTTGGAATTTTAAAACTGCCATGAGATGTATTTTCGTCCACATACACGAGCTTATCGACCAGTACAAAAGGGTTTTTTTGGGGAATAAATTCGGCTGCATTTTGCACTTGAAATTGCATAATATAAAGATAAGGCTTATGTAGCAGGTCATTGGCTCCGGTGGCAATACCACGAGGCAACAATTTTAAAAATCATTTGGATTTTTCCGGAGCATTAATCTTTAACCAGAAATCGTAATAATTATACCATTGCAGCGGATATTTCCGTATAGTGTTTTCCATTGCTGAACTATAATCCCTGAGCATATCGTGAATAGCTGATTCCCTGTTGCCGGAATATATTTTAGGTGGACTGGCATAGAAATGGTAGTCATAGGCATTGTCCTTCATTGCGAATACATAAGACACCGGTACCTGAAATGTGCGGGCGAGCAAAAAGGGTCCGGCTGGAAAAAGAGCCGGTTTTTGCAGGAATGATGCACTGATTGTTTTGTTTCCTTCCAGGAACCGGTCAGCATGCATACATACAAATGCATTTTTACTGAGCGCTTCCTGAATTGCGTAAATATGTGAAAGATCCTCTTTTATAAGAATAATCCGTGCCGAATGTTTTTCGGTTATGCTTTCCAGGTAGTCTTTAATTTGTTGTTCCTCCCCGTCATACATGACGATGTGCATTTCTGTTCCCAATCGTTGCAAAAGATGGCCGGCGATTTCCCAGTTTCCCATATGTGCACTCAATAAAAGGCCTCCCTTTTTCTGACTGACCATCTGCCTGAGAAAATCTTCCCCCTCAAATTGAAACCGGATAGGATTTGGAATACCCGACATCATTACGATCTTATCAATGATCGTTTGACCGAACCAATAGTAATTTAAATAGACGCTCAGGACAGCCCGCGGGACTGAGAAACCAAGCCGGTATTTAAAAAAAGAATACTGGTGAGAAAATGCCCTTCCGGAAAAGATAAAAAAGTAAAAGGCCACGATTCGAAGTAACAGGTAGGCGGGAGTAAGGCCTGCATTTTTAAGAACCCAGACAAATATCCGGAAACCGGTTTTATTA
Organism: uncultured Bacteroidota bacterium; assembly: GCA_963741345.1. Classification (GTDB taxonomy): domain Bacteria; phylum Bacteroidota; class Bacteroidia; order Chitinophagales; family Chitinophagaceae; genus Puia. The sequence continues at coordinate 164,555 of CAVUHS010000003.1, forward strand.
CCCCTGGATTTGCCCTGCCATGAAGGCATCGTTTGGTTCTTTAGATTGAACGCGGGAAATGATATAGGTATAGAAATCCCTGAAGCTGATGATGCGAATAAAGTCCTCCGGTTTTACTTTAAAGGAAAAATTATTTTCGATGACTACGACCAGATCAATGTAGTCGAGACTGTCCAGGTCAAGGATCTTTCTGAGAGAAGCATCTGGCAACATCAGGCTGATATCCACCTCAAACTCTTCTGCCAGTAACCCGTTAATTTTATCAATCAGGGGTTGGTTTTGTTTCATAGTAGGTTAGTTTATCGGTTAGGGTTCCCATTTTTTCACAATCAGCGAGGAGTTGGTGCCTCCAAAGCCGAAAGAATTCGACAAAAATACATTTATATTCTTTTCCCTTGAAGATTTTACAATATCAAGCCTGGCGGAATCTTCATCCGGATTCTGGAAATTAATATTGGGCGCAATAAAATCATTTTGCATCATGAGCATCGAGTAGACGATTTCGCTGGCCCCGGCCATCCAGCATTCATGTCCGGTCATGGATTTAGTTGAACTCACCGGAACCTTCTTCTCGCCGAATACTTCCACGAGTGCCCTGGCCTCGCTGGAATCGCCTGCCTGTGTGGAAGTTGCATGTGCATTGATATAGTCAATAGCGGCAGGTTCCATGCCCGCATCTTTGAGCGCCATCAGCAATGAACGAACCGGTCCGTTTACGGTCGGATTTGAAATATGTTCCCCGTTTGAGGAAAATCCATATCCGACAACCTCTGCAAGTATTTTAGCGCCCCTCTTCTTTGCAGATTCAAGGCTCTCCAGGACAACAGTAGCCGCGCCTCCGCTCGGTATAAGTCCATCCCGGTCTTTATCAAATGGCCTGGAAGCTTTTTGAGGTTGATCCTCGTGTGAGGAAAAGGCTGACAATGCATCAAAATTCCCCATGGATAAGGCATTTATCTCCTGCGCACCGCCGGTGATAATACAATCCTGTAATCCGGTTTTAATAAAATGGTACCCAAGTCCGATTGCGTGGGATCCGCTGGCGCATGCTGCGCTGATTGTGAAGTTTATTCCGCGTAGCTTAAAAATGGTCGCCAGATTCATTGTAACCGTGGAATTCATTGTTTGAAAGACGGCACCTGATCCGACCAGCATCGTGTCTTTTTTCTGACGCATGATATCAACTGCTTCGATGGTAGATTTGGCCGAACTATCATTACCGTAGAGAATGCCGATTTCCTTATTTTGAATATATTCTGCATCGAGAGATGCCTGCGAAAGGGCCTGAAGTGTTGCCATATAGGCAAATTCCCCCTGTTCCGGTAGCATGATCCTGGCGCGACGGTCCAATAAACCTTTCAGACTTGGTCGTTCCACAAAACCGGTAAGAGCCGAGCGAAAGCCCATTTCCTTACGGCCAGGATCAAATATGATTCCGGACTTGCCCTCCTGTAGGCTGTTTTTCACTTCTTCCAGATTCTTTCCGATGCAGGAATAAATGCCCATTCCGGTAATCACCACTCTGTTCATGGAGGCAAATTATGAAACAAATATGAAAGTGTGGGAGTATGGGAGTATGAGAGTGTGGGAGTACGAGAGTATGGAAGTATAGTAGGTATATAAGTAGGAAGAACTACTAATTGAAGTCCAAAACCCAGTCATCTAAGCAACTAAATGTCATATTCACACCCAACTCTCATACTCCCATACTCCCACACTTTCCTACGAATACATTCCCCCGTTAATTGAGATGACTTCCCCGGTAATATAACTGCTTTCCCGTGATACCAGGAAGGCGACCAGGTCTGCCACTTCTTCGGCAGTTCCGAAACGGTTCACGGGAATCAGGGCTTTCATTTCTTTCTCAGAAATGTTTTCTGTCATATCCGTTTTGATAAATCCCGGTGCGACAGCGTTCACGGTAATACCACGCCGCCCAACTTCCTGAGCAAGCGCCTTGGTGGCGGCAATCACTCCGCCTTTTGCTGCTGAATAATTGGTTTGTCCTGGAAGACCCTTAAGTCCGGATAGAGATACCACATTGATAATCCGGCCATACCTTTTCATAAGCATATCGTTGAGCACTTGCCGGGTCACATAGAAAAAACTGTCCAGGTTGGTTCGCATCACATTCTCCCACTGCTCATCTTTCATCCACATCATCAAAACATCATCTTTAATTCCGGCATTGTTCACCAGCACTTCAATATAATCGTCTTTGTGACCGTCCTGCCAAATACCCAGTGTGTCTGTGATATCCTTTTTGTTACTTACATCAAATGGCAGAAGTTCCCCACTTCCACCATTATGTTTGATAACTGCCAGAGTTTGTTCAGCCTCAGCGATATTTGACCTGAAATTAATGAGGGTATGATAGCCCAGAGCGCCAAGTTTTATGCAAATTGCCCTGCCTATGCCCCTCGATCCGCCTGTAATGAGTGCACATTTCATAGCGAATCATTTTGGAGAAGCCAGTTTTTAACCTTTTCCTGTTCTTCGTATTTGGGACTGTCATCTATGAATTTCGGAAATATCTTTCTGATCGAGGCGTAAACCCGGTGGGTTGCCGGGGAAAGTTTATCCTGGCATTTCAGATAGTCGATTGCCTGAAGTATCGTCATAACCTGTATGGTGAGTACTTCAAACGTATTGTCAATCACTTTTTTTGTCATTATGGCTGCGTTGCATCCCATGCTTACGATGTCCTGGTTATCGTTATTATTTGGAATACTGTGTACAGACATGGGAAAGGAAAGTGTTTGGTTTTCCGCAACAGTGGACACAGCCGTGAACTGCATGCCCTGCATGCCAAAATTAAAGCCCAGAACTCCCAGATTTACAAAGGGTGGTAGAATTTGATTCAACTTATCGTTTAGTAAGTAGTTCAATTGCCTTTCAGCCAGCATGGATAGTTTGGTAATAGCAATTTTCAGCTTATCCATTTCCAAAGACACATAGTCTCCATGAAAATTTCCTCCGTGAAAAATATTCTTATTTTGATGATCGATTACCGGGTTATCATTCACGGAATTCAATTCTTCCACCAATATTTTTTCGGAGTGTTCAATCGTATCGTAAACTGGCCCCAGAATTTGGGTTACACACCGTAGTGAATAATATTCCTGCACCTTGTCTTCGAAAACATCATGTTCGATATTCGCCGGATTGTACAGGTGCTCGGTGCGACTATGGATCATTTTGCTGTCCTTCAGCATGCCGCGCATCATAGCGGCAACATAATTCTGACCGGTATGATGCTTGACAATATTAAGTTCTTTGGAGTAATGGTCATCATAGGCCTCCACTATCTCGTTTGTCATCGCGGAGAACATCACTGACCAGGCTAGCAGTTTTTTCGCATGCACGATATTGACCAGACCGATGCCTGTCATAGCCGAAGTGCCATTGATCATGCTGAGACCCTCGCGGATCTGAATCTCCAGTGGTCTCAGACCTGCTTTTTTCAAAACGTCGGCAGTCTGCTGCCATTTGGATTCGTACCAGACCTTTCCTTCACCAATCAGGTTGAGGCCCACATGTGCCAGTTGAACGAGATCGCCGCTGGCGCCTACACCCCCGTGTTCATAAATGCAGGGAACAATATTTTTATTGATGAAAGCTGAAAGTAGTTCCACCAGGCTGGTATGAATGCCGGAATATGCCTGCATCAGGCTGTTCAATCTTGCAACAAGAACCGCTCTTCCAAGCAGCGGGCTCATGGGGTTACCCATACCTGTCGAATGGCTGCGAATCAGGTTATATTGGAGTTGAAGCCTGTTTTCATCACTGATTTTATACTGTGCCATCGGGCCGAAACCCGTATTGATTCCATAAATCAGTTTTCCGGTTGAAAAATGTCTGAGAAATTGGAAACTGGCATCTACCTTTTCCAGGGCTGCCGGATCAAGGTTGATTTGATCCTCTTTAAATACAATGTCTGTAAAATTTTGAAGAGAAAGGCTCCGCGATCCGATTTCTACCATGTAAGGTGTCTGTTTAAAGTGCCCAAGCGCAAAAAAAGCAAATTAAGATCAACAAGTCAAATTTTTGTTCCCACGGGATAAGACGAACGATTCATATTGAACGTGTAACGCCTTAACAAGGTGAACGCTTTAGAAAGGCGGCGAAATATCTATTCGAAAACAGAATCAGGGATGCCTTTATTGATAGAATAAGAAAGGTAGGTTATTTCAATTTTCCCCCTCTGATTTTTGGGGGATTCTGTCGTTTTCTTTTTTACTGAGCCATCGTCATAGTCAAAAGTCACTCCTTTGGGAAGTTTGAAATCCTGGGTATTAAAGCTAAAAATAATTCTGTCCGGCAGACCGGTTTGCTGATATTTCCCGTAGAACAATTCCACTTCCTGGGTGCCGTTTCCCCGGGTCGTGGTTTTTGCTTTCAAAACGAGTAAACGACGCGTATCAATATACAATGTGGCCAACACCAATTCCCCGTTTTCATCACCCGGCAGGAGTTTGATGATTCTTACCGGTGTTTTTTGGATCGTATCACCGCCTGCATCCAACGCCTGATAGGGACTGCTTACCAGGCTATATAAACTGATACTCACCGTTTCCTTGGGAACCAGAGAGATACCAGTCTGGTTTTTAATCTTGATTTTATCCGGCTTTTTATAATAGATGCTGACGTTGGCATCCGGAACTTTGAGGAATGAAATTTCAGTTTTAAATCGGGCTTCCGCTTCATAATCGCTGATCTTTTCAAGCCTGGCCCGTATGCCTCTCATTACAGTAGCGGGATCCTGTGCACAGACCTTATTCACTGGCATAAAATAAAAAACGTACGCCAAAATTAAAACCCTCAATAAGAACCATTTTATCATTTGCACATTTTTTTGTTGGGGCGTTGGTCCCGCCCGCCTAACTCAGGATATCTTTTTTATTGAAAGCGAACACCGCTGCGGAAACAAATCCAACAATATAGAGTACCAGGATTCCGCTGCTTTTCCCAATGGCACGAATATTCTCAATGGTGCCGGGAATAGATGATCCCCCCGCATCCATCCTGGTATAAAAAAATCCCTTCCATGCCAGCATATGGGAAGTAAAAAGATAAGGCTTGACCGTGCGGTCATAAAGGGGAATCTGCATCTCAGACAATATGGTAAATACAATTACGATACTGATAGTGGATACAATAGGACCAATTGAATTATCGGCAAACACAGATAACAAAAAAGCCAGGGCTGCCACGGTTGTGAGAGCCAGGGTAGCGAACGCAAAGGCTGCCAGATACCTCCACATCACATCATTGCTCCGGATAATTTCAAGTGCATCGTTCCGGGCGATCAGGATGTCATTAGTGCCAAAAATAATTACACTGAGCAGAAGGGAAATAAATGCAAGCCATATCAACAATAAAGCGGTATAAATAACAGTTGCCGCAAATTTTGCCAGCATAAGACCTGTCCGGCTCACAGGCTTGCTGGCCAATAAACGCAGGGTGCCCATATTGGCTTCACCGGCAATAGAATCTCCTGCCACCAATGCAATCAGCAGCGGTATATGTATCAACAACAAATTCAGGATGATGAAACAAACGAAATATCCGTTAAGGATATGCGCATAAGGTATTTCCAGCGAGTCTTTGAGGCTGCCAACGATGAATTCAATATAGGATTGTCCATCGAATTTTAAGGCAATCTGGATGATCACCACCATCGCTGCAATGGCACCGAAACTAATATAGGTTCTGGGTTTCCGGAAAATCTTTAATATTTCAATTTGTAAAAGCTGCCACATGTTGTTTACTTCCGGTTAAGGATAAAAAATAAGCTTCCAGTGAATTCTTTTTCTGCAGGGATAAAACATTTATACCCAGTTGAACCAATTTGCGGTTGAGTTCCGGAATGAGGTGTTCGGAGATTTGAAATGTCAGTACCCTGCCTGATTGTTTTAGCAGGTGGTTAATCCAGATGGAGGATTCCAATAAACTGGTTGCATGGTCCGGCATTTCGACTTCCACTTCCACGAGTGTTTTGGCAGGATCTGTCAGGGAGGCGGCAGTTCCTTCCACCATTTTCTTACCTCTGTCTATAATGAGTATCCTTGTGGAAATCTGTTCAATTTCATGTAAGAGGTGAGAGGAGACGATGACGGTCTTATGCAGATGCCGGCTCAGGTGCAAAATCAGGTTACGCATATCGGCAATTCCCTGCGGATCCAAACCATTCGTCGGTTCATCCAATATGATAATTCCCGGATCGTGAATCAGGGCTACTGCAATTCCAAGTCGCTGTTTCATACCCTGGGAATATGTCTTCACTTTGTCATTTTCACGACCCGCCAGCCCGACCATTTCCAACTGACCTAAGATTTCCTTTTTGCTGATTTTTATGCCGCTCATACGGGCAAAGAGGGAAAGATTTTCATAGGCACTCAGGTATTTATACAAATCAGGTTTTTCAATGACTGCGCCCACCTGGCTGAGGATTTTCTTCCTTTCCTTTTTCAGATCCATCCCGAAAAATTCGATATGTCCTTCCGTTGGCGTTACCAGGGTAAGAAGCATTCGGATGGTCGTGGATTTTCCGGCTCCGTTTTGTCCCAGGAAGCCATATACATCACCTTCATTGACGCTGAAGGACAAATCGTCAACCGCTAAATGGGTTCTGAATTTTTTTGTAAGATGGGAAACGGTTACGAGTGGCATCAGTTATCTGCAAATTACAACACAATCAACTTGCATTTGTTCATTCTGGTGGCAGAATCAAAATCTAATAATAAAAATATGCTTCCCGTCTTTAAATTCGTATGAGACAGGATTTCCCGAAACTTCACCAATTTGTTTCACAATGGACAAGCCGAGCCCGTAGTGGTCAGTTGGCTGGCCACCTTTTGAGAACCGTTCAAATATCTTCCCGCTGTCGAGCGGTCCTCCGGAAGCTGAATTTGATATGATAAACTCTTTATTCTTCAAATCAATATGGATTGATCCATTAATGGGGCTATGACGGAGGGCGTTGCTGAAAAGATTATTTATTAAAATGTCAGCCAGCTGGGTATTCATGCATACAACAGTGGACTCCAGCGATCGCGTCAAAATAAGTTGTTTTCCCTGCCAGAGTTCCTGCCAGGCATTCAATTTTTCTTCCACGAAATCTTTTAAATCGAAAGAACTGGTTTGGGAGAACTGCCTGTTTTCTATTTTGCTCAGTAAAAGGAGGGAATGATTGAGTTTTGCCATTTTCTGAATCGCTTCATACGCGATTTGTGCAGAATTACTCTGGGACTCAGAGAGATGTTCGTCCTGTATCAGCGTATCCAGTTTGGTTTGTACGATGGCAAGAGGGGTTTGTAATTCATGAGATGCATTTTCTGTAAATTCTTTCAGCAGTTTATATTCCCTTTCAGCATCCGCGATGAACTGTTCAAGTGTATTATTTAGCAGCAGGAATTCGTCAATCCCGCTTTTTGTGAATTCCGGAATCTTTTTCCCCCCAGCTGGTAATTTTTGATTCCCGAAATTGTAATATAAAATGGTTTCCATAACCGTCGGACCAGCCAGCGATTAATCAGAAGGCTCACCGTCAGGATCAGGATAATTGTTATCAGTGAAATGAGGATGATGGAACGGTTCATGTCCTGTGTTCCCTCAAGAGATTTTGAAACCCTGAATTCAAACCATTGATTACCGGCCGGAAGGGTAAATCTGATTTCACGGAAGTCAGAAGATTCATGATTACCACCTGACTTTATTGTTCTGAATTCCTGAATTCTTTGACGGATGGCGGAAAGTTCAAATTCGATACGTTGATCCTTAACCGCTATGGGTTCGGGTGGACGCTGGTATCTGTTGACATAGGATTCGATCTCGCGCTGTTCTATTTTCAAATCTTCATCCACCTGGGCAATCATTACCCACCAGAGAAGGTAGTAAAAGGCAACGCTGGCAAGCAGAAAGATGACCAGGGTAGCAAACAGGTTTATCCTGAAATATCGGGTGAATAATTTCATGGATGGTCTGTGAGTTTATAACCCATCCCATAGATGGATCTTATATAATCCGGTGCACCGGCCTGAATGAGTTTTTTGCGCAGATTTTTAATATGTGTATAAATGAAATCATAGTTATCAGCCATATCCATGTTGTCTCCCCACAAGTGTTCAGCAATAGCACCCTTGCTTATAACCTTATTTTTATTGCTGATAAAATATAACAAAAGGTCATACTCTTTACGGGTAAGGTCCAGGATTTGGGCATCAATGTTCACCGTTTTCTGCTGCAGATCCAGTTGTATTTCTCCAAATCGCAAACTATTCTTTCCGTCAAAGGATTTTCGCCGGATGATTGCCGACACGCGGGCAGCCAGCTCCGACAAATGAAATGGTTTAGTCAGGTAGTCGTCAGCCCCGGATTTAAGACCCTGAATTTTTTCATCCAGGGAATTTCTGGCGGAAATGATCAGAACTCCTTCGGCCTTTTGATTGGCCTTGAGTTCCCGGAGCAGTTCCAGGCCGCTACCCCCGGGCAGTGTGATATCAAGGATAATGCAGGCATAGTCGTATAAGCTGATCTTTTCGAGGGCCGCATTGAAATCCAGCGCCGTTTCGCAGGTATAATGTTCCGATTGCAGGTATCCTAAGATGCTTTCAGAAAGCGCTTTTTCATCTTCAATGATCAGGACCTTCATTAAATATGGTTTGAATCCGGGAATCTGTCAAAAGATAAGTAAAAACGGCAACCAAAATTGGTTTTGAATTCTGGAGAAAAACTGAAGGGTTTATGTAAAAGCCATAATTCCTGCATCCTTCCTGCAGGCTGCTCAACTGAAGAAAAGAATCATCAGAACGGCCGGCTAAGCATAAAATCAAAAACCCCGTATATGAACCTTAAATTTCTATTGATTGTCCTCCTTTGGCAAAATAAAGGAGTTTCCCAGGTAAAAAAACTGAATGCCGAATCCGCTGTTCAACAGATCACCGTATTTTCATCTGGCGCCCGTTTAGAGAGAGTTGCTTTTGTTACCCTGCAAGCCGGGCGCACAGAAATTTCATTTCCCGGGTTGAGTAATCAACTGGATCAGCAAACAGTCCAACTGAAGGCCGATGCAAATATTGTTTTACTTTCAGTTCAATGCACAAAAGACTACTTATCCGTACGGAAAATCGAACAGGACGAAAAATATCTAATAGAGCAATCCAATTTGTATAAAGACAAGCTCGGCCAGGATACACGGTTACTGGAAGTATATAAAAATGAAGAGACGATGTTAATTAAAAACCAGTCCATTGGGGGACAGTCCGGCGTCAAAGCGAGCGATCTGAAAGAATCCCTTGATCTGCAGAGACAGCGTCTGACAGAAGTGTTTGAAAAGCAATTGGAAATTCAGAACCGTATAAGGAATGACCAGCAGAATTTCGAAAGAAACAAAATGCAACTGGCTGAAATCAGTAAAAAAAGGGATAGTGTGAGTTATATTGTTACCGCACTGGTGGAAAGCAATGTGAACAGGACTGTAAATTTTCAGTTGTTATATAATATTAAAGATGCCGGATGGTTTCCAACTTATGATGTAAGGGTCAATGACGTTGCTAAACCGTTGCACATAATGATGAATGCAAATATTTTTCAACGCAGCGGTGAGACCTGGAAAAATGTTTCACTCTTACTGAGCACCGGTAATCCAAATGATAACGCCACACCTTCTCTCCTGCAACCCTGGTTGCTTGATTATCCTGATCATTCAGTTTCCATTTACGGGCAGGGTTCCCAGGGAATTATATCGGGCCGAATTACGGATAACAACAATCAACCCGTTTCCGGCGCCACGGTGACCGTCAGGGGTACCAATATCAGCACCCTGTCTGATGTAAACGGATTCTTTAAAATTCTAAACAATACGACGAGCAATGCAATTGTAGTCACCAGTATTGGATTTAGTTCAAAAGTCATTGCTTTGAAACCGGGATACATTTCGATCGCCCTTGAACGGGCTGCCAATTCATTAAATGAAGTGGTAGTAGCAGGCTATTCAACTTCATCAATGCCTGGTACAAGTGCGGATGATATTTCAGAACGCAGAATGAAAAAAACTGAATCTATTCAGACTGTTACGGTTGCAACCCAATACCAGCCCACTACAACAGTTTTTAGAATGGATGACCGGTATACCCTGGAAACAGATGGAAAAACCACCACGGTGGGCATCAGGGAATTCGAAGTGCCGGCTGTTTATGATTACTATTCGGCCCCTAAAATTGACCCGTCGTCCTTCCTGACGGCGAAAATTATAAACTGGCAGGAGTATGACATGCAGTCCGGAGAAGTCAGTCTTTATTTTGAAGGAACTTATCTTGGCAAGACCTATATTGACCTGGCGACCGTAAATGACACTCTTTCCCTTTCGCTGGGTAAGGACAACGCCGTAAAAGTTTCCCGGAGACTTATTAAAGAGTACAGTTCAAAGAAATTTATTGGCAGCAACCGGACGGATACAAAGGAATATGAATTGATTGTCCGCAATTCAAAGCCGGTTCCGGTAAATATCAGGATCCTTGACCAGGTTCCAGTTTCCGTTACAAAGGAAATTAATGTGGATGATATCAATATGCCCGACGCGGAACTGAATAAAGAAAGCGGCATAGCCACCTGGGTATTAAATCTATTACCCGGCCAGGAAAGGAAATTGAAATTGGGGTATAGCGTTAAATATCCGAAGGAAAAGAAAGTGGTTTTGGATTAGCTCTTGGGATCTGATCCTGGACAGTTTTTTCGAGTCTTTTTGTAAAATTCTGTTCACAGGTCAGGCAAAGAGGCACTTTGAACCGGACAATTGTATTAGCATACACATTAGACAATATTGAGTTGCCACATTCAGCACAATAATGTCCCTGGTGATAATGGGTTCCCATGGTATTGAATTATATCAGTTTATACTTTATGATAGGTTATATACGCTGGGGAATGCGGTTTATTGTATAATCGGTGGGCAGTTTGGCAAAAAAGACTAATAAAACTGATTCATTGGTACACTGTAAGATATCGTTCAGGTGGGTGATCTATAGAATTGATTTGATCAGCCCACCTTCCACCCGGATGGCTGCTCCGTTGGTTGCTGAAGCGAGTGGACTTACATAGTAAGCGACCGTATCCGCAACTTCTTCTACCGAAGCAAAACGTTGCAGGAGTGAAGTGGGCCGCATATTTTTAAAAAAGTCCCGCTCTACTTCTGACGGAGAAATATTTTTATTTTTCGACATTTCTTCAATAAAAATTCCTGCCCCCTTGGATTTGGTTGGGCCGGGTAAAATGGTATTAACGGTGACGTTCGTACCCTTTGTCAGTTCAGCCAGGCCACGGCTCACAGCTATTTGAGCAGTTTTTGTCATGCCGTAATGTATCATTTCATCCGGAATAAATACCGCCGATTCACTTGAAATGAAGATGATCCTTCCCCAGTTTTTCTTCAGCATTTTAGGGAAAAAATGACGCGCGAGGCGAACTCCGCTCATCACATTCACTTCAAATAGGGTAAACCAGTCTTCATCGGGGATTTCAGTAAAGGATTTGGGTTCAAAGATTCCTGCATTGTTAATTAAAATGTCAACATCCGGAATTTCTTCGATCAGATGATTGACCTCTGCCAGTTTCGAAAAATCAGCAGGAATACCGGTAACATCAGATATTGCTTGTTGACAATTTCAGTTCTTCCACTGCTTTATCCACGGAGTCCCGGGTTCTGCCGTTGATAATAACCCGTGCACCCTCTATTAGAAGCCGTTTTGCGATCGCGTAGCCGATTCCGGCGGTAGACCCGCTAATGAATGCAGTCTTATCTTTTATTTTCAGATCCATACATAATATTTTATGATTTGTATTTTCCTTTCCAAAGATTCCATGTTTTGGTGACGAATGGTTCATCACATTTCATATACAAAGCATTATTAGTTCTTGGTATCCTTGGTCTTTTGGCCGGGAATCTGTTCTTTATTGTAAGGGACCAGTCTGTATCCATCAATCAAATCGTCAGGGCTTAGTGCCAATAATAATGTAAGTGTCTGATGGGCAAATCCCGCTTTATACATATTAAACCCACTGTCCTGTTTCAACAATTCAAGTGACCTTAATTCTCCGAATTGTACATGCAATCCCGAGATTACTGCCCTTGTTTTTTCAAGCGGAAGTTTTTCCTTCAACGAGGACGAATAGATATTATATAAGCTGTCAGGCATCTCTTGATTATAAAACCGAATAAATTTTTCCGATACTGCCTCATAATTATTTTGAGCACCGGTTCGCAATGAGAAAAGACAGAATACTATATAAAAATAATATTTAAGCATTGATCAATTTCACAATTGAAGATAAACAATTAAGTGCCTTATAGAGGGTGACTTCCGTGGATATGATCCCTGAAAATGGGTGTAGGGGCAGATGCCTACTTGCCCAATTTGCTTTTCAAAACGTCAAAGTCAACGGCCTTTTGAATTGCCGCGATATTTTCTTCATATACCGGATCCCCCTGGGCAACTGAAAATACCAGGGAGAAAAATTGGGGGGAGGACTTTGGCAGGCTTTTGTGATAGTAATCAGGATTTGGCTTCACAGCAATAAATGATCCCATGGTTCCTTCCTTCACAAATTTTTCGAACCGCTCTTCATCGTTCCACATACAGACAGCCGGCTGTTTCAGATCTGCCTCAGCATTCTTTAAATATTCACTGATGTTTTGAAGAAATTTGTTCGTATATTCCTTTTCACCAGGATTATCTTTTAATGATTGCTCCAGCCTTTTTCTTTGTATTAATAAGTATTCCTTGCGACTGACATAAGAAAAAGGCAGTGTATCATTATATGTTATCAGCCATCGGTTCTCTATTCTCTTGTTTTTCTGGTCGCCATCTCCGGTTATTTCCTCACCCAAAAAATAGTATCCACCCTTGACTTCAGGCCTTTTTTTCAATTTGAGATATCCCCGGGGATCATCAGAAGGAATGCTGGCTGCAAAGAGGCTATTTAGAGAAAATATTTCATTGGCTGTTATCTCGACGGTTGTCGCAGTTGCAACAGCTACATAAAACTTGGATTTATCAGTGCTTACAGGATCACATAAATAGGCGAGAAGATACATTGAGTAATGATAAGGATCTGCAAACCATGTTTGACCCTCAGACGGATATTTACCATAAACTGTACTATAACTAACCTGACAGCCCATGGGCTTATAATTTGTGCTGACTATATTATGAATCCATGCTAGTACTGATTTTTCCTTTACCAGATCTATCTTATTAATATTGGCAATAGAGCCCTGTGGTCCCGCTTTCCAGGTGCCGGGTTTTTTAGCCAAAAGTTCTTTTGAACATGCCTGGGAATAAGGAGCCAGGCAGACAAGTAAAAAAGCGGCTATAAAAAAATATCTCATATAAAGTGATTCCAGGTAATTACGCATGATACGTCATTTGATGCTATAAGCAAAACAGTATACATCAGGATCAAAGAAGTAAGGAAACAATCACCACTTTACATTCCAGGGTTTATCTTGCGGACGGTCAAATAAAAAAGGGTTCCAGAATTAAAATTCTCTGAAACCCTTCGTTATTGTGTGGGAGCACACGGGTTCGAACCGCGGACCCTCTGCTTGTAAGGCAGATGCTCTGAACCAGCTGAGCTATGCTCCCTTTTATTAGGACTGCAAAGATAAGGGCTAATTACTTTCTGCAAAATAAATTCCTTGTATATTTGCAACTCCATTTTTGACTCCGTAGCTCAGTTGGTAGAGCAAAAGACTCTTAATCTTTGGGTCCTCGGTTCGAGCCCGAGCGGGGTCACAATCTGAACGTAAAACAGGGCCGGGGGACGGTTCTGGGGGACGATTCGAAAAGTAATCAAATGAAACCACCTAATTTTTAGGTGGTTTTTTGTTATTGCCAATGCAATGTTATAGGCTGTGGTTATTTCTCGTCCACTGTCTGCCAAATGGTTATTAGTCTAATTCAAAACTAACGGTTATGTTTCCCGAACCCAATGCAGTTGTCAAACCTGTTACATCATCTAAGGAACCTAATTTTGTGTAGCTGTAAGGGTTCGAAAAGGTTTTATAAAAAAGCACAAGAGTTTTTGAGCCGTATAACATCAGGTCACCATTTTTTATCGTTTGAGGGTTGTACGAATTTGTGGGAAGACTGTTTGGCAATTCAAAATATTTTTCATTGCCGTTCAGTTCGAACATTTTCATAGTCAATGGCAACATTTCCTTGAACGGCTTTACTGATTTGTTATCTAAAAGTGTAGCTGTGAATGTTTGCGAATTGACTTTTATTTTGATTTTACTGTTTGTCATCGGAATATTACTATTAGTATTATTCTTTTCAATGCTGTAAGAACCTTTACTGTTAATGTACATATACATAAAAGTCAGCATTATTAAAAGTGAATATTTCATCGGTATTTTTCAAATCGCTTTAATAATCTTCGCTGGAATACCGCCAACAATCGTATTGTCGGGAACATCTTTAGAGACCACTGCTCCTGCAGCTACTACTGCATTTTCACCTATCGTCACGCCTTGCAAAATGGTAGCGTTTGCACCTATCCACGCATTTTTCTTGATGTGAATATGTCCCACCATTAACGAATGCCTGCTTTCCGGCGAAACAGGATGCCCCTCCGAAAGCAAACTAACTTTCGGAGCAATCAGTACACCGTCCTCAATGGTAATTCCTCCCAAGTCCAAAAATGTGCAATCGAAATTAATGAATACGTTTTTGCCAATTTTGATATGCTTTCCGTAGTTGATATATAATGGTGTAAATATGGTTGTGCTTTCATCAATTTCACTACCCGTAATTTGGCTTAATAAATTTCTTACTTCGGTCGGGTCGCCTGTACTATTCATGCGAACAAGTAATTTTTTGGTAGCGAACGAAGCTTCTATCATTTTGTATGCTTCGGGGTCGTTTGGCTGAATGGTTTCTCCACTTCGTAACCGCTCAAAAATGTCAATCGTTTTTATTTCTGTTTGCATTGTCTTTTTTTTCCGTAGAGATTTGAGCTGTCGCCTCACCATAGCCTATAACACTCAAATTTATGTTATAAGACGCAACACCTAAAAAAGTGCCATGCTTTTGCAAATACATTTGTTGCGCGTTCGTGCTTTTGACAGTTATTCCATCTGATATTCTTTTTGGATAAATAACAGTACAGACTTGCTCTCGTTATTAACCAGCTTCAAGCTGTTACTCAGGTTTAACAAGATATACCGCCAGACTTTACGGTTAGCATAGGCCTCATTCAGTAATTTCCTTCCCTGCTCTGTCAAGGGTACAGGAATATTCGCATTCTTGTCCAGTTTAATAAAATCAAAAAGCTGGCTGTAGATATGCTGATCGCCCAAAATTCCACTCATTACAGTAGTCAGGCCATTTAAATCTCTTATTACCTGGTCATATTTCATTATTCTGTCGGAAACTGCTTTATTTCTTATGAGCCTTAATCCACCACTGTTCTTTAATTGTTGGATAGTCCGATCGTTAGATATAAAATCCGGAAAGCCTATGTTCTTGCTCCATAAACGATATGCATTATTAGAGTTCTCTATTATTCCGGGAGATGACAGCGCAGTTATTAAACTGTCTACACCGGCAATTCTGCTATCCAGGAATATCAGCATTTCATTTGATTGAAGCGTATCTGATTTTAAATCTTCGACCAGGGAGTGTATATAATCTTTTTCAATATTATGTTCTACTATTCGCTCTCTTAAATTTTCAGCTAAAAAGCCAAGGAATACGGCAAGAAACAGCATTATAAATTCCAAAAGGTATTCGCCCCATTTCTTTTTATGAGTTACATGGTGAGGATGTTTGTGTACTTCCATATTTTCAGTTTCTTGATTTGAGATTCTTGTGTCAGTCTCGTTAGTAGAAATAATTTCGTCTGAAAAACTTTTCGATTGGGAATTTACCGGATTATCTAAAGCTTCTTCGTCTAAATTGTCTGCCATTTATATGTTTTGTTAGTCGGTCAAATCATCAGAGTATTCAATTGCATGACGCACAACACTCAAATTTATATTATAAGACGCAGTACCTGAAAAATGATGCTATGATTACATTGAAAGTCAACCAAATTTCAAACCTAAATAGTTTACTCCGTCCTCAACGATTTGACCGGGCTCGCTACCGCTGCTTTAATGGCCTGAAAACTTACCGTAACAAATGTGACGAATAAAGCGCCGGCTCCGGCTGCCGCAAAAATCCACCAGGACAGGTCAACCCGGTAATTGTAACTCTGCAGCCAGCTATGCATGAAATACCAGGACAACGGAACGGCGATAAGAAAGGAAATGATAACCAGCATCACGAAATCACGCGAAAGCAGATTCCAGACACTGAAAACCGAAGCGCCCAATACTTTTCTGACACCGATTTCTTTTTTTCGCTGTTCAGCGACAAAGGAAGTTAATCCAAACAGGCCGAGGCATGATATAACCACGGCAAGAGATGCAAAAAAACCAGCCAGTCGTCCGATGCGTTCCTCATCACCAAACTTTTTGGCATATTCCTCATCCACAAATTTGTACTCAAATGGCTGTTCGGGATTGAATTTTTTAAATATGGGTTCTATCTTCTGTAAAGCGGCTGTCGCAGTTACCGCCGGATTTAATTTAAGGATCGTAATATTCCCGGGATAAGATAAGCCAGTGTAAATGGTAGGTCTCGCTTCATCATAAGGTGATTCAATCACCATATTTTTAACAATACCGATCACTTTGAGTGGCTTGCCCCACCAGGTCATGGTTTCACCCACGGGGTGTTTCAGGTTCATATAATTTACGGCCGCTTCATTAAGTATCACCGCCGAGCTGTCTGTGAGAAAATCTTTTGAAAAACCGCGTCCTTCTTTTATTTGCCAGCCAATGGTTTTTCCAAAATCCAGCGATGCGCTGACCACCCCAAAATCAGTTGAAAGATTAGGATCCTTGCTCGGCCAGCTGAATCCGCTGGTACTGTTCCATATGCCCGTGGTCGGACTTTCTGATTCGGACATAGAAATTACAGTTCCTGTTTGAAGAAGTTCTTCTTTTACGGCATCAAAATGTGCATGGATGGATGAGTCGCCAGTTGAGATGCTAATGAGATTGGCGCGTGAATATCCCACAGGTCTGTTTTTGGCAAACTGTATTTGCCGGTAGATCACCAGCGTGCCGATAATCAACGCTACGGAGACGGTGAATTGTATAACCACCAGAATCCTGCGCGGCAGAGCGGCATAACGACCTGCCTTAAAAGTTCCTTTCAGGACTTTTACCGGACGGAAAGAAGAAAGATAAAAGGCCGGGTAACTGCCGGCTACAAAAGCAGTAATTAAAATGAATGCAAGACCGAACAGCCAAAACAAAGGGCTGTCCCATAGAATCGACATTTTTTTATTGGAAACATAATTGAAAAAAGGCAGGGTGAACTGGGCCAGCAGTATGGCGAATAAAAAAGCGAGCGCTACCGTCAGGAATGATTCACTCAGGAATTGGAAAATCAGTTGACGGCGAAGAGATCCGATGGTTTTGCGGATGCCAACTTCTCTTGCCCGTTTTTCGCTTTTTGCTGTACTCAGATTCATGAAATTAATACAGGCGAGCAGCAGGACAAATAGACCGATGATGCTGAACATGTGTACATACTTGATAGCGCCACCGGTATTTACACCGTTTTTATATTCGGAATACAGGTGCCATCTGTCCATGGGAATTAAAAACAAGGCGGGTTTCTTTTTTTGCAACTGCGCATTGACTTTTTTTAGCTTGGCGTCTTTGATTTTTGCAGACACTTTATCGAAATCTGCGTTATCATTTAATTCAACAAATATTGTGGTGAAGTTTGGCCGCCAGGGATCTTCCATATCTTTCAGTTGATCATGGGATTTAAACCAAAAATCCCAGGAAGAGATAAAATTTAAATTGGCCATGGTGGAGTTCTGTGGAAAATCTTCATACACACCGGCCACTTTTAATGGCGCCTGATGATCGATCCGGATGATCCGGTTGATCGGATCTTCTTTTCCAAAATAAGCGTTGGCCGCTGAAGCAGACAGCAATACGGAAGAAGGATCATAAAGACTGTTTTGTTTGCCCTGTTGCATATTGAGCGAAAACATTTCGGGCATTTCTTTTTCAAAATAACCTCCGGTTTCCTTGAACTTTTTATCGCCGATGGCCACAAGATGGGTTCCCCAGTTCACGGCCATCACGATATGTTTAAAATCGCTGCCGTATTGGGTACGAAGTTCGTTTGCGAGCGGGTAGGGCACGCTCCACCAGGTCTGCACCTCGCCATTGTTGGTAACATTTTGAACGACCTGCGCAATGCGACCGTGGTTTTTAAAAGATTTATTGAATGAAAGCTCATCGTGCAGCCATAAACCGATCAGAATGGCTACGGTCATCCCGATAGACAATCCGGCAATATTGATAAAAGAATGCAGTTTGTCGTTGATCAGACTGCGCCAGGCTGTTTTAAAATAATTTTTGAACATAGGATGACTCTGTTTTTCTAAGACGTTTAGAAAAGCCAAGTTTCATACCAATCAGGCACTTTATTGATAACCAGAGTCTAATAAAACAAAGAAAAGGGTAGACGTTCAAAAACGAACAGTTTAAGAAAAGAAATGAACGTTTATGGATTGAAGTTCAACGAAGAAAACTTACAATAAGTATCTAAAAGGTATGTGGGCGTACAAAATAGGGCACAACAAGTCAAAACTGCGCTTTATGTGTACAGTTCAACAACGATCTCAACAACATCTCTGACGGACACCAGTTGATGATAAAACATTTTTTCCTTCAGCTGCATACTTGAAACGCCGGGTTTTCGTTGTTCCCGACAGATAAATGGCTAAACGATTAACATATAATATAATAACCGGCAACGACCCCCGCCTCAGGATGTGTTTTTATTATTCTCCCTATTTTGGTCAGAATATATGGCGCCGGGGGTCTTCGCTTACCGGTGAGCGAACCAAAAAGGACCCTGCCTTTAAAGGGTTTCGCCAAAGCAGCAGCCGGTTGAAGGAAGCTTCCCCCATCGCGGCTTCTCTGTATAAAGGGGTGCCCAAAGAGGTAAAACAGTACGCTCTCTACAGAACATTAACGGGTGAAGCGATCAAAATGCTGAAAGAAGGAATGGAAGCAGCCGTTATTACAGAAACCCTGAAGAAAAAATATATTAGCCCGCTCCTGGATGCACCGAAAAAGAACTCCGGAAACAGAACGGTTGAGGAGCCCGTCACAAGAGACCGCGTAAAAGGCATGACTGATTTCACTTCATATCCTCAAATACCTTCAGGAAAAAGAAAGATCACAAGAACACGCCGCACCCTTTTGCTTCAAAAAATCACAGAAGGCCAGTCGGCAGCCGAATATTTTTCAACCACCGATTCAGATCCTCTGCCACAAACCAGCAGAAATGTTTCAGAATCTCCATTTAGTGAACCGGAACCACCGGAAGAATCGAAGCCGCGAACTAAAACCACCAGTGGTCTGATATATCTTGGCCGTCTTCCCGAATGTAAAAAACTCAAAATCTGGTTGCGACCAGTCGATTCTTCAGGCTTAGGTTCAATAATCCAGTGAGTCTGCTTTGACATATAACAGCACAATGATGGCTTTATCTTTTTAAAGATTCACTCAATTGAAAGGTTTTTTTAAGTGGCACTTCCATAGTTACCGAAAAACTGTCCGGTGTATTGTCCATCTGAAGTGAATGTGCGGATCCATATATCAATTGCAATCTTTTCGTCACGTTTGCCAGGCCAATTCCTCTTTTATCGGAAGGTGATTCATGCCCTGTTGGTTTTCCGTTAATCAACTGAAAGAATAACCTGTTTTCCAAAGCCCGTATGGTAAGTTTTATCCAGGGGTTTTTCAAGGTTTTACTGGTGCCATGCTTAAAACTATTTTCAAGAAAAGGTATCATCAGCAGTGGGGCGATGGCCATATCCGGTGAATTACCGGAAATATCCAACTCAAGTAGAAGCCTGCTGCCGTACCGGATTTTTTCCAGGTCCAGGTAACTTTTTAGGATTTTTATTTCCTTATCCAGCGATACGAACGGATCGTTGCATTCATTTACCATGTAGTACATCATACCATAAAGCTGGAGAACGAGCTCTCCGGCCTGGGGTGCCCGGTTGATCGTAAATGAATAGATATTGTTCAGGGTATTGAAAAGGAAATGAGGGTGAATCTGTGCTTTGAGTAACTGGATTTCAGCACTCGCGTTCTCCCTCTGCAGATTAATATAATCTTTTTGTTTCTGTTGCCTGTCTTTGAATAGCTTCAGGACAATAAACAGACCGCCCAGGAAAGCGGGACCTGAGATGGTTTGCCGGATACTAAATAATAAAATCAGATGAGGGTCATTGGCATGATAATGGAAATAGATCATGACCGGATTATAAATGAAGGTGTAGATCGCATACCTGAAAACAGCAGTAATTGCCCATGCCGCTAAAATACCCCATATGAAAGCGGCATATTTTTTCTTTCTTAAATAAATGGGTACCAGAATATATAAAAATAAATAAGCAAACAGCATCTGGCTCAGTATCATCAGGAAGGTTCTGATCAATACCATCCTGTAAAAAATAAGAAACCCATCCTGGCTACGTCCGTTCAATGTACCGCTTCCCTTGGGTGGATAGGTGCAAATAGCGAAAACATAAAGCAGAAGCCATACCGTCAAATGCCTCAAAATCCGGATTTTCCGTTCTCTGGAATATATAAATTCCTGCAAGGTCATAATAAATGGCTTTCGTGGTTATGCATTGCGGAGTGATTATTCAGGTTAAGCTTCAGGTGAATACTGAAACCATATTCTGTTTCTTCGATTTTTATTACATGCCGTTCAGGGTAATTGATAACCAGATTTTGCAGGGCATTTTCTAAAACAGGATTCTTAGATCCATTCTTATTATCCGCAAGATCAAGATTGGTGTCAATTTTGATCTGAAAATCGGACTCTCTAATTTGAATACTTATTTCGGGACAAAAATATTCGAGTCCGCCATCATTTTCTTTTGGGAAAGTCAATTCCAGAAATGGCAATAGTATGAGCGGTGTAATAGTTTGGTGGTCGAAATCGCCTGAGATCTCAAATTTTGGCTCCAGACGGTTTCCAAAAATTAATTCCTTTAGACTGCTATAGTCATGCAGCATGTTTATTTCTTTTCTTAATGGAACATGCCGGGCATCTGATTCATACAGGATATAACTCAAAAGATCTGATAGTTTTAAAATCATGTCGGGAGCGGAATGTCCGGACCGTTTAATATCATCATGAATATTTTTTAGAACGCCCAGGAGAATCGCCGGTTCCATTTTCATTTTCATCATATCAAGCTGATGGTATATTCGTTGCACCATCAGTCTCTTGTATTCCTCATCCCTCAGATAATAATCTTTCAGTACTTTGATGCTGATAGCAGAACCGGTGATGATAATTTGCTCGCCGATTCCTTTAATGAGGGTTACGGTAAGAATATCCTGGTCATCAGCATTTATATTTGCCATTAGCAAATGCCTGGTTATGTAGTTACTTCCATGGTAGGTAATAAATATTAACAGGAGCAGAGAGACCAGCAGGACGCCGAATTTTCGGAATGCGAGAAATTTTGGGTATATAAAATAGAGTGAAACGTATACCGAAAACAGATAAAGCGGCAAATAATAAAGGGCTTCGAGGAAAGCTGTCCTATATAGTTCCTGGTCCGTAAGTATTTTCCAGCTGATACCGGGGAGACTGATGAGAATCGAATATAAAAAATAAAAGAGCCAGAACGCCAGATGCCTGTACAGACGTGGAATAGGACGGTTAGAGAATATGAAATGATATGCAGTCACAGATTTGGCTTGAAGATGAAGTTAACAATTCAGGTACTGTGACAGATCAACAAGCGCTTTTTTATTATGTAAATTTGACTATTCTCAAGTATTTTAACATGCCGGAATTACCAGACGTTGAAATTTTTGCAAAAAACCTGAATAAAATTTTTGCCCGCAAGAAACTATTGAAAGTTAAGGTAATCAACGGTAAAAAACTGCCGGATACAGCAGCCTCCCTTTCTAAAAATCTCGACGGTAAGCTGCTCAAAAAGATATACCGGTCCGGTAAGGAATTTCGTTTTGAATTTTCAGATGGAACGCTTCTTGGCCTTCATCTGATGCTCACCGGGGACCTGTTTATTTTTAATGCTAAAAATGACCATCATTCCACCATCGTTGAACTATATTTTGAAGGAGGTGAAAACCTGGCATTAACAGACAGAATGAGGAATGCGCACATAAAACTGAACCCGGTAGACAAAGCGGGCATAGACGCCCTGGAGCTTGATTTCAACTATTTGAAAAAAATATTCAGCCGGAAGACAACCATTAAAAATATTTTCCTGGATCAGGACCTGATCCGGGGAATCGGCAATGGATACTCTGATGAGATACTCTGGGAGGCCAGGATTTCTCCCTATTCAATAGCGGCCGCGATTCCAGACAGCAAGATAAAGGAACTTGTAAAGATCATACCGGGAGTGCTGAACGAAGCCACCAGGAAAATAGACAAAGCCTACCCGGGAAAAGTAAACGAGGAAGTAAAGGAATTTTTAAAGATCCACCGGAGAAAGGGTGATAGCCCCAGCGGCCGTCCGATCCTGATTGATACGAAAGGCAGCAGGAAAACCTATTACACGGACGAGCAGAAGTTGTATACTTAACCCAAACCCATTATAACCGCCATTCCACGATTTTATTCACCCAATTTGACTCGTAGGGGACCGAAACCTTGATATAATTATCCGTATACCCTTCCATCATTGCTTTATCACGGCTGCGTTCGAAGAGAACCTTGCGGGTCTGACCGGTATGGAGCCCGGTAAAATATTGAAGTTTCTGGAAAGAAAGGTTGCGTAGTATTTTATTTCTTTCATTGCGCTCAGATATCGGAACCACTGGTTTCATATTTATCGCCCGGGTGTTTTCCCTTTCTGAGTAAGTAAAAACATGCAGGTAGGAAATATCCAGTCCATGGAGGAATTCTCTGGTATCCCTGAAATCTTCATCCGTTTCTCCCGGAAACCCCACAATTACGTCCACTCCAATGGCTGCATGGGGCATCAGTTTTTTTATTCGGGCTACGCGCTCAGCATAATGTTCACGCTGATATCGTCTGCGCATCAGCGCCAGAATTTTGTTACTTCCACTTTGCAGCGGAATATGAAAATGCGGCATGAAACGATCGCTATTAGCCACCAGGCCGATGATGTCGTTGGTAAGGAGGTTGGGTTCGATGGAAGATATGCGAAAGCGTGGCATTTCTTTCACCTCGTCCAACGCTTTAGTGAGTTCAAAGAAATCTGCCGGTTTTCCGGAATCTCCGGATACATTATTTCTAAAATCGCCCAGATTTACACCTGTCAGTACGATTTCCTGGATGCCGCTGGCAGCCAGCTTCCGGACGTTCTCAAGCACATGTTCCAGGCGATCGCTGCGGCTCTTTCCCCGTGCCAGCGGAATCGTGCAGAAACTGCATTGGTAATCACAACCATCCTGAACTTTCAAAAATGCCCGGGTCCGGTCGCTAAAAGAATAGCTGTCGTGGAAGTCGTCTACCTGGTCAATATCACAACTGCATATTTTAGCCGGGTCACCTTTTACAAGCTCGCGAATATGTGTAGCAAGATTAAATTTTTCAGCAGCACCTAAAACCAGATCCACACCAGGAATTTCTGCAATTTCCCTGGGTTTCAATTGGGCATAGCAACCTGTAATTACCACAAAACTTTCAGGTGCTTTTCGTTGTATCTGTCGAACCAGGTAACGGCATTCCTTGTCTGCGTTTTCTGTCACGGAACAAGTATTGATCACATAAATATCTGCTCTTTCATCAAAAGGTTTTTTTTCAAAACCTTCTTTCTCCATTAGCCGGGAAATAGAGGAAGTTTCTGAAAAATTCAGTTTACAGCCCAGCGTATGAAAAGCGATGGATTTTTGCAATGCCATGGGGCGCAAAGATAATATCATTCAGGAATTATGCCTGTAACTTTAACGGATGTATCGGAATACTGTCTTTAGCCTGTTATTTTTAATATTTGTTTCCTGTCATTCATCCAATCCGAAGACGGCAATCAATGATCCCGCTGCCCGGACTACAAAAGCTCCTTTTGACCGGCATAGTCTGGTGATACTAACCCGCCATGCCCGATGCCGGATGGATTGTCGTCATATTACAATCAAAGAAATTCATGAAATTCTGGATTCGGGCACGGTCAACTATGAGAAAAGCGAGCCGGAAGCCCGTCCTGATCCGAAGTATGCCATAGAAGGATATACGGCGGAGCTTCAACATTTGCGGATAATTGTAGCACCCGAGGCGGGGAAACTGATTATTATTACCTGCATCGAACTGGGAGTGGAATGGAACTGTCATTGTAATTAGGGAAGATCACTTATTTTCGAGCCAACAACGAACATGACGCGCTTATTAAGCAAAATATATACAGTTTACGCTCTCTTCTGGTTTGCTTTTTTCACCTTGCTTGCTTTTCCCTTTGTTATCATTTTCTCATTCTTCGGGAGAATAAGGGGTGGAAATATGATATGCAGTATGGCCAAAATCTGGGCCGATTGCTGGTATTTTCTACTCGGTATCCGGCATGAAAATATATTTGAATCCTCCTATGATCCGGCGGGGAATTATATCTTCCTTTTTAACCATATTTCGTATATGGATATTCCAAGTCTTTTCAAGGCAATCCGAAAGCAGCCGTTCAGAATACTGGGGAAGGAAGAAATTAAGAAAATCCCGGTGTTCGGATTTATTTATAGCCGGGGTGCTGTTATGGTGGATCGGGGAAGCACCCAGCGGAGGGCAAAGAGCGTAAGGGCATTGAAATCCCTGCTGAAACATCATATTTCAATCGGAATATTTCCTGAAGGAACTTTCAATGAAACCGGCAGGCCACTCAAGTCTTTTTACGATGGGGCCTTTCGAATTGCCATTGAAACAAATACACCGGTTAAACCCGTACTGTTCCTGGACAACTACAGCCTGTTGGGTCATCATGAGTTACTTAGTTTAAAATACGGAAAGTCGAGGGCTGTTTTCCTGGAAGAAATCAGTCCCGATGGCTATAGCTTGCAGCAGATTTCGCTTTTTAAACAAAAAGTATTTGAAATCATGGAAAACAAATTGAAAGAATACCACGCAAGCTGGATCCGTCCGGCCGGCTCATGAACCTCCTGACTTTCCGGTTGTTTAATATGTATAAACTTATATAGAAATATTGTACGCTGAAATCATCATACCGCTTGCCCTCCCTAAAAACTATACCTGGCTAATCCCTGATCATTTACTGGAAGGGCTTCTACCAGGATGTCGCGTGGAAGTATCCCTGAGGAATAAAAAATATGCCGGTATCATTAAAAACTTTCTCTCTGAAAAACCCGAAGCTTTTGATCCCCGGCCCATCGAAAGTGTATTGGATGCCGAGCCATTGATTTATAAAGAACAATTGCGTCTCTGGGAATGGATCGCGCAATATTATATGTGTTCGGAGGGAGAAGTGATGGCTGCATCGCTGCCTGCGCATTTTAAACTAAGTAGTGAAAGTACGCTGGTATTCAATGAAAGCTTCGGGGATGATTTTTCATCCCTTGATCACGATGAATACCTGGTAGCAGAGGCCCTTTTGCTGAAAAAAGAGTTGAAAATTCCGGAAGTCCAGCAAATTCTGCATGGCGGGGCTGTTTACCCGGTGGTGAAACGACTGATTGATCAGTCGGTGTGTTATGTATATGAATCCCTCAAAGAGTTGTACAAACCCAAAACTGAAACATATATAGTCCTGCACCCCGACTATCAGTCGGAAGTAAAAATGGAAGCTCTTTTAAACCAGGATAAGAAATGGTCGCGGGCGGAAAAACAGATGGAATTGCTGCTCTCTTTCTTGCATATCCAGAAGACTGAGCCGGAGGTTACACGTGCTGCTTTGTTGAAGAAATCCGGGGCCTCCGATGCACAATTAAAAGCGCTGATCACAAAAAATATTCTGATTGCCGAACAGCGGTCAGTTGACAGGCTGCGTGTACTTCCCCGCAATATCCATATACCTTTTGAACTATCTCATGCGCAGCAAACGGCCTTAGCCGGTGTCCAAAAAGAATTTACAGAGAAGGGTGTTTGTCTGTTGCATGGTTTCACATCCAGCGGTAAAACGCAGGTGTATATTAAACTGATAGAGCAGCAACTGCTCGAAAACAAACAGGTTCTGTACCTGGTCCCGGAAATCGCATTGACTTCACAGATAGTAAGAAGGTTACAGTCCCATTTTGGCGGTTATCTGGGGATTTATCATAGCCGGTTCAGCCAGAATGAACGGTTTGAAATCTGGAATAAAGTCCGCAAAAGTGAAATCAAAATATTGCTGGGTGCCCGCTCTGCACTTTTTCTTCCCTTTACGGATCTTTCCCTGGTTATCGTAGATGAAGAGCATGACAGTTCTTATAAACAGCAGGACCCTGCACCCCG
The DNA here is from genome assembly GCA_963741345.1 of uncultured Bacteroidota bacterium. Lineage (GTDB taxonomy): Bacteria > Bacteroidota > Bacteroidia > Chitinophagales > Chitinophagaceae > Puia. The sequence continues at coordinate 191,092 of CAVUHS010000003.1, forward strand.
TTACCATGCCAGGGACACTGCAATCTATTATGCTTCCCTTTTTCATGCCAAGACCCTGCTGGGGAGTGCCACACCTTCAGTAGAAAGTTATTATAATGCGGTTACCGGTAAATACGGGCTTGCAGAATTACTGGAGCGATATGGGCAGGTATCCATGCCCGTTATACGACTGATCGATACGAAGAAATATTTTCAAAAGGACGGATCGAAAGTCATTTGCACGCCGGAACTTCAACAAGCAATCAAGACGTCCCTGGAAAACAAAAAACAAGTGATCCTCTTCCGCAACCGTCGTGGATATTCCCCTTATCAGGTTTGTAAATTCTGCGGGTGGATTCCCCAGTGTAAGAATTGTGATGTATCGCTGACTTTCCATAAACTGACCAATAAGCTCCTTTGTCACTATTGCGGTACATCATATCCGCCGGTAAATACATGTGCCGCTTGCGGAAATCATGAATTCATTCAAAGAAATTTTGGGACAGAGAAAATTGAGGAAGAACTGGAAACTTTATTCCCGGAGGCTCATATTGCCCGGATGGACGTTGATAGTGTACGGGGGAAAACGGCACATGATATGCTCATCAAACAATTTGAACAACAACGTGTAGATATATTGGTAGGTACCCAAATGGTCGTAAAGGGGCTGGACTTCGATCATGTGGACCTGGTTGGGATCCTGGACGCTGATAGCCTCCTGAATTTTTCTGAATTCCGGGTGAACGAACGTGCGTTTCAACTGATGGAGCAGGTCAGTGGACGGGCAGGCAGAAAAGACGGGCAGGGAAAAGTGCTGATCCAGGTGGCGAATACTAAACACCCGGTTTTGCAATTCGTAATAAATCATGACTTTAAGAGTTTTTATACGCAGGAACTGGCCGGCCGTCAACATTTTTTTTATCCGCCTTTTTCAAGAATCATACGGATCAGTTTTAAACACAAATTGCAAAATATTGTACATGATGCAGCGTCCTTATTTGCTTTGCAACTTCATAAGGAATTTGGAAAATATCTGACCGGACCCGGGGAACCTGCCGTGGCCCGGATACGAAATCAATATATCATGGAGCTAATGCTCAAACTTCCAAAAAATGGGAGTACAATTGTGCATGCAAAACAGGCGATTCAGCAGCAACGTGCCATTTTGCAAAATGACCGGAAGTTCAGGTCCGTTACTATTACACCTGACATAGATCCTGTTTAGCTTTCAAATTACCGTATATGGTTAAACAAGAAAATAAATCTCTTCTGCCTTTCAATAGTTTTCACCTGGATGCATATGCTGCGGAATTTATATCAGTGAAGACGGTGAGTGAATTACAGGAATTACTGAATCAGAAAATACCTGCCTTCGTCTTAGGTGGGGGCAGCAATATTTTATTCACGAGGAATGTGGAAGGGCTGGTTTTAAAAATTGAAATTAATGGGGTAGAGGAAGTGAAGGAAGATAGTACCCATATTTATGTCAGGGTTGGAGCGGGCGAGAACTGGCATTCATTTGTGGAGTATACGATGAAAAGAAACTGGGGCGGTCTGGAAAATCTATCGTTGATTCCGGGTAATATAGGGGCTGCCCCGATACAAAATATCGGAGCCTATGGTGTGGAACTGAAGGATTCTTTTTATGAATTGGAAGCATATGACCGCAAAGAGAAAAAAGTATTTTCATTTGGAGTCAACGATTGCCAGTTTGCTTATCGCGACAGTATATTTAAGTCCGCGGAAAAGGGTCGTTACATTATTGTGAATGTCACCTTCGTATTGCGTAAAACGCCTGTCCTTCATACAAGCTACGGAGCTATCCGGGAGGAATTAAAGAAAATGGGTGTCAGGTCGCCGACCATCCAGGACGTTTCACAGGCAGTCATAAAAATCCGGCGTTCAAAACTTCCCGACCCGGCAGAAATCGGCAATGCGGGTAGTTTTTTTAAGAATCCTGTGGTGGATCAACAAAAATTTCTTTCTTTATCTGCTAATTATGCGGACATGCCGGCCTATCCGCACGAGGACAAGTCCGTCAAACTGGCCGCCGGCTGGCTGATTGAACAATGCGGCTGGAAAGGCTACCGTAAAGGGGATGCCGGTGTACATAAGGACCAGGCTCTTGTACTGGTCAATTACGGATCGGCAAGTGGTAAAGAAATTCTTGAACTCAGCGAAAAAATCCAGGCATCAGTCCAAAAAAAATTCGGCGTTCATCTTGAAAGAGAAGTAAACGTTTATTAGTTGTTAGCGGTTAGTTGTTAGTTATAATATAAACAGGTTGAAGGAAATTATTATAAATAATAAAAGTTATGCGTTTGCAATAAGGATTGTGAGACTATATCAGTATTTGAAGTCTGAAAAGAAAGAGTTTGTTTTATCAAAACAACTTTTAAGGAGTGGTACCAGCGTTGGTGCAGCAATACGAGAGGCTGAGCATGCGGAATCGAAATCTGATTTTATCCATAAACTAAGTCTCGCTCAAAAAGAGATTAATGAAACTATTTATTGGCTTGACCTTTTAAAGGACACGAATTTTTTGAGTATCAATCAATATGAAAGCATCAAAACGGATGCTATCGAAATAATTAAAATTATTACAACAATTATAAAAAAAATAAAATCGATTGTTAGAAACTGACAGCTAACAACTAACAATTAACAACTATCCAAAATCTTCCTCTTCCGATCCATAACTCGTATCGGGTGTCATATTCATCATGGATCCGATAAGATCCTTGAATTCAATTTTTCCTTCAACCACTTTTTTACTGATCATGCTATAAGCCGAAAGCCCGTGCAGCACAAATTCCATCAGCAGTGCCATTTCCTTTTCACTGGCATTGCGAAAATGTTTCTTCACAAATGCGTGAAGTCCGTCCACTTTATACAGCAGCCGGACTTTATCATCGTCTTTGGAATTGAAAAACAGGTCCAGGTGATTTCCCTTGTCGAACCAGCCGGTAATCGGTTTATAAGGATTCTCTTCTACGCCTTTTCTTTTCTTAAATAATTCAGGATTTGGGAAATAATTTATAAACTGTGAACGGAAGGCTTTCTCAAGCAAATTAAAAGCAACCTGGTAGGGGCCTTCCTGCTCACCCTCATACACCAGTTCAATTTTTCCGGTAATGGATGGTATGATGCCGACCAGGTCGCTCATCCAAACCTGTGTCTCCTTTTCGTTATTCAGCAGCGCCCTTCGCTCAGCTGCGCTTACTGCATTTTCAAACGCAGCAATGGTCAGCCGTGCAGACACGCCGCTTTTTTTATCCACAAATTCACTGGTGCGTGCCTCAAATGCCACCTGCTCGATGATTCTTTTCACCATGTCGCTGATTTTCACACGAACTTTCTGATCGTCGGTAATGTCAGCCTCCTGTTCGGTTATCAGGAGTGCATGGTCAATATTCTTCGGATAATGCGTGAGGATCTGACTCTCGATGCGATCCTTCAGGGGAGTTACAATTGAACCCCGGTTAGTATAGTCTTCCGGGTTTGCAGTGAAGACAAATAAAATATCCAGCGGCATTCGCAGTTTGAATCCCCTGATCTGAATATCTCCTTCTTCTAATATATTGAACAGGGAAACCTGTATGCGGGCCTGCAAATCCGGGATTTCGTTAATTACAAAAATGCCGCGGTTGCTTTTCGGGATGATGCCAAAATGAATGACTTCCTCATCGGCAAAATTTAAACGCATATTGGCTGCCTTGATCGGATCGATATCGCCGATCAGATCCGCGACGCTAACGTCAGGTGTGGCCAGCTTTTCGCTATACCGGTCACTACGGTGGAGCCAGGAAATGGGTGTATCATCTCCTTTTACCCTGATCAGTTCACGGGAGAATTTTGAAATAGGTGCGAAAGGATCGTCGTTGATTTCACTGCCGGCTACAAAGGGAATGTATTCATCAAGCAGGTTGATCATCTGACGGGCCATCCTGGTTTTTGCCTGTCCGCGTAATCCCAGAAAAAGAATGTTATGACGGGAAAGCAGCGCCCTTTCCGTGTCCGGAATTACAGAGTCTTCGTAACCGACGATCCCTGGAAAACTGTTTTCTTTTCGGTGAAGTTTTTTTAACAGGTTTTCCCTTACTTCTTCTTTAACAGACCGGTGTTTATAACCTGATTTCTTCAGTTCTCCCAGTGTTTTTATTTTGTCCATGTTCGTCATCAAATTTTTTATTGCCCGGTTTGTTACAGGGTCGTCAATAGTCTATCGTTTTTCGCAGATCGGTTCACAAAATACGATGAACGATATACGGTTAGCAAGTGCAAAACAGTTGTGTTCAATATACTGTCTTTCTTTTACCGTTTTCAAAATCCCGGAAGATGAAAGCGCCGAGATGATCCAGCGAAGCAAAAAAAGCTTTTCCGTTGTTGGTTTCGGTGAATTCAGTTACGAATCGCTGCAAATAGGGGTCGCTTGCTATCATAAAGGTCGTAATGGGGATCTTAAGTTTTTTACATTGTGCGGCCAGGTTCAGGCAGCGGGTTGTAATTTTTCGGTCCAGACCAAAACTATTCTTATAATAACGTTTTCCGGATTTGAGGCATGTTGGTTTCCCGTCCGTAATCATAAAGATCTGTTTGTTCGGGTTTCTTCTCCTTCTTAAAATATCCATGGCCAGTTCAAGACCGGCAACGGTATTGGTATGATACGGACCCACCTGAAGATAAGGAAGATCCTTTATTTCAACCGGCCATGCATCATTTCCAAATACCACGATATCCAGTGTATCCTTTGGATATTTTGTAGTTATTAGTTCGCTGAGTGCCATGGCGACTTTTTTCGCCGGCGTGATCCTGTCTTCCCCGTAAAGAATCATCGAATGAGAAATGTCAATCATCAGCACGGTGGAAGTCTGCGTTTTATAGTCCGTTTCCCGGATCTTCAGGTCATCTTCCTGCATATGAAAAGATTCGATGCCATGATTGATCTGGGCATTGCGGATAGATTCCGTAAAATCAATATGCTCCAATTGGTCACCAAACTGGAAAGGCCGCGTTTCGGGATTTATTTCATCTCCTCCGCCCGGTTTGAAAGTATTATGATCCCCCGATTTTGTTTTTTTTAGTTTGCCGAAAATTTCTTCCAGCGATCGTTTACGAATGCCCTGTTCGGTTTTTGGGCTGATTGTGATAGATCCGGTTTGTTTATTCTCGTCGATATAGCCCTTGTCCTTTAAATCTTCAATAAAATCCCCCATGCCATATTCGCCTTCTGTCATTTCATATTCTTTATCCAGCTGGTTCATCCATTGCAGGGCTTCGTTTACATCTCCATTGGTATAGGTGAGTAGCTGCATAAAGATGTCCAGCAACTGGTCGAACTTAGATTTGCCATCCTTCTTCGGGTCATATTTTCCAAAGTGAAAACCGATCATATTTTCAAGTTAGTACATTTTAAGCTTAAAGCGGAAGGACCGATTCTGAAAGCTTTTTTAATAAAATCTGACAGTTTCTTACGGTGAGTCATCAATGGCCCTTATAACCTGAATAACAATCCTTTGACCAAAAGGATCAAATTCTTCTAAAAAAAAGCCTCCCGTGTTCAGCACGGGAGGCGGGTCATATTAAATTGAATTCTTCTATTTAAGTTTGGTATCAGCCGGCGGCTTGGCATTAAACTGTTTGTCCATCTGATCAATCTGCATCAGCATTCTGTAAGTTGTGAATATATCCTGTTTGAAAGGTTGCTGCCGGTCTGAAAGCGTTCCCCCCTTACCCTGCAGGAGCATATAGGCATTGGTCGCAAGCTGGTCATCATTCATTTCATCTCCCAGTGCCTTATAATACCGCATCTGCTGTTGCAAATCCTTCTTCAGAGATGCTTCCACTTTTTTAGCCAGCGTGAGGTCGCCGGAAATATAACATGACTGCAGGAAATCAGTTGATATGGCGTCCTGCTGGTTCCCCCGGTTTGAAGTCATACCATAGGGAAAATTAGATTCAAGCACGCTTTTATCAAAATGCTCGAGAATATTTCTGGCTGAATCTTTTTTCCCCGCGTCCGCCAGGCTGGCTGCAACCTGGGAATGTGCCATACGAATGCTGTTAAGATGGCGCCGGTTTTCTTCGTCATAATACACACCTGATTTGTTTGCACCGCCATACGCGAAATGGTTCATGATAGCATTATAGGCCGCATCATTGTCCACTCCGCCCTTATCAAAAGGTACCAGCTCATAAGAAAGTCCCCGGAGGCGTACAAATTTAGAAAGTCCAAGATCATTGAGTTCCTGGGTCGATGTAAAGCAAATGGGGCGTTTCCAGTGATTAGCCGCTATGATTGAATAAATAGCCAGGTCGTTCTTTAATAAATAAGAACGGCTGGGGATATCAATTTTTAATTCACTGAGTACACTGTCGCCTTCATGGATCAGTCCTCTGGCTTTGACGGCTTCCATGTCAACAGGTACCGTTAGTTTCCTAACCGGCAGTATATTGAGAATATCTTCGTCCTGCTGCTGCGTATATTTCGGATCGTCACTGCCCACCACATTTTTCAGGATGTCAAAGAGGTCGTAATATTTTTTCTGGTCAAAGCCAGGCAGCGGAGCCACATAAACAATATCCCTTCTGCTTCCCTGGATTTGTTCCGGGGTAAATATGATATCGAAGGGAGCGCTCTTATTCACCTTATAGCGGAGTTCGTTCATGTACCAGTCTGTTCCCAGCAAACTATTAACTACCACCCGTACATCCGTCCGTATACCTTCTACTTCCTGGGCATACCATAACGGATAGGTGTCATTATCACCAAAAGAAAATAGCATGGCATTGGGAGGACAACTTTCGAGGTAATCCCTTGCCAGATCGCGCGCCAGTGTCTTTTTGCTACGGTCATGATCATCCCATTCCTGGTTCCCCATTAACACGGGTACAGCCAGCAGGCAAAGACCGGCAGAAACATAATTCGCAACAGGCGCCTTCATAAACTTCTCAAATTTTTCCTTTACCCAGATTACCCCCAGTCCTATCCAGATAGCAAAAGCATAAAAAGATCCCACATAAGCGTAATCCCTTTCGCGGGGCTGCTGACCTGCCTGATTCAGGTAGATTACAATGGCCATGCCGGTGAAAAAGAAGAGCAGCATGTTGATAATAAAGTCCCGTCTGTTTTTATTGTACTGGTAAAACAGTCCGATCAGTCCCAGAATAAAAGGCAGCGCATACATCCTGTTATAAGATTTATTCCTGGTATGAATGCTGTCTGGCATTTTACTCTGGTCACCGTAGAAGTAATTATCGATAAAAGGAATTCCGGTAATGGCATTTCCATCCCTTATATTTCCAAATCCCTGAAGATCATTTTGTTTACCGGAGAAATTCCAGAAAAAATACCTCAGATACATCCAATAGGTCTGATAGGAAATAAAATACCGGATATTATTTCCCATGGTGGGCTGATCACCCTCTGCCACATTTCCATAGGCCTGGTACACATCAGTCTGTCCACGATCGTTGCTGTTATCCCACATGCGGGGGAAGAAATGGGAGGATGGTGTATTGCTCCAGTCCTGCCCGATACTTTTTCCGCTCACTATATATTTGTCTTTTCCTTTAATATACTGGTCGCTGCCTTCAACACGTGTGGGCCTGTCTGTATAATCCGGACCATAAACAATCGGCCAGTCTCCATACTGGTCGCGGCTCAAATAACCAACCAGTGTCACCGGGTTATCTACATTGAACATATCGACTGCGGGATCGGCATTAGAACGGATCATCGTAGTGAAATAAGTGGAATAGCCGATCAGCATAAACGAGATGCACCAGATGCCGATTTTAAGGAGGTAATATTTTTTTCGGATGGCATATCGGATACCAAATACGAGAAGGGCCGTCAGCGCGATGAAGAAAAAAGCAAAACCACTGAAAAAGGGCAGGCCCAGGTCGTTGACGAAGCGAATATCAAACCAGGCTGCGCCCTTGATGGTATATTGGATCACAAATTTCTGGATGAGCCCTGTAATTAAACATCCAATGAAAAAAGCAAATACTGAACCCCAGGCGGTGGGAGTATACCTTTTATAATAATATACCATTACGATGGCTGGTATCGTGAGCAGGTTTAATAAATGCACGCCGATGGAGAGCCCCATCATATAAAATATGAAAATTATCCAGCGGTCGGATTCAGGTTTCTCGGCTTCATCTTCCCATTTCAGTATAGCCCAGAAAACAAGTGCGGTAAAAAAAGAGGATGAACCATAGACTTCCCCTTCAACGGCACTATACCAGAACGAATCGCAAAAAGTATAGGCCAGGGCGCCCACAACACCTGCGCTCATAATGGTGAAAATTTGTTGAGAATCCAGGGCCAGGGAGGTTTTCTGAACGATTTTACGGGCAAAATGGGTAATAGACCAGAAAAGGAAAAGGATGGTCAGTCCGCTCAGGATAGCGCTCATGAAATTTACGGCCCGGGCTGCCGTATTGGGATTGTCGCCGAAAAGTATAATGAAAAAGCGTCCCATCATGACAAAAAGCGGAGCGCCGGGGGGGTGAGGGATCTGCAGTTTATAGGCGCTGGATACAAATTCTCCGCAATCCCAGAAACTACCATTGGCTTCCATCGTTAGAATGTATACCATACAGGCAATTAGACAAACCACCCAGCCTGATATGTTATTCACCTTCTTAAAGTTCATATTCCGTTGATTTTTAGGAGTGACAAATATAGAGAAACCAATGTGCAAATAGGCGTTAAAAGTGTGGTAGTGTGGTAGTGTGGTAGTATGGTAGTGTGAGATTGGAGTATTTGGGTAATAATATTGGCTTTTTCATCTACCACACTACCACACTAGCACACTACCACACTATTCAAAGTATACCTTAACAGTCTGGTAAAATAAATGGTGTTGCAGAGACTGGTCCGTGAAGTCCTGTAAACCGAACAGTCCAGCGGCGTTACCCTTATTGATCGCTACCTCAAGATAGTTGGCGGAGTTAAATAGAGCCAGTTTTTCACCCTGGGGTACGTCGGCATAGGATTCACTGATCCGGTCGATGATTTCATTTCTTTTGAAAACAATGCGGAAACTACGGCCCCGCCGCTGGGCCTCGAATTCATCCCTGGTGATATTTACGATCACATTCTCGAATTTGTCGATGAAAATGATCTGACCTTCTATATAGTTGTCACCCAACAGCGGCCGAAGATCATTTTTCTCTATATATTTTATCTCCGGATCGCCCAGCGTAGATGGGCTGGCACCTGATTCCAATGCCTGGATAGCCAGGCCGATCTGCCTGGTACAATAAAGGGTATTTTTGATTTCATTTTTATCCAGGGGCAGGCCAACTACCAGGTCCGGTTTTACCGGAAGTATCATATGAAGCAAACCGTTGTCGGCGCAAAAAATATACTGCCCGTTTGCAGAGGCGAGTAACAGGTAATCCGGTTTTTGTTCGAATAGGTTGACCAATATGATATGATAAGTATTCGCCGGAAACTGCCAGAGCGCATTGCGGCAGATATAGGCCGCCTGAGGGTAATTGAATGAAGCAACCTGGTGGGAAATATCGTGGATCCGGAATGTAGGATCAATTTGCAGAAGTTGTCCCTTAACCGCACCGGCTATATAATCCTGCTGGCCGAAGTCGGAAGTAAGGGTGATAAGCGCCATCTTAGAGGTTCATTTTAAAATATGCCGGTCCCTTATCTGATCAGTTCCCCGTTTTTGAAATAATGCCGGTGTACCAGCTTATCCGCCAGGGAAGGGAAAAATTTATTTAAAAAAACCGTCAGCTTCCCGGTGAAGGTAAGCACAAGCACCCTCTTCCTTTTTTCTATGGCGTTCAGAATATATTTGGCACAGGTTTCTGCACTCATGAGTTTGGATTCGTCGAGCGGGCTTTCTCCCTGCCCGACGCCATGACTATCTAATGCAGCATTGCGGATATTGGACGCGGTAAAACCAGGGGAGACCCACATGACGTGCACACCCGTGTCCCAGAGTTCGGTCCTCAGCGATTCGAGCCAACCCTGCAAGGCAAATTTAGAGGCCGAATAGCCGCTTCTTCCTGGAAGACCCCGGTAACCGGCAGTGGATGATACTCCGACGATTGTGCCTTTTTGTTCAATGATATATGGAAGTGCGGCTTTGGTGCAGTAGACCGCACCCATGAAGTTGACGTCCATCAGGCGACGAATCACATCTGTATCGGCATCGTCGAATAAAGAACGCATACTGATACCCGCATTATTGATAAGGATATCAATGCTGCCAAATGTTTCAACAGTTGAGTGGATAAACCGTTTGCACTCCTCTTCATGACTTACATCGCAGACCATCGTATGCAGCATGATCTGGGAATATTCCAGCTGCAGGGCATAGAGTTTGTCATGATGTCTGCCACAGGTGGCCACCTTGGCCCCGGCCTCGATCAGCAGTCCGATGAGGGCCCTTCCAATCCCGTCCGTTCCACCCGTAACCACAACCACTTTATTAATGAAGAATGACATGTCTTTTTTGATAGCGCGAAATTAAGTTAAGTAAAGAATAGTGCAGCGACTAAATACGATAATCTGAAACGTTTTCATAGTTTCATAAATCGAATCGCTTATACAATTAAAATGAAAAGTTTCTTAATCACCTGTTATCTTTTTGCTTATCTGTCTACTCTGAGCCAAACTTCAGTGGCTCCTTTGCCTGACAACAGGCAACTGGCCTGGCAAAAAAAACCTTTTTATTTATTTATGCATTTCGGTCCCAACACTTTTACTGATTTGGAATGGGGGAAAGGCTCCGAGAAAGAAGAGGTTTTTAATCCGACTGCACTGGATTGCCGCCAGTGGTGCCGGATCGCCAGGGCCGCCGGTGCAACCGGGATCGTTATCACGGCTAAGCATCATGATGGATTTTGTTTATGGCCCAGTGCTTACTCAAAACATACGGTTGCAAAAAGTTCCTGGAGAAAGGGGAAGGGGGATGTATTAAAAGAATTATCGGCGGCCTGCCGGGAATATGGATTGTCAATGGGAGTGTATCTCTCACCCTGGGACAGGAACCATCCGGCCTACGGAACACCTGCCTACAACCAGGTATTTATAAATATGATGAAAGAAGTAGTAAGTAAATATGGGCCATTCTTTGAATTCTGGTGGGATGGTGCAAATGGGGAAGGACCGAACGGTAAAAAACAAATATATGACTGGCATGCATTTGAAGCCACTATCCGCGAAATAGCACCGAACACGATGGTGTTTAGTGATATCGGACCGGATATGCGTTGGGTAGGGAACGAAAACGGTATAGCAGGAACAACAAATTGGAATCTGCTGGATACGGCTGGCTTCAGCCGTGGTTTGGGGGCTCCTCCCAATGATACGTTGAATCAGGGAAATATAGAAGGCAAAAACTGGATACCGGCGGAATGCGATGTGAGCATACGGCCGGGATGGTTTTATCATTCCAGGGAAGACAGCCTGGTAAAATCTCCTGAAAAACTTTTTGATATTTATTTGAAGTCTGTCGGGCGCGGAGCCAACCTGATTTTAAATGTGCCACCGGATCCAGGTGGACTCATTTCATCCTTTGACTCTGCATCGCTTATGGAATTTGCCCGCCTTCGCACAGAAAGTTTTCAAAATGAACTTATCAGAAACGAAAAGGGGTACATCTATCTCGGTGGCAAAGATGTGACAAGTTCATTTACCGAAATCAGTGAAACAAAGCCTGACTCTGCGATGAAAACTAAAAACCTTCAGCCCTTCTCTGACAACCGGTACCTGGACATTTATTTCAATCATAAACAAACCGTGAACTGTATTATATTGAAGGAACCTGTACAGTACGGTCAGTCGGTTAAGTCTTTTAGTATTGAAATGTATGACGGCAGTCTGTTGACTTATCATAATAAATATACTACCATCGGCAGTCAGCGTATCATTAGTTTTCCTGCGCGACAATGTAACCGGATCAGGATCCGTATCAATGATTCAAAAGCGGATCCAACCATTGAAGGCATATCGATATACCATATACCCGAAAACCTGGTTGAACAATAAACGACTGATACTTAACTAAAAGATTTTTGGATGGAGATTGTAAGAGAGGAGTTGATTGAAAGATTGAAGAATCCGGCGGCCGGTTGGGATCTCATCGTCATCGGAGGTGGTGCTACCGGATTGGGCGTTGCATTGGATGCCGCTTCCCGCGGATTCAAAACACTGTTGCTTGAACAATCCGATTTTGCGAAAGGAACTTCAAGCAGGAGTACCAAACTCGTACATGGTGGTGTACGTTATCTGGCTCAGGGTAATATCGGCCTGGTTATAGAAGCGCTGCGCGAGCGTGGAAGGTTATTACACAATGCACCTCACCTTGTACGTAATGAAAGTTTCATTATACCGAATTACTCCTGGTGGAGTAGTTTTTTTTATTCCATAGGACTATCAGTTTATGACCTCCTGGCCGGCAAAAGAAGTTTTGGACGATCCCGGCTTATTTCGAAAAAAGAACTCATTCAGCGCATACCTAATATTCAACAGGAAAATCTGAAATCCGGTGTATTATATCATGATGGCCAGTTTGATGACGCGAGGCTGGCGGTTAGCCTGGCGATAACTACTCTTGAACAGGGGGGCACCACACTAAATTATTTCCGGGTTACCAGTTTAATAAAAGAAGGTAATAAGATAAAAGGAGTCTCGGCAACTGACCTTGAAACGGGCAATAGCTATTCGATTCGTGCAAAGGCAGTAGTAAATGCGACCGGTGTTTTTGTGGATGAAATTTTAATAATGGATATGCCTGAATCCGGGCCCCTCGTCAGACCCAGCCAGGGCATCCACCTGGTGTTCGATAAATCCTTCCTCGGATCCCGCGATGCGCTGATGATTCCAAAAACAAAAGATGGCCGGGTATTATTCGCCATTCCCTGGCATGACCGGACCCTGGTGGGAACTACCGATACACCACTGGATGCGCATCAAATGGAACCGAAAGCCCTGGAAGAAGAAATACAATTCATCCTGGATACGGCGGCAGTCTATCTAACGATGAAGCCCACCCGAAAAGATGTGCTGAGTGTATACGCAGGCCTTCGCCCTCTTGCTGCTCCCCAGGGAGACAGTCAAAAAACAAAGGAAATATCAAGATCACATAAACTGATTGTTTCGCAATCGGGACTGATTTCCATTACTGGTGGGAAATGGACCACATACCGCCAGATGGCGGAGGAAACCGTGGACCGGGCGATCCTTGTAGCCAGCTTACCACGCCGGCGAAATATCACCAAAACGCTTGCCCTGCATGGATTCAGTGATTCTGCAGACTGGAGCGATCCATTTTTTGTATATGGGTCAGATGCGGCTGCACTGAAAATCCTGACGAAGGAAAATCCTGCCTGGAAAGAAATCCTGGATCCTCGACTTCCTTATACAGGCGCAGAAGTTGTATGGGCCGTCCGGAATGAAATGGCAAGAACAGTTGAAGACATCCTCGCCCGCCGTACCCGGGCTCTTTTCCTGGATGCACGGGCTGCCCTGGCTATGGCGCCGGCGGTCGCACACTTAATGGCCGTTGAATTAAAAAAAGATGCATTCTGGGAAAAAGAACAATTGCTATCTTTCAATTCGGTTGCAAAGAATTATTTGGTTGATGGTTAATAGATGACGTTCAACGGCAAACGGCTAACGGTCATCGCTATAAGAGATACGCCTGCTAATGAAAAAATATATTCTCGCCCTGGATCAGGGTACCACCAGTTCGCGTGCCATTTTGTTCGACCATACTGGCCGCATAAAATCTATTGCTCAAAAGGAATTCACTCAGATATTTCCCAAACCCGGCTGGGTCGAGCACGACCCGCTCGAAATCTGGTCCTCACAAGCCAGTGTTGCATCAGAAGCCCGACTAAAAATCGGCGCCGTTCCTTCGGAAATTGCAGCTATTGGAATTACAAACCAACGGGAGACGACAATCGTCTGGGACCGCGAAACCGGCGAGCCTGTATACAATGCGATCGTATGGCAGGACAGGCGAACGGCGCCTTTTTGTGAACAGTTGAAACAATCAGGCTTGTCGGAAAAAATTCGTTCCAAGACCGGCCTGGTCATCGACGCATATTTCTCGGGATCCAAAATTCGCTGGATTCTGGACAATGTTCCAGGTGCAGGAAAAAAGGCCACCGACGGAAAACTCGCATTTGGTACGGTAGATTCCTGGCTGGTCTGGAAACTGACTAACGGTACCGTGCATGCGACAGATGTTACCAATGCCTCCCGCACCATGTTATATAATATCCGGGAGCAGCAATGGGACGAAGAATTATTACAGATTTTCGGCATTCCCCGATCCATGTTGCCGCAGGTAAAAGAGTCAAGCGAATATTATGGAGATACAGATAAAAGTATTCTGTCCGAGAAAATTCCGATCTCAGGTATTGCGGGTGATCAGCATGCTGCTTTATTCGGACAAATGTGCCTGGAAAAAGGGATGGTAAAAAATACTTATGGCACAGGTTGTTTTATGCTGATGAATATCGGCGACCTTTTTGTCGAATCAAAAAACAACCTGCTTACAACGGTTGCATGGAAAATAAACGGGCAGATCCAGTATGCATTCGAAGGAAGTATTTTTATTGCAGGCGCAGTTGTGCAATGGCTGCGGGACGGGCTGGGAATCATTCGGGATTCTTCTGAAATAGAAACATTAGCTAACCAGGTGCCTGATACCAATGGAGTTTTCTTTGTGCCTGCATTCGCCGGACTCGGAGCACCTTATTGGAATGCAGATGCGCGTGGAACCATGGTGGGTATTACAAGAGGTACGAAAGCGGCGCATATTGCGAGAGCAGCCCTGGAATCCATTGCATATCAGACCATGGATGTACTGAAAGCAATGGAAGCGGATTCGGGTGTTTCAATCAGAGAGTTAAGAGTGGATGGGGGAGCCACAGCGAATAACCTTCTTATGCAGTTCCAGGCTGATCTGCTGGGTTGCAAAGTGATCAGACCGGAAATAACGGAAACGACCGCACTCGGTGCGGCTTACTTAGCCGGCCTGGCCGTTGGATTCTGGAAAGACACAGCGGAAATTACCCAATGGTGGAAATCTGAACGGGAATTTATTCCGGCAACATCAAATGCCGCAATGCTCGTGGGTATTGATTCATGGAAACAGGCGGTGAATGCGGCGCAGGTATGGAGTAAAAAATAAATCAAAATTATATGACCCCATTTCTTGCTGAATTAATAGGTACCGGCACATTGGTGCTGCTCGGAAACGGTGTTGTTGCCAATGTGGTTTTGACCGACACCAAGGGGCATAACAGTGGATGGATAGTGATTACAACAGGATGGGCACTGGCTGTTTATGTAGGTGTTGTGATTGCAACTCCTTATAGTGGTGCACACTTGAATCCGGCTGTTACCATTGCTATGGCGGTTTCCGGAAAACTGGCTTGGTCATCGGTGTTGCCATATATATTCGCACAAATGATTGGGGCGATGAGTGGAGCATTTTTGGTTTGGCTAATGTACCGCGATCATTTCAACAGGACTACGGATCCCTGGTTAAAACTTGCTGCATTTTCAACAAGACCTTCCATCCCCGATAATCTCGCAAACCTGATCAGTGAAGCGATAGGAACATTTGTATTAGTCTTTACAGTATTTTATATCACGGGAGGTGAAATTATCGAAAGCAAAACCCGTATCGGTTTGGGATCCATCGGTGCCTTACCAGTTGCATTTTTGGTCTGGTCCATTGGTCTATCCCTGGGCGGAACCACCGGCTATGCGATCAATCCCGCCCGGGACTTCGGACCGCGGATTATGCATTTCATTCTCCCGATAAAAGATAAAAAAGGCAGCAACTGGAGTTATTCCTGGATTCCAATTGTAGGCCCGATCGCTGGAGGCTTACTTGCCGCCTGGGTCTATATGATTATTTAAAGCAGAAAGGTTAACCCATCCTGACAGACCTTTTAAACAGTCGTTTTGCCGTTCCGGTAATTGAGGGTGAATCTGTTTGGCAAAAACTTAACTTAAACTTTGCTT
This sequence comes from uncultured Bacteroidota bacterium, assembly GCA_963741345.1. Lineage (GTDB taxonomy): Bacteria > Bacteroidota > Bacteroidia > Chitinophagales > Chitinophagaceae > Puia. Next base: position 207,092 of record CAVUHS010000003.1, read on the forward strand.
CACTCAAAAACCGTTTTTTATGACCAAGCCAACAGTTATCCGAATAGGATTTTTTCTAAGTTTTTTCTGCAGTTGTTTTATAATCCAGGCGCAGCAACCCTGGCTGCCAAGGGAACCAAGCCCTGCCGCAAGCGTATCTCAAACAGTTGGAATTTCTGTAGTCTCAGTCAATTATTCCCGGCCTTCTATTCGTGGTCGAGAGGTCTGGGGAGTCCTGGTTCCTTACGGATGGGATAAGAATGGTTCAGCAATCGGTCTGGAATCTCCCTGGCGCGCCGGTGCTAATGAAAATACCGTGCTCCATTTATCCCATGATGCAAAAGTGGAAGGCGTCCCGGTCCCTGCCGGAAACTACGGATTATTTTTTGTGATTAACAAAGACAATACTGGAGAAGTTATACTTTCCAGGGAATACAAATCATGGGGAGCCTTTAGGTATGATCCAAAGCAGGATCAGATGAGGGCAAAAATAATTATACGGGATGTTCCGGTTTATACTGAAAAGCTAAACTATTCCTTCGACAGCGTCGGAAGAACCATGGCGGAGTTGGATCTAAACTGGGCTAAAAAGCAATTTCCTGTTAAGATTGAATTTGCGGTGGATGAAATTGTAATGGAAAATGCAAAAGAAATATTGGCTGGACAAACAGGATTCTATTATCAGAATCTGAATGCTGCCGCTAACTATGGATTAACCCATAATATTGATACGGCACAGGCTATGAAATGGGTAAACAGATCGCTCACCCCTGATCCGAATTATGGGGGCCTGACGATAAAAGCAGGCTTATTGAAAAAAGCGGGAGACAGCGTGGCGGCTGCTAAAATAATGAAAGATGCAGTGGCATTGGCAACAGACGCTCAACTGAATGCTTATGGATATCAGTTGCTGGCTTCCAATAAATTCAGCGAGGCGATTGATGCACTGAAATTGAATACTCAGAAACATCCGGATAATCCGAACACCTGGGATAGTTTGGGTGAAGCGTATGCGTTGGCAGGAGATAAGAAAAATGCCATCGTAAATTTCAAAAAGGCATTGAGTATGAATCCTGCACCGCCTGTAAGGGCGAATTCCGAAAAATACCTGAAACAATTAGGCGCGATGTAGAGTGGGGAAATGCTATTCATGGAAAAGGAAAGATCTTTAACCGGATCTTTCCTTTTATTTTTTAGATGATCCAATGTTCTTATTCAACACTATTTTTCTTTTCTTTCTGAAAAATCTGCCATCCGCTGGTGCCTTCAGATTTCAAAATTGTAATCTGATCAGCATTTTCGAGTGTGGCATAATAAGCAGTGCCTGCTTCTGTATGTATTTCAAAAAGGTCGCTGATCCAATATCCGCCATGATCCTTCTTAAGAGAGGTCAGGAGTTCAAGGGGTAACTGATTCGGGCTGATAAAACGGGTTAAGGCCAGCAATTCTCCATTATTATTGAAATAGGCATATAATACCATATCATTCACGGTGAACTGGGCTTTTTCAAAATTTGCTTTGTGTTCCCATTTGATATCGCGGGCATTGGAGAATTGTTTGTTGAAAGAACTGATTACATTTTTACTGATGGCGGTGGGTGCATCTGCGGCAAAGCTGAAAGCAGTAAGACTTACCAGGGCAATGCTTAAAAGCAGGATTCTCTTTTTCATTTTTTTGTTTTTATTGGTTTGTGTTTTTTGATTGATGATACAAAGCTAATAGTTTCATTAGTACTATGCAAAACATAGTAGTATGAATGGCATAATAATATGTATAGACGGTGAAAAAAGATTGATGAATGTCATTTTATTTATCATTTCTATCCATAAGACTACAGATGAAAGAGCTTTGTTACCTTTATTACAAACTTTCTTTTATGCGGGGAATACGGCTTAAACTATTGATATTCATATTTATATCATGCGTTGTTTCCGCCCGGGGCCAGGATTCGACTTTTGCCGACCGTCTTGGTTTCCCCAGGGGAGCCAGGGTATTAATCCTTCATGTAGACGATGCCGGAATGAGTTTTGACTCCAATGAAGGGGCTGAAATGGCTCTAACCAAGGGGGCTTCTACCTCGGTCAGTGTCATGATGCCATGTTCCTGGGTTCCCGGATTCGTAGAATTTCTGAAAGCCCATCCGCAAATAGATGCCGGATTACATCTGACCCTGACTTCAGAATGGGATCAATATCGCTGGGGTCCCCTCTCCGGGCGGAAGAATACTCCCGGCCTGGTTGATTCAGCAGGTTACCTGTGGAAATCTGTGGAAGAAGTAGTTATGCATTCAAATGCGGACGAAGTGGATATGGAAATGAATGCGCAGGTTGAAAAAGCCCGTTTAATGGGTTTTATACCCACCCATTATGATACCCATATGGGAACGGTATATGGATCTCCCGAATTCCTTATGCGATATATAAATCTTGGAATTAAAAATAATACCCCGGTAATGCTTCCGGGAGGTGCGGATGCCCTGATCCAGGCACAAATGCATTTTTCTGATGCAACCATCATTCAATTGCGGCAGCTGGGTAAAATGCTCTGGAATGCCGGTCTTCCGGTACTCGATGATCTTCATAATTACAGTTATGAATGGAACATTCCCGCAGATATAGCTACTGACGACAAAAAACTGGATGCATTTAAAACGGATAAATATATTGATGCTCTTAAATCCCTTAGACCGGGACTCACGATGATGATCATGCATTGCACGGAAACAGGCCCGGATTTTAAATTTATTTCTGATAGCGGACCGACCCGGAAAGGAGATTTGCTTGCAATGATGAATCCCAGATTTAAAAAAGCATTGGAGGATCAGGGGATCATATTAACGACCTGGCGTGAGGTGAAGCAGAGAAGGGATAAAATAAAATGATGCTTGACGACTAACGGCCAAACATCCACGAAAAATTGGGAAAACTATTTAAGCCTGATAATAGCAAATCCACTTCGCGCAGGATCCATGTAGGGTACAGCAACTTCAGTTTCAGAAAAACGATGTGACCGTTGAAAGTTCAGCATTTTATTCATTTTCCAGAATATCAATGCGTCATCCAATGTCTGTCCGCCCTTATTAAGTGTCGTAGATGTTGCGAGCGGATCCGTAAATCCATTCATACTATTATAAATGATATAAATTTTATTCCCTGAAGGAACAAGCAGATAGGAGAGGTCGGGGTTATTGATTTCAGCATGTTGTTCCAGTTCCATGATCCCACTCCAGGTGCTGTCTGTTTTTATGGCCGGGAAATAAAAAAGATTTAGATCTCCCCGGTTCCGGATAAATGGTATGGGACTCAGTCCCGGGCTCTGTGTAAATCCGGGTTTTATATTTTCATCACCCATATTGGCTTCATGATAATTTGCCAGCAGATAGGCAGTTTCCAGGTTATTCATAACGGGAATTACCGGTTTTTCAAATTCGAAGGGTGAGCCATATTCTTTCAAAAGCATAAAGCCACCGCCGGGGACTGCGACAAAGCTTTGGTTACTCAGGTTTTTGGCACGGATGTCGCGGACCTGTGTATTAAAATGGTACGACGAATCGAATTCGAATTTTCCCTGCTTTAAAGAGTAATTGCAAATTTGTACATTCTTCAGGGACGAATTCTTATATCCGGATAATAAAGCCAAACTCATTTCCTGGTTTTCATCATCTATAGACATGGCTATGTCTTCCATTTTGTAAAAAGGTGAAACAGGAATTTCCCTGAAATAGAAATCGCTGCCATTTGAGCAGGCATGAAAAAGTGAAAAATTCTGACTGGTACGCGAAGGCGTCGCCATCAGCCATTCCCCATTGTCTGCAAGTTTGATGGGCAGGTTGTCAAAACTTTCTGCTGGAAAGCCTATCTCTTCATCCTGGATGCAGGGTTGTGCGAATATTGCCTTGTCTATAACCTGGTGATAAATACTGTTCCATTCCGAATCAAACATCAGGGCATGTATACGTGTAAATGAAGGATTGGAATTTTCAAAAGCAACCAGAAGATTTTTTGAATGATCCCCGGATCTTACCAACAGCAAATTGGATGCAGTGGCGGAATAAGGAAGGCTGTCTATCTGGTTAGAAATGGTATTTTGATTTGCCTGGTAGCGATTGCAGATTATCCTGGTCCATCCGTCTACTGTTGTTACAATAATTTGATCGAGGGTTTTTTCTCCGGTCATTAACCATTGCTTCATGGTTCCCGGAATATTTTGCGGTATCAGCTCGGTAACGGGATTGAGTTTATTATCATATAAACCAAATCGCTGGATCTCTAATTTACTATTGAATTTTTCCCGGCCTGCTGATTTCTGCCGCTGCAGTTTTTCCACCCAGTAAAAATTTCCTGATTTTCCGATCACCTGGAGCCGGACAGCAGCGTGGCTGCTATAGTATGTCGGAATAAATAACCCGTTGGGCAGTCAGTTTGCCTGGAAGCCATAGGAGCAAGCCAATGCAATATGGAATTATCTTGTACACCCGATCTTTTCCCTTCCAAGTTATGGAAATTTTCGGCCTTATGATGTTAAAGCCCCATTTTACTATTGAATGCAGCGGAAGCATTTCGCGGGATAGACAATGACTTCCAGTCCTGATCACAAATCATTTTCGCAATGAATATTATTTGTCCGATATGACTGGCATAATGTGTCAGTTGCCTGTTGATTGCTTCCATCACGGTATGCTCCTCATTGCGGATAAGTACTTTTTTCGACAGATCCTGCGCGGACAGTCCGTTCAATACATTGAACAGGCAATTCCAGCCGCTGTTCCAAAGAGACATCATTTCGTCTCTGGAGAGGTTGTTACTTTCAAATTCACCATCCCGGTTTCTCCATTTTTTTTCTCCATCACTGGTGAAAAAATCCGTAAAGCGGGAAAGCATATTCCCAGCCAGGTGTTTGACAATAATTGCAATACTATTTGTTTCGGAATTATATTGCCAGCTTATTTTGCCATCCGGAACCTGGGCTATCGCCTTTTCTCCAAGAATTTTGTATTGTGTAAACTGTTTTATGACACTGGAGATATAGTTGTTCTCTAACACTTTTAGAAATTTTAAATCCTAAATATTTACTCATGCAAATTTATTGTTTTTGCAATCTCCAACTTATATAAATGAAATATACGGTTCTGATAAATACTTAGCAGGAATCGCCAAAGTATGGAATACATTCATTTATGCTGTACAAGCGGATTATCTTTCAATTTCTGCTGTAGTCTTTCAACCGGGATTTTCTGTACGGGCAACTTCATGTCAATGGCCATGACAGCAGCCTCTGCAGCGGATTGTCCGAGCACCATGAATACCGGTTCCATCCGGATCGACCCATAGGCAATATGGCTGGCCGATAAACAAACAGGCACGAGCAGGTTGGAACATTCATTTTGGTTTGGAACAATGGAGCGGTATGAAACGGGATAAGGCGGGAAACCACCCACCTGGACATCACCTTCATTTTTGACCATGCCATGAACGACAACCCGCTGGCAATTATGTGAGTCCATCGTATAGGCCGCCAGCCCGATTCCATCATCTGCTCTTATTTTTCCTGTACAATTTGCTTCTGTCATTATATAAGCTCCAATCATTCTCCTGGACTCACGTATATACAATTGGGGTGACCAGTGATCATTATCTTTGAATTCATCCTTTGGGTAACCCCACTGCAGCATTTCATTTCGGAGATTTTCAGGCACGCGTTTGTCATGTCCGAGGAAGAATAGTAATCCCTTATTATAATTCATATGATCATAAACAATCCTTTTGCGGGTTTCCGGGTTACCGTTCGGATAGTCATAATTCATTCCAATCATATCAGTTGAAAACGGACCATTATTGTTGATATCGGTTTTTCTCCCCGGCATCCGGTTGATATTTAATACACCATCTTCCAGTGATTGGGGATTTTTCACTACCAGATAGCGAAGCAACAGTTCATAACGGGTGCTGTCATATTCTACAGGTCTTGATATTTCAATTCTGTTTTCCTGGCTGTCTGTCAGGCACAACCTGAAATTATATGCCTGCAGTTTATTATCTCCTGTTCCGCGCAAGGCAGGAGGGGCATTAGTTATTCCCCATAGCAATCCACTTTCCGGTTTACCTGCCTCCCTGTATGGATCTACGCCATCGGGAAACTGATGTTTATCGAGAAGCTGCACTCCATTATAAGTCTCATGGTACAGCTCATTGCTTTCGCGGCCGACCATATATGAAACGCCGGTCATCGCCATCAGATCCCCTTCATATGAACAATCTATAAATTCTTTTGATTGCACGATGATGGCGGATTGAACTGAACCATTGTCGACAGGGGAGGTTTTTATTTCCCGAAGATGATTGCCCGTTTTAATAACGGCAGTCAGTACCTGATGGTAAATTACCTGTACGCCCGCTTCCAGGATATATGCATTAAAAATTTCTTCAGCCACGTGCGGTTCGAAAATCCATTGCTCAGATTTTCCATAGTGATGTCCGATGCGTTGATAAAAATCACGGGCAAGACCGGTGATTGCAATTTTGTTTCCAATATCCGTATTGCCCAAACCACCACTGCTCAGGCCACCCAAATGGGCGGCAGGAGTGACCAGCACAACTTTTTTCCCAAGCCTTGCCGCAGTATAAGCCGCGATCACGCCTCCTGAAGTAGCACCATAAACACATATATCTACTGATATTTTTTGCTGGGCATCTGCGTGGATATGGCATATCAGAAATAACAGGAGGATAATCTGTATTCGCATGTTCTCAATTGTTAGTTGTTATGGGTTATGGTTATGGGTTATGGGTTATGGGTTATGGGTTATGGGTTATGGCTATAGATTAGCCTTGAAAGATACAAAAACAGTGTGGCGTTAAGCGTTAAGCGTTCGGCGTTAAGCGTTCAGCCTTAAGCCTTACGCTTAATTGGTATGCATTTTGTTCCCTTATGTTGTCCAATCCAACCCCATGAAACAATCTATTCGTTTTTTTACTATTGTACTTTTACTATTCATTACCGCCTGCTCGAAAAGAAGTATTGATACCCTTGATCACCCGGTCAATGGCGGCGGGACAGATACAACAAGCGGAACTAACAATTCCTGTTCCGCCAAGACATCCGATATATTAGGTATGCAGATATTCCCGGCAGACAATGCCTGGAACAGGGATATTTCTGCTGCCGCAGTGGATCCGGCCAGCAGTCAGATCCTTGCAGCTTATTCAACATCGGGAATGAAAGCTGATTTCGGAAGTGGACTCTGGGATAATGCACCCATTGGTATTCCTTTCGTAGTGGTTTGTGGAAACCAGCATAAAGTCCCGATTGTTTTTCGGTCAAATGGATACGATGGCAATTATGGAGATGAGAGCGATCCCGGTCCTTATCCTGTTCCTTTGAATGCACCGGTTGAGGGAAACGGTCAGGGAGATTCACATGTACTGGTCGTAGATAAAGACAATGATATGTTGTATGAATTATACAATGCCAGTGTAAATGGAGATCATTGGGAAGCTTCATCAGGTGCTATTTTTAATCTTGCTTCCAATGCGCTCCGAACGGACGGATGGACTTCTGCTGATGCAGCCGGACTTCCGATTTTTCCGGGACTGGTAAAATATGATGAGGTGGCAAGCGGTGCCATACATCATGCCATCCGGTTTACACTGGCGAAATCGAATGTTAAACCCGCCTATATTGCCCCGGCTACACACAAAGTTGCCAGCACGGGAGGCCAGTATTCACTTCCGTTTGGTGCAAAGATCCGGTTGAAGGCAAATTTTGATATAAGCTCTTATCCCGCCGAATGATCAGATTATACTGAAGGCGCTTAAGAAATATGGGCTGATACTGGCTGATATCGGCAGTAATATGTATATCAGTGGAGCGCCCGATGAACGATGGAACAATGATGAACTTCAACAACTCGGAAAAGTGAAAGCATCTGATTTTGAAGTCGTACAATAAGTCCGGCAATCAGATATTTTTTTTGGATGCGGTGACAACCATGATTACTCCGGCCAATGTCAGTATGCCGCCTGCATATATTGGCCAGCCGATGTTGTGATTTTCTGTTTTATTGATTTCCACGGGACCCAGATCAACCACTTTCTCTTTCGTCTTAAAGTTGATGCCTCTGAACAGTAGCATCACGACTCCCACTACCAGGAGTACCCAGCCGAATATTTTCATGTTAATTGATTTGCTTACTGTGCCTATGCAAAAACGAAGCCATGAGCTTATCTGATAAGCTCGTCAGGTTACTCCGCCACCGCGTAAAATGTTACTTACAATGAAATCGGTAAATACATATAGGGATTTTAGCTTTAATAATCAGGTTAAAATGTCGGTATTTTAAGTATGGGTAAGGGTTTAACTGTTAAATGCAAATTTTATGGTATAAGCGAAACAGGAGTAATAAACCAATATGGGAAAGTAGTCGTGACCCAAAACGAATGTAGATTTCAAACACTTATTTTTGTTTTTTGCTAATCAAAATACTATTTATGAAAAAATGTCTTTATTTAATTCTTTTGTGGACGCTCGCATTTGCTTCATGTAGCCCGACCCCTGATAAATCCTCGTCTGAATCACTTTCCAAAGATTCTGTAGTATCACTTGCCAAAGCAGCATTTATATTTTCGATGCCGCTGGCATTAATGGATATGACAAGAAAGAAAGTGACAGATATTGTAAAAGTGAAAGACGGTGAACTAAAAGCCCCGATAAATCAGCTGGCAATAGCCACCCAGTTCCCAAATGCGAAATTCAGGGATGTGGTAAGACCCAATGCAGATACTTATTATCACACAGGGTTTCTTAACCTGGGTATGGATGCATTGGTACTTACAGTTCCGAATACCAATGGCCGGTATTACCTGCTTCCCATGCTGGATGCCTATGGAAATGTATTTTCGTCTCCCGGGAAAAGAACAACGGGAACCTTAGCGGATACATTTCTAATTACAGGACCGAAATGGACAGGAACCGTTCCAGTCGGTATGAAAGAAATAAAATCGCCGACAGATATAGTATGGCTGCTTGGCCGCATCCAGGTAAACAGCGAAGCGGACGGAACTAAAGTGGTAGTGCCCATTGAACGTAAAATCAATATAACTCCGTTAGGCGCCTGGGGCAAGCCCTATACGGCACCGGATGGCACAGTAGATCCCAACCTTTCCAAAGAAGGACCCAATGCACAGCTGGCAGCTATGCCAATAGAGGCATTTTTCAATTATGTCAACAATCTGATGGTTGCCAATCCGCCTGCGGCCGCGGATACTCCTGCCATGGCAAAATTTGCTAAAATCGGTGTCGGTCCGGGATTGAAGTTCGATTTGAATTCATTCGACACTGCCACGCAGACTGCTTTGAAAGAAATACCCAAAATGGTTCTCGGATATTTTCAGGAATTATTTGACAAGGGTACCATGGTTAAACCGGTGAACGGATGGACTGTTGCCTACAAGGGATTTGGGAATTATGGTACTGACTATGATTTAAGGGCGATCGTTTGTTATGGTGGATTAGGTGCCAACATTCCGGAAGACGCTGTCTATCCGGCTAGTTCCGTGGATTCTGAAGGCCAGCCTTACAATGGTGCCAATAAATATGTGTTACATTTTGATAAAGGCAAAACACCACCAGTACATGCATTCTGGTCACTCACGATGTATGATAAAGACGGTTACTTTACCGAAAATCCGATTAACCGTTATGCGATCGGCAACAGAAATCCATTAAAGTTTAATGCGGATAGTTCTGTTGACCTGTATTTTCAGCATTCTTCACCCGGAAAGGATAAAGAAAATAACTGGCTGCCTGCTCCAGAGGGTTCCTTTAATTTAATGCTTAGAATGTACTGGCCCACTGAAGAGTTCCTGAGTGGGAACTGGACACCGCCCGCAGTTGTTAAGCAAAAATAAAATAATCAAAGGCAGAATTTGTAAGCCCCCGCCCTTAACAGGCGGGGGCTTACTTTAATTTATACCTTCTTATTTATTATCCAATTTTGATTTTATGAATCCCACAATGGCTGTTAAAATGGCTCCGGCTGCACCCGATCCTACAACTCCGGTAATAATACTTCCTGCATCTAATTTAACGCCGGAATTCGTGATCGAACTAATCAGCGCTCCGGCAAGTCCACCACCGATGAGTCCGGAAACAGAACTGATGATTATACCAGGATTATATTGTTTGGCAGAAGCGCCGGCAATATTTCCCCCTGCAAGACCCGAAATCATGTTAATGATTGCCTGTAGCATAATATTTATTAAATGTAAAAATAAATTTCAGTCAGACTACAGAGGTAAGTAGTCAGGTGGTCTGCCCAAGTATTTTTATTTTCATGATCGTGGCAATACTAACTGCTCTTTGTTTAGCAAGCTCTGCTTTCTCGCCTGAAAATAATTCATCAACCGTTGAAGTAAATAACCGGATCCACCGGTCAAAATGTTCCATACTTAATGGAGTCAGTTGATGAATGTGCTGGTGGATCACCATTGGATTGCCGGCGTAGGCACCTGTATAAAATAAGGTATTTTCCCAAAATGAATACATAACCGGCAGGTGCTTTTCCCAGTTCACTTTAATCACGTCTGTAAAAATATATCCGATTACAGAGTCTTTTCTTACCCGTTCGTAAAAATGATCAATCAGTTTCCTGATGTCCGGACTACCTTCGATATCTCTTTTCATCTTGTTTTATAAAATATGCGTTCAAATGATCATCCGCTTCCAGAGATCCTTCCTGCTGAACTTCCTTAAGGAGAGCCAGGTAGGTATGATCATCCAGAGAAACAGAATGCCCAGCGCGAGTATAAATCCTGTTTCTGTTCCGAAATAATCTTTGAATATGGCCCCTGAATATCCCATTAACGCCGAGACATCCATTTTGAGTAAAATCAGAATCCTGCCCAGGTCTATCGGGTTCAGTCCACTGATGCCAACCATTGCTTTTTCAAGTGGGTAATCCTGGAATTGAAATAGGATAAAGAGAACGAGTCCGTCGAATAGCAGGGAAAAATATAACCATAGTAAAATTGAGATGCCAATACCCTTTGCCTTATCCCTGGTCATCACGGCAGCCAGCATGGCGATGGCCACAAATATGATCGTAAGAATGATTCCCATTGCCAGCATGGTAAATCCGGTGGCAGTAGGCGAGTACAACAGGATGGGAATGCCGGCACCGGTAAAAAACGCAAATGAAAGCGAACCGGCCAGACCTGAAAACAGACTGATCCATATTTTTTTTCTGCGAAGGGGCTGACTTACCAGCAGTTCGATAAACTCAGTGCTGTTATAAACATATATGGTGGAAAAAATAATGGATACCAGGGGAACAATGATCAGAATGATATTCAGGAGACTTAACAATCCTTTTTCGGAATTATCTTCCAGATTAAAAACACTGAGTGAAATGGCCAGCAGGAAAAATGTATAGGCGAGAACGATTTTATTCCTGAGTATATCGGCCATCACATATTTAATAATTTTCTTCATGGTGCTATGATTTCAGCATAACTGATGCAATGGCTTTGGATAATTTTTCTTCTCCCGTGTCTTTACGCAGATTTTCAATACTCTTATGAAAAATCAGGTTGCTTTCCTGCATATAGATAACATGGGTTATGAGTTCATCCAGTTCGCTCAGGACATGGGATGTAATCAGAATCAGTTTACCCTTTTCTTTTTCACGGATGATCTTCATTTTTAGTATTTCCGATGCGAGAGGATCCAGGCCAGCGGTCGGTTCATCCAGGATCAGTACATCCGGGTTAAAAAGGAAGGCCAGTGCTGCGCTTACTTTCTGGCGGGTTCCTCCTGATAATGTGCGCATACGCTTATTCATTAATTTATCCAGGCCGAATCCTGTTATCAGATCTTCGTCCAGTTGGATCGGCTTTGTTTTTCTTCCGGATATCTTTCATCATTCCGAATATCTGGCCGATCGTCATGTTATCCGGGTATCTGCCTGTTTGCGGCATATAGCCGATATGCTCCCGGTAAAGCCAGTCATGGTGGATGTTCTTACCGTTGAATGTGATAAAACCGCTATCGGGAACTACCATACCCAGGATGCTCTTGATAAGGGTTGTTTTACCGCTACCGTTCGGACCGATTAAAGCAATACATTCTCCCTTTGTACAGGTAACAGATACATTGTTCAATGCTTTTAATTTCCCAAATTGTTTCGAAACGTTGCTGGCGATGATCATAATTTAATGGGTTTTAAATAGGGAGAATCGTCTTTCAGGTTTTCCGGCGTAAGACTCGGGAAGTATTTTTTCTGTTTTATCCAGCAGGGAAGTCATAAAACTTCTGAATAGCATCATCGCCGAGGGATTTTTTTCAACGACCATGGAAAACAGGCTGACCGGGTGGTACGGAATATCGCCAATATTATCCTTGTTCAGGTCATAACCCTCATATTTGTCCCAGTAATTACAATTAAATGAATTCAGAACGAGGCTGCCATTGGTGCCAACATCAAAAGTATTGGAGAGAAAATTGTTATGGGTAACTGCTATGTCCATGCAACTGGCCTGAATCTTCATTGCCCAGCCATTTCCTTTGAAAACGTTATTTTCAACATGTATCCGGCTGGCCCCTTCCATAAAGATCACCGCTGGTATTATTGGTAAATTTATTACCCACTACATAACTGTCGGAGATTTCTTTCAGTAATAAACCAAAGGAGCCATCGCCCCAGTTATCTTCAAAAAAATTGTTGAACATCTTTACACCATGGGTGAACATAACAGAAACACCGGCGCCATTATTTCTGAAAATATTTGAGATATAAGCATCATTGTGTGAAAACATAAAATGCAATCCGTACCGGAGATTATGGGAGGAAATATTTCTCCATATGATGGAATTGGTTACAAATTCAAAATAGATACCATCCCGGTGTCCGGAAATCCGGTTATTGATCAGTCTGCATACTGTCGCATTTCCAGCAGTGAATGCCATTACCACTTTGTTGTTCCTGTTGCGCGTAAGCATTCAGCTGGTTGTTTTCTATTCTGCATTGAGTACCCGCCCTGAACATATATTCCGAAAAAAGCATCTTCTAGGATATTATCCTCAATCACGATCTCCCGGCAGTTATAAATTTTTATACCCGCAATATCTTCCATGCTTGAAACTCCGGAGTGAACAAGTTTAAGACCTTTAACAGTAACATGACTTGCTTTAATAGAAATGATTTCAAAACTGATGTTCACCGTCAAGTACCGGATATTGATAACCTAAAAGAGTAATTGATTTATCAACAATGATATTTTTTTCCTTGTAAACTCCGGATTCAATCCATACAGTATCTCCGTTAGCGGAAGCCTGGATGGCCTGCTGAATGGTAGGATAGGGTTGATTTTTTCCAGTCTTCAGCGTTCGGGCACCGGCGGCAAATCCTGCCAAAATAAAGAAAGCAATATAGTAAGCCTTTAATTTCATGGCTTATAGACATCGTCCCACCGAAGTTTGGCTCCTTTGTAGAGTTTCATCACGGCATCGAGACTGTCTTCACTGCCAAATGCCGTGATGTCTCCCCCCATGGGAGCTCTCAATGTTTCACTCTTCAGGTAGAAAGCATTTTTTGGAATGAAGCAGGGAATGGTGCTCGCTGAAATCAGTTACATAAATTTCTTTCACTACTGTCGGATTCAGTTCTGCAGAATGCACAAAGGAAAGTGCACAATGAAGCGTCATCAAATTTATAAATTTTTCCTTTTTGCGTAATGATTTCTGCACCAAACCGGTTATCACTCAACGTCATTTTACAGAAATCACAATGGTCCCTTCCGGTTATAAGCGGCACTGGCTTAGCATTACAGGAACTGGCAAAGAATACAAGGATCAAATTAATTATAACAGGTATGCTCCGGGTATGCCGAGTTTTTCTTTCTGAGTAATTTCCATTCCCAGATGACCGTACAACAAGAGGATCAGACCGACGCCAACAAAAAGCCAGCCACCGATATCGGGAATGGAATAGGCTCCAAAATTCAGCAACTGTTTGAATCCGATCAATGGAGGCTGATAAGCCATGCCCGGTACGATGATGGCTGCATCCGGGTTGAGATTATGGCCATAATTATATTCCCATTTCCAGAAATCAACCATGGCAACGATTCCAAAGACTCAAAAAAAGCAGGAATGACAATATTTAACAATTTTCTTTTCCCCCAAATCGGCTGTGACCAGGAGCAGCAAAGAAAAGAATGCAATAATATAGGGAAGAATTTTAAACTCAAAAAAGTCTTCCGTATGAAGGGTCTTCATGCCGATATAATGATTCAGCCCGTTGATGATGTCGACATTTCCACCCAGTTTGTTCGGATAAATAAGCAGTACCAGTCCTTCCGGATACTGGGGTGCAGCCAGCTGTATCTGCCAGAGTGGAACAAATAAAACCGACAAACAGGGACAGCCCGGCGATGTAGGGTCAGCATTCTGCCGATATTGGTCATTGGAATATTTTTCATAACAAACGGGTAAGCATAAAGGAATTAATTTTTCCCGACCGGTGGCAGTAATACTGCATCCACAACATAGATCATCCCATTGGAAGCCGGAATAGTTGTGATTACATGTGCGGTATGGTTCAGTGTTATTTTGCCGTCTTTCACCTCTACCATCACATTGTCACCATTCACCATTCCCAATACCTGTCCGTCCTGTAAACTTTCCGGTTTCAAGGCAGAAAGGGTAACATGGTATTGAAGGATATTGCGGAGGTTTTCTTTTTCCGCGGCCTGCATGAGTTTATCCAGGGTTCCGGCGGGTAATTTGTCAAATGCGGCATTGGTGGGTGCGAACACTGTAAACGGTCCGGCATTGGACAGGGATGTTACCAGATCCGCCTGTTTGAGGGCAGTTACCAGTGTAGTATGATCCTTGGATGAAACAGCAACTTTCACAATATCTTTTGCTGATTCATTATCATTTACATTTTCCTGTCCGCCGCCGACTACTGCAGTGAATCCTTGCTGGCATTTACCTGGGCTGAGTTATCTGAGCCCTGGTTACAGGCGAGGCAGGCGGTCAGGATGAATGCAGATGTAATTTTAATTAATTTATTCATGGCCATGATTTTAAATTGAATGCATCTCAAGAATGATATGATTTCAAAATGTCGTCTGAATCTAATTTTTTACTGCTGTTGAATCTTTAGGAGGCATATTTTTACCGGTGCTGAATAACATGGCTGTATTGCTTTCTTTCGGAGAAACCCTCACATAGCCCTGCATTTCCTGGTGCAACGCACTGCAAAAATCGGTGCAATAGAAAGGATAGATGCCTGGTTTTTCAGGAACCCATTTCAGGGTCTGTGTTTCACCGGGCATAATTAATAATTCCCCGGTCAGCGCACCTTTAATGGCAAATCCATGAGGCACATCCCAATCCTGTTCCAGGTTGGTAACATGCAAGTAAACTTCATCACCCATTTTGATACCTTCAATATTATCCGGTGAAAAATGAGAACGGATGGCAGTGATATATACATCCACTCTGTTTCCTTTTCTTACCACTTTGGTTTCTGCTTCACCTTTGGATACAAATGGATTTATATTTTCTTCCAGTTTAAAGAATTTGACTGAATTATTTTTGATCACATCTGCAGCTACTGCCTGTGCATAATGCGGTTCACCGATGGTCGGAAAATCAAGGATCAGCTGCATTTTATCACCGGTAATATCAAATATCTGGGCACTTTGTGCCAGTTCAGGTCCGGTTGGCAGGTAACGGTCCTTTGTTATTTTGTTATAAACAATAACATATTTGGCATTTGGTTTTCTGGTATCACCACCGGGAATACATAAATGACCGGGAGAATAATAAGTAGGCTGACGGTCAATCACTTTCAGATCCTTGATATTCCATTTTACGATTTCTGAAGAAACAAACATAGTAGTATATGGCATTTCCCTTTCCGTCAAATTCGGTATGTAGATGGCCCGAGACCGGGTTTCTTTACTTCACCATATAATGCGGATTCATATTTAACTACAGGAATTCCGTCATAGTCGCCGATAAAATCTTTGTTCTGAATGGCAGTCATGAGTTTGGTAAAACTGAAAACAGGAATCAGTGCAGCCAGTTTACCGCTTCCGACAATATATTCACCGGTCGGATCCACATCACAACCATGCGGAGATTTCGGACAGGGAATAAAATAACAGATATCTTTCAGTGTCTTTTGTATCCAGTACAATCACTTCTGTTTTGATTTCAGAAGTGGCAGTATGTGTTTTTTCATTGTAAACATTGTGGGCATATCTCACGGTTTGTTTTTCTCCTTTTCCGGCTTTCAGATATTCTTCTGCTTTTTTCCAGTTTACAGCCATGATAAAGTCTTTATCCCTTTGTGAAGCATTTACTTCAAGCAGGGTATTCGCCTGTTCCGTATTATAACAGGAAAAAAAGAACCAGCCATGGGATTTGTCCTTTACCGGCATGACTTAGGTCAAAATTTACACCCGGGCATCTCAGCTGAAAAGCAATATTCATGGCACCGTCGTTTTATCCACGCTGATAAAACTGATCGTGCCTTTGAAATTCTTTTTGTAGGTATTGATGGGTACATCGCCATTCACATTATCCGGCGGAACACTGAAACGGGTTCCTGCAACCACATATTCTGTATTTTCTGTAATAAAAGGAGAAGAGTGATTACCCGCACTGTTGGGTAGTTCAATGATTTCAGCTGTGCGGAAAGTCTTCAGATCAATCCGGGCAACACGCGGTGTATTGTTGGCATTGGCAAATATCCAGCGGCCATCAATTTCACCGTTGGTTTGTGAAAGTTCTGCATGATGCAGATCATCCCAGGGAACAAATCCATGCGAAGTATTCAGCATGGGTTTGGTTTCTTCACTGTATCCGTAACCTTTTTCAGGATCTACTGAAAAAACGGGAACAACTCTTAGTAAACGGCCGGAAGGCAGACCATAAACACTCATTTGTCCGCTGAAACCACCGGAAACAAAATTGTAAAATTCATCGTATTTTCCCGGTGCCACATAGGCTTTGGCAGCGGCATCCCCGCTGACGGCATTTCCTGCATTTTTCGGTTTACAGGAATGGATGCCCAAAATCAGAATGGCTGCCAGTAAGGCTGCCAACAGGGATGGTCTGGTATTTTTCATATTTTTAGTCTTTGCTTTAATGAAGTTTTTTGTTGATTATTTTACTCCATCATTTTTACGCATAAACTCATAAATATTCCTTGCATCATCGTCTGTTAAATTCTGGTTGGGCATCCTCACCAGACATAGTTCCAGCATGGCCTGTGCTTTTGGATCCTTGTTCAGCATCACATCCGGATTGGTGGCAAAATTCATGATCCATTCTGCGCTATGCCTGCTGGTAACTCCTTTCCATCCCGGACCGACCAGTTTTTCATCCGTAAGTTTGTGGCAGGCACTGCATTTCACCGTATATACCTTTTCACCGCCTGTTGCCATAGTGGCATTCAATGTTGGGCTGACATCTACTTTGGTAAACTTGCCTTCCCCTCTTTTCAGATCATAAGACGGGTTGGAACCCGAAGCTTCTTTTTGTTCGGCAGAAGGGCTTTCATGTTTCTCTTCTGTTGAATTATTTGAGCCACAGGCTGCGGCCAGTATGGTTATCAGAGCAAGGAAGAACAGCTTTTTCATATTTCTTTATTTTGATTTTTGGGAATTGACAATGCAAGATTATGCCTGTAAT
This sequence comes from uncultured Bacteroidota bacterium, assembly GCA_963741345.1. GTDB lineage: Bacteria > Bacteroidota > Bacteroidia > Chitinophagales > Chitinophagaceae > Puia. The sequence continues at coordinate 224,774 of CAVUHS010000003.1, forward strand.
TTTTCCATTTTTATGCGTTGAATCATATTTCCCCACAATGGGTAAACGACCCCGTTTCATTAACCGGCAACCAGGATTAAAACCCTTATCTGGTAAGGGTTTCAGAAACACCTATCTTTACCATATGATTTTAATCATAACCGCACCTCTTTAAAGTCATTTACTGCCCCTCTATTAGATTTTAATTTTAGCAGGCTAAAAAATCTGGCTATTATGATCAATATCGATTTGCTGCTTGCCTGGGGTGCTGTTTACAAAAAACTCGGTCCGGATGAAACGATTTTTCGCGAAGGCGCGGAAGGACATTTTTATCATCAACTGGTTAGCGGCTCGGTAAGGTGGATTAATATCAATGACGACGGAGGGGAGTTTATTCAAAATATGATCGGCCCGGGTGAGAGTTTTGGTGAATTTCCATTATTTGACGGATCCGGATATGCCGCATCTGCGGTTACAAATAAGGAATCCGTTATCATCCGCTTACACAAAGACAGTTTTCTGAAAATGCTGGCTGAGAATCCGCTAATCCAGATGCAATTTTTAAAAATGTTTACCGAGAGATTAAGGTTTAAAGCGCTTTTGTTAAAGGAAGTTTCCTGTTATGGTCCGGTACATCGTATTTCAACGCTTTTCAATTACTTCAAAGAAGCAAAAAAGAATATTTGCCGGAAATGCAACCTTGTCCAGCTCACGCGCCAGCAGATCGCCAATATGACCGGGTTGAGGGTGGAAACCGTCATCCGGAGTATAAGGCAGATGGAAGATCAGGGTGATCTGGTGATTGACAAGGGTAAAGTGATGTTAGCGCTATGATCCGGATCATAGAATGTATTTTCTTCCTTTACTTTCTTTGCTTCAAAAATTCATGCATTCCAACCTGCGGAGCTGGCTGAAGCTTTCTTTTTTTAACCTGATGCTGGTCGCCTTTATTGGTGTTATACTTCGTTATAAGATTGCATATTCCCTTCCCTTTGTGGACCAGAAAAATTTATTGCATGGGCATTCTCATTTTGCTTTTGCCGGATGGATCACACAGGCGCTCATGGCGTTAATGGTCGCCTATTTGTCTGAGCGTGCGGGTTCAAACTATTTTATAAAATATCGCTGGCTCCTGTATGCCAACTGCCTGGCGGCTTATGGGATGCTGTTTTCATTTCCATTTGAAGGATATGCATTCGTTTCGATCATGTTTTCGACAGGGTCGGTATTTGTTTCTTATTTTTTTTCAGTCATTTTCTGGAAAGATATAAACAGGCTTTCAGAAAGGCATTCCAGCCATCGCTGGTTTAAAATTGCGTTATTGGGGAATATTATCTCTTCGGTTGGACCTTTTTCCCTGGCCTATATGCTCGCCACCAAACATATTAATCCCAACTGGTACCTGGCTTCTATTTATTTTTTCCTTCATTTTCAATATAATGGCTGGTTCTTTTTTACCTGCATGGGACTACTCATTTATCAGCTAGAAAAATTTAATATACCAGGCAAATCATTTAACCGGATTTTCCTTTTATTCGCTCTTGCCTGTCTGCCAACCTATTTTTTGTCTGTATTATGGTGGCCGCTGCCGGTGTGGCTTTATATCCTGGTAGTGCTGGCTGCTATAAGCCAGTTAGCCGGCTGGGCTCTGTTCATTCATTATCTCAGGCTTGGTTTGTCTGAAATAAGAAAACAGGTTCCCCTGTTTTCGGGCATTTTATTTCTGGCCTCCGCGTTTGCAATGAGTGTAAAACTCTGTCTCCAGGCGGGTTCGGTTATTCCTTCTTTAAGCAAACTGGCTTTTGGATTCCGGCCAATAGTAATCGGCTACCTGCACCTGGTTTTGTTGGGGGTTATCACCATTTTTATTATAGCATACACAGTCAATTTTAAATTAATTGATGACAACAAATTCAGTAAAACGGGTATTGGAATCTTCGTTAGCGGAATATTCATCAACGAAATATTACTGATGATTCAGGGAGTTTCCGACCTGCGCTATGTTGGTGTTCCATTTATAAACCAGTCCCTGCTGATTGCGGCGGGCATACTTTTTTCAGGAATATTTATTACGGTATATGGACAATTATTTCGAAAAGATGATCCGGATCACAAATTCAGTGATTTGAATGGTTGAATTTTGAAGAAAAATAATATGAAAGATTTATCAAATCAAACCCTGGCATCCCTTGTTACAGGGAATCATAAGATAGTTCCCATTCTGGAAAAATATAATCTGGATTTCTGTTGCCGTGGCAAAAGGAGCCTGCAGGATGCATGCCGTGAAAAAGGTCTTGAACCGGATTCGATTGTAAATGAACTGAACGCAGTATTGGGGGATGTGGATAGCAAGTCAATGCCCTTTACGGAAATGAGTGCAGAACAACTGGTGAATCATATCCTCGTACGCCATCATTACTATGTAAAGCAGGCCATGCCGCTGATCAGGATGCACCTGGAAAAAGTGGCAGGAAAACATGGCGACAACTTTCCGTTTATGAAAGAAGTGCTGGAATTATTCGGGATTATCCAGGAGGAGATGACCACACATATGCAGAAAGAAGAAAATGTCCTCTTTCCCCGGATCAGGGAAATGGAAAGATTGAATTTGCAGAAATCTCTTACAAACAGACCGGAAAGTTACCTAGCAGCACCGATATCAGTGATGGAGAATGAACATGAACATGCAGGAGATGCCATGTTCCGGATCAGGGACCTTACAAATAATTATACAATACCTGAAGGAGCCTGCACAACGTTCAGAGTCTGCCTTTCGGAATTAAAAGAATTTGAAGACGATTTGCATGAACACGTACATTTGGAGAATAATATATTGTTTCCAAAAGCACTTCAATTTAATTAATTAAACCTGTTTTATGTTGAGGAGATGGATGATGTCGGCAGGACTGGTAATGGCTTCTTTTCTGGCAGTGAATGCCTGCCCGATCTGTGGTTGCGGCGGCGGAAATTTATATATGGGACTCATGCCCGATTTCAAATATCATTTTATCGGGGTCCGGTATCATTATTCCCAATACTATACCCAATTAGTATCTGATCCTGACCAGTTCAGTAATAATTATTATAACACTATCGAGTTATGGGGTGGGATGCGACTGGGTAAGAAAATCCAGCTCCTGGCTTTTGTTCCTTATTATGAGAACAAGCAAGTGGATGATGATGGAACAACCTGGACACACGGACTGGGCGATATTACGGTAATGGGTCAGTACGAAGTTTTCCAGAATATTCGTTCCCTGGGAATGCATCAGAATATGAGCCAGCAACTATGGCTGGGAGGTGGAATCAAGTTGCCTACCGGTCCCTTTAATGCCGATATGCAGGACAGCACGACGACTGTGGCCGATATTAATGCACAGATAGGGACGGGAAGTGTTGATTTTATTTTAAACGGAATGTACAATATGGTCATACGCAATTTCGGAATCAATGTTTCTGCGAATTACAAGATTAATACAGTGAATGGAGAAGGGTATAAATATGGGAATAAATTTACAACCAACCTGATCGCATTTTATCGTTTGAATGGGAAGCGGAACTCGGTTACTCCCAATCTCGGGATAGGATATGAAAACGTCGCTATTAACAAGCAGGAAGACAAAAGCGTGCAATATACAGGCAGCCAGGTATTGACTGCCATTGCGGGTGTTGAATTTAATTTTAACCGGGTTTCTGTAGGAATCAACGGCCAGTTACCCCTGGCCCAAAACTTTGCCGAAGGTCAGACAAGACTGAAGTTTAACGGAATGATGCACGTCACGTTCGAACTATAAACGCATAACGCTTAACGCATAACGCTTAACGCCGCGCGTACTGTGAGCGAAATGAGATCCACGGTCAACGGTCAACGGTCTTCGGTTCACGGTCCACGGTCAACGTTCATATCACCGCCTTCTTAAAAATCGAACTCGCCGTATGACCGCCAAAGCCAAAAGTATTATTCAGGCTGTAATTGACCGTCCTCTGAACAGATTTCCCGATCACGATATTTAAATTGGCCGGTATTTGTTCATCAATATTTTCCGTGTTGATCGTGCCCGGTATAATATTATTTTTTACTGATAATATACTGATGATGCTCTCGACGGCTCCTGCAGCGCCCAGTAGATGACCGGTCATGGATTTAGTCGCACTGATATGAACCTGCAAATCACCAAAAATACTTTCGACACCTTTCATTTCACTGATATCTCCAATCCCTGTTGAAGTGGCATGTGCGTTGATATAGTCGATATCAGCCGGGGCAAGCCCTGCATCATGGAGCGCACGGGAGATACAGAGTCTGGCACCCAGTCCTTCCGGATGGGTACCGGTTAAATGGTAGGCATCAGCAGCCATGCCGCCTCCCACCATTTCCGCATGAATAGTTGCATTTCTTTTTACGGCATGATCCCATTCTTCCAGGATCAGTGCGCCGGCACCTTCGCCAATTACAAATCCGTCGCGGTCTTTGTCGAAGGGCCTGGACGCCGTTTCGGGAATATCATTTCTTTTGGAAAGCGCCTGCGAAGCATTGAAGCCGCCAACCGATGATGGAGTGATAGCGGCTTCTGATCCGCCTGCCACCATAATTTTTGCCTTACCCATACGGATCGTATCAAAAGCATTGATGATGGCCGTATTGGATGAAGCACAGGCAGAAACCGTGCAATAATTGGGACCATAAAACCGGTGACGGATTGATATTGCACCGGCGGCAATGTCCACAATCATTTTCGGTATGAAATAAGGATTAAAACGCGGAGTGCCGTCGCCCGAATAGAATTCTTTTAATTGTTCTTCGAAAGTTCCAATACCTCCATTGCCCGAGGCCCATATCACTCCAATATCATAAAGATCTTCTTCCTTCATGGTAGCAGGGTGGAGCCCCGCATCGGCCAGTGCCTGATCGCTGGCCACCATGGCGTAAAGGGAGAACAGATCATATTTTTTTATCTCCTTCTTTTCAAAATAATTTTCCGGATTAAATCCGCGAACTTCACAGCCAAACCTGGTTTTGAATTTGGATGCATCGAACTTGGTAATGGGACCGGCACCACTCTTACCTTCAACAATATGCTGCCAAAATTCACTGACCGTATTGCCCAAAGGTGAGAGTACACCCAGTCCTGTCACTGCAACTCTTTTCATAATGTGTTCATTAACGTTAGCGAAGATAATGCGGACTATTTTAACAGCCTGATCTGGCCGAAATGATAGGCGAGGTGATTTGTCCGGCCCAATAAAACACTTAGCTTATTGCGTGCCGGATCTTTATCAAAATCCGCATCCGTCATGGATTCATGCCGCGTGAACCAGTTTTCCGGAGACATTTTTGCGAACTCATTTTTTAGTCTTTCATTCACCGCTGCCCATATTTGTCTCAGTTCCTGAACGGGTGGAGTTTGCACGGTGGATTTATCCGGTGCATCTACGAATACAGATTGAAGATCCGGATAAACTCTTTTGCCCAGGCCCAGGATTTCCGGAATCACGTCATGGATAGCAGCCAGGTGACCGATCACATAAACACCCCTGTTTTTCCCGGGCGCAATTTCTTTTAGTAGTTGTTCGTCGCTTAATTCTCCGATTAGCCGGCTGCAGCGGTCAACCTGGATTTGCCAGGCATTGAGCGCCATTTTGGTAAATACTGATCTTTGATCCATGGGGTTTTATTGAAAATGAATTGCCTCTTTTGAGAGGGGTACATAATAAACATATAAAGATTGAATTGGTTCGGTCGGTGATGCGGGTTATTATTTATTCTTCTTGAGATATTTTAAAAGGAAATATGCAAGAAAAACAAATACCGACCAGATAATAGTATAAAGGACGAACTGACCGGCCAGTATTTTTCCTTTATCGCTGAAAATATGGGTGTATATAACGACAAATCGGTCATAAAACTGATAGTATTTCACAGGCACCCTGAAAGTACAAAGCAGGACAAAGCCTATCAGCCAAATGATAAGGAATATTTTTTTCACCTGTTGTTTGGGTTTCGTTTCCCAATATACAGATTGTTTCTTTCCGGAGTGCAGGAGTACTCACCATGGATCTGTCGCATCTGCCCATGGGAAATGACCGGTTTGTACCCGTTCCCCCTCATCTTTCCATCGTAAATTTATCGTTAAAATAATCGTATGCCTAATTCGGTAATACAGAAGACTGAATGGTTGAAAGATCTGCAATTGACAAATACCCGGTTTTTGGATTTGCTCGGATCATTTGATAATAATCGATTAAATGAAATTCCGTTTCCGGGAAGCTGGACGGCAGGTCAGGTAGCCGAACATATTCACAAATCAGATCTGGGAATGATTTTTCTTTTGACGGGGCCGGTTCGTAAGGATAGCCGCGAGCCCGACCAGGAAGTCAAAAAAATACAACAGGTATTTCTTGATTTTGACTCGAAACTCAAATCACCGGACTTCATCATACCGGAAAATAAAAAATATAACAGGGAGTCCATCTTATCCAGGTTTGAATCGGATAGAAACAGCATTATCGAAATTCTGGAAACCGCAGATTTAACGGAGACCTGCACCGCACGTCCCTTTCCCGGCATAGGTGAACTGACCCGTCTGGAAATATTTTCATTCATCCTGTCCCATACCAAGAGACATGTTCACCAGTTGGAACGTATATCACAGAAAAACGCGGGTTAAATAAACAAAATTACTGACCTACGATCCTGCCATCTTCCATTTCAATCAGGCGATTGGTTCTTCTGGCAAATTCCGGGTCATGAGTTACGATCAGCAGGGTATTATTAAATTCGAGTGCCAGTCTTTGAAATATATCAAATACGATTTCTGAGTTTTTTTTGTCCAGGTTTCCCGTAGGTTCGTCGCCCATAATGATGTGCGGATCATTAATCAGTGCTCTCGCGATGGCCACTCTTTGTTTTTCCCCGCCCGAAAGTTGGTTGGGCCTTTTAGCTGCCAGTTTACCCATCTGTAATATTTCCAGTTTCTGCATTGCTTTATCCTTTATTTCTTCCTCTGAATATCTATTTAATTTTAAAGCCGGCAGCATAATGTTGCGAAGTACAGAAAATTCATTCAGGAGGTAGTGAAATTGAAAGACAAAACCAATTTTTTCATTTCTTATTCTTGCCAGTTCTTTTTCTTTCCTGTTTGCCATGGGTTCATTATCTATCAGAAGTTCGCCTTCGTAGTCAGTATCCATCGTGGAAAGGATATAGAGCAGTGTGGATTTTCCACACCCGGATTTTCCAACCACGGATACAAATTCACCCTTATTAATTGAAAAACTGATATCAGTTAGCACATTAAAGGTAGTGGGGTCATAAAATTTTTTTGAAATCTTCCTGGTTTCCAGAACAATTTTATTCTCCATATACTATTTTCCGCGTATGATGATGACCGGATCTATTTTTCCTGCTTTCCGCGCAGGGAAGAAACCGGCGAAGTAAGTTGTAAGCAGAGAAAACACAATTCCGATCCCGTATAAAAGAGGATTGTAGTTAATGGGAAAAGTTTTGACCGTAGGCAGGGCAGCCGTATTAAACGGTACATGTCCGATTCCATTGGATATAAGCAAGCCAAAAACCAATCCCATGATGCCGCCGAATATTCCAATACTCAGGGAAATAGTCAGAAAAATTCTTTTCACATCATTGCCGGCAAAACCGGTTGCTTTTAATATGGCGATGGAATCCATTTTTTCGTAAATCATCATATTCAGAATATTATAAATTCCAAACCCCGCAACGATTAACAAGGTTATGCCCACGGAATAGGATATCGTCAGCCGGATCTTGCTGCCGGTCTCAAACTGCGCGTTGGCAGCCTGTATATCTTCTGAATCCGTTTCAAAGATCCGGGCATATTCTTTCGCCATTCCGGGTGCCATGCGGATGTCTTTAATTTTAATGGCGATATCGGTCACATAATTATTTGCTTTTCCCAATATTTTCTGTGTGGTCTTGAGCGAAGCATAACTCTGTGCTTTGTCCAGCTCATTCAATCCCGATTGATAAATCCCGACAACTTTCAGGCGGTACCGGTCGCCTGCCGTGGTGGTAACTGTAATCATATCACCCGGAGATACCTGCAGGCGGGCGGCAAGGCCCTTTCCAAGAATAATGCTGTTGGGAATGTTTTGAAGATCTTCGGCACGCCCCTCCGTTATATACTGCGAAAACGCAAAGAGCCGGGTTTCCGTTTCAATGTCAGCACCATTTATGACTCCGTTTATATCTACGGTTCCGTTGTTAAAGAAAACCTGTGCGATAATTCGCGGCGTGAAACCCAGTATTCTTGGATCTTTCCGGAGAGATTGCATGATAAAGCCATTATTAAATATCTCCAGCCGGGCATTGCCTGACTTGAGTGAACTGATAAAATTGTAATAATCTTCAAAAGTCTTCGATTCGTTGACGGGCTGATTCGGATTTGGTTTTATTTCCTTGTAAAGGCGGATATGGGGCGTCCGGTTCAGGATGAGACCATCCAGCAGATTATTTAATCCCGTCATAAAACTCAGCAGCGCAACAAACATCGCAATGCCAAATGTCACACCGATGGCAGCCACCAGCGTCTGTCGCCAACGCGCCAGCAAAAGTGATTTTGCAATGCTGAATGTTAACCTGAAATTCATTCTTTAGGTTTGTATATAACATCCTTTTCCGTCAGTCCCCCAAGGATTTCAACTTTCCGGTAGTCTCTTATCCCGGGTTTTACCGGTTTCTTCTCCGTTTTGTTAATGATTACAAATGAATCGTTGACCAGGTAATTCCTGGGAATAGTGAGTGCATTTTTTTTGGTCTGTATTACAATATTGGCCTCTACGGTGAAGTTGGGATACAGCACCGGGGGTTGTTTTGTAAACCTGGCTTCCACGGTGAATGTTTTGGTCCGTTCGTTCATCAAAGGGTCGATTTTAGTGATCCCTGCTTCAAATACTTCTCCTTTGTAGCTGTCCATAGTAATGAGCGCTTTTTGTCCCTCCCTCACTTTTACAATATCGTATTCATCTACAGCCAGCTCCAGGTAAAAATTGGATGAATCACCGATGACCGCCAATACCGTTTGCGGACTTACGATTTCGCCACGTTTCGGATAAATGAAATAGACTTTTCCGTCGATTTCGCTTTTAATAGTGAAATCATTTTCCCGGGACAGGCTGATGGCCAGGTTGTTTTTTGATTGTCGGGCATTCAGTTCGAGTTGCTTCAGCAGGTCGTTATATTTAATCCTTGCCGATTCCAACGCAATTTTGGATCCCTGGCTGATCAGCTCTTTTTGTTCCAGTTCTAATTTGGTTCCGATGCCCTGTGCCCAGAGGTTTTCCTGTCTCTTGTATGTCAGGGAATCATTTCTGTATTTACTGGCGGCGAGCGCAATATTATTTTTTAAATCCGTCAATTTCTCTTCATTTTCACGCAGATCAGCATAATTCGCTGAAAGGACTGCATTTTCCCTGTTCAGCCGGGAGGACGGATCTGCCAGTAACATCAGGGGCTTCCCTTTTTTTACCAGCTCGTTTTCGGTAATAAATATTTTATCTACGATTCCGCTGACTGTGGAATAAACCTGGTACTGATTTCTCGTTTTTACAATGCCGGCTGCGTATACGGATGCCGTAATGTTTTCAGTAACCGGCATCGTCTTCTCCTGTTTGGAATTGCAGGCAAAAATCAGAAATATGAAAATCCAGCCGGTCAGTCTGTTCATCATAGTTGTTGGATCAGCAGGTAAAAAGTCGGTTTTCGTTAATAACTTCTTTGATCATAGTAGTAATCGTAACAATTACAGGAGTCCAAAGGTTGAATAATTTTAATATCCAATAAATGAGTGAAATCAATACATCCGATGATTATGATCAGCTATCGGTTCTTAATCTGCAGCGGGCAGATCGACTGTAAAGGTTGTTCCCGCACCGTCTTTACTCATTACATGGATATCACCCTTGTGTATATTGACTATTTTTTTGCAAATGGTCAGCCCGATACCCGAACCTTCAAATTCAGTTTTGGAATTTAATCTTGCAAATGCTTCGAAAATCCGCGAAAAATCCTTTTCACCGATCCCGATTCCATTGTCAGATATATGAATATACACCCTGTTTCCCTTCTTTTCACCGGTAACGGAAATAACGGGTTTCCGGTTAGTGAATTTTATGGCATTGCTGAGCAGATTCAGAAATAACTGGGTCAGGTAACTTTTATTCCCTTTCACCATCGGGATTTCTCCCACTTTTATAATTGCTTTTTTTTCTGATATTTTGATTTCGAGGTCTTCTCTTACGCTGGATATTATTTCTTCAATATTCACAGGATTAAATTCGATTTCTTCAGAAATGGTGGAAAGGCTCAAAACATCATGTACCAGCGTTTGCATTCTGTCTGCGGAATAAATAATCTTATTGGCAAGTTCCTTGCTTTCTGATGAAAAATTGTTAGCGTTCGCATCATATAGCAGGGAGGAGAAGGTTTTGATTTTTCTTAAAGGTTCCTGCAGATCATGGGAAGCAATGGAAGCAAAAGCTCCCAGGTTCCGGTTGGCTTCTGCCAGTTTAAATTCGGCGAATTCCCTGCGGGTGATCTCGTCTTCCAGCTGGATGCTGGTTTTCTGTTTGAATGCTTCCGGTAAAATTTTAATCAGGTAATAAACAGTCAGGAGACTGATGATACCGGTAATAAATCGTACCAGGGCATTCAACCGGTACATGGGAACCCAGAACATACAGGCGTCCAGGAAATGAGTGGTTCCGCAAAGTAAAATAAACGCAGCGAAAAGAAGATAGATACCCGAATACTTTATTACACCTTTTCTCTTCGAAACATAATTAAAAATAATCGCAGGGATCAGAAAATAGGCGCACCAGATCATCAGGTCACTGAAAACATAAAGCCAGCCATGAAACGCTGACCAATAACCACAGTGCCATCGTGCAGGCCACAAATCCGTATCAAAAAGGCCTTTAAAAAAATCCGTTATGGAATTCATATAAGATGTTCTTTAGACAATGCCAGCCATAGGAGGGTTTATCGTTTCAGGACCTGGCTGAAAATTCCTGCTGCTTATAAATTTACGGGTAAAATGGGCGTTTTTTGGGCCGGGGCAGGCCAAATTTTATCCTTTAGCCGAAGATGGCTAATTATAACAAGGCAGTTGCGTAATTCTTTAAAAATGCCGGATCACTACGATATGTTCAAATTTTTCCAGTGAACCATTTTCAACAAATTCGACGTCACCGCCGTGAATGAGTACTTTTTCCATTACGTCGTCCACTAGGTCCCCGATGTAGAAGGGTGTATCCTGGTTTGACGTCTGCTTAAACAGTTCTCTTAATTTTCCGGCTTCCTGCGGAGTTAATGCGAAGTCCTTTTCTACTATAAGGAGATGAGCGTTTTGGTGAATCGCAGCCTGCCATACCTCTTTCATACCAACCGACAACAGGTTTTTATTTTCGGCATTTTCGATATCCTGCAAAAGAGACTGTTGTAGCAGCTTTTTCCAATCTGCGATCTGCGTATTGATGAGATCGAAAATTTCCTTTTCTGTTATTTTTTCATAGTTGCCGTATATCCTCCGGATGATATTTTCTGAATGCCTGGTGATTTTATCAAAATGGCCCACAACTTTTTTAGATCCCATTACAATCAGGGGCAGTTGGTAAGCTCCCAGTACCTGCGACAGTTCGTTATCCATCTGGTGCAGAAATTTGTCCAGCAAAATTTCCTTATGTTTTTTTTGATCTGAATAATGCGTGATTTGCTCCGGCATGTCCCTTTCGTAATCTTTCACGTGGGAAGGAATATTCATTTTTATGAGTTTCGCCTGTGTTGACTCACCCCGGTAAATCCGGGAGGAATTGCCACTGAGCGTCAGCAACAGATATTGAATCGCTTGTTTTTTGCAATATATCAGGTCCCGTATTTCAAAGGATTCATCGATCACGATTCTTTCATTCACACAAACATCGAGGTAGTATACTTTTTCTACGTGCTGTGAGACGAAAATGGCAATGCTTTTTTTATGCGTATTGTAATTCAGTCCGTGGATAATTTTTTGAAGTTTGGAGAGGACCGGCAAAACGGTTTCTGCCGGGTACGCTTTCAAAAGATCCCTTTCAATTCTTTGCTGGACCAATTTTAGTTTGTATTGAATTTCATTCTCCAGCGACATTTTTGGCTCGAATGGAAGTATGATGGAAATGGCTGGGAAGTCCGGTATTTCAAGGAGCACTTGCCCCTTAGAAAGTATAAGATCATTCATATGGGGGATTTTAGATTCTGAAGTTAGACTGATTTTCATTCCTGCGTTGTGATTAAAATCACTTTTTCCGCTGATATTCATCATCAGGCCCACCGGACTGTTCGAAATTTTTCAGGACCTGTTCTTTAATTTTCGATAAAACCATTTTTTGAGTATTTCAGCTGAAATAATATAAGCTGTTATAATCAGGAATATCCAACCGTAGAAGGGTAGCGGTAACCGGGTAAATCCAAAGAGGTCGCCCATTAAAGTGAAAGGAATGATCAGTACGGCCAGTAAAATCAGTATGGTTGCAATGGACAGATATTTTCCCGGCAGGCTTTTGAGAACGGGCAGTCGCGTGCGTACTACCAACACGATGAGACTGGCGGAAACGACAGACTCAACAAACCAGCCTGTTTGGAATGTTTTTTCGGTGGCCTTCATTACTATCAGCAGCACACCAAAAGTAAGATAGTCGAATACTGAGCTTAAGAGCCCGAAGACCAGCATGAATCTTTGGATGAAATGAATATCCCATCGATGTGGTTTTTCAATAGATTCCACATCTACATGGTCGGTGGCGATGGCCATTTCCGGAAAATCCGTCAGAAAGTTTGTCAGTAGAATTTGTTTGGGAAATAATGGCAGAAAAGAGAGGAACAGCGAAGCACCGGCCATACTAAACATGTTGCCGAAGTTGGCGCTCGTGGCCATGAAAACATATTTCATCGTATTGGTAAAGGTTTTTCGGCCGATAATTACCCCTTCAATCAGCACATCCAGATCCTGGTCCAGTAATACAATGTCCGCTGCGTCCTTGGCAACATCTACGGCCGAGGCAACGGATATGCCGACATCGGCGCTGTGTAGTGCCGGTGCATCATTGATCCCGTCTCCCAGAAAACCCACTACATTACCAGCTTTTTGCAGGCAGTGAATGATACGTTCCTTTTGATTGGGTTCAACTTCCGCAAAAATATCGGCCAGCATGCCCCGTTGCATCAACGCTGCATCTGACAATTTCCTGATCTCAGAGCCTGTAATAATCACCGGCTCCTCCGTACCGATTTTCCTGGCAATACTGGCGGCAACCAGGGCATTGTCTCCGGTGATCAACTTTACCTGAATACCTGAATTTCTGAGCTTATTGAGTGTTTCCCTTACATTCTTCTTCGGTGGATCAAACAGGGTAATAAATCCGAGAAAGATCATATTCTTCTCTGATTCCCTGGTAACATCCTGCTCCTTGTCTGTCATTTTATAGGCAACACCCAATACCCGGTAACCGGCTGCGCTTAACTCCCGGTATTTATTCAGAATAGCTTCCTGTCGATTGCCGATAGGAATTAACTCCCCTTCTGCGGTTTCAGCTCTGTCGCAAATTTTCAGTACCGAAGTTAAGGCGCCCTTAGTGACCGCAAAATTCTCCGAATCATTTTTTACCTGAATAGTAAGTCTTTTTCGGATGAAATCGTAAGGTATCTCACACTGGATAGAATAGGCCACCCCCAAGGGTTTGTAGAGACTGCAGATGGCTTCGTCGATCGGATTATGAAATCCCTGCTGTAAAGAAGCATTGAGTCCGGCATACTGCAGGGTTTTCTCCGAAGGGTTACCAGCTATGTCCAATGCTTCCTTAACGGTTACCTTCCCTTCTGTGATAGTTCCGGTTTTATCGGAACAGAGAATATTCATGCTCCCGAAATTCTCGATCGAAGACAATCGCTTTACAATAACTTTTTTCTTAGCCATGGCCCTGGCTCCGGTAGCTAAGTTCACCGTAATAATTGCCGGCAGCAGTTGCGGAGTAAGACCGACTGCTAATGCCAGGGAAAAAAGAAATGAATCCAGGGCGGGTTTATGTAAGATCACATTAATGGCAAAAATGAGGATTACCAAAATCAGGGTAATTTCCATCAGCATATAACCAAAATGCCTGATCCCTTTTTCAAATTCTGTTTCGACCGGCCTGGTTTGAAGCCGGTCGGATAACTGGCCGAATTCTGTTGACTTGCCGGTTCTGATGACGAGTGCTTTTGCTTTTCCACTGATAACATGGGAGCTCATCAGCAACGAATTGCTCCTTTGTGATAATGGAATGTCTTCCGGAAGAATTCCGGTGTTTTTTTCAACCGGGTAAGATTCGCCGGTGAATGCTGCTTCATCAATAAATAATTCACTTGACTCCAGGAGCAGACAGTCGCCGGGTACCACATCGCCGGCAGACAGCATGACAATGTCACCCGGGACTATATTTTCAAGGGGCAGCTCATTGTCCAATCCATCCCGTTTAATCCTGCAGTGGATCCGGACCATCTTCAACAATTCGGTGACTGCATTGACGGCGCCTTTTTCCTGGCGGAATCCAAGATAACTGCTTGCCAGAATGATGGACAGGATAATGATGGCATCCGGAAATTCTCCCAACGCCATCGAAAGCAGGGCAGCTGCTATCAGGAGAATGGTAATAGGACTCTTAAACTGCCGCAGAAATAGGGAAACGGATGTATTCCGCGACTGCTGTTTTAACGAGTTCTGGCCATATTTCCTGAGACGGAAATTCGCTTCGGCAGAAGACAAACCAGCTTCTGACGAGGAAATCAGGGAAACTGCGCTTCCTGCATCAAGGCTCCAGTATTTTTCCAAGGTTGGCTTCATAAATGATAATAAGGACTTTATCCTGTACTGCTAACGTACGGCAAGGTCATCGATTCACCGGGGAATCGTATTGAGTAAGGTCATTTGATAACCTGACTGATGTCATTTATTTAGGAGGGTGTACCTGTTAATTTTACAGCTGATTCAACTAATCATCACAATTTACCAGTCATGAAAAAAATATTATTTGTCTGCGACGGAGATAATTTTCCCGAAGGCGCGTTTCGATTCATAAAGGAGATTCGCGAAAGTGAAACCCTTTTAGTAAAGGGACTGTTTTTTACAAACGTAGATACGGAACAAATGATTCCGATCGGTTTTATTCCGATATCCGAACCCTATGTCAAGCTAAAGGAACAGGAACGCGTCCTGGTGAGAAAAAGTCAGTCAAAATTTTCCAGGGAATGTGCGGAACACGGAATCAAATTTCAGATCCACCCGCACGATTCTTCCTGGGATAGGGATCTTTTTATCCGGGAAAGCCGTTTTGCCGACCTGGTCGTAATCAGCGAAGAATTATTTTGTCATACCTTCCTGGACATTCAGCCGAATTATTTCATGGTTGAGGCACTACGCGTGTCAGAATGCCCGGTGGTTGTCATTCCGGAAAATTTTCATACCATTGACCGGCTGGCCATTGCATACGACGGTGGTAAGGAAGGTATGTTTGCCCTGAAACAATTTGCATATTTATTTCCCGACTATACCAACCTGCCTGCTGAATTCGTGCATGTAAAGGATGAAAAATCAGATGATATTCCGGACCAGGAACTCCTGCAGGAATACACCAGTTCGCATTTCGAAACCCTGTTTGCATCCAAACTGCATTTTGATCCGAAGAAATATTTTACCGCCTGGCTTGAAAATAAGAAAAACGTTTTCCTGGTAGCCGGTGCTTATTCCAGATCATCTTTGTCCAATACATTAAGACAAAGTTTTGCCGACCGGGTAATCGCCAAGCACGCATGTCCCGTATTTATTGCACATTTTTCTTAACATAATTTCATTAACCACAAATAGCATTCATGCCTGTTTCACTCGAAAATGCCATGGCACATATCAGGCCGTCCAGTAATTTATTTATTCAGACCGGTGCGGCAGCCCCCCAGCAGTTGATCAGGGGCCTGATGAAACGGGCGGGTCAGCTGAGTAATATTTCTATTTATCAAATGCATACAGAAGGGGAGGCGCCTTATGCGGCTCCTGAATGGAAAGATGTTTTCAGTGTAAATTGTTTTTTTATCGGAGCCAATCTGAGAAAGGCAGTACAGGAAAAACGCGCAGACTATATCCCGATTTTTTTGAGTGAAATTCCTTCACTCTTCAGGAACCAGATTATACCGATTGACTATGCACTCATCCATGTTAGTACCCCGGACGAACATGGCTTTTGTTCACTGGGTGTATCCATTGATATTGCGCCGGCTGTCCTGGAATCTGCCCGTTGCATTATCGCACAGGTAAATCCGAATATGCCACGCACATATGGTGATGGCATGATTCACGTGAGTAAAATCGACGCGATGGTTGAAGTAAATGATGAAATCCTGGAAGTAGAAGCCGCTGAACCGGATGAGGTGAATACAAAAATTGCAGAAAATGTTGCTTCTCTGATTGAGGATGGTTCCACCCTCCAGATGGGAATCGGCAAGATTCCCAATGCAGTCATGAAAAGCCTTACCGGCCACCACAGACTGGGTGTTCATACGGAAATGTTTTCTGATGGAATCATCGACCTGGTGGACAGAGGTGTGATTACCGGAGAAATGAAGAAAAAGAGAAAGTATAAGATTGTCTCCAGCTTTATGATCGGTAGCAAAAAGCTTTACCAGTTCGTACATAATAACCCGATGATTGAAATGCTCGATATCGGTTATGTCAATGATACCCATATCATCCGGCAGAATCCCCGGGTGATTGCCATCAACAGTGCGCTGGAAATAGATCTTACCGGTCAGATTTGTGCAGATTCGATTGGTTCCAAATTGTATTCGGGTGTTGGGGGACAGATGGACTTTATGCGGGGAGCATCCCTTTCAGAAGGCGGAAAGCCGGTCATCGCCATTCCTTCTGTAACAGCCAGGAGTGAAAGCAAGATCGTGCCGTTCCTGAAAACGGGAGCCGGTGTGGTAACTACCCGTGCACATGTTCATTATATTGTTACCGAATACGGGATTGCCAATTTATATGGTAAGAACCTCACGGAACGGGCAAAAGCATTAATTGGTATTGCCCATCCCATGCACCGGGAAAAACTGTCAGAAGCCGTTTATGGCATAAAAAATAAAGTCTTTACACCCAGTCATAGTTTCATGTAGGACTGTTCAATAAATAATACAATGAAAACGATTTTAGCACCTACCGATTTTACAAAACCCTCCCTGAATGCAGTCAACTATGCGGCAGATCTCGCTGTTGAGCTGAATGCCAGACTGATTTTAGTGAATGTAATCGAAGTACCGATGATCGCTTCCGAAATTCCCGTTTCGGAATCCGTTTTTGAAAATATGATGTCACTGGCTACCAGCGACCTCGAAGAACTTGGGTCCGTTATCAATCAGCGGACCCAGGGAAAAATTACCATTGAAAAAAGAGTGACCATGGGTACGGTCGCTTCGGAGATCCAGGATATAGCCGGATTTTATCAACCATTTGCGATCGTGGTGGGGATGCACGCATCAAATTCGATCGAACGATTTTTGGGCAGCAGCACTACGCTTAATCTGATAAAACATAATACTTATCCCATCCTGGTTGTCCCGGAAAATGTAGAGTACAAGGGCCTTCGCAAAGTGGGATTCGCCTGTGACCTGGTGGATGTACACGACACCATACCTCATCAATTGCTGAATGACTGGCTGACGGCCTTTAATCCTTCACTGGATATTATTCACTTAAGTAAAAATGAACACGAATTAAGCTCTACTGCAGCCGGGGAGTCCATTTCACTTCAAAATCATTTTAGCAGGTTTAATCCGGGATTTCATTTTTTAACCGGTGATAGTTTGTCTAAAGGCCTGAATGATTATGCGAAGGAACAAAACCTTGATTTATTGGTTGTTATTCCAAAAAAACATGGATTCCTTTCATTTTTTGATAAAAAACATTCGAAGGAAATCATAGAAAATAATCAGACCGCCATCCTCGCCGTCCATATTCCTTAGATGAGTGAGGCCTGGCTTTTTCAATGTTTCAGGGATAACTATGAAACTTTAACCGATTTTTCCCAGCCCGTGTCTTTCAGGGCAGGATCGTTTTCCTTTTTCAGAAAATCTGCATCGGCAAAAGAGGATGATTTCCATTGCAGCAACGCTTCATCGGGAACGATCTCTACCGGCGTCTTCCAGGATTTGGAGGTTTCGTTATAAGCCGGATTTGATTGGGCATTGTAACATGATATGATGGACCAGCGCGGAAAATCAGAAAGATTGGCTTCGGATCGATGAAGGAGATTACTGTGAAAAATCAATGCATCACCCGGCTCCAGCTCGCAGTAAACCAGATCCATGGTCCGCAGTGCATTATTCACCATTACCATATCTGCTCCCACCTGTTCTCCGGAAAATCCATGATTCACCCTGCCCAGTTTGTGAGATCCCGGGATAACCTGCAGGCAGCCATTTTCTTTATTGGCTTTCGTGAGTGCTACCATGACACTGATCAGCTGGTCGGGGTACATGAATTGATTCTTATACCAGTAACCGTAATCCTGGTGCCATTCCCAGGCGCCGCCCACTTTAGGTTCTTTCTGCATGAGCTTGGAATGAAAATGACAAACCGGTGCATCGCTGTCCATTAACTGACTGACTGCGCGGATCATTCGCTCACTCCGGGTGAGATATCCAAATACATCGTTTCCCGGGGTGAACCAAAGAGAAAGCCTTGTTTTTTTCCCCGACAGGTCGTTCAGATCCAGGGAATGACTGCTGATAGCACTATCTTCAATGGCCGTTGTATAGAGCTTATCAATTTCCTGTTTATTGCAAAAGTTTTTTAAGACAATATAACCGTCTTTGTGAAAAGATCTGATCTGATCATCGGAAAGTGGATTGAATGGCATAACGGATAATTTTAAATAGAATAGTGGGAATAGCGGTCTACTAAGATAGAAAACTCGTGGAATATCCGAAAAGATTTCTCCGGGATCATGAAACCCGTCCGATCGTAGAACAGGCTCATTCAAAATGATGGCTGGGCCGCCAGCCAGGTTTACTCTGAACGCAGGCTGGTTACCGGGTTTGCAAAAGCAGCCTGGATGGCGCGATGTGCCACGGTCAGCCATGCTATGGCGATCGAGCTCAGGATCGCCAGTAAAAAAATGGAAGCGCTCAAAGGAATCCGGTACGTATAATTTTTCAGCCATTCATGCATAATGTAATAAGCGATCGGTGCGGAAATAATGAATGCGACGATGATTAATAGTGTAAACTCTTTGGAAAGCAGGTAAATAACATTTTTGACGGAAGCACCCAATACTTTACGGATTCCGATTTCTTTGGTTCGCTGAACGGCCATAAAGGAAACCAGCTCATATAAGCCAAGACAACTGATAAATATCGCGATTCCCGCGAAGATTTTATTTATGGAATTCTGTGGCTACCTGGTAGATGTCTTTTTTCTTTGGATGAAAATTATCAAAACTGCTTTCAAACTGGATCACCAGGAAAAGCAAGAGGCAGGCGGCGATACCGACAGACAGGCCCAGGGTATTGATGATTGCATAGCTTTTATTGCGCTTCAGATTCCTGAAGGCTGTCTTGATATAGTTTTTAAACATACCGGCATGTTTCCGGTATTCCGCTCAATGCCTGTGCCAGTCCGGGAATGCCCGTGGATAGAGAGTTTCCATGGAGGCCGGGAAATAAACTGTTCGGAACCGGACACCATTTGTACAGAAATGGAAAGGCCATCCGTTGCGGGCGGACAGCCTTTCCAATAATAATTGGGTTAGTTTTTAATCAGGTATCCGAAAAGTCCGTCCGTTTCATCCGCCGGTCCGGCTGTAAAATAAAGCCGCATCGGATCGATGGTGGTTGCGGTTGTAGGCGCAAATGATAGAGCCCATAGTCCTTCAATTTCAATTGTGCTGTGCTGGTTATGCAATTGTCCAAGGAATTGTCCCTGCAGCGTGAATACATTGATCCGCCCGTCTCCGAAATTTCCGATCAGTATCACGGGCTGCTGACCTGCATCATCCTGGCCCATGTTTTTCTTTCCGCCATGATCATCCTTTTGATTATTTCCGTCGTCGTTCGACATGTCGGCTTCTTCCAGGAAGTTTGCAGGCGTCATCGTTACACCCCAGGGTGAATTAAGAGTACCGCCTGTAGCAAATCTTTTTACGAAGGAGCCGTCAGGATTGAAAACATCCACCAGTCCCAAACCAACCTGATGTATCTCATCTCCGCCCGGACCCACTTTTGCGTACATCACAAAGAGCCAGGAGCCGACGGCCTGAATATTAAACGGTGAATATTGGGCCGGTAAGCCGGGATCGTTGAAGGGCATATTCACCTGGGTAAAAGTGGTATCCCATACATCAATTTTACCGGCTTTAAAATTCGCCGCATACAGAAAATGTGATCCGTTCCAGGTAGCCAGCGCCAGGCCGAAGTAAGCAGAGCCGGCGGAATTATCCGCGATCCGTAATGCATTATTTCCCGCCGCCCCATTCCAGCCGGACAAGACTCCGTCGTCCCCCGCAAAAAGAAATGCCGCCGGCTGACCGTTCGCCAGTTTAAAACCCGCTCCACCTGCAAAAACAATTCCGGTCGGTGCACCGCCAATAGTATCCATCGGAGACGGAATATTTACGGCTGGCCGGACGATGGCACCTTCACCTGTATATAAGTGACTCACGTGCGCAGCCTCGGCATTTACCCAGGCGATTCCGGTAGGGGACCAGGCGATCCCCCAGGCATTTTGCAGAGTTTGATCGGTAAGGACAGGAGCCCATGCCCCGTTGTTCGAAACGAGATTAACCTGTTTAAAATCCCGCAGGTCGTTTTTGTCGAAATTTACTTTTCTGCAACTGATAGTAAGACCAAGCACTAATGCAAATAGCAAGACAGTCTTCATAGGGCTCAACCCTGTTTTGAAAATGGTAAGATGGTTCATAATTAGCAAGTTTTAAATGGAGATGTTAATGAAATGGGCGGTCGTTCCGCATTCGGGGATGAATGCAGGATATGGAAGTATAAAACCAATATGCCATTACTTAGGCGGCGGAAAAATTTGCGGGTCGTTCTAAGGTGACAGGTAGGAACATGAGGACATCGAGTATAAACGAGTACCCGAATGAAGGGGTTGCGTAGGAAAAATATTCGCTAATTTTTTTTTACGGCAATCAGTACCGGATCGGAAAATATATTTTTGATTTTGCGGGACAGGTATTATTGCCGGGTGAAAAAAACAGTTTATCACGATGCAGGAAGCAGCAATCCTTCGGTTGCTTTGTGAGCACCGGGGCAAAATACTGGACCGGAAACAAAACCTGAACCGTTTGTTGGGGGGAGAGCGATTATTTTACCCGGAGAAGCATGGATGTTTTTATTTCGCACCTGGGTAAGTATCTTGCTGAAGACCCCCTCTGTTGAAATCCGGAATGTGAACGGCAACGGGTACGTATTTAATGACTAGCCCGTTATGAAATTTTTCGTCTGGTTAATTTGTTCCTTTAATGTTTACCAGGGAATGTATTTTTTCCTGAATGCGATCCACGTGCTCGATTCCAGCAAATATTCAAAAACGGCTACGATTGTATTTGCGATCCTGTTCCTCGGAATGGGATTCGGCGGATTTTATTTAGCACTGGGAAAAAATAATTATAAGGCCGCTCTTTTTACCGGCCTGGGTGTTTGGGTATTGGGCCTGGTATTTTTATTGATCAATATGCTTTTCTCGGATTACAAATAATCCGGATACCTGTGCGCGGAGTCGATTCTGCGTCACCGTTCATTCTGATCTTTCCTGCGTTTATAAAATCTTGACCGCCGATGGTTAAAAAGCGGTTTTACGGGTAACTATAATTTTTATCTTACTTCCCGCCTGGACGCTCAGTAAGGCGAAGAAACAGAGCTCCATCTCTATATGGTCCATTTAAGCATTCGTCCTGTCCTGGTGGGATTCATTTTCATGATCATTGGGAACAGTTGTAAAAAAGAAACCCAGCAGGATAAACCGGCTACGGAAAAAAAATGGATCGTCACCACCATCGCCGGCGATGGGGCTGCTTCCTTAACCAATGGACCTGTATTGTCCGCAAATTTTCATTTTCCTTTTGACGTTGCTGTAAGTGCAGAAGGAATTATTTATGTAACAGATGTGCAAAATCATTGTATCAGGAAAATCGCAAATGGGGAAGTGACTACTTTGGCAGGCGGTGCTCTGGGTATACAAAATGGCCAGGGACCCTCAGCACAATTTAAATATCCATTTAGCATCACAATGGATGCAGCCGGCAATATTTACACGACGGATGTGAGCGATCCCCGCATTCGGAAGATAAATGCAGCCGGAGTCGTAACTACTTATGCAGGTAGTGAAAAGGACGGTTTTGCAGACGGAAATGCCGATAGCGCCCGCTTTGGAGAAGAGGCTGGTATAGCGGCGGATACCGACGGCAATATTTATGTAGCGGATCCGCAAAACAACCGCATTCGTAAAATCACCCATTCCGGGAAAGTCATTACTCTCGCGGGTACCGGTGCAGCGGGATTCCGGGAAGGCGATGGGAAAACGGCGCAATTTAATTTCCCCAGTGGAATTGCCCTGGACAAGACAGGAAATATATATGTTGCCGATGCCGCCAATTATCGTATTCGTAAAATAAACTCAGCGGGTCTGGTGACCACTTATGCAGGTGGCGATCTTTCGAGTATTGTCGACGGCGCTCCCGGTACAGCCCGGTTTAGCTATCCGACAGATATCGTAGCGGAAAGTATAGGGAATTTATACGTGCTGGATATTGACCGTATCCGGAAAATTTCGCCGGATGGCTTCGTGTCGACGATTGCAGGTGACGGCAATGGTTTTATGGATGGAGATGGCGGGACTGCTAAATTTTTTACACCGACTGGTTTAGGCATCGATGCAATGGGAAACATTTATGTGGCCGACACAGATAACAACCGGATACGAAAACTGAGCCCTGAATAATCAGGTATAGAACTTTTGACCGTCACATCTTCCCGATTTTGGATCTAATGTCTACACGATACATGTATAGTGAAAAGCTTAAAACTTATTATCCTGTTTTCTTTCGTGGCGGTCAAAGGGATTTGCCAGGATCCCGCATTGACGAAAGGCAGGGAACTTGACATTTCATTGGGCACGTTCAGCACCCTGAACAGCAGCAAACAATTTTCAATTAACCCCCTGATTTCATGTTCATGGGATGACTATTATATTGAAAACAGGTATAACTACGAAGCCAATAATAGTGCTTCCATTAATGCAGGCAAGCGGATTCTCAAAAAGCTCAATCACTTTGAAATTATACCGATGGCCGGCTTGGTCTTTGGGAGTTTTAAAGGCGTTACGGCTGAAATGCAGATTTCCGTGGATTATCCTAAATGGGATTTTTTTACAGACAACCAATACAGTTATGAATACACAGATCCGGCGAAGAGTTTTTATTCGAACTGGACGGTAGCCAGGTATAAACTCACCAACATGTTCAGCATTGGCCTTACTGAATTTTTCGAATGGCAGCCATGTGGCTGTCTTGTTTTTGACAAAGGGATTACGACCTCAGTAACCTGGGCCAAATGGAGTATACGATTCTATGCATTCAATTTCGAAAAGGAAAAAAGAGAATACTGGCTGGGGATACGATATAATATTAAGGTGAAACTAAAGGATAAATAGCCGCAAGTGATAATAATACGTACCCCCGGGCAGATTTTTATGTACATATTGAAGTCATTTTTTTTCTGGATTGTTCCTGCTCCGGCTATAGAGCCGAGGTCAGTCCAGTTGGTTTCGTCCCTGCTCCATTGAATTTCAAATTCCCTGTTGTTTTCCTCGCTTGCTGTTGACGAGTTCAACCGGGCATCGGCTTTCTATTTTGTAGCCGTAAGTTTATCAGCGAAACAGATAAGGATGTGCCTGAATAAATGGCCACATAACTGTTTGTTCTTGCAGGGAAAATTCCATATTGAATTCCTTTGATCGTTTGCGTCTTGTAACTTATCGGCCGCCCGTTTTCAGTAACCTGTGTTAATGTGCCTTCTGCGGAAAACAATGGAACCATTGCCCGCAGGTTATAGGCAGACGTGGTTATGTCAAAGCTCAGCTTATTATTTAGCCATGTTATATGACTAAATACGGTGTTATTCCTGTTGTCCAGCCAGGTGAGCAATTGTCTGGCAGAGATAACCGGAATGTTCCTGGCCCTTGCGGCGGCAATAATTTCATCCGAACCGGTATGCAGGGCAGTATCCATATGCATATTCATTACGAATGCACCATAGTAGCCCAGCTTAATCGCATTATCCAACAGCGTATTGATGCTAAAGGGGATGTCCATACGAGATTCATCGGGAATAAGCGTGGGCGCCTGATAAACGTCGAGGATATTCCCCCTATCATCAGAAAATCGCATGGGCATACCGGAACCGGTAAACATACCCGGTCTGTTTTTTACCCAGGAGCCGGGCCAGTAATAGTAATTCACATCAAAGCGTATACCCAGGGAGTCCTCCACTTCGGGGAGTGTTGACCAGTCATTCCACGGCATGCAATGCGTTCTGTTGGTAAGCATAGGGTCCAGGTCAGGTAATTGAGTTTGCAGTTTTGTTAATTGGTTTATAATTAAACTGGTCAGAGAGTCCTTCGTGAAATTTGTACAAGCCGTGGTCGGATGCAAAGCAATTTCAAAACCCATAGACTGATAATAGTCAACCGAATCATCGGGGATCGTTATGTTATTGTAAACATACGATGTTGCACGGATTGCTTTCCAGTCATCCACCGCCACGGGATTGTTATTTGCTCCGCTCAGTCGTATATATTCATTGAACCTGCCTGCCGTGCCGGAACTGCCGGGATAACTTTCATTGTTGTGATCATCACCGGTCATCACGACAGCAGCTTTATAATGTCCCGGTAACAGCCACAGATGCGGCAAAGGTTTACGGTGCAGATTGCTCAGGAGAATAATATTGGTGAGCAGGTGTTGCAACTCGTCTGCCTGTGGAATTTGAATTTTATTAAAGTCAACATAATTCGGAAAGAATAAATTATCAGCACGAATTGGACCAGTCTGCCCATCCCGGCTACGGCCGGCCCAGGCGATATTTCCCTGCCTGGTAAGCACCACAGATTTTGCCAGGTCAAAAGCAAATGCAATGGCCTTGCCACCATGGGTTCCAACGTTGGCGATTGTAATGGCCGGATTCGCGGTTGCCGTATTTGCAGATGAATATAAAGTAGCAAGTCTTTTTGTACCCGGAAGCATCGTATATATATCTGCAACTCCATGATACTGGATCGTCTGGTCGACGATCCCTGCGCCGGGCAGACCCATTGCAGTGTCTGCAAGCAAATAAGTATTTGTATTGTTATCCGGAATGGTTCCTGATGACTCCACACCCATTAATGGAAGGAGTAATGTGCCGGGGCGTTGTGCGATCAGCGTACCGCCGGCTGCTGTCCATTCCGACAGGATCCTGGCCTCGGATGCAACGACCGGAATTTTTCCCAGCAGGATCACATCAAAACTATCCAGCATGGCTGCATTCACTTCAGCAATATCTGCTACCCTGAAGCAGGTATATCCCTGCGCGCGCAGGATTTCGGCCATATAACTGCTGAACGGACTCAGGGAACTGCTTATAATCAAAATGGGTCCGCCGGCTCCTTCATAGGGTGGAGCAGTGACTGTAAAGCTCCAGGCAAAATCTGTAGCCATCTTGTTTCCTTCCAAATCCTTTATTCCGGTTTCACCACCCTTCACCGTAACGGTGTATGTCGTTGAATAATGAAGTGCCAATCCAGGAATCAACAAGGCTTTACTTGAGTTGACTGAAAAATGGATTTTTACCGGTATAACCCGATCGCTGTTGTCTTTCAATTCAAAGTTGGTGGAGTTTACAGTCGCCGGATCCAAGGGTTTGCTGAAAATTACACTCACCGGCGTGTTGATCCCAATATTGGTGAGACCTGCCAGGGGAGAATTTGCAAGGACCCTGGGGGCCCTAGTTGCACGGCCATTGAGAAAACTAATTTGCCCCCAATAGTGATATGCAAAAAGGAAGGCTGCCCCGAAAAGTAAAATAATGAAAGTGAAAAGTACTTTCAGGTGGGTCGCAAAAAAACGATAGTTATAATGAGATGGTTTTGTCATAGCTATGCAGGCCCTGCTTTTCCCGGATATTTTCAGCAGACAAAAGTAACTCGCCTGGAAATATGACCCTCAACTATTGTCATTTATCTGGTTAGGATTCAGGAAAAAAATCAACCCTTCCCGCATATGAAATTTTGAAGACACCGGTAGAAGCCCGGTTCCGGTTCTGGATTTTACAATTGGAATTGCCAATCTTTGGGATACCCACTCGCTTTCTGTCAGTCCCCTGTCAATCTCCGTAATTTGAACGTCGCGTACTTCGGGGTAGTAGTTACCCTGGTCCACAACAATAGTTCCATTAACCGACCGGCTAAAAAGATTCCGCGGCAGGTTGAGAATGTTTCCCTGCGGGATAGCTTGTGCAACAATCTCCTTGTCGCTTACCACCTGTTCCACGGTGACAGGCGCTACACCGGTCTCCTCAGCAAAGCTAACCAGTGATTGGGGACCCCCCGAGTTTGCTACGGCAACCTGGTGGCCAGGGGAGGTAAAGAGTTTAGCCAGTAAACTTCCTATGTTTCCTGATCCAATGATTCCGATATTCATTTTCTTTTATTCTAATTGAATTTGGCAATGGTAACCTGTTTTCAATGCGAGCTATTACTGCGCCATAACGCAAATATGCTATTGCTTTTTAATGAAATTTCAGAGTCTGTTCAGAGGCTCTGAAAAATATTTTTACTTTTTTTTGATTTCCCTGTCTGCCAACAGCCTCTGACGGATGTCCCGCATGGCTTCTACATGCGCTCCAAATGGATTCATTGTGAATTCGACTGGCAGACCCGATTTGTTGCAGTATTGTTGCTGGATTATTGCTGAGTTGTTGCTGCACTGTTGCTGGATTGTTGCTGAGTTATTGCTGAATCCTTTTAG
Organism: uncultured Bacteroidota bacterium; assembly: GCA_963741345.1. Lineage (GTDB taxonomy): Bacteria > Bacteroidota > Bacteroidia > Chitinophagales > Chitinophagaceae > Puia. The sequence goes on from CAVUHS010000003.1 coordinate 251,861, forward strand.
AACCTGGCAGGAAATCTTAAAGATTCTTAGGTGATTTCAGAATTTTAATAGTATTCAGGTAGAATGCATATGCCGTTCTTTTAAATTAAGACGGCAAATGTGATCGGGATTCAGTTTGTCTTTCTGCAGAGCCACCGTATTACCGATGCAAAAAGACTTGTGTAATAAATTTTCAGAGCCTCTGAACAGACTCTGAAATCACTTCCCGAATGACCCTATATAAAAACATCCTTCATCATCCAACTTCTTCTGTTCTGGCAAAAGCATTGAATCAGAACTCAATGGATTTCGATTTTTTGTTTTGGGTAAAATCGAACCGGGACTGGACTGGGATCGAGGTTATCTCAGAAATCAATATCGTAGTTGCAAAAGAAGGAATCACTTTTCCTCCCTATCAATAAGAAAAGCCGCCTTGTGAGCGACTTTCTGCTAAATTATCCGGTGATCCCGCTGGGACTCGAACCCAGGACCCCTACATTAAAAGTGTAATGCTCTACCAACTGAGCTACGGAATCTGCACAAACTGTTTTATAACGGATGGGCATTTTCAAAACAGGAATGAACCCCTTGTTTTGAGCGTGCAAAAATAGTGTAAAATGGGCTTTACACAAATTATTTATCGGAGATTGTTGATATGTGGAGAAATAGGCTTTTTATGCTGTTTCCGGTTGATTTTAGTCGGGAAAACAATGGTTTCTTTCTGAGCGATTTTTACAATGTTTGTTCAGCCTCTGTGATGAATGAATAATAAAAGAACCAGTGAAAATGAGATTTGGGGTTCTCCGGGTAGCTGAAATCATACAAATACTCCGGTCGAAATCCTCATCAATGTTTAACTTAGATCCGCTTTTGATTTAGCAAATTCACTGATATATGAAAAGATTTATTCTGCCTGTTTTATTGGTATTTTTTATTTCCATCTGCGCATTCGGTCAGACCTGGAAACCTCTGTTTGACGGCACTACACTAACCGGCTGGAAGCAACTGGCTGGTAAGGCACAATACCAGGTCTTCCGGGGAACCATCATGGGTGTTTCGGTTCCCAATTCTCCCAACAGTTTTCTTTGCACAGAAGCGGAATACGGTGATTTTGTCCTGGAAATGGAAGTGTTGATGGACGATACACTGGGTAATTCCGGCGTGCAGTTCAGAAGCCATTTTGATCCGACAGCCAACGGAGGCGCCGGCAAGGTGTATGGTTATCAATATGAAATTGATCCCTCTTCACGACGCTGGACAGGCGGTATTTATGATGAGGGTCGCCGGGACTGGCTATACCCGCTGTCACTGAATCCCAAGGCCCAGCCTTATTTTAAATTAAAAGATTTCAATAAGATCCGGATAGAATGTGTAGGCAATGAAACAAGGACCTGGATCAATGGCGTACCAGCTGCATACCTGGTCGACATGACCGATTATCATGGATTCATCGCACTACAGGTGCACGCTGCTTCTAAACCGGAATTAGCCGGACAAAGAGTTTATTTCCGGAATATCCGAATCAGGCAAATTACCAAGTTCATAAATGATTTCCCGAAGGGAATCTATGTAATGAACACCGTTCCAAATTTTCTGACAGAATATGAAACGAAAAACGGATGGAAACTTTTGTTTGACGGAGATGATGCCAAAGGATGGCGCGGCGCCTACAAAGAGGGATTCCCGGAAAAAGGCTGGCAGGTACAGGATGGAATGATTACGGTCCTTTCATCACAGGGAAAAGAAGGCGCCAACGGTGGTGATATCGTAACGCTCGATCAGTATAAGGCTTTCGATCTTTCTTTCGATTTTAAACTGACCGCAGGAGCCAATAGCGGAGTAAAATATTTTGTGACGCTCAAAGAAAAAAATGAAGGCTCTGCCATCGGTCTTGAATACCAGGTCCTGGATGATAGTCTTCACCCCGATGCCAAACTCGGTCGTGAGGGCGACCGCACATTGGCCTCTCTGTACGATCTGATTGCCGCTGCCAAACAAAAACGTTTTATCCATGGCATCGGTCAGTGGAACACGGGGCGGGTGGTTGTCTATCCAAATAATCATGTGGAGCACTGGCTGAATGGCATTAAGGTGTTGGAGTACGACCGCGGCTCCCCGGCATTTCGGGCACTGGTGGCCGTTAGTAAATATAAAATCTGGCCGGATTTCGGAGAAGCGAAGGAAGGGCATATCCTTTTGCAGGACCATGGGAATGAAGTCAGTTACCGGAGCATCAAAATCCGGGTGTTGGAATAAGCTGAAAAATCTTGTATATGAAAAGAAGGGATTTTATTAAATCGGGCGCCCTGGCAACTGCGGGAATTCAGATTCTGAATTTCCCCATATTCGGGAAGGCAGCACCCTCGAATAAGGTAGTCCTGGCCGTTATGGGACTTAACAGCCGGGGTTCCTACCTGGCTAAATCCTACGCACAGTTACCCAATGTGGAGATCGCCTATATCTGTGATGTGGAAGACGGCGCGATTCAGCATGGCTATGATGCATTGAAAGATGCCGCGAAAAAACCTACGCTGGAAAGGGATATCCGGGTGCTGGTGGAGAAAAAGGATTTCGATGGATTACTCATCGCCGCGCCGGATCACTGGCATACGCCGGCAACCATCCTGGGTGTTGCCCATGGTAAGAATGTGTATGTTGAAAAGCCCTGCGGTCACAATCCTGCCGAGGGTGAAATGCTGGTCCAGGCCATGAGCAGGTACGGAAAGCTCATCCAGATGGGCAATCAGCGCAGATCCTTTCCCACATTGATAGAAGCGGTGAAAGAAGTGCGTGGAGGAGTCATCGGCGAACCTTACCTCGGGAAAGCATGGTATGTCAATGACCGCAAATCCATTGGAAAAGGAATAGAAGTACCCGTTCCTTCAACACTTAATTACGATCTCTGGCAGGGTCCCGCACCCAGGAGAACTTATAAAAATAACCTCATCCATTATAACTGGCATTGGTTCTGGCACTGGGGCACAGGAGAAGCCTGTAACAACGGAACACATGAAATTGACTGCTGCCGCTGGTTTTTAGATGTGGATTATCCAACCAGGGCCGTTTCCTCCGGCGGGAGATATGCTTTCCAGGACGACTGGCAGACGCCGGATACACAGATCGCTTCTTTTGAGTTCGGAACAAAAAAAGCCATTACCTGGGAGGGCAGAAGTTGTAATAAATTTCCGGTGGAAGGCTCGGGACGGGGTTTCATTATCTATGGAGATAAAGGATCTCTCGTAAACCTGGGAGGTGGTGACTATAAAATATATGATGCAGGCAATAAACTGTTGAAAGAAGTGAAAGGAGAAATGGCCGCCGATCCGGCGAACCCGGTCAGTGCAACCGGTAACCTGGATCTGTATCATTTCGAAAATTTCGTAAATAGTATCCGGGGTGAGGCCAAACTGAATTCGCCCGTGAACGAGGCGCAGAAATCTGTCCTGCTATGTCACCTGGCCAATATTTCCCAGCGAACCGGTCGTGCACTGGACTGCGATCCGAAAAACGGTCATATACAGCATGATGCTGAAGCCATGGCACTCTGGCAAAGAGAATATGAGAAAGGATGGGCGCCCGTGATCTGAAATGGATCCGGGACGGCTGTTATGATCCGCGCTGGGAGCCACCTGTGAGCTTCGTATTCCTCGACAATCCCTTGGTATTGATTTTTGCCTTCTGGTTCTGTTGATTGGTTTTATTATTTCCAATTCCACCACCGCCCGGACGGTTGTCTTTTTTGTTTTTCTTATTTGGGATAAGCGACATAAATCGAAGTTTTTGCAAAGTTAACAGATTTCTGAAATTTTTCAGGGCAATTATGAAAATTTCATTGCACTGCTTTTGATTTGTTAAGGATATCAACACCATCCGGAACGCCGTGAATATGATCTACATTTACGGCATCTAAAAAAGCGGGAAGGCATGCAGGGATCCTACGGGAGTTTTAAATTTAACAGACTGATTTTTTTGGTTTCTTTCCCGCTTGCCGTTTCCATCCTGCACGCTCAAACCACAACCTCTTTTAATTACGCCAGCCATTTGCCGGTTTCTTTTTCCCTTGTGGATTCCACGGTAATTTATCCACCGGGATGTTACCAGAAATTTGAAGTAAAGAAATTTATTGGGCCGGCTGTACTGATTGCCTATGGATACACGGCCACCAAATGGGATGCACTATTCGACATCAGCAGGCAGGTTCAAAATTATGTATGGGTTGAACATCCGCATAATACGACTACCATTGACAACTACCTGCAATGGGTACCCGCATTGGCCGTATACGGGTTGAATATTGCCGGGGTGAAAGGCGAGCATAATTTTGTTGATCGTTCTATGATCTTCTTGATTTCAAACCTGATCATGGAAGGGTTCGTTTCCACCATCAAAGTAGTGAGTCATGAGGAACGGCCGAATGGAGAGGGATATGAATCATTTCCATCGGGACATACAGCGGAAGCTTTTCTTTCCGCCACCTTTCTGCTCGAAGAATATAAAAACGTGTCTATCTGGTATGGGGTGGGCGGATACCTGGTGGCTGGCACGGTCGGATACCTGCGTATATATAATAATAAACACTGGCTGCACGATGTGGTTGCGGGAGCCGGGTTTGGAATAGCTTCCACCGAATTTACTTACTGGTTGTATCCGATCTTAAAAAGAACTTTTTTTCCCAAGTCCTGCGGGAGTAAAATGATTGTTCCGGTAATGGTGGATCATGGTGCCGGGCTGGCCTATATTCAACAATTCTAATCGTTCTGCTTTTTATTTTTTTCTTTTTCTCTCTTATTTTCCCCCATTAACTTTTTATTCTGTTTGATTCCATAACGGAAACTGTACGGTTCCGGACAGTCTTTTTTGATGTAACCTGTTGCCGGTATTGATTTTCAGTGCTTTAATGTTTTGGCACGGCGTTCCATTATAGATGGCAGAAGTAACGCAGAATTTTTCCTGAATGTTTTTTTCACAGCGCTGCAACATGATCGAAAAACCTGCGTCTTATTTACAGACACTAATCAAAAACATAATAAAACTTAAACAATGAAAAAGATTATTTTATCCATGGCAATCGTGCTGGCCCTGTTCAGCTCTGCATTTGCCGGTCACACGGGAAACACCAAAGAACTGGCTGTTGCTGCATTCCAAAAAGATTTTCACAGAGCTTCCGATGTAAGTTGGGCCGTTAGGGACAATTATGTACAGGCCACATTCAGCATGGACAAAGAAACACTCTATGCTTACTATGATTTCCAGGGAAACCTGATAGGCCTGGTGCATCATATTCTTACCAGCAGCTTACCGGAAGATCTTCGTAAGGACATCAAGAAACATTATAGTAATTACTGGGTTTCAGAACTGTTTGAAATCAGGAATGATGAAGGCGTATTCTACTATGTACAATTGAAAAATGCCGACGAAACCCTTGTATTAAGTACAGAAGGGACAAATGGCTGGCACAGGTACGCCATGCCAAAAAGCAAGATGGCTAATCTCTGATATATTTTGCACTAGTCTTTTGGTTTAGATTAGGAATCCCTCCGTTCCCGGAGGGATTCTCTATTTATATAAAAAGCACCATCTTCGCATCCGTTAAAATATTTGGATGCAAAAAACACTGGTGGTTGCGGGTGGGGGAGCAGCAGGTTTTTTCTGCGCGGTAACCGCGGCCCTGTTAAACCCTGCATTAAAAGTTATCCTGGTGGAAAAAAGCGGAAAACTTCTTTCCAAAGTAAAGGTGAGTGGTGGCGGACGATGTAATGTGACGCATGCTTGTTTTTCCATTCCGGAAATGGTAAGAAAATATCCCCGGGGCGCAAACTTTGTAAAAAAAACTTTTCATCAGTTCTTTACGACAGATACGATTCGGTGGTTTGAAGAAAGAGGCGTACCGTTGAAAACAGAAGATGACGGAAGGATGTTTCCGCAAAGCAATTCTTCCCAATCCGTTATCGATTGTCTCCTGCAGGAAGCCGGTTCCCGCCGTGTTGAAATCAGACTTCACCATGAAATCAGGAAAATCGATTTTATCAGCGACCCTCCCGCTTTCACGATTCACTTTAATAACGATCTTAAATTAAATGCAGATTTTATTTGCCTGGCCTGTGGCGGGTATCCAAAATCTTCCATGTTTGACTGGATTCGCCAGTGCGGCCATAGCATTGAAGAACCCGTTCCTTCTCTGTTCACATTCAATATGCCGGGCAACCCGGTGACCGGACTCATGGGAATTTCTGTGCCCGATGCGTCGATAAAAATTTCAGGAGAAACTTTGAAAGAAAGAGGACCTCTGCTGATAACCCATTGGGGTATGAGTGGCCCTGCCGTCCTCAAATTATCCGCCTGGGGTGCCCGGATTTTAAAAGAAAAAAATTATCGTTTTGAAATTCGCGTAAACTGGCTGGGCGACGGGAACGATCAATCCCTGCGGGATGAAATACAAATGCTCCGCGAAAATTCGGGTGGAAAGAAAATCAGGCAGAAAAATCCATGGACTCTCCCGCAAAGACTTTGGGAATGGTTCCTGGAACAGGCGGGAATCGGAGATATTCGCTGGGCCGATCTTCCTGTTAACCTGCAAAATAAATTGATTCAAATACTGACCAACCAGTCTTTCCCGGTGGAAGGGAAGACAACATTTAAAGAAGAATTTGTGACGGCGGGTGGCGTACGTTTGTCAGAAATCAACCACCACACCATGGAAAGCCGGATCAGACCCGGATTATTTTTTGCCGGCGAAGTGTTGGACGTGGATGGAGTCACCGGGGGATTTAATTTCCAGCATGCATGGACGAGCGGGTTTATTGCAGGGAAGGCGATTGCGGAAAGGTCGGTTGACGGTTGACGGTTGACGGTTGACGGTTGACGCCTGTCCGTCGCAGGCAGGGTTGGCAGTTGGCAGATGCATTAGGCTGAAACAATTATCTTTAGTCTTCAACGAAAATGACATGCGACGAATTATCCGTGAACCCCTCTTGCACTTCCTGCTCATCGGAGTCTTTATTTTTTTTGCTGCTTCCTTCATTACAAATAAAAACCGAAAATCAGACCGCACCATTACCATCGGGAATGATAAAGTGGTGAATATTGTGCGTCTTTACCAGATCCAGACGGGTACGTTGCCAACTAAATCACAATTGGATGCGATGATCGAGGATTATATCAGGGAAGAAGTCTATTACCGGGAATCTTTAAAAATGAAGCTGGATAAAGATGATGAAATTATCCGGAGGAGACTTTCTCAGAAAATGGAGTTTCTTCAAAGTGATTTAGCATCCGTACCGGCACCTTCCTGGAATCAGCTGGAAATATTTTACCAGTCACATCCGGGTCTTTTCAGGGATTCAGGTCTTGTCAGCTTTACACATATTTATTTTAATGCTGACAATGGTAAAACGGAAGAGGCAAAAAAACGCGCACTGGCAGTAAAAGCCCAGCTCATAAAATCAAATTCGTCGCGTGCTCCCCAGATGGGCGATTCATTTTCTTTGTTGTTTGATTATTCCGGGCAGAATAAACTGGATGTCGTCCAGCTTTTCGGCAACAAGCCCATTCTGGATTCTCTTTTCGAATCTCCCGTTAATCAATGGATCGGCCCGGTTGAATCCGGTTATGGCTGGCACCTGATCCGGATCATTGAAAGAAAACAACCGCAGGTTCCCCCGTATGCATCTGTCAAAGAAAAAGTACAGGACGAATACATAGCTTCCATGAAGGACAGTCTCAATAAGTCTGCCTATGAAAAATTAAAAAATCGCTATACCATCCGTCGGGACTATCTGAACGAACATGAATAGAAAAGTCAGCATTTTTTTCATTCTCCTATTCGCAATATGCCTGCAGTCCGCCGCGCACGAAATCCGGCCGGCTTACCTGGAGATTACGGAGGCGGGGCCCCATCATTTCAGAGTCTTCTGGAAACAACCTACGATGGGAGAAATTTCACTAAGGCTCCAGCCGCAGATCGGTAACTGGCTCTACGATTCAACCGCGGCGATTACATATGCAGACAATTACCTGGTGAAGCAATGGGATATTAGAAACGATCGGGAAATATTGAACGGACAGACTATTTCCATCGGGGGATTAAATACTACTATGACCGACGTGCTGGTACTTATTCATTTTTCGAACGGTGAGACAATTACACGGTTACTCAAGCCGGATGCGGATCGCTTTATTATTGAGCAGTCACAGCATAGCTCTGTGCCTGTCTCCGCTTACCTGCAATTGGGCATCACGCATATATTATTCGGATTGGATCATTTGCTTTTTGTACTGGGACTTATTTTACTGGTGAAGGGTACGGGCCGCCTGATAAAAACCATCACAGCATTTACTATTGCCCACAGCATTACCCTGGCCCTGGCCACTCTGCACCTGGTGAATGTTCAGCAGTCGGCTGCGGAAGCGACCATCGCATTGAGTATTGTTTTCCTGGCACTGGAACTGGTCCGGCACTACCAGGGAAGAGACGGGCTTACTTACCGGTTTCCCTGGGTCGTTGCGTTTGTATTTGGTCTTCTCCATGGTTTTGGATTTGCGGGAGCACTCGCCGAAGTAGGATTACCGCAGGCTTCTATACCGGTTGCCTTATTTTTATTTAATGTGGGTGTGGAAATCGGTCAATTGATGTTTGTTTTTACAGCTCTTTCGTTGATTTGGGCTTTAAGAAAATGGGGGCCGCGATTTCCTGCATGGACGCGCTATACCACTCCTTACCTGATCGGAGGCCTGGCTGCGTTTTGGTTCATTCAAAGAATGGTGCTGATCATTTAACAGTAACATGTGGAATTAATTACCTGTCCTTTCATAATATCCGGATAATTACATGAACTTTAGTTCAAACCCAACAGGATAAGTATGAAGACAATTACCTTATCTGCAACCATCGCGTTGTTAGCTGCTTTATCAGGATGTAATAATGCGGGCAATTCTTCGACACCTGCAGCCGATAGTGCATTGGCTGCTTCGGTTGTTGATTCCGTACCTACCAATCCGGAAAAGAATTGTTATTTCGGAGATTTGCATTTGCATACATCGCTTTCCTGTGATGCATTTTTATTTGGTGCAAAATCTTTTCCAGAAAATGCTTATCAGTATGCCATGGGTGAAGAGGAAGATTATATGGGAGAAAAAATCAAACGCAATGCACCGCTGGATTTTCTGGCAGTGACGGATCATTCCGAATACCTGGGACTTATCCAGGCATTGACAGATCCAAATGGATTATATGCCAATACAGCCTATTATAAACAATTTACGGATACCAACCAGAAAGCTATCGTCGGATAATTTTCATGAACTTGGCCGCTCAGCTATTTGGCAATAAACCCAACCCGGATTTCGTAAAACCGGAACTCCAGAAAACCTATTGGAAAAAGTTAATTGATGCCGCCGATAAATATAACCATCCGGGAAAATTTACTGCACTGGTGGGTTATGAGTGGACCTCGGCTCCCTTGCGTGCCGGGCGGCAAAGGGCGGACAAAACCTGCACCGCTGTGTCATTTTCCGGGGAGACAAAGTCCCTGAAATTCCATTTTCTGCTTTTGACAGCCCCGATCCGGAAAATCTCTGGACCTATATGGAAAATGCGCGTAAGACAGGCGATGATGTGATCGCTGTTCCGCATAATGGTAATGCCAGCAATGGGTTGATGTTTGATACAAAAACATTGTCGGGAAAACCCATTACAAAAGAATATGCTCAAAGGCGGATGTTAAATGAACCTCTGACTGAAATTGAACAGGGCAAGGGCCAGTCTGATACCCATCCCAAAATTTCACCGAATGATGAGTTTGCCAATTTTGAACTATGGGAAACCCTGATCGGCTGGCCGGCACCGGCAAATTTTATGAAAGGCAGTTATGTGCGTCAGGCCTATGGAGTAGGTCAGGAGCTTTATGAAAAGATCGGTGCAAATCCATTTAAATACGGATTGGAAGGCGGAACGGATTATCATTCCGGATTTTCATCCACAGAAGAAAATAATTACCCGGGTTCGCACGATAGGATGGATGTCCAGGCAATCCTGCAGACAAACTGAAGGAATTACTTAGCTGCAACAACTTCTTTTTCCGGTGAACCGATGGTAGTTATCGCTGCTGCCAGCCTGACCGGCGTATGGGCCGAAAAAAATACAAGGGAAGCCATTTTCGATGCTTTAAAAAGAAAAGAATGTTTCGGAACCTCCGGTAACCGGGAACAGATACGCATGTTTGCGAGCTGGAACTATCCGGCCGATATCATCAAGCAGGCCGATTGGTTAAAGACGGCCTATGCGGGTGGAGTGCCAATGGGTGCAGATCTCCCTGCAAATACTTCCAATGCGAAAGCACCCACATTTATTGTTCAGGCAATGAAGGATCCGAATATGGCCAACCTCGATCGCATCCAGATTATCAAAGTGACCACCAAAAATGGCAAGTCATCTGAAAGGGTGTATGATGTGGTCTGGGCTGGCGACAGAAAGCCAGATCCTACGACAGGTAAAGTGCCGATGATCGGTTCTACGGTAGATTTAAAAACGGCCACCTATACCAATACCATCGGTTCGGCCTCACTGATCGGTACATGGACCGATGCAGATTTCGATCCGCAATCTGAAGTCACGTACTATGCACGCGTGCTGGAAATACCAACACCGCGCTGGTCCACTATGCTGGCAGTAAAAAATAATCTGCCCTTGAATAAAAAAGTGCAGCCGGCGATTGTAGAACGTGCATGGACCTCACCCATCTGGTATACACCGACTATCAAGCAATAAGCAGCCATTAAGTGTTATTAGTGAACCCGGGCCAGCGTCCGGGTTTTTTATTTTTGAGTTGCACTACCTTTACCTCTCATTCAGATTCAAATAATCCATCAAATATTTAAAATGAAATCCACCATATGTTTTATATTGCTCATGACAATAACCGGATTTGCAAAATCTCAAGCAAGTAATCCTTTGACAATAAAACAGATTCTTTTGAACCAGTTAAAAACCACCCATAACAAAGAGGAATGGTTTGCACCGTTGAATATTGCCATTGAAGGAATCACACCCGAGCAGGCGAACTGGAAAGAAAAAGGGAAGGATCATTCGATTGCGGAAATCACCAACCATATTATTTTCTGGAACCAGGAGAATCTTTCAAAATTCCTCGACCAGCCGGTACCGAATTTTTCCGGAGATAATAATTCAACATTCACATCCGTGGATAAAAACACCTGGCCGGTAACAGTCAGGAAGGCAGACAGCGTGATGATCAACTGGGAGAATGCTATCGAAGCGGCCGATGAAGCAAAACTGGAAAAATGGTATGATATCATCGCCCATATAAACACCCATAACGCCTATCATACCGGTCAGATCGTTTATATCAGAAAGTTGCAGGGATCCTGGAATCCGGCAAAGGGTGTTAAGTAAGTGTGGTAGTGTGGTAGTGTGGTAGTGAATGTCGTCGACTGCCAACTGCCAACTGTCAACGGCCATCTATCATCGGTCAACCTAATAAAATGCAGAGAAGAAAATTTATCCGTAACAGTGCCGGCCTGATTGCCGGAGGTCTCGTGGCGCCTTCCTTCGCTTCTTCTTTTCTTGTGCCCACTTATCCGCCGCCCGGAATCCAGTTATTTACATTTTTTGATGTGATCGATGCCGATGTGGAAGGCACGCTGAAACGAATTGCCGGGATAGGTTATATAGAAATCGAATCGGCATTCAGTAAGAAGGGTGGTTACTACGGATACACATCCAAACAATTCGCATCGCTGCTCAAAAAACTGGGCCTGAACTGGAAATCCCATCACGTGTTGGGAGCTCCTTACGTACCGCCTCCCGGTGCGAAAATGCCACTCGGCGCAGATGGCAAGCCGATTAAAATTCAACCGATGCATACCCTGCGGGACAATATGCAGGAGATCGTTGACCAGGCGGCAGAAGGCGGCGTTGAATGGCTGGTATGCGCAAATATTCCCATTAATTCTATAGATGATATTAAATCGTCCATCGGCATATTAAACAAAACAGACGAAGCGTGCAAGAAAGCAGGTCTGCAATTTGCATATCATAATCATGATGCGGAATTTCACACGGTGGAAGGAAAGGTTCCTTATCAGATGATGCTGACGGAAACCAATGTACAAATGGAACTGGACCTTGCCTGGGCCATCAAAGGCGGCCATGATCCGGTTGAAATATTCAATCATCATCCGGGCAGATTTCCGTTATGGCATATAAAGGACCTGGACAGCACCCATGAAATCATTCTGCCGGCGGGCAGCGGCATCATCGATTTTAAAAGAATATTTGCGGCATCTGAAATGGCTGGTTTGAAATATTATTTTGTAGAACATGATATGCCAAAAGATCCCTGGGAGAGTATTCAGAAAAGTTTTAATACGCTGAAAGAACTGGCACCTGTTAAATAATAAAAACCTTTCCGGAATATGCGGGGATTAATTACTGTCGTCTTTCTTTTTATTTCCAATTCATTTATGACTTTCGCCTGGTACGGGCACCTGCGATTTAAAGATTTTTCCTGGGGAAAGAACCTGGGACTTTTTACTGTCATACTCATCAGCTGGGGCCTGGCATTTTTTGAATATCTTTTCCAGGTGCCGGCCAATCGTACAGGTTTCAAAGAGGACGGTGGCCCGTATTCACTCGTACAGTTGAAAACAATCCAGGAAGCGATTACCCTGGTCGTTTTCATAGGATTTACATTGATTTTTTTCAAAGAAGAGAAACTGGCCTGGAATCACCTGGTAGGATTTTGTTTTCTTATACTGGCTGTTTTTTTTGTTTTTAAAAAATGGTAGTTCCGTTTGCATTCAAACCTGTTAACGCTTTATTTACAAGAATATTTCCGGCCATGCAGTATTGCATGCACTCCTGTAAAAAATCAATATTCTTCTTGCTTAATACTTAAGTTTGCTCCTTATCAACAGGCTCTGGCATGAAATCAATATTTTATTTCGTTTTTGCTTTCTTCTTTTTATTTACTATTTCCTGCAGACCAAAACGCCCCGGTACCCCCCATGTACTCATTTATACCCAGATGGCGAACGGACCTGAAACGGCCGCCATGGCCCAGGCTATTCAGCAGTTGGGGGATATCAATCATTTCATCATCCAGGTTACGGATACCGGTAATTTGTTTACGGATGATTCACTTAAGAACTACGCGGCCGTGATGTTCCTGAACCGCTCGGGCCTGAAACTTGGTTACCGCGAAAGAATTGCTTTGGAGAGATTCATGCAGGCCGGCGGAGGCTTTGCCGGACTTCACCCAACAGCCAGGACATTTAACTGGAGATGGTATGGCCGGATGATCGGATCGGAAGGAGATACCGGTGTTTCATTTATACATCAGAAATATGATGGCGGTCGCGCGTCCTACACCTGCGATAGCCTGACCGTTAAAAAAGTATCGGATCAGGCGGTTCTGAAAAATATACTAAATGAAATTGAGTATGCGATCGGGCATTTTGAACCACTGGACTACAGTAAAGTAACCATTCCTTATCCACCATCTGAAAACCATTTCAGTAAACAAATCCTGGTGCAGGATCATTTTTTTGAGCCAACCGAAATGACCATACTTCCCAACCTGGACATCCTGGTACTTCAGCGCCGGGGAGAAATTATGCTTTATAAGCAGGACACCCGGACCGTGAAACAGGCTGGATTTCTAAAGGTTTATTTTAAGGCGAAAGCAAAGGGAGTGAATGCAGAGGAGGGAATGCTTGGCCTTTCCAAAGATCCCAATTTTAAAAACAATCACTGGATTTATATATACTATAGTCCTGCAGACAGTTCAGTGAACAGGCTGTCGCGCTTCAATTTTGAAAACGATACAGTTATCAACTCATCGGAAAAAGTTATTCTTGAAGTAAAATCGCAGAGAGAGATTTGCTGCCATACCGGAGGATCCATTGCCTTTGGGCCCGATAGTCTGTTATATTTTTCCGCAGGAGACAATTCAACTCCTTTTGATGAATCGGGACAACCATTCGTCAATCATGGTTATGGTCCCCTGAACAGTGCGCCCGGTCATGAACAATATGATGCCGAACGATCTTCCGGGAACAGTAATGACCTGCGTGGTAAGATCATGCGCATAAGGGTTCATGAAAATGGCAGTTATGAAATTCCACAGGGAAATTTGTTTGCTCCCGGAACACCCAAAACAAGGCCTGAAATTTATGTAATGGGTAACAGGAATCCTTACCGGATTTCCGTCGATCAGAAAAATAGTAATCTCTATTGGGGAGAAGTGGGTCCGGATGCGTCCAATGATAGTTTTGCAACGCGCGGCCCACGTGGCTATGATGAGATCAACCAGGCGCGCAAAGCAGGATATTTTGGATGGCCCTTTTTTGTGGGAAATAATTATGCGTACCGTCAGTATAATTATCTAACAGGAGTTTCCGGTCCTGCATTTGATCCGGCGAAACCGGAAAATCATTCTCCCAATAATACGGGTATAATTGAACTGCCTCCGGCGAATCCTGCATTTATCTGGTATCCTTATGCTGTTTCTCCCGAGTTCCCGGAGTTGGGTACCGGCGGAAGAAATGCCATGGCCGGACCTGTATATTACACTGATATGTATCCGGCTGCCACCCGTTACCCGGAATATTACAACGGGAAATTATTTATATACGACTGGATCAGGGGCTGGATAAAAGTAGTGACCCTGCAACCAAATGGTGATTTCGAGCAGATGGAACCTTTTATGCCCCATATTAAATTGCATAATTGTATTGATATGGAAGCCGGTCCTGACGGCCGGTTATATCTGCTGGAGTACGGAACGGCCTGGTTTCAGAAGAATCCCGATGCCGGACTTTCGCGTATTGATTATAGTGAAGTTCCTTCGAGTATAGCGATTCCGGAAACTACTGGCGCAGATACTTCTGCTTCGGCACATGGCAAGTATGCTTCAGGTTATGCATTGACGCAGGTACTGGATTGTAAAAGTTGTCATAAGGAAAATAGCGCATCCATCGGACCTTCTTTTGTTCGCGTGGCGGAAAAATATGCCGGGGATAAAAAGGCGACTGTATATCTGAGTGAGAAAATTGTGAAAGGAGGGAGTGGTGTCTGGGGTGATGTGGCCATGTCAGCACATCCGGATCTTCAGCAAAAGGATTTAAAGCAGATTATTCAATACATTCTTTCGTTGAAGCCGAAAGCAAGCCAAAAGCCTAAGGCTTAAAGCTGAAAGCCTAACGCTTTTTTTGGTTATGGGTTATAGATTATGGATTATGAGTGGGTGGTAATCCATAATCCATAACTCATAATCCATAACCCATAAAACTTTCTATAAAGAAAAAATAATGAAACTAAACGCAGGAATTGTGATTATGCTATTTTGCTCGTCTTTATGCCAGGGACAAATCAAAAACACCGGTAAGGTTATCGATGAAAAGGGAAATGCGGTTCCGGGGGCAACATTGCATGTACTAAATACTGCGGTTAATGTTGTTGCGAACGATGAAGGTATTTTTTTTATCCCGGGTCTGCCCGGTGGAACTTATACAGTAGAAATTTCTTCAGTCGGATTTGCGCGAGTCGAAAATAAAATTACCATACCGCAGGGGACTGATTCACTGATTATCCGGCTCAGACCCTCCGTCTCGCAACTGGATGCCGTCGTCGTTACGGCAGAAAAAGAGGAGTCGAATATTCAGCATGTTCCCATCAGTATTACGGCATTATCATCCCGTGATATCCAGGCATACCGGCTCTGGGCAAGCAAGGATCTCAAAGGGATCGTTTCAAATATGTATGCCGCTGATCCGGGCGATGGCCGCAATGTGATTTCTATTCGCGGCATTACGTCCACTTCTTATGATCCGGCTGTTGTTACTTATATTGATGGTGTTCCGCAATTCACACTGGACACTTATATCCCTCAGTTATTTGATGTGGATCATATTGATGTGCTGAAAGGACCGCAGGGAACTTTGTATGGCAGGAATGCCATGGGCGGCGTCATCAATATTTTTACCAAACAGCCGGACGACCAGGTGCGCGTTGCATTCGAAATCAGTGCAGGAAACTATGGACTGGAACGTTATACTTTTAATTTCAGCACGCCTCTGATTAAGTCAAAACTATATCTGGGCGCTGCCCTCCTGTATGAAGGTTCAGACGGATTTTACATTAATGATTTCAATAACAGCAATTTTGACAAACAGCACCGTACGGCAGACAATATATATTTGAAATATCTGCTAAACCCAAATTGGTCATTCACGCTGAATTTAAAAAATCTCTGGAACCGCGATATGGGTGCATTTCCGCTCAACCCCTCTGCTAAACTGGCGCTGGCGAATCCTTACCGCCTCGACCAGAATGCAATTGGTGAAATGGTGGACAATAGCCTGAATACATCTTTGGCCATCCGTTATACCGGTGCAAAAATGGATTTCAGTTCGCTGACTGCATACCAGTCGAATTACCGGTACTATAAATCTCCGGTTGATGGAGATTTTTCGCCATTGGATATTATCAGTATCGTGAATGATTACGGTAAGCAATGGAATAACGTGAATGTATGGACTGAAGAACTGCGGCTATCATCTGCCACGGCTTCTTCATCTCCTTTCAAATGGGCCCTTGGATCCTATCTCTTCGTTCAGACTGCGCCAAATAAACAGGGTGTTCATTTTGGAGCCGATGCGGCACTGGCAGGATCACCCGACAGTAATTATACAATCATTAATACTACTCAGATAAAAAACAAGGGCCTGGCTTTCTATGGCCAGCTCGAATATGTTTTATCCAAAGAGTTCAGTGTGGCCGGCGGATTGCGTTATGACTATCAGAAATCCAATGCAGAAGTTTCCGGCCTTTATGTGCCTGACGGAACCACCGTTGGATTCCCGACACAACCGGATACTTCCGGAAGTACCAATTATCATGCCCTTACACCGATGCTATCGATTTCATACCGTCCTCATGAAAATGCGCATATATATGCCAGTTACAGGCAGGGATACCGGACGGGTGGGCTTACCCAGCTATCCAGTGATCCCAGTCAGCCACCGCTTTATCCTTACCAGCCCGAGTATAGTAATAATTTTGAAATCGGCCTGAAAAGTAATTTGTTTGTAAATCGTCTTCACGCAAACCTGGCCGTCTTCTATAATACCGTAAAGGATGTTCAGGTGCCGACGCTGATTCTTCCGGATGCGATTACGGTTATTAAAAATGCCGGAGGTCTGGTGAGCAAAGGAATTGAAGCGGAACTGGACGGCCTGCTTTTGCCCGGTCTCGAGCTGACCGGATCATTTCGGATACACGCATGCCAGGTATACCAGTGGTAAACTTTCATCAAACGGAACGGAACTGGGTCTGGATGGGAAATACCAGGTCTTCACGCCCGATATCACATCCATGATGGCAATCCAGTATTCCGGTACACTGCCAAAACCATTTGGTGTGAATGCATTTATAAGAGGGGAGTGGTATTATTTCGGGAAGCAATATTTCGACCTGGCGAATATACAGGAACAAAGTTCCTATCAAATGCTGAACGCCAGTGTTGGTATTTCTTATTCTTTCTTTAGTATCACCGGCTGGTTGCGTAATATAACAGATACACGCTATGTTGCCTATGCTTATGATTTTGGAGCCGCCAGGCTCGGGGATCCGTATACTTATGGAATTACGATGAAGTTTAGGTTTCGATGAGTTATAGGTTATGGGTTTGATATGGGTTTTTAATTATTTATAATCCTAACTTATAATCCATAACCAATAGCCCCCTAAAGTTGCACGAGTTGATTTTTAATTGCATATAATACCAGACCGATGCGGTTCGTGACATTGAATTTTTTAAAAAGCGATTCGCGGTAGCCGTCCACGGTGCGTTCGCTCACAAACATTTCATTGGCAATCTGCTGGTAATTTTTTTCACTGCAGGCATGTTTCAGAAATTCCATTTCTCGGTCTGTAATCCGCGGGAAGGCACCGGACGAGTCAGTGCCCGCCTGATGAATGGACTGTATCACTTTGCGGGTGAGAATTTCGTTGAAATAATATCCTTTGGCGAGGATTTCTTCAAATGCCACCTGCAGTTCTTTCGGGTCAGCATCCTTCAGTATGTATCCGCGGGCACCCTGGTGAATCATTTTGATAATCGTCGTATCCGAATCCATCGTACTGAGAGCCAACACTCGTATTCCCGGATGATTTGCGTGAATCCAGGCGGCTGTTGCATATCCGTCCATGACGGGCATATGAATGTCGAGGAGTACGATGTCAGGCAAATGCTCCGTATCCAGTTGATCTATGAACTCCCGGCCGTTGCCGACATCCATTGATACTTTGTAATGCGGAAACAAATCAATGAGTACTGCCAGCCCTTTACGGAACATGGTATGATCATCCACCAGCGCGACATATTTCTTATCAGACATAGGACATTTGAATTTGAAGCGTGGTTCCTTCACCCGGCTTACTAATGATATCCGCCCTGCCGCCAACCAATGCCGCCCTCCTCAGAATATTCTGTAGTCCCAGGCCTTCCTTTTTCTTTAGTTCTGCTTCCGGGTTGAACCCGACTCCATTGTCGAAAATAGCTATGAACATATGATCTTCCATATAACGAATCGAAACCTTTACATCAGAGGCGCCGGCATGTTTTATAATATTTTGCAATCCCTCCTGTACAATCCGGAATGCAATCAATTTATGCTGATCCGGTATTTTTTTTTCTGTTCCCTCCACATCGGAACTCACCTTTATAACACCAGACCGGTTAATGCGCCGAATTTCCTGGCTGATACTGTCCTGCAGGCTCAGTTGCTGGACTCTCTCGCTGTTAAGACTTTTGGCGATATCACGTAACTCGGTCATGGCAAGGCTGATGCTTTCTTTTACATTTCCGAGTAATTCGCCGTCAACCGATTGTTTTTGTTCCATGATGCCCAGTTGAACTTTGGCCAGGCTCAGAATCTGACCTACATTATCATGGATTTCCTGGCTGATCATGCCAAAGGTTTGTTCCTGAATTTCGAGTTTTGATTCAAGTAGTTGTTTGTCGAATGTAGCGCGCATAAGTTGTTTTTCTTTACTCATCTGTCCTTTTTTGTTATTGTAATAAAAGAGCATGACCAGGAACAATACGCCCAGGAAAAGCAGCACAAATATGACTGCGATGATCGTGAAAATTACCTGGTCTTTTCCGTCCTGCATAAAATGAAAGCATAGCTGTAACCTGCGTACACGATGGCATTTACCGCAGGTAAAATGGCATAGTAAAGAGATTTATTGGCAATTTCAATATGATTGATCAGAATATAAGATTGCAGACTGAGTATGACAAGTGTAATCAACCCGAATAGCAGATTGAGGGAATTAATCCAGAAATACGGCTCTCTCATAAAATTTAATTCTTTCTGGTCCAATACCGTCAGCCGAACCAGGCAGAGACCCGAAAAAACAATGAGCATAATATCGATCAAACCCAGTGAATATGAATTGAACTGGGTTTGTCCCTGGATAAATATAAAGTTGGCGACTACGAGCAGCATGCACAAACTGCAAACTATATAATATATGATCGCTTCCTTCTTCGTTAAAAATAACATTTTACCAGCTAAGTAGAAAAAGAAGGGTGTTGAGACAAGCAGGTATATATTATAAATACGATAATTCGAAGACCAGCCGAATGCACGATAGTTGATACCGATCAGCTCCGTCAGATTGGCTACAACCAGCAACGGAATAAACGCCAGCAATGAACAGGCTTTAAGCCCCTTCCAGCAGTAGATGGCCACAAAAAGGCTGGTTATCTGAAAATACTCGTACCAGGCAATATGCATATTCTATGGTTGTAGGCCACCCAGATCATATCCGCTTCCGCCCTGTTGCGTTCCCCCGGCTCCATTGGGAACTGCGATCAGATTTTTAACGGCTTTGCCAGTGCCGGCATCGTAAGGAATCAGGAATATGGCTATCCGGTTATTATTAGATGTATTGTTTGGCTGATATATATTCAGATAATTCATATCATACACACCCATCTGAATCCGTATCATAAGTTTTTTGTTGGCGGCTTTATATTGTTTGGAAGTTGCCGTCAGCCAGTTCAGCAGGTCTTTTCCATTAAAGGATTCCCCGGTTGTAATCATGCTGGTGGTGGTGAGATGAATATCGATTGGTAGTCCGGCCTGGTCAGCAAATCCATGATCTTTCATTAAACCGGCGAAACGGTCGATGCAGGCCTGGGCTGAGTCCAGGTTTACCGCTCTTCCACCGGTATCTGACTTCAGGTTTGTCGGGGAAACCGTGGCGCTGCTTACAGAAGCGATGTCCTGAGGTTTATCGATTGTTCTGAAGGAAAAAAGAAAAATGGAAAAAAGTAAGAGAACCTGAAGGATGGTAGGTTTAATGATCATATGGTTGGTTTTATTTTTGAAAATACGGAGAATCTCTTTCCATTATACGGCTTTGGAAAGAAACGGGATTTATCCCGGAGTACCGGGAGAAATACCCGGATAAGAATCCTGTTTTATCCCCTTGTTTCACGCCTGCCTAGCCATCGTAAGTTTGTTGCTGAGGCCCTGATCCCAAAACTTTTTATAACCATTACTTTATCCTGATCTGTATCTCTCGTGGAGACGAAATTTTGAATTTATCTCGTGGACTAGCAATCGTTAGACCTCCCTGTTCTCAGGGAGGCCTTTTTATTTAATTTTGGATGAATCAATTCCAAGAGAATGAATTTTTCGGAGATCGTAGGGAGTATCGGTGTGACTATCCTGCTGATTGCATTCCTTCTTAATATGTTGAAAGTCATTCAGACCAGCGGGTTGATTTATCCTTTACTTAATCTGGTTGGCGCCGGTCTGGCCTGTTTTGCCAGCTGGCTGATCCCTTATTTCCCCTTTGTAATCCTGGAAGGAGCGTGGGCGTTGGTTTCTTTGATTACCCTTATAAGGCGAGTTGTTGGTTATAAGATGTGATTTATGAGTAATGGATTATGGGTTATGTGTATTCATGATAAATACGAATCTGCAAGCATTAACACCTGATAACAAATAACTCATAACCCATAACCCATAACTAAAAAAGACTTAACTGCTGTTTCCCGATATTTTTGTTTTTGGAATGGAGGATCCGCAGTGGGTTTTCCTGCAGTGGTATCTGGTACAGGGCCGACTCCTGGTAACGGCTTGCAATAATAACGCGGGTGTCTGTCGGGACGGCAGTAAATAGGGATTCTACCAGTTCTGGTGAATTATTTTCTTTCGAAAGATGAGAAAGAAAAAGATGGCTCATAAAAGAGGGCCGGTGCTTAATGTAAAGATCCAGGGCCTGCCTGTTAGACAAATGGCCATTACCTCCTCGTATGCGGTTTTTCAGAAATGCGGGATACCGGCCTTTGTCCAGCATTTCTTCATCGTAATTGGATTCCAGGAAAGCCGCATGGCATTGTTTAAAATAATGTATCAGTTGATCGCAGGGCTGGCCAATATCCGTGAATACGCCAATATTTGTCTTCGCTGCACTGATAACAAAACTATGGGGGTCACAGGCATCATGCTTTTTCAGGAATGAAGTGATGCGCAGCCCACCGATGATGACCGGCTGTTGAGCCGTAAAATAAAATACCTGCTTCCTGATTTTCCAGAAGCCTGCTTCTTTTAAAGTCGACTGACTAACATAAACGGGTATCCTGTATTTGGTCACCAGTTGATTTACGCCGAGAATATGGTCGCTGTGTTCATGTGAAATAAAAATGGCCTTTACCCGGTTCATGTCCAGGCCCAGCCTCTTCATACGCAGTTCGGTTTCCCGGCAGCTGATGCCTGCATCTATAAATACTGCTTCCTCGCCGTTACCGATATAATAACAGTTTCCGTTACTTCCAGAATTCAGAGAGGCAATTGATAGCTCCATAGAATGCCACGAAATTAATGGTCTCTGCCTGATATTGGAAGGTTGTGGGAAAATAATACCTTACTCAACCGGCACAACCGTATTTCAACAATCTTACGTGGGACCGTTTTACACCAGCTTTTAGAAAATAATCCCGAACCAGCAGAGCAGGGCAGGGGAGATAGCAGAGTGTAGAGCAGGAGCGGGTGGGCAATTGTAAAGGTCTAAAACCGGCGTTTCACGGGCGCTCATCTCTTCACTTTTTATTTCCTGCCAAATATTCCCGGGAAAAATTTGTTTAGTAACTTAAAGGTTACATATATTTGTGTAACTTTAAAATTACATATTATGCAACCAGAAATTAAACAACATGTTATGCAGCCAGAGATTAAACAGGCCTGGCATTTCGATCAACCGCCACAGGAGGTTTGGGAATATCTTACCAAACCCGAACTATTGGAAAAATGGCTGGGAAAAACAGATTTTCAGCCAATTGCGGGACACAAATTCCGTTTCATCAGTCCGTATGGCAATGATTCTTATTGCGAAGTGCTGGAAGTAAAGCCATTTACCAGACTTTCCTATTCCTGGCAAAAAAATTCGGCTAAAGACAACAAGCCTTTTAATTCAAAAGTTATGTGGACCCTGGTTCCGAAAGAAAACGGAACGGAATTACAATTAGTGCATGATGGTTTCGCTGTTCTGGAAGATTATAATGCACACAACAACGGCTGGAACACCTGCTTAAAACAGTTTGGAGAGCTTTTAAAAACAAACTAATCATGCAAAGCCAAACATTAGATGCTTTCCAGGTAATAGCTGATCCAAGCCGCAGGGCCATGTTGCAGATGCTTTCAAAGGAAAGCCTGACTATAAATTCTTTAGCAGAAAATTTTGATATAAGCCGGCCTGCCGTTTCCAAGCATATAAAAATTCTTTACAATGCAGGTTTCATTTCCATCAAAGACATAGGCAGGGAACGGCACTGTGTTTTGAAGCAGGATGGCTTTAACGAAGTGCAGGACTTTATCAGCTACTTTGATAAATTCTGGTCGACCAAACTCAAAAAATTACAAACGCTTTTAAATAACAAATCAAAACAATAATCACTTGCCATTTGCCATCCCGACCGCCATTATTCAAAAATGCCGGAGAAAGTACAGACGGTACAAATGTTTATTTACTCTTAATAATAAAATTTTCCGGATCTAATTCTTTGTTCCCTTTGAGGACAATAAAAATGATTGAATTGTAGTCGTTTGGAATCAGCTTTCTTTCGCCGATTAAATCACCCCTGTTAATAAGCCAGTTGGGGTTTACCAACACGGTATCCATTTGCGCATACGTAAAGAATGTGTCGTTGGAGTTGATCATGGCACACCAGCCTGATTTCGTCTGCCATACGCTCTGTACTTTGCCGTCTGAACAGGACCGCACAGAAAAATCGCCTGTTGGGCGAATAAGAATGCCCGATTTTGCAGTTTTGGTTTTATCATGGAGTGATAAAATTTTTCCGCCATACACAGGTAGCAGCATGGTATCTGCGGCAATTTGGCCATTCAGGAGAATCAATAATACAAAGCCAGGTATCATACTAAATGTTACTGTAGTTTATATTGTGTGGTAGTTGGGTGAAACTGCCGCCATGAATGCCAGAATTCCTGATATGCCACCAATGGTTCCAACTGTGTATTTTTGTATTTCCCTTCTATGCAAAGGCCGTTCAGGTTCCAGATAGAATGACTGCTGGAATCTGTAAGCTGTGCCAGGTCTTTGTTCTGATTGAAAAAAAGAATCTGTCCCTGCACTGTGCGGCTTAGAACATGAAAGCTGCTTGTATCATTTTCAAGAACCAGCAAAACCGGCTGACTGCCCACGGTGTCCTGAATAAAGTATTTTTTCAGCAGGTCATTCCAGTCATAAGCTTTTTCAAATCCTTTCACTTTCACACCAATAACCCAGGATTTATTTTTCCAGGAAGCGGAATCTCTCTTTTCAAGATGACTCTTTACGTTCCCCTTGTCAAATTTGGCCAGGTCATCGTAGTCTTTTCGGAAGCTGGTATCAGGTTGAAAAATAGTTGAATTTGGATGCAGTCTTAACCAGGCGGCGAGGGATGCCTGGCGGGAAGGAATTTCTTCCAACTGAGATCCTCTCAAAGGTCCGGCAATTGCCACACCGGTTGCCTGCTGCCACCAGCTTTTGGTACTCGCATCCTCGAACATGGCATTGAAATGGTCCATACCCACCAGCCGGAAAGTTTCCAGTTTTCCATTCACAACTGGACTGTAGACACGGCCTGTCCGGCATACTGTGCAATAAGTAACCATCACTGGAGTATTACCCACGGTATCCCGCACCTGGTGATGATATCCGATGAGTTGAATGGGGTAGGCCCTGGCTTCCCCATGGATGTCAATCCCGATAATCAGTTTATTGCTGTCAACTATATTTCCGCTAATGCCTGAAAAGTTTTTTACGGATGGCTGATAAAACATTTTATCTGCCTGAAATCTGAAATTGAAGAAGAAAAAAATTACTGCATACAGCACGATGATCAGGGAGAAAAGAATCTTTGGCAACATTCTCTTCGCGGTGAATGATCGATACAACGGACCTGCGATCATCAGGATGCCGATCAGACGGAGAAGCCATTTATATTTTTCTATAAAATAGGCCAGGTCGATCGTATTCGATTGCTGGCTGCCCGGGAAAGGCATGATGTAATAAACGCGCAATATTTCTGTAGCGAATAACAGAAGAATGCCGATTATCAGGAATAATCGCGACATAAAAAGTATTTAAAAGGAAATGGAGGGAACTGTTCTGCTGGGACCAGACCATTCGTGGCATCCTATCCTATTAAACAGGAAGATCAGGAGCAGTAAACTGGATGCGGTCTTTCTCATTCAGGTTTTAGCTGGGTAAATATAGGAATTATCCGAATATTTCAAATTTTCAGATTTTTTGCATTCAGCCTTACCCTGTTTTGCAAGAGGAGGTATAAAGTAAACAGGTTAACTTTAATGACTGGGTTCGGATAGAAATTTTACAAATTCAAATGCAGACAATGCCAATCGTGAAGCCGCTATTATTTGCATTCAGTTTCGGTCTCCGGGCCGGTTTTGCCCAAACACCCATGGAGAAATTTGAGTTTATCAATTTTTCAAGGGTAAATATTACGGACCGGTTCTGGAAACCAAAAATGGATCTCGTCGCTACAACCACTCTCAAAGCCTGTATCTACCAGACAGAAACGGCCACTCCCCGAATTCGCAACTTCGAAAAAGTAGCAAGAAAAAAGGGTGAAAAACATGAAGGAATTTACTACGACGATAGTGATGTGTATAAGGCCCTGGAGGCAATCAGTTATTCCATCAGTACCCGGCATGATACAGCACTCGAAAGGAAAGCCGACGAATGGATCGTTAAGATTGCAGCTGCGCAATTGCCCGATGGATACCTGGATACATATTTTACATTGAATGGGATAGACAAACGCTGGACGGATGTTGAAAAACATGAGGATTATTGTGCGGGTCATTTAATAGAAGCTGCTGTTGCTTACTATGATGCTACCGGGAAAACCCAATTGCTGCAGGTAGCGATCCGCCTGGCCAATCATATCGACAGTACTTTCCGTATTGCCAACAAACCATGGTTCAGCGGTCACGAAGAAATAGAACTCGCGCTCGTCAAATTATATAAAGTAACGAATGACGACAGGTACCTGAAGCTGGCTGACTGGTACCTGCAACAAAGAGGAATGCATAGGCAGTGGGGTAATTCAGCCTACTGGCAGGATGTACTTCCTGTTAAAGAACAGAAAAATATCACCGGCCACGCCGTACGGGCCATGTATTTATATACTGGTGCCGCGGACGTGGGATCTTTAACTGGTGATGCATCTTATATGAATGCCATGGAAGCAGTGTGGAAAGATGTTGTGCAGAGAAATATGTATCTGACGGGAGGCATCGGATCAGCCGGTTCGAACGAAGGATTTACGCATGATTATGATCTGCCTAACCAGTCTGCCTACTGTGAAACCTGTGCTTCTGTCGGAATGGTGTTTTGGAACCAGCGAATGGCGCAGCTTTCCGGAGATGGCAGGTATGTAGATGTGCTTGAAAAAAGTTTATACAATGCGGCGCTGGATGGATTAAGCCTGAGTGGTGACCGGTTCTTTTATGATAATCCCCTGGCTTCAACCGGCCAGAATGCCCGGAGTGCCTGGTTTGGAACGGCCTGTTGCCCCGCCAATATCGCACGTCTGGTCGCTTCGCTGGGAAATTATATCTACGGAAAATCCGGAAACAGCATCTGGATAAACTTGTTTGTAAACAGCAATACACGAACCGTTGCGGGAAATGATAGTATTTCCGTTTCAATGGAAACAAATTATCCCTGGGAGGGGAAGGTCAGAATCAAAATAGATCCGGACTCCCGGCAGAAGTTTACCATTCATATCAGGGTACCTGGCTGGGCCCGTGGCGAAGCATCGCCGGGTGCGCTGTATCGCTTTCTTCATTATAGTTCAGGTCCTGTTGACTTTTTTGTGAACGGAATAAAGACGGATACTAAATTGGAAAATGGATATGTGTCAATCGAAAGAATGTGGAGAAAAGGAGACCAGGTTAGTTTTTCCTTCCCGATGGAAGTACTCCGTATTATAGCGATGGACAGTCTCCGGAACGATGCTGAAAAGATTGCCATACAGCGCGGTCCTTTCATCTACTGCATAGAAGAGGCCGATAATCCGGGTTCAGTATGGAATGTTTTGCTGAAACCCAATGCGGCTTTTCAAACGTTGCCATATCATATAATAAGCGAACCGGTAATTGCCCTGCAGACGATAACGGATCTGTCCCAGCCTTCGAAGGATGGTTCTCATACCAACATGATAAAAAAGAAAATCACCGCAATACCTTATTATACCTGGGCCAACCGGGGAGCGAATGCCATGCGGGTCTGGATTCCTGAGAAAATTATTTCGGTTGCACTGAATGCAGGAGATTAGGTTTTAGACGTAGGGTACTTTTGAATTAATTAAAATATTTGCAAAACGGTGTGCCATAAAATTTGCCAGAGATAATTATTTCATAACTTGATTCACTAACTAGATTGCTATGAAAATAAATCCTGCAGCCGGCAAACCCGCCGACCCGTCCATCCTGGTAAACATACCCCGGCTGATCACCGCTTATTTTGCGCAGCAGCCAGATGTTTCGGTGCCGGCACAAAAAGTGTCTTTTGGTACATCCGGGCACCGGGGATCTTCCCTGAACAATTCATTTAATGAATGGCATATCCTGGCAATTACGCAGGCAATCTGCCTGTACAGGAAGCTGAATAGTATTGAAGGACCTCTTTATCTCGGGATTGATACCCACGCACTTTCCGAACCCGCGGCGGTGACGACACTCGAAGTACTCGCGGCGAACGAAGTGGAAGTGATGATTGCTGCGAACAATGAATTTGCGCCGACACCAGCAGTATCCCACGCTATTCTCACTTACAACAAGGGCCGCACCGATGGACTGGCGGATGGAATCGTGATTACTCCTTCACATAATCCGCCGGATGACGGCGGGTTTAAATATAACCCCACCAATGGCGGGCCGGCGGGAACCGAGATCACTTCCTGGGTTGAAAAAAAAGCGAACGAGATACTGGAAAACAAATTGAAAGGCGTTCTGCGCATGCCGTATGAAAGGGCCCTTCGCGCTTCTACGACCCACCGTTTTGATTATATCAATCATTATGTAAACGATCTGAAAAATGTGCTGAACCTCGATATTATTCGGGACTCCAAAATCAGTATAGGCGCGGATCCGCTCGGAGGCGCAGGAGTTCATTACTGGGGCCCGATTGCAGACCGGTATAAATTGAATCTTCACGTGGTTAGCGATATCGTTGATCCGACCTTTCGATTTATGTCCGTAGACTGGGATGGAAAAATCAGGATGGATCCATCTTCCTCTTACGCGATGCAGCGGCTGATCAGCATGAAGGACCGGTTTGATATTTCGGTTGCATGCGACACGGACCATGACCGGCACAGTATTGTTACAAAATCTGTAGGACTGGTACCTCCCAATCACTATCTCACCACCTGCATTTTTTATCTTCTGCAAAACCGTCCGTCCTGGAAAAAGGATATCGCGATTGGTAAAACACTTGTCAGCAGCCGAATGATAGACCGGGTTACTAAAAAACTCAATCATCCGCTTTATGAAGTTCCGGTTGGATTTAAATGGTTTGTCGACGGCCTCATAAACGGTTCTCTTGGATTTGTGGGTGAAGAAAGTGCGGGAGCCAGTTTCTGCCGTCTCAACGGAGAAGTATGGACTACAGATAAAGACGGTTTTATTCCGGCACTCCTGGCTGCTGAGATGACAGCAACACTTGGCCGTGATCCGGGGGAAATATATAAGTCCCTGGCAGATGAACTGGGCCAGTCGACATATGACAGAGTAGAGGCACCGGCCAACCCGGAACAAAAAGCAAAGCTTTCAAAATTAAATCCCGATCAGATAATCCAAAAAACGATGGCCGGAGAAAAGATTACCGGCGTTCTCACCAAAGCGCCTGGCAACGGTGCTTCTATTGGCGGACTCAAACTGGAAACAGAAAACGGCTGGATTGCCGCGCGTCCATCGGGTACTGAAAATATCTATAAAATTTATGCTGAAAGTTTCCTGGGTAGGGATCATCTCAACC
Source organism: uncultured Bacteroidota bacterium (assembly GCA_963741345.1). GTDB lineage: Bacteria > Bacteroidota > Bacteroidia > Chitinophagales > Chitinophagaceae > Puia. Next base: position 280,446 of record CAVUHS010000003.1, read on the forward strand.
TGATGTTAAAGGAGGCGCAGTCAATTGTCGATGACGCGCTTAAATAATTATGATTTATGGGTAATGGATTATGGGTTTTAAGTGGGTATAGTCTTTTTATTCTTTTATGACTATTAATCCATAACCTAAAACTCTCAACCCATAATTCATAACCCATAACCCATAACACATAGAACGTCCCTAAGAAACTTTTTCCCTTTCTATATGACCAAGTACTTAAAGGTTCTTTACGTCCAGGTTCTCATCGGCATTGTGCTGGGAATTGTCTGTGGCTGGCTGTTTCCATCATTCGCCAATACGGCTAAAGCGATCAGCGATACTTTTATCAATATGATACGCATGATCATTGCACCCGTGATTTTTTGTTCTATCGTTACGGGTATTGCAGGTGCAGGCGACATGAAAAAAGTTGGTAGGGTGGGAATTAAGGCACTCGTATATTTTGAGATTGTTTCTTCTCTCGCGCTGGTAATCGGACTGGTGGTCGCTAACCTCATCCAACCCGGTGCAGGTATTGAACATAACTCCGGTCAGACAAACCAGGTTACCGAAATTGCAAAACAGGCAGAGTCCTTTAGCTGGGGTGATTTCTTCTCCCATATCGTGCCTTCCAATATTTTTGAATCGTTTGCAAAGGGAGATATTCTCCAGATATTATTCTTCAGTATTCTTTTTGCTGTTGGATTGAAACAATTAGGATCTGCCGGAAAAAACATGATTGAGGGACTGAACAAAATCAACCAGGTTGTATTCAATATTCTGAAGATTGTCATGAGGCTTAGTCCGATCGGGGCTTTTGGGGGAATGGCTTATACAATCGGCAAATTTGGATTTACTACTTTATTCGTGCTGGGCAAACTGATGGCCTGTTTTTATCTGACCGGATTGCTTTTTATTTTTGTCGTGCTCAATAGTATCTGTCGGTTTTATGGATTTAGCTTATGGAAACTGCTCGCCTATATTAAGGATGAAATTCTGATTGTGTTTGGTGCCAGCAGCAGCGAAGCGGGTCTACCTTCCGTCATGCAAAAACTCGAAGATGCCGGTTGTGAAAAAGAAGTGGTAGGACTGATCATTCCCACTGGTTATAGTTTCAATCTCGATGGCACGACGATTTACCTGAGCATGAGTGTTATATTTCTCGCACAGGTTTTTCATATTGATTTAAGCCTGGGTCAGCAACTGGCGATCATTGGTATCCTGCTTATAACCAGCAAGGGGGCGGCCGGTGTCACGGGCAGCGGCTTTATTGTCCTGGCGTCGACCCTGACAGCCATGAAAGTGATTCCGCTGGAAGGTCTCGCACTGCTCATTGGCGTAGACCGGTTCATGAGTGAAGGAAGGGCTTTGATTAATTTTATCGGCAATGCAATCGCTACCGTAGTGATTTCAAAATCTGAAAAATCAATTAACGAAGAAATCTACCGGCGTGTGGTGGAAAGAAAAGGAATTGGAGACGGGCGGCGACCGGATCAATGAATGGAAATGATGATCCAGGTTACTTAATCAACATTATAATGAATACCTGCCGTGGCCCGGATACGATCCATTGTTTCCATAATCAGAAGTGAATCGGCATGAGTCATGACGGGACTTTCAATCAATCCTTTCCGGATACATTCACCCACATGCCTCGCTTCATACTGGTATCCGGATCCGCTTTCTTTTTGAACCGGGATAACCTGTTTGCTGTCTTCTCTTCCCGCAAATAATTCGATCGTTGCGCTCGGTGCATAAAATCGGGCGGTGAGTCTCATCCTGCATTTCGTGCCACTGATATCTGCATCCGTACCCAGGTTACATGATAATGAGGAAAACAGCTGGGCCATCGCTCCATTCTTATATTTGAAAAGCGCCGCACATTGCTCATCTACTCCTCCCTTTGTAGGAGTCATGGAAGCTTCAATGATATCGGGTCTTCCCAGAACAGAGAGTACCAGAAATACATTGTAAATGCCGATGTCAAGCAGGCTGCCGCCACCGAGAGCCGGATCAAACAGACGGGAGGGTACGGGCGGCTGGGGAATAAATCCAAAATCAACGCGGACATTTTTGATATCTCCCAGTTCACCCGATGCAATCAGGTCCTGCATTTTCTGGTATTGTGGTAGAAATTTTGACCACACAGCTTCCATCAGGAATACCTGGTTGCGCACGGATGCTTCGACCATCTCCTTTGCCTGCCGGAGATTCAGGGCAAATGCTTTTTCACACAGAACTGCTTTTTTATGATTCAGACAGAGCAGCGTATGTTCATGATGAAGTGCATGGGGGGATGCTATATAAATGACATCCACTTCCGGATTGGAAACAAGCTCAAGGTAACTGCCATGTACATGGGCCGCCGGATATTCCCTTGCAAATTCCTTCGCGGTTTCGAATTGGCGCGCCCCGACGGCCGTCAGTTTTGCATCTTTTACCAGCGCCAGATCAGCGGCAAATTTGCGAGCGATCCTTCCGCATCCTAATATACCCCAGCGAATAATATCCATCCGGTATTTTTATTACAATATAGGAGATTGGAGATAATTGTTAATTGTTAATTATTAATTATTAACCGGAATTCATCAGAACACATTAATAATTAGCAATTAATAATTGACAATTAACTTTGCAGGCTTTACAAGAATGATGAATAACTGGAAGGACACGGAGGTTTATAAAACGATCGTACTGGCGATTCCCATTATCATGGGTGAGTTGGCCCAGATGTCGCTGCACCTGATTGATACGGCCATGGTGGGAGCGCTCAGCTATAAACACCTGGCCGCGGCTTCCCTGGTTATGACAGCGGCCAATATCCCCTTCGTGATTGGAATTGGCATGACCATTTCCGTGTCCCAGCTGGTTTCCATGGCAAACGGGCGACGAGATCACCAGCTGATTTCTCACTATCTTTTCAATGGCTTTGTGCTGTGTACGGCTTTTGCGCTGCTTATTTCCGGCGGACTGGTTTTCGGAAGGAATATATTAAAGCACCTCGACCAGGATCCGCAGGTGGTGGTCCTGGCCCTGCCTTTTATGGTGCTCGTTGGGCTTTCTATTATACCGATGTTGCTATTCATGACCCTGAAACAATTTACTGACGGTCTTGAATATACGAAAACCGCCATGATGCTTTCCCTCGCAGCCATGCCGGTAAATATTTTCCTGAACTGGCTGCTCATTTATGGCAACTGGGGATTTCCAAGGCTCGAATTGGTAGGAGCAGGCTGGGCCACGTTGATTACACGTACGATCATTTTTGTTGTATTGGGTTTAATCGTATTAAAACACAGGACTTTCAACCGTTTCGTGGCTGTTCGCGAACGGCAATGGAAATACAATTTTAAGACGATGAGGGAACTTTTACGCATCGGTATTCCCAGCAGTATGCAACTGGGCGTCGAGGTATGTGCCTTTGCCGTTTCCGGAATTATTATCGGCACCATCAGTGCGGTGTCGCAGGCGGCCCACCAAATCGCATTGAGCTGTGCGGCATTCACTTTTATGGTATCCATGGGACTTTCCCAGGCTGGTTCAATCCGGGTGAGCAATGCTTATGGAAGGGCAGACTGGGACAGGATCCGGGTGATCGGGAAAACAACGCTGATCACCGCACTCCTTTATGGAAGTTTTTGTGGTATCGTTTTCATTATTTTCCGGCAGCAACTGCCTTTGATATTTAATGAAAACCCGGAAGTGGTACAATTGTCTGCGCTTCTTTTATTATTTGCGGCGGTGTTCCAGATTTCTGATGCAACCCAGGCTACGGGTGCCGGACTCCTGCGTGGAATCAAAGACGTGAAACTGCCAACCCTGCTGGTGACCATTGCATACTGGGTGATTGGTCTGCCTTTCGGCTGGCTGTTTGCCTTTCATTATCATATGGGTGCTGCGGGTATGTGGCTCGGACTGATCATCGGTCTTACACTCGCATCCATTTTTCTCGGCAGCCGGTTTATAAATATGACGAAGAAGCACAACCTGCAGCCAAAATTTTAAGTCAGGTTTTAAGTTTAGCAAACGCTTTTCCCAGATCTGCAATCAGATCGTCAACATATTCTATGCCGATGGAAAGACGCAGCAGATTTGCCGGACTCCTGGGAGCATTTCCTTCTGCCGAGCGGCGATGTTCAATTAAACTTTCAACTCCACCCAGGCTGGTGGCATGCCTGAACAATTGCATACTTCCTGCAAATTGCAGAGCCTGTTTTTCTCCGCCTTTAATACCGATTGAAATCATGGATCCAAATAATCCGTGCATTTGGCGTTTAGCAATATCGTGGTTTGGATGATCAGGAAGTCCGGGATAAAAAACCTGTTCCACTTCGGGTTGATCCTCCAGGAAATCAGCAATCGCAGAAGCATTCCTGATTTGTCTTTCGAGACGAAGAGGAAGTGTCGCCAGACTCCTGTTCAGCAGCCAGCAGTCAAATGGAGAAGGCACGGCTCCGCCCACTGTTTGGAATTCTCTGATTTTTTCAGCCAGTTCATTTTTTTGATTGACAATAATACAGCCACCCAGTACATCCGAATGGCCTCCGAAAAATTTTGTGGATGAATGAAAAACCAGGTCTGCACCCAGTTCCAGTGGCCTTTGTATCAGAGGTGTGGTCCAGGTATTGTCGCATCCTACCAGGATGTTTCTGGCTTTGGCCATTTTGCATACCATTGCGATATCTGTGATTTTGAGCATGGGGTTAGAAGGAGTTTCCACAATGATAAGCCGGGTATCCTTCCGGATTGCACGCTCGAGCCCGCTTGCATCCGTCATGTCTGCTTCGGTATATGAAATCTTCCATTTGGGAAGCATGTTCTTGATAAGGTGCGCGATTCCGTGATAACAATCATCCGGAATAACTACATGCGTGTCTGGTTCGAGCACGGTTTGTACCAGTGCCATGGCGGCTGACATGCCGGAGGGAAAGGCAAAGGCTTCGGCACCACCTTCCAGCAATGCGAGTTTCATTTCCAGACTTCTCCGGTTGGGGTTATCCCAGCGGGTATAGATGTATCCTTTCCCACCGATATTTCCGGCTTCATCCCGCTCGAATGTTGTGGTAACATGTATCGGGCTCATTACAGAACCAATCTGATCGTCCAGATGCCCGGCATGTACGGAAAGCGTATCAAAATGCATCGGTTGTTTTTTGTTAAAGATAAACTTTCCTTAACTAAAGAGAGAAGCAAGTGTGGGAGTGTGGGTTGGAATTATTCCTAAGAGTTAACAGAACGATTTATTTTTTTGTTCAGGCGTTTACCGGCAGACTGATAATAAATTTTGACCCCTTGCCCGGTGAACTTTCCGCTTTGATCTCCCCCTTGTGCTTTTCGACAATTTTTTTGCAGATAGACAGGCCAATGCCCGTGCCTTCAATTTCATGATAACTGTGCAGGCGTTTGAAAACAATAAAAATATCTTCTGCAAACTTTTGATCGAATCCCATTCCATTATCCTGTACCATAATTTTATGGACCAGCCCTTTGCCATTATTGAAGGAGCCATCCTTTTTTTCAGTTTCACTCCACACGAGTATTCGTGGAAGAACTCCGGGTGTGGAAAACTTAATAGAGTTACTGATCAGATTTTGAAATAACTGCCGGATCTGGGTAGGAACAACCACCAGCGAGGGGAGAGGGCTTATTTCTATTGCAGCATTTGTTTTCTTTATTTCTATCTCAAGGTCTGAAATGACATCTGTCAGCAGGTCGTTCAGGTTAGACATCTCAAATTGATCGACCGTTTGCGTATGCCGGGAATAGGATAGGAGGTCGTTGATGAGTAACTGCATCCGGCCGGTGGCTTTATTTATTTTTTCCAGGTAACTTTTTACGGCCCCGATATCGTCAGCTGCAAGGCTGTTATTTATCAGATCATTGAATAACAGAATTTTTCGTAGTGGTTCCTGAAGATCGTGCGAAGCAACAAAAGCAAAGCGGTCCAGTTCATGGTTTATTTCCGTTAGTTCATAATTATTTTTTTGCAGCTGTTGATTTAAAAGATTGATCCGTTCTTCTGAAATACGCCTCTCCGTAATTTCCGATTCCAGGTAAGCATTGATTGAACGAAGTTTTTCTTCCTTTACAATAAGCTCCTTTGTTTTCTGATATAATTCTATAAAGACGCCAACCTTGAATCTCAACAGGGCGGGGTCTACCGGTTTATGAATATAGTCGACGCCGCCGATTTTAAATCCCTTGAACATCAGGTCTTCTCCGTAGCGGTGTGCTGTAATAAAAATGATGGGAATATGTTTCAGACGGTCCCTCTCATAGATGAGATTAGCGGTTTCCAGACCATTCATCTGAGGCATCTGCACATCCATCAGGATCAGGGAAAAATCCTGGTCCTTTAAAAGTAATTTCAAGGCAGCCTTGCCGGAATCCGCCTTCACGATATTATATCCCTCCGGTTCAAGTATGCTTTCGATGGATAAAAGATTATCCTCCCGATCATCCACCACGAGTATTTTAGCATCCTTGTAAGATTCCTTCTTGCCGGTCTGAAAGGATGACTCAAATGTTTTCATCAGTATTTATTTGTATAGCCATACACGCATTAATGATAACAACTGGTCTATTTTAACTGGTTTCGTGATATAATCCGAAGCGCCCGCTTCGATACATTTCTCCCTGTCACCCTTCATGGCTTTTGCGGTAACCGCGATGATGGGCAGATTATTATTTTTGTGTTCCCGCCTTATCTTCTGTGTGGTTTCATATCCATCCATCTCCGGCATCATGATATCCATCAGCAGCATGTCAACATGGGTGTTTTCACTCAATATATCAATTGCCTCCTGACCACTTTCGGCTGTAATTACTTTCATATTATATCTTTCGAAGGCGGTCGTCAGTGCAAAAAGATTTCTGACATCATCATCCACAATCAGTACAGACTTATTGGTTAATATATCCTCGCGGGATCTCAGGTTTTCGATAATCTTTCTTTGTTCCGGCAAAAGATCTTTGTGATTCAGATGCAGGTGCATGACGACCTCCTCGAACAAAAGATCCATCGAATTCAGGTCCTTTAAGAGAATCCGGTTGGCATACTGTTTCAGTTGTGTTTTTTCCCTTGAAGTAAAATCCCTGGCCGAATAGATGAGTATCGGCGTGATTGGAAGTTTTTTCAGCTCATTGATTTCGACTACGATTTCCATTCCTGGAATATCCGGTAGCATAAAATCTACAATGATACAGTCATATGCATTTTCCCTGATCATTTGCAATCCTTCATGACCGGTGGATGCAATTTGAACTTCGAGTAATTCCTCATTTTCCAGCAGCTTGGCAATCTGGGAAGACTGGATTTCGTTGTCTTCTATCAGTAAAAGTTTTTTAGGTCTTTGATTATGGTAGTGCTGGATATCATCGAATAGTGAATTAAGAGCCTCATTTTTGAGTGGTTTCAGATTAAAACTTCTGGCGCCCCGCTGCATGCCCAGTAGTTTGTTTTCCTCACCGGATATCAGGTGAACAGGAATATGCCGGAAGTTAATATCATTTTTAAACAGGTCCAGTATACGCCACCCGCTGGCATCCGGAAGTTTCACATCGAGCGTTACTGAAATCGGATTGAATTTGTTTACGAGTGCAAAGACATCCCCGAATCCGGTCGCTACCACTGCTTTCAAACCCCGCTCGTGCGCTTTTTCAATAATGATGTGTGCGAACCGGACATCATCTTCGATGATCAGAACGACATTGTTTCCTTCTCCGATCAGGTTCCGGTCGTCTCCGGTTTCATTTATGATCTCATTAATTACATCCAGGTCCCTGGTCTCCGGGAGTTTGACAGTTGGCACCGATTGAATCGATGTTTCGTCATTATCCTGGGTCAGCAATTTATATTCGCTGATCGTCAGGCTGCTTTGTTTTTCTTTTTTAACATGGCTGGGATTATATTCTAATGGTAGGAATAATGTGAAACGGCTGCCTTCACCTGCTTCACTTTCCAGTTCAATCAGACCACCGAGCAAATCTGCCAGCCCGCGACTTATGGAAAGTCCCAGACCGGTTCCTCCGTATTTCCTGCTGGTTGAACCTTCTGCCTGCTGGAAAGCTTCGAATATTATATTCTGCTTGTCTTTGGATATTCCTATTCCGGTGTCCCTGATTTCAAAGGCGACTACTTTTTTCGCATTGTCCAGGCTGGTGGTTTTCTGTTTCCAGTTTTTCTTTGCTTCATAAATACGCAGGTTAACTTCTCCCTTTTCCGTAAACTTGAAAGCGTTGGAGAGCAGGTTTTTCAAAATCTGGTTAAGCCGCTGGATATCTGTTTCAAGACTGTCTGGCAGATTTTCGTCGAGGTCTATAACAAACCGGAGATTTTTGCTTTCGGAAACATGTTTGAATGTCGTTTCAACAAATGAAGTGATTTCATGTAGCTTGACTTTTATGAAATCTGTCGAAATGTATCCGGATTCGATTTTGGACAGGTCAAGAATATCGTTGATGAGTTGAATCAGGTCGTCACCACAGCTGTGAATTGTTTTCGCGTAGCGGACCTGCTTTTCAGAAAGGTTACCTTCCCTGTTTTCAAATAATTGCTGGGCCAGGATGAGCAGGGAATTCAAGGGGGTTCTGAGTTCATGGCTCATATTGGCCAGGAATTCCGATTTGTATTTAGAAGTGAGTTGTAACTGGGCCGCTTTTTCTTCCAGCGACTTCCTGGCTTCTTCCACTTCATTATTTTTATCTTCCACTTCCTCCTTTTGCTTGGCAAGCAGGTGTGCTTTATCCTGCAGCTCTTCGTTTGTCCGTCTCAATTCATCAGTCAGTGATTGGGATTGTTCCAGTAGTTCTTCTGTTCTTGAATTCGTTTCAATTGTATTCAATACAATCCCGATACTCTCCGTTAACTGACTTAAAAAGTCAAGATGGGTTTCATTGAACGGCTCGAAAGATGCCAGTTCTATCACCGCCTTGATTTCAGTCTCAAATAATACCGGCAGTACGATTACGTTTACGGGAGTGGAATTTCCGAGACCAGATTGAATTTTAATATAGTTTTCGGGAACATTGGAAAGAAGAATTCTTTCTTTTTCTACGGCACATTGTCCAACCAGTCCTTCTCCCAGGGAAATCTCTTTCTGCAGATTCATTTCCTTCTCGTACGCATAAGCCGCAAATAATTTCAAACGCTGGTTCTGCATGTTTTCATCCTGCTCAAGGATATAGAACATACCCTGTTGCGCGTTTACAACCTGAGCGAGTTCTGAAAGAATTCTGCGCGTAACCGTGTTCAGATCTTTCTGACCCTGCAACATCTGTGTAAATTTGGCCAGGTTCGATTTTAGCCAGTCCTGTTCCTGATTGCGCAGCGTTGTTTCCTTCAGGTTCGCAATCATCTGGTTAATGGTATCTTTCAATTCTTCCACTTCTCCTTTGGCTTCCACACGGATCATTTGTGTCAGGTCACCCTTGGTTACTGCAGAAGCGACCTCTGAAATAGCCCGTACCTGGGTCGTTAAGTTTTCTGCAAGCTGGTTTACATTTTCTGTAAGATCTTTCCAGGTACCTGAAGCACCAGGCACGCTGGCCTGACCTCCAAGCCGCCCATCTACACCCACTTCACGTGCCACTGTTGTTACCTGGTCGGCAAATACGGCCAGTGTATCGATCATTTCATTGATCGTATCAGTTAGTTGTGCCACTTCACCACGCGACACGATGGATAATTTTTGTTTCAGGTTGCCGGTTGCTACCGCAGTTACCACTTTGGCAATACCTCTTACCTGGTTGGTGAGGTTGGATCCCATCATATTCACTGAATCGGTTAAATCTTTCCAGGTTCCGCCCACACCCTGCACCTGCGCCTGGCCACCCAGCTTACCTTCCGTACCCACTTCACGGGCCACACGGGTTACCTCATAGGCAAATGAATTCAACTGGTCAACCATGGTGTTGATGGTATTTTTCAAATCCAGTATTTCACCTTTCACATCGATGGTCACTTTTTTAGAAAGGTCTCCTGATGCAACTGCCTTGGTTACTTCCGCAATATTTCTAACCTGGGAAGTCAGATTGCCTGTCATTTGGTTAACAGAATCCGTGAGATCTTTCCAGGTACCTGCCACACCCGGTACAAATGCCTGGCCGCCTAGTTTTCCATCCGTACCTACTTCACGCGCCACGCGTGTTACTTCAGAGGCGAAAGCGCGCAGCTGGTCCACCATGGTGTTGAGAGTTTCTTTGAGCTGAAGAATTTCTCCTCTTACATCCACGGTTATTTTTCTCGACATGTCTCCATTTGCCACAGCAATCGCCACATCGGCAATATTTCTTACCTGGGCAGTCAGGTTTCCTGCCATCTGATTTACGGAGTCTGTCAGATCCTTCCAGGTTCCTGCAACACCCGGCACATTGGCCTGCCCGCCGAGTTTGCCTTCCGTACCCACTTCACGCGCCACACGTGTTACTTCCGAAGCAAAGCCGCGCAATTGTTCCACCATGGTATTGATGGTGTTTTTTAATTCCAGGATTTCACCTTTTACATCCACTTCAATTTTCCGCGAGAGGTCTCCGTTTGCAACTGCTGTTGTTACTTCTGCAATATTTCTTACCTGCGATGTCAGGTTGGAAGCCATTTTATTTACTGAGTCGGTCAAATCTTTCCAGAGTCCTTCTACTCCCGGTACATCTGCCTGTCCGCCGAGCTTTCCTTCGGAACCCACTTCGCGCGCTACACGGAATACTTCCGATCCAAATGAATTTAGCTGATCCACCATCGTATTGATCGTGTCTTTGAGTTCGAGGATTTCTCCTTTCACATCCACGGTTATCTTACGGGAAAGATCGCCGCGTGCAACCGCGGTGGTTACTTCCGCAATATTTCTTACCTGACCTGTAAGATTGGATCCCATCTGGTTAACGGAATCAGTCAGGTCTTTCCATGTTCCACCTACACCCTGCACTTTCGCCTGACCGCCCAGTTTTCCCTCTGTTCCCACTTCCAAGGCTACGCGGGTAACTTCCGATGCAAATGAATTCAGCTGGTCCACCATGGTATTGATGGTCTTTTTTAATTCCAGGATTTCGCCGGCCACATCCACCGTGATTTTCTTAGACAGGTCCCCATTGGCAACTGCCGTTGTCACCTCTGCAATATTTCTCACCTGGGCGGTGAGATTAGATCCCATTTGGTTTACAGAATCAGTCAGATCCTTCCAGGTACCACCGACACCCTGCACTTTGGCCTGACCGCCCAGCTTTCCTTCCGTTCCCACTTCCAATGCAACACGGGTCACTTCAGAAGCGAAGGAATTCAGCTGATCCACCATCGTATTGATAGTATTTTTCAACTCCAGAATTTCCCCTTCTACATCTACGGTGATTTTTTTTGAAAGGTCGCCATTTGCAACAGCGGTAGTTACTTCGGCGATATTCCGGACCTGGCCGGTTAAGTTGGAAGCCATTTGATTTACCGAATCTGTCAGATCCTTCCACACACCGCCGACTCCTTTTACCGTAGCCTGGCCACCGAGTTTTCCTTCCGAACCGACTTCTCTGGCTACTCTTGTTACTTCAGCTGAGAATGAATTCAGCTGGTCCACCATGGTATTGATCGTGTTTTTAAGTTCCAGGATTTCTCCCTTCACATCCACCGTTATTTTTCTGGAGAGGTCACCACGGGCAACAGCCGTGGTAACTTCTGCAATATTTCTTACCTGACCTGTCAGGTTGGAAGCCATCTGATTTACTGAATCGGTGAGATCCTTCCAGGTACCGGCTACGCCCTTCACTTCTGCCTGGCCGCCGAGTTTTCCTTCGGTACCTACTTCGCGCGCAACCCGGGTAACTTCTGACGAAAAGGAATTCAGCTGGTCCACCATGGTATTGATGGTATTCTTGAGTTCCAGGATTTCTCCTTGTACATCGACCGTAATTTTCTTGGACAGATCACCTTTTGCAACGGCGGTCGTTACTTCTGCAATATTTCTAACCTGTGCTGTCAGGTTACTTCCCATCTGGTTAACAGAATCGGTGAGATCTTTCCAAACTCCGGCTACTCCCTTCACGCGGGCCTGGCCGCCGAGTTTTCCTTCCGAGCCCACTTCAAGCGCAACACGGGTAACTTCCATGGAAAACAGGTTCAGTTGTTTCACCATGTCGTTCACTTCCCGGGCGATGCGCAGAAATTCACCCTGCAGTTTATGATTGCCGATCTGTAAGGGCATTTCTTCTGAAAGGTTCCCCTTTGCGACAGAACTAATTACGTGTGCTATTTCAATGGTCGGATGAACGAGGTTTGATATCAATTCATTGATGGAATCCACCCCGTCGCTCCACTGGCCGCCTGCAATCCTGGGTAACATGATCCGGTGTGTCAGGTTACCCTGCCGGCCGATAATATTCCCTGCCTTGGTCAATTCAAGCATGAGTGCCTCGTTGAGGGAAATAATTTCGTTCATCGTATCACAAATCTTTCCATCCAGACCCACATGTTCTACGGGGAGGCGAACGCTGAAATTTCCATTTCGCATTTCAGACAGAAAGCGCAGAAATTCGCGACTATTCAAAAAAGATTTTTCGCCATTCCCGTTTGCCTGAATACGTTTACCAGTGGGAATTTTGGTTTTTATCACTGATTTTTTTCCGTTCCTGTGGTCCGGTTTTTCGAGCATATCTGTCTTTCCGGCTTGGGCATCTGATATTCCGTTACCCTTTTTTTTATAATTCATAGTCAGAATGAATTAAATTGTTACTTGGATTTTTTTAAGAACACTGATAAACGCATAAAGAAATTTTCAATAACCAACTACAAAGTATGAATGGAAATGGTGCTGAAGCCGAAGTCATTAACGGTGAATACATCCTGCTCGCCGAAGATGACGAGGATGACGTATCCCTTCTCAGAAGTTTTTTACGTGATATTCCCGGATCACCTGAATTATTTGTCATCAACAAGGGTGATAAAGTCATTTCTTTTCTTGAAAATCTTCCGGGAAACCGCCTTCCCCGCCTTATTATTCTTGATTATAATCTTCCTTCAGTGAGTGGCTATGAAATCCTGGACACCCTTTCGGAAGACAAAAAATACCATTCTATTCCAAAAATAATCTGGAGTACATCCAACGCTGCGCATTTTGAAAGCCAGTGCCTGTTAAAAGGAGCAGTCGCTTATTTTGTTAAACCTTCTGACGTAACCGGCTTCCAGGCCCTGGTACAAAAGCTGCAATTTCTACTCTCACTTTCCAAATAATGCTGATTAAAACGAATCCCCTGAGTCTTCATTTTTGTAATTGAGCAGTAACTCAGGAGCCTGGCTATTCTTCACGGGTTCATTCGGGTATACGGTTCAGCATTTAGGTTAAATCCCTCAATAAAATTGAATAGGCATTGATTGAATTATCAAATGCTATGCCTAAAGAATAGCGACAAGACGGAGCGTCCATAGGGGCAACCGGCCGGGAGTCCTGATTTATTAAAGGGATAGCAATCATAGTGCTTTGCTGGAAATTTGTCTAAATTGTGTTTAATAAAACGAATGTATGCCTGCCAGACCCTCCCTGATGAGCCTTCATCTAAAATACAGACTGTTAATTGCTGAATTGAATTTTGATATTAATGTCCTGCGTATTTTCGGGGACTACCTGACAGAATTAAGAGCGAAGCGTAAAGAGGCAGAGGTTAAAACCCAAAGCGACTATTTCGAGAAACAATTTCTTGGATTAAGAACTGAAATTGATGAAATCCGGCATGAAATGCAATTGGGTAAGATGAAGCTCGGGGCATTTTCCCGGGAAGCAAAACCATTTGATTATAAATTATATAATAAAGAAAACCATGGTCCTATTACGAAACGACTTTCGACCTACAAGGCCCATTTTAAAATCCTCAAAAAGGAATTTGGGGAATTTGAGGGACAATGGCTCTCATGAAAAAAGCCCGGACGAGTCCGGGCTTTTTTTTGTGTTATTCTTAAACTACTTAATCGAAACAAATACTCTGGTTTTATCCCAGCGGAGTTCCAATCCCTTATCAAGCGGTTTATCTGCAACCACAAATACCATTTTTTCCTGGACCCTTAATTCCTCGTTGGGTTTAACTTTTACTTCCAATACCGTTTTTTTAGGATCCATGTTGGCCTTGCCATTGTTGGTATCACCCCATTGCCCTGTTTCGGAGTTGAAGTAAACGGTCCATTCCTTTTCACCCGGCGTCATAAATAGGCTGTATTTGCCGGCGGCCAGTTTTTTACCCTCCACTTCTATATCCTTGTCAGTTGAAAAAATCGTGGCTTCATTGGCACCCGCCCTCCAGACTTCGTTATAGGGAACAAGACCGCCGAAAATTTTTCTGCCTTTTACCGAAGGACTGCTGTAATCAACTGTAATCGTTGCATCTTTTATTTTCCCTTTGGCAGTTGCCGGCGGACTTGGTCTTTTACTTTTATCATCCTGTTGCGCCCAACTATGACTGGATAATAGGACGCCGATAAAAGCAAGAGCAATCATTCTGACAAGAACTGTTTTTTTCATATAAAAATCGTTACTTGATTAAAAAAACTGGTTTTAAATGTGCGTCAAGTTAATGCTTTTCAGGAACTGAATATTTATAAGTCCGGAGATTTTTTTTAAAAGTGTGGAATTCTTTTCCCGGGTTTATAAAATTCATTCCACTATTACATAATGTCCTTTCAAATGTTTCCCGTTATATTGCGATACTGTCTGTCTTAAAAATTTATTCCTTCATCAAAAAAAACGAATGAAACGGTTTGCTTCCATTTTTCTTCCTCTCGGGTTCTTATTCTTAATAATGGGTTGTAACGGATCTCAGGCTCCCACGAACTCCACCGACAGTAGTTCGGTGAAAACGGATAGTGTGACGTCTAATACGATAGCTGCATCCGGATCTACTGCCGGATTTAAACTGGGCGTCCAGATGTGGACTTTTAAAGAATTTTCCTTTGCCGATGCGCTGGATAAGGTTGACAGTGCAGGCATCAAGAATATAGAAGCCTTCATGGGACAGAAACTCGGCGGTGGCATGGAAGGAAAGTATGGTTTCGAAATGTCCAAAGAAACACGCGACAAACTAAAAAATCTCCTGCAGAAAAAAGGAATCCAGATAGTGGCCATGGGTGTAATCGTCCCGAAAAACCGGGAAGAGTGGATTAAAACGTTTGAGCTTGCCAAAGGATTAGGACTGAGTTATATTACTTCTGAACCGATCAAATCACAATGGGACATGGTGGATAGCCTGGCGGGCGCTTACGGAATACCAGTTGCCATTCACGATCATCCGAAACCAAATATGTACTGGAGCCCGGACTCTGTACTGGCGGCTATACAGGGTCATTCTCATTTGGGAGCCTGTGCTGATGTAGGACACTGGTCAAGAAATGGATTGAATCCGGTCGATTGCCTCAAAAAATTACAGGGTCATATTATTGGCGTTCACCTGAAGGATATTGTACAGTTTGATAATCCGAAAGCAAATGATACGGTCGTCAGCAAAGGAGTCATTAGTTTTCCGCCAATCCTGGCTGAACTAAAAAGACAGGACTTTAAGGGAATGCTTTCCATTGAACACGAATCCAACTGGTATCATAACCTGCCAGACGTCATATTCACGAAAAATTATTATGATTCTTTAGTGCAAAAACTTCAGTAACCAGCAGATTAACGACTCATTTACAAAAAGCGGGGGTGCTTTGACGTTATGCATATTTAAACCATTTCATACTGAAATGGTCCAAATCAAAATATGTGTTATGAAGAAACCATTGTCATCCCTTTTTGTATTTTCCTTCCTGCTGCTGGGAGCCGGTTTATCTGCCCATGCTCAAACAATTTATGTGAAGGTCAGGCCGGTGGTTCCCGTGGTTGCCAGGCCGGTCGCTCCTGGTCCAAATCATATTTGGATTGCAGAGGAGTGGAAACCCAACGGCAAAGAATATATTTATGCTGGTGGTTATTAGGCTGTCCCCCCATATCCGGGATGGGTTTGGATTCCGGGCCACTGGAAGAAACATGAATATGGCGAATACTGGGTTGCAGGACATTGGAGAAAGAGATAGTCTTAAGCCTTCTCCTGGGGATATCCTTTCGCGACCCAGTCCGTCCCGAGATTATGTTCAAGATTCAGGAGGTGACTGTTGGTGAATTTCATTTCATTCAATAACGTAAATGCCGGCCGGATATTCGGGCAATGCTCAAAAGGGCAGCACCCGCAATAGATTACGATGTCCGCATCCTTCCGAAGCCCGCTTAATTCTTTCTTAAATTTTTCCAGGTTTTCTTTTTCTTTGGTAGGGCCAATATTAATGGACCCCTTGATCAATGCGCCGGGTCCAATACAAATAATAACCGGTTTTTTTGCTGACGGATTACTAATCACTGCAGCCAGATCGGCCGGTGCCATCAGCTGTTTCGACGTCCAGGGTTCCTGCGGGGTTTCCCTGCACTTTATTGACATCCGCCAATCCCTGTTTACGTTTGCTATATCCGGATTCTTTTTGAATCCGACCAGCGCAATCAATACTGATATTAAAAAAACAGGATACTTCATATTCAACGTATTTAGCGTTTCAATGCAAAATTACTCATTCGCGATTGGCCTTTCACCAAATCTTCGCCGTTCAGATTCAACATTTAACTGGTTCTGAGCCTTCATTGAGTGGAGGGCTGAACGCTCTAAGCGTCATTTAAGCGTCATTTAAGCGTCATTTAAGCGTCAAATAAGGGCACAGACTCCCGTCTTCTTTTCTGTGATTTTCCTACTTGGGGGGTAGAGATCGATCCTTGCATCAATTATCATTTATTTGCCGGATTACTAAAATATTTAGTAAATTTGAAACCCGATCACAGGATAAAAGATGACTAGTATGGAGCTATTATACTACGAGACAGCGGTGCCAGCGGGTTTTCCGTCACCAGCCCTGGATTATATGGAAGAGCGGATTGACCTCAGCCGGGAATTGATCCGTCACCCGCTCTCCACCTTCATCGTGGAATGTACCGGCGACTCGATGATGGGAGCGTTTATTCCACCAAGGGCCCGGCTCCTGGTGGACCGGTCCCTGACTCCCGCTAACGGTAATATTGTGGTGGCGGTTCTGAATGGTGAGTTTACCGTAAAATTTATCCGGAAAAATGAACATACCTGCTGGCTTGTGCCGGCGAATAGCAAGTACCCGGAAATAAAAATCAGCGCAGATATGGACATGCAGGTCTGGGGTGTGGTGACACATATTATCACCGATACGGAGGACCTGAGGAAATGTATGCGGTAAGAAATGAAGATAAAATGCTTGGACCGATAGCTGTCGTCTAACATGTGACGGGTAATTTTTAACGGGTGACAAATGTTTGGGCTGGTAGATTGTAATAACTTTTATTGCTCCTGTGAAAGGGTGTTCAAACCGGATTTGGAAAACAGGCCGGTGATTGTGCTTTCGAATAATGACGGTTGCGCGATTTCAAGGAGTGAAGAAGCCAAGGCGCTGGGAATCGCCATGGCAGCGCCAGTATTCATTATGAGAAATTTGATTGAAAAACATAATGTTGCGGTGTTTAGCTCTAACTACACTTTATACGGAGATATGAGCGCTCGTATCATGGAAACCCTGTCTTCATTTGTCCCTCATATGGAGTCGTATTCGATTGATGAGGCCTTTCTCGACCTCCGGAACATGTGTCAGACCGACCTTTTGCAACTTGGTTTCAGCATCCGGAAAACGATCCGGAAAAATATCGGCATTCCGGTTTCCATCGGAATCGGCGCCACAAAAACACAGGCAAAAATGGCCAACCGTTACGCCAAAAAAAATCACAGGCAGGCTGCCGTTTACTGGGCCGCCAATCCGGCGCTGGTCGATGAAATGCTGTCTGCGACACCTGTCGGTGAGATCTGGGGAATTGGTCATCAGCATGCATTGTTATTGACTCGATCCGGATTTATAACGGCTGCGGATTTCGTGCATGCGCCTGATGATTGGGTAAGGAATCATTTATCTGTTGCAGGTCTCCGGCTCCTGTACGAACTCCGCGGCATACCCTCCTTGGCCTGGGAAGACGAAAAGCCGGTTCGAAAAAACATTTGCACTTCACGGTCTTTTGGAAACCGGATTGCAGAAAAAGACGGGATCGCGGAAGCCCTGGCCAATTATGCCGCCGCCTGTGCTGTCAAACTGCGGGCCGACAAAACCTGCTGCCGTCGCATCCAGGTGTTTATCCAAACCAATCCCCATAAGACAGAGGAGGCGCAGTACCTGCGTTCGATAGATATCGACCTGGAAAGGCCCTCCAATCACAGCGGTGAAATTATTAAAACTTCGCTCCGGGGATTAGACCTTATTTTCAAGCCGGGTTTTCTTTATATGAAATGCGGTGTAACCGTGATGGATCTTGTCCCCGAATCATCCGTGCAGGCCAGTTGTTTTGACACGGCGGATCATAGAAAAAACGGCCAGGTTATGCAGATGATCGACGGAATTAATCAATCCATGGGCAAGGAAATCCTCCGCGCTGCCGTGCAGGGGTTCGAACGCAGTTACCGGCTGAAGGCCGAGTACAGGTCGCCCTTTTACACGACGAGGATGAGTGATATTTTGAAGATTAAAATATAAGTATGGAAAGTATGGGAGTATGAGAGTGTGGGAGGGCGGAAGAGCGAAGAAGATTAACTCAAAAATTGCTACCAGATTTTAAATTGTGCATTTAACCCCCATACTCCCATACTTTC
Organism: uncultured Bacteroidota bacterium; assembly: GCA_963741345.1. Classification (GTDB taxonomy): domain Bacteria; phylum Bacteroidota; class Bacteroidia; order Chitinophagales; family Chitinophagaceae; genus Puia. Next base: position 299,121 of record CAVUHS010000003.1, read on the forward strand.
CATACTCTCATACTTTGTCTAATGCTTCAGCCATTCGAAGAATTTAAACCAGCGTTATATAACCCGCCTACTGCAGTTGGGCAGGCGATATCTTGTATCGCAAACCTATTGCCGGGTCAGGGACATGGAAACCGATCCATTGAGTTCGCGCGTTAACCTGCTGTTCTCCGATTATGTGGAACTGGGAGAGGCAAAACTTCATTTCAATGCGGTAAAAAAAGACCGGTTTGCCGCGATCATCGATCTTCAAAATCAGGCGCACATAAAAAAAATTCAGGAAATGCTGATGACCGGTTCAGGCTACAGGATTTATTTTGCCGTCGTCCGGAGTGCCAAGGAACTGGAGAACCTCGTGAATAAAAAATATAAGGACAGGCTGAAACAATATATAGATAAACAAACCAACTGGCGGTTGTCCCGTGACACGATTGTGAAACCAACGATACAACTGAGCTTTGGAGAATTATTTATCATTCTTAAACACGGGAACCAGCATATCCGGATAAAATTCGAAGACATCGAGGAATAGCATCACACGCCCATACCCCCATACTCCCATACTCCCACACTGGTTCGTCCTTACCTTTGCATGAAATCAGAAAAGCGAATGTGCTACGACATTTCATTTACCGTAAAACTTAAAGAGCTGCCGGCGTATTTTCCGGACCTTGAAACGGATCTTCAGCTGAAACTTGAATTTGACGGAACCCATATTATGGGTCACAGTTTCAATGAGCATCCTATCATTTACCGGAATCGCGAAACGGGTAAGCTAACCCTACAACCGATGGAGTGGGGTGTCATTCCCTTTTATGTGAAAGATGAAAAGTCTTTCTTACGTCAGCGTGTATCTATGCTGAATACAAGGAGTGAACGCATCCTGGGCGATGAAAAGAGTTATTGGTATAAGATCCGCAACCGCCGTTGTCTTATTCCGGTAACCGGCATCTATGAACATCGGGCTATTAAAGGTTGGAAGAAAAAAGTGCCTTATTTTATCAGGCTCATTGACCAGCCCCTGTTTTTCCTGCCTGGTCTATATTCTGTCAGCGACCTTCCGGATTTGGAAACGGGAGAGATCACAAAACGATACACATTCAGTCTGATTACCCGCAATGGGAACGACCTGATGAAGAAAATTCACAATGACGGTGATAACCGCGGGCGCATGCCGTTATTTCTGCCCCTGGAACTTTCCAGGGAATTTCTGGATGAAGGTCTTTCTGCCGAGCGCTACCAGGAAATCCTGCAGTTTGAAATGCCTGAAAATAAAATGGTGGCTATAACGGTCTACACCATCCGAAGTGCAAAAGATCGTCCGGATGGGAAGGCGAAAAATGAATATTGGGAATGGGAAAAATTACCTGCTCCGGGAACCGGTGACCCGATCCTCGAATAAAAAATATTCAGTATGGCGGCTTATTCCCAATCCGGTGTTTGATCGGGATGAATAATACGGAAGATTTTCTCTCTCTATTGATAAACCCGAACATAGTCGATATAATAATGAAGAGGAAATTGCCGGAGGGACACACCTTTCGATGCACCCCAGTCGCCTCCGAAAGCCAGGTTGAGTATGATAAACTGGGGTTTATCATAGGGCCAGGCTCCGGTGCCCGTATGATGCTTGAAATAAGTAAATACTTTTTTCCCATCCAAAAGCCAGTCAATACGTTCCGGATACCATTCAATGGCATATACATGAAAATCCTTTTCCGGGGAAGAAAAATAGATCCGGGTACCCGAATCAGAACCGGAAGAATGTTCATTGAAATGCAAAGTATCCGGCATGAATCCCACATGTTCCATAATATCCAGTTCACCGCAGGCCGGCCAGCCGGCTTCAGTAATATTGCTGCCGAGCATCCAGATAGCCGGCCATGACCCCAGGGTGGAAGGAATTTTAGCACGAACTTCTATTCTGCCATAAGTCCAGTCCTTGATTCCCTGCGTGCACAGGTCTGCAGAGGTGATGGGATAAACATGACCATTCATCCTGAACGAATCGTTCCTGGCAATAATATCCAGCATGCCACCCGCCACGACCGCATTGTCTGGCCGCTTATAGGTATAGTATTGAAGTTCATGGTTCCTGATATAGCCGGTATCGTATTTCCATTTTGCAGGATCCGGAAGACCCGGAATATCAAATTCGTCCTGCCAGACCAGTTTCGTATAGCCGGACTGGCCGGCCGCCGTGGTTTTCTTCTGTGCCAGGATGCAATCTGTGATAACCAAAAAAATTAATAATAATGATATCCGGTTAAAGGAATTACAAAGGCAGGAACGCATTTATTATCACCTGGGTTTTTTATCCCGGCTGGATGAAGGTATTATTTTTATAGATGCAGGCATTTAATTTACCGCGCCTTTACAGTAGGAATACCTTTTGCAGCATGCGAAGATTTAACCGCTAAGATCTGGTAAGAGAAAGGAAATGGAAATTTGAGGACGGACGATTTTTGAGTTCCTTACATTTACTACATTCGCGAAATGATATTTATTGAAGAATAAATCTGATTATGAAAACAACCGGTCTTCTGACAAGCCTTCTTTTTTTTACTTTCTTTGCCTTCGCACAATTAACCGCAGACCGCAGCTTGCCCACCGTAAAAACGGCCAATGGTCTGGTGCAGGGCACCCAGCACTCGGGGATCAGCATGTTTAAAGGGATTCCTTTTGCCCAACCTCCGGTGGGTGATTTAAGATGGAAAGAACCGCAGCCAGTTAAAAATTGGGAGGGTACCTGGAAGGCGGATCATTTTGCGGCAAGGGCCATGCAGCTTCCGATATACAGTGATATGAAATTCAGGTCTGCGGGAATAAGTGAAGATTGTTTGTACCTGAATATCTGGACTCCTGCTAAATCAGGCAATGAAGGGTTGCCGGTACTTGTGTTTTTCTATGGAGGCGGAATGAAGGCGGGTGACGGCTCAGAATACCGCTATGACGGTGAAGCCATGGCCAGGAAGGGAATCATTTCTGTAACCGTTAACTACAGGCTCGGTGTATTTGGATTCCTGGCTCATCCGGAATTGACGAAAGAATCTTCCCATCACGCATCCGGAAATTACGGGCTGATGGATCAGACAGAAGCACTGCGCTGGTTGCATAAAAATATTGAAGCATTTGGAGGGAACCCGGATAATATCACGATTGCTGGTGAGTCCGCCGGATCATCTTCGGTATGCGCGCAAATTATTTCTCCATTACCCAGAAATCTGTTTGCCGGTGCAATCGGGGAAAGCGGTTCTGTCCTTAAATTTAACGGAGTAGTGTCACTAAGCGATGCAGAGAAGATTGGCCTTGAGTATGGCACGCATGTCGGTGCGAATTCACTGAAAGAACTACGGAATATGTCTGCCGAACAGCTTTTAAACGCCACGGCGAAACCGGCACGCGATGATTTCCCCATCGATGTAGATGGATATTTTTTTCCTGAATCACCGCTTGTATTATACAGGACCGGACGTGTAGCGAAGGTGCCGGTAATCATTGGTTGGAACTCTGAGGAAGCCAATTGGAAATCTATTTTAGGTAAAGAAGAACCGACAAAAGAAAATTATATAAACGCAGTTAAGAAACTTTATCCATCTAATGCAGATGATATCCTGAAGTTATATGCGGTTAACAGCGATGCCGATGTGATAGTTGTTGCTACTTCACTGGCCAGTGACCGCACCAACGCTTTCGGTTCCTGGCGATGGGTTGACCTGCATACAAAAACCAACAGCCCGGTATACCGCTATTTTTTTACAAAAGCCAGGCCTCCATTAGTAGCAGATACGAATAAGACTTCCGGAAAAGAAGTGATGACAGAGGAAACAAATGATAAAAACTTTAATGGGCTGGGTTTTTTCCAGGGCGCCGTTCATTCTGCTGAAATTGAGTACGCTTTAGGAAATCTTTCATCCAACCGTGTTTATAACTGGCAGCCTGCAGACTTTATGGTCTCAACCATTATGCAGGACTACTTTGTAAATTTTGTCAAGACAAAAAATCCAAATGGGATTGCGCTTCCCTATTGGCCCCTGTATCAGTCGTGGCAAAAGGATCCAATCATGTATATCGGCTATGATACTTACCGGGCCCCCGATAAAACAAGGGAACGGTATTTATATTTTGAAAAGTTAAGCAGCAATTGAGTAAAATTTTATATTAACTTATTTTCAAAACTATATCACCATATTGGGGATGACCGGTACAGGTGAGAGTAAGTCCTTCCTGAATATCTTTTTCTGTCAGTACTTCATTATTTGACATCCATACGTTTCCGGAAATGAGTTGTGCGGCACAACTGCCGCATTTACCGGTTTCACAACTGTACGGAAGGTTTAATTTTATTTTTTTTGCCGCCTGCAGAATGGTATCCGGAAAGGGAACCGGAAATTGGTAATTGCTTCCATTCATATCAATCTGAACCTGGTATGTGTTTTTATCCGGCGGAGCCCGAAGGGTCAGTTTTTTATTTCCCGGATTAAAATCTTCCTTTTTAATATTTTCTTTCGGGAATCCTTCTTCGAGCAAAAGGAAAATGATCATTCGCATATATGATTCAGGACCGCAGGTATAAAAAAGCGTTTTTTCCCGATCGAATCGGTTGATCTCTAAAAATTCCAGTAGGAGTTCCCGGTTCAACCGCGCTCTTCTAAGGTCCGGTGCAGAACTGAACAGGAAATCAATTTGTAACTGGTGAGGGAAATGTTCTTCCATTTTTTTTAATTCCCGGTAGAATGCTGCTGACTCGATGGACCGGTTGCTGTATATCAGAAAAACATTTATTCCAGGATGCAGATGCAAAACTGTTTTTATCAATGATATTACCGGAGCAATCCCGCTTCCGGCAGCAAAAAAGAAAATACTGGTAATTGATTCCAGGCTATCCGGCAGGCGGAAAAAACCCGCGGCGCCGGTACTATACAAAGTGTCACCGGGCTTTGCCCTGTCAATCAGTTTCCTGGAAAAAAATCCATTGTCAATCCGTTTTACTGCTATGGATAACGGTTCATTTAATATAGGGGAAGAGATGATGGAATAAGATCGACGAATTTCCCTGGTGCCACTCATATCCACCAGGGTAATGAATTGTCCTGATTCGTAATGAATCTGGTGACCTTCCCTGAACGAAAATGTTTTGAAATTTTTCGATTCGTCCCGGATATGATCGATGACCAGAGGAATATATTCTGGCCGGTTTAAATTTTTTTGCTTATCCACTGATTATGTCAGTTGTTCTCCATGTTAAGATAATGCATTCGTCAGTTATGGAACGCTTGAAATAATTGTTATCTGCGTAGTTTTGTCATGATGAAAAAAAACCCGGGGATCAGGCCATGGATGCTCAGAAAAGAGTTGATCATTCTTTACTATGCATTCGGAGATAAAAAAACGCCGCTGACTGCCATGATACCTGCCATTTTAGGCCTTGTATATTTTCTTAGCCCGATTGACCTGTTTCCTGATTTCATTCCGCTTTTCGGATATCTGGATGATGTGGTGATTGTTCCATTGCTGCTCAACCTGTCTATTCGTCTGCTGCCCGCCCATATAAAACAAGAAAGTATTTTGAGAGCTGAGCGGAATAATAAAAAATTCAAATTGTTAATATTTGCCGTTATTCTATTGTTACTGGGCTGGATCTTAGGAATCTTCATGCTGGCAAGACATATTATCAACAATTACTGAGGTATTGCCCCGGGTGGCGCCATTTTTTCGCTTCCAAAGGTAAATCGGCCGTTGTGGATGAAGTCTACAAAAATAAGGTTGGACCGGCAGATCAGTCTCCGATTTATATTGACCACGATTCCAAGTACTATTATGTAGATAACAAGGGGAAAAAAGTTTACGTACCCAAATCTTCCCTCAAGGATAAGCCGAAAAGTTAACGGTGGTTGTCGTCATTTTTCAAAAAGCATCTTCCTCAAGACGGAAGGTGCTTTTTTATTTTCAGGCTGATATGGACTATATTCATGATTCAACAGCAACGATGTAATGCCTCCTGATTCTCCCCATATTAACAACCGGTCACTAAAACAAAATACCTATGATGCCATTGTGGTTGGATCAGGTATCAGCGGTGGCTGGGCTGCTAAAGAACTTTGCGAAAAGGGATTAAAGACCCTGGTCCTGGAGAGGGGCAGGGATGTAGTGCATATCAGGGATTATCCCACAGCCAACCAGGCGCCCTGGCAACTTGATCATAATGGAGTCATCACTGAAGAAATGCGCAGGGAGCAGCATATCCAGATCCGTGGATTTTGCAATGAAACAAACAAGCATTTTTTTGTCAACGACCTGGAACACCCATATTCGCAACAGAAACCTTTTGACTGGATACGCGGGTACCATGTGGGTGGAAGGAGTCTGATGTGGGGAAGGCAGTGTTACAGATGGAGTGACCTGGATTTTGAAGCCAATTTAAAAGATGGTCACGGGGTGGATTGGCCGATCCGATATAAAGACCTGGCGCCATGGTATAGCTATGTTGAAAAGTTTGTCGGCATCAGTGGTTCAAAAGAAGGACTGCCTCAATTGCCCGACAGTGAATTTCTTCCACCTATGGAAATGAACTGTCTGGAAAGACATATCGCAGAAAGAATTCATGAGAACTATTCAGACGGAAGACGTATGATCATCGGTCGCGTGGCGAACCTGAGTAAAGGACTCAATGGACGCGGTCCCTGTCAGTTCAGAAATATGTGTGATCGCGGCTGTCCATTTACAGGTTATTTCAGCAGTAACGGAGTTACCCTGCCGGCGGCATATGCCACCGGCAACCTGACTCTCAGACCATTTTCCATTGTAATAAATGTTATATATGATAAGGAAAAAAAGAAGGCAAAGGGCATTCGTATTATCGATGCCAATACGATGCAGACTGAAGAGTTTTATGCAAAAATAATTTTTCTGAATGCGTCTACTATTGGTACGACTGCCATCCTGATGAATTCTGTTTCCGCTGATCATCCCGACGGACTGGGTAATCGCAGCGATGCCCTTGGTCGTTACCTGATGGACCATCACTATCATGTGGGAGCCAGTGGAACTTATGAGGGATTTCAGGACAGTTATTTCTATGGAAGAAGAGCCAATGGAATTTATATACCCAGGTTCCGTAATATCGATGACAAGACCCGGCAGAAAGAGTATGTGCGGGGATTTGGATACCAGGGAGGTGCCTACCGGGGAAGGGTAACCGATTTGGAAGGCATCGGTGAATCCCTGAAAGCCAGGCTGACAGAGGCCGGTGACTGGTCCATGTGGATGGGAGGCTGGGGGGAACATCTGCCGCATCCCGATAACCGGGTTAGATTAAGCAAGGACAAAAAAGATAAATGGGGCCTTCCCCTGATGGAATTCGATTGTATATGGCGGGAAAATGAACTCGCCATGAGGACTGATATGATGAATAGCGCGGCTGAGATGCTGGAAAAATCCGGTTGCAAAAATATAAACACTTTCAATGATCCTGAAGCCAACCCGGGACTTTGTATTCATGAAATGGGCACGGCCCGGATGGGACGTGATCCGGCAACTTCTGTACTCAATGCTCATAATCAGGTTTGGGATGCACCAAATGTATTTGTGACTGACGGAGCCTGTATGAGTTCCAGTGCCAACCAGAACCCATCTTTAACCTATATGGCATTAACGGCCAGGGCGGTTGATTTCGGAGTGGGAGAGTTGAAGAAAGGAAAGCTTTAATGTAGTTGTTAATTGTTAGTTGTTAATTATTAACTATTAGATTTTATTTTCAAAATAAATATTTTTCTTTATTATTCATGCTGCATAATCCATAATCCATAACCCATAATCCATAATTCATAACCCTTAACAACGCATTTAAAATCTGCAATATAAAAAGGCATTATTCGTTTTTATAAAAACTTATTTATGCGAAAAACGACCGGCCCGGTGATGCTTGTGGCGATTTTGGTTTGTCTTATTTCCTGCAGTAAGGACAATAATACCAGTTCTTCCGTTCTTGCCGGTTCCTGGACATTTAATGGTTTCCATGCCAAGACCTATAGTTCTGCCATGGATGTGGAAGCGGGAATCCAATATACAACCGTTACGACATCTGAGTATACGACGACTTCAAATGGGGGTACCGTAAAGATTAGCGGGAATACAATGACCGGCACAGGAATTACCTATGCGGCCGATATGAATATATTCGCTACAGATTACGAAGGAACAATGATTACAGATACTTTTTCAACCACTGCGCCTTTCAATGTGCCTCCTACCAATTCTGTTACAACTTTTGAAGTAATTGGAACAGATTCTATACATTATACCAGTCCGGGACTCTTTGGATCGGCTGGTTCCGGGATGCCTGCGGCAAGCGGTTCGAGATTTTCTATTGAAGGCGATATCCTTACCCTGACTTCAAATGTTGCGCAGGACAAGGTTTTTGATACGCTGGGTGTTATTATTACACAACATGAAACTGCAACAGTTGTCGCTACGCTGAAAAAGCAATGATAATGGTTCAGGTTTGAAAGCGATCATACACTGATTGTTTTCCATCTGCCCTTGCTGAAAAAATACCAGGCAAGCAGGGCAACCAGGGTTTCTGCAACCGGGAAAGCGATAAAAGTGCCGACAGCCTTCAAATTGAACGCGTAGGCCAGGAGATATGCAAAGGGAATCTGAAATACCCAGAAACAGAAAAAACTGATCCGGGTTGGCGTCCTGGTATCGCCCGCACCATTGAGTGCCTGGACCATCACCATTCCGATACCGTAGAAAATATTTGCTGATGCTATCCAGCGTAACGCGAGGACACCCCATCGTATAACCTCTTCATCCTGCGTATAGATATGCATGATGGGCACGGAAAAGAAAATAAAAATAAACATCACTGTTCCCATCAGGAAGGCGCTGTATTTGGCGGTCAGGTAAACACTCTGTTCAGCGCGCATGGGATTTTTTGCTCCGAGATTTTGCCCCACCAGTGTTGCGGCGGCATTGCTTAGTCCCCAGGCAGGGAGGATAAAAAAAACAAAATTCCGCAGGGCGATCTGGTAACCGGCCGTAGCGGTTGTACCTCCGGTTTCTGCAACAAGCCTGGCCAGGAAGATCCAGCTCCCGCTATTAATCAGGAATTGTAAAGTGGCGGGCCAGCCAATGGATATAATCGATTTTAACAATTTTGGATCATAGTGGAAATGAATGGCACGAAGGCGGATGATTCCCCTGCCTTTAAATAAGTGGTAAACCTGGTACAGAACACCGCCTGTTCTTCCGATTACGGTTGCCATGGCAGCTCCGCGAAGTCCATAATAATGAATAAATATGGGACACAAAATAATATTGAGTATGCTTGCCAGCCAGAGACTCTTCATCGCCATAGCAGCATCGCCTGCACCACGGAATATGCCATTGATCAGAAATAGTAACATTATCACCAGACTTCCGCCAAACATAATCCGGGTGAAATCGGCACCATCTTTTACGACGCGTTCATCACCACCCATCAGAGATAAAATATTCTCAGCAAAATATACTCCGAGAGAACTGATCACTGCCGTGGCCAACAAAGCAACAATCAGCGACTGGGCGCCGGCATGGGACGCAGCATCCGGATTTTTTTCTCCGATCCTTCTGGCTACGACGGCGGTGGCTGCCGTACTTAATCCGATGGCTACCGAATACACCAGGGAGATCACTGATTCTGTCAAACCAACTGTGGCGATGGCATGCTGACCCAGTTTACTGACAAAAAATATATCTACCACAGCAAAAACGCTTTCAAGGCTCAATTCAAGAATCATCGGAATCGCCAGGAGAAAAATGGCTTTGGAAATACTTCCCTGGGTATAGTCGCGCTGTTCGCTATTGAGGGAAATGCGAATTGTATTGACTATTCTCTTAAATAACGACCGTTGGGACATTGCTGGGGAATGAATATAATTGATTTATTTAAATTACAATTTGATACATCAATATGGAACAGGTAAAAATCATAAAAGAAGAATTGCTTTCGGATAATTGGTATACTTTAAAAAAGTACACATATGAAATACTGAAGCGCGATGGAAAGCGCCAGCAGCAGACGAGGGAGGTATATGACCGGGGCAACGGGGCTGTAATCCTTTTATACAATCGGGAAAATAGAAAAGTTATCCTTACGAGACAATTTCGTTTACCGAGTTTTGTAAATGGAAATAAAGAAGGTGATTTAATCGAAGCCTGCGCCGGTCTTCTGGACCAGGATAATCCGGAAGAAGCCATTAAAAGGGAAACGGAAGAGGAAACCGGCTACCGGATTACCCAGGTAAGAAAGATTTTTGAAGCCTATATGTCTCCTGGATCAGTGAGCGAAATCCTGTATTTTTTTATTGCGGAATACAGCGACTCCATGAAAGTGCATGAGGGAGGCGGAATTGAACTTGAGCAGGAGGATATCGAAGTGCTGGAAATGGATTTTGAACATGCATTGGCCATGATTGAAAATGGCGGCATCCGGGATGCCAAAACGATCATGTTACTTCAGTATATGAGAATCAAACAGATTTTATAAGAGGTATATCTCTTCAATTACTTATTTACAATCCAAAAATCTCAGGACCGAATAAATTTCATCTTAGCCGAATCTCCTGGCTGGTTTAATTTTTTACCTTTTATGTATGGACTTTGGGCCCTGGGCTTTAAGCTTTGCGCCCATAAATTAATTTTACCGTTAAATACCCGCACTATTTAAGTTTTTATTTTTAAACAGGATACCTTAGAAGGGTATTGTTAAAATTGGAAAGCGGTATGACCTTATCTCCCGGCTTTCCTGAAAATGAATATGGATTTTGTTTAATTCTCAAAACATATGAATGCAGAACAGGCGCGCATGGGCCTACCGGAATGGAGAAAATGGGGGCCCTATGTAACAGACCGTCAGTGGGGAACGGTTAGAGAAGATTACAGCGTAAGTGGAAATGCCTGGGAATATATTAGCCACGATATGGCGCGCAGCAAGGCTTTTCGGTGGGGCGAAGAAGGAATCGGCGGGATCTGTGATGAAAAACAACTCCTCTGTTTTGCCTTGGCACTGTGGAATAAAAAAGATCCGATTATCAAGGAACGTTATTTTGGATTAACAGTAAACCAGGGCAATCACGGAGAAGACGTGAAGGAATATTATTATTATCTGGACAACACACCCTCGCATGCTTACATGAAAATGTTGTACAAGTATCCGCAGGCTGCTTATCCTTATCAGCAATTGATTGATGAAAACAGCCGGAGGGGCAGGCAGGATCCCGAATTTGAATTGTTGGATACGGGCATTTTTAATGAGGATCATTATTTCGATGTATTCATCGAATATGCAAAAAACTGTCCGGAAGATATTCTTATTAAAGTAACTGTTGTCAACCACTCGGCACTGGATGCTCCGCTGAATTTGCTACCCACGATCTGGTTCCGGAATACCTGGGTCTGGGGATATCAACCGCAAAAGCCGTCGCTTGACACATCTGGATCTTCACTGATTACGGCCAGTCATGATTTTTTTGGAAAATATTATTTGTACCTGGCGGACAATCCTGAATTATTGTTTACTGATAACGAAAGCAACAATCTGAAATTATACGGTGTTGACGGGGGAAACGGATACTTTAAAGATGGCATAAATAATTATGTCGTACAGGGTGATCCCGGATTTATAAATGAAAAAAAACAGGGGACAAAGGCGGCTGCCAATTATGATATTATATTAAAGGCAGGAGAGTCGAAATCTTTCAGATTTCGTCTGGCAAATGAAATATTCGATGATCCTTTTGAAAATTTCGATAAGCTGTTTGAACAGCGCAAACAGGATGCCGATATTTTTTATGCGGAAATCCAGCGGGACATTGAATCCGAAGATGCGATCAATGTTCAGCGTCAGGCATTCGCAGGCCTTTTATGGAACAAGCAATTCTATAGTTTCAATATACGTGAGTGGCTGATAGGTGACCCGTCACAACCAGCACCACCCAGGGAAAGAAAATGGGGTAGAAACCATGATTGGAGGCATTTGAATAATAACGATATCATCAGCATGCCGGATAAATGGGAATATCCCTGGTACGCGGCCTGGGATCTTTGTTTTCACGCCGTAGCCTTTATGACAATCGATCCGGGGTTTGCTAAATCACAATTGCTGATGCTAACCCGGGAATGGTATATGCATCCCAACGGACAGATACCTGCTTACGAATGGGCTTTCAGCGATGTGAATCCACCCGTGCAAGCCTGGGCCACCTGGAGGGTTTACCGGGGTGAACAAAGATTTCATCAGGCAAAAGGAGACAGGGAGTTCCTGGAAGCGATGTTTCACAAACTGTTACTCAATTTCACCTGGTGGGTGAACAGAAAAGACGCGCAGGGCAATAATCTTTTCGAAGGAGGCTTTCTGGGTTTAGACAACATCGGCGCATTTGACCGAAATACAAAACTGCCACCGGGCATCAATCTGGCACAGTCAGACGGAACCAGCTGGATGGCCATGTATTCCCTGAATCTCATGCGCATAGCCCTGGAACTGGCCAAGGAAAATCATATTTACCAGGACATGGCATCCAAATTTTTTGAACACTTCCTTAATATAGCCGAAGCCATGTGGTATAAAGGACCGAAAAAGGAGGGACTTTGGGATGATGAGGATGAATTTTACTATGATATGCTATATGCTGATGACGGTCGTTCATTGAAGCTGAAACTTCGCTCCATGGTGGGCCTGATACCCATGTTTGCCGTTGAAGTGCTCGAAGATGATATATTTCTGCAGCAGAAGAATTTTGTACAAAGACTTAACTGGTTATTGGATTACAGGCCAGATCTCGCTTCACTGGTATCCCGGTGGAACGAAAAAAGTACGGGCGAAAAACACCTGCTTTCTGTGCTAAGAGGTACCCGCCTGACGAAAATCCTGGTCAGGATGCTGGATGAATCTGAATTTCTTTCTCCATATGGTATTCGTGCCATGAGCCGGTTTCATAAAGACAATCCTTTCTGTATTAGTACAAAAACTGCTACCCTGGAAGCACATTATGCACCGGCCGAAGATGACAGCGGGATGTTTGGCGGCAACTCCAACTGGCGCGGTCCGATATGGATGCCGTTAAATTATATGATACTTGAATCCCTGCGGCGGTTCTATCATTATTACGGAGACGATTTTAAAGTGGAGTACCCGACACATTCAGGAAACTACCACACACTTTATGATGTAGTTCTGGAGCTCGCAAAAAGGATGACGCGAATTTTTTTACGGGATGAAAATGGAAAGCGTGCTGTTTTTGGAGAGAACTTCAAAATGCAAACAGATCCGCACTTCAAGGACTATATACTATTTTATGAATATTTTCATGGCGATACTGGCAGGGGTGTTGGTGCATCTCACCAGACTGGCTGGACTGCATTAATTGCAAGACTGTTGTTCCCCCAGCAGAGTGAGGAAAAATGGAAACACCGTAATTAAAATTTAAATCGATCTTTGAGTATGGATAAACCCGAAACCACCAGTCCCTCCACCATGAAGTCAAAGCAAATTATTCATTTAGCGATTCAATTGCTTGCTCTGACTTTTTTAATAATATGGTGTTTTCAGATACTTGCACCGTTTGTCACCCCGATTATCTGGGCAGCGATCCTGGCAGTTGCATTGTTCCCGCTTCATCAGAAAATAAAAAAGTTGTTGAAGGGCAGGGGTATACTGGCTGCCATATTGTTGACAGCTCTTTTTTTGGTTTTCTTTATTTTAATCGTCAGCTGGCTTGGAATCAGAACCGGCGCTGAAATCAAGAGTCAGATTACCAATTTCCAGGAGGGGAAATTAAAAATTCAACCGCCTTCGGAAAAAGTGAAGGACTGGCCCGTGGTAGGCAGGAAAGCCTTCCAGGTCTGGACCCAGTTGTCCACAGGTTTTGAAAGTTTCATTCAGCAGTATCCGGAGCAGGTGAAAAGGGCCGGCAATTATATTCTGGAATTACTTACTACTTCCGGTAAGGCATTGATAGTATTCATTCTCGCAATCATAATTAGCGGTGTATTTCTTTGTTATGCGGGGGAATCGGCGGAATATGCGAAGATTTTTTTCAGCCGGTTGATGAATAGTTCAAAGTTTGATATCAGTTCGATAGCCGCTGTCACTATCCGCAATGTGGTTCGTGGTATTCTGGGAGTTTCACTGATTCAAAGTCTTTGTGCCGGTGCCGGATTTTTTATTGCCGGAATCCCATATGCCGGTATTTGGACCTTGATATGTCTTATTCTCGCCATCATTCAGGTCGGAATTGTACCAGTTACACTTGGCGTACTTATTTATATATGGACCACTGGCAATACCACAACCGCGATCCTGCTTACAATCTGGATGATACCGGTTGGACTCCTGGACAATATTTTGAAGCCGATCATGATGGGAAAAGGGGCCCCGGTACCCATGCTCATAATTTTCCTGGGCTCTTTAGGTGGATTCATGTATTCCGGATTTGTTGGACTTTTTACCGGGGCGGTTGTTTTATCCCTGGGATATCGGCTGTTTAATGTTTGGCTGAAAGAAGCGGAATTGTAAAGTCTGGCCGGTTAGCTTCGTCTTCGTATTTAGCAGTAGTAAATTCCTCAGACATACAGCAGGTTATTTCTCCCACATAAGTCATTAAAAGCGGTTCACTTTAAAATGGATTTTAACCCAGTGGAAAAATTAATCCCCGGTCAGTGTTCATATTTAACAGATAAATGATAAATCAGGTTTTTTTTTTGATTAATAAAGATAACTTTAGCGAAAATCTTCTGCATGCCTTCAATTTTGGCCAAGGGGTTGGTAACCGGCTACTTACTATTTTCAATCAGTTCCTGTAAAGAAGAAGAAAAGAAATCCGATGTTTCGCCGGAGGTGAACGTAGTGGTTGCCGGTAAAGAAAGCATACCTGTATACAGTGAATACGTAGGCGAGGTTTATGGACTGATCGGATGTGAATATCGACCCCCGGGTTGAGGGTTGGGTAACAGGAATTCATTTTAAGGAAGGTTCCCTCGTTCAGAAAGGAAGCTTGTTATATACTATCGACGATCAGCCTTTTATAAACCGGTGGAAGCATCCAAAGCCGAAGTGGCAAGGACCGAGACCATGATGGAAAACAAGCGGTCTGAACTGGACCGGGTAAAGCCACTGGCGGAAATGAATGCGCTTGAGTCAGCGTGACCTGGATGATGCGAACGGCTGGATATCAGGCCGCTAAAAACGAGGTAGAGATTGCAGAAGCCAGATTGGATAATTCAAAAATTGAATTGGGGTATACCCGGATTACTTCTCCCATTACAGGAATCATCGGAATATCCAAGGTACAGGTGGGAGATTACGTCCAGCGGGTTTCCTTCAGGTACCGGCATCAATGCAGTTTCTTCGCTTGGTGAGGTCAGGGTGCGGTTTCCGATTTCTGAAAATGATTATCTGAATTTTGTGCGGGAATTCAAGAAGGATCCAAAGGCGAATAGTTTCCGTGATGTACCGGTGGATCTTATATTAGGAGACGGTTCTGTTTTTGGGGAGAAAGGAAATTTACAGTTAACCAACCGGCAGATAGATCCAAATACCGGATCCATCCTGATCCAGGCCATTTTTAAAAATACTTCGGGAATTTTAAGACCCGGTCAATATATTAAAGTCCGGTTCCGGACAGGTGAATTTAAAAATGCAGTCCTTATACCCCAGCAATCTGTTAACCAGCTTCAGAATATTTTTCAGGTTTATTTATTAACTGACAGCAATAAGATTAAAACCAACCCTGATCAAAGTGGGAAGCCGGGTGGGTAGCAACTGGATCGTCAATGAAGGGTTGAAAGAAGGTGACAAAGTTGTCATAGTTGGAAGTACTTTTTTAAATCCCACGATGGTAGTCAGGCCGGTAATGTTAAAATGGAATTATGATTCCACTTCAAAGGATTAATGATCCCGCAGAAAAAAGTTTCCAACTATAATTTATGAGTGAGTTTTTTATTAGGAGGCCGATCGTCGCAATGGTAATATCCATTTTTACCATTATCCTGGGGGTATTGATTCTGAAAGGAGTGCCCATTTCACAGTATCCGAGCATTACACCTCCGATGATCAAGATCACCGGTACCTATAGCGGGGCGAATGCCGTGAATGTTGAACAATCTGTGGCAACGCCCATTGAGCAGGAAGTGAATGGTGTGGAAAATTTGATCTACATGCAATCCATCAATGCCAATGATGGAAGCACAACCATACAGGTTTCATTTGAAGTGGGCACCAACCTCGATAATGCGAATATGCTCACGCAAAACCGGGTGGCGATAGCGACTCCCAGCCTGCCTGCACCTGTAAAGGAACTGGGTATCAGTACGAAAAAGTCCCTGGCCTTCCCTATGATGATTGTGTCATTGTATTCACCCAACAATACCTATAATGCACAATTCATAAATAATTATTCGTATATCAATGTAGTCGATCAGATCAAAAGACTGAAAGGGGTAGGAGATGTGGTTGTTTTTGGCGCAGCTCAATACGCAATGCGTATCTGGTTAAAACCTGACCGGATGAATTCCCTGGGCATTTCAGTGGAAGACGTAACCAATTCATTAAAAGTTTACAACAATATCTATCCGGGTGGCTCTTTTGGGAACAACCCGGCACTTCCCGGAATACAAAATACCTATACTGCCCAGTTACAGTCCAGGCTGGTTAGTGTTGAAGCATTCAATAAAATCATACTGAAATCCAATGCCAGTGGTGCATTGGTCAGGTTAAGCGATGTGGCAAGAGTTGAATTGGGAACTGAAAATTATTCGCAGTCCTGCCGCTACAACGGCCGGAATGCTTCCGCCATTACGATATACCAGGTTCCTGGTAGTAATGCGCTCGACCTGGCCGCCAGTATACGGAAGACCATGGCAGAATTAAAGCAAAATTTCCCGGATGACCTCGATTATAATTATTCATTGGATACGACATTAGCAGTGAGCGCAGGTGTTGAGGAAATTATGCACACCCTGATTGAAGCTCTTGTATTGGTTATACTCGTCGTGTTCATTTTTTTGCAGGACTGGCGCGCCACCCTGATTCCATTGTTGACGGTTCCGGTTTCACTCATCGGGACTTTTATATTTTTTCCATTGCTTGGATTTTCAGTGAATGTACTGTCGCTGTTGGGCATGGTCCTGGCAATCGGGCTGGTTGTGGACGATGCGATTGTAGTGGTGGAAGCCGTTATGCATGAAATTGAAAAGGGACTCAGTCCCAAAGAAGCCACCAGCAAGGCCATGAAAGAAGTGGCCGGGCCGGTCGTGGCCATTGCTATTGTTCTGTCAGCTGTATTTATTCCGGTTGCACTTACCGGTGGTATTACCGGCAGGTTATATCAGCAATTTGCCATTACCATTGCAGTATCCGTATGTTTGTCGGCATTTAACGCCCTCACTCTCAGCCCCGCTCTTGCAGCGATGCTTTTGCGCCCAAAGAAGGAAGGGAAGAAAAAGAATCTGCTGGAACGCTTTTTTGGATCTTTCAACAGGGGGTTTGACAAATTTACAAATGGCTATACCCGGGTGGCCGGATTCTTCGCAAGAAAATTAATCATTTCACTGGTTATCCTGGGCGTTATTACCCTGACAGCTGGCTCGTTGCTGAAAAAAGTACCCGGAGGTTTTGTTCCGGAAGAAGATGAAGGATATTTTCTGATGGGGGCCTTGTTGCCGGATGCGGCTTCCTCGGAAAGAACAGATTCCGTAACCCGTAAATTAGAAGCCATTATTAAACAAATTCCGGAAATACAATCCTATACAGTCGTTAACGGATACAGTATATTATCGAGCACCAATTCAAATAATTCGGGGACCGTTTTTGTGCAACTAACGCCCTGGCATGACCGAAAAAAGAATTCCAAGCAAGTTATCAGGGAAGTGAATCAAAGATGCGCTCTCGGGATCTCGGAAGGAACCATCGTTGCGGTAAGTCCTCCGCCCATTCCCGGTTTGGGCAGTGCAGCCGGCTTTACATTGGAAATCCAGGACAGATCAGGACAATCCCCGTCCTTTCTCGGTGAACAGGCACAGAAGTTTATAATGGCTGCAAAAAAACATCCGGAAATAGGAAATATCTATACTCTTTTCCGCCCGAATGTTCCGCAGAAAAGTATCATCATCGATAAGGATAAAGTCGAAAAGCTTGGATTGAGCCTGAATTCTGTCAACAGTACCATTTCAAGTCTCCTGGGAAGCTCATTCGTAAACAATTTTAATGAATTCGGCAGGCAATACAAGACTTATATCATGGCAGATGCGCCCTTCCGAATGAAACCCAATGACCTGGGCCAGTTCTCCATACGCGATTCGCGCGGTAATATGGTCCCCCTTTCAACGCTTGCTATTGTTAGAGATACCACGGGTCCCCTGTATACAAACCGGTTTAATCTGTACCGCACGGCCGAAGTTTCCGGTTCGCCGGCGCCAGGATATTCTTCTTCACAGGCATTGAATGCACTATCTGAAGCGGCGAACGAATCTTTGCCGAAGGGCGTCGGGTTTGCTTATAGCAATATGTCATTTCAGGAAAAGGCAGCTGAGGGCCAGAGTGGGTTTGTATTTGTAATGGCACTCGTATTTGTATTTTTTATCCTCGCTGCCCAGTATGAAAGCTGGAGCCTGCCTTTCAGTGTTTTACTGGGCACACCCTGGGCAATCATGGGGGCTATGCTGGGCTTGTTTTTAAGCCGGTTGTATTCTGAAAGTTATGTGAATAATGTATTTGCGCAGATCGGTTTGGTGATGCTGATCGGATTGAATGCAAAGAATGCCATCCTGATTGTTGAATTTGCCAAGATGAAACTGGAAGAAGGTATGTCGGTAATGGACGCGGCGATAGCCGGAGCAAAATTGCGTTTCAGACCCATCCTGATGACATCTTTTGCCTTTATTTTGGGGGTGATTCCTTTGGTGACTGCATCTGGGGCCGGATCAGAATCCAGAAAGGTAATGGGTATGGCGGTGTTCAGCGGAATGATTACGGCAACCATACTCGGTGTTATATTAATCCCCGCTTTTTTTGTATTGATTGAAAGAAAAAAGAAAATGAAGGTCAAGGAAGAAGACACGAAACCATCCGACTCAACCCAACATGTTTAAGAGTATGAAAAGGAAAGGAACATATGGTTTGTTTGTGATTGCTATTATACTATTTACCAGTTGTATGGTTGGGAAAAAGTATAACAGGCCGGCAACACCGTCAAATATAACCTATCCGAATGCCACAAAAACGGATACCTCCGCCCTTGCTGCCTGGTTTGAAATATATCATGATACTGCATTGCAAACCCTGATTAAAATGGCGATTGACAGTAACCGTGATTTATTGGCTGCTGCTTCCCGAATGCAGGAAGCGCTTGCTTTTTCGGGTGCTGTTAAAGCCAATATGCATCCCCAGCTAAGTTACCAGGCAGCGGCCGGAGGCGGAAAAGCCGGTTCGGATGCAACTAAAGTGAATGGTGGTGTTGATGGAGGTCTGCTGAATGTATTCGGTGTATTGAACTGGGAGCTTGATGTATGGGGAAAACTCCGGCTTCAAAGTCAGTCTGCTGTTGATGAATTCCTGGCAAGCCAGGCTAACCGAGATGCCCTGCAGGTTAGTTTGGTGGCTGAAATAGCATCTGACTATTTTTTATTGCGGGACCTCGATAATGAATTGATGATTTCGGAAAGTACCCTGGTTGAAAGAAAAAAGAATACCCAGATTATTTCCGATAAATTCCAGCATGGATATGTTTCCGAACTGGATCTGCTGCAGGCCCGCCAGCAGGAAGCCATTGCTGCAGCTGCCGTCCCGGGTTTCCGCCGCCAGATCACTCTGATTGAAAATGCGATCCGTGTCCTGATCGGATTGGGACCCGGACCTATCGTGCGCGGATTCAGTAATTACGACCAGATATTATCACCGGATATACCCGTTGGCCTGCCTTCCCAGTTACTGGAAAGAAGACCGGATGTGATGGCTTCTGAGTATGCTCTCCAGGCACAATTCGCGAGGATTGGTGTAGCTCAGGCCAATCGCTTTCCTACTATCAGCCTTACGGGGGCACTTGGATTCGCGAGTCCGCAGTTATCTACCCTCCTTACAGATAAAGGTTTTGTTGCCAATGGTTTCGGATCATTGGTAGGGCCACTGTTCAATTGGGGTAAGAATAAGAAATTGGTTGAGGTTGAACAAAGAAGAACCGAACAACTATATTTTCAATACCAGCAGACCACACTCAATGCATTTGCTGATGTGGACAATGCACTGGCTTCCTACAGGAATCTGGATGAAGAACATACAGCCAGGAAGCAACAGGTTGAAGCTGCTACGAAGTCGCTTCTGCTTTCCCAGGCCCGGTATGACAATGGATATACTTCCTACCTGGAAGTAATCATCATGCAAACGAATTTATTTGATGCGCAGCTCCTGGAATCTACCACCCTCCAGCAAAAGCTGAATTCCATCGTGTCGTTATATAAAGCATTAGGAGGGGGATGGAATTTGACTAATTAATTTTTTATGGATTACCAACCCCTAGTTCATATCCCTGCTTTTTACCTTGCACTCCCTTATTTTTTTCTGCTTGTATTGTTCAACTGGCTGGGATATCTCTATAAGAACAGGCAAATTAAAAATTATCCGGATATTGCGAGTGCGGGTCTGGGAACCGCTGAAGGCTCTTTACTCGGTTTAATGGCCCTCTTACTTTCTTTCGCTTTTGGAATCTCTGCCAGCAAATACGAAACCCGGCGACAACTCATCGTGGAGGAGGCCAATAATATCGGGACCGTTATCCTACGATGCGATCTTTATCCGGACAGTGCGAGAGATCTTTTCAGATCCGATCTGAAGAATTATCTGGAGACTAGAATAGCGTACTACGAAGTGGGTGACAAAGGAGATCAGATTCAAAGGACCCTTCAAATATCTGACTCCATCTCGGCGATCTGCTGGAACAGGGCAGCTGCCTTATCCCATAGTCCATCAAATACAGTGGCGAGCATGCAAATGATTCCGGCCCTGAACGCCATGATTGATATTGTATCAACCCGGGAAGCAGGTAGGAAATCCGTTGTACCCCGGCTTATTCTGAACATATTACTTTTGCTGACACTTATTTCCTCATTCCTCACCGGCTATGGGAGTAAAGGACATGAAAGGAGAAAGGTGCTTGTGATTGCTTTTGCACTCATGACGACCCTAACTTTATACCTGGTCATTGACCTGGACCGGCCCCGCCAGGGATACATCAACCTGAATAGTGCGGAACAGCAAATGATTAACCTGAGAAGTAATTTTATCAATAATAAGTGAATTGTTCATATCGACAGAATAGCTGAAGGATGGAAAAACTATGCATTTGCAGATTGTCGAAGATCATCTTCCTTTTACTGTTCGTGAACCCTTATTTTGCATTTGCTGTTTCGAAAGATACACTGACGGCATCCTCTCTCCATCCTTATGGCCGATATATCTTCGACAAGAAAACTGGTGTGGAATTGATTAGCTCAGCGGTGCATTTCGGATTTCGGTTCAGTGGGCCTTCTTGTAGTTTATTTGCACGAATCAACGAGCCCCACGGACATAACTATCTCCAGTATACGCTGGATGGGAATTATCAGAAAAGAATCCGTGTATCCGGTAATAGCCATCAGCCAATCAATATCGGTGGACTTTCAGCAGGCAGGCATATCATTTGGATATATAAGGCAACAGAAGCAACGACAGGCCCCGTATTTATTGAAAAAATCGTTGCACATGATATCCGGGCACTAAATGAACCAAACCGACCCCTGATTGAATTTATTGGCAATAGCATAACCTGCGGTGCAGCGGCAGATCCTTCAGAAATTCCCTGCGGAAAAGGGGAATATCATGATCAGCACAATGCTTATTATGCCTACGGTCCTCGCGTCGCCCGTAACCTGAATGTGAATTTCATATTGAGCAGTGTGAGTGGCATCGGGATTTATCGCAGCTGGAACACACCGAATCCATCCATGCCGCAGGTATATGAAAAAACCGATTTCCTGGAGAACAGCCCGCGAATCTGGAATTTTAACTCGTATCATCCCCGTATAGTAAGTATCGCACTGGGAACAAATGATTTTAGTGATGGAGACCATATCCATCCGCGTCCGCCTTTCGACAGTGCGGTTTTCGTGTCTGGTTATATCAATTTTGTTCAGCAGGTAAAATCCAGATATCCCACAGCTCGGATTGTTTTGCTGAGCAGCCCGATGCTGAATGGAGGCAAAAGGGAATTACTTCAACGCTGCCTTATAGCGGTAAAATCGAGCATTGACAAATCGTACCATTCCGGTAAACCCGTTGCCCTGTATTTTTTTGAGCCCATGAAAGCGCGTGGCTGCGGCGGTCATCCTAACCTGGAAGATCATGCGATTCTCGCAGAAGAATTAACACCATTCTTCCGAAAATTAATTTGAGATAGGTGCCCTTTTTAAAATATGGCAGGAGTTAGCGTCAGGACTTTGACTTGGACTTTGCGTTGCCGGCAGAAAGATTATCCCTGACTTTCCATTTTACAATTTCCGAAATGAGCTTTGCCGGAATGGGTTTATCCAACGGAAACCGGATGGCGCCATTGGAGGTTTCATAGCCTTTAAGCTTTTCTTTGAAGGGAATCATAGGACCTGCGGTGGGATAAAAACCATAGTGTTTTTTCATTGCGGCAAAAAAAACCAGCATACCATTCAACCGGTATGCCGGCATGCGATAACTGATCAATTCTTCAGCTCCAGGCGCGGCTGTTTTGATGGTTTTTCTTATTAATGCAAGACCCTTCCGGATGGGAGCGGGGTGTAATGCAATGTATTCGTCCACGTTTGAAAATGATCCCTTTTGAATCATGGAATTTAAATCTTCGCAAATATCTCAATTTTATTTATTCTAATATCTTCCTTCAGGTCTTTTTTCATCAGACTGGAAATAATGAACCCTTTAAAACAGATGGTTTTAAAGGGTTCATTAGAATTTGCATATGAATTCGATGGAGAAATAGGCAGAATATTAATGTCCTCCGAAATCAAATACCAGGCCACCCGTAAATCCAAACTGGAGAATGGTTGCATAAGTAGTATACGGGTAAACACCTCCGTATGGTGGCACATAAAATGCGGTCCCGGTTGCCTGTGAACTTCCCAGCAACTGTGCTCCGATTTTAAAACCGAGCGAGCTGTTAGCTTTGATTTTTACGCCGGCTTTCAGATCCCAGGCAAATTTGGTTTCTGAACTGGTTCCGGGGTTAGAGCCCTTGTAAAAAGCTGCCCCCAGACCGATTCCACCATAGGGCTGGATTTTTGGATTGTTCATCATGTACTGTTCAAAATTCAGCAGGAGATAAGAAATCACAGAGCCAGTGTTTGCATTTGTCTGGTTATTCCCCGGATAGGAATAGGTCGGGATATCGGTACTCTGATACTGATAAACCAACTCCAGTCCGGATCCTTGTGGATTAACTCCCTCAAGAGAAACGCCCCACATGAAGCCCTCATTGATATAGGCATAAACATTCGTGAAATTGACCTTATCCCTGAAAGTAAATCCCCCAAAAGCATTGACAGACAAATGCTGCGAATATCCCGCAGCAGCCATAAATACGATCGCAATTGATAATAGTGCTTTTTTCATAATAGTTAATTAGGTGTAAAATTCGGTTATTTGAGCCCGTAATCGATTACTTTCTATCGTTTTACGGTTAAATGCCTTCAAAGTTAAAACAAATTCCTAACTCGTAATTTTTGCCAGCCTTTTCATAAACAAGGAATAATATATATTTCCGATCGGAATCACTTTATCTTTTACATGGATCTGCTGTTTTTCCACACTAATGATTTTGTCCATGGCAACAAAATAAGACCTGTGAACCCTTGCAAACCGGTGGGCGGGCAGAGTGAGTTCCAAACGAATCAGTTGGGTTGCCTCTTTAATAAAAATATAACTTCCTTTTAAATTGGAAGGATGGGTTAACTGTCTCGTTTGAAACGGGGGTTTTTCAATATAAAGGCTTTTCTGAAACCCGGTAAAATCTTTCAAATAATATGGGTCAAACCAATCGGCTCGTCCAGTCCGCTTTATGATTGTATACTAACGGGATGGATTATCCGAATACATGAATGGACACCCGGACGGCATTTAAAAATCAGGATTTGTTACCTGCTGATGCGCTCAGTGAGTTGACGGTGTTATGAGGATATTCCTGAATTCGATCGGACCGTGATCCCCCTGAATCAGTATCGGACCCGGATCTCCTTCCCGGCTATCCAGGGCACCACCTGTAATACCCGGTATTTCCTGGTTACAGATAACAGTCTTTCCATTCAAGGAAAGAGTGACCAGTCTGCCAACCAGTGTCACATCGTAAGTCTGCCATTCGTCTGCATCTTTGGCCATCATTTCAGTAGGGGACAGGAAGCCGTAAATTCCCCCCAGATAAATGCTCAAAGGCTCTTTTCCCTTACTATCAATTATCTGAATTTCGTAGCGGCCACGCAGGTAGATACCGCTGTTACTGCCCTTGGGATAACGGAATTCGATATGTAATTTAAAATCGTTGAAAACCTGGTCTGTCGCAATATTTGATCCTGAAGCAGGACTCACCAGGCTGCCATTGTCCGCCTTCCACTGATTGGGCCCCAGGGCATGCCAACCCTTCAGATCAGTGCCGTCGAATAATTTTATTTCCTTACCCCAAACAGGTTCAGATTTCCGGCGCAGGGAAGGGGCGCGAACACCGGTAAGGGTGAATTTTTTTCCATCCGGCATGGTGAGTCCGCCGACTAAACTGTCTCCCTGAAACCGGGCTTCAAATACCAGGTCATTATTTGCCGTATCCCATTGGGGTGGGATAGAAAAACTCACTTTGCCATCTATGAAATTAACCCGGGAAATCGGACGTGCGCTTCCACCCTGACCAACAAATCTGCCTACCAGCGTGCGGGTTCCCGAATGCTGTACTTCCAGCCAGGCCGGGTAATTCTTTCCTGCATTATAAAGTGTCAGGTCCCAACGGCCCTCCAGAGGCGACTCGAAATATATTCCGGTAGTACCTAAGTTGGCATAAGAGAATGAAAAGGTTAAAAGTGAAATGTAAAGTGTTATAAATACCGGCTTGAAAAGAGTGTATATTTTTATCTTCGGATCGTTCACTTTCCCGGGATGAATATTTTTCATATCGTTTTCTTTTGACTCGATTAAGGTATAAAAAAATTATGGAATCATTTCCCACCAGGTAGTAAATGTCTGTTCCCTGTCCATATCAACTGATTCCCCAATCATAGGATGCAGGATTTTTATTTTTCGTTCTATCGCTTCTTTCATTATGCGGAGGATAGGTTCATTCCAGGAATGTACCGAAAGGGAAAATTTCGCCCAGTGAACCGGTAACAATTTTCTTGCCTGCAGATCCACGCCAGCCTGTACAGTTTCTTCCGGAGTCATGTGGATGTATTTCCAGTTTCTGTCATACTGGCCATTTTCCAGAATCGCCAGGTCAAAAGGACCATACCTGTTTCCGATTTCTAAAAAATGAACATCATATCCCGAATCGCCACCGATAAAAATATTTTTAGCCGGCGTCTCAAAGACGAATGATGACCAAATACTTTTGTTTCTTTTGAAGCCACGTCCGGAAAAATGCCTGGCGGGTACGTTCGTGACTGAAAATCCCGCCTCTGGTATAAAACGCTCATTCCAGTCCATTTCCTTGATAATATCCTGATCGTAACCCCAGGATTTCAGATGAGCTGACACCCCAAGCCCTGTGATTATTTTTTTAACCTGTGATTTGAGTTGCAGAATGGTTCTGTAGTCAAGATGGTCCCAGTGATCATGCGTTAGAAACAGGTAATCAATTTCCGGAATATCGGTAACGGTATAGATATCCGAACCTTCAAAACTTTTGGTCGTAAATCGAAGGGGAGATGCATTACCACTGAATACCGGATCCACCAGTATTTTCCTCCCGTCAACCTGCATAAAATAGGAGGAATGTCCGAACCAGACGAGAACATTTTTATATTTATCCAATTGGAACAAGTCTGTTTTTACTGAAGGCAGTGGGGCAGGCGGAATTTTCTGTGTACGCTTGTCAAAGAAAAACTCTTTCATTATACTGAATATATTCGCTCCCTCCGTCAGTTGCGGTGTATTATTTAAATTATGGAACTGACCATTCCGAAACGAAGGGGATTGCTTGATTTTATTCAGATTTTCTCCTGATGGCAGCGCTCCAAACCGGGAACTTTTCATAAAGAAGTAAACAGCAGATCCAACAATCAAGATTATAATTCCGATTATAAGCATAGTTCAGTACACTGAACTGTAAAGGTATGGAACGCAGCGAGAGCCCGGCCTGTCAGTTCACGGGTGATTTCATTGAGATGGTTGTTGGTTGTTATCCAATGCGAAGTCACACCGAAGGCTCATTCAGAACGAAGACTGTTAACAGGATTCATCAGTGCTGCGCGGATGGCCTGGTAGCTGACTGTAAGCAGTGTTATCAGCATAGCCCCCATACCTGCAGAAAGGAATATCCACCAGGATATGTCGGTTCGGTATGGATATTTCTGTAACCATTGATGAAGAAAATACCAGGCAAGCGGAATGGCGATGGCACAGGAGATGATCACCAGATTAACAAAATCCTTTGATAACATTTGCCACAAATTGAACACGCTCGCTCCGAGTACCTTTCGTACTCCGATTTCTTTGGTGCGTTGTTCTGCTACAAACGAAGCCAGGCCAAATAATCCCAGGCAGGAAATAAAAACCGCCAGGATTGCAAAAAAAGTGGAGAGATTGCCAATGCGTTTTTCATCTTCAAACTTACGTGCGTATTCTTCATCTGTAAACTTAAATTCGAAGGGTGCTGCAGGATTATATCTATTAAATACAGATTCCACTTTTGCCAGACCTTCCCGCATGGAGGCGGAAGGTTTCAACCTGACGGTGATCACATTCGCCCAGTTTGGATTCAGCAGGAAGATAGTAGGTTTAACCGGTTCGTAGGGGGACTCCATGATCATATCTTTGATTACGCCCACTACATGATGGGGTGTCGTATCCCATTTAATAGTTACACCAATCACATTTTTTAAGCCGGTCAGTTTAACTGCAGCCTCATTTAATATCATGGCACTGGAGTCGGTAGGAAAATCTTTTGAAAAATCCCGCCCTTCCTTTATCTGCCAATGAATTGTTTTACCAAAATCATAGGTACAGGCAACTGTTCCAAATAGGGGCAGGCTGGAGGGATCCTTGCCTGGCCAGCTGAAGCCAATATTATTTGACCATACCTGCGTGGAAGGACTGGAAGATTCAGCCATGTTCTCGACCTTGCCGGTTGCAAGCAAATCATTTCTTAACGCATCATAATGTCCATTCAGATCCGGTGTATTCATGAAAACAGAAATCAGTCCTTCACGGTCATATCCGACGGGACGGTCCTTGGCATATTGTATTTGCCTGTAAACAATGATGGTTCCGATGATCAGCGCAATGGAAATACTGAATTGAACTACAACCAATACCTTTCTTGGAAGAGCAGCAAATCTACCCACACGGAAAGTTCCTTTCAAAACCTTGATTGGTTCAAATCCGGATAAATAAAAGGCAGGATAACTTCCGGAAACGATCCCGGTGAGCAGGGTGAAAGCAAGGATAAATACCCAAAAATATATATTGGCACCCGGAAGATGGATGGCTTTATCTGATAAGCCGTTAAAAAATGGAATGAGTATGAGGACCAGACAGAGCGCAATACACAAGGCAAGGAATGCCACCACGATTGATTCTGTAAGGAATTGCTTAATGAGCTGGGGACGCAGGGAGCCTACGGTTTTTCGGATTCCGACTTCTTTCGCACGTTTCTCACTTCTTGCTGTGGAGAGGTTCATAAAATTGATACAGGCCAGCATTAAAACAAATACTCCGATGATTGCGAATAACCACACAAACTGGATCCGGCCTCCCACCACTTTCCCATTTTTAAATTCATTATGCAGCCGCCAGTTATCCATCGGTTGTAAAATCAGTTCTTCAACACCATCCTGCGCAGCATTCAGGTGTAACATAGAAGCCTTTTTTATCCTGTCGCTTGTCTTAGCAATATTTCCCTGATCATTTACCTGTACAAAACATTGCCAGGAGTGATTGCCCCATTGTGTCATGGCTTCTTTTAACCAGTTATCTGTGGTGATATACTTACGCCAGGGCAATAATAATTTGGTATAATACATTTCGGTATTACGTGGAAAATCCTCGTATACACCCGCAACTTTAAAATCAAACCGGTTGTCGAGCCTTACGGTCTTATCCATCGGGTCGGATGATCCGAACAACGTTTTAGCAAGACTGCTGCAAAGTAAAATGGCTGAAGGATCAGTCAGCCCATGGATATTTCCCTTTAGCATTTTCAATGTAAACATCGCGGGGAACACGGGTTCCACCCACAACCCCTCTGCGCTGATTTTCTTTTCGCCTGCACCGAGAATATGTCCGAAATTCCACGATGCCATGCTGACAGCCTTGAAATCACTTCCATATTTATTGCGCAGTTCTGTAGCCAGCGGCATGGCAACTGCCGGTCCCGTTCCTGTTTCCCCATTGAAAGTCTGGGTTGTCATCACCTGGGCAATAGTCCGGTGATTTTTATGATAATTATTGAAGCTCAGTTCGTCCCAGATCCACAGGGCGATAAGAATAGCAACCGCCATTCCCGTAGCAAGACCTACAATATTGATTGTTGAGTATATTTTACTTTTCAACAGATTTCGCCAGGCAATTTTAAAATAATTTTTAAGCATGGAGATTCGCAACAGGATTTTTGCACCCTGTGCAAAGTAAAGACATGGGCATATCGGATTTGTTGCATCCGGTATTAAGCTTTTCTAAACATTTGATCAGGTGGCAGGGTTATGTCCGGCTGGATTCCTTAAAATCGTTTATATTCATAGTTCAGCCAGAACCCATAATTCAACTCTCCGGATTGAAACATTTAGTAATCATATGTATATTCCTGATCTTTTTTTCCCGGATACTGGCCCAGTCTGCTGCAGGTGCAAACAAGGACAGCTTGTCAAAGTCAGAGTTGAATAAGGATACATTATCGAAACCGGCAGCTAAGAAAGATAGTTCCGGCTTCGACCGCTTCAATGCAAGCGCGGAACATTTATTTAAGATTCTGCCTGTTCCCATCTATTCCTATTCGCCGGAAGCGGGAAACATTTTCGGACTTGCCAAATTCAACGTTTTTGACCTCTCCAAAAAGGATACGATTTCAAAAGCGTCTAAATTGTCAGGTGTATTCACTGCATCCACCCTCGGCAGGATTAATGCCTCCATTGCTACCCAACTGGTTTTTGACGAAAACCGGTACGTAGTAATCAGTTATGTGAATTATAAAAAAGAACCTGAATATATCTGGGATATTGGAAACACAATTACCGACAATCCGGAGCCGGATGAAATTAACCGGTTTGTATTTGCAGGAACCGCCCTGCGATTGGTAAAGGAAAACTTTTACGTGGGCATTCCGTTTGATGTGTCCGATTATTTTGGTATTTCGGCCGACAGTAACAGTGTTCTCATCAAGGACAGTGCAACCGGATTAAACGGAGGGACCAGTGTCGGAGTGGGCGTTGCTGCTGCATATGATACCAGGGACAACCGTTATAACCCGTCACATGGCTCTTATATCCTGGGCACGGCCGTTTTTTACCCAGGAAGCTGGGGCCCTTATTCGTTTTCAAAATTTGCTTTGGATGCAAGGAAATACATTCCGTGGAAAAAAGGACTGATCGCAGCTGGCCAGGTCACAACGAGCTATGCCAACGGACAGGTGCCTTTTTATGAGCTCCCTGAAATGGGCGGCGACAGCCAGATGCGTGGTTATTATCAGGGAGGGTTACGGGACAATGTGCTCGTTGACGCCCAGGTTGAATTGCGTTTACATATCTGGAATATTTTCGGAGTGGTCGGCTGGTTTGGGGTCGGCCAGGTGCAAAACTCTTATAGCGAGGTGGCATTGGATCAGTTTCATTTATCCTATGGTCCCGGCCTGCGGATAAGAGTAGATTCCAAGCACAATACGAATCTCCGTTTCGATTTTGGTTTCGGTCCGGGTGGCATTCAGGGATTCTATGTTAATTTTGGGGAAGCATTCTAAATAATGAAAATATTCAAGGCTTCTCTGGATACAACTGCATTAATCATTACCATCACGATTACAATTATCTTTTCGTTTGTCTGGTATCTCCTCATTCTTCAATGGAATGTTGCGGGGGCTGGAAAATATTTGGGGGTTTTTCTGCCACTCATCTATTTCCTCGCTTGGGCCCTGCGGCCGGTAAATTATCGGATTACCTCCGATGAGCTGATTATTCACCGCCTGCTCCGTAGTGTACATATATCGCTGAAAAATATCGTCAGTGCAGAAATAATTGACAGCAACAAAATTGCCTGGTCTTTCAGAACGTTTGGTGTGGGTGGACTGTTTGGCTATTACGGTAGATTCAGAAATCCGGCCATGGGATCCATGATCTGGTATGCAACACGAAAAGACAGACCCGTTATGATTAAGACAATTCACAAAAAGCTGATTATTTTAACGCCGGACAATCCCAAACAGCTCCTGGAGGCTATCAGGGTCCTTAACAGCTGATGTTTCTGTGTTCCTGCAATAAACCCCGGACTTTTCTGATATTTACATGAACTGAGAGCGGGTTTAATAACCTAAAATTTAATGAGGTACAGATTTTTGATAACTACGTATATAATTTCATTGGCTGTTATTCAATGTGCAACCAAGAAACAGACTGAGTATGATATTCCCTCACACTACACGGAGCAGGCCCGGGAAAATGCGATAGACTGGTTTGAAAAGGGGAAAATATTATATAAAATCAATTGTGCTGGATGTCATGGTATTTACAATAAGGGGAAAGACAGTATTCCCAACTTCACAAAAACACAAATTGACAATTACAATGCTATGTATATCAAGGGTGATCCGAAAAATCATTCGGTAGCTTCCAAGCTTAGTCCGGAACAACTTTATTACATATTGACTTTTTTAAGACTGAGACGGGTTGAAAAATAGGCAGATCTTCCGGGATTTGTCTTTTCTGAAATATATATAGCATCCGAAGTTCATGTTGAAAAATGATTTGTACGTAGTTTCACGCAATGGTCCATTGGACCCGTTTGTGAACGAACATTTTTTTTCCACAAATTATTATATGCTGACTTTCTTACCGGGAAATAGTCATTAATTTGCATTGTCTCTTTTCGATTCTCATCCGACTATTTACGATTCTTGGTCGTCCCCCGATAGTTGAATTTTAAAATCCGATCCATTTTACTCTATCCAGATCCATTCGGAATTCCCAGGTAACCCCGGAGTATATTGTTTTATAAACCTTATCGCTGTAGTATGCCCATGAACCCGAACCACTATTCTATTGGAATAAGAAGAAGTATTTTTTTATTCCTCCCGATTGCGTTTGCATTTAATTTCTCCCACGCACAAAATGCCATCGTTACAGAAAATAATATTGCAGGCGTATCTGCTTCGCAATGGGACATTCCATCTAATGGCAATGGCACTTACGGAGACAAGTCCATTCAGGGATTTGCGACTGATATCAGTGTCAACAAAGGAGGTACGATCAACTTTAAAATAACGGTTACCAGCGGAACAAATAAACAATTTGGTATAAGAATCTACCGGATCGGATATTATCAGGGTAATGGTGCACGCCTGATGGCAGATTTGGGAACCGCGTTTACAGGTATTACCCAGGCAGCCTGCAGATTTGATAATGTTACAGGCCTGACAGATTGCGGTAACTGGACAACAACAACCAGCTGGACCGTTCCTTCCACAGCTGTTTCCGGTATCTATGTAGCCAAACTCACTCGGTCAGCTGCCGGTGGAGGCGGGTCGAGCCATATAGTTTTTATAGTACGTGATGATGCAAGCACCTCACCCCTTTATTTCAAAACCTCCGATGCCACCTGGCAGGCATATAACTCCTATGGTGGTTTCAGCCTGTATGTTGGTGCCGGTATGCCTTTCAATCATGGTAATAAAGTCAGCTATAACCGACCGTTTTTGACGCGGGATGGCGGGGGTGGAGGAGGGTCTGCGGAAGACTGGTTCATGAATGCAGAATACCCCATGATCCGCTTTTTGGAAAGAAACGGATATGATATCAGTTATACAACAGATATGGATATCGCCCGCAATGCAACTAACTTGATTCTTAATCATAAAGTATTTCTTTCGGTCGGTCATGATGAGTACTGGTCAAAACCGGTACGTGACGCAGTAGAAGCCGCACGTTCATCGGGCAAGCACCTCGCATTTTTCAGTGGTAATGAAATTTACTGGAAAACAAGATGGGAGAACAGTATCGATGGTGCCAATACTCCTTTCCGCACGATGGTATGTTATAAGGAGGGCACGCTGCCAACACTCGGTGAAAACCCCTGTGGCGGGAAATGCGATCCAACCACCGAATGGACAGGATTATGGCGTGACGGGTGCAGCTTTCCTTCAGGAAATGCCTGTAAGCCGGAAAATGCCCTGAGCGGTGAAATCAGCTGGGATGGTGCTACCAGCACCATTGTTGTTCCGGATACATATAAGAACCTGCGATTCTGGCGTAATACCAGTGTTGCCAGTCTTGCCACCGGAGCCACAGCCACTTTAACTACTGGCACGCTCGGATACGAATGGGATTGGGAACAATTTCAGCCGAATTATCCGCCCGGCCGTATAACGATGTCCAACACTTCGTTTGATGGTCATGTACACAAGTTGTCGTTGTACAAGTCGACTTTTGGCGGTCTTGTGTTTGGTGCAGGGACTGTTCAATGGTCATGGGGACTGGATGCTACCCACGACCGGGCAAACGACCCTGCAAATCCTGCGATGCAGCAGGCGACTATCAATTTGTTTGCTGATATGGGTGTCCAACCTGCTTCAATCCAGGCGGGATTGTCCCTTGCAACTGCTTCAACCGACGTAACACCTCCTACGGTAATCATTTCATCTCCGGCAAACAATTCGACAATCACATCTACCGCAGCGCTAACGTTTTCCGGAACTGCAACAGACGCGAACACGGTCGCAGGGGTGGAAATTTCCTTTGATGGCGGTACCACCTGGTCCGTAGCGAATGGAACCACCAATTGGTCCTACCAATGGGCCCCCGGAGCAAATGGTGTTTACAATGTTC
The DNA here is from genome assembly GCA_963741345.1 of uncultured Bacteroidota bacterium. Lineage (GTDB taxonomy): Bacteria > Bacteroidota > Bacteroidia > Chitinophagales > Chitinophagaceae > Puia. The sequence goes on from CAVUHS010000003.1 coordinate 332,397, forward strand.
TTGTCAGAGGATTTGACGATTCAGGAAATTATCCGCCGTGGTCGTCCGCAACAAAAATTACCATTACAGTTTCAGTTAATCTTGGACAGAATTGTCCATGTAACGTTTTTGGTGCGGCTGCTCCGACAGTTGTCACTGAAAACGACAATACCGGAGGAATTGTGGTCGGAATGAAATTCCGGGCTTTTGCCAATGGATCAGTAACGGGTATCCGCTTCTATAAAAACAGCGGAGTTACCGGAACCCATACAGGATTATTATATAATAGTACAGGAACACTGCTGGCACAGGCAACTTTTACCGGTGAAACTGCTACAGGATGGCAACAGGTAAACTTCAGCACACCGGTTGCAATTACCGGCGCCCAGACTTATGTCGCGGCTTTTTTTAGCAGTTCGGGATATTATAGTTCAACGAACAGTTATTTCACCCAGCCGATAAACAATGGACCCTTGACAGCATTGGCAGACGGCGTCGATGGTCCGAACGGAGTATATGTCTATTCGAATACGCCGGCATTCCCAACCAATTCATATCAGCAAAGCAATTACTGGGTTGATCTTATATATAATAACAATATAACAGCAGTTGCGGGTCCGAACCAGACGGTTTCCAACCCGCCTACTACTTCTGTTACGCTGGATGGATCAGCTTCATTGGGTGCGATTTCAAGTTATGCATGGACCAGGATCTCAGGTCCCAACACGCCCACTATTACTACACCCAATGCTGCAACTACAACAGTAACAGGTTTGATTGTTGGTACCTACGTATTTCAGTTATCGGTCAATGGTGGTGTCAGTACTTCTCAGGTGACTATATTAGTCAACCAAGGGACAGTGCAGGCTAATGCGGGTAATAACCAAACAATCAGCCTGCCTACAAACTCGGTCCTGCTGAATGGATCAGCTTCTCAGAATGCAACTACTTATGCATGGACGCAGATCTCAGGACCCAATACGGCCACTTTAATTTCGCCATCAAATGTAACCTGCGCTGCCAATGGCTTAATCGCCGGTACCTATGTGTTCCAATTGGCTATTAATGGCGGAGGTTCAGCAAACCTGCTTTCTCAGGTAACCATAATCGTAAACCCTGCACCACCTCCTACAGCCAATGCGGGTGCTAATCAGATTATCACGTTGCCAGTTACTTCTGCGACGCTGAATGGAAGTGGTTCAACAGGGATAATTACAAGCTATTCCTGGACCCGGATATCAGGGCCCAATACGCCCACGATAACTACACCGGCTGCCGCCACAACAACGGTCACCGGGTTAATACAAGGCACCTATGTTTTTCAGCTTTCTGTAAATAATGGAGTGAGTGTATCTCAGACTACCGTAAATGTTTTACCGGCTGTTACCACGACAAATATTTTTACAACACAAACACCGGCAGGCGGAACGCAGACAGACGGGCGGGCCCTTGAATTGGGAGTTAAATTCCGTTCATCGGTAACCGGGTTTGTTACAGGCGTCCGGTTTTACAAAACCAGTGGAAATTCAGGGACACATACCGGGGAATTATATTCATCCACCGGAACCCGCCTGGCTCAGGCAGTATTTTCGGGTGAAACAGCCACTGGATGGCAACAGGTTTTGTTTAGTTCACCGGTAGCGATTACTGCAGGCACAACCTACATTGCCGCGTATCACAGCAGCTCTGGTTTCTATACCAGTACACTTAATTATTTCGCATCTGCTGTTGTACATACTCCGCTTACTGCTTTGGCGAGCGGCACAGATGGTTTAAACGGATTATATATTTATTCAGCCACACCTGTATTCCCGGTAAATTCCTATCAAAAAAGTAATTATTGGGTAGATGTTGTATTCACTTCAACTCCACCTGCCCCGGTTGCGAATGCGGGTGCAAACCAGACAATCACGCTTCCTATTTCAACTGTCACCCTGAATGGAAGCGGCTCATCCGGAACGATCACCAGTTATGCATGGACGCTTGTCTCAGGACCCAATACCCCCACGATCACTACTCCTGCGGCAGTTTCAACCACGGTTACAGGACTGATACAGGGAAGTTATATATTTAACCTCTCACTGAACGGAGGGGTGAGCCAGTCTCAGGTAACTATTACAGTTAATCCGGCTCCGCCACCGACCGCAAATGCAGGTGCCAATCAGACAATAACGCTTCCCATATCAACAGTTACCCTGAACGGGAGCGGCTCATCCGGAACGATCACCAGTTATGCATGGACCCTGGTCTCCGGTCCCAATACCCCCACGATCACAACCCCGGCGGCAGTTTCGACCACAGTCACCGGACTGATACAGGGAAGCTATGTATTTAATTTATCCCTGAACGGGGGTGTAAGCCAATCTCAGGTAACCATAACCGTTAGTCCGGCACCACCACCGACAGCCAATGCCGGTGCAAACCAAACTATCACATTACCCACGTCAACAGTTACCCTGAATGGAAGTGGCTCATCCGGAACTATCACCAGTTATGCATGGACCCTGGTTTCGGGTCCGAATACTCCCGTCATCACAACCCCGGCAGCAGTTTCAACAACGGTTACCGGTTTAATTCAGGGCAGTTACATATTTAACTTATCTTTAAACGGAGGTGTAAGCCAGTCTCAGGTAACCATAACCGTTAGTCCGGCTCCTCCACCTACGGCCAATGCGGGCGCGAATCAGACTATTTCACCTCCGGCTACCTCTGCCACGCTGAACGGCAGTGCTTCAACGGGAACTATCACCAGCTATGCCTGGACCTTGGTATCAGGCCCGAATACGCCTACGATCACAACACCGGCTGCAGTTACTACAACGGTAACAGGGTTGATAGCGGGAACTTATACATTCCGTCTTTCATTGAACAATGGAGCCAGCACTGCCCAGACATCTGTGACGCTGGCTGCCAGTTCAAACTTTACAATTTTCACCGGACAAACGCCGGCAGGCGGGGTGGAAACAGACGGAACTGCTATCGAACTGGGCGTGAAATTCCGTTCAACAGTTGCCGGGACAATTACCGGAATTAGATTTTATAAGTCAAGCGGTAATTCTGGAACACATACCGGAGAACTCTATTCATCAACCGGTACCCGTCTGGCGCAGGCCGTATTTACAAATGAAACAGCCACCGGCTGGCAGCAGGTTTTATTTAGTTCACCCGTGGCAATTAGTGCCGGCACGACGTATGTCGCTGCCTACTTCAGCAGTGCAGGATTTTATACGAGTACGAATAATTATTTTTCAACAGCCGTTACCGACGGACCGATAACTGCATTGGCAGACGGAACAGACGGGAGAAACGGAGTATATGCTTATACTGCAGCCCCGGCCTTCCCTTCCAGTTCATATCTTTCATCGAACTATTGGGTTGACGTAATATTCAATGGTGTGTATAATCCGCCCTCTAACACGCCTCCGGGAATTATCGTAACGAGTCCGGCGGCCTCGGCTACGGGTATTTCAGTAAATGCAAAAGTGTATACATTCTTCACCAAACCGCTGAATCCGGCTTCGATTAATGCAAATTCAGTGATCCTGAACAGCGGTGCGAGTGCTATACCAGCAACAGTTGTATATAACTCATCTGATAGCAGCGTCGGTTTAACACCTGCTTCCCCGCTCTTATATTCGACCAGCTACACGGTCACTATAAAAGGTGGTGCAAGTGCAAATGCGATCAAGGATTTTTCCGGCAATTCAATAGCCGCAGATACTTCATGGACTTTCACAACAGGACCACAGCCGGTTGTATCCGTCCCTGCAAATGGACCGGGCGGACCGATCCTACTTATCAGTTCGTCTGTTAATCCCTTCAGTCGATACCCCGTGGAGATATTAAGAGCTGAAGGATGGAACGCATTCAATGCGCTCGATATTTCATCGGTAACAACAACTGAGATAAATAAATATGATGTTGTAATTGTTGGTGACATGACATTAACCGTAGCACAGGTGACGATGTTGTCAAATTGGGTAACGGCGGGTGGAACATTAATTGCTTTTCATCCCGACGTTCAATTGGCTTCACTACTGGGAATAGCTCCAGTCGGGGGAACATTGTCAGATAAATATCTTTTGGTTAATACGGCCACCGGTCCCGGTGTGGGCATCGTGAATCAGACCATCCAGTATCACGGACCAGCGGATCTTTATACAGTCAATCAGGGCACAAATATTTTAGCGTTTCTCTATACAGATGTAGCGACAACCAGTACTTTCCCCGCTGTTACCAGCAGAAATGTAGGCACATCCGGTGGACAGGCGATTGCGTTTACCTATGATCTTGCAAAATCGGTTGTGTATACCCGTCAGGGTAACCCTGCCTGGGTGGGACAAAACAGGGATGCGCAGGACGCAGTGATACGTGCGGACAACTTATTCTTTGGAAATGCTTCTTTCGATCCCGAACCTGACTGGGTAAATCTGGATAAAGTGGCAATTCCACAGGCAGATGAACAACAAAGGCTTCTAACGAACATTATCCTGGCAGGTAACTATGACCACAAACCACTGCCTCGCTTCTGGTTCCTTCCAAAAGGTAAAAAAGCCGCTGTTGTGATGACGGGTGATGATCATGCGCACGGGGGAACCGTTGGCAGGTTCAGCCAGTATCTGGGATTAAGTAGTTCCAATACGCCGACTGCAGTTGCCAACTGGGATGCAATACGCGGTACTTCCTATATCTATCCGAATACACCAATTTCCAATGCCCAGATCGCAGCATTTCAGAATCAGGGATTTGAAATTTCAATCCATTTGAATCCGAATTGCAGTGTTTGGACACCTGCCGATCTGCAAAACTATTTTGACACACAATTACCGATGTTCACATCACAGTACTATGTTGCCGCTCCGCCTGCCACACATCGTATCCATTGTCTTTCATGGAGTGATTGGGCAACCCTGCCTAAATATGAGCTCCAAAGGGGAATGCGCCTGAATGTAAGTTATTATTACTGGCCTCCTTCCTGGATAAACAACCGGCCGGGAATGTTCACCGGATCCGGTATGCCGATGCGGTTTGCAGATGTGGACGGCAGCCTGATTGACAGTTACCAGGTCCCATCCCAGATGACAGATGAATCCGGCCAGACTTATCCGCTGAACATCGATTCGCTGTTACTCAAAGCAACAGGACCGACAGGATATTTTGGGGTATTTTGTGCCAACATGCATACCGATTTAGCAGCATCACCAGGTTCAGATGCGATCGTACAATCCGCATTGGCATTGCAGATTCCCATCGTATCGTCCAAACAGATGCTGGATTGGCTTGATGGAAGAAATAGCTCAACATTCAGTAACTACAGCTGGACAAATAATAAGCTGTCCTTCACCGTTAGTCAGGATCCGAGGGCTCTGAACTTAAAAGGCATGTTGCCGAACGCAGTTTCTGCCGGCACATTTATTTCACTTACATTGAATGGAGTGCCTGTAAATACAAGCACGGATTCAATAAAAGGCGTCCGGTATATTTTCTTTGACGCTTTAAGTGGAAATTATGTAGCGACTTACGGATTAACCGCTCCCGGCAATTCCGGTAAGCCACTGATTCAGATCACGCCGACTTTAGATACAACTGCTACAACACAATGGACCAATTATCTTGGTCAGAATTACCCCAATCCGTTCACTCAAAATACGCGGATTAATTATGGCATAGCGGTTACTTCCCATGTAGAATTGATATTGTACGATATGCAGGGTAGACCAGTGAAAATATTGGTGAGCGGAATGAAGGAAGCAGGAAATTATTCATATGATCTGAATACTGGCAATCTGGCGAAGGGAATGTATTTCTATAAGATACGTTCCGGCAATTTTATGGATGTTAAGAAACTGATCATCGAATAGTGAGATAAGATACATGGATCCGGAAAGATCAGCCTAATCAGTTACCCTGAATAAAATCATCCCGCAAGGTGCCCTTTCGACCCGTGCAGGGAGATTTTTTCGTCCCTTATTTCATTAAATTCGCATAATTATGTGATATTCAATAAATTACATATGCATCTCCACTACTGGAAGGATTATAAATAAGTCTCCATTTATTTAACTTTACCGAAAATAGTTTTTATTTTGCGGCATCCAATCCTGTATAATCAATGTATTAGGTATAAGACACAATGCAATAGGTGTCTGAATTTCGCCTAATTTATTTTCCAGATCCTCCTGTTCAATCCAGCAATCCAGATCCTTTTCCAAATTACCATTTCAGTTTTAAGTATAACCGTATTACCGTATAGTAATTTATCCGTAGAAGTATGTCCCAGAAAACAAACTGCCGTCTCAAACGAAATTTATATTCGATCTTTTTACTCTCCTTAGCATTTTTTTCTTACGCTCCTTCCTATTCGCAAAATGCAATTGTTACGGAAAATCTTTTGGCGGGAACGCCTGCTACTACCTGGGATATTCCCACTAAGAATGCTGGTGATTTATCAATTCAGGGATTTGCGACAGATATAAGTGTGAACGCTGGAAGCACCATCAATTTTAAGATAGATATCAATACAGGGACAGATAAGAATTTTACGATCGATATTTACCGGATTGGTTACTACCAGGGCAACGGGGCACGGTTGATTCAGCCCCTGGGAAATTTTACTGGTGTCGCTCAAAATGCCTGTAGTTTTGATAATACTACCGGCTTGACGGACTGCGGAAACTGGACACAAACTGCAAGCTGGGCTGTTCCGGGAACTGCAGTTTCAGGACTTTATATAGCCAAGCTGACGAGATCGGCCGCAGGTGGAGGTGGTACAAGTCATATTCCATTTATTGTGCGGAATGATGGGAGTACATCGACCCTCCTGGTTAAAACCTCGGATGCTACCTGGCAAGCTTACAATGTTTACGGAGGATACAGTCTTTATGTGGGTGCAGGTATGCCGCACAATCATGGCATTAAAGTCAGCTATAACCGTCCGTTTATTACACGCTCGGGCGGGGGCGGTGGCGGAGCAAATGAAGACTGGTTCATGAATGCAGAGTATCCGATGATTCGCTTTCTGGAATCCAACGGATATGACCTTAGTTATACTACAGATGTAGATATCGCACGTAATAACGCAAATAATATTAATCTTTTATTGAACCATAAAATATTTCTGTCTGTCGGGCATGATGAGTACTGGTCAAAAGAGGAAAGAAATAGTGTTGAAGCAGCAAAGGCTGCAGGAAAAAATCTCGCATTCTTTAGTGGTAATGAGATTTATTGGAAAACGAGATGGGAAAACAGCGTGGATGGTTCCAATACTGCGTTCCGGACCATGGTCTGCTTTAAAGAGGGAACCCTGCCTACGCTGGCGGAAAATCCCTGTCAATATAAATGTGACTCTACTACAACTGAATGGACAGGTTTATGGCGGGACGGATGTAATTATCCGGGTGTGACAGATGCCTGTAAACCGGAAAATGCGTTGAGCGGGCAGATCAGCTGGGATGGATCTACTGGCGCCATCCAGGTTCCTAGTACTTACAAGAATTTAAGATTCTGGCGAAATACCCCAGTTGTAGCTAACCTGGCAAACGGAACTACAGCTACGCTGCCTAATGGAACCCTGGGCTATGAGTGGGATTGGGAACAATACACCAGTAGCTATCCTCCTGGTCGGGTTACGATGTCAAGCACATTTCTCGATGGTCACACCCATAAATTGTCATTGTATAAAGCGCCCAGTGGCGCCATTGTATTTGGCGCCGGTACGGTTCAATGGGCCTGGGGTTTGGATCAGAATCATGATTTAAACTCGCAGGGCGGGGGTGGACCGGCGAACCAGGACATACAGCAAGCAACTATTAACGTGCTGGCAGATATGGGTGCACAGCCGGCAACTCTTCAGAGTCCTTTGGTGGCTGCCGTGCAATCAACCGATGTTACTCCTCCGGCTACAGTTATCTCGGCGCCTGTCAATGGAGCAACTATTCCGCAAGGAAGCATATATGTAATTACGGGTACAGCTACTGATGTAGGTGGCGTAGTTGCAGGGGTAGAGGTTTCAGTAGACAATGGAGTGACCTGGCAGGCAGCAACGGGAACAACAAACTGGACTTTTGACTGGCTACCCAGCACACTGGGGCCGGCTACGATCCTAAGCCGTTCCTTTGATGATATTGGAAATCTTGAATTGCCCGGTGGTAGTGAAGGTTCTCCTAACATGGTTAATGTAACAGTAGTAACAGGAACTCCACCAACGAATTGCCCATGTTCTGTATTTACGCGTGCCAGTGATTTTCCTAATGCGGGTAATGGTGAAACCAATGAATATGATGGCTCGGATATCACCGTAGGCGTCAAGTTCAAAGCGGCATTTGACGGAACGATTGCCGGGATTTGGTTTTATAAGTCTGTAGATGACAATGCTACGGCAGACGAATATGTTCAACTTTGGACACTGAGTCCGGATGGTGGGGCAACACCTGGAAACCTTTTAGGTACAGGACATTTTCTTCCCAATTATGTAGCAACACCGGGCTGGAATGAAATTTTCTTCGATACACCCATTCCTATCACTGCCAATACCGTTTATGTAGCAACGATGTATAGCCCCCTGGGATTTTATTCAAGTACATCGAATGCCTTCTTAAATCCTGTTGTAAAAGGACCTTTGGCTTTTTTGAAGGACGGTGATCAGGGACCGAATGGAGACTATCTTTACGGACAAGGGTACCCGGATAACGGATATCAGGCATCTAACTATTGGGTAGATGTCGATTATTCTAACGGTCCGGATAATACTCCACCTATCATCATTGCAAATTTACCAGCAGCCGGTGCAACGAATGTTAATATTAACAGTTCGGTCAGTGTTGTATTCAATGAAAGAATTGATTCGACGACAGTAACCGGTATTAATTTTTCGATGAAAGATGCCTTGAATAATGTCATACCGGCAACCGTTAGCTATTCATTAAATACCAACACGGCTTCTTTGATTCCAACATCACCACTTAACTATTCGACAACATATACGGTAACTGTAAAAGGAGGTACAACAGGTATAAAAGATCTGGCAGGCAATAGTATGCTGGGAGATTTTATCTGGAGTTTTACCACGGCACCTCCGCCCGCTGTGCCGCCCGATGAAGGCGCCGGTGGATCCGTTTTGGTTATCAGCAACTCACTCGTCCCTTATAGCAGATACCCCGTTGAAATACTGCGTGCACAAGGATATACAATTTTCAGAGCGGTGGATATTACCGAATTAAACGCAGCCATGCTGGACAGTTTTGACGTCATCCTCTTAGGAAATATGACGATTAGTGCAGCTCAGGCTACTATGTTTACGAACTGGACCAATGCCGGTGGTACGCTTATCGCGCAGCGCCCAGACCCATCGCTATTTTCATTAATGGGTATCGCGTCAACAGGCACAAAGCCAGATAATATTACAAATACTTATCTGCTCGTCAATACTATTGCAGGTTTACCCGGCGCGGGCATTGTGAACCAAACTATCCAGTATCATGGTGTAGCAGATCTCTATACCATGCTTCCGGGCACAACCAACTTAGCGACTTTATACTCTTCCCCAACTATTGCTTCGACAAATCCGGCGATAACAATAGCTAATGTCGGCACTAATGGTGGAAAGGCCATTGCATTCGCATTTGACCTGCCAAAGTCGATCGTGCTTACCAGGCAGGGAAATCCGGCATATGCGGGTACGAGCCGAGATGGACAATCGGGTCCGATACGCTCCGATAATTTATTCTTCCCGAATTATATTGACCTTAACAAAGTTCAAATACCACAGGCTGACGAACAGCAGCATCTGCTCACCAATATTATACTCATGAGCAACCTGCATCGTAAACCCCTTCCACATCTCTGGTTACTTCCAGGTGATAACAAGGCGGCGGTTATTATGACCGGCGATGACCACAATAATGGCAGCTATCCCGGTAGCTCAGGTACTGCTTTAAGATTCAATGAATACACGAGCCTTAGTACTGATAATACCCAAACTGCAGTAGATGACTGGAAAGCCATCCGGGCTACTTCTTATGTGTACAATAATATTACCATGACGGATGATTCGGTTGCCATGTTTCAGTCGCTGGGTTTTGAAATAGCCTTGCATCCGACCACCAATTGTACGAATTTTACTAAGGCTTCCCTTACGAACGCTATGGCCGGTCAGCAGGTGGAACTGCATACGCAATTCCCAAGTCTGGATCCAATTCTTACGAACAGGACCCATTGCATGCCATGGAATGACTGGGTAACTCATGCCAAAGTGGAGAATTCGCTTGGTGTACGATTTGACGTGAATTATTATTACTGGCCCGGCACCTGGTTGCAGAACAGGCCCGGAATGTTTACAGGTTCTGGTTTTCCTATGCGTTTTTCTGACAACGATGGAACAATAATCGATGTATATCAGGCCCCCACACAGATGCCGGATGAATCGCAACTCAATATCACTAATTCTATAAATACGCTTCTTGATAATGCAATCAACCTGGGTTACTATGGGGCTTTTGTAATGAATATGCATACCGACACAGCCATCCACGTAGGTTCAGATGAAATCATTGCTTCCGCAATGGCCCGTAATGTTCCGGTCATTTCCTCAAAGCAAATGCTAACGTGGTTGGACAACCGGAATAATACAATATTCAGTCATATGACCTGGTTAAATAATAAACTGAGTTTTGATTTAACTACTTCAGCACACAATCTTCGGGCAATGGTGCCATTTAACTCCTTTGACGGCACACTGATACAGGTTACAGAAAATACTCTGCCAATAAACTATACGCTTCAGACGATCAAGGGTATTCAGTATGGCGTCTTCCCCGCATCTACGAACAGTTATGTAGCTATTTATTCCAGCACTTCCCTGCCGGTAACGCTGACGGACTTTACAGTTACTAAACAGAACGACGATGCACGGCTGAACTGGTCAACATCCATGGAAGAAAACAATAAGGGATTCGAAATACAGCGCAGCACGGATGAATCAAGCTGGAGCGTACTGAGCTTTGTCGCCGGAGCTGGAACCAGCCAGACAAAGCATGATTACCAGTACCTGGATCAGAATCTGACGGCTGGCACTTATTATTACCGCTTGCGCCAGGTTGATTATGATGGGCACTCCCAATTCTCAAAGATTGTACCGGTTACATTTGACGGAGATATGGTGCTGGCACTGAAACAAAACAGGCCGAATCCGTTCAATAATAATACGACCGTGGAGATGGTAATTCCGAAATATTGCAGGGTACAACTGATATTATATGACCAGACAGGAAGACCCGTTCAACAATTGGTAGATGAATTCAAATCCGCAGGAACATATAGTATTCCGGTAAACAAGAATGGATTGAGTCCCGGGATCTATTATTATAAAATGAATGCAATGGGACAATCAATCACCAGGAAGATGACAATTCTATAACGACAGTAACTAAAATAAAAAAGCCGCTGATAGTTCAGCGGCTTTTTTATGCTGCGGTACAAATGGAGATTTCACCGGTTAGAATTCATCTGCTAGAATGCATTTTTATCGCCCCGTATCGTTACGACCACAGTTAGGAACATTATTTTTAAATCAAGGTATAATGACCAGTTTTCCATATACCAGGTATCGTATTCAACCCTCTTTTTTAGGAATTCATTGTCTTTGATTTCACCCCGGTAACCATTAACCTGGGCCCATCCAGTCAGGCCGGGTTTTACAAAATGCCTGATCATATATTCATTATACAGCTCAGCAAAATGTTCGGTGTGTTTGAGCATGTGAGGTCTCGGACCCACAACGGACATATCTCCGAGAAATATATTCAAAAATTGTGGCAGCTCATCAACATTTGTTTTGCGCATGATACGCCCCAGCCTGGTAACCCGGTCGTCATTTCTGCTCACCTGGACGGAATCCGCCTGGTCGTTCACCCGAAGACTACGGAATTTTATACAACGGAAAGGCTGATTATTTTTACCGGATCTCAATTGAACAAAGAATACCGGACCCCTGGAATCCAGCTTAATTAAAATTGCAAGAAGGGGTACAAGCCAGGAAAGAATAAATATAATGACCAGTGTGCTGACTATAATATCGACAGCTCTTTTTTTAATCCTGTTTCCCGTATCCTCGAGTGGTTCCTTCCTTAATGATAATACAGGAATATCATTTATAAAATCTACAAATATATTTCGGTTGACAAAAATCTGATAATCGGGAACGAATTTAAAGTACACGAATTGCTTTTCAGCTTCATTGGCCAGCTCAAGCAGATATGGGTAATGCTCCGGTACCAAAGTGGAATAGATTTCTGTGACCTCGTGTTCCTTTACAAAATGCATGCAATCCTCCAGGTGGTCAAAAACCCTTAAAGCTGAAGAGTCATGGATACGGCCCTTATCATCAAAACAGCCAGCCAATTTCACCAGCTTTGCTTCTTTCTGAAAATATTCGATTAGTCGTTTGGAAACCTCATTGTATCCAAGAACTATTACATTTTTAGCCAGACTGAATTTACTACGCAGGGAAAGGACCAACAGATTAAAAATGATCCTGTTAAAAAGCAGGATAGTGGCAAATCCTGCAAAACAAAAAATTATAAAAAAGCGCGAGTACTGAAAGTGGTAGAGAAATATGAATAAGAGAAGACTGGTTGTGGTAAAAACGTAGCATTTGAAAGTTCTCTTAAAAAAAATTTCAAAATCCAGCCAGTTCTTACTCATATACAGCTGGGTAAGATGAACCGAAGTTATCCAGCCAAGATTAAATACAGCGAAGAATAAGTGGTATTCCCTTTGATTAATTGCGTTCGCCCTGAATATGCCAATACTGGCAAATATCAGGATCATGTTGAGGGACAAAACATCCCAAAAAAATAATAATGTCCGAAAGAAGTTAAACGAACGCTTATTCATGCGACTGGGGGTCTAGTATAATAACGCGGTTAGCTTCAGTAAATTTTGCATATTTATTTGTGAATCTGTCTTTAAATCATTGTTTTTAATGCCTTTTGGTCAAATTTATGGATCAGGGAAACTGTTTCGTTAATATTATTCCTGGATGAGGCCCCAAAAAGGATTGATTCTATATTCGGCAGTCCGCAGACATAGTCAATTGCCTCCTTGGGCGACACAGCCCCGCCGGCGAGAACCTGCATGGCTATAGCCCGGAATTTCCTTGTCCGGAGTGTCTGTTCATATAGAGCCTTGCCTCCCGACATCCGGAAGCCTGCCTTGTTGATTGAGGAACAAATAATCGGATTTTTTATACCGGCATCTTCAAGTACGTTCAGGAGCATAGGGAGATTCATGGTGATAAACCCCGCCTCTGCATTGTATTTTTTTGCCACATAATGGTGAAAAGTGACCAGGACATCTTTCATTTTCAGTCCAAGCAGCAGGTCGGTAATTACATTTTGAAGAAAAATTACCGGGGTATTGATGCCTTTGAACATCTTCATTTCTGCGTCAATGAGCAACTCCATGATGGCCATATAATCCTTTGATAAAAATGCCACTCCACCTTTAAAAAGGGAACCCACAAAATTTCCGGGTACATATTGTTTCAGTGTGCCTGCAATTCCGAGTTCCGTTACGGCATTCGCATATTTATGCGCATAAGGCATACAGGGAAAGATTTTAAAATCACTGTATTTTTCGGGGTTTTCGCGGATCACCTGGCAGATATTTGAAATCCGGTCATGGGTTGTACACATGAAAGTGTTTACGCCTGCCTCGATCGCATAATCCAGGGTTTTGATAATTGCAGCATCGTCCTTGAAACGGATGGACTGAGCCATCGATTTTTCATCCGAAATATGATTTACGGCAAAAAACTGATTGTCGCCGAATAATATTCTATCCATTGGTTAATGTATGTTCTTTTCTGATTAGGGAAATGGCCCGGTCTGTAAGCCAGGCACTTTCAAAATGATTTATATTATTAGGAACTTTACCCTGGATGGCTTTTATAAAATAGTCAACTTGCGAAGAGTATTCTTCTCCCCGCAAATAAAAAGCCACTTCATTTGTGAGATCGGTTACATGTTTGATATTCCAACCCTTACTATATCCCTCAGGGCAGTTACTGTCTCTGAAATAAACTTTCAACTCGTTGGCATCCGAAACCAGCTTTCCTTTTTTAGCATTGATCGTAATGGAAGTAGACATTTTACGGATTGTGTCGTCACTCCAGTTAACTGTTAACAGGCCTGTGACCTGGTTGCTAAGTTCCAGCATTGCATACACGGCGTCGTCCACGTCTTTTGAAAATATGGATTTCAGCATACTCGCTTTTACTTTTTCAACCGGTGCCAGGATATAGTTGATAAGGTCTATCACATGAGAAGCATAATCCATCAGGCAGCCGCCTCCGTCTTCAGGTTTGGAGCGCCATGTATCCTGTTTAGGATTAACTACGACAGGCCCGTATGCCTGCCCGTGGAAATGATAAATTTCACCTAACCATCCACCCTCAACGATACGTTTTACTTCCTGGAAAGTGCCGACAAATTTATTATGGTAACCTACCTGATTAACCAGTTTCTTCTGCTTAACAAGAGTTACCAGTATGTTGCCTTCTTCAGGATTCAGGCAAAATGGCTTTTCCGTGAAGACATGGATATCTCTACGGAGAAGTTCCTCAACCATTTTTGCATGGAACTTGGTAGGTACGGCTACGAAAACCGCATCTGGTTTCGCGCTGTCGAGCATTTTGATATGATCTGTATAACAGGGAAATCCACTATATTTTTCGATTGCATCAATCATCATCTTTGATGTGTCGCAAACGCCCACAACTTCAACATCCGGATGGGCACCGAGGATGGCCAAATGTGAAATACCCATTTTCCCAATGCCAATAATTCCAACCCTGATCATAGTACTACGTATTAAAAATGAATTTCAGGAATTCCCTGAAGTCTTTCCGAACTGATCTACTTAAGCAAGGACGTGAATGTATCAATGACTTTTTGAATATCCTCTTCTTTCATGGGAATATAAAGAGGAAGAATGATACTTTGGTCACTGGCTTTTTCGGAAACTGGTAATGAAATGCCCTCGCATTCTTTTTTATAAGCTGTTTCCCGGTGACTTGTCATGATCCCCCGGCGGGTTGAGATACCGGCATCGAGCATTTTCTGCATAAGCTCGTTGCGACTGATGGGACAATTGTCCTTCAAATAAATGCTATAGGACTGGTAATTGCTGAAATATCCCTTTTTTTCCAACGGCAACTGCAGGCATTCGATATGCTTAAATGCTTTATGATAACGACTGGCTATTTTTCTTCTCTTACCGATTATCCAATCGAGTTTTTCTAATTGCTGAATTCCAACCGCGGCCTGGATATCAGTCAGCCTGTAATTATATCCGACTTCCAGGTGATCCTCAAAAATCACTTTTGATGATTCGTGACGGGTCCGGTCGTTTACGGACATGCCATGTTGCCGGAGTAGTTTTAGCCGGTTATAGTAGGCTTCGTTGTTTGTAGTAATCATCCCACCATCTCCGGTGGAAATGACTTTTCTGGGGTGAAAGGAGAAACAAACAAGTTCTGAATGACTTCCGATTTTAGATCCTTTATAGGAAGAGCCTGCCGCACAGGCAGCGTCCTCAATCAGTTTAAGATGGTGTTTTGCGGCCAGTTCCTTAAACGCGTCGATATCTGCCGGCATGCCGATCTGGTGAACCAAAAGGATCGCTTTGGTCTTTGCATTGATCCTTTTTTCAACATCTGCAATATCAAGATTGTAATTCGTGGGATTGATTTCGGCAAAGACAGGTATTGCCCCGACATATTTGATGGCATTCGCTGTGGCGATATAACTCATCGATGGACAGATCACTTCATCGTCTTGGCCAACACCGGAAACGATCATCGCCAGATGAAGGGCCGTCGTACAATTAGAAACGGCCACCGCGAATTTTGCGCCAGTATAAGCTGCAAATTTTTGTTCAAATTCTGCAACTCTCGGTCCCTGCGTGATCCACCCGGTGAGAATAGTATCGTAAGCGGCTTTTGCTTCTTTTTTTGTCAGGAAGGGTTTGGCAATCGGTATCATTCGTTTACGGATAGTTTTATTTTTTCGAAATACCATTCGCTCAGTTCCTGCATACCCCGCTCCAGCGAAATAGTTGGAGTAAACCGTAGCAGATTTTTCGCTTTGCTGATGTCGGCGAGCCGCCTGCTTACCGGATTTATTGAATTTTCCTCCCTGAATTCCGGTTTGAGTTTAGATTGATTCACTTTTAAAAGTACTTCCAGGAGTTCTTTCAGACTGGTTTCCTCGCAGTTTCCGATATTGAACGCTTCATCGGTAACGTCGGCCTGGAGTGCGGCAATATTTGACTTGGCAATATCTTTCACATATACGAAATCCATAGTTGTTGAGCCATCCCCGTATATGAGCGGGTTCCTGTTATCCCGTATGCAATCAAGCCACTTGATCATGACCTCTGTGTACTTGCCATCCGTGTCCATCCGGGGGCCATAGGCGTTAAAGTAACGAAGGGCAACATAATCCAGGCCATACATGAATTTGAAACTCCTGAATAACTGTTCCCCCCACATTTTTGCAGCCCCGTAAAAAGTTTGATTGTTATACGGATTGTCCGTTTCCGGAGTAGGGAAGTGCTGTGCAAGACCGTATACAGACGCACTGGAACTGTAAATTACCTTTTTCACCTTATGCTTTACACAGAGAGAAGCCACTTCAAATGTGGATTTTAGCATTACTTCGAATCCTTCCCGGGGATTAGCTGCACAGGAATTGATGCGAAGAGCCGCCATGTGAAAAACATAATCCGTCCCGGCAATACAGGATTCAAGCAAGATCCAGGTCTCGCATGTCTCCATTGTGAAATTCGACTACCGGATTTCCGATAAAATTTTTCATATTCGCATATCCACCCCGGATTAAATTATCAATGATGATAATTTTCCTGGGTTGCAGGGGAATCAGTTCTTCTATCACATAGGAACCAATAAAACCGGCCCCCCCTGTCACAAGTACAACACTGTCTTTTACTTTATTGCCCATTAAAAAAAGGATTTGTCTAAAAAAAATTGTTTATGGTTATAGTTCTACGATCTTATCTATAATAAACACAGGTCTTTTCCTGCTTGCATCAAGCGTTCTCCAAAGATATTCTGCGATAATTCCCAAGGAAATATTTGTAATACCAAACCCGATCGTAAGAATTGACATCAATGCGGGCCATCCACTGGCAAGATCATGATAAACCAATTTACGGGTTACAATATAAATCGTCCAGATAGTCCCAAGGAAAAACATAGCTATCCCGATAATCGTAACCATACGTATCGGAGCATACGAAAATGCTACAAAAGAGTCGATGAATAATTTTATTTTCTTGGAGATAGTCCATTTGCTTACGCCGGTTTTCCTTTCAAGTTTTTTATAAGAAATGGAAGTCTGCCTGAAACCCATCCCCAGGATCTGAAGGAAAATAGAAGAATTAGCCTCTACATTGTTCTTCACCTGTGTAACAACTTTCTTGTTGAACATGACAATATCAAATCCTTTTTCCGGGAAATTGCTGAAAGCAAATTTTTTCATCAGGTAAGCATACAATGAAGAGAAGGTTTTTTCCCCAAGAGATACTTTGGTGCTTTCGCGATGTGCCCAGATGATTTCATATCCATCCTTTACTTTTTCTTCCATTCGCAGAATCAGTTCAAGTGGATCCTGAAGGTCAGCATAGTTAAAACAAATCAAATCACCTGAGGCGATTGAAATGCCGGCTCGCAAGGCGGCATGGGAACCAAAGTTGCGTGAAAGACTGATAATTTTAGCCCGGTATGTCCGGTGTTCCATTTCCTCCAGTCTTTCTACCGAACGGTCTTTTGAACCATCATTCACAAAAATTACTTCGGGGTACAGTTGCGTGTGCCTTTCAAAAAAAGCATTCAGGCTATCAACAAGATTTGGGATTCCATCATACTCATTGTAAATGGGTATGATAACTGAAACATAATGGTTATTTGGATTATGCATAGATATCCTGTTTGAATCTCACTCGGATGCTCTTTATGAATTCTGCCGGAGCCATTCGTTTCTCCTTATATTCAATTTCGTGTATTTCCAAAATACCCTCACCACAGGCAACATGTATAAATTTTGAATCCTTTCGAATTCCGACCACATGACCTGGAATAGCCAGAAATTTTTCTGTATGTTCCAGTTTGGAGGCTCTCCATATTACTATTTTTTCCCCGTTTATAAAGCTGTAAGCGCCGGGATAGGGCTCTGAAGAGGCCCTCACAAGCCGGCTGATATTCAGAGAAGATTCATGCCAGTTTACCTGGCTGTCTTCAGGCAGGCGGGGAAAGCAACGCAAGCCTTGAAGTGAACCTTTCAATAAATAATCATTCGGATTCTCTATAACCTTGCGCAAAGCCTCTTCATATAAAAAGGCAACATCTCTATTGGCTTGTAACAATATATCTGCAATATACGTCTGCTCTGTAATGGGGATGGATTTACGGCATATCACGTCTCCCGCATCCAGTTCAGGGTCCATTTTATGAATATTGCCATAAATCTCATTTTCTCCGTTAATAATCGACCAGTTTACGGTAGCATTTCCTTTATAATCGGGCAGGTTTCCCAAATGATAGTTCAATATACCGCATTCAAACAGATCAAGGAAACTCTTCGGAATCGTGTACTTCCAGTTCACACTAATGGCCGCCCGGATCTTATTTTCTTTTATAATTCCAATGAGTTCATCGTTATTCAGTGATCTTATCATAAAAAACCGGGCACCAATTTCCGCCGCGAGCAATTCAAAATCGCTGTGTTTTATGTCGTATTCTTCATACGCCTCTTCGGTTATAATAGCTTTGAATGAAAATCCTTTTGATACCAGGTATTTAATACCTTCAAATAAATACCGGGAACGTCCAATAGCGATGATATGATTAATTGAACTCATACCAGATCCAGTATTTTTTCATTTTTATAAGCATAATTCCCGTTCAGTAATGCTTCACCCACTTTTAGTCCGCCTGACTGAAGCCGGATAATCGGATCATAGCCAATGGCCGAAGGCAGGATTCCCATATGACCGCTATGGACATGATGAGGGAAAAATCTAACTCCTTCATTTTGCAAAAGGGATTCATCCAGGTCACCTGCATAGCGTAAAATAAAAGGGTCTTTCAATTGCGACTGAATTTGTTTTATGTTTAAAGGAGAATTTTCCCCTATCCAGGTTTGATCAAAGGGGTAGGCTGTAAAAATAATAGCTTCTGCGTTCTTATATTCTTCCGGAATTTTCACATCAGGAAAGCCACCTATCCAGTCTACCTGATTAATATTATAGCGATTTTTGTGTTCATCCTTATCAATCACCGCAAGTCCGTCACAGATTCCGGCGAGTACTTTAGCGATAAAAGGACCAAAATCATTGTTACACAGGAGGATAAATTTGTTTCCATATGGACATATACCGGCATCAAATATTTGTTTGAGTGCCATATCGCCGAGATAATTAAATACATCAATATCTGGATGCCTTTCATTGGTGGCGCCGATTCTAAAACCCCGCTTCCGGATATATTGAATATCCATATCTGCATCTCTCCACTCCCAGGCTTCATACATAAGAGGAATAACGAGGCTGTCTTTCGCGTGAAGCAGCATTTCTTTATTCAAAGGCCTTAGATGTCCCGAATTTGTAATAATATCAGCTTCCGCGATAATTTCCGGACTAAGTTTGTCCGTCAGACATATATCAAGTGGAAATTTCCGGAATGCCCCGGCCAATCCTTTAGTGGCAGCAAATACTTCTTCAACTTTACCGTAACGGGTGGTTTTTGAATAAGCATATACTTTTGCTCCGGCAATGGCTGCGATTACAGGTGTCACTATGTAAGCGCCGCTCGCGGCTTCAGTTAAAACCGTTCTGCCTTTCAGATTCAGCTGGAGCGTTTCAACCTGCCGCTCCAATTTGTCAATTAGCATTGGTTAGTACGCATTTATCGTTTCTATGACGTAATCCAGTTCCTCATTAGTCAGTTCTGCATACATAGGTAGCGAAAGACAATGATCTGCCAGAAATTCGGAATTCGGGAAATCGCCTTTTTTATGCCCCATCCCGGCATACGCCTTCTGCAGATGACAGGGGACGGGGTAGTGTAATCCCGGAAAGATGTTCTTTGCATTCAGAAATTTCATTAATTCGTTCCGGTCTTCAGTAGTAATTACAAACAAATGAAATACGGATTCATGCCCGGGTGGCTGAACCTGCATTTTGATTTTAGAATTCCTTATTTCAGAATGGTATCTCCCTGCGATTTCCACTCTTCTTGAGTTCCATCCGGAAAGGTATTTCAATTTGATCTTCAGTGAAGCAGCTTCAAGGCCTCCCATTCGCATATTAAATCCGACTTCATCGTGATAATACCTCACCACAGAGCCATGATTACGGAGACTCTGTAAATGTTTGTAATATTTCTCCTGGTTCGTGGTGAGGCCACCGGCTTCGCCGCAGGCACCCAGATTCTTACCCGGATAGAAGCTAAAGCAGGCCATTTCACCAAATCCACCCACCGGCCTGCCCAGATAATGGGCGCCCTGTGCCTGTGCGGCATCTTCAACCAGGTGCAGATGGTGGTTTTTACAAATTGCCTGGACGGGATTTATATCAAAGGGCTGACCGTATAGGTGCACACCGATTACTGCCTTTGTTTTCGTGGTTATTTTTTGCTCAAGTTTACCTGGATCAATTTCCCATGTGTCCG
The DNA here is from genome assembly GCA_963741345.1 of uncultured Bacteroidota bacterium. Taxonomy (GTDB): domain Bacteria; phylum Bacteroidota; class Bacteroidia; order Chitinophagales; family Chitinophagaceae; genus Puia. The sequence goes on from CAVUHS010000003.1 coordinate 353,122, forward strand.
GATCGCAATCAGTAAATACCGGAATCGCTCCTGTATAAGAGACTCCCCAGGCCGTTGCAATGAAAGTATTGGCTGGAATAATCACTTCATCTCCCGGGCCAATTCCCAAAGCTAGCATGGCCAGATGAAGTGCAGTGGTACCGTTGTTTACGCCGATTGCATATCTAGTGCCACAAAATTCTGCGAAATCTTTTTCAAATTCTTCCACAAACGGCCCGCCCGAAAATGCCGTTTGTTCATACACTTTTTCAAACGCTTCAAATACTTCTTTTTTTATTTGCTGATGTTGTCCTTTCAGGTCAAGGCATGCTATTCTTCTGTCCATTATTTTTAAATAAGATTATAAGGTTTTGATAATTTTCGCGGGTACACCGGCCACGACGGTATTGGGGGGAACGTCTTTCGTGACAACTGAACCGGCGCCGACCAGGGAATTTTCTCCGATCGTAATACCACATAAGATCGTAGCATTAGATCCAATGGAGGCACCTTTCCTCACATTGGTTTCAATGACTTTCCAATCCGCTTCGGTTTGCTGGGTTCCATCGCTGTTGGTTGCTTTTGGAAAAAGATCATTGGTAAACATAACCCCATGACCGACAAAAACGTTGTCGTCAATATGAACCCCCTCGCAAATAAAACTGTGACTGGATATTTTGCAATTCTTTCCGATAGATGCTCCCTTTTGAATTTCGACAAAAGCCCCGATTTTGGAATTGTCGTCAATGCTACAGCCATAGGCATTGACAAAATTAAAAATGCGGACATTCCTGCCAAGGCTAACATTGTTCAGGCTTTGCTTGTCGTTGCTGATTGTGACTAATTCCATCTTTATCTAATTCTTATTTCTTTTCCCTGATGTTTTATTGATTCCTGGGAAGCTTCTAAAATTCTGACCACGCTTCTCCCCAACAATGCATTCGAAAGGGGAGTTTTATTTTGGATCACCGATTGAACAAAGTCTTCGGCAACACCGGCCAGGGCCTCACGACTCGATAATTTTGGGATATACACATCGCCCGTTCTATAATCGACCATGATCCGGGTCTTATCTTCTTCCGTTTTATGATTATAGCCTGTATCATAAACACGCACTTTCTCAGAGGGCTCCAGGTCGTTATAAAGAATCATTTTTTTATCTCCCCCGATCAGTGTTTGCCGGACTTTTACGGGAGAAGACCATGAGCAGTTAAAATGAGCAATAAACCTGGAATTGTAATTTACCGTTAGATAAGCGATATTTTCTATCTGATTCTGTGTATGAGAAATGCCAGTTGCATTAATACTGTCAGGTTCTTCTGTAATCAGGTAAGTGAGAATGGAAATATCATGCGGGGCCAGATCCCACAATACATTAATATCCGGTTGAAATAATCCGAGGTTAATACGGGCGGAATCAAAATACAATGGTTTGCCAATAATATCGCTGTCGATTATTTCCTTCATCTTTTGGACGGCACCGGTATAGAGGAAAGTATGGTCGGCCATTAACGTCAGGCCTTTTTGGGCGGCCAGGTTTATCAGGTCATCTGCTTCTTTCACGGAAGACGTCATTGGCTTTTCAATCAGAACATGCTTACCTTCCTGGAGTGCCCTTTTTGCCAGCCGGTAATGCGTAAATACCGGTGTAGCTATCACGACAGCATCGATCTCCCTGCTGGTGATAATTTCTTCTGCGTCTTTTACACCCTGAATAGACGGGAAAATTTTGGCCAGCAAATTAAGCCTTTCGGACCGGCCATCAGCTACCATCTTCACGGTACAGTGGGGTGTACCAAAAAAATTCCTGACGATATTTGGTCCCCAGTAGCCGTATCCGACAACACCTATTTTAATTTCCTGCATTTTTAATGTATTATTCCTGTCAAAAGGGTTTTACCTGGTGGTACCAGGATTTTAAAATAACTGTTTGACCATACCTCCTGGTAGTTGTGGTCAGTTATAAATTCTTCCAGAATTTTATTTCTGTCAATATTGGTAGGATGTTTTAAGTAGTCTATACTTGATTTCCTTTGCGGCCAGTACGAAGCGTCGTCAACAAGCGTAGATGCAGTCTGCAATACGATAACAGGCAGATTTTTATTATTCCCGGAAGCGTCATCCAATTCTTTTTTAAAAGTGGTGCTCAGATAAAGCCATGGCCATGGATTGCGCGCATATGGTTTGGTATCGGTCATAAAATGAAATAACGGGATACAATCATAAGCCATCACATAATCGCCGGGTTTTACATATTTTGCCGACGCGACCAAAAGCTGATCTAAAAGCTCAGCGCGTTCTTTCGTTGTATAGATGAAGCGCATGTTTTTGTTATCAATAGTGTAATGCATATCTATCCTGTTCTCCCAATCGGAGTGGGGATAGTAGTAAGTAAAATAGAGACAGGCAAATATGGAAAGTGCGAGAATCGCCCTTTTCGCTTCCCGAAGCTGGTCTTCCCCCACAAAAAAATAAAACCTGGAGAGTCTCCCGGGAGGGGCCGCATCAGTCTTGTTACCTACAGACAGGGTTGAGAAAATCCTGTCGAAAACAATTGGAAATACTATCCAGAGGGAGTATTTTTCTACGGTTCTTATACCTTCGGAACTGCCCATCGGGTGCACAATCATTATGAAAATGCCTATGAAAAGGAGAAGATTAACTTCTTTATTCGGGCTGAACAATATCATGCTTCCACCAGCGATCAGGCACACGCCTGTTATAACATTATTGACGGAAATATTGGTAAATGTACCCTTGAAGATAAACACAACAACAATCGCAGCGATTCCCAACTTTATTATCCCCAGCAGGATATTGATTTTGGGATACAAGCTCTTGGCCTTGCTTTCCAGTGTATAAAATGCTATGATTCCTATTATGATTGAGCCGGCCACTATTATCGTTACGCCAAAATGATGGATGATTGTTTTTATCATCAAAAGTATACTATAGTGGTCTTCAGCCGGGTTTACCTGGGCTGATCGTTTACCCATCCCGGCTAAAATATATAATGCATCCAGGTATATCTGTAGTTGACCGGCGATACGCATGATCAGTAAAACAAAAGCAGTAGTCAGAAGGAATCCCGCAAAGAAACAGGATACCATTTTGACGATGGTTTTTAATTCAGTTTTATTGATGAAACCATAATATAGAATGGCCAGCACCAGGCCGACACCTAAAATATTCGGGAACCGGTTAAAAGCATTTAATGAGACAATGGCTCCGCTTCCAAAAATTGCGATGAGCCGGTTGGACTTTAATCCGTTAAAGAGCAGGATGGCTGTCAGGATATATAACAGGGAAGAAAAATTATTGTAATAAAATTCTTTGGGGTCATTATTGAGATGCAGTGTAAGTATAAATAGACTCCACTGCAGATATCCTTCATGTACATATTTCTTTAAAAGACGATAAGTAAAAATTATAATGGCTAAATATACAACGACCCATAAAAGACGCAAACCAATCAGGCCGCTAAATGGGAACACCTTCAGGAAAAACCCTCCTATGATGCCGGATAGCCAGAACATGAAGCAATAAGCAACAGACTGGGGGTTAGTAAAAATTTGCTGGTAAAAAGTTGCATAAAATCCAGTGTCCGCTGGTTCTATTCCCTGAAATATGAGCAATATTTGAAAGCATAACAGCAGTAGGAAAAAGAGCCTGGGATTCATTCCCGAACTGCCAGTTGTCAAACTGCTTTTGGAAATTTGAAGACGCATCATAAACTTAAATATGAAGGAGTTAGTTAATAGGGTGTCGCAAGGGGTCTATTGAGCAGCTTTGTTGAAAAGCTGAATATATTGTTCAGTAATAGTTTCCCAGGAATAATCCTTTAATATCCTCTTTTTAGCTGACTCCGCAAGCCGGAGATGATGATCACGATTGTTTAGTGAAAACTCCAGGGCTGCCAGCAGTGACGCGATTTCTGATTTTTTGAATAATAAAGCATCCTGATGGGCGATATATTTATTTTCTTTAATGTCGCTGCAAATCAAAGGAGTACCCAATCCCATCACAGAAAGCATTACGGGTGACAGTCCCTCAATATCAGAAGGTTGAATATATGCGTATGCATTCTTCATTAGGGTGACGGTATCATCACCATAGATAAAACCTGCAAACAATATTCGTGGATCTGTTGTTTTTTGCAGCTCTATTTCAAACTCGCTGGGGTTGGGAGAGCCTCCTACCAGTACCAGTTTTTTTCCAGTGGGTAGTTTTTCAAAAGCCGGAATAAGGTACTGAAGTCCCTTATCCGGGATAAATCTTCCTACGAAAAGAAAATATTCCTGCTTTTCGAGTCCCAGTTTCAGAAGAATATCAGTTTCGCGGGAATCTTTTATTTCGCTGCCGAATGATATAAATTCAAATTTTCTTTTAAATTTTTTCTCAAATAATTCCTTTGTAAAAACATTGTCAATGGCAATGTATCTGGCAGCATGAACGGCAATATATGCGTTGGCGAGAACGAATTTGCTCATTATAAAGTTCCATTTCGGCCTTTCCCATTCAGGACCACCGTCAATGCTCAATATTATTTTTTTTCCGAAAATTCTGAGGATGAGGGCAAAAAGCGCGTTGTTTCCCTGAATATGAACAATGTCTGCCGTGTTTTTTCCAATGATATGACAGCAGACCTTAAAGGAATGTATCACACTGTCAATGCCAGATTTGCTGATTGTTTTAAGATAAATAATATGAACGCCTTTGTACAAAGCAGGACCTTTTTCCTGCCCCGGATAGATCCTGTTATATCCGGTTACCTGATATCCGCGTTCTGCAAGCCTTGGTAAAAACTCAAGAGCAAATTTATCAGCTCCAGCGGAGCCATTAGCGGGGGGCAGCGATCTGTATCCAAAAGAGGCTATACGCATATATAGGATAGGACGGGGTTATTAAAATTTATCTTTCAAATAGTCTCTGAAATATAAATCTATATAGTCCCGTAATGCCACTTGCCAGTCCCGCATAATATTTATACCACGCAGATCAAGTTTCTTATTAACCAGCCTTTCGCTGGGCGGTCTTGGCGCAAAGTAAGTGTCTTTAAAATAGTCAGAGGTTACCTCGGTCATTTTTACCTTATCAGAGATACCCAGAACGCTCACCAATTCCCTGGCTACCTCCATTCTGCTGGTTTGTCCTTTACAAACCAGATTATATAATCCCCAATATTGCTTTTCAAACAGCAATTTCACATTTCTGGCAAAATCGATGGTGAAGGTAGGTGTGCCATCCTTGTCGTTGACTATAAACAGTTCACGCTTCCCGCTCACTAATTGCTTGATCAGTTTGCCAATATATTTTTTGTCTTTTGCCGGTCCTCCACCCATCATCCAGCCAGCACGGCAGATGATATATCTGTCGGCGTGCTCGATCACATATCGTTCTCCCATATATTTGGACCGGGCGTAGTGTCCAAGTGGATTTGGAATATCCCAGTCGTCATAGAGCTCTTTGGCACCGTCAAAAATTCCGGCGGTACTGATATAAAGTAATGGTATATTCAGCGTGTTCGCGATGTAAACTGCATTTTCTGCGGCGATGGTATTGGTATGGTACGTATCATCGACATTTTTTTCGCAAAATTCAAGATCTGTATAGGCCCCAAGATGAAAAAGGTAGTCCGGTTTAAACTCGTTTACATCTTTCCGGTATGCTTCGAAATCTCTGAAATCAAGAAAGCTCAGCCAGGATGCATTGACATCTTTATCTGTACATTTTAAGTCAAATTCCTCTTTAAAAACCCGGTAAAATGCTTCACCTAACATACCACCACTGCCAGCGATATAAATTTTCTTTTTCATTGATTGATTGTTAATACTTTAAGGGTTGTATGAAATGAAGGCATATATGGGAAACTATTTCAGCTGATCAGCTATCAATTCCTCCGAACTGTGTAATTCGGGAATAAGGCTGCATAATGCACGATAATAATGTTCTGAAGACAGGGTTTGTGCATATGAACCGGCCCGCTCTGCAATTTCATTATATTCAGAAATTGAGATTGAACCTGATGTTTGAATCTGATCGGACAGGCTATTGGGTTTCAAAGGGTCAAACAAAAACCCCCTTCCCTCGTTTAATAATTCAGGAATTCCTCCAATGTCAGAACCAATTACCAAGAGGCCATAACTCATTGCTTCAATTATGATCATTGGATTGTTTTCGTACCAGATTGAGGGGAGTACCAGGAAATCTGACCTGTCAAAAGTTTTTAATAATTGTTCCCTGTTAAGACTTCCCAGATATTCGACATTACTCATTTCCTTATCAGCCTTTTCTACTAATTCAATTAAATCTCCCACACCTGCAATCAAAAACGTCACATTTTTAAGCCGGGAAGCTGCTTCAATGAATAATTCGATTCCTTTATCTTTTGAAAATCTGCCGGCATACAAAACTGTTTGGTTAAATCCCTTCATTTCCTTAGACCGGCTGAACTGTTTTATGTCAATCGGATTGTGAATCACATTTATTTCATGCTTAAACCCCATTCTATGAAGTTGTCCTGCCATGAAATGGCTTGGAGTTATAAATAAGTCGGGATAACTATAGACGTCGCGGTAAGAATTATTATAATATGAATCGATCGCCAATAAAGAAGACTGTAAGATCGATTTATTTCTGCATCTGTATTTAATAACGTTTATAAACTTCCCCTGGGAACAATCAGTGCAAATTCGTTTGCCGTTGTACAAATTGCATCTCGGACAAACTGCTTTATAATCATGAAACAGCAGCGCCAGTTTCGCTGTAGTCCGCGATTTAATTGCCGCTAGCAGGTCGGCCATTGGGTACTTGTGATATACATTGTGACAGATTACCAATGATGTACCGGTGCTGTTTATTTTGTCTATTATGAAATCAACTGTTTTCTTTTCATGAAAAAAGGTAGGCAGGCTGTATTTCTCGGGCCCCAATGTTAATGCATTGGGCATAACTCTTTTTTCTTTCCTGGAGGTGTAGCCAATATTTGTAACTGTATGTCCATATTCTTCCAATAAAGAAGAGATATTGGACATGACGGTTTCAGATCCACCGTTTAAAGTTATATAGCTATTTAACTGAACTATTTTCATAGGGTATACCGTCGAAATATTTCTCAACAACTTTGTTCCAGCTATAATTATGTGTTACAAAATACCTGGCTTTTTCGGAATGATATCGTTGCCTGGTTGAACAAAAAATTTCTTTTTTCAGTATATCAAGAAAATCACACTGGTTTTCGAATATCAGGATTCCATTGTCCTTGTCTTTAATAAAATCAATCTCAAGATTTTTTGAAAGTACAACGGGCAAACCGGAGGACATTGCTTCAAGCAGGGCAAGGCTGAACCCTTCTGATTTAGAAAAGAAGATAAAAGCTTCTGAAAGGTTATAATAGGTGTTTAATTGTTTGCCAGGTTGTAATTCGCCAGCATAGATGACATTTCCCTCGATATTATTTATTTTGCAATAATTGTTTATGGCCGAGAAATAGTCATTCTCCCTGATGCCACCCGCAAAAATCAACACGATATCAGGATTGGCTTTAAAAACAGGAGTGAGGTATTCAATAATTTCAAGCTGATTCTTTCTTTCACATATAGTGCCAGCATGGAAAAATACCTTCTTATTTTCGAGGTTAAGAGTTTTTCTTAAGTTAAGTACATCCGGATCAATAGGAGATAGTTTGGTAAACACCTCTGTATTTACACCATTTGGGATAAGTCTAATATTCGAACTGTCTATTTTTAAATGTTCGGAGAGATTCTTTACCGTATTCTCGTTAAGTACGAATACAACGTCTGCTTTTCTCATTGAGTAGCTTTCCATGAAATATTTCTTGCTTACCAATGACTGTATTTCATTCCAGGGAAGTGACCAGGTATAAGTATGATTAGTGTAATAGAGTTTTACATTTCTTCTTTTGCTGGCTGTTGAGAACACCCGGAAGAAGAAAAAATTATACTGGTTATGAAAGTGCAGAATATAATGATGATCCTTTTTAATGTATTGATTCAGTTTTACAGCTAAAAAGAAAGAATACCAGACCCGTTTTATTTTGTGAAATATGCCCAGACTATATCCCACTTTATTCGCTATAAAAGGAGGCAGATATACTTCATGAATCGGCAGGGTGGAAGGAGTTCGGTTATTGTCAGAAATGTCAAAAATTAAAATATCTATTCCTTTTTTCAAAGATGCTTTTACAAGTTCTTCAACTACAATTTCAGTAGCTGCCCCTACCTTTGACGGGATGGAAGTATACCCGGTTCCTATTTCGATTATTTGTGTTTGTTCCTGCATTTTGCTACCTGATTGGTGCGAAGCCATCTCATTGGCCGGTCTCTCTTGGGTTATTTTCTAAGGAGTTGTGTTAAGTCGCAGGACTTTTTTATATTCTGCGACCATCTTTTCTGAACCAAAGTTATTTCTGACATAATTGCTGATACCTAGTGCCGGGAAATTGGCGATTAGTGCTTTGTGCCAGGCATCCGCAATCTGAAGTTCAAAAGGTTCACATAAAAAGCCATTTAAGCCTTCAACGATCATTTCATCAGCTCCGCCAATTTTTGTTAATACGCAGGATAGACCACAAGCCATAGCTTCAAGAGCTGCAATGGAAAAGGTTTCGACGCTTGTTGAGCATAGTGTAAATAGATCACTGGCCCAGTAAAAGGGGCGAACGTCTTTTTTTGGGCCAGTGAATTTTATATATTTTTCCATATTCAGCTCTTTTACTACCTCCTTGCAATGTTCAAATAATGTTCCCTCTCCCACAAAAAGAAGGTAGGCAATGCAATGGAAGTCTGAATGTAATAATTGAAGGGACTTAATGGCTCCCAAATGATTTTTTTCCGGCCTGAAAGCGGCTGTCATAATGATAACAGACGCATTTTTTGGTATACCGTATTCATCCCGGATTTGGGCACTATTCCAGGACTCAGAAGGCAAATGCCAATATGTCAAATCAATCCCATTGTGGATGGTATTAAACCGCTGGAGCGGAATATGATATTTCCTGGCTGTATATTTCTCCTGATTCTTAGATACGGTTATTATAAGATTGCTCTTGCTTACCATGCGTGCATATATCTTATGTAAAAATCTTTCCTTTTTGTTCTCATGAAAAGTGCTGTGATAGGAAATTATTACAAACGGCTTTAGACCCGTTGACCAGAGGGAAAGTTTTGTATAAAAAAAGCTGAAAAAGTTCAGGCAGAAAATAATATCGGGCCGTTCCTTTTGAATCAGTTTCCTCAGGGCTATTAGCGGCACAATGTCGAACCTGCCTGAACGGGGGAGTGCAGTGAAATGAATAGTGCTGCTAAATTCATTTTGAAGTTTATTATCAGAACTTAAACTTATTAACCACTGTGTCTTAAATTCTTTCTCCAATGAATTGGCGAGCAATACAAGAAACTTTTCGGCGCCGCCGACCGGAAGGGCGGGTGTAACATACAAAATGGATTTTTCCGCCAAGTTTAAACGACTTTTTTTAAATAAAGAGTTGAAGGATTGATCCTCTTTTGCTCCGCCAGAAAATTGATATCTATGTACTTGTTTTCGGCAATCAGGGAGACAACAAACAGAAATGTAATACTCGAGGTAAGTTCCCCGTTTTGGCCTATACAATATATTATTATAAATATCAGGACAGTAACGAGCGGAGAAATATTTTTCTGTTTTTTAAAGGAGTTACGTATGATTGAGAAAACAAGTAAGCCATAAAGAAACAATCCCACAAGTCCATTTTCAATCAACAATAGCAACAAGCCATTATGAGGCGGCAGATTATTTCTTCCCAGGTTCCTTACTACAAATCCCCAAAAGCCGATTCCAAAAACCTGCTCAACTGTCTTAAGATTCAGGAATGCATTAAAAGCATCGGTTGATGCTTCGCCTCTCCATTCAAGGGCATCCAGGGACTGCGCGTTATAGTTAAAACCCATATGTTTATAGAAAACGGCTACAGGTTCATCTACAAGCCTCTGGGTAATGTTTTCCAGGAATTCGCTTTTCAGATCGAAAACCTGCTGAACAGTCGCAAACAAAAATAAAGACAGGAATATAACAGAAACGCCCAGTGTAACAAGCTTAAGTGCCTTTTTTGAAGATTCTTTTGATCTAAGCTGATATCCGATCAGGAAAACTGAAATTCCAATAATGCCAAGCAATGAACTACGGGAGGTTGACATGAGTACACCTAAAAACATCAGCGGTAGAAGGATGAGAGTATATTTTCCGGCGTCTCGTTTGTTAATATACTCATTGATTAAAAACACGAAGCAGATACCGCATATCAAACCGTAAAAATTGTGATTAATTATTTCGATAATGTCACCATTTTCAGTGAATTGGCTGGGTACATTCAGGATAGCAAGATAAATTCTTTGAACAGGAAAGTGCCCTATAATCGCATACGAATAGGTCAGATCCGCAAAACAAATAACTCCAGCCAGGATTACACTGATTTTCAGGTAAGTAAAATCTCCTGTTTTGCAAAAAAAGTGATAGCCGCAATATGCAGAAACAGCTGTGAGCGCATAAGTTTTGATAAAATTTAAGTCAACCAGGTCATAAGCTATTGTAATTATAACACCGTACACCAGGAACAAAATAATATACCTGGCACTTGTGGAGAAAAATGAAGGGTAGTTATTTCCTTTTTCCGGAGCAAATGATCTGATAAGTAGAGAAATTCCAATAATGGCCCTTGCATTCAGTGGCAGACCAGATACTTCAAAATTTATATCAGCAATCGTAATTGTAAAAAAGAGCACGGCAATAATTTCTGGTTTATAAATCAGAAAGTATAAAAACAATGCTCCGGCTATAATTAAAAAAAGAGTGTTCAAATTATAAAATTAGCTGGTATCATCTCCTGGACTAAAATTAGTTAATAATTTTTTGAGGCTTTACTTAAAAGTCTTTTCAGGTAGGCAAAGGGATGTAAAGCGATTAATCGGTTGAAAAGGACTTTTTTTAAATTTCCTGATTTATATGCCAGCACGATCCATTTTTCTGCCAGGATCTGGTAGCACAGCAGGCTATTATACTGATTTTTTTTCCTGATAAAAGAATAGAGTTTACACATCCAGTTTTCCAGCAAACCAAGAATTTCAGGGTTTTGGAAATAATAAGCATGATAGGACAGGGCATTTGAATGGAGCTCCAGTTCCTTTTCTGAATATTCTATGCCCAGGTCGTCCAGTATTTTTCTGTTTATTTTATTTTCATTGGCAAACATGATTTCACTTTTCCTGGTAATATTTGAGTCATGTATCCGGTAAAGGGTCGTATAAAGGGGAAGATTCAATATTTTCCCAAGTTTTGAAATCCGGTGCCATAAATCATAATCTTCACCGATCTTGAATTCGAGGTCATATTTGAGCTCCTTCGCTATCTGCGATTTCATCATTATGGCGGACTGGCAAAAGCAGTTATGTAAAAGAAGATAGGACTGGGCATCCCGGTTATTGTCGGGAAAGCGAACATTCTTAAGGATTTCTCCATTCGCATTCATGGTTTGGAAATAACTGCCGCATAACACATAGTCTTTGTTTTTGGTGAGGAACCCGACTTGTTTTTCAAACCGGGAGGGTAGGGCAATGTCATCCGCATCCAGCCGGGCTATATATTCTCCCCTCGACTCCTCAAGACCTTTATTTAGGGAGAAACTGATCCCTTTGTTCGTATCATTCCGAAAATACCTTATTCTGTTATCTGTGTATTTTGAAATCAGTTTTTCGGTGTTATCTGATGAGCCGTCATTTATTATTACCAATTCCCATGTCTGATATGTTTGGGACAATACGCTTTCAATGGTTTGCTCTATATATTTTTCTCCGTTATAAATGGGAATAATAACGGATACCAGTGGTGATGGTAAATCATTCATAATTGAATAATATCTTTCTGAATATGATTACCATGATAATTAAATATACCAGATTACCTATGGCATATCCAATTGTCGCACCGACGGTTCCATATAATGCCACAAAACCACAACTAAACAATACCTGACCCGAATAGCTTACAAATTCCATGGTTATATAAGTCTTGGTCATTGCTTTTGCTATCATAAGATATCCCAAAATCCATCCGGCCATCTTAAGTATATCGCCAATCAACTGAAAGCCGAACAGCTCCTGCATCCCTGCAAATTCCTTGGTGAACAATAATTGAATGATAAATCCTCTCAGCATGTAAATAACGATTGTAGCAGCGATCAAAAGGGGAATTATAAGTTTGTACACGTTTGAAATTTCTTTTCTTAGCTCCTGTTTATTTCGCAATTCTGCCAGCCTCGGAAGGTAATACACACTTAATGACGTTGTGATTACCATCAGGTACATCCCAGATATCCTGTTTATTCCTTCCCAAAGACCTGCACTGGTAATTGACTCGTTTTTCCTGATATAACTCCTTATGATCAGTTGACTGACGGGGACCACCACTGCACTTACCAGGGCCATTATTGAATAATGAGCTAACCGACCGGCAACCAAACGGCTGAATTTCCCGGTGAAGGTTTTCCATTCAAACCAATAAGATTTATGAATGATAGCCAGTGTCAGCAGGAATACGATCGATTGGAAAGTGACGACTGAAATTAAAGCGCCGGAAACTCCATACTTAATGGATAAAACAACGGAAAATATCAGGCCGACGATGCTTCCAAGTATATTTGCTATTACATATTTTTTATATTCTTTAAAGCCATTAATTACCGATATCAACAGCGCATTTAAGGCATATAAAATAATAGTTCCGCCGAAAAAATAAAAAACGAACCTGTACTTTTCATCGAGCAAAATGATTCTCGAGAAGTATCCGGCACCTATAATCAGGGCGATTCCTGTAAGGGTTGAAAAGAAAATCGTTATCCAGTATCCGGTTCCCAGGAACAGTAGATATTTTCTTCTGGAACCGGAAAACTCAGATAGGTATTTGGTCATTCCCGCGTTTATACCGCCGCTTGAAACTCCCAATGTGATGGTCGAAAAATTGTTTAATTGCCCCAGTAGTGCGATGCCGGCAGGTCCGATTATCGCCGCCACCACTTTTACACTGACCAAACCGGTCAGCATTTTTATAACCGTGGACACTGCATTCATGGACGACACCTTAACCAGGTCGGCAGAAAAGATATGTTTTAGTTTTGCAATCACGGTTTTATATGGCTTCGCCACCTCAGTCCCAGGCTCTGGGACCAAACTATAAGGTTATTTAATGTAACCAGCACAATACCAGTCAATTATACCGCAAGTATTTTATGCAACCTAAAAACGCATAAAAACACGTTTTAAGTATCTGGTAATATGGGTTTTAGAAATTACATGCGGGCAGGCAATCGAAAGAGAAAAAAAACGTTTTTGCAAGGATTGTGAATGGAGTGATTATTGAAAAAGACTATACTGTCTTTCTCTTTTTTGCTTTTTTTCCGTAAGAATCGTAAGAGGATTTATAGTCATAACCATAGCCGTAACCATAGCCGTAACTATATTGGCCGATACCTCTTTTCTTTATTCCATTGAATATTAAAGCCACGTTCTTGATGTTGTGGGACTCCATATTGTCGTGCAGCATTCTTATATTATTCTTTCTCACTTTTCCATGACGGACCACATATAATGTGTAATCACAAAGAGGTGCTATTACATATACATCGGTAATCGGATTAATGGGTGGCATGTCGATGATCAGGACATCAGCCCTGGTATTCAAATAGTCGAGCAGACTTTCCATTTTGCTGTTTAGCAATAACTCTGAAGCGTCCTCTACCAGGTTGCCGGCACGAACAAAATATAAATCCGGGTTGAAGGGAGTTTGTAAAAGGATTTCATCAGCAGTTGCTTTTCCCAGAAGATAGTCGGTAATGCCGACTCCTCTTTCCAGGCCCAGCATTTCACAAATGGATGGCTGGTGTAAATCCAGTTCAAGCAGAACAACTTTTTTATTACTCCTGGTAATACTGTTAGCCAGATTTGTTGCTACAAAACTTTTTCCTTCTCCCTCAACGGAGGAAGTAAATACCAGCCTGCGAATTTGCCCGGGTGGCATTGTTAAATTTTTTACAGCCGATCTCAACAAGCGGAACTGCTCTACAATAAAACTTCTTTCTTTGGAAGCGGTTACCAGGCTGTTTTCGAATTTTCCCTGGATAATTTCTCCGATTACCGGGTAATGGGTGAGGGACTCAATATCAGTTCTGTATAAAATCTTATTGTTAAGAGTATTTTTTAATGAAATCAGGGAGCTTCCTACGATAAATGGAATGATGACCGCCAGCAGCAATATCAGGCTTATCTTAGGACTCACCGGGTTCACCGACGAACTCGCCTTGTCAACGATATAGCTGTCGGGTAAAATCGAGTTTACGGAGTAGGATGCGGCTTCTTCCCTTTTTTGCAGAAGAAAAGCATATATGTCTGCAGTGGTATTTCTTTGCCTGCTTACTTCAACCAGCTCTTTTTCTTTTTGTGGAATCGCGTTTGCCATCGCAGAGTCGCGATTGGAAACCTGATCAACATATGACTGGCTGGCACGTAAATTGGCCTTCTGGCTCTTTATGCTTTCAAGAATAGCCGCCTTGGTTTTGACCATTTCATCCTTTACCGAAGAGAGTATCGGATTGTTTTCAGCAGTTGTTTTGCGTAATTTGGCATATTCACTTTCGGAATTATGTAATTTGTCAAGCAGCTGGCTTAGCGTGGGGTCTGTAATTTCAAGTGTCGATGGCACTACGCTGGATGAATCATTTCGCGTTTCCAGGTAATGTTGTACCTCATTAAGGACATTCATTTGTATCTTCATCCGGCTTTTTTGCTGATCATTCGCCGCCATACTTTGTAAATAGAGCCTGCTTTGTTCACTGATATCTACAATCCCGGTCCTGTTACGGTATTTTTGAATACTGTTATCAACAGAATCCAACTGGTACTTTGCATTCTTCAGTCTCTCTTCGATAAAATTCAATGTGTTTGCTGCGATATCACTTTTCTTTCTCACCGCGTTCATATTATACGCGTTGACGATATTCGTAATGATTGCCTCACCGCGTTCAGGAACAGCGTCTTTTATTTTAAGGTTGATAACGGAAGATTGTTTGCTCGTTGGAGCTGCAACGAGGCTTTCAGTAATGGCATCTATTTCATTCTCCAGACTGATCAGCGAGAAAAAATATTTTACTTTTCCCGCTTCCTTCACCGGATATGAATTCAAATTAAATGCAGGGTTTTTTACAAATCGGATTGCCCCCCATTCGGAATTAATCCACTCATTTAACGGATAAACAATTCCTGCAACTTCGACCTTGCTCGTATCCGGTGAAATTTTAAAATAGACCTTTTTGGCCTCTTTTAAAGTTTTCGGATTTCCGGCTTCCAGCATGACGGGACAACTGGTATATGCACTCCTTTTAATCATTCCCCGCCAACCGGATTCAGTATAAATCGGCGCATAAAGGCGCATCTGCTTGACGACTTCGCTAATCACTTCATTTGAGCGAAGGATCTCCAACTCATTTTCAACAATTTTTTTTGTGTTGAAGAGGTTGAGAAGCTCCTCCATTTTCGAATCTTCCTGACCCTTTTTCTCATCCTTGATCAAAATACTTGCGGAAGATTCGTATAATGGTGCGGTATATTGCAGATATACAAAAGTGAGAGCCAGACTTAAAACCAGGAGAAAGCTAAAGAAAGGCCAGAAGGGTAAATATTTTATTGCCAGTTGCTGGAAAAAATTTTCATTCCTTGCATCCGCTGCAATTGGCTGCGTTTTTTTCATTATTCAAAGGGTTTAATACAACATCTATTGCTATAACGTACGGATTACTAACTAAATTATGATTATAAATTGCTTTATGGGTGATAATAAACAGCTGTTACTGTTATAATTGCCAGAGAGACCACACTTAGGATGATTGGCGTTAACTGGGCAAACCGCTCTTTCTTTTCCCTGTTCTGACTCGGCTCGACATATAACACGTCATTTGACTTAAGGTAATAATAAGGTGAAGTAAATAAGCTTGTGGTAGTCAGATTAATACGTACAATTAGCTTGTCTCCTTTGTCGTCCTCCCTAATCAACAGAATATTGTCTTTCTTACCATAAATTGTAATATCACCAGCAAAACTAAGTGCTTCCAGCAAACTAATTTTCTCATTTGGCGTCGAATAAACACCTGGTTTTGCAACTTCACCCAATACACTTACCCTGAAATTCAATTGCCTGATCGTGACAATGGGGTCAACCAGCTGTTTTGATTCTACCAGCTGTTTGGTTATTAAAGCCTGAAGCTGTGATTTGGTGGTTCCCGCCGCATGAATTTTTCCTAATACAGGGAAAAGAATATCGCCATTCAAATTTACCAGGTAGCCAACCGTCAGGGTGTTTCCAAACGACGTAGCTGAGATGGTAGTCGGGGTGGACTCATTGGGTGCATTAAAAATAGCGGAAGCAGCAGCATTTGCACTGCTGACGGTAATACTTAGAAGATCATTAATCTGAATAAAAGATTCAATGTTAGGAGGATATTTGGACCTGATAGTTTCATCTTGTACTCCATCGAAATAAACAATTTTTTTTGTACCGCCACAAGATGAAATGAGAAAGCAGATAAATACCAATAAAACAACAGGAAAGAAATTTTGTTTTCGACCAACTTCCGATCGGTTTAAATTAACTAATGTCTTGGAGATCAATCGGATGTTCGTTTAGAGTGAATTAATATTTGAAATAAGAAATACTTCTTTACTAATAATCAAAACCATAAGAGTCATGATTGGAATCTCTCCCTGAAATGTCAAATATTAGAATATGGGAAACTTATTTGTTTCCAACGTAATAATGAATCAATTCAAGTGGTTTCGAAATGTATTCCGGCAGAAGGATATATGGAATTCTACAAAAATCAGGGCAGCTTACTTGGGCTTAAAGATAGAAATTTTTATCAAAGATCCTATCAATCTGTTAACAAAATGGAACACTCATTATTAGTTTTCATTACTAAAGCTTCATGCTAACAATAATTAATAGGCAGATTCCCGATTTGGGAAAATCTCCCTTAATAAGACTGATTCCTGAATTGGTTCTGTAAATAACATGCCAACGAAAAAACAAAAAGCTTGATTAAATGGAAGAAAAAATGTTGAATAAAATGTGCATTACTTTTAAAAAGCTGTGGATCAGTGTCTAGTCAGCAAAATGAACAAGAGAACAAAAATCATTCCCGCATAATTTTTTTTTTGGCAAGTTATTTGAACCCGTCAAATGATTTTGAAATATTAATCAAGAAGAAGTTAATATTTAAATTTTAATCCAATTTCCAAGTTCATCCAATATCCACGATTATGGAAATCCAACTCTACAAAGCAAAGGGGCTTTCTGCACTCATTTCATACTTTGTTAAAAGATTCCAAAAAAAAGTCGGGCTTTCGATCTCAATCCTTACAGGGCTGATGTGTGTGTGTATGTTGGGATATTCTCAAACAACATCCTTATCATTTACTCAAATTCCGGTGTCTGACCCCGATTTAAACCGACCGGGTGGAGGAGCTGAACAGTGGACTGCAGGACAGAACATTGTGAATATTCCGGTGCAGGGAACCAACACGCCAAGATTGGATGCTTATTACAGGTTTCAGTGGGCTGACATTCAGTTGACGAATTCTGCGGGTCCCGGACAACTGGATTTCAAATTATTTGATGCACAGATCAATGATGCTATAAGTAAAGGCCAGGGATTCAGTTT
The DNA here is from genome assembly GCA_963741345.1 of uncultured Bacteroidota bacterium. GTDB lineage: Bacteria > Bacteroidota > Bacteroidia > Chitinophagales > Chitinophagaceae > Puia. Next base: position 370,856 of record CAVUHS010000003.1, read on the forward strand.
TGGTATCATGCCAAATTGTTGCAGTGGTCCGTCTGTAGGTGGTGCATCTTTGGTTTATCCGGTAGCACTTCATAATGCGATGCAGGCTGAATCGGTAAAAGACTGGAATAACGGTGGCGGCTGGTATGAAAATCCAAATTCTCCCACATGGTTAGCATGGTTCAAAGCCATGCATCAGGCATTAAATAATCATATACAGACTGCTTCCTTTAACGGAGTCCCATATAAGAATGTCGTTAAGCGAATTGATGTGCGTGTCCTGGGAGATTTTGGAGAACAGGCAGTATTAAATGGCGGCCCAAAGCCTACCGATGCTGCTACCATTGCATTGGTTGACGCAATAGTGCAATCATATCCGGATATTAAGTGCGTTGCCATGGTGGGAAGTTTTGGAGCAAATACAGGTGTCGGAATATCATCGGCTGCTGTTGGTCAATACGAACTTACGACTTCAAATAACGCTGGTTTGCTGGGATGGCGTTGGGATTCATGGGGCTGGACTGATGGATATATGCATTCCTGGCTTGAAAATAATCCCAATGTTGTAAATGGCTTTCGTTTCGATACAGCCATTATGAATCGATATAAGTATGCTCCTGTCTGTGGTGAACCTGCGGATCTTGGAGCGGCTGGTAATTTTGATGACTTACCTGTGCGGGTAAAACAATATCATGCTGAGAGTTTTGGTAACGGTAATCTGGATAATAACAATCCGCCAAATGCAACTATTCAGGCGAACTTCAGGGCCGCATCTAAAGCTGCTGGTTATCGTTTAATCCTGACCGGGGGTAGTATGACGTCAACGCTTTCTGCCGGCAGCTCATTTAACCTGACGCTCAACTGGCAGAACATCGGATTGGCTCCATCATACGAGAACTGGAAAGTCACATACGAATTAAGAAACTCTGGAAATGCAGTTGTCTGGTCGGGAACCTCATCTTTTAATCCAAGATTATTTTCACCTGCAGCATCCGCTCAGGCAATAAGTGATAATTTCACTTTATCTGCGACTGTACCCTCGGGTACATACAGTATGTATTTGATAGTTAAAGACCCGAATGCATACAGGCAACCGCTCCCATTGGCCATTACAGGAAGAAATTCGGATGGAAGTTATTTACTAAGAAGTAATGTAACCGTAGGAACAGGCGGTCCTGTAAACCAGTTACCAACCGCTAACGCCGGTGCCGATCAGACAATCCAGCTGCCAGTATCTTCCGTTTCACTGACGGGATCCGGTACGGATGCTGATGGTACGGTTGCATCCTATTCCTGGACTCAGCTATCAGGACCTGCGGGGGGAACGATAACCACGCCATCTGCAACAACGACTACCATTACCGGACTTGTTCAGGGTGTATATGTTTTCACGCTGACCACGACAGACAATCAGGGAGGCAAGGGAACAGACAACGTTCAAATTACTGTGAACGCAGCAACAGCCAACCAATCACCGGTGGCCAAAGCCGGATCCGACATGACCATTACGATGCCAACTAATAACGTCAATGTCAACGGTAGTTCTTCCACCGATCCTAACGGTACAATTACTTCCTATACCTGGACTAAAGTCGCCGGACCAACTCAATATACAATCGCCAGCAGTACAGCAGCAAGCACAGCAATTACAAATCTGACAACAGGCGTATACTCATTCCAGTTAAAAGTAATGGACAATGCGGGAGCCGTGGCGATGGATACCGTTCAGGTAACTGTTAACGCGGCTGCGCCTGCTAATCAGTTGCCTGTTGCCAAAGCCGGCACAGATCAGACCATCACGCTACCGGTAAGTTCAGTAACTGTTGACGGAAGTGGATCCAGTGACCCGGATGGCACTATTTCAACCTATTTATGGACCAAACTGAGCGGACCTGCGCAGTCAACAATTGCCAATGCAGGAGCTGCTACCACACTTGTAAGCAATCTCGCAGCAGGCGTGTACCAGTTCCAGCTGAAAGTAACAGACAATTCAGGAGCTATCGCTTTAGATACGATTAAAATAATAGTGAACGCAGCTCCTGTAAATCAACCACCGGTTGCCAATTCAGGTGCTGATTTCTCGATTACGCTGCCAACAAATACTGCTAGTCTGAACGGATCGGCTTCATCTGATCCGGACGGAACCATTTCCGGATATACCTGGAGCCAGGTTTCCGGTCCGAATACAGCTACAATTGCAGCTGCCGGCAGCGTTACTACAGGCATTTCCGGTTTGCAACAGGGTACATATACTTTTGCTTTGAAAGTTGTTGACAATAGCGGAGCGTCAGATCTGGACAGTATAAAAGTTACTGTTAATCCGGCAGCAAATCAACCGCCGGTAGCGAATGCCGGGTCCAGTAAATCAATTACACTTCCTGTAAGTAGTGTCAGCCTGAGCGGAGCTTCATCATCTGATCCCGATGGCAGTATTGCGTCATATGCGTGGGCACAAACAGCAGGTCCGTCTACCGCAAGCATAACCGGAAATACCACATCGGTTGCCACGGCATCCAACCTGGTTGCGGGTATATATACTTTTCAACTCACAGTAACAGACAATAGCGGGGCCTCTTCAAAAGCAACTGTAAAAATCACCGTGGTTGCCGCTGGTATACAACCGCCTGTTGCCAATGCGGGAGCAGATCAGACAATTACGCTGCCGGCCAATAGTGTAATAATAAATGGAAGCGGTTCAAGTGCTTCTTCAGGTAACAGTATTGTAAGCTATGCATGGTCTGAAAAATCTGGTCCTTCTGCCATCAGTCTGACAAATACAGCACAAAACACATTGAATAGTCTTCAGGCAGGTACTTATGTATTCATCTTACAAGTGACTGATAACAACGCAGCAACTGGCAAAGATTCTGTTACTATCACGGTAAACCCCGCTGCGAATTTAGCACCGGTAGCCAATGCCGGATCCAGTATTAATCTGACACTACCCGTTAACTCAACGAATCTGGACGGAACAAAATCCTCCGATCCGGATGGAACGATCACTGCATACAATTGGACAAGAATTTCTGGTCCAAGCAATCCTGCATCCAGTGGTTCAAACTCTGCCACTTTAAGCCTGAGCGGGCTGATTGCTGGTCAATATACCTATCAGCTTACCGTAACTGATAATAGCGGAGCAAGTTCCAGTGCGCAGGTTAAGATCAGGGTATCGTCTGCATCAAATGTTCCGCCGGTAGCCAATGCAGGTCCCGATCAAACGATTACCGCACCGACCAGCACAGTAAACCTGAACGGCTCTGGCTCAACGGACACAGATGGTAGCATTTCATCTTATAGCTGGGTAACCATTTCCGGGCCGGGTTCTGTAACGATAAACAACTCCAATACGGCTAATCCTTCCGTGGTTGGTCTGTTGACGGGTGGATATATTTTCGAACTTACTGTGACTGATAACAGTGGGGCAGTATCGAAAGATCAAATCTCTGTGACAGTCCTGCCTCAGCCTATCGTTCCGAATCAGTCTCCCGTAGCCAATGCCGGAAGTGATCAAACGATTACACTGCCCACAAACAGTGCAGCATTGGATGGTAAAAGTTCTTTCGATCCTGATGGAACACTGACTGCATATGGCTGGAAGCAAATATCAGGGCCTTCAACTGCAGGTATCACACCTGCAAATAGCAGTGCTACTTCAGTTACCGGACTGATCGAAGGACAGTATGTTTTCGAGCTGACAGTAACGGATAACAACGGAACAACAGCTACTGACAGGGTTACCGTTAAGGTCAATCCGGCTGTTTCCAAATTAAATCTGCCACCAGTGGCTTCGGCAGGAGCAAGCGATACAGTTACTCTTCCGCTGACTTCCTATACGCTGGATGCTACGAAGTCTATAGATCCGGACGGAACGATAAGTTCATACCAGTGGAAGGAAATCAGCGGGCCGAATACCGCGACAACTACATCAATGAAGAACCCACAGGTGAGCATTAGTAATCTGCTGGCAGGAGTGTATGTGTTCCAGCTTACTGTAACTGATAATGCAGGCGCGTCTTCTAACTCGACCATGAATCTCACTGTTGTGCAGGGAGAAACTTCACAAACGTTTACGCAATTGAACAGGCTTTCCGTGTACCCGAACCCCGCGCATAGTGTAGTCAATCAGAAGATCACCAGTAGTATAACCGGTACGGTTCAGATCAATATATATAATATGAATGGTAAACTGGTGTACACGACACAACTGGAGAAAACATCGGACGTATTGTACAACAGCATCGTGGTATCACAGCTCGCTTCCGGAATGTATACAATACAGGTAAATATTGCGAATCAAAAGACACTGGTGTCTAAATTTATTAAAAATTAGAAAAATATAGTTAAAAATGGAAAACCAGAAAATGACCTGCTCCGGCGGGTCATTTTTCTTTAAAGGATTAAACTGCAGTGTGGGAATTTAGTAACATCTTAAGATGGTCTGCAAGTCGGATGGAAAGTGCAACGATCGTAAAAGTTGGATTGACCCCGGCACCGGTCGGAAAGCAGGATGCTCCGGCAATATATAAATTATGGATGCCATGAATTTTACAATCAGCATTTACTACTCCATCCTTTGCATCATTGCTCATACGCGTAGTGCCCATATGGTGCCAGCCTCCGCTCGTTGTAACAGGTAAGGTTTCATCGTTTTCGTCCCAGAATTCTTCCATAAGCCGTACTCTGCCGATACCACTGGCTCCTGCCTGCTGACCAATTATTTCATAAATCTTTCGAACACTTCTTTTTTCCTGGGTAGTAAATGCCCAGTTCAGGGATGCCAGCGGCATACCCAGTTCATCCTTCTCTGCAGACAGGGTAATCCTTGACAGCGGGTTGGGAGCCTGCTCCAGCCTGATGGACATTTGAAAGGCCTGGTGCATCAATTTAATATGTGTCGGCTTAAATTTTTCAATTATTCTGTGTAAACGACTGCCGGCTGTTCTATTCATCGCGTCATGCGCCTGTTGTTCATTGACGCGCGGATCAGGTGTATTCCATATTTGAATATAAGCAGGCATATGCTTTGCGTATTCAAGTGGTGTAAATGAAACGATTCCATTTAAGATTTCATTTTCCTCCTGAATTTTCGGCTGAATGGCAATTTCCCCTTGAACACGGGGTTGAACAATCATGTATAATTTTAATTCACTTTTCTGGTTTAGCCAGAGTTCAGCGGATTTAAATTCAATATGCTCTACAAAATATCTGCCCACCAGGTCATTATCATTTCCAAGTCCTTTGCCTGACTGCTTATTGGCGGCAAGCAAAACCCTGGGATTTTGAATACCCGCGCAGGCGAGAATAAAATATTTTGCAGAGGCATGGGCTGTCTTACCCGCATAGTTTTTAAAAGTGACGGTTTTAACATCGGAAACAGTTTCATCGGCCGTTATATCGACCACGTTAGCATAGGTATAGAGGTGGATATTCCTGGCGTTCACAATGGTATCCCTATACTTTGTGCCGAACCTCGTGGGTGTGCTGAATTTCCAGATTTTAGTCCAGGCTACCTGTTCGTCAAATGGCATCGGAACCAGGGTGGGATCCTTCTCCTGCCAAAACTTAACATCAAATTCATATTCACCAATATCCAGGATGGGACAAGCTCTCTTGTAAAACGGCAGTAACGATTCCTGGGTAATTGGCCACCCGCTTTTATCTACCCAATGCCTTTTTTTAAAAGCTATTGGATCGAAAGGGGAACAATATCCCCCCCAATGACCGGTAGTGCCACCGAAATAATGCAGTTCTGAAGATTTAAGCGGATAATAAGGCTGCCCGGTCGTGGTTCCCTTGTACAATTCCTGGATCCTGTCCTCGTATTCAAAACCGCCTCCCTCTAATAATATCACATTATATGGACTATTTAGAAACTCAAGTGCTATACTGATTCCTGCAGCACCTGCACCTACGATACAGATATCCCCTTGTATTAATGTTCCGTCCTCTAATTTTCTGGCATCAATATGCATACATTAATATCGTTTTTAAGACAATGAGAACAATGCACACTGACGGGCCTCTGTTATTGAAAGCACCCATCCTGATATCGTAATGATCTTTTTTTCTTTGAATTCTCTTTCAACCTTTAATTCCAATTTCTTTACCAGCGTCAAATGATCGTCCGTGGAAGAGGGATCCGCGTCCAGTTTATCATTTAATAAATTCAATAATTTTTCTTTTGCATTTTCTGCGGGAACTGATTTCCTATATGCAATTCCGATTTTTCGAAGTGTTTCCTCATCGCAGATCTGGGATAGTATATAAGGATAGATCAGTGGCTCTTTTTTCCACCTGGAATCTATGTTCCAGTAATAATAGCCTGCTATCCCCAGACCCGCTCCTGTAATGGCCGTAGAATATAAAAAAGTTCTTCTTTTCATAAATTCAAGATTGATACATCTCAGCCGAATAAAAGAAATTTCAATCTGGGAGTAACCGATTTGGGGAAATATATGCCTGTTAATCCCATTTCATGGGGAATTTCAATAGGATATAGCCGGCCCGGATAATCCCAATTTGTGAGATAGCAGGATACATACAGGTTTTTATCAAAGGATATCAGTCCAAAATAGGAAAATTATGCCAATTATTTTTCTCCCTTGATCGACCGGCAGCGATGCCGTAAAAATTGATGCTGAAACGGAGGATCTAAGTGAATGGGAACTATCTATTTGGAATATGGGGACCTAGGGAATACACCAAAACCAGGTTAGTATAATATAGGGAGAATTTTTACATTTGTCTGCGCCTTCGGATCTCGTTACCCTCGAATACTCCGGAACCTTAATTCCTTTAAATGAAAGCCTTCTTTGTTGTCCTGGTTACAGTTGTTATGATTTTATGCTTTTCCTTCAGCAAAAAGATTAACAGACCCTACAACGAAATTTATTCAAATTCTCTTCAGGCGTTCAGGCAACAGCAGCAAATATTGCTAAATTTCATTAGCAGCTCAGACCTGACATCCTCCCGGGACATTGATTCTATTCGGGTGCTGATTGAGGAAGCCCGTATAAAATTGAAAAATATTGATTTCTGGCTGCGGTATTTTGAACCAAACGCATACAGGAAAATCAATGGACCGCTGCCCGTGGAATGGGAAAATGAAGTATTCGAAAAATTTGAACCTCCATACCGGCGCCAAGGCGCGGGCCTTTCCCTGGCGGAAATTTATTTAGACAACCCACCACTGAACAAAGACTCGCTGATCGGGCTGATAAATAAAAGCCAGGAGGCAATTAAAACATTTGAAGCGGACTCCATTAGTTTCCAGTTAAATTCATATGATCATTTTTTTCTGGCTAACAGGCTATTTCTCCTGAACCTGGCAGCTATCTATACAACCGGATTTGAATGCCCGGATACAAGTCATGTTATCCCGGAATTAAAAGCCATGCTAATGGGAACCAAAGAAATTTATTTCAACTTCAATCGAAGTTTTCCACAAACGTCCATGTCAAAAGAATATCTGGACTGGTTTGAAAAAACCATTCTGTTTGTAAATGGACAGGGCGCTGGTTTCAGTTCATTTGACCAGTTTATTTTTATAAGTGAATATGTGAATCACCTGTTCGAGCTGAACCAGCGTTTCATCAATGTTTACAAAGTCAGGTCAATCAACTTCAACGACTATACCCTGAATAATAACAGTCAGTCCATTTTTGATAAATCATTGTATGCATCCCAGAATACAAAGGGTTTGTATTCCATGGTAGAGGATGAGCAGTCACTTAATAAAATCAGGTATATTGGTAAACTCCTGTTTTACGATCCGATATTGTCGGGCAATAATATGCGGAGCTGTGCTTCCTGTCACAAGCCCAAAGAATATTTTACAGATACCACCGTCAAAACTGCATTGCAATTTGATAAACAAAACCGGCTTCCCAGGAACACGCCCACATTGATTAATTCATTATATAATCATTTACTGATGCTGGATGGAAAACATATATCCCTGCAGGCCCAGGGAAGGGATGTGATTACCAGTGCCAATGAAATGAACAGCAATGAAAAGGAATTGATCAGGAAGGTGAATAGCTGCAAGGAATACAAAGAGGCATTTAAATCATTCCTGAAGCTGACACCTGAAGAAAAGGAGATTACGTTGAATCATATCGTATCAGCGATTACCTATTATGACGGCAGCTTCAGTCAATATTATTCTCCTTTTGATGATGCAATGAATAATAAAACTTCCGTACCTGATGAAGTAAAAAGGGGATTTAATTTATTTATGGGTCGTGCTAAATGCGCAACCTGCCATTTCGTTCCGAATTTCAATGGTGTAAAGCCGCCTTATATCGGTTCTGAATTTGAAGTGCTGGGAACCCCGGAAGATACCGGTTTTAAAGAGCTAAGTCCGGATAAAGGAAGGTATTTAATCAATAAAGCCCCTGAAACACTCCATGCTTTCCGAACCGGATCTATCAGAAATGCAAAATTTACAAAACCTTACATGCATAATGGTGTTTTTCAATCCCTGGAAGAAGTGATTGATTTCTATGATGCCGGCGGGGGCCGGGGTAAGAACCTGGCCGTGGAAAACCAGACCCTTTCACCTGACTCTCTAAGACTAACCCCAACAGAAAAGAAGGAGTTGCTTTCATTCATTTATTCATTAAATGAAAATATCCGGTTTGAAGAGCCGCCCCTGTCTCTGCCCCTTTCGTCAGATAAAGCCCTGAAAAACAGGAAACCCGGAGGCGAATACTGAACAGGGTATATTTTTTTTAAATAAGTTTAATCAAATGATTAAATAATTTGTTTAAAATGGAAATTCTTTTTTTCTTTGCATTCTAAAAGCAGCCGATATGCCAAAAGCAGGTAAACAAAAACCGGATGTATCGACCGAGGAAAAAATAAAAGAAGCAGCCCGTCTGGTTTTTACTCAAAAAGGTTATTCAGCTACAAGGACCAGGGATATTGCTGAAGCGGCAGGCCTGAATCTGGCCTTGCTGAATTACTATTTCCGAAGCAAACAGAAGTTATTCGAAATCGTCATGTTGGAAAAGATGCAGAAGTTTTTTGGAATTCTGATCCCCATTCTCTATGATGATTCAAGTTCGCTCGAGACGAAGGTGGAAAATATTTCAATCAAATATATTGACCTGATTCTTGCCAACCCGGACCTCCCTTTTTTTATATTGAGCGAGGCAAGAAATAACCCGGATCTCATTTTAAAAATGGCTCAGCGGAAAGACTTCCTCATGAATTCCGTATTCATAAAACAAATCCGGGAGAAAAAACCCGGATTAAACCCTCTGCACTTTTTAATCAGCCTGCTGGGAATGTGTGTCTTTCCATTCGTCATGAAACCCATCCTGCAGAAAATGACCAGTATGGAGGAAGCAGCCTTCAGACAAATGATGATGGAACGAAAGAGCTTGGTTCCTTTATGGGCGAAAGCCATATTAAAATCAAAATAGTTGAAAATATAATCGTTATGCGGACTAATAAAAATATTTTTTCAGCAGTACTCTTGTTGCTGATTTCATTTTTGACGCGCGGGCAGTCAAACGTTATTACCATTGAAAAATGTTATGAACTGGCCAGGCAAAACTATCCGCTCATCAAAAAGAACGATCTGATTTCCAGGAGTAGCAATTATTCCATTGACAATGCAGGGAAACTATTTCTCCCGCAGTTTTCGGTGAGTGGATTTGCCAGTTATCAGTCTCAGTCAGTCAATTTCCAGGAGGCGATCGGTGGAGGTCCCGGTCTGCTGATTCCGCCTCTGAGCAAGGATCAGTATAAAATTCAGGCGGAATTGAATCAAAAAATATTTGACGGTGGTGAAGTAAAAAATCAGCAGGACCTGGTGCGGATGAATGAAGCCGCCCAACAACAAAGCCTGGAAGTAAACCTGTATGCGTTGAGAGACCGTATCTCCCAACTGTATTTCTCGATATTGCTCCTCAACGAACAAATCAGGCAAAATGATATCAAAAAGGACAACTTCCGGAACGCCGCCGATAAAGCGCGTTCCGGCTATCAGAATGGAACCACTTTGAAAAGCAGCGTGGATGAATTGGATGCGGAAATTGCGAATACAGAGTTGTTGAATATCGAATTGAAAGCGAGTCAAAAGGCGTATACGGATATGTTATCGATTTTCATAGGCCGTCAGCTGGACGAAAATACAGAACTGCTTATGCCACCTAACCAGATCACGGATCCGGTTATACGGAGGCCGGAATTGATTTTATTCGATCTTGAAAAGAATAAGTATGATGTGCAGGAAAAACAACTCAGGTCAGATTACCTGCCAAAACTGAATGCTTTTGTGCAGGCAGCTTATGGTCGGCCAACACTGAATTTTGTGAGCGATAATTTTGGCGCCTGGTGGATAGGCGGCATCAGGCTGTTCTGGAACCTGGGAACCTTGTATTCATTAAAGAATAACAGGTTGAATCTGAAAATTAATAAGGATTATCTGGAAATAGATAAGGAGACATTTATTTATAATACACGCTTGTCTATGACCCAGCAGAAAGGAGAGCTTGTTAAGTATACATCCCTTTTGCAAAAGGATGATGCGGTTATCTCTTTAAGATCCTCGGTCGCGTCTTCTGCAAAATACCAATTTGAAAATGGCGTGGTTACTGCACACGATTATATATCGAAAGTGAATGACGAAAACATGGCCAGGCAAATAAAAATTATCCATAAAGTTCAAATGATTCAGATTCTTTATCAATATAAAAACACATCCGGAAACTAATGGGTCAATCTTATTTTTATGAAAAGTAGATTCTGTTTATACACTGTTTGTTTATTACTGTTCTCATCCTGCAGCAGCAATTCTCCGGACTATGATGCATCGGGGAATTTCGAAGCAGATGAAGTGATTGTTTCCGCACAACAATCAGGTCAGCTGCTTTCATTTTCAGTTACGGAAGGGGACTCCATTCCGCGGGACAGGGTGGTGGGTCAGATCGATGTGACCATTTCCCGGTTGCAAATGGAACAGGCCCAGGCCAATATTGCCGCACTTCGGAGTAAGACCACTTCAGCGGCCGACCAGAATGAGCTGGTAAATAAACAACTTGCCGTTCAGGAGTCCGAACTCGATCATCAGTTGAGGGAAAGAACAAGAACTGAGAACCTTTTGAAAGCAGATGCGGCTACCAGGAAACAATTGGATGATATCAACGCAACGATAGATCAATTGGAAAAGCAGATCCGGGTAACCAGACAACAACTGAAAGTGAACTCGTTTAATACGCAAATTCAAAATAATGGTGTGTTAAGCGAAAAAACAGCCCTGGAAAAATCGGTGGCGCAATTCCAGGAACAAGTTGATAAGGGCAGGATCATAAATCCGGTCAGTGGTACCGTTCTTACACGGTACGCTCTGGCCGGAGAAATGACAATGGTAGGCAAACCACTTTATAAGATCGCAAATACGGATACCTTGTCTTTGAAGGCTTATATGACAGGTGATCACCTTTCACAGGTAAGAGTTGGACAGCCGGTCGAAGTCCGCATTGATCAGGGAAGTAAAAATTTTAAGAAATATGACGGTGTTGTTTCGTGGATTTCGCCCAAATCAGAATTTACCCCGAAAACCATACAAACAAAAAACGAAAGGGCGAACCTGGTATATGCCATGAAGGTCCGGGTAAAAAATGACGGATTTCTGAAGATAGGTATGTACGGGGAAGTGAACTGGAATGCCAGAAAAAAATGAAATCCATGGATGCCGTAGCACTTCACCAGATTACAAAAACTTATGACGAGGGCAGGATCCTTGCCGTAGATCATGTGTCCTTCGAGGTGAATCCGGGTGAACTGTTTGGACTGATTGGACCCGATGGCGCGGGAAAAACATCTATTTTCCGCATCTTAACAACTGTATTACTGGCTGAAAGCGGCTCCGCCTCTGTTGCCGGATATGATGTCGTCAAAGATTATCGTGCCATTCGAAACCGGGTGGGATATATGCCCGGTAAATTTTCTCTTTATCAGGATCTGACAATCCGGGAAAACCTGGAGTTTTTTGCAACCGTTTTCGGCACGACCATCGAAGCAAATTATGATCTGATCAGGGAAATTTATGAACAGATTAAACCATTCAGTAATCGTCGCGCCGGTAAGTTGTCGGGTGGGATGAAACAAAAACTCGCGCTTTGTTGTGCATTGATTCATAAACCGGAGGTTTTGCTCCTGGATGAACCCACAACAGGCGTGGACGTCGTATCCAGGAAAGAATTCTGGGATATGCTGAAAAAACTGAAGGCAGAGGGGATTACAATTCTTGTTTCAACACCCTATATGGATGAAGCCAATCTCTGCGAGCGGATCGCCCTGATCCAAAACGGTAAAATCATGTCTGTCGATACTCCGCAAAACATTATCAGGAACTTTCCGGTAAAATTATATGCGGTGAAAGCCGATAGTATTTATAAATTATTAAAAGATTTGAGAAATCATCCTGATATTGAGAGCTGCTTTGCATTTGGCGAATTCCTCCATGTAACCCTGAATGACCAGAAAGTTTTAACTCATGAATCTCTTAAGCAGATTGCAGCCCAAATGAGCCATTCAGGTATCGTAATAAAAGAAATCGAACCCACCATCGAGGATAGTTTTATCAGGCTCATGAACCAAAACAGGGTCGGAGAATTACAATCAACAACTGAAGACATTAAATGAAATGGAAAATAAGGCAATCATTTGTAAGGATCTGACCAAACAGTTTGGAAATTTTTATGCGGTCAATCAGATTTCATTTGATGTGAACAAAGGAGAAATATTTGGTTTCCTGGGTGCAAACGGTGCGGGCAAAACTACAGCTATGCGCATTTTGTGCGGATTGTCGTATCCTACTTCAGGTCAGGCTACGGTAGCAGGTTTCAGTGTATATAATCAGCAGGAATCAATTAAAAAGAATATCGGATACATGAGTCAGAAATTTTCACTTTATGAAAATCTCAGCGTAGTAGAAAATATTGAATTTTTTGGAGGCGTCTATGGGGTTTCCCGACAAGAGATCATGGAAAGGACGAATATACTCGTTGAAAACCTGGGCCTGCGAAATGAAGCAAAGAAACTGGTGGGTGGATTACCGCTGGGATGGAAACAAAAACTGGCTTTTTCGGTCGCCATTTTTCATCGGCCACAAATTGTATTTCTTGATGAACCAACAGGCGGGGTGGATCCGGTAACCAGGCGTCAGTTCTGGGATATGATTTATGAGGCCGCCGCTTCCGGTATTACCATTTTTGTAACCACACATTATATGGATGAAGCAGAATATTGTAACCGCGTATCCATAATGGTTGACGGAAGAGTGGAAGCGCTGGATACACCGGCAAATTTAAAGACCCGGTTTTCTGCGCTCAGCATGGATGATGTATTTTATAAACTTGCAAGGAGGGCCGTCCGAACAGCCGATTAAAATTTGTTATGAAACAACTGTTCGTTTTTATAAGGAAGGAATTTTATCATGTGTTTCGGGATCCGAGGACCCTGCTTATCATGTTTGGATTGCCACTGGCACAGATCATTCTCTTTGGCTATGCATTGACCAGTGAAGTGAAAAACGCAGAGATTGTTATCTCGGATAATTCAAAGGATGTGCAAACGGCGCAGATCACGGATAAGATTAAAGCATCGGGCTATTTTACTATTCATGAGGCGTCTTCGGATATCAGGGAAATTGAAAAAACTTTCCTCCGAGGTAAAATAAAGTGTGCGCTGATCTTTCCTCCCGATTTCGGTAGCGACCTCATGCACTCCGGTAATGCGCAGGTGCAGATCATTGCAGATGGATCCGATCCGAATACCGCTAAAACAATTATCAATTACCTGACTTCCATCCTGACAGACTACCAGCATTCCACTTATTCAACCGGTTCCCTGCCGTTCCGGATTATCCCGGAAACCAGGATGCTGTATAACGAAGAAAGTAACGGTTCACTGAATTATATTCCAGGGGTTATGGCACTGATTCTGATGATTGTTTGTACCACACTTACCTCCGTATCTATTGTAAAAGAAAAAGAGATGGGTACTATGGAAGTTCTGCTGGTATCACCGTTCAAGCCGATCCGGGTCTTAATTTCTAAAGCGGTTCCTTACCTGATATTGTCCCTGTTGAATTTTGCATTCATATTAATACTTTCAGTATTTCTCCTGCATGTGGAAGTCAAAGGGAATTTGCTCCTGTTGTTTATGGAAAGCACCCTGTTTATTATTACCTGTTTGAGCTTTGGACTGCTTATTTCAAATACTACGAATTCACAGCAGACAGCTCTGCTACTGTCTATGATGGGAATGATGCTGCCCACGCTGATTTTTACCGGTTTCCTGATTCCCCTTGAAAATATGCCATGGATACTGCAATTGTTTGCCAATATCGTACCGGCCAAATGGTATTATATTATTATCAAGGCGGTTATGTTAAAGGGCCTGGGCTTTCAATACGTTTGGAAGGAAACGGCGATCCTGATCGGCATGACCCTGTTTCTCCTGGCGGTATCCCTGAAGAATTTTAAAATCAGGCTGCAATGAAGAAACTACGATTTATTCTTAAAAAAGAATTCAGGCTGATCTTCAGGGATAAAACCATCCTGGCAATGATGTTCGCCATGCCTACCATCCAGCTGATTATCATTCCACAGGCAATGGATTTTGATATAAAAAGGATTAATATTTCAGTGGTTGACCACGACCACAGTACTTATTCAGACAAACTCATTTCCAAAATAGGATCTTCCGGATATTTTAAATTAGTCAGCTCTGATTTATCCTATAAAAAAGCCTTGCAGCATGTGGAGAAAGAAGAATCGGACCTGGTAATGGAAATTCCGGACGGTTTTGAAAGGAACCTGGTCAGGGAAGGAACGCAAAAAATCGGAATTTCACTGGACGCCATCAATGGTACCAAGGCTACCATCGGAGGGGCCTATCTGAATTCTATTATTGCAGATTTTAACGCTGACCTGGAAATCAATCAGGCAGACCCATCCTCTGGTGCTGAATCGCCGACGTCCATTGATATTACATACACAAACTGGTTCAATCCGCGGGCCGAATACAAATATTACATAGTGCCGGGTGTGCTGGTTATATTGCTCACGATGATTGGTGGATTTATAACCGCGCTGAATATTGTGAGGGAAAAGGAAGCAGGCACAATTGAACAAATCAACGTTACACCTATCAAAAAATGGGAGTTCATCCTGGGTAAACTGATTCCGTTCTGGATCATCGGCATGATTGTATTTACGATTGGACTGGGTGTCTGCTGGGCAGTGTATGGCATTGTTTCCATTGGCAACCTGGGTCTGCTCTATTCATTCGCATCCGTTTATATGGTCGCTCTATTAGGGTTTGGATTATTAATTTCCACGTTCAGCAACAGCCAGGTCCAGGCGATGTTTATAGCTTTTTTCTTTATGATGATATTTATCCTGATGAGTGGTTTATTTACATCGGTAGAGAGCATGCCTGCCTGGGCAAGATCTATTTCCAATGCAACTCCAATCACTCATTTTATGCGGGTCGTGCGCATGATCATGATGAAGGGAAGCAGCATCTCCGATCTTTGGGCAGAACTGGGGTATATCGGGATGTTCGCCATTGTATTGAACGCCTGGGCAATTTGGAATTACCGGAAAACTACCTGAATCCCATATTCTATTGAAAGAATTCAGTAGATCGCCGCAAATGAAACCTACTGTAACGGCTATTTGTTAATTTGGGAGGATATTAAAGCTGACCCAATATTTTCTTCAATAACCGCAACCAATAATTATTCATGAAAATATTTTCCTCCATTGTCTGGTGCATTTTATTTTTCCAATTTTCATGGTCCCTGACTGCCCAAAATATTGCTTCAACCATTATGCAAAATGAATGGAAGGCATACTGGATCGAAGTTCCCGGGGAATCTCCCACCGTCTATGGGGTATATTTGTTCCGGAAAATCATTGACCTGCCTGAAGTTCCGGATTCTTTTCTCATCCATGTCTCTGCTGATAACCGGTATAAATTATTTGTAAACGGAATTCAGGTATCGTTGGGGCCGGCAAGAGGCGACCTGGATCATTGGAATTTTACAACATTGAATCTTGCTTCCTTTTTGCGTGTAGGTAAAAACATTATTGCAGCCCGGGTTTGGAATGATGGAGAGTGGAGGCCGGAGGGACAAATATCCCTTCGTACCGGATTTATAATACAGGGAAACAGCATTCAGGAACAAATCCTGAATACCGGCAAGGGATGGAAATGCGTTCGGGACAGTTGTTATCTTCCTTTAAAATATAATCCGCCAACTTATTATGTAGCCGGTCCCGGTGAGCAAATAGACATGAATCACCATCTGTCCGGCTGGGAAAAAATTAACTATCCGGATAGTGGCTGGAAAGATGCCCGGACCATTATGCCCGGTACGCCGAAAAAATTAATGGGCGGCTATGGAACAGTCAGTGGTTGGTTACTGCAGCCTTCCATACTCCCGCCGATGGAACTCAATAAGCAAAGATTTACTGAAGTCAGGCATTCTGAGGGAATTCAATTGACGGCAGATTTTCCTTTGTCCAAAACATCCATTACCGTGCCGCCTAATTCAGAAGCTTCTGTCTTACTCGATCAGGGTTTTCTGATAAATGCTTATCCCGAATTGTTATTCAGCGGTGGAAAGGAAGGAAGTATAACCTTAAGTTATGCAGAAGCCCTGTATACTGTATATCCGGCGAAAGGAAACCGGAATGAAATTGCCGGGAAGGTTTTTTTGGGACGTAAAGACAGTATAGTTTCTAATGGGGGCCCGGGGCAGATTTTCTCAGCACTTACTTTCAGAACCTATCGCTATGTTCTGATAAAAATAAAAACGAAGTCGGATCCACTGGTAATAGAGGATATCTATGGGATGTCTACGGGATACCCTTTTAATATGACCGCCCGGCTGGAATCAGACAATCCGGAACTTAAAAAAATATTTGAAACGGGATGGCGTACCGCCCGCCTTTGCGCAATGGAGACTTATATGGACTGTCCTTATTACGAACAATTGCAATATATCGGCGACGCCCGGATCCAGGCATTGATTTCTTTGTATAATAGCGGTGATGAAAGACTTCTGCGAAATGCTATGGATGAAATGGACAATTCCCGCAGACCCGAAGGCATAACACTAAGCCGCCATCCTTCTTATACACCGCAATATATTCCTACCTTTTCATTCTGGTATATTGGCATGTTGCACGATTATATGATGTATGGTCGCGACAGTAGTTATGTAAAAAACAAGCTGGCCGGAGAGAGACAGATCCTGCAATATTTCAGAAATTATCAGCAAAAGGATGGTTCATTAAAAGGAGTTCCATTCTGGATGTTTACGGATTGGGTGGAAACCAAAGACTGGAAATCGGGCGTGGGTCCCATAGGTAATGATGGAAATTCGGCATTGCTTGATTTGCAATTGCTATGGGCCTATCAGCTGGCAGCTGACATGGAATCCCACTATGGGATGCCCGCATATGTTTCGTTATATAAACAATATGCGAACCAGTTGAAGATTACGATATTCAAAAAATATTGGGATGCCTCCCGGCAACTATACGCTGACAGATCTGAAAAGGATCTTTTTTCCCAGCATGCGAATGCACTTGCGATACTGACCGGTTTATTTGATGAAAAACAGGAAAATGCCGTGGCTGCAAAACTACTTTCCGATACTACTCTCGCACCTGCTTCTATTTACTTTAAATTCTATCTTCATCAGGCACTCGTGAAGGCAGGATTAGGCAATAATTATCTGAACTGGCTGGGGCTCTGGAGGGAAAATTTAGAAATGGGCCTGACTACCTGGGCAGAGATATCAGATATTAATAATGCCCGATCCGATTGCCATGCATGGGGCGCTAGCCCTAATATCGAATTTTTCAGAACGGTGATGGGGATCGATAGCGATGCTCCCGGATTTAGGAGGATAAAAATTGAACCACACCTGGGCGGTTTAACAAGTATTAGTGGGGAGATTCCCCATCCGCTCGGGAAAATTTCGGCAAATTATCAGTTGGTAAACGGGACCTGGCATATCCGGATTAATATTCCCTCCGGAAGTTCCGGTAATCTCATATGGAACAATGAGTTCTTGCCATTGAAACCAGGAGAAAATATTTTTAAATTTAAAACACAAATCCATTAGCTGGGGTTTATAGAATAAATCAAACATTTTAAACAGGAAACATTATGA
The DNA here is from genome assembly GCA_963741345.1 of uncultured Bacteroidota bacterium. Lineage (GTDB taxonomy): Bacteria > Bacteroidota > Bacteroidia > Chitinophagales > Chitinophagaceae > Puia. The sequence goes on from CAVUHS010000003.1 coordinate 389,043, forward strand.
TAAAAAAACTACTGATAATCGCTGTTTTAATACCCTCGGTAGTCGCCTTAGTGTCGTATAACAGTGTAATGGGTCCTGTGGGGGATGATTCTTTCATTCTTAAAAATATCCGGCTGATCGATGGCAGGGGCGGTGCGGTGATACAAAGAACAGATCTGTTTATACAACATGGTCGCATAGCAGCAATTGGCCCGGATCAGATTAAAAAAGGGGCCATGGTCATCGAACTGGCTGGAAAGACTATCATGCCGTCGCTGATCAGTACGCATACCCATATTGGAACGTTGAAGGGACTGTCCAACAAACCGGCGAATTATACCCGCGAAAATATTTTGGCACAGCTGAAGAAATATGAAGATTATGGTGTGGGCAATCTGCTGGTAATGGGAAGTGACCGGCCAATGATGTTTGAAAAAGGATTAAGAGATTCTTCCGTGCGGGAGCTATTGCCCGGTGCAATTATTCATTCGGCAGGATACGGATTTGGTGTGCCTGAGGGAGCGCCGCCAGTGGGATTTGCATTTGACGTGATTTACAGGCCTTCAAAACCGGAACAGGTAGCTGCAGAAATGGATAGTCTGGTTAAGATAAAACCCGATCTTGTAAAGTTATGGCTGGATGACTTTGGCGGCCAGTTCAAAAAAATGGATCGTTCTGTTTATAAAGAGATCATTTTCCAGGCTCATAAACGCGGTTTAAGAGTAGCGGCTCATGTATATTATCTGGGTGATGCCCGCCGGTTATTAAATGACGGCGTTGATATTTTCGCTCACAGCATACGTGACAGTGTTATAGATGAAGCGATGATTCGGGTAATGAAATCCCGGCATACGATATATATACCCACGCTCTCTTTGGATGAATATGCGTATATCTATGCCCGTAAGCCAGACTGGCTTAATGATAATTTCTTTAAAGCATCCCTCGAACCAGGTGTTTATGAAATGATCAGTTCCGAAAAATATCAAAATGATTTGAAGACATCGCCTTCATATTCCAGAAATGTACACGGATTTGAAACAGCCCTGAAAAACCTGAAGAAATTATATGACGCAGGTATTCTGATATCCATGGGTACTGATTCCGGTGCCCAGCCTGTTCGTGCACAAGGCTTTTCCGAACACCTGGAATTGGAACTGATGGTGCAGGCTGGTTTAACACCACTTCAGGCTATTACGATTGGTACCCGGAATGCGTCACAACTTTTAAAAATTGAGAAAGATTTTGGTACGATTGAGCCGGGCAAGCGGGCTGATTTCATCGTATTAAATGATGATCCGTCAGGCAATATCAGGAACACCCGAAAGATCTTCGCCGTCTATAAGGCCGGTAAAAAAGTGAGCACAGGGCCATTACCCGGTAATTGATAGAGAACTACCTGTCATACATTTCCAGTTTCAGCCTGGTCTCTTCGAGATCCAGTTCTCTTTCGATCTTCCGGATGATTTCTTCATTGGCCTCGCCTGAACGGTGCATTTGCTGCAAAGATTTTCTTTCAATGGCAATCAGGTCAATTTGCAGCTTGGAATATTCATTGAAAATATTTGCCACCTTGGGTTTTTCTTTTCCAAAGTAACCGGCAGGGAGTTCGGTTCTCTGCAAACGGTTAAATTTTATTTCGTACTTGGTTTTAATATTGTTTAGTAATTCAGCATTTAATAGGGATAGATTTTCCTCAATATGGGCAATCGTGTTGTTAACCACTTTTGTACGGACTTCATATTCTTCCGCAGCAATTGAATAGGGTTCAATTTTTAGTTTTTTTATAACCCAGGGAAGCGTAAAACCCAGTACAACGAGGGTAGTCAGAATCACAAAAAATGTGATATAGATGATGAGGTTTCGATGAGGGAAGGGTGAACCACCGGGAAGTACATTGGGCAGGGCCAGTGCGGCTGCCATTGAAACGACCCCACGCATACCCGCCCATCCGAATACAAGCAGGTTACGTTTGTTAAACGGATACTTTTTGTTTATTCTTTTCATCATGGCCGGAAAGATGGTGGAGGGAATGATCCAGATAAACCGAACCATGATAACAACAGCGCTTATGATCAGTCCGTACCAGATCAGTTCGGAACGGGAATAATCCTTTATTCCTGCCCTCACATTGTGCAATTGCAGACCGATCAATATAAATATCAGTCCATTCAGAATAAACGTCACGACATCCCAAACAGAATAAGCCATTATCCGGCTTTCGTTCGTAAATATTTCACCTGAACGGAACGACAGGTAAAGTCCCGTGCTGACGACAGCCAACACGCCGGAAACCTCAAAATGTTCGGCGATCATATAGGAAGCAAACGGAGTGAGAAAAGTTAGCGTCACTTCGATAACCGGATCACAAATGAAATTTTTGTGAATGAGAAACATAAGGAATCCGATTACAAGCCCGATGGAAATTCCCGCAAAAACAACCCAGATAAAATTCAGTCCCGCTTGCCATAGCACAAAATTTCCAGCCATGATAGCAGTTAAAGCATATTTATAGGCGATCAGGCCGCTGGCGTCATTTACCAGACTTTCTCCATCAATGATGGATGTCAGCCTGGGATCAAGCCCTAATCCCCTTGTGACAGATGTGGCGGCAATAGCATCCGGCGGGGAAATGATGGCCCCCAGTAAGAAGGAGAGAGGCCAGCTGATGTCCGGAATAATGGTATGGGCGACGATTGCAACAATGCTGGTTGTAAGTAAAACCAGTCCAACGGCAGCAAGTGATATGGCACGCCGGTAGGTTTTGAAATCGTGCCAGCTGGTTTGCCAGGCGGCTGAATAAAGAAGTGGTGGTAAAAAAATGAGGAATACAATTTTCGGATCTAATTCTATCACGGGAAGGCCGGGAATCAGGCTGATGGCGAGTCCCGAAAGAACCAGCGCAATCGGGAAGGGGAATTTATACCGGTTGCTTAGTACACCTAAAAAAGCTACCCCGAATAGAAGTAATATGACGAGGGCAATATTTTCCATGCCCAAACAATTTACTATAAATATATGAATGGTATAAGGTCGAATGCCGTTCGTCGACGTTCAAAAGCATTGAGCGAATTCTGATTTTTCATAATGACAAATCGTATAATTTACTTATCATTTCCCGATTTGCAAATCGAATATTTATTCATCTTTAATCTTTTAAATGAATCATTCAATCCGGCACAAACTTTTTCTAACCTGAGTAAGCCGCCAGACAATACCATAGTATCCATTATCTGGAATCTATAAATGCCGGTCTTAAATACACCAAATAGATGGTAGGAAATGAAGGAAAGATGAAACTGACGAATTGACCCTTATTTTAACCCAAAAAAAATGCTCCGCCTTCTAATTTTAGCGGGGCATTTTTGCATTTATCAGAAATATTACGCTTCGATGGTATGATATCCGGCTAACAAATTCCGGTTTGCGGCAGGTTGATTGAAAGACTTACATTTTCAAAATTTCCAGCGCGCCGGAAGGACAGCGAAGAACCTGCTCGTGAATTCTTTCCGGAGGAGCACCTTCCGGATCAATCCATCTTTTGACAGAAGGTTTAAAAACCTGGGGAAGTTGTTTCCAGCAGCGGGTGGAATGTTGACAGAATTCCGGCTTCCACAATATAGTGATATCCTCATTGCCATATTTAATGGTTTTCGTCTCACCGGTTTTGAAAACAAAAGTTCTTAGTTTGATATTGTTTTCCAGTATCCTTGAAATGGGACAATGGCTGGCGATTTCCTGCAGCTTTACTTTCTGATCATTAGGGACGGAGTCCTCCAAAATGATGTCCCGGTCAATAACAGTAGTTAATTTGTCATCTACCGTTTCCAGGAATAAATTAACGTTCACAATGATAACTGGGATATCCCAGTTTTTCCGGTCAATATACATCCTTAATGTAACCAGTGCACAGGAGGCGATGGAAGAAAGTAGTAGTGTGTAAGGATCCGGTCCCAGGTCCATACCACCTCCGGAAACCGGTTCATCTGCAATAAATTTTCCGTTCCGCCATTCTATATTACACTGGTATTTTTCTTTCCCGATAGATGCATGAACTGGCTTGTCCATTTTGTATTTCATGGATCCAATGTTTTATTTAGAACTTACAAATAAAAAAACTGATAAGGCGATATAAATTTAACCAGATTTCACAAGGATCCGCCTTCCACCAGCACTGCTTTACATATTAATTCGGTTGTGACCGTATTGCCATGCAGGATTTCCTGTAACCGGTTAAATGCGAGTTTCCCCAGTTTGTAACCGCTGGTTTCCACAAATGTGACCCCGGGGTTATAAAGTGTTGGAATAAACCCGTTGCTGATTGCAATTACGCCGATATCCTTTGGAATTTTTAAACCCTCTTTCTGGATTCCCTTCATTGCCCAGATCAGCGAATTGTCACCGATACAGAATATCGCATCCGGAGGATATTTTTTCCGGAGTGATCTGATCGTCTTTTGTTCCCCTTTTTTCAGATTTGAATTGAAGTAAAAATCAATCCGGCTTTCCGGCGACAATTTGGTGTATGTTTCACGGAATGATGTTATCCGTTTTTCCATATTACTCAGATTCGGGCTGTCTGTAAAAAGGCAAAGTATATTTTGCTTTTTGCTTTTTATGAGTCTTTTAGCTGCGATGTTTCCTGCTTCCTGATCAGCAAACCTGATTTTATCGCAGGAATCATAGGCAGGTACCCGGTCAAAGAAGATGATGGGAATACCTATAGCGGAAAATTTCAAAAAAGGTTCAATATTTATTGTATTCTCAGTAATGGAAACAAACAACAGATCGACACGGTTTTTTTTCATGATGTGGAGATTTTTCATCTCCGCTTCAGCGCTTTCACCCGATTGTAATATCAAAAGGGAAAATCCTGCTTTTCTGATTTCTTCATCCAGCGATGTAATGAAATATTCATAGAACAGATTTTGAAGGAATGGTACGATTACTCCAATGATTTTGCTTTTGTTTGACCTTAGATTGAGAGCAAAAGTGTTCGGCTCATATTCTGTCAGCTCGGCCAGCTCCTTCACGCGCTTCCTTGTTGCAGCCGAAATATCCGGATGATCCTTCAGGGCCCTTGAAACGGTGGAAATACTCAAACCCAGCCTCTCAGAAAGTTTTTTTAAAGTGCTGAATTGTTTCATTAATAATTTATTGATCCGTTTCTCTCTGCCTGATAAGTGCCTGTCCGGCAACCTGTCCTGGTCCGGAGGGAAAGTTAGGAAAGTTGGCAGACTTTGACGTTAGCGGGAAAATAGTTAGTAGTCGTTCCGGTTTTCACATTCATTAATCCGGTAATAAAAAGGGCTCCCCGAATAGGAAGCCCGTTAAGCAAACTTTAGATCGTCTGCTCATGCCTAAATTAAAAATCCAAAGCCATACAACAAGTCATAGAATCGTCATTAGTAAACGAGTGGTCTAATGGTCAGTCTAATGTAATATAAAATTAAACCGATAATTGGGTTCGCGGTCGGAAGCTACCCGTATTACCAGCGCAAACGTTTGCGGAAATATTTGATGTGAAGATCTTTTGCCTTTAAAGGGAGCAGATTTCCTGAAAAGGACAAAAAGTCTCCTGTCGTTCCAAATCTCACGATGGTTTTAGTTATCTTGGGTTTCCTGTTTAGTATCTATATTGTCGGGCCGATTTTAGATTAATACCTTACTCATAACGATTGCCCCATGACCTTTAAACCCCAGCTCAGTTTCCGGCAAATCATTAACATGAACGTCGGGTTTTTTGGTATTCAATATAGTTTTGGTCTGCAGCAGAGTGCCGTCAATCCCATATATGATTTCCTGGGTGCCACACCGGATCAGCTTCCACTTTTAAACCTGGCCGGACCGGTAACCGGACTGCTCATACAGCCGCTCATTGGAACATTAAGCGACAAAACATGGCATCCTCGTTTTGGACGCCGCAAGCCATATTTCTTTGTGGGCGCCCTGTTTTGCAGCTTGTGCCTTTTTTTATATCCCTTCAGCAGTAGTTTATGGATGGCAGTTGGTTTACTCTGGATATTGGATGCAGCAAATAATACGGCAATGGAACCTTACCGGGCATTGATTGCGGATAAGTTGCCCGGTAATCAGCAACCAACTGGATTTTTAACCCAGAGTTTTTTTACCGGGCTGGGTATTACCCTGGCAAACGTGTCTTTATATATTTTTCAGAAACATATCCATGGCGAACATGGAAAAATACCTTATTGGGTATTTGCTTCTTTCTTTCTGGGGTCAGTATGTTCCATCAGTTCAGTCGGATGGTCAATTTACAAAACACCGGAAATTCCTCCAACCGCTGATGAACTTGCCAGGTTAAAGGCAGATAAAGGGGGCTTTCTGGAACCCTTCCGGGAAATTTTTCATGCCCTGGAACATATGCCCGCCGTTATGTGGAAACTGGCACTTGTTTATTTGTTTCAGTGGTATGCCCTGTTCTGCTATTGGCAGAATGCTTCGAAAAGTATCGCGCAGTCAGTATGGAAAACTTCTCCTTTGCAGGATAAAATACTTTACGAGGAAGCCGTGGGATGGACCGGCCTCGTGAATGGCTGGTATAATGTGGTGACTTTTTTATCTGCTTTTGCACTCGTTGGTCTGGCTCGCAAATACAGTCCGAAAATGGTTCATTTTATCTGCCTGCTGATGGCAGGAGCCGGGCTCGTTATCTTCCCGCATATCGAAAACAAATACTTTTTATTTGCGCCAATGACAGGTTTTGGAATCGCCTGGGCAAGTATGATGGGAGTACCTTATTTAATGGTTGTCGGAAATATTCCCAAAGAAAGATATGGCGTGTATATGGGAATCATCAACATGATGATTGTTATACCGATGATCCTGCAAAACCTGACTTTTGGATTTGTATTGAAAAATATATTGAACAACGATCCGGGGAAAGCAATTTCATTTGCCGGTATATTTTTATTTATAGCAGCTGCGGCCACCCTTTGGATCAAATCGGTAAAATCAGACCCTGAAATGGAAATTCCATTGCCGGTTGGTCATTAACGTTCATTTTGAAACAGATAACCGTAAAAGATATTCCATGTACAATCAGGAATTATATAAAATCATAAAGAGCCAACTTAAAGCCGAACCGGATTTCTTAGGGAGCGACAATGGATTCTTTGCCCGGTTGATGGCGAATGCCTCCGATATTGCTGCTCTTTATGATTCCATTTACAAGCATCATGCAAAGGGCCGGGAAGGATTTGCTCTTTTGATACATACGATCGTGGAAGGGTTTAAGAAAAGACCTGCAGTATTGAAGGAAAGAGACAGTATGAAATTAGAGGAAGGTCACTGGTTTCTTTCTAACAAACTGGCGGGGATGAGTCTGTATGTTGACAGATTTTGCGGAAATATTTCCAATCTTTCTTCCCGCCTGGATTATTTCGAAAAGCTGGGTGTAAATTTTTTACACCTGATGCCCTTATTCGAAAGTCCGAAAGATGAAAGTGACGGCGGTTATGCGGTAAGTAATTTCCGCAAAATTGATGAAAGGTTCGGGAAACTGGAGGACCTGCAACATGTGCAGGACCTCATGCGAAGAAAGAATATGTTCCTGATGATGGACATCGTGCTCAATCATACTTCGCGCCTGCATGAGTGGGCGGGGAAGGCCAGGGCAGGAGACGCACATTACCAGGAATATTTTTATTTCTTCGAAGACCGAAAACTCCCCGATGAATATGACCGGGCCATGCCGGAGATATTTCCGGAATCCGCTCCTGGAAATTTCACATTCGTTCCCGAATGCGGAAAATGGGTAATGACAGTCTTTCATAGTTACCAATGGGATCTTAATTATACCAATCCCCTGGTATTTGTCGAAATGCTCGATACCATATTTTTTTACGCAAACCTCGGAATCGATCTGTTGCGTATCGACGCGCCGGCATTTATCTGGAAGCAAATGGGAACCACCTGCCAGAATCTGCCACAGGCACATACCATCCTGCGACTGATACATCTTTGTGTTCAGGTAGCCGCGCCGGGTATGGCATTACTGGGAGAAGCTATTGTGGCACCAAAGGAGATCATGAAATATTTCGGCGAAGGAGAGTATTTGGCAAATGAATGCGATTTCGCCTACAATGCAACCCAAATGGCCCTGCAATGGGACGCCCTGGCGACAGGTGATATACGCGTAATGATGGCAGCGCAGCATGAGATATTAAAAAAGCCTTTTGGTACTTCATGGATAACATATACCCGCAGTCATGATGATATCGGGTTAGGGTACGAAGACTACATGATTGGCCAGGCTGGCTGGAACGCATTTGAACACAGGAGTTTCCTGAAAAACTATTTTGCAGGACTATTCCCGGGTTCGCCGGCCACCGGTGCATTATTTTCTTCCAATCCGAAAACAGGCGACGCGCGTATAAGCGGAACCCTTGCATCTTTATGCGGACTTGAAAAGGGTTTGATTGAAAAAGATGATCTTGCGATAGCACTTGCAATCAGCAAAATATTATTAATGCAGGCACAGAGTTTTTTTATCGGCGGCCTGCCTATGATATTTTATGGAGATGAGTTGGGCTATACCAATGATTATTCCTACCTGGATGATCCGGGAAAGAGTTACGATAACCGGTGGATGCACCGCCCCATTATGCACTTTGATAAATTAAAGCGGATTGAAACGAGAGACAGCCCGGAACAGAGAATTTTTTCGGGAACACAGAAGTTATTGCAGATACGAAGAAGCCTGCCCCTTCTTTCTGATCACAGTAATCTCAGTTGGCTGACACCTCCCAACATACATGTAGCTGCATTCACCAGGAGAGCACATGAAAATAAAATCTGTTGCCTTTTTAATTTCTCTGGCGAAAAGGAAATGATAAGATGGGACATTTTTAAAGATGGGGGAGTCCTTCCAAAACGGCTTAGGGATCATTGGACTGAAGTAATTTTTGAACCGGGTGCGGACCATGAGTTCTTCATACTCGATCCTTTTTCCTTCTGCGTGATGGAAGCAATACAATTATAAAGACAGTCAATCGCATATTTTTGCATTAATGACTTATAAGAGTTTTTTACCGGGCATATTGATATTCATTGTTTTTTTTCTTGTCAATGACTCTTTATATGCTCAGAATAACTGGACCCTTCAAAAAGAAAAAGATGGTATCAGGATCAGCAGTCGTCATGCTGCAGCCTCCCCATTCAACGATATAAGGGTTGAACTGGACCTTCCCGGAAATATCGACCAACTGGCAGCCATCCTGCTTGACATCAAAAAATATAAAGACTGGAGCTACGCAACAAAAGTTTCCGAGCTGATAAAACAATTGGCCCCGGGGAAACTTATCTATTATACAGAAATCGAAGTTCCCTGGCCCGCGACAAACAGATATTTCTATGCGGACTTCGATTTAAAAAAAAATCCGGCTGACCAGTCTATGCAGGTGATTGCAGTAAATATTCCGGACTATGGGCCGGCGCCGAAGGATTTACTAAAAGTGACGTACTCCCGGGGAGTGTGGAATATAACAACGACATCAAAAAAAACCATACATGTTGATTATACACTGGAATTGAACCCCGGTGGCTCTTTACCTGGCTGGGTATTGAATTTATTTTCTACCAGGGGACCCATGGAATCATTCGGGAATATAAAAAGAAAAATGACCGCACTCAATCCCTGAAAGGCTAATCGTCGATTGTAACAGTTACTTCGTTGCCGGATTTATTAATCAAGATTTACATTAGCCGTTTCGATGTCCCAATGCGATAAGAGTAGTTCGAAACGATGCTGCTCAGATTTTTTATATGTTTCCTGATCAGGGAATAACTGTTTTTTGTAGGGTTCCGTAAGATTCTCGTCAAAGGCCAACGCCGCATTCCGGAATACCAGTCTGACCCTGAAATCCCATCTTGTATCTTCACCGCTGTGATATCTTGGCTTGGACGCCGTTACACTGATGATATCTCCTTTGTCAATCGCTTTTTTCAGCAAGGGATAGTGATTGACTTTCCATAAGTTAATGAATTCTTCCGCATAGCCCCATTTAACCCTGTAATAATTTTCAACGATAAAATACTCATCGCCGGGAGCGCTCTTTTGCTGGGGAAATCCCGTAACAGAAAACAAAAGGAATACTGCTGAAAGTAGAATTTTGCTTGTTGGAAGCCTGAATAAATACATATGGATGAGCTTTTGATGGAATCTTAATGGAGGTATTTTATCCGGCTCACTGCTTGCGGCACAAAAGAAGCTTCATTTTTCTTATATCTTCCGGAGTACTGCGGCAACAACCACCAATCATTGTGGCACCCGCCTGATACCAGGCCAGGGTTCCTTTTATAAAATCTACCGATCCTGTACCGGGTAGCCAGCATTTGTGCAGCGGATCCCAGACTTCCCCTTTATTTGGATAGGCCAGCACATGTTTTTTGCTGACCGATTTAGCTATGCCCACAAGGGATTCAACATATTGCGGAGCTGTGCAATTTACTCCCACTGCGATGACCTGTTCAGACTGACTTAACAAAGCTACACAATCTCCAAACGATGCACCATTGCTAATCTCGGATTCATTTCTGCAACTAAAACTTATCCAGGCTTTCACACCGGGAAATTCTTTTAGTAAAAATGACAAAGCAATCGCTTCTTCGGGGCAGGGAATGGTTTCACATGCCAGAAGGTCCGCGCCGCTTTCCACAAGCACCTGCATCCTTTCTCGATGAAAATCCATCAGTTCTTCAACGCTTAAATGATAATCTCCCCGGTATTCAGATCCGTCTGCCAGGGATGCTCCATACGGCCCTACGGAAGCAGCTATTAAAGGGTAAGGACCTTTGATAGCTTTCTTATTGAGAGCCTCTTCTCTTGCATCAATGGCTAACCAGGTTGCAAGTTTCAATAATCTTACTGCTTCATCTTTCGTATAACCTTGCCTGTCAAATCCGCCGAAACTTGCCTGGTAGCTGGAGGTCGTGATGACATCTGCTCCGGCTTCCAGGTAATCCAGGTGTACCTGCCTGATCAGGGAAGGGTTATCTGTAAGTAATTTAGCCGACCACAATGGATGGTTGAGATCGGCTCCCTTTTTCTCCAGTTCTGTCGCCATCGCGCCATCCAAAATGACAAGGCCGCATTCTTTTATATAAGGCGCAAAAAGGTCTGGATACATATTATACTTCTCCGGCGAAGTTAACTTTTAGAATGTACCTGCCAGTCTCAGCAAGGGTAGTTTTCTGGCAACCTGGAGTACACTGATATTTCGCATGAGCCAATGGGCTGCAAACATGCCGGTTACTACAATAAGAACTTTAATGATATCGATCGTAGCCAGCAGCGGTGTGGAATTTTTGGACAGTCCGAACATATAGGTCAGCATCGCCATTCAGTACCCGTGTATCAAATTGGAATATCGGAAACAAATTCAAGAAGCCGGCCATTTAGTTTTTGCCGTACCAGCGAACGGATATTTCCGTAAATCTCCTGGTCCAGGGTCAGCTTACCGGACGCATATTGAAGCTCCGTTTCATCATTTGAAAATTTCACAAACAGGATATGGTTTATTTTGTTGGATGATGTAATAAGGAAAGTTCCGAGGCTGATGGACACAGCACCACCTTCCTGCGTTGCGATTCCCACCTGGAAACTTCCGCTGCGTTCTGAATGGGTATTTTTTTCAAATGCTTCAATTTTACCACTCGAATCGGCCAGCGTCTTTATGCTCTCCAGGGCCTTGGTGATAATTTGCACAAGGCCGGCGCCGAAAGCGGCAGTCAGGATATCGATGATTACGCTCTGGATTTCAACAACACTGGCTTTTGCCGAGAATTTTTGAACATCCCCGCCTTCGATGGTCCAGCCTGTTTTAGTTAGAATTTCCACATAGGATTTATACCAGCCGATAACATCTGAAGCATCAGTAACTTTTGCATTGGCACCGAGCTGTGCGAGCAATGTTGATTCAAGGATGTCAGCCCTGTTTGCCGCATTCACTCCGGATACAAACGAAATGAGGCTTTTGTCTACAAGCACGGCCTGTTCTTTATTGTCGTTCAGTATCAAAGGAGGCCATCCGGCATCCGGGGGAATAAAATATGGATCAGCTATGCTGCCTGAAGATACAGACGATCTTGATGGAGCTGCGGGCGCAGCCATTTTCTTTGACATGATATGTCGTTCAGGATAGGCCGCTTCCGGAAAACTGAGTTTGAGGTTGTACAGGTAATCATGAAGAAGATTGTTTTGGCTCATAACAAGTCGTATTCTTTTACCAGTCAAGATAAAAACAACAGGAATTCATGGATGCCGCCTTTACCTTACGGCGCTCTTTCTTTCCCCATCGGCATTTATTAAAATCAATATTCCCGCTAAAAAAAATCCGGCACCTGAGATCGCTGATCATTCAATAAGGGCCTTTATCCTTATAAAGCAGATCAGTCCGGTGTTTTCATTATATGCTGATAAAATCCGTCAATGATGTAAGCTCCGACGGTTGCGCCCCCATCCTGTTTACCAATAGAATTCTCCTGGTAGTAGGCAGCTCTGCCATGTTGGGCTTTCATTTGTGTGGAGGCTTCAAGACCCAGGAGAGACGCCTCTTTGGCAGCATTTATAATTGAGTTCAGTGAATCATGATTATTAACCGCCTTTCGCATTGCAAGCGCGGCCGGGTGCAGAACATCGACAATGGTTTTGTTCCCGGGTACTGATTTTCCCCGCTCCATTATGGATTTAACAAAGGTTTCAAAAAACAGGACCAGTTCTTCAGGGCCCATGATTTCTGATTCACCGATTATCTTACCTCCTTTCATGAATCCGGTTGCCACCAGGGTTCCCATAGTGGATGGTGATGTTTTGGCAATGATCATACCAATGCGGCTCAACAATTTGCCCGGGATATTTTCTTCCGAAGAGATTGTTTCCTGATAAGCCGCTGCAAAAGCCTTCGTCATCGTAAATCCCAGGTCGCCGTCGCCCATCACACTATCGAGTTGCATCAGGGTGTCCTGGTGCAAATCGATGATCGTTTTTATTTCTAAGATAATCGACTTAAGGTCTTCAACCCCCAGCTGCTTCATTTTGCGATTACAATTGAAACTGTATAAAAAAAGGTGAGTTTGCGGGTTTAGATAGAAGTCGTTTAAGTTCTTCATCCAGTTTTAAAAGAGACACGGATGCACCAGCCATTTCCATACTCGTAGCGAATTCTCCCACGTAAGTATTGAAAACGCTGATTCCTTTTTCCGTCAATATTTCGTGCAATTTCCTGGCCATTATGTAAAGTTCCTCTTTAGGCGTTGCACCAAGACCATTCAGCAATACGGACACTTCATCTCCTTTCTCATAGGGTAGATCAGAAATGATCTTGTCCGACATTTGCTGCACAATCTGGTCGGCCTGTTGCAAGGGCCCACGCCGTATACCTGGTTCGCCATGTATTCCCATCCCGATTTCCATTTCCTGATCGCCCAAACTAAAAGAGGCCTTACCGGCTTCCGGTACAATACATGGAGTAAGTGCAACACCCATAGTTCTTACCAGGCTGCAGGTCTTCATTGCGATTCTTTTTACTTCAGACAGCGGAGCCTGTTCATCAGCCAGCGCACCTGCAATTTTAAAAGCATAGAATATACCCGCAACGCCTCTGCGTTTCCCTTCTTCACCTTTCGGAGCGGAAGCTACATCCTCGCCGGCGACAACCTGCTCAACTTTTATTCCTTCCATATCAGCCATTTCAGCCGCCATGTCAAAATTCATGATATCCCCGCCATAATTACCATAGATGTATAAAACACCTGCACCCTGGTGAATGGCTTTTGTAACCTCCAGCATCTGATCTGAACTGGGGCTTTGGAATACGCCGCCGACGGCACATCCGTCCAGCAGGCCATCACCCACATATCCCAGGAAAAGCGGAAGATGTCCTGACCCACCACCCGTGGCGATGCCAACTTTATTTTTTTTGCCTGTTCCGGCTTTTACGATGCAACGCAGATCGCCAGCCGCTGTGGTCAACTGTCCGGGATGCGCAATCAATATTCCCTTCAGCATCTCATCGACGAAATGCACCGGGTCGTTCATAATTTTTTTCATGTATTCTTTATTTAATTAAAAATTTAATGAGATGGAATACTCGTTAGTATTGTTTGGCAATAATGATCAGTGACAGCCCCAGCAGGTATAAACAAAACATCGCCACCAGCCATTTATTGACCGACCTGGGCGCCAGTTTAAATTCTTTCCATACCAATACGCCCCATAGCACCGCGACCATAGTAGCTCCCTGGCCAAGGCCGTAAGAAATGGCAGTTCCGGCCTTTTCAGCCGATAAAGTCATAAGAGAAAATCCAAGACACCAGACCAGTCCGCCCAGGATGCCAAAAACATGATCACTCCTGCTACCCTTGGTGAAATAATCCCCTCCGGATATGACCGGACCGGTAATGGGCCTGCGCATCAGATAGTAATTCCATACGAATGTAGAAGCCAGCAGACCGATCGAAAAAAATACAATCGCTGTATAGGGGGTAAGTTTACCGGACTCCGGGTTGATCAGGGAAGGTGATATCGAATTAACCAACAGCGGATAAAAAAACCCCATAAAAATACCGGTGCAAATGGAAAGCAGGATGCCCTTGGTGATCGATTTTTTTCCTTCGGAAGGAATCTTGCTGTATGCCAGGCCGTCCAGGATAATCGCAATTACAATGCAGACAAGCCCGGTAAAAAGTATCCATGGATTGCCGAGGGGTTTGGTAATATATCCCGAAATCACTCCCAGGACCAGCGCCAGGCCCACACCAATCGGAAAAGCGATCGCCATGCCCGCGATATCTATAACTGTAACCAGCAGCACATTGGATAAATTAAATATGGTACCGGACAGAAAAGCAAAGCCAAGATTTTTAATATCAGCCTGAGAAAGATCGGTTAAAAAGGACCGGCCACCACTGCCGTGACTACCCAGTGTAAAGGCCAGCAAAAGGGAAAATATTAAAACCCCTATGGAATAATCCCAGTAGTAGAGCTGAAAAAACCAGTTTTTGCCGGTGAGTTTCATGGTATTGGCCCAGGAACCCCAGCAGATCATTGTGATCAGGCAAAGTACCACGGCGGCGGGGTATGATTCGATGATTACCATATGGCAGGGCTTTCGTTTAATTAAAACTAGCTTATTAAAGGAATCACAGGGTAGTCAATCCGGATAAACTTTATTCTGATGTAGTAATGATGTACTTATTTCTGCAGGGGACTGTTTCAGTTCTTCGAAATCAGGCAGATTAAAATCCCCTCGTCGATCTTATCCGTATATGAAAAATGAAATTAAAATTCTTTTGCGGATTTACTTTGATCTGTGGCTTGCTGGGAACAGCCGGGGCGTCGATATGATCAGAGGCAAGTAAAAAACCACCAATCGTAGTAGTTATCGCAACCAGTACGATCAAAGCAAGTTTTTTTGTTTCATAAGAAAGTTTTTATGTGATTATTTTCAAGACCTACGCGAATGCAAGCCTTTTTTTATACACTTGTTTTTAAATGGATATTGAAGGGCGTAAAAAAAAGAACAGGACAATGCTTTAAATAATTGCTTTAAAAAGTCGAAATTAATCCGCCTGAAAGGACAAAAGACCCGTTGTTAATGATTACGCAAATTCGAAATCCGGGAATTTGTTGGAGATACCCCCCTTAATGTATAGAATATCAGCTAAATGCGAAGGTGACAGCAACTCAAATAAATCGGTGCTCCATGGAGGACTTGGAACAGTCTTTGCCTATATCAGGATACTCATCATTTAATCCATACTCTTATGTACAATGTGAAAAGGATTTATTCAACTTCGGTTTTATTTTTATTCTCACTGGTGGCATTTTATTCCTGTTCAAAAAATCCTGGTAGTTCCGGGTCTTCTAATAATGCACAACTCCAGGTAAGACTGACAGACGGGCCATACGCTTATGCGAAGGAAGTATGGGTGGATGTTCAACAGATAGAAATTATTATGAGCGACACGAGTAACCCGATCATTCTGAATGGAGCACACCCGGGTATGTATAATCTCCTCGACTTTACCAATGGGAAAGACACTGTTTTAGCGGATGCGACGATTCCACCGGGTAATATCAGCCAGATTCGCCTGATATTGGGAGAAAATAATTATATCATCAGCACTACAGGCGAAAAAATTGCCTTAAAAACACCAAGTGCCCAGCAGTCAGGATTGAAAGTGCAGGTACATCAGACTGTAACTGGTGGAATACTTTACAGGCTTATCCTGGATTTCGATGCCGGCAGATCGATTGTTCAGGCCGGTAATAGTGGTAACTATATTTTAAAACCGGTTCTTCGCATCCTGTCACTGGTACCTTCCGGTGGAGATATCAGGGGTGTTGTAGTTCCCGATTCCATCCGGACACTTGTTTTAACTATCCAGGGATCAGATACAGTTTCTACTGTTTTTACAGATACCACCAATGGCAACTATCTGATCAAAGATATTCCGGCCGGGAATTATTCACTGGTCTATATTCCTTCAGATACCACGTACAAAACAGCGACTACGACAGCCGCGATTACACTGGGACAAACAACCATCGTGGATACGGTCAGGCTGCAGCACTAAAGCACAATAAAATTTTCGAATTTGATATGATGAAATCCCTCCAACGGGGGATTTTTTCATTTTCCGTCCTATTTGTTTTCGCCCGTTCGTCTGTAAAGTATCTATTCATCAAAAACAAAAAATCATGAAAGAGTATTTACTGTTACTCAGGGGCGGGAAACCCCAGACCAGCAAAACAGAAGCTGAAGGCAAGGCGGAAATGAAGGCCTGGGGTGCATATATGAGCAGCCTGGGTGAAAAAGGACAATTTGTAGGCGGATTGCCCCTGGTATCTGGCGGAATGGTCGTAACTCCGGAGGGATTAAAATCTGAACCCGTTAATTCACCAAAAGAAGGGATCGTCGGTGGTTATCTGATCATTAAGGCAGAAAGCCAGCAGAAGGCGGCTGAACTGGCGAAAGCCTGTCCGCATATTGCAAACGAGGGCAATATCGAAGTGAGAGAAATTGCACCCATGCCAGCCATGTAATTTTTTCAAACAAGTCAAAGGTGCCGGTTCAATTATGCCGGCACGTTTTTATTTTTACAAATAGATACTATCAGGAGACTTTGAAAAAAATATGCACGGTAAAATGCACCTATATCAAAAATCCAAATCATTATTCGCTTAAAAAAAATTAGTTTGAAATCCGGGAACAAAAAAATAATAGTTTGTGAATTTCCTTCCAACCTGGGATTGATTGAACCTCTTCCAGGCAAAGAACCCGGTGTAAAAAAACTTCCCGGCTGGCTGAAGAAATTTCATTTTCACGAACAGCTGGAGCCTGAAAAGATTTTGACTCTTTCCCCGCCCGCTTATAGTATGTCTGTGGATCCTGAATCGGGAGTAAGGAATGCAGATGCGATTGTCATATATGCAAAAGAACAGGCTGAAATTTTAACTCCAATAATCAGTGAGAATAATTTCCTGGTGATTATCGGCGGAGATTGCAGCATTATCATTGGCAATTCGCTGGCGCTGAAACAAACCGGGAAATATGGTTTGTTCTTCCTGGACGGACACACCGATTTCATGTGGCCGGAACTGTCGGGCACAAAAGGAGCGGCCGGTATGGACCTGGCAATGGTCACAGGACATGGACATGAGAAGCTTTCGGATATTTTTCATCTGGGACCCTATATTGATGAAAAATACACCTGGTGTGTTGGTAACCGGGAATTTGATGAACAATATGTACGTACAATTGAAAACTCCCGGATCCAATATTTCGATCTCAATGTATTACGTGCAACGGGAATTAAAAATTGTTGCAAGTCATTTCTGGAAATGGTAAATAAAAATAATCTGGATGGATTCTGGATACACCTGGACGTGGATGTTCTGGATGACCGACTCATGCCGGCCGTAGACTCCAGGTCGGAAGGCGGGTTGAATTATGATGAGCTGAAATCTATCCTGTCCTGTTTATTCAGTAGTGATAAGGTGAGGGGTATTGAGATAACCATACTAGATCCCGATCTCGACCCCGAAGGTGTCTATACCCGATCTTTTGTGAATGAACTGGCCCCCCTGATCCGAAGCTTGAGTTAAAGCTATAAAACCGGCTATTATTTTATCACATTTTGAGGGAATGGCAACATATTTGATGGTTTGGGGTTGATATCCATGAAAGACTTCTCCGATAAAAGAGCAATGCTGGCTGAAAAAGTCAGAAACCTGATCATTCAGATGATTCATGATTCAATAGAACTCCCCTCCGTTAATTATTCAGAATATATCAGCCGTCAATTATGTGTCAATTATACTTTGTTGTCCAAGACATTTTCAAAGTACATCGGAACTACTATTGAACAGTTTATTATAATTCAGAAAATTGAGCGGGTAAAAGAAATGATTTCCAAAACGGAACTGACCCTTTCCGAAATAGCCTGGCAATTGCGTTACAGCAGCCCGGCTCATCTTTCGGCACAATTCAAAAGGATAACGGGTATTGCACCATCCGTGTTTAGAAAAATATATGACAAGTCCGGGCCCTCCTCCGGCTACGAATCAGGACCCGCCTGAATTTTGTAATAAATTACCTGAATTATATAATAGCATAGAAGGAGTGAGGACCTAATTTTGTTACATTCTTCGCGAATCATTGCGCAATGATTCAACCTGCAGAAATCCTAACTGTAGCTGATAATGGAGCCGGTGCTTATGATTGACTGCCATATGAAGGGAACCAATATGCAATAACTGCAACATACCTCAGAATTATCAGGTCTTCGCATTCATTTTTATTGTCAATTACTGCACCGTAAGGTTTCAGCCATTTTATTACTATTGTAAAACCTACGGTTATGCATCAAAAATCTACGCGCTTAATTGCCGTTTGCCTGCTTCTTATTTTCTTTTCAGTTCATGTAAAAGCCCAGTCAAAAAGAGATATTGCAGGTAAGCTTTTTGTGAACCTGCCCAGGCAGACACCATTTAGAGACAAAAATCACCTCCCGGCATTCGTACACCAGCCTTTCAGATCCTATGATGGAACAGGCAATAATATTTCCAGCCGCCAGGCGCTGGAATATGGTGCTTCGGATATTCCTCTCTATAGAGAAATACCCGCTCAATATGGGCCTTCTGATCCAAATAATGCAATGGCGGGTCCTGCTCGTCCCAGTCCGCGGGCAATTTCCAATGCCCTGTGTGATGAGCCAATAACTCATTTCAATGAAAGAGAACTCAGCACATTTGTATATGTGTGGGGACAGTTCATCGATCATGATATGAGTCTTACTCCAACGGGAACGACGGAATATGTACCGATCCCGTTACCATCCGATGAAGTGGTATTTACACAGGAGATTCCATTTACCCGGAGCGAAGTAAGGGCAGGAACGGGAAACGGAAATCCCCGGCAGCAAACCAACCTAAACACCTCCTGGCTGGATGCCTCCATGGTATATGGATGTGATTCCGTAAGGGCGAAGTGGATGCGCACATTCAGTAATGGAAAATTGAAAACTTCCGCTGGCAATTTTCTCCCATGGAATACAGTCACCGGAGAATTTTCAGCTGCTATTGATCCGAATGCGCCTGATATGGCAAATGACGCCGGTAAAACGTTGAAGACCTTCGTTGCAGGAGATATAAGAGCTGCCGAGCATCCCGGCATTACAGGTTTACACACCATTTTCGTCAGGGAGCATAATCGGATTTGCGACCGTCTCGTAAAACAGGGACTACGCGACGATGAACTTATTTATCAAATGGCGAGAAAGGAAGTGGGCGCACTCATCCAGGCAATAACCTACCAGGAATTTCTTCCCGCTATCGGCATTAATCTAAGCCAATATGGTGGTTACCGACCCAATGTCCGTCCGGATATTGCTAATACATTTGCTACCGCCGGATACCGGATCGGTCATACAATGGTGGCGGATGATATTTTTCTGCGTAACGATCTTTGCCAGTCAGTTGATCCGGGAGTGCTGGATCTGGTCGATGTTTTCTGGACACCTTCTGCTGTACTGACTTACCAGCTGGAGCCATTTATGAAAGGATTCGCTTCCCATACCCAGTATGAAACCGATACCCGGATCAATAGTGTGCTGCGCAATTTCCTTTTCAATAACCCCGCAGATACCACCCGCTTCGGTATTGATCTGGCCAGTTTGAATATTCAACGGGGAAGGGACCATGGATTGCCAGACTATAATGCGGTACGAAAGTTCTACACCGGACAAGGGGTTACCAGTTTTTCACAGATGAGTTCTGATTCGTCTCAGGTTGCTTCCCTGAAAAAACTTTATGAGAATGTAAATAATATCGATCTGTGGATCGGGATTCTGTCTGAAGACCATCTTCCGGGAACTTCTGTCGGTCTTACCATGCAACAAATGTTAAAAGCTCAGTTTGAGCACCTGCGCGATGGCGACTTTTATTTTTATCTTAGTGATCCATATCTGCCTCCGCTGGTTCGTATCCAGGTTAAGAATACCAGCTTTTCAGATGTTCTTAAACGCAATACGAAACTGACAAGCCTGCAGGCAAATGTATTCTTCACCCAGGAATGCCCGGGAGACGAAGAGGCAGAAGCCATCGCATCCCCGGATTCAGTGGCCACAGAAAAAACAGCCGTTTCAGATCCTCGGATATTTCCAAACCCTGCAGGTAGTACAGTGCACGTAGACTTTGGATCCATGACGGGAACTGTAAATGTTCAAATTTTCAATATCGGCGGCAATAAGTTGATGAAGACACAGAATTCGGTTGCCGGCGCTTCAGGTATGGACATTAATATCGGTGATATGTCAGCGGGGATGTATATCGTAATTATCAGCAATGGAAAGGAAAAGAAGACGCTCAAATTAGTAAAAGGCGGAAACTGATATTTATTAAAAGCTTTTAACCTGGACGGTTCTATGCCCGCCGGAACTTGGCGATCCGGCGGGCTTTTTTTTGCAATAACCCGCTGGTCTCAAAATATATTTTTCACCCCCTGGTTATTGGATTGAATTTATCTTTATATGGGAAACCAGCTCGCCATTATCCGCCTGAAACTGAAAAAATAATTTCGATTCCGTGTCCCTCTTTAATGGGTATGGTTGTCATAGACGGAATTCAATCATTATTAAACATTAAAAATTAGGAAAATGAAAGAGTTTATGCTAATAATACGCAACGAGGGAGACGGCAAAGCAGCCCTTTCGCCGGAACAACAACAGAAATTTTTGAGCGACTGTATGGTATATATCGAAAACCTGAAGAAGAGCGGTAACCTGAAAGCCGCCCAGCCGCTGATCAGGGAAGGCAGGATGGTATCCGGTTCTGTCGGTGCATTTAAAGATGGTCCATACAATGAGACCAGGGAAATCATTGTAGGGTATTATCATATATTGGCGAAGGACTTGGATGATGCCATCCGGATCGCCAAAGGTAACCCGGAGTTTGCCTATGTTACAGGAGCGAAGATTGAAGTTCGTCCGGTAAAGATGAGGGAAGAGTCGACTTCCTATATATATCCTGAAGGGAGTAATAAATAGGAGGGGCCTAACCCGGGGAAAAAAAATGATGATGATTACTAAACCGACAGGTAAATGGTAAACTCGGCATACTCACCAGTCCTGGATTCCATAATCAACTCACCGCCGTATGCTTTGGTAATCGTATCATAACAAAGAGAAAGACCGAGGCCTGTTCCTTCACCGGTTGGCTTGGTGGTAAAAAAAGGCTGGTATATTTTGTTTTGTATTTTTTCATCGATACCCAGGCCATTATCCCTGATGCGGATTTCGAGAACTTCTTTGCCTGATTTTGGATGTCCGATTTTTTTTGTACTGATCCAGACAGATGGCTGGTATTGTGCGTCCAGGTTTTTCTTTTTTTCATTGACCGAATAAAAGGCGTTATTCAATAGGTTCAATAAGACCCTGCCGATTTCATCCGGGGCCATATTTATTTTTCCAATACCACTGGATAAATCTTTATAAATATCTACATCAAACAGATTGCTTTTCGCGCGCTGGCCATGATAAGAAAGACGGATATATTCTTCTATAAGGATGTTTATATCTGTTGGCTCTTTGATTCCGGCGCTGGTTCTGGAATGTTGCAGCATTGCTTTTACAATGGAATCCGCTCTTTTTCCATGATGGTTTATTTTTTTAAGATTCTGGTCAATATCCGATAAAAGTTGATTCACCAAATAGTGATCGCCGGGATTCCTGTTTTCTTCCACCCGGAGTTCATCCAGCAGTTCGCTGCTTACTTCGGAAAAATTATTGACAAAGTTTAATGGATTTTGAATTTCATGTGCTATTCCGGCAGTTAATTCTCCAAGGGAGGCCATTTTTTCGCGTTGCACCAATTGGGTCTGTGTATCTTTTAGCTCTTCCAGGGAATGATTAAGCTCCCGGGTCCTTTGCTGGATTTTTTGTTCAAGCTGTAGGTTTCTTTCCCTTAAGGATTTTGAACGGTACCAGGTAAAGATCCAGATTGAAAAAGCGATCAGGATACCGAAAATAGTATAGGCCCACCAGGTTTGCCACCAGGGCGCCCTGATATGGATAATCAGAATCTTTTCCGGGCCGTTAAAATCATTTGCGTTATTGGATGCCTGCATGATCAGGGTGTAGTTTCCGGGAGGCAGGCCTTCATAATGAATGGTATAGTCTGATGGTCCGTACTGCCAGTTCGCGCTGTTCCCCAGTTTATAACGAATATGGCTGTTCCCTTTAGAATAATAATCTATGATGCCTGTCTCAATACTGATCCTGTTTTCGGAATAACCCAAAGAAAATTCTGACAGGGTATTAACACCCGTTTCGAAAGAATATTTTTTTTGATTGACCTCAATAGATTTTAGATAAATAAAGGAAGGGGGATAACTGCCTTCAGACTTGCCGGGACTGATCCGGTCGAGACTGTTATAACCAAAAAAATAAAGATCACCTTTGTTGTCGGTTGCAATCACCTTTGCCCCCGGTTTGAATCCCGGCTGCCGCCACCCGTCTTTGTCGGAGAGAAGTATAATTTTTTCTGACAGGACGTCCAGTTTGGCGATATATAATTCTGTATTAAACCAGATATTTCCTTCCCAGTCCGGTATAATTCCCCATACATTTATAATCGGAATACCACTCTCTCTTCCATATTTTTTTAAGAGATGGAAGTCACTGCTGTATTGCAGGAGTTGCCCATATCCGCCCGCCCACCAACTTTTCCCGGACCGGCAGTATATTATATTGTTCACGGCGATACTGTCCAGGGCCGTGTTTATTTTGGTTATCTTCTCTTTAGTATAGATATAAGTTGAATAGAAAGAATCTTCTTTAAATTTTATGAAAATTGTTTCGGTGCTGTCCGTCGAAATTCTATCAATGTGTTTGCCTTCAACGGAAAAAAAATAGTGCGCCGAGGGGCTTGCTTTATTTAAAGCAAAAAGTCGGTTTCCATTTGCTTCCAGCAGAAGGAGATCATGGTGATTGAACGGAATGGTTTCTTCGTCCAGCTGAAGATTGGTTAAGGGATGATTACTCTGATCAACCACCGGGATAGGGATACTTTTTTTAGTGGCTATGTCCATTTCAAATAAATCACCTGTTTCATTAATGGTAAACAGGCATTTATCGTTGGATCTGCCAACATTGAGATATGAAATTTCTTTGCCCGCCGGGATGCCCGAAATGTTCCTGCCATCTATAAGATGAAAAGTTCCGGTAGAAGGATCAAGTATATCAATGCCTTGAATAGTAAATACCCAGATTTTTCCATCTACGTTTGTCAACTGGAAACCATAAGTGGAACTCAGTGCTTTTGAATTCTTTAGATCAGGAAGATATTGTGTAACGGATTTAGACATGGGAATCAATTGGTTGATTCCTCTTGGAGTTTGAGGCCAGTATCCTATCCAGACCGAGCCTTGCGGGTCGCAATAAAGACGGAAATTATAGTCATTTACTTCTGCTTGTTTAGAAGGATTTCCGACAAGGGGGACTTTGACGGAACCGTTGGCAGGATCATATATGATGATCCCGGAATGCTCGGTGCAGAACCAGATCCTGTCTTCCGGATCTGTCTGGATGCCAATGCCCCGGTCTTCATTATTATTGAATGCAAATTTTTGGTGATATATTTTATCATCAAGACTAAATTGCAATAGTCCATCCGAAGTATTGAGCCAGATAGAATTTCTTTTCCGGTCATAACAAATTCCTTCTGTCCAATGACCCTTGTCGGGGATTTTCTTGAAACAGGACCAGTCGTAGTTTTCCAATTTACGGTCCGAAAGGGAAAACCGGAACATGCCGCTCCGGGCAACTAATTTACCGCCGGCCGGCAAAAGCCATACGCTGTTGGTCTTGGACTCAAAAATAGAAAGGGGTATAGCCGTGTTAGATTCTGCTTTGCCCGGGAGGGAAGCCCATTTTCTTTTTTTTAGAGTATGTATATTGTAACTCGTAAAAATGGAATCGGCTTCCAGGCAGTAAAGTTCATCCTTTGTGGACCAAAAAGGAATGATAAAATGATCATTTTTCGGAATACCCTTTTCCGGAATGAAATTGATAAAACTGTCGGCATTACAATCGTATCTGGATACACCCTGATCTGTTCCGATCCAGATATTGTGCATGCTATCTTCTACCAGGCTGAGGATCGTATTTCCAATAATTGACCTGTTATTATTTATACCTGACAGGTAGTTTTTGAAATGGTTTCCATCAAAACGGTTAAGACCATGCTGAGTTCCGATCCAGAGGAACCCTTTGATATCCTTGATAAAACAGGTGGTTCTGCCATAAAGCAGGCCATTGGAATAATTCCAGTTGACTACCCTGTAATCTCCATCCGCGTCAGTCTTTTTACCAGCCTGTGAAAACAGATTTCCGGAATTGCAGGCGAAAACTAAAAGGAGGACCGCGTATTTAATATTTCCCACCATAAATATATTCCCAAACTAAAGATTATTCCCTGCCTGGTTGTAGTTTTTTTAATAGTAAATCCTTGCGGCTTCGTGAAACGCTTACAGTAGAACCATCGCTCATAATCAGGTATCCTCCTTCCCCCCGTACGTATTTGGTTACCTCATTTAAATTGACCATGTAAGAATTGTGGACTCTTATAAATGCGGTAAAATCCTGTAACTGCTCTTCAATCTCTTTCAATGTGCGGCAGGCAACAATTTTGATTTTATCCTTCAGGAATAAATGCGTGTAATTATCATCTGCTTCGCATCGTATAACCTGGTTGGCTGGAACTAGTTCAAATCCTTCAGCGGTAGGCATGGCAATCCTGCTGAAACTATTCTCCTTCTGAAGAATCTGTTCCCTTAGAATGTCAAATTGTCCGGCGGTTGGTTTATATTTTTGAATTTCTATTTTATGAACAGCAGCCACCAGTTCCTTGGGATCTATTGGTTTTAAGAGAAAATCAAGGGCGCTAAACCGTATCGCCTTAATGGCATATTGATTATAGCTCGTGGTAAAGACGACCGAGAATGGAATTTCTTCGAACTCTTCCAGCATTTCAAATCCATTCATCACCGGCATTTCTATGTCCAGAAATACAAGTGCAGGCTTAAACCTTTCAATGGACCCCAGCGCCTGTCTGGCTGAGATACATTGATCCATGACCTGAACGCCCGGACAATAATCATTCAACAGGATCGCCATAGTATCCAGGCAATGCACTTCATCGTCCACGATAATTACTTTAATCATAGATAACAGGTATTTTGATGGTTACCTCTGTTCCCGCAGCTTTACCATTGGGATGAACCAAATCGTTAATTGTTACCGAAGATTCTTTGGCATATGCTTTTTCCAGTATTGAGATCCGGTTGGCAGTTATCCGGAGACCCATGGGTTTGTGCAAGGTTACCGATTTACGGCTAAATATCGCCGATTGTTCCCGTCCGACACCATCGTCCGTTATTTTTATAAAAAGCGAATCGTTTTCCAGGGTGAGCTCAATATCGAGTTGGCCGGTTTCCTCTTTGTGCATCAGTCCATGCCATATAGCATTTTCCACATAAGGCTGAATGATGAGTGGCGGAATCTTCAATGCAGTAATAACCATTTCGGGTGAAACTGAAATTTTATAACCGAAATGATAATTAAACCGCAAAGCTTCCAGATCAAGATATAATTGCAGGGATTCCAGTTCGCTTTCCAGGCTGATCAGGGGAGCCTGCGAATTCTGCAGGATAAGCCGCATGAGTTTTGAAAATTTTGTCAGGTATTCAGATGCCTGCGATTTATTGTTTTGCAGGATAAAACGATTGATGGAACTGAGTGAATTGAAGATAAAATGTGGGTTCATCTGTGATCTTAATACCAGCATTTCCAGTTCGGTTTTCTGATGTTCGAGTTCGGCAACCCGCTGCTCATTTTCCTTAATTTCAAGCTTTTCCTTTGCTTCCAGCATGAGCCGTTGAAGATGTTCCTTTTTTGCGGCCAACCGGGAATTCCTTATGATCAGCAGGGCGACGACCAACCCGATCAGTAAGAGGATGATGGAGACGTTTCGCAATAGCTTTTCGCGTTGTATGCTGGTTTCTTTTAACTGGTTTTCTTTGTTTAGCAGGGTGATATTAGATTGTTGCTGCTCATTTTTAGCATTCATTTCATACACTGCTATGTTTTTTATGAATTCATTGTCCTTTAATGAATCTTTCATAGATGTAAACTCCATATGATACTTATATGCACTGTCATTTATCCCCATGGCATCGTAGTACTTCCACAGAAATTCATAGCCATTTTGCAATAACGGCCTGGCTCCGCTTTGTGTAGCCATGCTTACCAGGGCGCTGGCGTATGGGAAAGACGCCTGAAACTGATTGAGTGCCTGATAAGAGGCTGCCAGATTTTCAAGGGTAAACATAACCTGGTTATTATCATTTTGCCGTTTCTTTATCTGAAGGAATTCCAACAAATGGGGGATGGCCCGTTCATATTCGTTTTGCTCCATATACAGAGGGGCAATATTCGAATTGCCTGCCGGATAAGCCTTCCTGGCCATATGATAATAGTATTCTGCCGAGTCGTACTGGTGTAGTTTGGCAAAAGTTTCAGCAAGCTTTTCGTAGATATTTTCCGGGAACATGTAGTGTTTTGCTTCTTCTTCCGCAGATTGCCTGAAATAGTAAAGCGCTTTTTTGTGATCGCCCGAAGCATCGATTACATATCCCATGGCCCTGGGAGAGTAAATGGCGTTTTTCGGATCCGGTTCCTTCACTGTCCTCATAACACTGTCATCTTTTCTTGAGCACTGAAATGCTTTTTCGACGTAACCCTGGCTTCCCCAGTCAAAACCAATCATCCGGTACAACATGGAAATTTTCGCTTTATGCTGGACCCGGATGAAATATTTAAGTGCCTGCTCCTCATAGAACCTTGATTCTTCAAAACGGCTTTCTGCGTACAGGTACCATCCCAGACCCGCGTGGGCAAGCGCCAGTTTCCATTCATCATTTATTTTTTCATAGTGCGGAATGGCCTGCCTGGCATATTCTTCGGCAGTTTTAAAGTTAAAGTCAGTGGCAATCATGCCCAGCAGCAATAAGGCATCACCGATGGCTTTTTCGTAATGGATTTTTTCTGACAGGGATAAGGCCTGCATGGCAAAATACCTGGCAGTATCCGGGTTCCACCAGCTCCAGTGCTGATCAGAGTCCGAGTTATAGTGGGAATATTCAAAACTGAGCGAATTCATGCAATCTGCTCTCCCGGAATCGTCTGCTACCAGTAGGATTTTTTTAAGGCTGTCTATTTTGAGCCTTTGTGATGCCGGGATGGATTTTTGTGAAATGACTTCCCCGCCTTGTTTTTTGTTGGCGCAATTGAATCATGGATGCACAGGCAGCAAAGGAGACCTGTGAAAAGAATTCGTATGGGTGAATAGTTCCGTTTGCTGGTTGGAAATATCACTCCCTCACGGTCTATCTGGAAATGAAAACCGTTACATTGATTGGTCTTAAGGTTAAAACAAACAGGCATGATGCTGTTGTTACTGGAAGTTAGCTATTTAAAGATTGCCATTCTAAAATAAACTTTTTAGGATGCGAATGACAGCCGGTTGAGTGATTGGTAAAATCAACCGGTAGTTAACGGTTTACAGGGGATAACTGGCTTCGACTCCTATTTTTGAAGCAAGATTGGACTTGCCATTTTGTGAAAAAGGAAATTACCTGATGTAAGGAATTCTCCGGAATGCGTCGCAGCATTCGAGAAGGTGAATCCCGTTGAGTAAATGACAACCGGAAGGGTTGTTTGGAAAGATTGATTGAGTGGTATGCTAGTATCGGCCCTCTTTTATTTCATCATTTGCCCGAGCGATTACACTGTCTCCCTTTCCCAGATTTCCATATACTTCAATTTGGTTACCGGATTCATTTCCCGGATGTCACGTCCACTTTTGAAATGATACCGGATTTTACCAACAGTACATATTTTCTTTCTGTAGAACTGACCACGCTGGATTTGGGAACTGTATATCCGTTCACGGTTGCCCTTTGAATATATGACGATATCGGCATACATGCCCGGTGCCAGCAAACCATCTTTATTCATTACATCGGCCTCTATACGCTCGGATCTGAATTGTGCATTGATATTCATGGATTTTCTGCTGATATGCCCTATCATCCGCTTTCCGGGTGCCGTACTTGTAAAAAATGAGATCGTGTCTTTATCTTTTAAATTTCCTGCTAAATTTTCAGGAATATCAACCTGGAGGCGCAGGTGGTTAATCTCTTTTAGCTCGAGCATCGGCCTGGAATCTTTTGCTTCTGCACTAACCAATGCACCAGGATGTACATTGCGCTCGGTAATGACTCCGCTGAAGGGCGCATTCACTTTCAGATAGGCCTGCATGGTCTGTTCCATTTCCCAGTTCGTTTTCGCCGCTTTACCAACTGCGCTGTCTGATTCCACTTTTGCTTTAGCAGATGACAAATCCAGTGGCGAAATGGCACCTGGCGTTTGGGAAGCTTCCCGTAATCGTTCATAATGTTCCCTGTCAATAGAAAGGTCCGCCTGTGTTCTGGCATATTTTTCTTTTGCCTGCAGCGTAGACTGTTCAAGTTCGGGCGCCTCCAGGGTCATTAGCAACTGGCCCTTATTAACCCTGGATCCGATATCCACGCTCACGTCTTTTACATAGGCATTCACTTTCGGAAAAATGCTCACTTCCTGGTAGGCGGCCAGTTGTCCCGGTAGTTTTATTTCACTGGAAAGTCCGGACGGCTTTACGACCTGAAAGCGAAAATTGTGTTTTTTCTTCAGATTTATATTTGACAGGTTCCGGCTTTACGGAATTACAACCGGCCGGAAAAATCAAAACGGAAGACAGGAAGAAAAAAGAAATATTTCATGTAAAATTTTTTATTGGTTTTCATCTTCTGCAAGTAATGAGACTGTTTTAAAATTTGATTTCTGCCGGATCCATCCGTAGACCAGGGGAACAATAAATAATGCGGCCAGCGTGGAGGCAATCAATCCACCAATTACCGCCCTGCCCAATGGGGCAGACTGGTCGCCCGCTTCTCCGATACCGCTGGCCATGGGCACCATCCCCGCAATCATCGCCAGGCTTGTCATCAGGATCGGACGCAAACGAATACTTGCACTGGTGGTAGCGGCCCGAAAGGGATCTTTATATTCCATCCTCAGGGATTCTGCATTGGTGACAATGAGGATCGCATTGGCCACGGAGACCCCGGTAGACATAATAATCCCCATATAGGATTGCAGATTAAGTGTGGATCCTGTAGCCAGCAGCATGAGCATGGCTCCCAGTATAACGGCGGGAACAGTTGCCAATACCGAGATCGCCAGACCGAACGACTGATAGTTTGCCGCCAGCAATAAAAGGATCACCACGATGGCAGCCAATAATCCATTTTGTAAAGAGTTCAGGGTCTCGGTGAGCAGGGAAGACATGCCCCTGACCTCCGGAACCAGACCCGTTGCAGGATTTCCCATTTCCTCAATCGCTTTTTGGACAGCTGTCGTTGCTGTACCCGAGATCCCTCTGATAATATTTGCACTCACGGTAACAAAGCGCCGGGGACCACTCCGGTCAAATTCACCCGGTAAACTGTCGATAGTAAGATCTGCGAGATCAGATAAAACAGGACGCATTTGCCCTTTTACGACCGGCACCGATTTGAGTTGTTCTATTGAATTCATATTGTACTCGGGTACTTCCACCTGCGTTTGATAAGTATATGAAGTTTTATTATCGAGCCAGAGATTCTTATTGGTAAACCGGCTGGAGGAAGTAACATCCGTTACGCTTTTGGCCACTGCATCCGGGGACAGCCCCATCAGGGCAATCCGGCTTCGGTCTATATGGATATTGATCGTTGGCATCGCAAGTGGCTGAGCGATTTGCACATCACGCAGAAATTCTATTTTCTTTAATGTTAAAACCAGCGAATCGGCATAGGATTTTATGTCATGCATATTTTTCCCCGCTACTCTTACTTCAATAGGGGTGGATGCTCCCTGCGCCATAATTTTTTCCGTCAGTTCAATTGGCTCAAATGACAAAAGAACCTCCGGATATTGACGAAGAATATTTTTTCTGAGGGTCTCCTTCAACTCATCCATCTTCACTTTAAATTCTTCATCCAGATTTACCTGTATCACTGCTTCCTGTGTGCCACTGGTGAAAATGTACAGGTTACTGGTTCCGAAACTACTGGGAACAAGCCCTACATAGGCTGATGAGATCGCTACATGATGGCTCACCGTGGAGTCGATCATGTTCAGCACGTCTTTTGCAAGACGTTCTGTTATTTCCAGCCTGGTTCCGGGTGGTTCGCGCAATCTGAGTTGCAACTGGCCATTATTGGTTTTTGGAAGAAGATCTTTTCCGATCGCTGTATAACAAACAGCTGCTGCTGCTATGATAATGAGCAGGTAGCCCGAAACAATCCATTTCCTGGAAGGCATCCATTTCTGTAATCTTTTTTCCGAGTCCGGATTTCATCCGCTGGAATATTCCATTTTCCTCTCTATTGATGGATTCATGCATTCCGTGTTCAGCTACTTCTTCGATCTCCTCTTCGTTCAGGGCCAGCCCGGCATGGGCATGTATACCGCTCTGATGGTACCGGAATTTTTCTGCTTTCAGTAACCATACTGAAATAACAGGAACCAGTGTTTGTGCAGCTATAAATGAAATGATCATTGCAAATGCAATGGATAAGGACAAGGGAAGGAACATGGCCCTGGGTACACCGGTCATAATAAAAGAGGGTGCGAAGACTGCGAGAATACAAAGTAAAATGAGTAAGAGCGGAAAGGAAATTTCTGTGCAGGCTTCTTCAATGGCCAGCTTCTTTGGTTTTCCCATTTCCAGATGCTGATGAATGTTTTCAATGGTAACCGTTGCCTGATCCACGAGGATACCGATGGCCAGTGCAAGGCCACTTAGTGTCATGATGTTGACGGTTTGTCCTGCAAGCTTTAACAAAAACACAGATCCCATCACAGATACCGGAATCGTAATAATCACGACCAGGCTGCTGCGCCAGTCTCTTAAAAAGAGCAGTACCATCAGGCCCGTAAGTATGGCACCCAGTATGCCTTCTGTCATCAGACTTTTTGCTGAATTAATAACAAATACTGACTGGTCAAATTCGTAACTGATATCTACGTCGTCCGGCAGGAGACTCTTCATTTCGGGAAGTTTGTTTTCGTAGGGTCTGCACAACATCCCAGGTGGATGCGTCAGCCGTCTTTACAACTGGCATGTAAACAGATCGTTTTCCGTTCACCAGGGCATAGTCTACCGTAATATCTGCGCCGTCTGACACAGTAGCGATATCCCGTATGAAAACATTCCCGATGCCGTTGCTTTTTACCGGAATGTCTTCAAATTTTTCAACCGTGGATTCCAATGAATTGATCGTTGTAATAAACATCGTTGAATCCACGCGCAGATTTCCGGAGGGTGTGATGGAATTATTTCTTGAAGATGGCTCCACGACTTCATCGGCGGATAGATTGTACGTCCTTAGTTTTTCCGGCGTCACGTTAATTACGACTGTCCTTGCGTTGGAACCAAAAGGGGAGGGGCCGAGGACATGCCGGGAACCGTTGCAAACAGAGGCCTGACACGTGTAAGCGCCAGATCATAAATTTCCTTTAGCGATTTTGTCCTGCTGCTGAATACCAGCTCTCCAACCGGAAGTGAAGATGCGTCAAAACGAATTACCTGGGGCGGGAGTGCACCCGGCGGGAAAAATGTCGATGCCCTGTTCACCTGCAAGGCCACCTGTGCGGATGCTTCGGCCATATCAGTATTTTCATAAAACGAAAGCTTAATGAGCGTAAGTCCCTGTATGTTTTTGCTTTCAATATTTTTTATTCCATTTACATATAAAAACTGGTCCTGCATACGGGTGGCAAAAAAACCTTCCATTTGTTGTGGCGACATGCCGCCGTATGTTCGATTACATAAATGGTTGGTGATTGAGCTTTGGAAAAATATCAATAGGAATCGTGCGGATGGCCATATGGAAAATAAAAGAATGCCCGGAAAAAGCACGATTATGGTAATGGGCCTTTTTAATGCGGTGCGTACCATAATTATTTATTGTATGGATTGAATAAAGAATGAAAGGTTGCCGGTTGCAATCGCTTTTTCTAATTGTGCGAGATACCAGTTCCCGGTCGTTTCCACGTAATCGTTCATGGACCTGTCCAGCACGAAGGCCGCATTCGTCAGATCAATCAGAGAAATGAGTCCCGCTTTATACTGCGCCAGTTTTTGATTATAAGTATCAACAGCCGCCTGGTACTGGATGGGCAATTCTGTAGGTTTTTTTCCGTAACCTCAATGCTGTTGTCGGCCTGTTTCGACGCGGATGCCAGACCAATGATCTGTTGTTGCAGTTCCAGTTCAGATGCCTCTCTGACAAAACCGAAGCTTTTCAGGCGATCTTTTTTGTGTATCCCGTTGAAGAGGTCATATTGAAATGAAATGCCCGCCAGGTAATTGTAACGCTGATACCCAAGACCGGTAGGAAGTGGTTTGTACTGATCTTCATAAACAATACTGGAACCCCTTGCCCAGGAAGCGGCCGTAAGCATTATCCTCGGTTGGTAACTTCTGGAAATAAGCCGTTCATTGGAAATATAAGTATTTCGAAGATTTTCATAATAGTCGATCAGGGGATTAGCGACAGGTGCAGATTGACCGGGGATATTATTTCTCCTTTTATGTTCGGTAAGCAAACTGCTGTCAGCGTTTATTTCTGATAACGGAATACCGGTCAGGTAGGAAAGTTCTTCGCGGTAATTTTTGGCCTGTTCCGTGACCTGATTATACACAATCCGGTTTCGACAGCTCCGCTTTTGCCAGTGACGAGTCTGATCCGGGCTTTAGTCCGCTGCGTGTCAGTGCACGGATTATCAGGAAGATAGTGTCATAGCGTTGCACGGTTTGCCTTTTCCAGTTTTGCCTGGCTTCTGATGTAAATTTAAAAATGCCCTGCTTACCCGGCTGTTCAATATATATATTTCCCGTTGCAGGTCGGCTCCCTGAAAAGCTTCAGCGGATTTAGCATGGTTGATGCGGGCATTTTTATATCCGAAATCCAACAAATCATATTCACCATACAGGACGGCAATATTTCCTGTAGCAGACTGCAAGTCATTCTCGGAATGTATTCCGTTTGAGGTGGAAGGAATTATCCCATAAGAATAATAGCTTCCTGGCAGCGAATTATCCGAACCGATATTAATCTGGTCATTAAACCGGAAGAAGGGTAAGAACTGGTGTTTGACATCTGTAACATTTGCCGATGCACTGTTCAGCAATGCCTTTTTTTCCAGCAGCCTGGGTAAATAATGATCAGCGCTGTCAGTAAGCGCAGAAAGTGTCAGAAAAGGTTTCTGTGAAAACAAAGAATGGGGTAGCAGCAGTATACTGATGGTTGATATAATCAGCCACTTCCGGTTTCGGAAAATGAACATATAGAAAAATTAAAATGGAAGAATTTGATTTGGGGCTATCAAATTAAGCCTGGAGGACCCCTTAATGAGGGAGAATTGAATGAGTAATGGGCAAGTGGCTGTTCTTCATTTACCTGGGGATCTTGTATTGGTAATCAATCCCGGCCGGGGATTGATGTTGCATGAGTACAGTAAAAAGATTTTCCGGGTTAAATCTCTTATTCAGTTTGAAATTCGGTTGCCTTGGTAGTTTTATGAATACAGACCTGAAGGGTAGAATCGGTATGCTGATTATAATTAACCGAATTGTATCCGCTGGAAAAATAAGAAACGGATTGTGTCGATCCGTTGAAATGGATGTTAAACTGAACTAAAAAAAAAGACAGGTAAATGAACCCTGCCATTAATTTGGAAAAAATTGTAAGTGATCTGTTTACTCGCCGCATTCCCATCCATTTCGAATTTGCAAATCTAAGGAATTATGATAGCATTGGGTAATTTGCATAAAATGTTAACAGAATGGAAGAAATGATCCATAATCTGTTTCCCGGATTTGAGCCAGAACTGCTAAAGGAAATAATGGAACATTGCAGGATGAAAAGAAATAAAGGCAGGTGAGTTGCTCATGAAAACAGGCCAGTATTTCCGGTCTACTATGCTGGTAGCCAGTGGACTGGTAAAAATTTTCCGGGAGGATGAGGAAGGTAATGAATATTTCATGTATTACCTGCAGCCCGGACAGGCTTGCGCACTTTCCATGATATGTGCAACACGTCAGCAGGCCAGCCAGCTTATGGGAAGGGCGGTTACTGACTCCATCATTCTTACGATTCCGCTGGAATTTATGGATGAGTGGATGAAAAAATATAAATCCTGGTACTATTATGTACTTGAATCTTACCGCAATCGTTTTGAAGAACTCCTGCTTACCATCGACCATATCGCATTCCGAAATATGGACGAACGGCTCATTTTCTATCTGAAACGTCAGCAGGATACATTGAAAACAAATATTCTTACCGTTAGTAATACCGAAATCGCCCAGGAATTGAATTCCTCCCGCGAAGTCATTTCCCGGCTGATGAAAAAACTGGCAGACAAGGGTAATATCCGGTTGTTAAAAAACCAGCAGATCGAAATTGAGCAACTTGGTTAAATGATTTTAGTCACAGGTTCTTGATTAACATTGAATTATTAGACCCGGTCAATCGGAATCCTGCTCGATCTTTAAAGAATTCTGTCCTATGTGATTTATGTCACATAAAAATTGATTCGGATAATAGAATTTTGCGGAATAATTCATTTATAATGAAGATTGAGCAGATTTATACCGGTTGCCTCGCCCAGGGGGCCTATTATATCGAAAGTAATGGGGAAGCCGCTGTGATAGATCCACTCAGAGAGGTTCAGTCATATATCGATAAAGCGGATCGCAGGAAGGCAAAAATCAAATATGTTTTTGAAACCCATTTTCATGCTGACTTTGTGTCCGGCCACCTGGACCTGGCTAAGAAAACAGGTGCAATCATCATATACGGACCAACGGCTGAACCGGGGTTTGAGGCAAAAATTGCAGCCGACGGAGAGATATTCCGGTTGGGAAATTGTTCGATCAGGGTGCTGCATACTCCCGGACATACCATGGAAAGCTCCTGCTTTCTGCTGACGGATGAAAACGGCAGGGAATCCGCATTATTTACAGGAGATACTCTTTTTATTGGTGATACAGGCCGGCCTGATCTCGCGCAAAAGGTGAAGGCTGAGCTTACGCCTGAAATGCTGGCTGCTCATCTTTACGATTCACTCCATAATAAGATCATGCCGCTGGCAGATGATATTATTGTTTATCCGGCCCATGGCGCAGGAAGTGCCTGCGGTAAAAATATGAGCAGCGAAACCACCGATACCCTGGGTCATCAGAAAGCAACGAACCATGCATTGAGAGCGGGTTTATCGAAAGAAAATTTTATAAAGGAGGTGCTGACAGGCCTGACACCACCGCCGGCCTATTTTCCTTTGAATGTATTAATGAATATCAAAGGTTACGAAAGTATCGACAAAGTATTGGAAAGAGGAAAACATGCGCTGGGTCCGTCGGCATTTGAAGCGGCTGCCAACGAGACCGGTGCTCTCATTCTCGATACCCGCGATCCGGAAAAATTCTCAGAAGGATTTATCCCGAATTCCATCAATATAGGAGTGAATGGAAATTTTGCTCCCTGGGTGGGAGCCTTAATTCCCGATATCAATCAACAGATATTGATCATCACTGATGAAGGCAGGGAAGAGGAAGTGATAACGCGCATGGCGCGAGTGGGATATGATTTTACGATAGGATTCTTAAAAGGAGGATTTGAAGCCTGGAAAAAATCAGGGAAAGAGGTAGACATTATCCCATCTGTTACCGCCGGCGAACTGGTCCAAAAAATGAAGCAGGGCAAAATTCACATACTGGATGTCAGGAAGATCAGCGAATTCGAAAGTCAGCACCTGGTTGATGCGGAAAATGCTCCGCTGGATTATATAAACGACAGCATGCTGAAAGTGGATAAAAAAAATAAATGGTATGTACACTGTGCCAGTGGCTATCGGTCTGTTGTTTTCATTTCTATTCTCAAAGCAAGGGGGTATGATAACCTGGTAAACGTGAAAGGAGGATTTAAAGCCCTGAGCGAATCCGGGAAATTTCCTGTTACGGATTATGTTTACCCAACCACCATGTTATAATAGCACTTAGAAGTATTTATAAAATATCTAAATAATAAATAAATGTCAATGATAAATCTAATCAATAAACTATTCAACAGGGCATCCGCCGATTTCGCTTCGCTGGTTAAGAACGGAGCTATAGTTGTGGATGTCCGGACACCTGCGGAATTCAATAGTGGTCATATCAAAGGATCCCGGAATATACCGCTGGATAGTATCAGGACAAAAATATCCGAATTGAAAAAACTTCAAAAACCTGTTATCACAGTATGCCGGAGCGGGGCCCGGAGTAGCACGGCCAAATCGATACTGACGGCGGGCGGACTGGTGGTTTATAATGGTGGTGCCTGGAATGAACTGGAGAGAAAAATATTGAATTAATATGATGGAAAGAATACTAAAAGGTTGGAACTTTATAAGGGTTGTACGTCTTGTGTTTGGAGGGATGATTTGCTGGCAGGCATTCGCTATGAATGAGTGGCTGTTATTTTCTGCCGGCTTGTTTTTTGCGGGGACAGCTGTATTTAATATAGGTTGTTGTGGAATGTATGCCTGCCCTACGTTTACGAAGCCTGTTAAAAATCCTGATCAGAAAATTACATATGAAGAATTGGGTTCTTAAAAATAAACTGATTTTGACGGGTGTGATCCTGGGAGCCATTGCCGGCTATGGGTACTACCATTTTATCGGTTGCGCGAGCGGCACCTGTATGATAACATCCAAACCACTAAACAGTACTTTGTATTTTGGTTTTATGGGCGGCTTATTATTTAGCATCTTCAAAAAGAAACCCGATGGAAACTCAGGATAAACCCAAATCATTTTCGGAAATACTCAATAGTGACAAACCGGTGTTGGTTGATTTTTCAGCAGAGTGGTGCGGGCCCTGTAAAATGATGCCGCCGATCCTGAAGGAATTGAAACAATTGACGGGCGAATCATTAACGATCCTCAAAGTTGATATTGACAGGAATCCTGCAGTGGCTGCATCCTACCAGATTCAAAGTGTACCAACCCTGATTATTTTTAAAAGAGGAGAAGTGAAATGGAGGCAAAGCGGCGTTGTGCCGGCCAGGCAACTCAAGGCGGCGCTTGACCTGGTAAAATAACCGGCCTGATAGTAATTTCTTATCTTCCTGCCTGCATTCATGAAGAAAACTTTCATATTTTCCATACTGCTGCTTTTCATTTCAGCATATGTCTTTTTTTCATGTAAAGAAAAATCATCACCTCCTACAAAGAAAATCATCGAAACCCTGGTATCACAGGTTGACAGCTTCACAACTATTTGTTCACAACTTCAAACGGCTACCCTGGGAGGGGCTTCGGCTGTGCAATTGCAAAAGCTGTTTCTACAGGTCAGGCTTGCTTACAAAAAAATGGAGTGGGCGACCGAATATTTTGACCCGGCAACATCCAGGCTGATAAACGGGCCGCCTGTTCAGGAATTGGAACTTCCGGAATTAAAAATTATTGAGCCTGCGGGCTTGCAGGTAATCGAACCAATGCTTTTTCCGGTACCCGATTCCTCGCGAAAAAAAGAATTATTGATTCAGTTGGGCCTTCTCCGATTAAATGGCGATCTCTATAGAAAACGGTTTGGGAATATGGTGATGATGGACTGGCAGGTGTTCGATGCAGCCAAACTGGAAGTTTTCAGGATCATGACACTCGGTATATCCGGCTTTGACAACCCCCTTACGCTCAAAAGCATGGAGGAATCCGCGACTGCCCTGGAATCCGTTCAATTAGCAATTGACTATTATCGCGGGCAGGAGGATACAGACCGTCTCGGTGAAAGATTCCAACATGCAGCAGATTATCTGAGAACCAACCCGGACTTTGATTCATTTGACCGGATGGCTTTTATAACCAGGTATTGCAACCCGGTGACCATCGGTATTTCTGATCGCGAACAGAAATCAGGAATTCACAGCAATAAGTACAATCGCTTATTAAACCAGGAGGCCAAAACTCTTTTTGATACCAATGCCTTTAACGTGAATGCCTATGCGCCGGATCATTCGGCGTTTATGACCCCGGAGAAAATAATTTTGGGTGAAAAACTTTTTTCGGACCCGGTTCTCTCCGGCACCGGTAAAAGAAGCTGCCGGTCCTGCCATCAGCCGGGAATGGCTTTTGCCGACGGATTGACAAAAAATACGGTAATCGGTGGAACTGCGTTGTTGGAACGAAATACTCCCACTCTAATCAATGCAGCCCTGCAGCCATCCCTGTTTTATGATCTTCGCGTAAATTCCCTGGAAGAACAATCGCATAGTGTCGTGCATAGCGCCAATGAAATGCATGGCTCCATGGTATTGTCTGTGCAAAGACTCTGGAAGGATAAAAAATACCGCCAGATGTTTTTGTCTGCATTCCCTCATGAAGACAAAACCCGGATAGATACATTTGAAGTAATGAATGCGATTGGCTCTTATATACGGAGCCTGACTTTTTTAAACAGCCGCTTCGACGCGTTTATGCGAGGTGATAAAACAATGATGAATACCGATGAAATAAACGGATTTAATTTGTTTATGGGTAAGGCCAAATGTGCCACCTGTCACTATATGCCCTTATTTAACGGGACATTTCCGCCCGGTTATTTAAAAATCGAGTCCGAAGTGATCGGTGTACCCGAATCCATCCGGGAGAATAAAATTGACCCGGATATGGGCAGGTATAATATAGTAAAATTGGAATCTTTTAAGCATGCATTTAAAACGCCAACGGTACGGAATGCTTCCCTTACCGCACCATATATGCATAATGGTGTCTTCGCTGATCTGCAACAGGTGATGGATTTTTACAGAAAGGGCGGGGGAGCAGGCCTTGGCATAAAAATTGAAAACCAAACCCTGCCTTTCGACAGTTTGAAAATTTCTCTAAAAGAACAAAATAACATCATTGCATTTATCAGGACGCTGGATAGTAAATCCCCGACAATCAGATAAATGAATGAAGGAAGCTGGCAAAAATTATAGTCGTGTCGATCTAGTATTTTAAAAATTCTATGGATTTAAAATTAAATCCCCCGTTGCCGGCATGGACACGAAGCTGATGTATGCCTTTGGCAAGTCTCAGATTATCCAAAGATATATTCTGCCAGTTTTGATTGCCACCCGTTGCCGGGATAGGTATATAGTCTTTGCGTACAGCAGCGCTACCATCGATCGTTATAAAAAAGGACCCGTTCCCATTAATGGAAGAAACAGAAAACAGGAGTTTGTATTTCCCCGGATCCTGAACATCAATGGTATATTGTAACCATTCCCCGTCCTCAATATGCCCGACATAAAATAATCCCTTTTGAAGTGAATCTTCGTAAATATCAACACCGTCATTTCGATAGACTCGGCCACGGTTTCCGACAGATTCCTTCCCGGTTGATATCCGGTAGTTGCCAGTGTCCAGGTCGTAATAAGCGGATCCGTTTACTCCCAAATCATAATCAACCGCAAAAATAATTTTGCCGGTCTTTATTTCATTCTCTCGAAAAGGAATTGCCTGATCGCTGAAAGGCTGTCTCATCATGGCATCCACCACATCGCGGTGCACCAGATTATTTTCACATTTTGCATTTTTAGCAAGTTCGATCAATCCGCCATAGGCGTCTGCGGGAGCCGGCCTGCCGGATTTCCCATTCCAATAGTTTACCAGCGCATCGTATTTCGGATTCGAAGGGATCTGCAGAGGATTGTTGTTACCTAATTTTTTCAATGGCCACCAGGCCCAGCCGATATTGTTGGATTCAAAAAGATGTATGGCCTCCCGGAACCATACATTTGAATTTTCTCCCGTTTCTCCCACCCAGACCGGGACATTATACTGGTCACGATAATTCAGAATATATTGAATCGAATGAAGATCATTTTGATTCCAGTATTTATGAAAGCTCAGCACCATATTATCATCCCAGGGGGGAAGCATCCCATGATAATTATTACCCCAGCCGTTTCCCTCGATAATAATAATATGATTTCTATCAACCTCCCTGATTGCATAGGTAATGTCCTGCAGTAATTGTTTTAGCGGAATATTCTTTTGTTCATTCAGTCCGTTCCGGTCCTTCAGGCTGTCTTCAAATCCCCAGTTTGGCTCGTTCAGGATATCATAACCGGCAACTGTGGGTTCGCCGGCATATCGTTCAGCAAGCTTTCGCCACAGGCTGATTGTTTTTTTCCTGTTTGCTTCATTTTGCCACAGGGATGGTTTTGATGGATCCCGGTCGGAAATATTCAAATCATTCCCCTGGCCACCGGGAGCGGCATGCAAATCCAGAATTACATACATGTTATTTGCCTTACACCAGCTGATAAGGCTGTCCGTCAACGCAAATCCGGTTGGCAGCCAGGTATTCTGACCAACCACGGGTTCTTCATCGGCAGGTAAAGTGAATAACTTATAGTGCATGGGCAGTCGAACGGAATTAAATCCCCAGGCATGCAGGGAATCAATGTCTGATTTAGTAGTGTGATTGGAAAGCCATAAATTGTAAAATTCCATCGTCTGTTCCTTTGTTAAAAAAGAATCGATGCGCTGCCGGATCCTGTATTGTTGCCCTTCTTTGTTAAAGTGAAGCATATAACCTTCCTGTAACATCCAGCCACCAAGGCCGATTCCGCGTAGTAAGATGTTGTTACCCCGGCCGTCTGCAATTCTTTTACCGTCGGCTTTTAAAAAACTGTTGACCTGTGAATGGCCTGTGAATGCATAAATGCAACAAACGACCAATAAAAAAAACTTTAACCAGCAGATTTTTTTCATCACGAATTTTTAAAACATGCCGCCTTGTTAGAACTAAAAGTAAATAAATTTTGTGCGCCATCCACTCCTAAATAGAAAGACCGCCCACAACGGGAGACTCAATTATTAAACTAACCGCGGATCAGGGGAGTAAGTGAATAA
This sequence comes from uncultured Bacteroidota bacterium, assembly GCA_963741345.1. Lineage (GTDB taxonomy): Bacteria > Bacteroidota > Bacteroidia > Chitinophagales > Chitinophagaceae > Puia. The sequence goes on from CAVUHS010000003.1 coordinate 430,639, forward strand.
GCGCGGTTTGATAAATTATTTTCATCCAATCTTTGTGGCTGCAATTCAAAATGATTTCTTTCCAACAGCCTGATGGATTTTGTATTCTCAGATTGGGTATTGGCGTCGATACGTACTAATGAAACTTTCTCAAATCCAAATTTTATCACGCACTGTATTGCTTCCTGCATCACTCCCATGCCCTGGTATTCGGGCATTAATTCAAATCCAATTTCAGCTACTGTATGTTCATCAGTAAAATTCCAAAGGCAGATGGTCCCCATTAATTTGGATTGGTTCTTGAATTGGATTGCCCAGTATGTACATTGACTTACATTCAATCCATTTTTTATAGTTCTGATAAATTCAATGGCTTCCTCTATATTTTCAGGCTTGGCCCGGTCTAAAAACCGGTTCACATTTTCATCAGAACGAAGGGTGAAAATTTCAGGACCATCACCTTCGGTCAGTCTTCTTAATATCAGCCTGTCGGTGTGCAATTCGGAAAAAGATATAGAGGAATTCATAGTTCCAACTTTAGTATGGGGGATACCAAAAGATACATCCTTAGTCTGAATAAGCTGAATGGCAAAATGTCTGCATTGGATTATGATCTCCGTTTTTAGCCCTTCAGGTGGTTTTCCTGCCCCGTTGGGGAAATATTTTAACAGGACTGCTGTACAATCGGTAGCCACGGAAATATGAAAGGCGGGATCGGTTTTCCCAACGGGAGCCGCCCCACCGAATGGCAGTCCGGATGAATCAATTATTTAAACAAGTGATTACCTTTAAATCCTAATACGAATGCTCGTTGCGAGAATTGAAACTGTCCAAATTGCAGCTCCTGGCGGGGTGGGTACTGGCCTGTCTGTTTGTGGCTATCCGCCTTCCGGCACAGGATCTTGATGAATCTAATTTCATGAGATATACTCGTTTAGAGGGCTTATCTAACAATTATATCTCAGGAATTGTGCAGGATTCAACCGGCTATATCTGGGTCTCAACCCATAAAGGGATCAACCGGTTTGATGGCAAATTATTTCAGTCTCTTTTTAAAAGCAGCTCCGGTTCACCACTGCCGGATAACCTCCTGAAATGTATTAGCCGCCTGCCATCCAATGAGATTATAGGAGCCACCCGTGCCGGGGCATTTTCCTATGATCCCGCTAACGGCAATTACAAAAAATTTATAGTACCCTGCGATTCCAACATCTTCTTCTGGGCCAACAATGTGTTTGATATTGTAAAAGACACGAAGGGCAATTATATCATCTCTACCAAAACCGGCCTTTATATTTTCAATGATTCCGGAAGACTTGTAAATCGTTTTGATTATCATCTTCCGGATGATGTTGGTAAACGGGAAATGATCTTTGGCGGTTGGGTGAGTTCCTTTGAAAATGGATACACGCTACAGCAAAATGGTTTGTATGGCAGCCTCTACGACCCGGTGGCAAACCGGATTGATACGTTTTATATATCCAAAAAAGAATATCTCAAGAAACTGTTGACGGATTCTGCGGGAGAAATGAGAATCGCCTACAGCGGGAAGAATGGTGAATTATTAATACTCAATATGGATAGAAATACGATTGATCTGGCAAATATTTATTCCCCCGAATATTCTTCCAGCCCAATGCCTTTTTCTATCCGGACCGAACTGGGGTGGGCGAGCAGGTTATTTTATATCAACGATAGCTTATTGGCGATCACCTGCAGGAATAATGGCTTTTATTTATTCAAATTAACCAGGAACCAGCAGCTAATATGTGACGGTAAAAAATACTTTTCAAAAGATGTCTGCACAACCGTCTTTAAGGATAAGGAAGGTCGATTCTGGGTTGGGACTACAGACGGCCTTTATAAACAGAACCTCCACAATGCTTTTTTCTCCGTTACTGATTTGTCACAACAATCTGCCAGCCTGATTAATCATAATATTAAGTGTATCTACATCGAAAAGAATTCCATATTTGCCGGTCTGCAGAATGAAGGGGGGACGCTGATACTGGATAAAAAATCCGGGAAATTGAAGGAGACAGTTCTTTTTAATCCGGCTAAGAATTACAGCAACACCATCAGCAATATAATTCCATTCAGTAAAGATACTTTGTGGGTTGCGACTGCCCGGGGTATCGTATGGATGAATACCAGAAATTATCATTACGGGCTTTTAAAAGTCCCTCCGCAGCTTGCCTGGATCCAGGAAATTAATTCCAGGTCTTTCTTTGAAGATTCGAAAAAGAATATATGGATTTCGTTTGTTACACTGAACAGCCTCGTCAGATATAACAGGAATTCCGGAACATTTACTGAAATTTCAACCGCTTCGAATCCACTGTTGAAATTAACCTTTGTATTCAGTATGGCTGAAGACCTGCAGGGTAATATCTGGCTGGCGGGTGACGGACTCTGTCGCTGGAATTTAAAAAAGCAGTTAGTGGATACCCTGATTCCTTATCCCAAAGTGAGTAAGCTGCTGCTTAATTATATGTATATACTTGACAGGGACAAAAGCAATAATCTATGGCTGTCATCCTTTGATAATGAGATCGTGCAGTACAATTGTTCTACAGGCGCCATGTACCTGCGGCAACCGGAAAACAATATCGTAGATGGTAATTCGGTAACGAACTCGGCCATTATCCGGAATAATATCTGGATGGGGACTGATAACGGTATTTCTGCCTTTAATATCAGGGACTATTCCGTAAAGCAATTCACTTATGCAGACGGCCTGCCTTCGGTAGCCATTACAACTACAGGAAGAGGAAGTTTTTACGACAGGGAATCGAATCGTTTTTATATTGGCGCCCGTTACAGACTGATTTCATTTAGTCCCGATATTTCTCTTTCTCAAAGAGTGCCACCCAGATTATTCATCGAAAAAATAACCACCCGCGATTCGGTGATTCAGTCTTTCAATCAACCCATCCGTCTGAAATATTCTCAGAATAATTTAACGATCATTTTCAACACCATCAACTTTACCGATCCGGAGGAAAACCGATTTGCCTGGAGGCCGCTGGATGGAAATGATACGAGTTGGAATGAGCTATCAGAACAGACACCGATCACGCTTTCGAATTTGTCTGGTGGCAGGCACGCCGTTCAGATTAAACTTTATTCCGCGAATAACCACTGGCCGCAACAAGTGAAAACGATAGATATGTATATACAGCCTCCGTTTTGGAAGACGTCCTGGTTTATTGTATCATTTGCAATCGGGGTAGCAGGCGTTATCATAATCATATATAAAAGCAGGGTTAATACGGTAAGAAGAAAGGAAAGGGAAAATGCCAAAGTGCAGCAACTGATCGCAGAAGAGTATAAAAACCAGTTTGAGCTGGAACAGATCAGTAATTATTTTTCTTCCTCCATCGCTGGTAAAAACAATGTGGAAGATATATTGTGGGACGTCACGAAAAACCTGATCGGTCGGATGAACTATGAAGACTGCATCATTTACCTGTGGAATAAGGATAAAACGAAGATGGAACAGAAAGCTGCTTTCGGCCCCAAGGGCAATCCCAAAATCATTAAAATGTCTGCCTTTGACGTGGCACCGGGGCAGGGTGTGGTCGGACATGTGATGCTGACAAAGGAATCCCTGCTGGTTCCAAATACGATGGTTGATCACCGTTACAGGGTAGACGATATGGAGCGTCTCAGCGAATTATGCGTACCGATCATACATGATGATGAACTGATTGGTATCATTGACTCTGAGCATCCGAACGAAAACCATTTTAAGGAAAGGGATGTTAAAATATTAACAACCATTGCTACATTGGTTGGAAATAAACTAAAGCAGATAGAGTCTCAGGAATCTCTGGCAAAAAAACAACTGGAGATTTCCTTTATCAACCAGCAACTGGCCGAGGCCCAGCTCTCGGCGCTGCAGACTCAAATGAATCCGCATTTTATCTTCAATTCCCTGAACAGTATTAAGGGAATGATTCTGGACAATAACCAGAAAAAGGCTTCCCGTTACCTGAGCAAGTTTGCCCATATGATCAGGATGACCCTCAACCAGTCAAAGGAGATTTTCACAACTTTGCACGAGAATCTACAGCACCTGGAGAACTATCTGGAGATGGAAAAACTCCGGTTCGATGATTCATTTACCTATAAGATTGTGGTGAGTAATTGCATTGATAAGGAGGAAACCCTGATTCCCACCCTGATGATTCAGCCGTTAACAGAAAATGCCATCTGGCACGGGCTTATGCAAAATGAAGGTGAGAAGAGATTATTAATTTGTTTTTCGCAACTGGATGATACCATCTGCTGTACCATTGAAGATAACGGGATCGGCATTAAACGATCTGAACAGTTGAAATTATTAAATAAACCCGCCCACAATTCTGTCGGTTTAAGTAATCTCCGCAACCGGATAAAAATTATGAATGAAAAATATGATGTCGGATGCAGCCTTGAAATAAATGATTTAAGTGAACAGGATGAGGGCAAGACAGGTACCTGCGCCGTGTTAAGATTCAATATTATAACCAATAAATTATTTTTATGAAAGCAATTATCGTAGACGATGAGCCGGATGGAGTACGAACGTTGAAAAAGTTGATGGAATTGAATTGCCCGGACGTGGAGATTGTAGCTACCTGCAATAATGCCACCAGCGCAAAACAACAACTCGAGGAACTAAAGCCCGATTTGGTATTTCTCGACATACGTATGCCGGGAAAGAGCGGGTTGGATCTGCTTGCTGAACTTCCTGAAAAGGACTTTGAGGTTATCTTTGTTACCGCCCATAATGAATACCTGCTGCAGGCTCTGCAGTTCAGTGCCGTAGATTACCTGATGAAGCCTGTAGACGAGGACCGGCTTACAGAAGCTGTCCAGCGTGTAAAGAGAAGACAGAAGATCGATAAGCATTCAGGCCAGGCAGAGGCATTATTATATAATATCAATAAAGCCGGATCTCCACTGGAAATGAGGCTTTGTCTGCCTACATTAAAAGGATTCACCATTGTAAAATTGGAGGAAATCGTCTATTGCGAGGCTCAAAGAAGTTATACCATTTTTCATCTCGTGAACAATAAGACGATCATGATATCCAAGCCCCTGTTTGACTACGAATGCCTGCTGGCTGGCACGACCTTTCTGCGCATTCATAAATCCTTTCTTATAAATCTCCTGCATATCAAGGAATATGTACGTGGGGAAGGCGGAACGGTGGTCATGAGCAATAATATGGAAATAGAAGTCAGCAGGAGGAAAAAGGAATTGTTCCTCTCCAAGGTGAAAGAATATTTTAAGTATTGAAATAAAAAAGGCCGTCTGATAAATTAATATCAGACGACCTGAGGAAGGATAAGGATTAATGGTAACAAGTTCCGGTTTTAAACCTGGTCAGTATTTTTATCGGGGATATGATATCCCATTTCTCTGAACATATCGATAAAGCCTTCAGACAGTGCCTGCGAAAACATGGAAGGACGTTTCTGTCCTTTGGAAAACAACTTTTTAATGAATCTCACCAGCGGCATATTTATCACTTATGGGCCGCAAGTAAGCGAGAAATAGTTAATCACCGTTTCCCGATCCACCGTACGGTAGCTCAATTTTAATATTAGGCTGATATAAGCTGTTTAAAGGTTTTACAAATCCTGTAAGAATGGTTCGCCGCATCCTTTGAAAGAAAATTAGTAAATCGCCTGCACCACGATTACCGTTCGGTAAACAATCAGCCCCGCAGACTCACTCATACCTGCCAATGGATGATTGATGGCTTTTCGATATGTTATCGCCCGCTAATTTCGCATCTGAATAGAAGAATCCGTACACTTCTAGATATGACCTGGGAAATGAAAAATGTATTTTATACAACAGGCAAACCATCAGTAAAGACGCAGATGAACAGGGATTAACGATCTGATGGACCTTTCTGGACTTTTTTCGTGGATAGCAGGTAGAAACGGGAAGGGTGGAACCGGAACAGCTTAATGACAGCATCCGGTTCCCATCTTCTTCCCAATACACGATGTCATCATTCATCCAAAATATTCAATCCATATGTCAACCTTCACCCTGAATAGCTCTTATACTCCTAAATTCCAGACGCTGTCTGTTAAAGGAAATCGAATCAATTCCATTGATTTGTTGAGAGGGATTGTGATGATCATCATGGCGCTTGATCATGTCCGCCACTTTTTTCACCATGATGCTTTTTTATATGACCCGCTGGATTTAACCAGGACCAGTGTTCCGTTGTTTTTTACAAGGTGGATTACACATTATTGCGCACCGATCTTTGTATTTCTGGCCGGGATTTCCGTCTATTTGTATGGCGTGAACAAAAGCAGGAAAGAATTGGCCAGCTATCTATTTACAAGAGGATTGTGGCTGGTCATTGTGGAAATATTTATCATCTCACTGGGTCAGACATTTAACCCGACTTATCCCGTTGTTGTCTTACAGGTAATCTGGGCAATCGGGATCAGCATGATCGTGTTGTCGGCGATGATTTATCTGAAAAGAGAACTGATCCTGGTAATTTCTATTTTCCTGATTGCCGGTCATAATTTACTGGATCAAATACATGTGCCCGGGACGGGATTATCCGCTTTTATATGGTCTGTCCTGCATGATCCCGCAGAATTTTCATTGGGGCAGTTTTTAATCATTGTAAAATATCCGGTGCTGCCATGGATAGGAATTCTTTCTATCGGCTACTATTTAGGACACCTGTTCAGCTCACATTACGATCCTGAAAAAAGAATGAAAGTGCTGATCTTACTGGGTTTTATTTCTATGGAATTGTTTTTCCTGCTGCGAACAGTAAATAATTTTGGAGATTCAGGTCACTGGACAAACCAGAAAAATGCTGCTTACAGTCTCTTATCTTACCTGAATGTAACCAAGTATCCGCCATCCCTTTTATATACGCTGATTACACTCGGACCTGCCATGATTTTTCTGGCCCTGGCCGATAAACCGCTGAATGCATTATCAAAAAAAATTATCGTCTTTGGCCAGGTTCCTTTCTTTTACTATGTGGTACATATTTATGTAATCCACCTGCTCGCAACATTCGGCGCTGTATTGTCAGGCTTCAGCTGGAAAAACATGATCCTGACGACCCCACTGAACAGGGTCCCCGGGTTGAAGGAATATGGCTTCGATCTGTTTACGGTTTACCTGGTGTGGATCGGGCTTATTTTTATTATGTATCCGTTATGTAAATGGTATGGCCGGTATAAGCGAAATCACGTGTCGGCTCAAAGCTGGCTCAGCTATGTATAAAATCTTTAGGTTGACGCTTAGGATTGTTACCAGCGTTCTACCACGAGTTTTTGTGTCCCTACTACTTTATTGTTTGCATCCAGAATATACACATAGTAAAACCCCTGTGCGGTAAACTTGGGTATTTGCATGGTTTCTGTCTGCTTCAGACCTGCAACAGAAACTTTCTGATCGATCACTTTTTTACCAAACACATTTGCCAGCTGGATTGTATACTGACCGGCAGGCAGTTCATTAAACTGGATGCTGAATTGGTCTTCCATCACGGGGTTGGGGAATACCGTGAATTTGCTGAGTCTTTCAGGTGATCTGGTAATGAATAAATTTGAATTGGTTGCAGATTTTGTGTGCAATACATTACTATTCGCCAGGTCGGCGCTCCCGTAAACTTCCTTTGTTCCGGTGGAAGGTAAGGCGTACCATGTCTCGGGATCTACCGTAAAATAAGCATCAGAATACAGGGAACTGCTGATAATAATTTTTCCTTCTTCATCTACGGCAACTCCGCTCGTCGTGAATTTTGCAGGTAAACCGGAGATCGTGGCCAGGTAAGTCGTCAACCGGGTAGCTATATCTACCCTGTACACTTTATTGCTACCGGTAACAAGAACCAAATTCCCTGCGTCATCAGCAATGACATCTCCCCCGGAATTGGAGCAGGGGCTGTGAACAGTCATTTCCTTATTGAGCGGATTATCCACCAGGTCTCCCAGGTCTTTCAACACCGGAGTGCCGGTTGTCGAGAAACGAATCAGGTGAGTTCCGTCATTTGTAATCGTGTAACCAAAATCATCCGGGGCAATGACCATGCGACTGATCGGACCTGCAAACTTCGGATCATATTTACCGGCTTTACTAAAGTATAGATCCAAATCAGCAGACACCTGCATCGTGTTTAGATCAATATAGCGAAGCTGGTCTGTGCTCATGGGAGTAAAATACAGGCGGTTGGACTTGCGGTCGTAAGCAATGGCAGCAACACCATTATTTATTGTCGGTTGTGCAGTCACATTGCCCTGTGCAAGATTTACCGGTGATGTAATTGTTTTCCCCCCATTCATTTTGTACAGCGTGAACGTCAACTAAATTCTGACTATTGTCCTGCGTGCTAAGCAGGATACTACTGAATTCGCCCGTGCGGGTATCGAGCTTTCTTAATGCAACCCATTCTCCGCCTCCTTTATTAAGGGCGGTAAAAGCATATGCAAAATTGTCGGGTTGTGCCTGTGCGGAATTGAAGAGAAGAGGAATTGTAATAAATACCAGTCTCCAGCAGAATATCTTTCTCATATCGAAGGTTTAGGGTAGGTTAGGTAATAACTAATTTAAGGAAAATATGGATTCGTTTGATTTCTTTCTGGAGACTATGCGTGTAACTGTCTGAATTTCTGTAATTTATATTAAATTAATTATTATCGGAAATAGTAAAATCACTTGTTTTTCCGCGTTTTATTGCTTGAAAAATAACGTTCTAATTCGTTTCATAGTAAGCGACATTTTTTTCTTTTAAAAACTCCTTGATGATATCTGCATGAACACATTGTCCTAAATGCAGGAAGGAATAGTCTGATACTTTGATCATATTATTATCGACGAGAATTTCCTTGTTGATAAGATCGAATCCGAGATGCAGGTGTTTGGTGGAAAACTGCATACCATAAACAGTGCATTCTGCATTGAACAGTGGCCCGCCGCTTTGACCCCTTAGACCCGGTGTGCTCAGTTCTATTCCCGTTACCTTATTGTCTTCAGACAAAAATCGCGTAACCATACCTTCAATGGGAAACCGGGGTGAACTTTGATTGCCCGTATTTGTCCATTCGATATTGTCGGTCGATTCGTTATACTTATAATTTGAAAATTCAGGAAAAGGAAATCCCAGCCGGCATAAATATTTACCCTGCCTGATTTTTGAAGTATCTTTTAAGAACAAGGCATGCCCGCTATACCGGATATTTTTGTAATCATTAAATTTTAAAATAGCCAGGTCATATTTTGGATGTGTATGCCAGGTGAAACCCGACATGGTATCGACGCAGTCGACAAACGTAAGTAACATTTGAATGACGGTGTTGGGATTGTATTTATACTTCAGCTCAAGACCCTTTAAGCGCATTTTATATTTCCCATCCTTTGGTATACTATCTCTTTCTTTTTTAAAAGCCTGGTAGGTTT